>NZ_WBMS02000004.1 GCF_008923205.2 Actinomadura physcomitrii | reverse complement strand
CGTGAGGCGTTCGGTGGTCATGGCGGAGGGGAAACACCCGGTCCCATTCCGAACCCGGAAGTTAAGCCCTTCAGCGCCGATGGTACTGCATGGGAGACTGTGTGGGAGAGTAGGACACCGCCGGACACATATTGGGAGGGCCCCGCCGAAAGGCGGGGCCTTCCGCATTTCTGGGGTCAGTTCCAGTGGCCCGCGGCGGCGGCTTCGGTGATGTAGTCCTCGAAGGGCTTGGCCGGCCGGCCGAGGGCGCGCTCCACACCGTCCGACACGGCGGCTTCCCGGTCTTCGCGGATGTTCGCCAGGAGGCCGGCGAGCATGCGGGCCGCGTCCGGGTGGACGCCATGCGAGGCGAGGCGTTCGGTGAAGGCCTCCGGAGTGACATCGACATGGCGGATCGTGCGTCCGGTGGCCTTCCCGATGAGCTCGGCGGCCTCGGCGAAGCTGACCGCCCGCGGTCCCGTCAGCTGGTAGATCCGGCCGTTGTGCCTGCCGTCGGTGAGTGCGTCGGCGGCGACCTCGGCGATGTCCTCGGCGTCGACGAAGGGGGTGCGGCCGTCCCCGGTCGGGACGGCGAGGGTTCCGCTGAGGACCCACGGCCTCCAGAACGACTCGCTGAAGTTCTGCGCGAACCAGCCGGGACGCAGGATCGTCCAGCCGGTGCCGGATTCGCGGACGGCCCGTTCGGCGGATTTGAGCGGATGGTCGTCGCCGGCGTCGCCGACGCCGTGCGCGGACAGCAGGACCAGGCGCCGCACACCCGCGGAGACCGCCTCGGCCACGAACTTCGGGATGCGCGCGTCGCGATCGGGGACCGGCTGGAGGACCGGTTCGAGAAGGTAGACGGCCGTGGCGCCGTCGAGGGCGGCGGGCCAGGTCGCAGGGTCTCCGAGATCGACGGCCACGTCGCTTCCCGTGCGGGACGCGGTGCGGACGCGATGGCCGGAGGCGCGCAGGCGCCGGACGATACGGCGACCGGTCTTCCCGGTGGCGCCGAGGATGAGCGTGTTCTCCATGCCCCCTACGCAACCGTAGGACGGCCAGACGATCCATGAGAGAACGTCTTGGATCCATTTGTGATCGTCTAGCCTGTGCGGCATGGACGTCCTGAGCGATCTGCTGCGCCGGGCGCGCGCCGGTGATGCGCTGGTCAGGCGGCTGGTCCAGCGGCCGCCGTGGGCGCTGACCTTCGCCGACGCCACGGCGCTGACGGTCGTCGCCACGCTCGGCGGCCATGCCGTGGTCCGGCTGGACGAGGCCGATGCGGCGCCGGTGGCCCTGGCGGCGGGCGACATCGCCCTGATCACGGCCGTCGGCGAGTACACGATCGCGGATAACGCGTCCACGCCTGCCCAGGTCGTGATCCGGCAGGGGAGGAAGTACCACGCGGACAGCGGGGACCCGGTCGAGCGCGAAGGGTGGAACCTGGCTCCCCGCACCTACGGGGACGGGCTGCCCGGCGCCACGGTCATGCTCCGCGGTGCCTACGAACTGCACGGTGACGTGGGCGGACGGATTCTTGCGATGCTTCCGCCGGTGGCGGTGGTGCCGGCCGGGCCGCGGACGGGAGGCGCGCTGGATCTGCTCGCCGCCGAGGTCGGTCGCGACGAGCCGGGCCAGGACGCGGTCCTGCACCGGCTGCTGGACCTGGTGCTCGTGCTGGCGCTGCGGGCCTGGTGCGCGCGGCCGGGGTCGGATCCGCCGTCCTGGTACGGGGCGCTGGCGGATCCTGCGGTCGGTGAGGCGCTGCGGCTGATGCACGGGGATCCGGCGCGCCGCTGGACCATCGCTTCGCTCGCCGCCGAGGTCGGGATGTCCCGCGCGGCGTTCGCCGCGCGCTTCACCGGGCTGGTGGGCGAGCCGCCGCTCACCTATCTGACCGGCTGGCGGATGACCCTCGCGGCCGATCTGCTGCGCGACACCGACGCGACGGTCGCCGCGGTGGGCCGCGAGGTCGGGTACGAGGACGCGTTCGCCTTCAGCGTGGCGTTCAAGCGCGCTCGGGGCGTCAGCCCGTCCAGTTGGCGGCGCGGGACGGGCTGACCGTTTCGCGGGTACGGGTCAGGCGAGGACGTTGAAGACGGCTTCGGCTTCGTCGCGGTTCTCGTAGAGGTCCCAGGCGGTGTCGGCGAGGGCGTCGGGGTCGAGGGTGCGGACCTCCATGCCGCCGACGAGGTCGGGCCGCGCGACGATCGCGCTGTGGATGTCGCCGCGCTCGATGGCGCCGCCGATGGTGAGCGTCCCGGCGTAGACGCCGTGGTCGGCGAGGGCGGCGTGCAGGGTGACGGCGTAGTTGCGCAGGGCGGCGGACGCGAGCGCCAGGGGGCCGAGCATCGGCATCGGGACGACGGAGCTGAGGCCGCCGGCGAACAGCAGGCCGCCGTGTCCGCGCTCCAGCATGCCGGGCAGGACCGCGCGGACGGTGTCGATCGCCGGGTACACCCAGCTCATCGCGTCCTGGACGGCGGGCACGTCGGTCTCGGTGATGGGCACGGGGCGCGCGGTCGGGTCGGCCGCGCCGGGGCCGTAGTAGACGACGTCGACGGCGCCGTGCCGTGCGGTGATCTCGTCGAGAGCGCCGAGCAGGGCGTCGCGGTCGCGGACGTCCGCCGGATGGGACGTCGCCTCGATGCCCGCGGACGCGAGCGAGGCGAGGTAGCCGGGGTGGCGGGCGCCGTTGCGGGAGACGAGGGCGATGGTGTGCCCTTCCCGGCCGAAGCGGTGGGCGATCGACATGCCGAGCCCCGGGCCGGCACCGATGACGACGGTCGTCGCGGTCATGGAGACCTCCTTCAAGTTGAGGGTATCCTCAAGTTAGCAGAGAAATCGAGGGCGCCCTCAACTTCGTAGGATGGGGGCATGGCGAAGAGCAGGGCGCCGCGGGCCGACGCCGCACGCAACCGGGACAAGCTGCTGGCCTCGGCCGCGGCGGTCTTCGGGGAGCGCGGCCTGGACGCGCCGCTCGAGGAGGTAGCGCGCCGGGCCGGTGTCAGCATCGGCACGCTCTACAACCACTTCCCCGCCCGCGCCGACCTCTTCGACGCGATCTTCCCCGCCCGGCTGAGCGCTCTGGACCGGCTCGCCGAGACGGCGCTGGCCGACGCGGATCCGTGGTCGGGGTTCGTCGCGTTCGTCGAGGGCCTGGTCGCGCTCCAGGCGGCGGACCGGGGGCTCAACGACGTGCTCGCGCGCCGGTTCCCGGCCGCCTCGGGCTTGGCCGAGGCGTGCCACCGCGGGTTCGCGCACCTGGACCGGATCGTCGAACGGGCCAAGGAGGCCGGGCGGCTGCGGAGCGACTTCGAGACCCAGGACATCATGCCGCTGATGTGGGCCACGTCCCAGATCATCCGCGAGTGCGGGGACGCGGCGCCCGGCATCTGGCGCCGGTTCCTGGGGTTCGTGCTCGACGGGCTGCGCGCCGACGCGGCGCGTCCCCTGCCCGTCCCGGCGCTGACACCGGATCAGGTGGCCGAGTTCATGGCGGGCGGCTGATCAGCGGTTCTGTTCCAGGGCGGCCAGGAGTTCCTGGACCGCGTCGAGGTCGTCCTCGCCGAAGACGCGGATGCCCTCGCGGCGCAGCAGGGCCGTCGTCACTCCGGCTCCCGGGACGGGCGTGCCCGAGAACGTCCCGTCGTGGACGCGGGTGCCGCCGCACGACGGGCTGCCCTCCTTCAGCAGCGCGATGCGGGCGCCGGAGCGCTCGGCGGCGGCCAGCGCGAGCCGGGCGCCGCGCAGGAACTCGGCGGTCACGTCCGCGCCGGCCTCGGTGACGACGCGGGCGGTGCCGTCGAGGACGGCGCCGCCATCGCCGCCGACGATCTCGGCGGGCGGCCGGGGAACGGGAAGGCCACCGGACACCTCGGGGCAGAGGGGGACGAGCCGCCCCTCCATGCGCCACCGCTCGAAGAGGCCGCCGCCCACGGGCTTGGCGGCCCCGTCATATCGGACGGGCCGTCCCACCAGGCAGGAACTGACCAGTATGCGCTCCACGCCTGTCAGCCTATGCGGGGAGCGGAGACGTCTTGCGCCCCCCTGATCCCCGGCGAATAGTTATGGGCGATCCCCCGTCGCTTGGGAGCCCGGCATGGTCCTTCTCGGCCGTCGACTTCCGGAGGCGCCTTCCGAAGGACGTCCCCGGGGCTCGGTTCTGGTGTCCTGGCTGACCACCACCGACCACAAGGTGATCGGATATCTGTATCTGACCACATCGTTCGTCTTCTTCCTGCTGGCCGGGCTGATGGCGATGGTGATTCGGGCGGAGCTCGCCTCCCCGGGCCGGCAGATCGTCTCCAACGAGCAGTACAACCAGCTGTTCACGATGCACGGAACGGTGATGCTGCTGCTGTTCGCGACGCCGTTGTTCGTCGGGTTCGCGAACGTCGTGATGCCGCTGCAGATCGGCTCGCCGGACGTGGCGTTCCCGCGATTGAACATGCTGAGCTACTGGCTGTTCCTGCTCGGCGGCCTCATCGTGTTCGCGTCGTTCATCTCACCGGGCGGCGCCGCGAGTTTCGGATGGACGGCCTACGCGCCGCTGAACAGCGCGCTGCGCAGTCCGGGCGTGGGCGGCGACATGTGGATCATGGGGCTCGCGCTGTCGGGATTCGGGACGATCCTCGGCGGCGTCAACTTCATCACCACGGTGATCGGGATGCGGGCGCCGGGAATGACGATGTTCCGGCTGCCGATCTTCACCTGGAACGTGTTCCTGACGAGCCTGCTCGTGCTGATGGCGTTCCCGGTGCTGGCCGCCGCGCTGCTCGGCCTGGAGGCGGACCGCCGGCTCGGCGCGCACGTGTTCGACGCGGCCTACGGCGGCGCGCTGACCTGGCAGCACCTGTTCTGGTTCTTCGGGCACCCCGAGGTGTACATCATCGCGCTGCCGTTCTTCGGGATCGTCACCGAGGTCATCCCGGTGTTCAGCCGCAAACCGCTGTTCGGCTATTTCGGGATGGTCGGCGCCACCATCATGATCGCCGGGCTGTCGATGTCGGTGTGGGCGCACCACATGTTCACCACCGGGCAGGTCCTGCTGCCGTTCTTCTCGTTCATGTCGTTCCTCATCGCGGTGCCGACCGGGGTGAAGTTCTTCAACTGGGTCGGGACGATGTGGCGCGGCCATCTCAGTTTCCAGGCGCCGATGCTGTTCGCCGTGGGCTTTCTCGTGACGTTCCTGTTCGGCGGGCTGACCGGCGTCATCCTCGCGTCGCCGCCGCTGGACTTCCAGGTGCAGGACTCCTACTTCGTGGTGGCGCACTTCCACTACGTCGTCTTCGGCACGGTCGTGTTCGCGATGTTCTCCGGCTTCTACTTCTGGTGGCCGAAGATGACGGGGAGGATGCTGAACGAGGCGTGGGGGAAGGTCCACTTCTGGACGCTGTTCATCGGCTTCCACACGACGTTCCTCGTCCAGCACTGGCTGGGCGCGGAGGGGATGCCGCGCCGCTACGCCGACTATCCCAAGGAGTTCGAAGGCCTGAACCGGGTCTCCACCGCCGGAGCGTTCCTGCTGGGGATCTCGACGCTGTTCTTCATTTACAACGTGTACCGGACGTCGCGCCGCGGCACGCGGGTCGAGGTGGACGATCCGTGGGGGTTCGGCAATTCGCTGGAGTGGGCGACGTCGTGCCCGCCGCCGCGGCACAACTTCACCTCGATCCCGCGGATCCGCTCGGAGAGGCCCGCGTTCGACCTGCATTATCCGAAGGCGGCGGAGGCCGGGACCGAGCCGCAGGAGGCGTCCTAGCTAAACCATGACCGTGCCCGCGCGCGCTCGGTGGGCGCGCGCGGGCCGAGCCGGGACGGCTACTTGGCGATGCGGCTGACGGCGATCTGCGCGACGCGGACCGCGGCCGCCGGGTTGAGGCGGACGCCGCGCCAGGCGAGGCGGCCGTGCGCGGGCGCGACGATGAGCGCCTGGTTCTTGGCGACGCCCTTCATGATGTCGCGGGCCAGCTTCTCGGCCGTGTAGAGGCGCGGCGACGCCTTGGCGATGTCGCCGGTCGCGTTGCCGCTCAGCTGCGTCTCGGGCAGGTCGGGGTTGACGTTGTGCAGCAGCGGGGTGTCGACGAAGCTCGGGCAGACCACGCTGACCTTGACGCCGCGTCCGGCGGCCTCGGCGCGCAGGCCGAGCGACAGGCCGACGACGGCGTGCTTGGTGGCGGTGTAGGGGATGCCGATCGGCATCGGGACGAGCCCGGCGAGCGAGGCGGTGTTGACGATGTGCCCGCGGCCCTGCTCCAGCATGATCGGGTACGCGGCGTGCACGCCGTGCACGACGCCCTTGAGGTTGATGTCGATCGCGCGGTTCCAGTGGTCGAGGGTGAGCTCCTCGGCCAGCCCGCCGATCGCGATGCCGGCGTTGTTGAACACCAGGTCGAGGGTGCCGTTGTCGGCCTGCACGCGCTTGTAGAGGTCGGTGACGGCCTCGGCGTCGGTGACGTCGAGGGGGGCGGAGGACGCCTTGCCCTTGCCGAGGGTGTTCAGCTTGTCCGCGACGGCGGCGGCGCCGTCGGCGTTGATGTCGCTGACCACGACGGTGTCGCCGCGCGCCACCAGGGACGTGGCGATCGCACGGCCGATGCCGGATGCGCCTCCGGTCACGATCGCGATGCTCATTCTGCGCGCTCCGCTCGATGCTGGGCTAATTGGATGTTCTGTTCAATTGCGGGGGATTCTACGGGGTGGTGCGGCCGGGCCGATACTCACCCGGCTACGAAACGGGGACCGTCGGCTCGTCGAACCCGCACCGCGCTTCCGCGTCGCGCCGCCCCGGGCGGTTCAGGCGGCCTTGGGTTCGTCGACGGGGCGCCGCGTCCCCGGCCGGTCCCAGATGCCGAACGCCTTCCAGACCCGCTTGTTCACCGGGTCGATCACGCCGAGCTCGGCCATCAGGTCGCGGATCTTGCCGACCGAGTTGGCGATCTCCGCCTGCGAGGCAGGGCTCTTGTACGCCTGCCTGACGACGTCCTTCGGGATGTCGAAGTGCCGCACCATCGGGCCGGGCGGGGACAGCATGATCCGCGCCATCACGCCGAGCACGATGGGGGTCGCGAAGCCGAGGATGCGGCGGCGCACCGGGTTCATGGCCGGGATCCGGTGCTTGAGGTAGTGGCGGGCGAAGGAGATGTGCCGCGCCTCCTCCGCGATGTGGATCTTCATGATCGTCTCTTCGAGCGGGTGCTTGATGTGCCCGCCCTTGAGGGACTTGCGCTGCACGTAGTCGATCGGGTCCTCACCGCCGAGCACGAACACGAAGAACATCTCGGTGCTGACGAGCGGGATCCACGGCGCCGCCTGGGCGATGAGGCTGAGCGAGCGCGGCATGCCGCGGATCGGCATCTTCGTCCGGTTCACGAACTCCTGGAACATCATCCCGTGGTGACATTCCTCGGTCGTCTCGTGGTAGACGTACCGGAACTCCGGCCGGCCGTTCGGCAGCCGGTAGGCGTAGTTGAGCAGGCCGCGCTTGAGCAGGTTCTCGAACTGCAGGCCGATCTTCATCGCGGTGGCGACCCGCCACAGCCCGATCTGCGCCTGGATCTCCGGCGGCTGCGAGCGGTACCACTCGGTCTCGCCGAGCCGGTCGAACCGCGGCAGCACCCAGCGCGGGTCGTTCTTGTCGACGGCGAGGTCGGGGTCGTCCCACGGGATGTCGGCGTAGGCCTCCCAGTGCTTGTCGACCGACGCCTTGTTCAGCCGGTCGACGACGCCGAGGTAGGACTTCCTGTCCTTGACCTGCTCGCGGACCTCGTCGGCGAGTTCGGTGGGGGCTTTCGGCATGTGAGGCGCTCCCTCGGGGGTGGTGCGGCCTGCGGGGGCCGGGGGGTGTTCAGGGCGCGTCCGCGGCGCTGGCCGCGGACGCCTGCTGCGGTGGCGCGGTGCCGTCACCATCGTCGCCCCGCGCCGCCGGGGCGGGGCCGCCGGGCTCCGGGACGATCAGCCGGGCGATCTCCTTGACCTGACGGAGCACCGCGGCCTGGTGGCCGCCGGAGTCGTCGTCGAGGGCGTTCTGGATCGACAGCCCGACGAACATCGCGAACAGGCCGCGCAGCAGCGTGTCGGTGAAGTCGGGCGGCAGCGTGTTCGCGGGGAACAGCTTCTCGAAGGTCTCGGCGATGGTCTGCAGGATCCGCTCGTTCAGGTCGACGCAGAGCGGGCGCAGTTCCTCGTCGGTGCGGGCGGCGACCGCCAGCTCCATCAGCGCCTTGGCGGGCCGGCCGCGGAAGACCTCCCAGAGCAGGTCGAGCGCGCCGGTGACGTTGCGGCGCTCCTTCGGCAGGACCGCGAACGCCGTCTCGTAGGCCAGCCGCTGCGCTTCGAGCAGGTGCTCCAGCGCCGCCGCGACCAGGATCATCTTGGTCGGGTAGTGGTGCTGCTGCGCCCCGCGCGAGACGCCCGCGCGGCGGGCCACCTCGGTGGTGGACGTGCCGGACCAGCCGAGGTCCACCAGGCACTCCATGGTGGCCTCGAGGAGCCGGGCCTGCGTGCGCGACCTGCGCTCCTCCTGGGTCCGGCGGGTCGCGCCGCTGTGGCGCCGGCGCCGGCGGCTGCTGACTGACACGCCTCCGACGGTACGAGCCCACTTACAAGCAAGCAAGCCTGCTTGTATGTTGCCCGCATCACAATTGGACGGTGCGTCTTATTGATCTTCCGGCGAAGAAGTACCCCCGGCGGGGTACCCGGCCCGGCTCCGCTGCCGCCCCCGTGGTACGCGCGGGCGCGCCGGTGCCGCCCACGGGGTAGGCGCGGTGCCTCTCGCAGCCGGACGACGCGGGCCGTACCGCCGCGTGACGATCCCGGCCATGGGAAACGCGGCAGAGGCAAGACGAACGATCGGCGAAGCGGACGCGGCCATGGGCGGCGCCCGCACGGAAAAGCTCACCAAGGTCTACGGGACCGGCGGCATGGCGGTGCGCGCGCTCGACGAGGTGAGCGTGGCGTTCCCCGCCGGGCGCTTCACCGCCATCATGGGCCCGTCCGGCGCGGGCAAGTCGACCCTGATGCACTGCGTGGCGGGCCTGGAGGACGCCACGTCCGGGAAGGTCTACGTCGGCGACCAGGAGCTCGGGTCCCTGTCGGACCGGCGCCTGACGCGGCTGCGGCGCGAGCGCATCGGGTTCGTGTTCCAGGCGTTCAACCTGCTCCCGACGCTCACCGCGAAGGACAACATCGTCCTGCCGATGACGCTGGCCGGGACGCGTCCCGACCCCGAGTGGCTGGACACGGTGGTGCGCGTACTGCGGCTGGGGCAGCGGCTTACGCACAAGCCGTCGGAACTGTCCGGCGGGCAGCAGCAGAGGGTGGCGCTGGCGCGCGCGCTGGTCACCCGTCCGCAGATCGTGTTCGCGGACGAGCCGACCGGCAACCTCGACTCCCGTACCGGCGCGGAGGTGCTCGACCTGCTGCGCGGCGCCGTCGACGACCTCGGACAGACGGTCGCGATGGTGACGCACGACCCGGTGGCGGCCGGCTACGCCGACGCGGTCGTGTTCCTCGCCGACGGGCGCGTCGTGGACGTGATGGACGAGCCCACCGCCGACCGCGTCCTCGACCGGATGCGCGGGCTGGGGGACCGGGCATGACCGGGCTCGTCTTCAAGGACCTGTGGGGACGCAAGCGCCGCATGGCCGGGTCGCTGGTCGCGGTGTTCCTCGGGGTGACGTTCCTCACCGGCACGCTGGTGCTCGGCGACACGCTCGCGTCCAGCATCGACGGCTACTTCTCCGGCGCCTACGGCAAGAGCGACGTCAGCGTCCGCAACGCCACCAAGGTGAGCGACTCGCCCTGGGGGGCGCGCGGGCAGATCGACGCGTCGGTGCTGGCGAAGGTGCGCGGGGTGGACGGCGTCGCGAACGCCGAGCCCGTCATCCAGGGCTCCGGGCAACTGCTCGCCAAGGACGGGACGACCATCGCGTCCCGCGGCCCGAGGACCGCCGGGAACTGGCTGAACGACCCGAAGCTCAACCCCTACCGGCTCGCCGAGGGACGCGCGCCGCGCGCACCGGACGAGGTCGTCATCAACAAGATGTTCGCCGACGAGGGCGAGCTGAAGGTCGGCGACCGCACGGCCGTCCTGACACCTGAGCGCGTCCCCGTGACGGTCGTCGGGATCAGCAAGTTCGGCGACGAGGACGCGTTCGGCGAGACGTCGTTCACCGCGTTCAGCCTGGAGGGCGCGCAGCGGTACGTCGCGAAGTCGCCCGGCCGCATCAGCAGCGTCGCGATCCGCGCCGCCGGCGGGGTGAGCCAGGACGAGCTGGCCGCGCGCGTCCGCCCGGTGCTGCCCGCCGGGACCGAGGCCGTCACCAACCGCGCCCAGGTCGACGAGGGCATGACCGCCGTGCAGGACGGCTTCCTGAAGACGTTCCGGATCGTGCTTGGCGCGTTCGGCGGCGTCGCCCTGTTCGTCGCGGCGTTCAGCATCCACAACACCTTCGCGATCACCATGGCGCAGCGGACCCGCGAGTCGGCGCTGCTGCGCGCGCTCGGCGCCGGCCGCCGCCAGATCGTGGCCTTCGCCGGGATCGAGGCGCTGGTGATCGGCGGCGCCGCGACCCTGGCCGGGCTCGCCGGCGGGTTCGGCTTCGCCGCGCTGCTCCGGCTGCTGTTCACGGCCTTCCGGATCGGGATCGCGATGGAAGGGCTCACCGTCTCGGCGACGACGCTGCTCGTCGCCGTCCCCGCCGGGCTGCTGGTCACGCTCGTCGCGGCGCTCGGGCCCGCGCTGCGGGCGTCCCGGGTGCGGCCTCTCGCGGCGCTGCGCGAGGTCGCGGCGGAGCCGTCCCGGCCGTCCGACACCCGGCTGGTCGTCGGCGGGGTGCTCGCGGCGGTGGCCGCTGGCACCGTCGTGCTCGGCGCGTCCGGCGGGCAGGTGGCGATGGCCGCCGCCGGCGCGGTGCTGTGCCTGGTCGCGATGGTCGTGCTCGGGCCCGCCGTGGCGCGCCCGGCCGCCGCGGTCACCGGCGCCCCCGCCGCGCGGCTGCGCGGCGTGCCCGGCGTGCTCGCCCGCGGCAACGCGACGCGCAGCCCGCGCCGCACCGCCGGCGCCGCGACCGCGCTGATGATCGGCGTCGGCGTCGTCACGCTGCTCACGGTGTTCGTCGGCTCGCTGCGCGCGTCCCTGGAGGACGGCGTCGCCGGCTCGTTCGACGGCCCGCTCGTCGTGGACGGCGGCGGCAACGAGACCGGCGGCTTCGCCCCGCGGCTCGTCGACGAGGCGGCCCGGCTGCCGCAGGTCGGCGGCGTCGCCGGGCTCGGCACCGGGAACATGCGGGTCGGCGGCCGCGTCGCGACCGTGTCCGTCGGCGACCCGTCGGCGCTGCGCCGCGTCCTCGACCTGGACGTCTCGCAGGGCTCGCTCGCCGGCCCCGGCACCTTCGCGGTCTCCAAGAAGACAGCCGGCGACCGCGGCTGGCACGCCGGCACGCGCGTCGGCCTCACCTTCGCCGACGGCGCCTCCCAGCAGGTCACCGTCGGCGCCGTGTACGACCGGACCGACCTGACCGGCGACTACCTCGTGCCCTGGACGATCTGGGACGCCCACACCGAGCAGCCGCTCGTGACCAGGGCGTTCGTCGACCTGAAGCCCGGCGCGCCCGTCGCGTCGGCGCGCGCCGCGCTCACCGCCCTGGCGAAGCCGTACGGGGCGCCCGAGGTCGAGACCCGGGACGCGTTCGTCACGGCGCAGACGTCCGACATGAACGGGTTCATCGCCGTCGTCTACGGGATGCTCGCCCTCGCGATCATCATCGCGCTGCTCGGCATCGCCAACACGCTGTCGCTGTCGGTGCACGAGCGGACCCGCGAGCTCGGCCTGCTCCGCGCCGTCGGCGCGACCCGGGCGCAGATCCGCTCGATGATCCGCTGGGAATCGCTGATCGTCGCGCTGTTCGGCACCGCCGGCGGGCTCGGCCTCGGGGTGTTCCTCGGCTGGGGGCTCGGCGCCGCGCTCGGGAACCCGTTCGCCGCCCCGCCCGTCCAGCTGGGTGTGATCGCGCTGGCCGGAGCGGTGGCGGGCGCGCTCGCCGCGATCCGGCCCGCCCGCCGCCCCGCCGGGGGGGCGATCCTCGCCTCGATCGCGGCGCCGTGACCCGGCCTCGGCGGCCGTCCCGCAGGGCCCCGCGGGACGGCCGCCCGGGCGGGTCCCGGCTCCGCGGCGCGGATATTGTGTGTCCATGCAGGTCAACCAGTCGGGCAAGCTGACCAACGTCTGTTACGACATCCGCGGGCCGGTGCTCAAGCGCGCCAAGCAGCTCGAGGCCGAGGGCCACAACATCCTCAAGCTGCACATCGGCAACCCCGCGCCGTTCGGGTTCGAGGCCCCGCCGGAGCTGCTCCAGGACATGATCCGCAACCTGCCCGAGGCGCACGGCTACAGCGACTCCAAGGGGATCCTGCCCGCCCGCCGCGCCATCGTGCAGCGGTTCGAGGGCAACGGCGTCACCGGCCTGGACGTCGAGGACGTCTACCTCGGCAACGGCGTGTCCGAGCTGATCGTGATGACCCTGCAGGCGCTGCTCAACGACGGCGACGAGGTGCTGATCCCCGCGCCCGACTACCCGCTGTGGACGGCGTCGGTGTCGCTGTGCGGCGGCACACCCGTCCACTACCTGTGCGACGAGGCCGCCGACTGGGCGCCGAGCCTGGACGACATCGAAGCCAAGATCGGCGACCGCACCCGCGCGATCGTGCTGATCAACCCCAACAACCCGACCGGCGCCGTCTACCCGCGCGAGGTGCTGACCCAGATCGTCGAGCTCGCCCGCCGCCGCAACCTGATCGTCTTCGCGGACGAGATCTACGACCGGATCCTCTACGACGACGCCGTGCACGTCCCGATCGCCTCGCTGGCCCCCGACCTGCTGTGCCTGACCTTCGGCGGGCTGTCGAAGAACTACCGGGTCGCCGGGTTCCGGTCCGGATGGGTGGTGCTGTCCGGGCCGAAGGAGCACGCCGAGTCCTACATCGAGGGCCTGGACATCCTCGCCAACATGCGGCTGTGCCCGAACGTCCCCGGCCAGCACGCGATCCAGGCCGCGCTCGGCGGCTACCAGAGCATCGACGACCTCGTCCTGCCGACCGGCCGGCTCGGCGAGCAGCGCGACCGCGCCTGGAAGCTGCTCAACGACCTGCCCGGCGTCAGCTGCGTCCGGCCCAAGGGCGCGCTGTACGTCTTCCCGCGGCTCGACCCCGAGATGTACCCGATCGAGGACGACATGCGCTTCGCCCTCGACCTGCTCGAACGGCAGAAGCTCCTCGTCGTGCAGGGCACCGGGTTCAACTGGCCGACCACCGACCACTTCCGCGTCGTCACCCTGCAGTACGCCGACGACCTCGAAGAGGCCGTCGGCCGCATCGGCGACTTCCTCAGCACCTACCGCCGCTGACGGGCCGTCACGACCGGTGGGCCGTCACGACGACCCGGACGCGGCGGCGTCGAGGCGGCGCAGCGCGCCGCGCACCACGGCCGGGTCGGTCGTCGCCCAGAACGGCGGCAGCGAGTTCTTCAGGAAACCGCCGTAGCGGGCCGTCGCCAGCCGCGGATCGAGCACGGCGACCACGCCGCGGTCGTCCATCGACCGCAGCAGCCGGCCCGCGCCCTGTGCCAGCAGCAGCGCCGCGTGCGTCGCGGACACCGCCATGAACCCGTTGCCGCCGCGCGCCGCCACCGCCCGCGCGCGCGCCGACGACACCGGGTCGTCCGGGCGCGGGAACGGGATGCGGTCCATGATGACGAGCTGCAGCGACGGGCCGGGCACGTCCACGCCCTGCCACAGCGACAGCGTCCCGAACAGGCACGTCCGCTCGTCCTCCGCGAACTGCTTGACCAGCAGGGACGTCGAGTCCTCACCCTGGCACAGCAGCGGGTGCGACAGGTGGTCCTTCAGTTCGTCGGCGGCCTGCCGCGCCGCCCGCATCGAGGAGAACAGGCCGAGCGTCCGGCCGCCCGCCGCCTCGATCAGCTCGGTGATCTCCGTCAGGTACGCGTCGGCGAGGCCGTCCCGCCCCGGCTGCGGCAGATGCCGCGCCACGTACAGGATCCCCGACTTGGGGTGATCGAACGGGGAGCCGACGTCCAGGCCCGACCAGACGATCTCGTTGTCGTCCTCGTCCTTGTCCTTGCCGTCGGTGGCGGTCCGCGCGAGGCCTTCGGCGGCCGTCTTGGCGTCCTTGGGCGCGTTCTCGCCGAGCGGCGGCAGCCCCCACTGCCGCGCCAGCGGCTCGAACGACCCGCCCAGCGTGAGCGTCGCCGACGTCAGCACGGCCGTGCGCTGCTCGAACAGCGTCGTCCTGAGCAGCCCGCCCACCCCGATCGGCGCGACGTGCAGCGCCGGCGGACGCTTCGGCCGCCCCTCCTGGACGAACGGCTTCTCCAACCACACCACGTCGAACCGCTGCGACATCTCCGGCTGGAACGACTCCAGCATCCGCACCGCGGTGTCGTGCAGCTCCTCCAGCGACGACCGCGCCGCCTTGCGCGCCGCCATGTCGCCCGGATCGGCGTCCTTCTTCTCCGGGCCGATCGCCGTGATGCAGGCGTGCAACGCGTCCCGCGTGGCCGCGAGCGTGCTCCCCAACGAGGAGGGCAGGACGTCCATACGCCCCGCCGGCAGGTCCTCGAGAAGGACGCCGAGGCTCTCCGCGGCCTCCTTCAGCCGGTCGGCGACGCCCTCCTCGACCAGCCGCCCGCAGCGCCGCGCCGCGATGTCGACGCCGGCCGCGCTCATGTCGCCCGTCGCGACGGACGTCACCCGGTCGACCAGCTCGTGCGCCTCGTCCACGATCACCACATCGTGCTCCGGCAGGACCTGGAACTCCTCCAGCGCGTCGATCGCCAGCAGCGCGTGGTTGGTGACCACGATGTGCGCCTCGCCCGCCTCCGCGCGGGCCAGCTCCGCGAAGCACTCCGTGCCCTGCGGGCAGCGCTGCGCGCCCAGGCACTCCTTCGCGGTGACCGCCACCTGCCGCCACGCCTGCTCGCTCACCCCGGGGACCAGCTCGTCGCGGTCGCCGGTCGTGGTCTCCTCCGCCCACTCGTTCAGCCGCTTGACCTGGCGTCCCAGCATGGACAGCTGCTGCGGGTCGAACAGCCCGGCGCCGCCCTCGTCCTCCTCCGGCGCGCCCGTCTGCACCCGGTGCAGGCACAGGTAGTTGCGCCGGCCCTTCAGGATCGCGAACTTCAGCTCCCGGCCGAGCAGCGGGTTCAGCGCCTCGGCCAGCCGCGGCAGATCGCGGTCGACGAGCTGGCGCTGCAGCGCGATCGTCGCGGTCGACACCACCACCGTGGTCTGCTTCTCGACCGCGTACCGGATCGCCGGGACCAGGTACGCCAGCGACTTGCCCGTCCCCGTGCCCGCCTGCGCGGCGACGTGCTCGCCCGACGCGATCGCCTTCTCCACCGCGCCCGCCATCTCCACCTGCCCGGGGCGCTCGGCGCCCCCGATGGCCGCGACGGCGGCGGACAGCAGCGTCGGCATGTCCGGAATCTGGGTGTCGCTGTCGGTCAGCAGATCAGGGGCGGGCACGTCGCCCAACGCTACAGCCCGCGGCGGACGCCCGCGCCCGGGTCGCCGCGACGAGCCCACCCCGCGCCGGGCGGGGGCCTGCGCCCTGCCGGGTGCGGGCCGCGCCGGGTCCGGTTGACGCCCTTTACGGCGGGTCGGCCAAGATAGGGGCCGTGTCTGCTGAAAGAGAAGTCCTGACCTGGGAGTTGTTCGGCACCGCCGGACGGGAGCTGGCCCAGGAGATCGCCGCCAGCGGCTACCGGCCCGACCTGATCCTGTCCATCGCCCGCGGCGGCCTGTTCGTCGCCGGCTCGCTCGGCTACGCCCTGGACGTCAAGAACCTGCACGTCATGAACGTCGAGTTCTACACCGGCGTCGACCAGCGCCTCGAACTCCCCGTGATGCTCCCGCCCGTGCCGAACGCCGTCGACCTGTCCGGCGCCAAGGTGCTCGTCGCCGACGACGTCGCCGACACCGGCGCCACCCTCAAGCTCGTCCGCGACTTCTGCGCCGACCACGTCGCCGACGTCCGCTGCGCCGTCGTCTACGAAAAGCCCCACTCCAGCGTCAAGTGCGAGTACGTCTGGCGGCACACCGACCGCTGGATCAACTTCCCCTGGTCGACCGAGCCGCCCGTCGTCAGCCGGCCGCAGCAGATCCTGGACGCCTGAGGTTATCCACATTTCCGGTGGAGCCTTCGCCCCGCCGGGCCCGGCTGCCAGTGTCGACGGCATGACAGCACTGGTCATCCGCTCAGTCCAGGACGCCATCTCCGCCGTCCCCTACCTGCTGGGGTTCCACCCCGCCCGCAGCCTCGTCGTCATCGGCCACGACGGCCCGCACGGAACGTGCGCGGTCCGGCTCGACCTGCCGGTCCCCGCCGCGGCCGGCGAACGCGTCGCCGGGCTGCTGTCCGGCAACGGGTTCCGCAAGGCGCTCCTGCTCGGCTACGGCCCGGCCGGCGAGGTCGAGGGCTCCGCCGGAGCCACGGCCGCCGCCCTCACCGCCGCCGGCGTGGACGTCGTCGAGTCCGTCCGCGTCTGCGACGGCCGCTGGTGGTCGCTCACCTGCACCGACGGCTGCTGCCCCGCCGAAGGCACCCGCTACGACATCTCCACCAGCCTCATCGCCGCGCAGGCGACGCTCGCCGGCCACGTCGCCCTCGCCGACCGCGACGAGCTCGTCCGCTCCGTCCAGCCGGTCGACGGCCCGGCCCGCGAGTCGATGCGCCGCGCCACCCAACGGGCCGAGAGACGCTTCCTGCGGTGGGCCCGCGAACCCGCGACCCGGTTCCGTTCCCGCATCACCGAAGAGGGGCTCGACCACGTCCCGCGCGTCCTCGCCCGCGCCCGCGGCGGCCCCCGCCCCACCGACGACGACATCGCCCGGCTCGGCTTCCTGCTCACCGACCTGCGCGTCCGCGACGAGGCGTGGATCCGCATCGACGAGGACGCCCCCGCCGCCGACATCGCCTTCTGGCGCGATGTGCTCCGCCGCGTCGAACCGCCCTACGTCCCGGCCCCGGCGTCGCTGCTGGCCTTCGCCGCCTACTCCGCCGGCGACGGCGGCCTGGCCAACGTCGCCCTGGAACGCGCCCTGGAAGCCGACCCCGCCTACTCCATGGCCGTCCTGCTCCGCAGCCTCATCGACGCCGGCGTCCCTCCCGCCCAAGCCCGCATCGGCATGACCCCCGCCCAACTGGCCGCCGCCTACCGCGAACCGACCCAGGAGGCCGGCTGACCCGCACGCCCCCGCGCGGGGGTCGCGTTGGTGTTGCGTGGGGTGGTGGACGTCGGGTTCCCTAGGACGATTAGGCAACCGGGGCGGCGGCGGAGGCGAGCGAGGTGGGCGGATGGCGCGGGCGGGGTTGAGCGCCGAGCGCCTGACGCGGGCGGCGGCGGAGCTGGCGGACGAGGTCGGCTTCGAGAACGTGACGGTGTCCGCGCTCGCGCGCAGGTTCGGCGTCAAGGACGCGAGCCTGTACTCGCACGTCAAGAACGTGCAGGACCTCAGGACGCGGGTCGCGGTGCTGGCCCTCGCCGAGCTCGCGGACCGGGCCGCGGCCGCCCTCGCGGGACGTGCGGGCAAGGACGCGCTGGTGGCGTTCGCGGGCGCCTACCGGAGGTACGCGAAAGAGCATCCGGGGCGCTACACGGCGGCGCGGCTGCGGCTCGATCCGGAGACGGCGGCGGCCAGCGCCGCGGGCCGGCACGCGGAGATGATGCGGGCGCTCCTGCGCGGCTACCACCTCGCGGAGCCGGACCAGACCGACGCGGTGCGGCTGCTCGGCAGCGTCTTCCACGGCTACGTGAGCCTGGAGGAGGCGGGCGGGTTCGACCACTCGCGCGCGGCGCGCGATGTCGAGGCCTCCTGGCACCGGGCCCTGGATGCCGTCGACGCCCTGCTGCGGAACTGGCCGCCCGCCTGACGCCTCAGGGGCGGACGGCCTGGCCGGGGGTGCCGGGGTCGATGCGGCGGTCGCGGTTGCGCTCGTTCCAGGCGCGCATCCGCGGCGGGTAGCCGACGATCTGCACGTCGTAGGCGGGGACGCCGAGGTCGCGGGCGACCTTGCCGATGACCTTGGGGGAGCCGACGCGGCGGCGGGTCCACTCGCCGTCGTGGGCGACCGCGACCGCGGTGGTGTCGGTGGCGAAGGTCTCCGGCTCGATGTAGAACTCGACGCCGCGGCGGTCGCGCGCGAAGGAGATCAGCGCCTCGATGTCGGCGGCCGTGGCCTCCCGGTCGAGCTTGGTGACCGTCGTGCCGCGGTGCCGGCGGATGCCGAACCGGTCCCGGAACCTCATCGCCTGTCCTGTCGTCGGGCGGCCCCGGAGGGGGAACGGGACCTGGTCGGGTGTCTGCGGACAACGAACACGCGGCGCGGCCGGGTTCCCGACACAGCGGCGGCGTCCCCGGAGAGCCGGGCACAGCACCCTAGACTGGCCGGGCCTGGTAGATCAACAGCGGGGGGTGTTGATGGACGGGCCGACAGCGGTCCGGCGGGCGGCCGCCGCGGTGCTCGCGGCCACCGTGTGCGGGGCCCTGAGCACCCTGGGCCCGGGACCGCCGCGGGTCGGGCTCGCCGCGGCGTCCGCGCCGGCGGACGCGCCGCCGGCCGGGCCCGGGCACTCCGGCCGCAGGAGCCCGCCGCGCCGGCAGGCGCCGCCGCCCGCGCCGCCGCGGGTGGACTGCCTGCGGGCCAAGTGCGTGGCGCTGACCTTCGACGACGGGCCCGCCGAGAGCACGGGCCGGCTGCTGGACATCCTCGCCGCGCACCATGTGCGGGCGACCTTCTTCATCGTCGGGAAGCAGGCCGCCAAGTTCCCCGAGCTGGTGCGGCGCGAGCACGAGGCGGGGCACCGGATCGCCGACCACAGCTACACGCACGCCGACCTCGGCCGGGCGTCCACGAAGAAGATCATGTCGGAGCTGACCCGGACGCAGGAGGCGATCCGGCGGGCGTCCGGGATCACGCCGACGATGCTGCGGCCGCCGTACGGGTCGCTGTCGAAGCGGCTGACCGCCATCACCAGGCGGATGGGGCTGGCGCAGGTGCTCTGGACCGTCGACCCGCTCGACTGGGAGCACCAGGACACCGAGTACGTCGAGCGGAGCGTGCTGAAGGCGGTGAAGCCCGGCTACATCGTGCTGATGCACGACATCCATCCGACGACGGTGGCGGCCGTCCCGACGATCATCGAGAGGCTGGCGGCGAAGGGGTACTCGTTCGTGACGGTGCCGGAGCTGTTCGGCGGGACGCTCACCCCGGGGAAGGAGTACGTCCGGCTCGACTCAGGGGATCGTCAGGGTCTTCCCTGATGGCCGAAGCCGCGCGCGCCGCTCAGCATGGAGGCATGGACAGCACTGACGCGGTGGGGCGGCTGCGGGTCTCCGACGCCGAGCGGGACGCGGTCGTCCGGCGGCTCCAGGACGCGTACGCCGAGGGCAGGCTCGACCACGACGAGTTCGACATGCGCGCGCATCTGGCGATGACGTCCAAGACGCGCGACGACCTCGCGGCGGTCACCCGCGACCTGGGGCCGGTGGCGGGGCACGCGGGGCGCGGGCTGGAACCCGCGCAGCCGACGGGGGAGGACCGGATGCTCGCCGCGGCGGCGCACGCGCTCGCGGTGCCGACGCTGTTCGTCGGCCCGCTGGTGCTGATGCTCGTGAGCGGCAAGCGCTCGGAGTACATCCGGCGGCAGGCGATGGAGGCGCTCAACCTCCAGGTGACGCTGCTGCTGATCACGATCGTGACGTTGGGCGTCGGCGGCGCGCTGTACGGGGTGACGTGGATCCTGTCGGCGATCGCGGCGGTCTTCGCGCTCGCCGGGCGCGGTTTCCGCTACCCGTGGATCCTGCGGCTGGTGAAGTAGCGGCGCGCGGACGGCTCCGGCGGGTTTGTCGGCGCGGACGGCCGGGGAAAGGTCAACACTGGCCGCCGCCGGCGGCCGTGTCCCGAGGAACCGGACCGCACATGATCATGGCCGTGCCTTTATTCCCCTCCCTACCTGTGATGACCCTAACGTCCGGGTTATGTGGACGATACATGGGATCATGGATTAACTATGCAAGGGAGGGGTAGATGACGGAGCTTGCGCTCAAGGGCGATCACCAGCGGGCGGTGGAGGCGCTCAGGCGATCGTACGAGGCGATCCCGGCCGGCACGCCGGTGCGGCTGGCGAAGAAGACCTCGAACCTGTTCCGGTGGCGCGACCCCTCGGCGGCCCCGGGGCTGGACGTGTCCGGCTTCGACCGGGTGCTCAGCGTCGACGCGAACGAGCGGACCGCGCAGGTCCAGGGGATGACCACCTACGAGGACCTGGTCGACGCGACCCTTCCGCACGGGCTGATGCCGACCGTCGTCCCGCAGCTGAAGACGATCACGCTGGGCGGGGCGGTGACGGGCCTCGGCATCGAGTCGACGTCGTTCCGGGACGGCCTCCCGCACGAGGGCGTCCTCGAGCTGGAGGTGCTGACCGGCGACGGCCGGATCGTCACCGCGACCCGCGACAACGAGCACGCCGACCTGTTCTACGGCTTCCCGAACTCCTACGGGACGCTCGGCTACAGCCTGCGGCTGAAGATCGAGCTGCGGCCGGTGAAGCCGTACGTCCGGCTGCGGCACCTGCGGTTCGGGGACGCGGCGGAGCTCGCGAAGGCGATGGGCGAGATCACCGAGTCCGGCGTGTACGAGGGCGAGACCGTCGACTTCGTCGACGGCGCGGTCTTCGGCGCGGACGAGCAGTACATCACGCTCGGCTTCTTCGCCGACGACGCGCCCTACACCTCCGACTACACCGGCCAGGGGATCTACTACCGGTCGATCCAGGAGCGTTCGGTCGACTTCCTGACGGTGCGCGACTACATCTGGCGCTGGGACACCGACTGGTTCTGGTGCTCGGGCGCGTTCGGCGTGCAGAACCCGACCGTCCGGCGGCTGTGGCCCGACAAGTACAAGCGGTCCGACGTGTACCGCAAGCTGGTCGCCTACGACCGGCGCTACCAGCTCCTCGCGCGCGTGGAGCGGTGGCGGGGGCTGCGCCCGCGCGAGGACGTCATCCAGGACATCGAGGTGCCGGTCGAGCGGCTGCCGGAGTTCCTGGAGTTCTTCCACGACAAGATCGGGATGAGCCCGATCTGGCTGTGCCCGCTGCGGGCGAAGGAGCAGTGGCCGCTGTACCCGCTCGAGGTCGGCCGCCCGTACGTCAACGTCGGCTTCTGGGGGACGGTCCGGCTCCCTCCGGGCCAGATCCCCGAGTACCACAACCGGCTGATCGAGCGCGAGGTCGCCAAGCTTGACGGCCACAAGTCCCTGTACTCGACCGCTTTTTACAGCAGGGACGAGTTCTGGCGGTACTACGACGGGGAGACCTACCGGCGGCTCAAGGGGGAGTACGACCCCGGCGAGCGGCTGCTGGACCTCTACGACAAGTGCGTGCGCGGACGCTGACCGGCGTCCGCGGAATCGGGGGTGGGGCCCCGGAAGGGCCGGTGGTCGACCATCGTCGTCCCGTCCGGGGCGAAGAGACAGGAGGAGCAAGATGACGCTGGCCAAGGTCTTCGAGCAGCTCGCCGGGGCTGAGGCGCCAGTGGAGTTCACGGCGTACGACGGTTCGCGGTCGGGCGTGCCCGGCGCGCCCATCCGGTTCGACGTGCGCTCGCCCTACGCGGTGTCCTATCTGGTGCACTCGCCGGGAGCGCTGGGGCTGGCCCGCGCGTACGTCACCGGCATGATCGACGTCAGCGGCGACATGATCGAGGCGCTGACGACGATGCAGCAGGTGCTCAGCGACGTGACACCGCGGGACAAGGCGCGGATCGTGCGCGGGGTGCTGGGGGATCCGCTGCTGCGCGCGGCGATGTCCCGCCGGCTGGACCCGCCGCCGCAGGAGGCTCCCTTCAGCCGCATCCCGTCGTGGCTGCGGCACTCCAAGCGGCGCGACGCGAAGGCCATCTCGCACCACTACGACGTGTCCAACACCTTTTACGAGTGGGTGCTGGGGCCGTCCATGGCCTACACGTGCGCGTGCTACCCCGAGGAGCACTCGACGCTGGAGGAGGCGCAGTTCCACAAGCACGACCTGGTGGCCAAGAAGATCGGGCTGAAACAGGGGATGCGGCTGCTGGACGTGGGCTGCGGCTGGGGCGGCATGGTGATGCACGCCGCCAAGGAGTACGGCGTGAAGGCGCTCGGCGTGACGCTGTCCAAGCAGCAGGCCGAGTGGGCGCAGAAGGCCATCGCGGACCGGGGCCTGTCGGACCTCGCCGAGGTCCGGCACCTGGACTACCGGGACGTGACGGAGACGGGCTTCGACGCGATCAGCTCCATCGGGCTCACCGAGCACATCGGCAAGAAGAACCTGCCGTCGTACTTCTCGTTCCTGTACGGGAAGCTGAAGCGCGGCGGGCGGATGCTGAACCACACCATCACCCGTCCGGACAACCTCGGGCCCACCCGCAAGGAGAACGGGTTCATCAACCGGTACGTGTTCCCGGACGGTGAGCTGGAGGGCCCCGGGTACGTCCAGCAGCAGATGAACGACGCGGGCTTCGAGATCCGGCACCAGGAGAACCTGCGCGAGCACTACGCGCGGACCCTCACGGGCTGGTGCCGGAACCTGGATGAGCACTGGGACGAGGCCGTCGCCGAGGTCGGCGAGGGCACGGCCCGGGTGTGGCGCGTCTACATGGCCGGCTGCGTGCTCGGCTTCAACCAGAACTGGATCCAGCTGCACCAGACCCTGGGCGTGAAGCTCGACGAGGACGGCGGCAGCCGCATGCCGCTGCGTCCCGACTGGGGCGTGTGAAGCCGCGAGGGCTCCCGCGACGAGTCGGCGACGGGCCGGCCGGCACCAACCGGCCGGCCCGTCACTTGTTCGCCCTGGTGGGCACCGTCCCGGACGGCGCGTTCAGGTTTCGTTCAGTGCGGCGTTCAGGCGGGCGAGCCAGGTGGCGACGGGGCCGAAGGTGAGCAGCCCGCTGCCCGCGCCCGCGAGTTCGCCCGCGGCGGGCAGGAGCCGGTCGCGGGCGCGCCGCAGGACGGGTTCGTCGCTGAGCGACAGCGCGGCGGCGGCCTCCAGGCAGCACATCGCCTCGTACATCAGGTCCGCGGGCGGCTCCGGCAGGGCGCGCAGCGCCGCTTTCGCCTCGTCGTCGCGGCCGGCGTGCAGCAGGGCGAGCGGTTCGGCCCAGGGGCGGTACGGCCCCCAGCCGTCCGCCGGGTCGACCTCGACCGGGCTCCGGTCGCCGGACGGCAGCGGGTTCGGTGCGGTCAACCGGACGCTGAGCAGCGCGAGAGGCAGCAGCCCTCCGGACAGGCCGGGCATCCCGGCGCCTTCCAGGCGTGCGGCCGCCGCCCGGTAGGCCGCTTCCGTCTCGGCGGCCGGGGCCTGCCCCGACGCGGCCGACCGCAGCACGGCGTACCACTGCGTGAACACGCCGACCAGCGGCAGTTCATGGCGCTCGCCCAGCCGGTCGGCGGCGGCCGCGTGCCCGTCGGCCGCGGTGAAGTCGCCGAGCGCGCAGCGCGCCTGCAGCCCGATGAGGTGGCCGAGGACCTCGAAGGTCACCACGCCGTGCCGGACCGACAGGTCGACGAGCTCGGCGCCGATCGCGTCGCGGCGGGCCGCGAGCCCGGCCCGCGTGCACGACTGCATGTACGCGCCGTTCAGCGCGAACGCCAGCACCGCCGGATCGTCCAGGTCGCGGGCCAGCGCCTCCGCTTCGGCGGCGGCCTCCGGGCCCCGCGGCGACCGGGTGCCGCGCATCTCCAGCGCGATCGTGGCGAGCAGCCGCGCCCGCGTCGCGTCGTGCGCGGGCCCGGGCGGCAGCCGGGGCAGGACGCGCTCGGCCGCGGCGACGATCCGCCGCGCGAGCTCCGGGTCGTCGCTGCGCGTCCAGTTCGCCGGGACGTCGTAGGCGCCGATCACCCGGGCGGTCAGCTCCGGGTCGCCGAACTCCTCCGCCGCGGCGACGGCCGCCAGCCGGTGCCCTCGGGCGGCCTCCAGCCCGCCGCTCCCGCGCACCGCCAGGTCGCGGAGCAGGCCGACCGTCGACTCCAGCCGCGTGCGCGCCCCCGCCGCGACCGTGCGGTCGTAGTCGGCCGCCGCGCGCGTCCACAGCCGCGCCGCCGCCGTCTCCGGCTCGGCGGGCCGGTCCAGGCCGGGCGCCTGCGCGAGCACGTCGGCCTCCATCCGGCGCAGCTCGGGGCCGGGGTCGAGGCCGAGCCGGCCGGCCAGGATGCCGCGGGCGCGGCGCAGCACCGCGAGCGCGTCGGCCTGGCGGCCCGTCCGGTACAGCGCGAGCGCGAGCAGCCGCCAGCCCGACTCGCGCCACGGATGCTCGCTGACGTGCGCGTCCAGGTCCGGTACGGTCTCGGCGGCCAGCCCGGCGTCGAGCCGCGCCTGCGCCCGCCGCTCCACCGCGTGCAGCCGCAGCTCGGCCAGCCGGGACCGCTCGGCCCGGGCCCAGGGCTCGTCGGCGAAGTCGGCGTAGGCGGGGCCGCGCCACCAGCCGAGCGCCTCCTCCAGCCGCACCTGCGCCCTGCCGGGCGGCAGGTCGGCCGCGTCGGACACGGCCTGCTCGAACCGCCAGGCGTCCACCTGCCCGGGCTCGGCGCGCAGCGCGTACCCGGGCCCCTCGGTGACCAGCAGCCGGGGCGGCGTGCGCGGCGCACGGCCGGGCTCCAGCGCCCGGCGCAGCGCCGCCACGAACGTCCGGACCGCACCGACCGCCCCCTCCGGCGGGACGTCCCAGAGGTCGTCGACGAGCAGCCCGACCGGGACGACGCGCCGCCGCGCGACGATCAGCCTGGCCAGGACCGCCCGGTGCCGCGGCCCCTTCAACGCGATCGGCCCGCCCGCGGCGTCCCAGGCCGTCACCGGCCCCAGCACCCCGAACACGACCTCCACTCGCCCGCCCCTCCCCGGTGACTCCCCGCGACCTCACGCTAGCGCGCTGACCGGATGCTCATTCACGGACGGCAACCTGCGGCCATGACCACGACGATCAACGGTTTCCACTATCAGCGGGTCCCTGTCGCCGACGGGGTGTCCCTGCACGCGGCGGCCGGCGGCTCGGGCAGCCCGATCGTGCTGCTGCACGGGTTCCCGCAGACGCACCTGATGTGGCGGCACGTCGCCGCCGGCCTCGCCGCCGACCACACCGTGATCTGCCCGGACCTGCGCGGCTACGGCGCGAGCGACAAGCCGGCGGAGGACGGCCCGGACACCTACTCCAAGCGCACCATGGCCGCCGACATCGTCGCCCTCGCCCGCGCACTCGGGCACGAGCGCTTCGCGCTGGCCGGGCACGACCGGGGCGCACTGGTCGCCTTCCGCGCCGGCCTGGACCACCCGGACACGATCACGCACCTGGCCTGCCTGGACGTGCTGCCCACCCTGGAGATGTGGGACGCGATGCACGGGGTGAGCGCCGCCGTCGGGTTCCACCTCTACCTGATGGCGCAGCCGCCCGGCCTGCCCGAGCAGATGATCGCCGCGACCGCCGACGCGTTCTTCGGCCACTTCCTCGACGTCTGGGGTGCGGACCCGGAGGCGATCCCGGCCGATGTCAGCGCCGCCTACCTGGACGCCTGCCGCGACGCCGTCCCGTCGATCGTCGCGGACTACCGTGCGTCCGCCGGCATCGACATCACGCACGACCAGGCCGACCGCGACGCCGGGAACCGGCTGCGGATGCCGGTGACCGTCCTGCAGCAGGACTGGGGCGCCGCGCTCGGCTTCGACGCGCGGGCGCTGTGGTCGGCGTGGGCGCCGGACTTGGTGCACGGCACGGTCGGCCACGGCCACTTCATGGCCGAGCAGGCGCCCGCCGAGATCGCCAAGACCCTGCGCGAGCTCATGGACCGCTGAACCGCCGACTGAGCGCTAGCGAAGGAGCGGTTCAGCGGTTGTTGTCGGGGGGTCTGGGGGGTCGTCCCCCCAGGTGGGTGCTGAACCGCCGACTGAGCGCTAGCGAAGGAGCGGTTCAGCGGTTGTTGTCGGGGGGTTTGGGGGGTCGTCCCCCCAGGTGGGTGCTGAGCCATACTGACGGCCGCCCGGCGGGGCTCAGGTCGACAGCCAGTCGAGGATGCGGTGGTTGACGTCGGCGGGGCGGTCCAGTTGGAGGAAGTGGCCGCCGCCGGGGACGAGCTCGGCGCGCGAGCCGGCGGGGAGCCCGGCCAGGACGCCGCTGACGTCGCCGCCGGGGGTGACGATGTCGGGCCCCAGGCAGCCGTCCTCGGCGCCGTGCAGGTACAGGACGGGGCGTACGCCGATCGAGGTGGTCGCCTCCTGTTCGGCCGCATAGCGTTCCGTGTGGCGCGAGGTGTCGAACATGGCGCGGTAGTAGCCGAGCGCGGCCGACAGGTTGTCCGGTGTGCCGAGGCAGTCCATGACGTGGTCGACGTCCTCGGCGGCGTAGCCGGCGTCCTTGGGGGACCAGTCGCGCCACAGGCCTTCGATGAAGGCGCGGTTCACGGCGGCCTCCGCCAGGGGCGTCTGGAACACGAAGATGTAGAACGAGCGCTTGAGCTGCTCGTAGTCGAAGAAGGCCGTCGCCATCACCGAGATGGGCGGGACGGACATGGCGACCGCCTTGCGCCAGCGGTCGGGGGCCGCGGCGGCGGCGCCGTAGGTGGCGAAGGCGCCCCAGTCGTGCCCGATGACGACGGCGTCGGAGCCGCCGCCGAACGCCTCGTGCAGGGCGTTGGCGTCGGCGGCCAGGGCGCCGCCCTGGTAGGCGCCGTCCTCGGGGACGGACGTGGGCGCGTACCCGCGCATGAAGGGCGCGACGGCGCGGTAGCCGGCGGCGGCGAGTTCGGGGAGCAGGTGCCGCCAGGTGTGCGCCGAGTCCGGGAAGCCGTGCAGGCACAGCGCGAGCGGCCCGTTCTCCGGGCCCGCCGCGAGGTAGCAGAAGTCCAGGCCGTTCGCCTTTACCGAACCGGTGGTGATGTCGCCCATGCGGTGTTCGCCTCCTTGATCCCGGGGCGACGCTACCGCCGGCCGGGGTCCCGCGGCTGGGCGGGGGTGCCGGTCACGTGACGGCATCGCTACGGATACCTGTGTCCGAATACGTGCGGCGGGCCGGCGCTACCTCGACGGGCTGTCCGGGCTGTTCACCGTCCAGGTCGGCCACGGGCGCGAGGAGCCGGCGCAGGCCGCCGCCAAGCAGGCCGCCGAGCTGGCGTACTTCCCGATCGGGTCGTACGCGCACCCCAAGGCGGTCGAGCTGGCCGAGCGGCTCGCCGGCCTCGCGCCGGACGGCCTGGACCGGGTGTTCTTCACCACCGGCGGCGGCGACGCCGTGGAGAGCGCGTGGAAGCTCGCCAAGCAGTACTTCACGCTGACCGGCAAGCCCGCCGAGCACAAGGTGATCAGCCGCGCGGTCGCCTACCACGGCACCCCGCACGGCGCGCTGTCGCTGACCGGCCTGCCCGGCCTGAAGGAGCCGTTCGAGCCGCTGGTGCCGAGCGCGTTCCGGGTCCCGAACACCAACATCTACCGGGCGCCCGAGCACGGCGACGACCCGGAGGCGTTCGGCCGCTGGGCCGCGGACCGGATCGGGGAGGCCATCGAGTTCGAGGGGCCGGACACGGTCGCGGCGGTGTTCCTGGAGCCGGTGCAGAACGCGGGCGGCTGCTTCCCGCCGCCGCCCGGCTACTTCCAGCGGGTCCGCGAGATCTGCGACCGGCACGACGTGCTGCTGGTGTCGGACGAGGTGATCTGCGCGTTCGGCCGGCTCGGCACGATGTTCGGCGCGCAGCGGTTCGGCTGCACGCCCGACATCATCGCCTTCGCCAAGGGCGTGACGTCGGGGTACTCGCCGCTCGGCGGGATGCTCGTCGCCGACCGGCTGTTCGAGCCGTTCAGGCACGGCACGGCGATGTTCGCGCACGGCCACACCTTCGGCGGGCACCCGGTGTCGGCGGCGGTGGCGCTGGCGAACCTCGACCTGTTCGAGCGCGAGGACCTGCTCGGCCACGTCATGCGCAACCGCGACGCGTTCCGCGCGACGCTGGAGCGGCTGCGGGACCTGCCGATCGTCGGGGACGTCCGCGGCGACGGCTACTTCTACGGCATCGAGATGGTGAAGGACCGCGACACCCGGGAGACGTTCACAGAGGAGGAGTCGGAGCGGCTGCTGCGCGGGTTCCTCGACAAGGCGCTGTACGAGGCGGGCCTGTACTGCCGCGCCGACGACCGCGGCGACCCGGTCGTCCAGCTGGCGCCGCCGCTGACCTGCGACCAGGCGCACTTCGACGAGATCGAGCAGATCCTGCGCGCGGTGCTGGCGGAGGCGTGGGCGCGGCTGTGATCCTTCCGGGCGCGCCCGGGCCCGGCGGGCGCGGGCGCGCCCGGAGGCGGGATGATCCGCCGCGAACGTGCGGAACCACCACGGACCGGGCCAGGATGGGGCTACGCTGAGGCCGGTGTGACGCGGGTCACCGCGCCGTCCGGTGTCGGTCATGCACTTTACTTTGAGACAGTGCATGTAAACCGAATCACGTTCGGACGAGGTGATAGCACGTGCTCGAGGTCGCTGACATCAACCTGACGGACTGGGAGTTCTGGCGCCGGCCGCACGACCAGCGGCACGAGGCGTTCAAGGCCCTGCGGTGGCATCCCGAACTCGTCAAGTTCGAGGAGCCCGACATCGTCATCGCGCCGCAGGGGCCGGGCTACTACGCCCTCACCCGGCACGCGGACATCGTCGAGGCGTCCCGCCGCCCGCAGGACTTCTGCTCCGGGCGCGGCGCGATCAGCATCCCGGACATGCCGGGCGACATGCACGAGTACTTCGGCTCGATGATCAGCATGGACGACCCCCGGCACGCCAAGATCCGCCGGATCGTGTCCCGGGCGTTCTCGCCGCGGATGATCCAGCGGTTCGAGGACCGCGTCGAGGCCGTGGCCGCCGAGATCGTCGGGAACGTCGCCGCGGGCGGCGGCAGCGGCGACTTCGTCGCGGACGTGGCCGCCCGGCTGCCCCTGAAGATCATCTGCGACATGATGGGCATCGCCGAGGACCAGTACCGGACCGTCCTCGACGCGACCAACGTCATCCTCGCCGGCAACGACGCCGAGTTCGTGCCCGCCGGCGACCCCGAGCAGCTCGCCCTCGCGCTGCTGAACGCGGGCGAGACGCTGCGCGGCCTGGTCGAGGAGCTCGGCCGCAAGCGCCGCGAGGACCCGACCGACGACCTGACGTCCGCGCTGGTCAACGCCAACATCGACGGGGAGTCGCTGACCGACCAGGAGCTGGGCTCGTTCTTCATCCTGCTCGTCGTCGCCGGGAACGAGACGACCCGCAACGCGATCGCGCACGGCCTGGACCTGCTCACCCGCAACCCCGGCCAGCGCGCCCTGCTCACCGAGGACTTCGAGGGCCGCATCGCCGGTGCCGTCGAGGAGATCGTCCGGTACGTCTCGCCCGTCATCTGGATGCGCCGCACCGCCACCCGCGACACCACGCTGAACGGCCACGAGATCAAGGAGGGCGACAAGCTCGTCCTCTACTACTGGTCGGCGAACCGCGACGAGTCGGTCTTCACCGACCCGGAGAAGTTCGACATCCTGCGCGACCCCAACCCGCACGTCGGGTTCGGCGGGCCGGGCCCGCACTTCTGCCTGGGCGCCCACCTGGCGCGGCGGGAGATCACCGTGATGTTCCGCGAGCTGCTGGCCAAGGTCCCCGGCATCCGCGCCGGGGAGCCCGACCGGCTGGAGTCCAACTTCATCAACGGGATCAAGCGCCTGCCGTACACGATCTGACCGGACGCCGCGTCCGGCGGGCCCGCAAGCACTCCCGGCGCTTCGGGGGCTTTGCCGGGAACGCGGCGACCGGTGGTCGACGGCTCGGTGAACGTTGCGTGGCGGGCCGCCGAGGCGGCGCCGGGTGCGGTTAACGTGCGGAGAAGCCCAGTTCCGCACGTTCCGGGAGCGCCCGTGCCCGAGACCGACCCGACCGCCGAGCCGCGCGCGGCCCGGGAACGGGGCGACCGGCTCGCCGCCGACAACGCGGTCGTCCGGCTGCGGCTCGCCGAGCTGGAACGCGAGCAGGCCGACCGGGACGACCAGATCGGGCGGCTGATCGGCGCGCTGAACGAGGCGGCCCGGCGGATCGGCGACCTCGACCGCCGCCGGGCCGTGGCCGAGCACCGCGCCGAGCGCGCCGCGTGGGAGCACGAGACGCTGCGGCTGCAGCGCTGGTCGCGGCTCGGGCCCGCGCTGGCCGCGCTGCGCCGCCGCCCGCTCGCGCCCCGCTCGTACCGGGGCGTCCGGGACGCGCTGCGCACGCTCAACCTGCCGCCCGAGCCTCCCGAGGAGCCCGCGCGCACGCGCCGCCCCGACGTCCTCGTGGCGGAGACCGAGCCGATCGAGGTGACGCCGCCCGCGGCGCCGGACGGCCGGGTGAACCGGCCCGGTCTGGTCGCCGCCGTCGTTCTCGGCGCCGTCCTGGAGGCGAACCTCCGCTACGAGTGGACGCAGGTCGCCGCGTCCGGCGGCTGGCGGGGGACCTTCGCGGAAAGGCCACCGGACCTGCTGCTCGTGGAGTCGGTTCGGACGGCCCTTCCCGTCGCGGAGATGGCGGACTGGTGCCGCGAGCACGGCGTCCCGACCGCCTACTGGGACACCGGCGCCGGCCTCGGCGACGCCGCCGCGCACTTCGACCACGTCTTCACCGTGGACGCGGCGGCGGTGCCGGAGCACCGGCGCGGCCTCGGCCACGACCGCGTCCACCACCTGCCGCTCGCCGCGCAGCCCCGCCTGCACAACCCGATGCGCGTCCAGGACCACGGCCGCTACCCGCTGCTGTACGAGGGGGAGTACGACCAGGGCGCCGAACCGCTCATCGCGCCCGCGCCCCGGCTCGGCGCGCACTTCTTCGCCACCGGCTTCCCCCGCCTGTACCGGCAGCGTGTGGCGCCGCCGCGCCCGTACGAGGAGGCCATCGCGATCCGCAAGCGGTTCCGCGTGCTGATCGCGCCCGCGCCGCGGCTTGCGTACGAGGCGGCGGCGGCCGGCGTGCCCGTCATCCACCACCGGGCGGACGCGGACCCGGCGTTCGGCCCGGCGGTAGAGGACACCAAGGCGGCGCAGCGCAGCCTGCGCGCGCTCTTGCGGGCCCCGGAACTGCGCGACCGGCAGGCGCACCTGGCACTGCGCCGGGTGCACGCCGAGCACACCTACCGGCACCGCGTCGACTCCCTCCTGGAACACCTCGGGACAGGGCCCGCCCCTGCGGCGCCGCCGACGGTGTCGCTGGTCCTGTCCACGTGCCGGGCCGAGCAGATCGCCTCCTCGCTCGAGCAGATCGCGGCGCAGGTCTGGCGGCCCCTGCAGCTCGTGCTGGTGCTGCACCGCCTCGACCTCGACCCACGGGACGTGGAGAAGCAGGCGATCGCCGCGGGAATCGACGACATCGTCGTCCGCCGGGCCGACGCGTCCCTGTCCCTGGGCGAGTGCCTCAACCTCGGCATAGAGGCCGCGGACGGCGCCTACATCGGCAAGGTCGACGACGACGAGCTGTACGGGCCGCACTACGTGTCCGACCTGCTTCCCGCGTTCTCCTACACCGACGCCGGCGTCGTCGGGAAACTCGCCCACTACGCCCTGCTCGAAGCCATGAACGCGACCGTGCTGCGCTACCCCGAGCATGAGCACCGCTATGTGGACGTGGTGCGCGGCGGGGCACTGCTCGCGGACGGCGACCTGATGCGCACGTACCGGTTCGCCGACCGCGGACGCGGCGAGGACACCGACCTCTTCCGGCGGCTGCGCGCGGACGGGGTCCGGGTGTACGCGGCCGACCGGTTCTCGTTCGTCACCGTCCGGCACGCGGACGCCACCCGCCACACCTGGCGGCCCACCGACCTGGAACTCCTCGACTCCGGCCGGCTGGCCTTCTACGGCCTGCCCGAGGAGCACATCCTGTTCTGACGCGCCTTACCAGGGCACCGGGCCGTCCTCGGCGACGAACGCGCCGTTCGCGGCGCCGCCGGTCGCCGCCCCGGCGATCACGGCCGCGCCCTGGGCCGGCGTGCGGGGACCGGTGCGCCCGTTCAGGTCGGTGGCGCAGTACCCGGGCGCGGCCGCGACCACGCTGACCGTGGTGTCGGCCAGCTCCTTGGCGTAGGCGACCGTGACGGCGGCAGCTCGGCCGCGGCCGCGACGGAGGCCTCGTCGGTGACGTCGATGCGGACGAACCGCGCCGCGGCGCCTTCACCCGCCAGTTCGGCCGCGGCCTTCTCCCCGAGCTCCGCGGAACGCGCGCCGACCAGCACGGTCCGGCCGCCGGAGCCGAGGATTCGCGCCGTCTCGAAGCCGATTCCCCCGGCATCTGCTGGAACGGCTCGACGACACGCCCGCCTACGTGCTGAACGCCCGGCACGACATCCTCGCCTGGGACCCGCTGGCCGCCGCGCTGATGACGGACTTCGCCGCGATGCCCGCCAGGGAGCGCAACGTGATCCGGTGGCTGTTCACCAGCCCCGTCGCCGGCCGCTACCCCGGCGACGCCGGCATCGCCGAGCTGGTCGCCGAGGTGTCCGCGCGCAGCCCGCTGTTCGCCCGCCTGTGGGAGTCGGGCGAGGTCGGCATCAGGCGCAGCAGCCGCAAGCGCATGAAGCACCCGGTGGTCGGGCCGCTGGAACTGCACTGCGACGTTCTGTACCTGCCGGAACGCGACCAGCGAGTGGTCCTCTGCACCACCACTCCCGGCACGCCGTCGCACGAGGCGCTGAAACTGCTCCGCGTCGTCGGAACCCAGGACCTCGCCTCCCGCTGAAGCCCTCGCCTGCTAGCGCAGCTCGCGCTTGAGGATCTTGCCGGTGGCGGTCATCGGTAGCTCGTCCCGGAACTCCACGATCCGCGGGTACTTGTAGTTGGCGAACTGCTCTTTGCCCCACGCGACCAGTTCGTCCTCGGTCACGGTCGCGCCCGGCTTGCGGATCACGTACGCCTTGACCTCCTCGCCGTGGCTCGGGTGCGGGACGCCCACCACGGCGGCCAGCGAGACGTCCGGATGGGTCATCAGGACCTCCTCCAGCTCCCGCGGGTACACGTTGTAGCCGCCCCGGATGATCATGTCCTTGGAGCGGTCGATGATGTAGTAGTAGCCGTCCTCGTCGCGGCGGGCCACGTCACCGGTGCGGAACCAGCCGTCCCTGATCGCCTCGGCGGTCGCCTCGGGCCGCTTGTAGTAGCCCTTCATGACGTTGTGGCCGCGCACCGCGATCTCGCCCGGCCCCTCGCCCTCGACGTCCTTCCACTCGTCGTCGACGAGCTTCATCTCCACGCCCCAGACCGGCAGCCCGATCGACCCCGGCCTGGTCGGCCGGTCGGGCCGGTTGAACGAGCAGACCGGCGAGGTCTCCGACAGCCCGTAGCCCTCCAGGACGTTCATCCCGAACTTCTCCCGGACCCCCTTGATGACCTCCATCGGCAGCGCCGCGCCGCCGGACACCGCGACCCGCAGGTTGTCCCGGATCGCCGCGACGTCCGCGGGCGAGGTGTCGTCGCTCAGCAGCGCCCAGTACATGGTCGGGACGCCGGCGAAGATCGTCACCTTCTCCTTCACCAGCAGCTCGACCGCCTCCTTGGCGTCGAACCGCGGCTGCATGACGAGCGTCCCGCGCCGGTAGAACCCGACGTTCATCACGCACGTCTGCCCGAAGATGTGGAACAGCGGCAGCGTCACCAGCGACGTGTCGTGCGGCGTCCGCGCGAACAGCGTGTCGTCGACCATCGCGTTCATCAGCAGGTTGCCGTGCGTGAGCTCGGCGCCCTTCGGCTGCCCGGTCGTCCCGCTGGTGTAGATGATCACCGCGGTGTCGGTGCCCTCGGTCCGCTCGGTGTCGAACGCGTCCGGCTGCCCGGCGAGCGCCGCCCAGAACAGCTCGGCGCCCTCGACCGGCGACTCGGTCGCGGCGGGGTCCGCCGGCAGCAGGAAGAAGTGCTCGCAGCCCTCGGCCTGCTCGAACCCCGCGCGGCCGGTCTCGCCGAGCGGCAGCTGCGGCGTGCCCTCGAAGCAGAAGAAGGCCTTCGCCTCCGAGTCGCTCAGGTGGTAGCCGATCTCGCGCGGCTTGAGCAGCACGTTCAGCGGGACGACCACCGCGCCGGCCTTGAGCGCCCCGAAGTACACCATCGGGAAGTACGGCAGGTTCGGGCTGGACAGCGCCACCTTGTCGCCGGGGCGGACGCCGCGCGAGCGCAGCAGGTTCGCGACCTGGTTCGCGACCGCGTCGACGAAGGAGTACGAGAGCCGCAGGTCGCCGAAGACCACGGCGTCGCGGTCGGGCGTCTCCCTGGCGGCGTCCTCCAGCAGCACGGACAGGTTGAGCATGGCACTCCTCGCGCGGAACGGTGACCGGCCGGTTGGTTACCGAGGAGTCTATGACCAGGTGGCCAGGTGGCCAGGTGGGGGCGGGCGCCGGGGCCGGACGGCCCGCCGGAACCGCCGCCTCCCGCGCCCGCCAAGCCCCCGCGTGAAGGCTTGCGGTTGCGCTACTCTTGATGTATGTCGGCCAGGCTGCTCCTTCAACGACCACGTTGACGCATCGACGTCGACGTGGTGGCCCCTCCTTCGCGAGGGGTCGTTTCATGTGACGGACGGCCCGTAGGCCCTGTGGACCCCAGATGGAGACCGGAGCGGAAGCGTGAGCAGCGACGAGCAGTACGACCCACGGGCGGTTCAGGACAAGTGGCAGGCCCGCTGGGCGGAGCTCGACCCCTTCACGGCCGAGGAGAAGGACGACGGCCGCGAGCGGCGCTACGCGCTCGACATGTTCCCCTACCCCAGCGGCGACCTGCACATGGGCCACGCCGAGGCGTTCGCCATCGGCGACGTCGTGGCCCGCTACTGGTTCCAGCGCGGCCACAACGTCCTGCACCCTATCGGCTGGGACTCCTTCGGCCTGCCCGCCGAGAACGCCGCGATCAAGCGCGACTCGCACCCCGCCGAATGGACCTACGCCAACATCGACACGCAGGCCGCCTCGTTCCGCCGCTACGCCCCGTCCTTCGACTGGACGCGCCGCCTGCACACCTCCGACCCCGAGTACTACAAGTGGACGCAGTGGCTGTTCTTGCGCTTCTACGAGCGGGGCCTGGCCTACCGCAAGGGCGGCCACGTCAACTGGTGCCCGAAGGACCAGACCGTCCTGGCGAACGAGCAGGTCGTCGGCGGGCACTGCGAGCGGTGCGGCGCGCTGGTCGAAAAGCGCGTGCTGACCCAGTGGTACTTCAAGATCACCGACTACGCGGACCGGCTGCTGGACGACATGGCGCAGCTGGAGGGCAAGTGGCCCGAGCGCGTCCTGCTGATGCAGCGCAACTGGATCGGCCGCTCCACCGGCGCCGACGTCGACTTCGTGATCGAGGGCCGGGACGAGCCCGTCACCGTCTACACCACCCGCCCCGACACCCTGTTCGGCGCCACGTTCATGGTCGTCGCCGCCGACGCCGCGCTGGCCGAGGAGATCTGCCACCCCGACCAGCGCGCCGCGTTCGAGGCCTACCGCGAGGAGGTCTCCCGGGAGAGCGAGATCGAGCGGCTGTCCACCGAGCGCGAGAAGACCGGCGTGTTCCTCGGCCGCTACGCGGTCAACCCGGTCAACGGCGAGCGGCTGCCGGTCTGGGCGTCGGACTACGTGCTGGCCGAGTACGGGCACGGCGCGATCATGGCGGTGCCCGCGCACGACCAGCGCGACCTGGACTTCGCGCTGAAGTTCGGGCTGCCCGTCCGCGTCGTGGTGGAGACCGGGCTGCCCGACCCCGCCGAGACCGGCATCGCCACCCCCGGCGACGGCCGGCTGGTCAACTCCGGCCCGATCGACGGGATGGGCAAGGCCGACGGCATCGCCCGCATCATCGAGGTGCTGGACGAGCGCGGAACCGGACGCGCCTCCGTCAACTTCCGGCTGCGCGACTGGCTGGTGTCCCGGCAGCGGTTCTGGGGATGCCCGATCCCGATCGTGCACTGCGAGGCGTGCGGCGAGGTCCCCGTCCCCGACGAGCAGCTGCCCGTCCGGCTGCCGGAGAACCTGCGCGGCGCCGACCTGGCGCCCAAGGGCACCTCGCCGCTGGCCGCCGCGTCCGACTGGGTGAACGTCGAGTGCCCCAAGTGCGGCGGCGCCGCCAAGCGCGACACCGACACCATGGACACCTTCGTCGACTCGTCCTGGTACTACTTCCGGTACTGCTCGCCGGGCTACGAGGACGGCCCCTTCGACGTCGAGCAGGTCCGCCGGTGGATGCCGGTCGACCAGTACACCGGCGGCGTCGAGCACGCCATCCTGCACCTGCTGTACAGCCGGTTCTTCACCAAGGTCCTGTACGACATGGGCATGGTCGACTTCACCGAGCCGTTCACCCGGCTGCTGAACCAGGGCCAGGTGATCCTGAACGGCAGCGGGATGTCGAAGTCGACCGGCAATCTGGTCGACCTCGGCGACCAGATCGGCGAGTTCGGCGTCGACGTCGTCCGGCTGGCGATGCTGTTCTCCGGCCCGCCCGAGGACGACATCGACTGGGCCGACGTGTCCCCGCACGGCATGTCGAAGTTCCTGACCCGGGTGCACCGCATCGCGACCGAGGTCTCCAGCGCGCCCGGCACCGACCCTGCGTCCGGCGACACCGCGCTGCGCCGCGCCACCGCCCGCACCGTCGACGAGGCCACGAAGATGGTCGAGACGCAGCGGTTCAACGTGGCGATCGCGCGGATCATGGAGCTGGTCACCGCGACCCGCCGGGCGATCGACTCCGGGCCCGGCGCCGCCGACCCGGCCGTCCGCGAGGCCGCCGAGGCGATCGCGGTGCTGCTGTCGCTGTTCGCCCCCTACACCGCCGACGAGGCCTGGGAGCTGCTCGGACGCACCGCGCCGGTGATCCGCGCGGGCTGGCCGCACGCCGACCCCGCGCTGCTGGTGGAGGAGTCGGTGACCTGCGTCGTGCAGGTCGCCGGCAAGGTCCGCGACCGGCTGGAGGTGCCGCCCGGCGTCGCCGCCGAGGAGCTGGAGCGGCTGGCGCTGGCCTCCGCCAAGGTCCAGGACGCGCTGGGCGGCGCGGACATCGCCAAGATCATCGTCCGGGCGCCGAAGATCGTGAACATCGTCCCGAAGCGCTGACGGCCACCTGGGCCGAGCGCTGAGGCGGCCGCGGGGATCATCCCCCGCGGCCGCCTCTCAGCGTCGCTCGCACGCCCCCAGAGGGCCGCGCGCTACATCTTGCGCAGCACCGCCACGACGCGCCCCAGCACGGACGCCTCGTCGCCGGGGATCGGCTCGTAGGCCGGGTTCTGCGGCATCAGCCAGATGTGGCCGTCCCTGCGCTTGAACGTCTTCACCGTCGCCTCGCCGTCGATCATGGCGGCGACGATGTCGCCCTGCTCGGCGACCGGCTGCTGGCGCACCACGACCCAGTCGCCGTCCGCGATCGCGGCCTCGATCATCGAGTCGCCGGTGACCTTCAGCAGGAAGTGCGTGCCCTCGCCGACCAGCTGCTTGGGCAGCGTGAACACGTCCTCCACGGCCTCCTCCGCCAGGATCGGGCCACCGGCGGCGATCCGGCCGACCAGCGGCACGTAGGCCGGCGCGGGCCGCGTCGCGGTCTCCTGGCCGCCGACCGCCTCGTAGGAGTCGGGCTCGGTGCGGACCGGCGTCGCGCCGGGGACGCGCACCTCCACCGCGCGGGGGCGGTTCGGGTCGCGCCGCAGGTACCCCTTGCGCTGCAGGGCCCGGAGCTGGTGCGACACGCTGGAGGTGCTGGTCAGGCCGACCGCCTCGCCGATCTCGCGCATCGAGGGCGGATACCCCCGGCGCTGGACCGAGTCGCGGATCACCTCCAGCACCATGCGCTGCCGCTGGGTCAGGCCCGTCTCGTCCATGGGCCCGTCGGGCAGCTCCCGGACCTTGCTCATCGCTCGTCGCCTCCCGGGCGCCTCGATCCGTCACTCCTTGTCATGAACGCTATCGCGTCCGGACGAAATGATCAAACAATTGTTCGAAGATGTGCTCGCGTTTCGCGGGTGGGCTGCGGTACAACATCGTACAGGCGTTCGATCGAAAATTCATTCGAAGTCGAGGAGGGTGGAGATGCCCGATTCGCCGTCCGATCAACGCGTCCCGCCGCGTCCCGAGCGCGCCCCGGTCCGGCTGACCCGCCGCGGGCGCGCCGTCCTGGTGCTCTTCGCCGCCGCCGCCACGCTCGCCGCCCTCTGGCTCGACGGCGGCACCGGCGCCTTCGCCGGCGGCCGCGCCGACCACCACGGCCGGTCCGGGCACGTCCGGACGGCCGTCGTCGAGCCCGGCGACACGCTCTGGCGCATCGCCACGGACTGTGACCCCGGCGCCGACCCGCGCGTCACCGTTCAGCGGATCATCGACCTCAACGGCATGGGCGGCGACCCCACCGTACAGCCGGGCCAGCGGCTCGTCCTGCCCGGCTGAACCCTCCCGGGCGGCCCCGCCGGAGTGCCCGCGGCGACACGCCCGGGCCCGGAACCCGATCGTCCGACGTGACCTGGATCTACGGGGCGGACGCGACGCGGGTCCACCCGCGAGGCCTGGGACCAGGTTGCGCAGCCGTGCGCCGAGCCGTACGGTTGACCACAACATCTAGTAGTCACACTGATGTAAGTCACCTATATATGGCGTGTAGTCGGTGTGACTCGTTTCCGTCAGGGGAGGGAAAGCGCGTGCACTGTCCGTTCTGCCGCAACCCTGACACCAAAGTGATCGACAGCCGCGCGACCGATGACGGCGGCGCCATTCGGCGCCGCCGCGCGTGCGCGGAATGCGGCAAGCGATTCACCACGCAGGAGAATGTGCTCGTGATGGTGGCCAAGCGCAGCGGGGTCACCGAGCCGTTCTCCCGAGAAAAGATCATCGCCGGGGTGCGCAGGGCCTGCCAGGGCCGCCCGGTGGACGAGGATGCGCTCGCGAAGCTGGGGCAGCGGGTCGAAGAGGCGATCAGATCGTCCGGATCCGCGGAAATCCCCTCGCACGAGGTCGGCCTCGCGATCCTGGGGCCCCTTCGTGAACTCGATGAGGTCGCCTATCTGCGATTCGCCTCGGTCTACCGGAGCTTCGAGTCGCTGGACGACTTCGCCAAGGAGATCGAAGCGCTGCGGAAGGCCGGTTCCTCGGGGGAGCCCGGCCCGCCCCGGTAAGGGCGGTTCCGGAAATACGACAAGCACATCGTGAAGGCGCCTCCGCACGGGCATGGCCCGGGCGGCGGCGGAGTTGTTCCTGTACAGGGCCCGGCGGGAGGGCCCGGGAGGGGGAAGTCATGACGGAGACGGTCAGCGGGCCGGCACGGCGCGGCAAGGGGGGCCGCAAGGGGCTGAAGGTGGAGCGGATCTTCACCACGCCCGGCGTGCACCCCTACGACGAGCTGCGCTGGGAACGCCGCGACGTCGTCATGACCAACTGGCGCGACGGCTCGGTCAACTTCGAGCAGCGCGGCGTGGAGTTCCCCGACTTCTGGTCGCTGAACGCCGTCAACATCGTCACGTCCAAGTACTTCCGCGGCGCGGTCGGCACCCCGCAGCGCGAGTGGAGCCTGAAGCAGCTCGTCGACCGCGTCGTCGGCGTGTACGTGGAGACGGGCCTGAAGGAGGGCTACTTCGCCTCCGAGCAGGACGCCGAGATCTTCGAGCACGAGCTGAAGTACGCCCTCGTCCACCAGATGTTCAGCTTCAACTCGCCGGTCTGGTTCAACGTAGGTACAAAGTCCCCCAAACAGGTCTCTGCGTGCTTCATTCTGTCAGTGGATGACACGATGGAGTCGATTCTCGACTGGTACAAGGAAGAAGGGGTGATCTTCAAGGGCGGCTCCGGTGCCGGCCTGAACCTCTCCCGGATCCGGTCGAGCAAGGAGTTGCTGTCGTCCGGCGGCACCGCAAGCGGCCCCGTGTCATTCATGCGCGGCGCCGACGCCTCCGCCGGGACGATCAAGTCGGGCGGCGCCACCCGCCGCGCCGCCAAGATGGTCGTCCTGGACGTGGACCACCCCGACATCCAGGAGTTCATCGAGACCAAGGCGCGCGAGGAGGACAAGATCCGCGCGCTGCGGGACGCCGGCTTCGACATGGACCTCGGCGGCAAGGACATCGGCAGCGTCCAGTACCAGAACGCCAACAACTCCGTCCGGGTGTCGGACGAGTTCATGCACGCCGTCGAGGCGGACGGCGAGTTCGGCCTGCGCGCCCGGATGAGCGGCGAGGTCGTCGAGACCGTCAAGGCCAAGGACCTGTTCCGGCTGATGGCCCAGGCCGCCTGGGAGTGCGCCGACCCCGGCATCCAGTACGACGACACGATCAACGACTGGCACACCAACCCCGAAACCGGACGTATCACCGCGTCCAACCCATGCTTCCCCGCCGATCAGCGGGTGGTCACCGACAAGGGACTCGTCCGCATCGGTGACATGGTGCGGCGGGCCGCGATCGGGGAGACCTACGGGGTCTACACCAACGATGTGACGGCCGAGTCGGACGCGCAGGACCGCATCGTCGCCACCGACCCGCTGCGCTACATGGTGACCGGCACCAACGAGATCCTCGAGCTCCGGTTCTCGGACGGTTCCCGGCTGAGGTGCACCCCGGGACACCGCATCTGGACCGCCGACCGCGGCTGGGTGCACGCCGAGGACCTGACCGAGGACGACCGGGTCGTGCGGTCCTTCCACCGCGCGAGCCGCGCGGCGGCGACGGGCGAGATGCCCATGGCCGCGCACCATGCCGCACAGGCGGCGGCGTCCCGGTACGCGTTGGACCTGCCGGAGAAGTGGGACGAGGAGTTCGCCCACTACCTCGGCTGGCTGATCGGTGACGGATGTGTCACCGACGCCGGTGTGATCACGGTCTACGGCACCGAGCGCGAACAAGAGACCGTGATGCCGAGGCATGAGCGTCTCCTGCGCCGCATCACCGGGCGCGAGCGGAAGCCCAGCGTCCAGGCGAACGGAACGCAGCAGCTCCGAGTCGGCCACGAGGCGTTCCGCTCCTTCCTGCGGGCTCTCGGCGTGTCCGGCGGGCGGGCGCCGGAGAAGGTCGTCCCCGCGGCGGTCTACGAGGCTCCCGAAGCGGAGCTCGTGGCGTTCCTCCAAGGGCTCTTCGACGCCGACGGGTGCGTCGTCGGCCTGAAGAACGGCACCCGGTACGTCGGGCTCGGAAGCCGGTCCGAGGAACTGATCCTGGGCGTCCAGGAACTGCTCGCCTCACTCGGCATCGCCGGCCGGATCTACCGGACGGGCGCCAAGAAGGAGAGCTTCCACTACACCCGCAAGGACGGCAGCGAGGCGACCTACGGCTCGGACGGCCCGAGCTTCGACCTGCGCATCAGCGGCCAGGCCATGGCCGAGTTCGCCGCGGTGGTCGGCTTCGGCCTGCCCGCCAAGCAGGACGCGCTGCTCGGTCTCCTCGACACGACCAAGCGGTACAAGAAGGACCTGTCGGTTCGCATGGTGTCCCGCGAATCCAGGGGCTTCGAGACCACGTACAACCTGACCGAGCCCCGGAACCACTCGTACATCGTGAGCGGATTCGTGGTCGCGAACTGCAGTGAGTACATGTCGCTGGACAACTCGTCCTGCAATCTCGCGAGCATCAACCTGCTGAAGTTCCTCACCGACGAGGGCACGTTCGACGTCGCGAAGTTCATCAAGCTCACCGAGCTGATCATCACGGCGATGGACATCTCCATCACCTTCGCCGACTTCCCGACCGAGAAGATCGCGCAGACCACCCGCGACTACCGGCAGCTCGGCATCGGCTACGCCAACCTGGGCGCGCTGCTGATGGCGACCGGCCACGCCTACGACTCCGAGGGCGGCCGGTCCCTCGCCGCGGCCATCACCTCGCTGATGACCGGCGTCGCCTACCGCCGCTCCGCCGAGATCGCCGGCGTCGTCGGCCCGTACGCGGGCTACGCCCGCAACGCCGAGGGCCACAAGCGGGTCATGCGCAAGCACGCCGCCGCCAACGACGACATCCGCACCCTCGACGACATGGACAAGGCGATCCACGCCGCCGCCGCCAAGCAGTGGCAGGAGTGCCTGAAGGCCGGCGAGAAGCACGGCTACCGCAACGCGCAGGCCAGCCTGCTCGCGCCCACCGGCTGCCTGACCGGTGACACCCTGGTCACGACCGACCGCGGCCTGATGCGCCTGTCCGAGATCGGGCAGGTGTACGGCGACCGGTGGCAGGACCTGGACCTGACCGTCTCCACCGACGAGGGTCCCCGCCGGGCGACGAAGTTCTTCGTCAACGGCGAGGAGCCGACCCGCCGGATCCGCACCCGCGGCGGCTACGCCGTCCAGGGCACCCTCACGCACCGGGTCAAGGTCGTCGAGGAGGGCACGGGCGAGTGGGTGTGGCGGCGTCTCGCCGACATCGCCGAGGGCGACCTCATCCCCATGCAGATGCGGACGCTCGTGGGCGACCGCAACGAGGTCCCGCTGCCCGTCCTCGATCAGGCGTACTACACCGATGACCGGAACGTCCATGTCCCGGACTCCGTGACGCCGGAACTCGCCGAACTCGTCGGGTACTTCATGGGGGACGGAAGCCTCCACGCGAAGGGCATCCGGCTGTGCGTCGCGGACGGCGACTTCGACGTGGCCGAGCGGCTGCAGATCCTCGCGAAGGAACTGTTCGGCATCGCGCCCGCCGTGGCGCAGCGGGAGGGGTACCGCGAGGTGACCCTCCAGTCCGTGCGGCTCGCCCGGTGGTGGAAGGCCGCGGGCTTCGCCAAGGACCTGCCCGGAGTCGACCACGCGGGCAAGGGCTGGACGCCCCGGGTCCCCTCGGCGATCCTCGAGACGAACGACGCCGAGGTCTACGCCGGCTTCCTTCGCGGGCTGTTCGAGGCGGACGGAACCGTGGCGGAGGGCGTCCCCAGCCTGTCGACCGCCTCGGAGTCGTTCGCGGGTGAGGTCCGTACCCTGCTGCTCGCGCTCGGGCTGGCCACCACGACCCGGACCACCGTCAGCGGCTTCGGCGGCGACATCTTCCAGGTCCGCCTGCGGAACGTCGACCACGCGCTGAACTTCGACGAGATGGTCGGGTTCATCAGCGAGCGGAAGGGCCGCCTCATGGCGTCCCTGGAGCCGGAGCGGTCGGCGAAGAACGACCACGTGGTGCTGTCGAGGGACGTGTGGGAGCAGCTCGTCCCGGCGGGTCACCCGTCCAGGAACGCCGTCATGCAGTCGGTTCGCAAGCACGGCGGTGTGTCCCGCATGCTGGCGCGGTCGCTGTACACCGAGACCATGGACGAGCGGCTCGGGTTCGCGCTGGGCTACCTGTTCGAGCGCGTGCAGGCCAACGAGGACGGCGGCGTCCAGCCGACGTACGACCTGTCGGTCCCGGACAACGTCACCTACGTGGCCAACGGGATGGTGAGCCACAACACCATCGGCCTGATGATGGACTGCGACACCACGGGCATCGAGCCCGACCTCGCGCTGATGAAGTTCAAGAAGCTCGTCGGCGGCGGGTCGATGCAGATCGTCAACCAGACGGTGCCGCGCGCCCTGCGCAAGCTCGGCTACCAGCAGGAGCAGATCGAGGCGATCGTCGAGTACATCGGGGAGAACGGCCACGTCGTGGACGCGCCCGGGCTGCGGCCCGAGCACTACGAGGTGTTCGACTGCGCGATGGGCGAGCGGGCGATCAGCCCGATGGGGCACGTCCGGATGATGGCGGCGACGCAGCCGTTCCTGTCGGGGGCGATCTCCAAGTGCGTTTCGGGAGAGACGCTCGTGGCGACCGCGGATGGGCTGACCCGGATCGGCAGCCTCCACCAGGGGGAGGCTGAGGACACCTTCCGTCCGGAGAATCTCGTCATCTCGTCTCTGGACGGCGACCGGAAGACGGACGCGTTCTACTACGGCGGGGTCCGGCCTGTCCGCAAAGTGACGCTCCGCTCTGGGCACACGATCACCGGCACCTTCCCGCACCGGCTCCTGACAGCGGGAGACGGCGGTCTCGTCTGGAAGACGCTCGGGGAGATCGGCGAGGGCGACGCGGTGGCCGTGCAGTATGGCGCGGAGATGTGGGCGGCTCTGCCGGCGAGCCTGAGGCACGTCGAGGTGCCGGCGGCGTACGGCGACCAGAAGCGGATCGTGCTTCCGGACGAGATGACGGAGGAACTGGCCTTCCTGCTCGGCGCCTACGCGGCGGAAGGGCACACCAGCCGCAGCACGTGGTCGGTCGTGATCACCAACTCCGTGCCGGAGGTGCTGGAGCGTGTCCGGCGGGCCTGGAAGTCGATCTTCGGGCTCGACGCACGGATCACCTCGCAGCCCGGGCGGTGCCCCGGAGTCGTCGTCACGTCCAAGACGCTCGTCGAGTTCATGGACGCGCTGGGGTGCGGCTCACGGGCCTCGGACAAGCGCATCCCGGACGTGGTGCTGCGGTCGCCGCGGAAGATGGTGATCGCGTTCCTCCAAGGGCTGTGGCTGGACGCGTACGTCACCACCGCCACGGCGCCGAAGTGGGCGATCTGCCTGGACAGCCCGCAACTGCTGGACGACCTGCAGGCCGTCCTCACCAACCTCGGTGTCGTGCACGGCCGGGTCTCCAAGTACAACGAGAAGTACGGCAAGTCCTTCGACGAGGTTTACGCGGCCGGGACGCAGGGGCAGCTGCTCGTCAGCATGGCGCCGTTCCTGGAGCCGGAGAAGGCGGCGCGTGCGGCGGAGTACCTCTCCATGGACTTCGCCGCCCGCGACACGGCCGATGTCGTTCCCGGGATCACACCGCGCGAGCTGTACGAGCTCATCCCGGATGACAGCAGGCCCGGGCGGAACGGAGTCCGTAGCGCGCGTCGTGCGTTCGCCTTCCTGTGCGATCCGCGTACGCGGCAGGTGACGCGGCGGACGGTCGAGCGGGTGTCGACGCTGCCGGGCGTCGTGCTGCCGGACTGGCTGAGGCAGGTGCTGGACGGTCGGCTGCACTTCTCGCCGGTCGCGTCCGTGGAGGACGCCGGACAGGTCGAGGTCTTCGACCTCTCGGTGCCGGAGACGCACGCCTTCGTGGCCAACGGCATCATGAACCACAACACGGTCAACATGCCGGAGCAGGCGACCGTCGAGGACATCGAGAAGGTGTACTTCGAGGGGTGGCGGCTCGGCCTGAAGGCCCTGGCGATCTACCGCGACAACTGCAAGGTGGGCCAGCCGCTGTCGGCCGCCGGGAAGAAGGAGGAGCCGAAGGCGGAGGCGGCTCCGGTCGAGGTGCGGCCGGTTCGCAAGCGGCTGCCGAAGCAGCGGCCGGCGACCGTCACCCGGTTCTCCGTGGCGGGCGCCGAGGGCTACATGACCGCGTCGTCCTACCCGGATGACGGTCTCGGCGAGGTGTTCCTCAAGCTGGGCAAGCAGGGCTCCACGCTCGCCGGCGTGATGGACGCGTTCTCCATGGCGATCTCCATCAGCCTGCAGTACGGGGTGCCGCTGGAGACGTGGGTGGAGAAGTTCACCAACATGCGGTTCGAGCCCGCCGGGATGACCGACGACCCGGACATCCGCATGGCCACCTCGGTGATGGACTACATCTTCCGCCGCCTGGCGCTGGACCACCTGCCCTACGACGAGCGCGCGGAGCTCGGCATCTTCACCGCCGAGGAGCGTGCGATGCAGGCCAACGGCGAGGACCCGGCGACCTTGCACGCCGACGAGGAGATCGAGCACGAGACCCTCGCCCAGTCGGCGGAGATCGCCCGTCCGGCGGTTCCGGCGCCGGTGTCGGAGGCGCACTCGTCGATGGAGGTCATCGAGAGTCGCCAGGGCCGCACTGCCGACGCGCCGCTGTGCCTGACCTGCGGCACGAAGATGCGGCCGGCGGGCAGCTGCTACGTGTGCGAAGGCTGCGGCTCCACCAGCGGCTGCAGCTGATGGTGAGCGCGGCTTGATCTGACGGGCCGTGGCGGGGGATCCGGCGTGGTGCCGGGTCCCCCGTTTCGGTTCGTGGGGGACGGGGTGGTGGGCGATCGGAGAGGATCCGGGATTTCCGGGTCCTCTCTTTTTCCGTGGTGCGGGTCAGGGTTTGGGTCTGGGGCGGAGGGTCCGGTAGCCGGGGTGGACGTCGGGGCGCAGGCCCTGCTGGTCGGCGATGCGGCGGAGGAGGCCGAGGAGCCGGTCGTGCTCCTCGGCCGTGAGGGCTTCGCAGAGCAGGTGTTCGTGCGCCATGCCCGCTTGGGCGAGTTCGGCGAGGAGGGCCTCGCCCTTCTCGGTGAGGTGCAGCGCGTAGACGCGGCGGTCGCTCGCGTTCCTGCGGCGTTCGATGAGGCCGCGCTTTTCGAGTTCGTCGGCGAAGGGGACGAACCGGCTGGGCGGCATGCCGAGGTCGCCGGCGAGTTCGCGCTGGCTGCGGCCGGGGGCGGCGGCGAGCATGCGCAGCAGTCCGGCCTGCGGCGGGGTCAGGTCGAGGGCGGCGATCCGTTCGGCGAACAGCCCGGCCGCGTGCGCCCCGAGCTGGGCCAGCAGGAAGGCGACGCCCGGCTGGGGCGTGGGTGGGCTCGCGGTCATGGCGACATCGTACCCACTTGACAATCGTTCTGATCTGTAATCATTATCAGAAGTATACGGTTCGTCGAGAGGGAGAGACCATGACCACGCAGACCACTCCGCGGGCGGCGTCCGGCCGGCGTCCGCAGTCCGGGCCGCCGCTGCTGCTGCCCGTCCTCGTCTTCACCGCCCTGACCATCGGCTACGTGGCGGCCAACCGGTCCACGCCGCATCCGGACGCGTCCGGCGCCGAGGTGCTGCGGTACGCCCGGGACCACGGGACCGCGATCAAGGCCGGGGCGTTCCTGCTGCTCGGCTCGGCGTTCCCGCTGACCGTGGCCACCGGTGTGCTCTACCGGCGGCTGCGCGCGCTGGGCATCACCGCGCCGGGTTCGGCGATCACGCTGGCCGGCGGGATCCTCGCGGCGGGCATGCTCGTGCTCGGCGCGATGTTCGGCTGGGCCGGCGGGCGGCTGCCCGCGGACGCGAGCCCGGCGCTGGCGCGGGCGCTCGCCGACCTGTCGTTCCTGTCCGGTGGCCCCGCCTACGCGGCGACGTTCGCCCTGCTGGTCGCGGGCCTGTCGGTGACGGGACTGCTCGCCCTGCTGCTGCCGCGGCCGCTGTGCTGGGCCGGGCTGGTGATCGCCCTCGCCGGCATGGTGGGGACGCTGACGCTGGTGGGTTCCGGCTTCGCCTTCCTCGTCCCGGTCGTCCGGTTCGGCGGGCTGCTGTGGCTGATCGCCGCCGCTGCGCTGATGCCGCGCACCCGCCATGAGGTGCGGTCCCGGGAGGGTGCCGCGGCGTGAACTCGCGTTTCCCGCGTCCGGCGCGGGGCCTGCCCGGAGAACCGGCGGCGGACGACGAGTCCGCCGCCGGTTCCGCGTTCGTGCCGTCAGCCGGTCCGGAAACTGCCGGTGGGGGACACGTGCGCGCCGTATCCGGGGGCGATGAAATTGAACGGCGGCGGTACGGGGACGGCGCAGAACGGGTCGGAGAAGAACAGCAGGCGGGCGGTGCTGTCGTTCACGACGACGTGCGCGCCGGGCGGGAAGGATCGGCAGCTCGACGAGGGCGGGTATTCCTTCAGCCGGGTGCCCGCCCAGGAGACCTGGGCGCCTTCGGTGACGAAAACGATGATCTTTCCTTCGGGGGCGCGGCCCGCTCCCCGGCCTGGGCCGCGGGGGCCGCCGAGGCGGCGAGAAGCGCTGCTGTGAGAGCGGTGGCTCCAGTGGCGATGCGCGAGGGGATGGGCATGCGGCTCCTTTGGGTCGAGTGAGGAACGCGGCGATGATGCCCGGTTCGCGCCGAGTCCTAACGCAGAGCAAGTTCCTTGTCACCCTTGGTGGTTAATGTCGGTGGGGCGTCGCCCTCTGACGTGCGGTTACTCAATGTGGGGCCATTCTCGATCACTGTTCGTCATTGACCGGTGGCGCTGCGGCAATTAGCTTGACCGACTGTCAGGAAGGCCCGCTCCCGGCCGCCTGAACCACTCCCGCGCTGTGCCTCGGAAAGGCTTTTGACCTGCAATGTTGCATACCCTCATCGTCGGGATGGGCAGGGCGGGCCAGGGCCTGCACCTGCCGTCGCTGGTCAAGGTGCGCGCCGCCGCCCCCGGCCTGCTGGCCCGCGCGCCGATCGTCGCCGTCGACCCGCTGCGCCCGCCGGCCGACGGCCCGGGCCTGGTGCGCGCGGAGTCGCTGGAGGAGGCGGCCCGGCGCTGCCCGCCCGCGCGGACCGTGGCGCACGTGTGCACTCCGCCGCGGGTCCGCGCCGCGCTGCTGGACCGGCTGGCCGCACTCGGCTACCGCAAGATCATCGTGGAGAAGCCGCTGGCCGTGGACCTGCCCGGGCTGGCGGAGGTGGCCCGGATCCGGCGCCGCTGGGGCCTGGACGTCACGGTCGCCACGCACTGGCTCGACAGCGTCCTCACCCGCCGGCTGCGGACGGCGGTGGCCGCGGGCGAGTTCGGCGCGCTGCGGCGGATCCGCGCGGTGCAGAACAAGCCGCGGTTCACCCGCGGCATCGCCGCCCGCGACCATCCGACCGCGTTCGACGTCGAGCTGCCGCACGCGCTGGCGGTCGTGCTCAGCCTCGCCGGGGGCGCGCGGGTCGTCGACGCGTCCTGGGAGGACCTGGTCCTCGGGCGGACGAGGGTGCCGCGCCTCGGCCGGGCCCGGTTACGGCTGGAGCACGCCGCGGGCGTCCGCACCGAACTCGACTCGGATCTGACGTCTCCGGTCCGCGAGCGGAGCATCACCCTGCACTTCGACCGGGCCGTCCTCGTCGGCCACTACCCGTGCAGCGACGCCGACCACACCGCGCAGCTGCGCACCGTCCGACCCGGCGGCGACGCGACGCGGGCCGTGTTCACCGACGATGCGTTCCCGGCGTTCCTGCGCGGCGCGTACGTCCGCTACGCGCTGTCGGTGTCGTCGATGCACCGGACGCTTCCGGTGCAGGTCGACGCGGTCCGGCTGCTCACCGAGGCCAAGGGGATGTGCGCGGCGGCCGGCGGCCCGCGAGGGGAGGCCCGGGGTGCCGCGGCGATCCGCTGAGCGCGTGCCGGACGGGATCCGGCTCGCCGGCGTCGGTGACGAGGCGGCGCCGGGCCTAGCGGACCAGATCGGCGCGGTCGCGGAGCTCGGCTGGAACCGGCTGGAGCTGCGCACGATCGGCGGCACGCCCGTCGCGCGGCTGGACGAGCGGGCGTTCCGCGGCGCGGCCGAGCGGCTGCGCGCCGCCGGGACGGACGTGCCGGCCGTCGCGTCCAAGATCGGCGACTGGTCGCGGCCGGTCACCGGCGACTTCGCGATCGACCTGGACGAGCTGGAGGTCCTCGCCCGCCGTTGCGCCGTGCTCGGCACCCGGCTGGTGCGGGTCATGTCGTACCCGTCCGGCGGCCTGGACGACGCGGAGTGGGGCCGCCGCGCCGGCGAGCGGCTGCGCGAGCTGGCTCTCCGCGCCGAGGACCACGGGCTGGTCCTCGCGCACGAGAACTGCACCGGCTGGGCGGGCGAGCGCGCCGACCGGATGCTGGACCTCGTCACCGGGATCGGCAGCCCGGCGCTGCGGCTGCTGTTCGACATCGGCAACGGCGTCGCGCACGGGTATCGGCCGCTGCCGATGCTGCGCGAGATCGTCCCGTACGTGGTGCACGTCCACGTCAAGGACGCGCGCGCCGGGACGGACGGCGAGGCCGTGTTCGTGCCGCCCGGCGCCGGGCAGGCGGAGGTCGCCGAGTGCCTGCGGGTGCTGCTGCGCGGCGGCTACGCCGGGGTGCTGTCGATCGAGCCGCACATCGCGCTGCGTCCCCACCTCGGCTCGGGGACGGGCGATCCGGGGGCGTTCGTCGCGTACGGGCGGGCCCTCGAACGGCTGATCGCCGGGATCGGGAGCGCCGGAGGCGGGCGGTGACCGCCGCGGATCCGCCGGCGCCGCTCGTCCCCGGCGACCGCGACCTGCTGCTGCGGCTGCTGCGCCTGCCCACCGCCGGGCCGCTGGAGCCGGACGCGCCGCCGCCGCGGCTCGCCGAGGCCCAGGTCGCCTACCGGCGGCACGCCGCCCGGATCGGGCTGCGGGCGGTCCGGCACGCCCCGGCCGAGCCCGCCGACCTGGACGGCGCGCCGGTCCCGGCGGCGGTCCGCGCGGCCGCGTCCCGTCCCGGTTTCCTCGCCTGCCAGCCGAGCCTCGTGCTCCGCCTCGGGCCGGACGGCCTGCCCGCGGACCGCACGGTGATGTTCAACGTGCACCTGGACACCGTTGCGGGCCGGCCGCCGGTCTCGTTCGACGGCGACCGCTTCCACGGGCGCGGCGCGATCGACGCCAAGGGCCCGGCCGTGGCGCTGCTCGCCGGCATCCGCGCCGCGCGCGCCGAACGGCCGGCCCTCGGCCGCGACGTCGGCGTGCTGGTGCAGGCCGTCGCGGGGGAGGAGGGCGGGGCGATGGGCGTCTTCGGCACCCGGCCCCTCGTCCGGCGCGGCTACACCGGGCGGCTGAACGTCTTCTGCGAACCGACCGGCGGGCGGTTCCTGACCCGCAGCACCGCGGCGATGACCGCGCGGATCGTGGTGGACGGCGACGACGCCGTCGACGACCGGCCGGGCCGCGGCCACAACGCCAGCGTGCTGCTGGGCTTCCTGGCCCAGCATCTCGGCGGTGCGCTCGGGGCCCCGATGCCGGACGCGAGCGTCTGCGTGGCGGGCCTGCACACCGGCACCCGGCACAACAAGGTCTACGGCGGCGGCTCCCTGCTGCTCAATCTCGCCTACGGGACGCCGGAGGCGGCGCGCCGGCTGGAACGGCGCCTGCGGGAGGCGCTCAGCGAGGGGCTGACGGAGTTCGCGTTCGCGTTCGCGGGCACGCCGCTGTTCGGCCGGACCGCCGCCGACGCCCGCGCCGTCACCCGGCTCGAATGGCTCAAGCGCGGGCTGCCCGTGCTCGACGACCGCGACGCCTGGGGCCACGCGCTGCTGCGCGACCGCGCCGGCGTCGCGCCCTGGCCCTCCGGCGAACCCGCCTTCACCTGCGACGCGATCTGGATGTCGCAGGTCCCGGGCGCCTGCACCGTCGTGCTCGGCCCCGGGGACCTCGCCGCCAACAACGCCCACGCCGACGGGGAGTTCGCCCGCGCCGACCAGCTCGCGGACTTCGCCGCCACTGTCGCCCGCCTCCTCACTGCCTTCACCGACGACCTGAATGGATCACCGTGACCACGACCTCGCCGTTCCGGCACCTCGCTCCCGTCCCGCCCTGGCCGGATTCCCCCGGCGCCGCTCCCCGCCCGGCCGCCCCGCGCGTCCGGGTCGCCTACACCGACCTGCTCGACTTCACCGTCGCCGTCTTCCGCCGCCATGGGCTGCCGTCCGCGCGCGCGGACGCGGCGGCGCGCGCGCTGTGCTACGGCGACCTCACCGGTATGACGTCTCACGGGCTGACCAACCTCACCCGCCTCTACCTGCCGCTGTTCGAGGACGGGCGGGTCGACCCCGGCGCTGAGCCGCGGACGGTCGCCGACCGCGGCGCGTCGGTGCTGCTGGACGCCGGGCGCGCGCTCGGCCTGTGGGCGTGCGAGGCCGCCATGGACCTCGCCGTCGAGCGCGCCGCGACCTTCGGGATCGGGATGGTGGCGGTGCGCGGCGCGACGCATTTCGGCTGCGCCGGGCACCACGCGCTGCGCGCCGTGCAGCACGCCATGATCGGCTTGGTCGCCGCGAACTGCGGCGGGCAGCGGATCGCGCGGCCGCCCGGCGGCGCGGTGGCGATGCTGGGCACCAATCCGCTGAGCGTCGCCGCGCCGGCGGGCCCGCATCCGCCGTTCGTGCTGGACATGAGCACGACCGCCGCTCCGACGGGACGGATCCGGCAGGCGGCCCGCGAGGGCCGGCCGGTCCCCGCCGGGGTGCTGCGCGGCGACGACGGCACCGCGGTCACCGACCCGTCCGCGTTCGACGAGGGGCGGGCGCATCTGATGTGGCTGGGCGGCGAGGCGGGCCAGTACAAGGGGTTCGGGCTCGGCCTCGCGGTGGAGGTGCTCGCCGCGGTGGTGCCGGGCGCCGCGCTGGGCGCCCACCCGGACGCGTTCGGCGGCGACGGCGGCCCCTCCGGGCGCGACGACGGCATCGGCTTCTTCACCGCCGCGATCGCCCCCGACGCGCTGCGCGCCGGCGCCGGCCGCGACGCGGGCACGCTGTTCGGCGCCCTGCTCGGCTGCCCGCCCGCCGACCCGTCCGAACCCGTCCGGTATCCCGGCTGGCACGAGCATCGCCGCGCCCAGGAACGCCTGCGCAACGGCGTCCCGCTGAGCGGGGACCTCTTCCGGGAGCTGCACGAGACCGCCGCACGCCTGGGCCTGGCCGCCCCCGTGGCGCTGGAGCGGACATGACGGCGCCGCTACGGGTCGCCGTCATCGGCCTCGGCGTCATCTCCCGCTTCTACCTCGCGGCGCTGCGCGACTCGCCCTCCATGCGGCTGGTCGCCGTATGCGACAGCGACCCGTCCAGAGCGGGCGCCTGCGGTGTGCCCGGCTACACCGACCACGCCCGGCTGCTGGACGCGGAACGTCCGGACGCCGTCGTGGTCGCCGTGCCGAACGACGTGCACCTGCGGGTGTGCGCGGACGCGCTGGAACGCGGCGTCGCCGTCTGCGTGGAGAAGCCCCTCGCCCTCAACGTCGCGCAGGGCGACGCGCTGCGGCGTCTCGCCGACCGGCGCGGGGTCCCGCTGTTCACCGCGTTCCACCGCCGCTACAACGCGGCGATCGCGCGGCTGCGCGACCACTGCGCGGGCTCCCCGACCACCGAGGTGACCGTCCGCTACCTGGAGCGCATCGAGGAGCACGCCGGCGACGACGGCTGGTACCTGGACCCGGCGCGCTGCGGCGGCGGATGCGTCGCCGACAACGGCCCCAACGCGTTCGACCTGCTGCGCCTGCTGCTCGGGCCGGCGGAGGCGCCGCCGGAGGTGGTGTCCGCCCGGGTCGAGCGGGACGGCGGCGGCGTCGACCGCCGCGCCGACGTCCTGCTGCGCGGCCGGACGGCCGCGGCGCGGATCCTGCTCGACTGGTCCTACCCCGGCGAGCGCAAGGACGTCGAGGTACGCCTCGCCGACGGGCGGACCCTCCACGCCGACATGCTCGACGGCCACTCCGGCTTCAAGGGGTCCCTGTGGCACGAGTACGTGGGCGTGCTGCGGGACTTCGAACGCCGCATCCGGGCGCCTCGGGCGTCCAGGGCGTCCTCGGTGGACGGCGGCCTGGCGGCCCTGCGGTTCGTCCGGGCCGCCTACCACCTCGCGGCACCCTGGCCCGCCGGGCGCGGCGGCTCCGCGGCGCCGCGGGCCAGAGCCGTGATCGGGGACGGCGCGCGGACGGGGGGCGGGGGATGAACCCGCTCGAGGACGGGCCGAAGAGCGCGGTCGCCGCGACGCTCGTGAAGGTCCTGGCGCATCGCCGGACGGACCGGGGCATGCGGCTGGAGCCGTTCGCCAGCCGCTGCGTCCGCGCCGGGGAGGTGCACGAGCTGGTGGCCACCGACCACGGCGAGACCGCCGCCGGCGCGCGCATCGACCGCGTCGCGTTCCTCGGGTTCGCCGAGATCGACGCGGCGGGCGTGCTCGACCGCGGCGACGAGCTGTGGATCGCCGGGCAGCGCATCGGCGTCCTGCTCGGCTTCGACGGCTGCCATCTGCCCAACCACTACAACGTCCTGGTCCGCGCCGAGCCGGCGCGCAGCGGAACCGAGCTCGGCCTGATGCCGGGGGTACGGCTGGCGTTCCGCCAGGGCGCCCCGCCCGGCCGGGAACCGCTCGGCTAGAACCGCTCGGCTGGAACCGCTCGGCTGGAACCGCTCGGTCGAGAGACCGTCCGCACGAGAAATCCACCGAAAAGAGAACGGCGCCTGGAATTCGAGGAGCCGGTAATTCGGCATGCCCGGGAACCGGCTCATTGCCGTGACGCGACATTCGTCGCAGGGATATCAAGTCCTTACTCGCGGTACCTGGTTCCGCGGCAATGGAATAGGGCAGAGTTGACGGCGCGAAGCGGATTCCGGACCACCGGTGCGGATCCGCATGGAGATTCGCTCGTCCATCCCGATCACCGAATGGTGCAGGAGGAGAACGACAATGGTCATGGCCACCACCCAGTCGAATCGCCTGGAAGAGCGGTTCCGGCTGTGGGACCGCAACGGCAACGGCGTCATCGAGCGTTCGGACTTCGAGCGCGAGGCCGACGACATCATCGCCCGGCTCGGCGCGCAGGGCACCCCCCAGGCCGACAAGCTCAAGCAGACCTACCTCGGCATGTTCGACAAGCTGGCGGAGGCGGCCGGCGCGGCCCGGATGAGCCGCGCGCAGTTCCTGAGCGCCGCGGAGCAGGAGATCATCAGCAAGGGCGACGCGGGCTTCTCCGCCGTCGTCCGCCCGACCATCGAGGCCATAGTCGCCATACTGGACCGCGACGGCGACGGCGAGGTGTCGCCCGCGGAGATGCACGGCTGGTTCGCCGCGATCGGCCTGGACGGCGAGGTCGCCGACCGCGCCTTCCGCGACCTCGACACCGACGGCAGCGGAAGGCTCTCGGTGGACGAGCTGGTCGACGCGGTCCGCGACTACCACCTCGGCCGCAACGACATTCCGCTGCTCGGTCGCTGAGCGGAAGCCAGAAAGAACGCCGTCCGGGAAGAGACCCGGTATTCGACTCCCGTCGAAGCACCGGCCGGGAGTCTTCCCGGGCGGCCCCCCGCCGCCCTCTCACCCCCGTGTAGGAAATCGTGCATAAAACACCGCCGACACCGCCTGCGGCTCCCTTTCCCGTCCTGCCCGCTCCCATTCCCTTCTTCGACCAGGCCGCGAGTTTCCAGGAGCATTGGGAGGGGATCGCGAAGCACCTCGACGACGTCCTGGACAACGGGAAGTTCTCGCACGGCGCGAAGGTCGCCGAACTGGAGGAGCGGCTCGCGGACTGGACCGGGGCCCGCCATGCCGTCGCCGTCAACTCCGGTACCGACGCGCTGGTCCTGCTGCTGCGCGCCGCGGGCCTGGAGCCGGGCGACGAGGTGGTCGTCCCCGCCTTCTCGTTCATCGCCACGGCCAGTTCCGTGGTGCTCGCGGGCGGCGTCCCGGTCTTCGCCGACATCGAGGAGCGCGGCCACGGCCTCGACCCGCGCGCGGCGGAGGCGGCGGTCACCGCCCGCACCAGGATGATCATGCCGGTGCACCTGTTCGACCGCATGGCCGACCTGCGCGGCCTGGGCGCGGTCGCGCGGCGCCACGGCCTGACGATCGTGGAGGACAGCGCCGAGGCGATCGGCATGCGGATGGACGGCGTCCACGCCGGGCTGCACGGCGCCGGGGGCGTCCTGTCGTTCTTCCCCGCCAAGACGCTCGGCGGCATCGGCGACGGCGGGGCGGTGCTGACCGACGATGAGTCCGTCGCCGAGACCGCGCGGATGCTCTGCCACCACGGGCGCGGCGGCCGCACGCTCGACAACTTCCCCGGCATCTCCAACGCCACCGTGGTGCCGGGACGCAACAGCAAGATGGACGACGTCCAGGCGGCCGTCCTGCAGGCCAAGCTCACCGGCCTCGACGCCGCCATCGCCCGCCGCGCCGGCCTGGCCGCACGCTACGACGCGCGGCTGAGCGGGGTGCCGGGCGTCCTCGACGTGCCCGGCTCGCTCCCGCCGCCGCCCGGAAGCGACCGCGTCTCCTACGTCCATCTCCTCCGCGTCGAGGACCGCGACGCCCTCGCCGCGCACCTGGCCGCCCGCGGGATCGAGACGGAGGTCTACTACCCGGTCCCGCTGCACCTCCAGCCGTGCTTCGCGCACCTCGGCCACCGGCCCGGCGACTTCCCGCGCGCCGAGAAGGCGTGCGCCGAGGCGCTGGCGGTGCCGCTCTATCCCGACCTGCCCGACGAGCACGTGGACCGCGTCTGCGACGAGATCGAGCGCTTCTACACCGGGACGCCGCGGTGACCGCCCCGCCCGCCGCGGCGATCCCGTTCTTCTCGCCGGACCTGTTCGAGCAGGACCGCGACGTGCTGCACGGCATCGTCCACGCCGTCGGGACCTGCCGGGACCAGAAGTTCATCCTCGGCGAGCGGACCGCGCGGCTCGAGCGCGCGCTCGCCGCCCGGACCGGCGCCGGGGACGTCGTCGCCTGCTCCAGCGGCACGTCCGCGCTCTCGCTGGTGCTGGCCGCGATGGGCGTCGGGCCCGGCGACGAGGTCGTCGTCCCGGCGTTCGGGTGCGCGCCGCTGGCCGCCACCGTCATCGACGCCGGCGCCCGGCCCGTGTTCGCCGACATCGACCCGGTCCGGCTCACCGCCGACCCCGCCGCCGCCGAACCGCTGATCACGCCGCGCACCCGGGCGCTGATGCCCGCCCACATGTTCTCGGTGATGGCGGACATGCCCGCGTTCCGGGAGCTCGCCGACCGGCACGGGCTGCGGCTCATCGAGGACTCGGCGCTCGCCCAGGGCGGGACGCTGCGGGGCCGTCCGGCGGGCCGCTGGGGCGACGCGGGACTGTACTCGTTCGTGCAGGTGAAACCGTTCGGGATGCCCGGGGAAGGCGGCGTGGTCATCACCGACGACGCCGGCCTCGCCGCGGACGTGCGGATGCTCCGCAACCACGGCCAGGACGGCGTCCACCGCTTCGTCCACCACCGGATCGGCCAGAACAGCCGGTTCGACGAGGTGATGGCCGCCTTCCAGCTGCACCGGCTGGCCGGCCTGGACGCACGGCTGGCGCGCCGCGCGGAGATCTCCGCCTACTACTCCCGCCGCTTCGCGCCGCTCGCCGAGCGCGGCCTGATCGCGCCCCCGGAAGGCGGGGACGGCCGCTTCCACTACGTCTACACCGTCCTCACCGACGACCGGGACGCGCTGCACGCCCATCTGGCCGCGCACGGCGTCACCGCGCACGTGTACTACCCGCGGCCGCTGCCGGCGCAGCCGGCGTTCGCGCGCTACGCGCGGCCCGGCGAGACGTGGCCGAACGCCGAGTCCGCCGCGCGGCGCGCCATCTCGCTGCCGCTGTATCCGAACCTGACCGACGCGCAGGCCGAGCACATCGCCGACACCGTCTGCGCGTTCACCGGCGTCCACGGGAGGACCAGTTGAGCGAGCAGACCGCTCTGCGGCGGCCGGGCGCCACCGGGCGCGGCGACCTCGCCGCGTACGCGCGCCTGGCCAAACTCGACATCTACGACTACTACCTCGGGCTCCTGGTCGTGTGGGCGCTGCTGGCGCCCGCCGTGCGCTGGAAGCCGCAGACGTTCGGGCTGCTCGCGCTGATCCTCCTCGCCGAGCTGGTCGTGGTGGCCGCGATGGTCGGCTTCGACGACGTCACCGGCTACCGCGACGGCAGCGACGCGGCCAACTACGGGTCCGACGCGGCGCGGCGCCGGCTGGCCCGCAAGCCGCTCGTCGCCGGGACGCTCAGCGAGGCGCGGGCACTGCGGTTCTCGTGGGCGGCCACGGCGGCCGGATCTTTGCTGTGGGCGGCGGTCGTCGCGGCGGCGCCGCACCGTCCGGTGTGGGCGGTGGTGGCGGCGGCGGTTTGCGTGGCGGCGTCCGTCCAGTACTCGTGGGGATTGAAGATCAGCTACCGGGGTTTCCAGGAGCTGTTCCTGATCGGGCTCGGTGTCGGCTGGACGCTGGTGCCGTACGCACTGCTCACGGGCGGGGCGAGCGGCTTCGTCATCGTGCAGGCGGTGCTGTTCGGGTCGGGGCCGATGCTGTTCGGGCTCTACTCCAACACCAACGACGCCGCCGGCGACCGCGCCGCCGGGCGCATCACCGTCGCCACCCTGGTCTCCGCACGGGCGCACCGGGTGTTCGTCGCGGCGATGACCGCAGCGCAGGTCGTGCTCGTCGCCGGGGCGCCGGTGGCGGGCGCCGCACCGTGGTGGTTCGCCGTCGCGATGCTCCCGCTCGCCGGGATGCGGCTGGCCCACCTGGTGATCGGCTTCCGTGGCGACATCCTGCGCGCGCGCCGCATCGCCATCCACGCGCACCGCGTCACGGTGGTGCTGCTGGTCGCCGTCGACCTGACCGCTGGAGCCCTGATATGACGGCCGGACGGCCCGTCGACGTCGCGGTGGTCGGCGCGGGCCCCGCAGGGCTCGCCACCGCGTACGCGCTGGCCAGGGCCGGACGCACCGTCCGGGTGCTGGAGGCCGCCGGCGCCGTCGGCGGCCGGATGCGGACGCTCCGCGAGCACGGCTGCCTCATCGACACCGGCGCCGAGATGTTCCCGGGCCGCACCGGCTACCCCGCGACCTGGCGGCTCATCACCGCGCTCGGGCTGGACCGCGATCCCGGAGCCGTCCCGGCCGTCCGCGACGCCCTCGCCGTGTGGCGGGACGGGCGCCCGCGCCCGCACGCCGGCCGCCCGCTGGGGCTGCTGACCGGCGCGGGCCTCGGGCTGCGGGCGCGGCTCGACCTGGTCCGGCTCCAGGCGCGGCTGGCGCGGCTCGGCGACCTCGACCCCGCCCGTCCCGAGGCGTCCTCGCTCGGCACCGCCACCGTCGCCGACCTCGTCCGCCCCTACCACCGGGACCTGTCCGACCGCCTCGTCGGCCCGCTCGCCGGCGGCTTCTTCGGCTGGGACCCCGAACGCTCGGCCGCCGCCCCGCTCGCCGCGCACCTGCTCACGTGCGGCAGCTCCGCGTCCTGGCACACCTACCGCGACGGCATGGACACCCTCGCCCGCGCCCTCGCCGAACACCTGGACGTCACGACCGGCCATCCCGTCACCCGCGTGACCCGGCACGACGGCGCGGTCCGGCTGGACTCGCCGCGCGGCGCCGTCACCGCACGCGCGGCGGTGCTGGCCGTCCCCGCTCCCGCCGCGGCGCGCCTGTACGCCGACGAACGGCCCGCCGTACGCGCCTTCCTGGACCACTGCGGTTACACGCCGATGCTGCGCGTCAGCCTCGTCCTGGACGAGCCGCTGGCGCCCGGCGGGCCGCGGTCGAGCTTCGCCACGCTCGTCCCCGCCGCCGAGGACCGGCTGCTCGGCGTCATCACCGCCGACCACCGCAAGCATCCCGGGCGGGCGCCCGCGGGCGGCGGCCTGGTGTCGCTCATCGCCTCGCCGCTCGGCTGCGCCGACCTGTTCGGGCAGCCCGACCGGACGGTCGCGGAACGGCTGATCGCCCGCGCCGGGCGCTTCGTCCCCGGGCTGGCGGCGCACGTCGCCCACGCCCGCGTGCACCGGTTCGAGCACGGGCTGCCCGAGGCGACGCCGCGCGCGCTCGGGCTGCGCGGCGCGTTCGCCCGGCGGCCGGTGTCGGCGGTCGAGTACGCGGGCGACTGGGTGATGCTGCGCCCCTGCAGCGAGGGCGCCGTCGCGTCCGCCGCCCTGGCCGCCGAACGCGTCCTGGCCTGCCTCGCGGCCCGGTCGGGCTTATCGCGGACGGGCCCCGGCGGCGCGACGGCCCTGAGCGCGACGGCCCTGAGCGCGACGGCCCTGAGCGCGGCCGACCCCCGTCCCGACGACCCGAGGTGAGACGATGGCTCCCTTCAGCAGGCGGATCGAGCTGGGCACGCTGTTCGACGACGCGGCCGAGCGCGGCGCCGCCACGACCGTGCACCTCGGCCGGCCCCTCGACATCGCCCCCGAACTCGGCACCGCGCTCGACGTCCCGGCGGCGGCCCGGCTCGTCTCGGACGCCGCTGGATGGTTCGCCGCGGCCGGCGCCGGACCCGGCGACCGCGTCGCCATCGTCAAGCGCAACCATTTCGACCTGGTGCTGCTGTGCTGCGCCGCGGCCCGCATCGGCGCGGTGCCCGTGCCGCTGTCGGCCCACCTGGACCCGGACGTTCTGGAGATCCTGCTCAAACGGCTGGATCCGGCGCTGCTCGTCCTCGGCTTCGCACCGGCGGGGCCGGGCGGCGCCCTGACCTCCCTGGCGTCCCGGACGCTGCTGCTGGACGGCGGCGCCGGCGCCGCGGGGCCGGTGCTGTCCCTCGACGACGTCCGCGGTCACGCTGCCCCGGCACCGCGGCGCCCGCCGGTCGACGACCCGCTGGTCATCGTGCACACGTCCGGCACCACCGGGGCGCCCAAGCTCGTCGTGCACTCCACGCGCACCCTGCTGAGACGCCTCGCCGGCTTCGAAGCGCACCGCTGGCCCGTCCTCGCCGCCCGCCGAAGCGACGTGGTGGCGGGCGCGTTCTCCTTCGCGCACGGCCGCGCGCTCGCCTGGACCGCGAGCGTGCTGGCGCTCGGCCCCGAGAAGCTGCTGGTGGTGACCGGTTCCGGCTGGGACGAGGCCCGGCCGCTGCTGGAGCGGCACCGGCCCACCACCGTGGAGGCCCAGCCGTCGACGTTCGTGCGGTGGCGCCCCCATGTCCGCGCGCAGGACGGACCGGCGCCCAGCCGCGCGTTCGGCCGCGTCCGCCTGTACATCAGCACCTTCGACGCCGTGCACCCGCCCACCGTGCGGACGTTCCTCAACGCCACCGCGCATCCGCGCCCGATCTGGCTGCAGGGCTGGGGGCAGAGCGAGACGGGGCCGCTCACCTTCCGCTTCCTGACGCGCCGCGCCCTGCGGGCCGAGCGCGAGCGGCATCCCACGACCCGCGACCTGGGCCGTCCCGTCCCCGGGCGGAGCAGGCTGCGCGTCGTCGACCGGGAAACCCTGCGGCCCGTGCCGCGCGGCACCGCCGGCCTGCTGGTCTGCGGCACGAAGGCGCTGTGCCTCGGCTATGTCGGCGAGGAGCGGCGCTTCCGGCGCAAGCTCGCGGGGGAGTGGTTCGTCACCGGGGACATCGGCGTCCTCACCCGCGGCGGGCGCCTGCTCCTGCTGGACCGGGAGGCCGACGTCCTGCCGGAGGGCAGCTGCGTCGAGCTGGAGGACGTGCTCGAGGACCGGCTGCCCGGCGTCGCGGAATGCGTCGTCCTCGGGGTGCCCGGCGGGCGGTGCGTGCCCGTGCTCATCACCGAGGACGGCGGGCCGCCCCCGATCACGAGCCCGGCGCTATGGCGCGAGGCGACCGCGGACCTGCCCGAACTCGCCGACCCGGTCGTCATGGCCTGGGACCGGATACCGCGCACCGGGACCGGCAAGGTCCGGCGGGCCGCCCTGCGCGAGCGTCTCGGCGTGACCTCCGAGACCTACGGGAGGGGACGGTGGACGTGAAGACGGCGGCGCGTCCCCTGGCGGTACCGGTGTCCCGTCCGCTGGACGGAACGGTCGTGCGCGCGTCCGGCCGCTCGGTCGCGGTGCGCGTCGCCGCGACCCGGCTGCGGGCGCTCGGCTGCGCGATCGAGACCGCCGGCGGCCCGCCGCCACCGGACGCGCCCGCCGGGCTGCTGCGCGTCGTCCGGGCGCCGTGGCTCCCCGGGGACCGGGCGCTGCCCGAGTGCCGTATCGGCTGGTCCGGGCCCGTCGCGGTGCCGATGGGCGGTGAGCGCGACGTGCAGGCCGCCTGCGGCATCATGCACGTCCATGGGCGCGCCACCGGCGGACCGCGCGTCCTGCACGTCGACTACGCCTCGGTCTGCGCGGGCGTGCTCGCGGCCCAGGCCGTGACGGCGGGCCTGCTGGCCGCGCTGCGGGGCGGGCCGGCGGTGCGCGCGGCGACGTCGGTCGCCCAGGCCGCGGCGCTCGCCCTCACCCAGTACGTCGCCGTCGCCACCACCACCGACACCGGCTCCGGCTCCTCCCGGCCGGAGCCGGGCACCGCGCGGACGCCGCCGTTCCGCTCGGCCGACGGCGTCCGCTTCGAGATCGAGACGTTCCAGGCCGAGACCTGGCTGCGCTTCTGGACCGCACTGGGCGCCGCACGCCCCGACATCGCCGCCGGCTGGACGCCGTTCCAGCAGCGCTTCGCCACCGGGACCTGCGCGCTTCCGCCCGGCCTGGCGGCCGCCGCGGCGGCGCTGGGCTACCCGGCGGTGCGCCGGGCCGCCGAAGCCGCCGGCGTCAGCGTCGTGACGGTGAACGACGCCGCAACGCCGCTCCCGCCGGCGCCCGCCTCCCCGTGGCGGCTCCGCCCCCTTCCCGCCGCGCCGTCCGCGCAGGCGGCGCCCCGACCGGACGGCCCATCGCGGCGGGACGGCGGCCCCCTGGCGGGGATCCGGGTCGCCGAGTCCACCAACCGCGTCCAAGGTCCGCTGGCCGGGCATGTGCTCGGCCTGCTCGGCGCCGACGTCGTCCGCATCGAACCGCCCGGCGGCGACCCGATGCGCGGCGTCCCGCCGATGGCGGGGGAGTGCTCGGCCCGGTTCCTCGCCCTCAACCGCGGCAAGCGGGTGGTCGAGGCGGACCTGAAGTCGCTCACGGGCCGCGACGAAGCGCTGCGCCTCGTCGCCTCGTCGGATGTGTTCCTGCAGAACTGGGCGCCGGGCCGCGCCGCCCGGTTCGGGTTGGACGCCGCGGACCTCGCCGCCGTGCACCCCGGTCTCGTCCACGCGTACGCCGGCGGCTGGGCCGACGTCCTGCTCGCGCCGCAGCCGATGGGCACCGACTACCTGGTGCAGGCGCACACCGGAGTCGCGGCGCTGCTGACGCCGCCGGGCCGGCCGCCCGCGCCGACGCTGATGACGATCATCGACGTGCTCGGCGCGCTGATCAGCGCCGAAGGCGTCGCCGCGGGCCTGCTCGGCGCCGCCCGCACCGGCGCCGGAGTGCGGGTCGAGACGGCCTTGGCCGACGCGGGCCGCCTCCTGCGCGAGACGCCCGCCCCCGGCGCCCGCGCGGCCGGGGGGACGGCGCCGGTCGTGACCGACCTCGCGGCGATGGCGGCCGACCCCGCGTACGCCGCCCTCTTCGAAACCGATGGAGCCGCCTGCTACAGCCGCGCGCCGTGGACGTTCACGAGCCCGTCCGAACACGACAGGGAGGAACGATGAGAACCGCAGCTTCTCCGGCCTGGACATCGGCCAACGGCGTCACGCTGGCCGACCGGGTGCCCGCCGAACTGCGCGCGGCCTGGACCGCGGACGGGCTGTGCCCCGGCCGCGACCTCTACACGCTGTTCCGGGAGCACGTCCGCGCCGCGCCCGAGGCCGAAGCCGTCGTCGACGGCGCGGGCGCGCTCACCTATGCCGCGCTCGACGCCCGCGTCCGCCGCGCCGCCGCCGCGCTGCACGCCGGGGGACGGGGGCCCGCCGACATCATCGCCGTCCTGCTGCCCAACGGGCGCGACGCCGTCGTCGCCGAGCTGGCCGTCGCGGCGATCGGCGCCGTCGCCCTGCCGATCCCGCACACGCACGGGCCGCGCGAGGTCGCGAGCCTCGTCCGCCGGTCCCGCGCCGCCGCGCTCATCGCGTCCGGGGAGCCGGTGCCGGGCCTCGGAGACCTCCCCGACCTGCAACTATGGGCCCCCGGCGACCTGGTGCGAGAGAGCATGCACGCGCTGGACGAACCCGGCACCGAGCAGATCCCCGCATGGCGGCCCGCCCGCATCGACGCGGAGACACCGGCCCGCATCCTGGTCTCCTCGGGATCGGAGTCCGAGCCGAAGATGGTGGCCTACTCCCACAACGCCATGGCGGGCGGGCGCGGCAACTACGTCGCCGCCCTGCGGCGCGGCGCCGACCGCGTGCGCGCACTGGTCCTGGTGTCGCTGGCCTCGTCGTACGGGTCGCTCGGCACATCGGTGATCCTCGCCCGCCACGGCGGCACCCTGGTGCTGCTGCCGCGCTTCGACGCCGCCGCGGCGCTCCAAGCCGTCGAGCGGCACCGCCCCACCCACGTGTTCGGCGTCCCCACGATGCTCTGGCGGATGGCCGAGGGCGGCACCGACGCGGACCTCTCCTCGCTGCGCGCCGTCGTCTCCAGCGCCGGTCCCGTGCATCGGCACGTCAGGGACGCCTGCGTCCGGCGGTTCGGCATGCCGCCCATCAACATCTACGGGTCCAGCGACGGTGTGAACTGCCACACCGGCCGCGCCCCGGACCGCTGGGAACCCGGGCTGGCCGGTGTCCCCGACGAAAGCGTGGCCCGGATCACCGTCCGCGACCGGCGGGGACGGACGCTGCCGCCGGGCGAGCCGGGGGAGATCTGGGCGCTGGGCCCGATGACCCCGCTCTGCTACGTCGCCGCGCCGGACCTCGACGACCGGTACCGCGCCCCCGGCGGCTGGGTCCGCACCGGCGACCTCGGCAGGCTGGACCCCGACGGGACGCTGCGGGTCCTCGACCGCCTCAAGCGCACCGTGATCCGCGGCGGCGTCAGCCTCTTCCCCGCGCAGGTCGAACGCGCGCTCGTCTCCCATCCGGGCATCGCCGACGCGCACTGCGTGCCCGTGCACGACCTGGACCTGGGCGAACGCATGTGCGCCTGCGTGGTCCCGCGCGACGGCGCCCGGCCGCCGTCCCCCGCCGCCATGCTCGCGTGGCTGTCCGCACGCGGCGTGGACCGGCGCCGGCTGCCCGAACGGTTCCTGATCCTCCCGGAACTGCCCGTCGGCCCCACCGGCAAGGTGAGCGTCAGCGCACTCACCCGCATCGCCGCCGAATCGGCCGTCCCGGCGGCATCGGACGCGGAGGCCGGCTCGTGAGCCGCGTCGCGGTCCCGGGACGTGCCGGGGAGGGCCGGTGACCGGGAAGCGCATCGACGTCCAGGCCGCCGCGCCCGGGGTCCACGCCGCGATGGCCGGGGTCGACGCGGTCGCGAGCGGGCCGCTCGACCCGGCGCTGGCCGAGCTCGTCCGCATCCGCGTCTCGCAGATCAACGGCTGCGCCATGTGCCTCTCCCTGCACACGCGGGCGGCGCTGGCGGCGGGGGAGGAGCACGACCGCCTGCGCGCTCTCGCGTCTTGGCGCGCGAGCCCGCTGTTCACCGGCCCGGAACGCGCGGCCCTCGAGCTGGCCGAGGCCATGACCGTGATCGCCGCCGGCGGAGTGCCCGACGCGGTCGTCACCGCCGCCCGCGAGCACTTCGACGAGCGGCGGCTGGCGCACCTGGTCTGGACGATCGCCGCCATCAACGCCTGGAACCGCGTCGGCATCGCCGCGTCCGCCCCGGCCTGAACTGCTCGTCGCGTCGCTGTCGCAGTGCCACATGCTGTCCTTCCTCAGCCGCCTCGGTGAACTTCCCGGTCCGCCACGAAGCCAAGACGGCGATGGTCTGACCTCGCGATCTGGTGAGATGCTGGCGTGATGATGGGATCTCGTCAGCTCGAGTACTTCCGGGCCGTGGCGCGGGAACTGCACTTCACCCGCGCCGCCGAGGCGCTGCAGATGGCGCAGCCCGCGCTGTCGCAGCAGATCCGCAAGCTCGAACGGCAGCTCGGCGTCGCCCTGTTCGACCGCGACAACCACCGTGTGGAGCTCACCCCGGCCGGGGCGGCCCTCCTCGAGCACGCGGAACGGATCCTCGCCGACATCGCCGCGGCGGAGGAGGAGATGCGCGGCTGGGCCGGCGGGACGCGCGGCCGCATCCGGCTCGGCATCGCGCGCGGGCTGACGGTCCGGCTCGCCCGGCTGCTCGCCGCGTTCTCCGCCGAGTACCCGCAGGTCGACGTCGACCTGCGGGAGCACAACACCGAGGAGATGCTCGCCGGCCTGCACGGCGGGCGGCTCGACGCGGCGACCGTCGTCCGGCTGCCCCCGCAGGAGGAGGGCCGGCGGCTCGCCTCGCTGCCGCTCGGCGAGGAGCCGCTCGTCCTCATCACCGCGGAGTCGGCGCCGCAGGCCGGCCGCTACCGGGTGCCGGTGGCGGCGCTGGACGGCGTGGACCTCGCCTGCTTCTCGCCGGGGTCGGTGATCCGCGAGATCGTCCTGTCGGCCTTCGCCGAGGCGGGGGCGGCGGCGCGGATCCGGCTCGAGACCCGCGAGTACAGCACGGCGCGGGCCATGGCGAGCGTCGGGCTCGCGGCGGCGGTCGTCCCCCGCTCGATCGCGGAGGAGCCGGGGCTTCCGGTCGCGGTCGTCCGGCTGGATCCGGAGCCGACCTGGGCGCCGTCACTGGCATGGCCGGCGGGCCGCAGGCCGGGCCCGGCGCTGGCGGCGTTCATCGCCTTCATGCGAGACCACCCGGACCTCGCGTCCGTCGCTTCATAAGTGAGAGATCTCACCAGTAGCTCGATCATGTCTTGGACATCTGACGGCGTGCCGCGCCACGATCGAGGCGTCCCGCACAGCGCGGGCCGTTGCTCGGAGGAGGGCGCGATGAACCGTGATGAGGGTGGAAGCCGCGGTACTGGGAGCAGGGCGTACGAGGGCTTGATGGGCGTGCCGGCCGAGCAGGCTTTCAGCGACGTGCGCCGCATTTCTCCGCAGATGTACGAGACCGTGCTCGACGGGGCGTTCGGCGGCCCGCTGGCGCGCGCCGAGCTGTCCCGCCGGGACCGGGAGATCGCGAGCACGGCGATCATCGCGTCGATCGGCGGCGCCGACCGGCGCCTGGCCGGCCACGTGCGCGGCGCGCTCCACCAGGGCGTCGCGCCCCACGAACTGCTCGCCCTTGCGGAGCACATCGCCGTCTACGCGGGCTTCCCGCGCGCGCTCAACGCATTGGACGTCGTCAATGAGGTGCTGCGGGAGGCGGGCCTCCCGGACCAGCCGGCTCTGCACCGCGTTCAGCTGGACGACCACGAGACCGTCGTCGCGCAGAAGGGCGACCACGGGCCCGCGGTGATCCTGTCGCACTCCCTCGGCGTCGACTGGCGGATGTGGGAGCCGGTCATGGAGCGCCTGGCGCGGGGCCGCCGCGTCTTCGCCTACGACTTCCGGGGCCACGGCGCGGCGGCCGGCGCCCCGCGCCCGTTCTCCATGGACGACCTCGCCCGCGACATGGGCGGCGTCCTCGACGCGTTCGGCGTGCAGCGCGCGCATGTGGTCGGGCTGTCCATGGGAGGCGGCATCGCGCAGACCTTCGCGGTGCGCTCGCCCGAGCGGATCGCGTCGCTGGCGCTGCTCGCCACCACCGACCACGCGTTCGGCGCGTTCGAGGGACGGGCGCGCTCCGGCGAGACGGACGGCATGGAGGCCCAGGTCGTCCCGACCCTGACCCGCTGGTTCACCGCCCCCGCGCTCGCGGCGAACGGATGGGGCGTGCGGTACGCGCGCGAGCGCATCCGGCGCTTCGACCCCGCCGACTGGGCCGCCGCCTGGCGCGCCTTCGGGGGCGTCGACGTCCAGGGCAGGCTCACCGCGCTCGACGTGCCGGCCATGATCCTGGTGGGAGAGGAGGACTGCTCGACCACGCCGGAGATCATGTCGGGCGTCGCCGAGCGCATCCCGGGCTCCGCGTACCAGGTGCTGCCGGGGACGCCGCACATGCAGACCCTCGAACAGCCCGAGCTGGTCGCCGACGCCCTCGACCGCTTCCTTCCGGCCGACCGCTAGAGCGCGCGCATGGAACCGCCGCTCGGGGCGGCTTCGCGCGGTCTCACCCGTGCGGGTGAGGCGGACGACCTTCGCGGGGGAGGCGCCGACCCGGTGCTCCCCGGGAGGCTCGCCACCATGAACATGAGGTGGAAAGCACCGGAGAGCGGCGCCGCGGCACCGGCCGAGGCGGACCGGGTCGGCGCCCGATGGTCGGCGCTGCGCGCCGCGGGCGGCTACGGCGCCGCCCTGTCGCTGTCGCTCTATCTCCTGGTGAAGGTCGTATGGGTGGTGGCGGCGCTGCTGGGGCATACGCCGTCGTCGTTCGGTGACGGCGACTGGATTCTGCTGAACACGGTCACCGTCGGCATGGCCGTCGTCGGCGTCGTCTTGGGACTGGTCCTCGCGCAACGCCCCGGGCGCCGCCGCGTCCCCGCGCCGCCGCTCATCTTCTTCGCCTGGATGGCGGCCGGGTTCCTCGTCCCGATGATCCCCTACATGCTCGCCGGCGCGTTCCTCGGAGCCGACTCGGGAGGCGGCGACTCGGGCGGTTCCGGGAGCGGGGACGCGGTGCCGTCCTGGGAGATGGTCTTCATCACCATCGGCTTCGCGGGCATGGCCCTGGGCGTGGCCATCGCACTCCCCATCCACCTGCGCGAACGGTGGCCGGCCGCGTTCCTCGGCCGGATCGGCGACCGCCCGCCCCCGCGCCTCGCCCGCACCCGCCTCGGGGCGCTCTACGTCCTGGTGGCCGCACTGGTCCTGCTCTGGACGTACTGGACGGCGGGCGGCACGCTCGGCCTCGCGCCCGCGCACCGCGACGTCATGGACCTCAACGGGCGGCTGCTCACCGGCAACTCCGCGCTCTGGGCGGCCTTGGGCGCCGCAGCGATCCGCGCCATCGCCACCGGACGGCCGAGGATGCCCTCGTGGATTCCCATGGGCGTGGCCTTCACGTCGTCGGGTTCGCTGTTCGCCTGGGCGGCGTGGAGGCTCCCTTGGGCGCTCGTCCGGCCCGGCGGCTACGAGGCGCCCGAGTACCCGGCCGTCTCCGTCGTCCAGTACGGGCTGAGCATCGCCGCCGGGATCATCATGCTCGCCGCACTGCTCAAGGCCGTCCGGTCGCGCGCGACGGTCACCGCACGCGGCCCCGGGGTTTGAGGGGGACGTCCGGAAGGGCCGGCGCCGGGATCGGGGGCCCGTGGTAGCCGTGCACGGCGCCGAACCCGTCACCGGACGTCCACTCCTCGCGCGCCCGCCGGATCTCCTCGCCCGACCGCGCGACGAAGTTCCACCACATGACGAGCTTCTCCGCGAACGGCTCGCCGCCCAGCAGCACCAGCCCGCTCGCCCCGTCGGCGCGCAGCCGCAGCTCACGGCGTCCGCATCCGAGGTACACCAGCGAGCCGGGCTCGGCCCGCACCCCGTCCACCTCCGTGACGCCCGACATCGTGAGCGCCGCGTACTCGAAGTCCGGCTCGACGGGCAGCCGGACGTCCGCCCCGTCGGCGAGGGCGACGTCCGCGCCGACGATGGGGGTGAACACCGTCCCGGGCGAGGCGGCCCCGTCGAACTCGCCGAGGATCACCGTCCCGCTGAACCCGGGCCCGGTCACGACCGGCAGATCCCCGTGGTGCTCGAACGCCGGGTCCGTGCGGCGGTGCGCGTCCGGCAGCGCCACCCACAGCTGCGCCCCGTGGAGCAGGCGCGCGTGCTCGCGCGGCGACTCCTCCGAGTGCGCGATGGCCCGGCCCGCCGTCATCAGCCCCAGTTCCCGTGGCCGGACGGTCCGCAGGCTCCCGAGGCTGTCGCGGTGCAGCACCTCGCCTTCGTGCAGCCAGCTGACCGTCTGCAGCCCGATGTGCGGATGCGGCGGCACCTGCATGCCGGGCTGATCGGCGATGTCGTCGGGCCCGTAGTGGTCGACGAAGCACCAGGCGCCCACCATCCGCCGCCCCAGGCTCGGCAGCAGCCGCCGGACGAACGTGCTCTCGCCCAGCGGCACCCGGCGCGGCGGCAGCACCTCGTGCACCGGCCCTCCGGGTACGTCCTCCCGGCCCCCGCACGCGACGGCGCTGGGCCGCACATCGAGATTGCTCACGGCACCGACCTCCTCCTGAGGACCACCGTATGCAACACCCCCGCCGCGCGCCCGTCCCAGCCCCCGCCACGCCACCGGCCTCCGGGGCGGAATCGCCGGTGGCGCGGCGGGGTTTGTACGAACGTGATGCACGGTGAGTACAAGGTCCCCGGCGGCAAGCTCGTGGTCGCCGACGTCGACGTGGTGGACGGCCTGCTGCGCCGCCCCAGGATCAGCGGCGACTTCTTCATGGAGCCCGACGAGGCGCTCGATGCCATCAACGCCGTCCTGGACGGGCTGCCCGCGGGGCTGGAGGCCAGGGAGATCGGCGCCCGCGTCCAGGCGGGGCTGCCCGCCGGGACCGTGATGCTCGGCATCACCGCCGAGGCCGTGGGGATCGCGGTGCGGCGGGCCGTCTCCCACGCGTCGGACTGGCGCGACCACGAGTGGCGCCTCGTCCACGAGCCGCCGCAGGGGCCCGCGCTGCACATGGCGCTCGACCAGGTGCTCGCGGAGGAGGTCGGCGCGGGCCGCCGGCCGCCGACGCTGCGGGTGTGGGAGTGGGCGTCGCCGGCCGTGGTCATCGGCAGCTTCCAGTCGCTGCGCAACGAGGTCGACGCCGAGGAGGCGGGACGGTACGGCGTCGAGGTCGTGCGCCGCATCAGCGGCGGCGGCGCGATGTTCGTCGAGCCCGGCAACACGATCACCTACTCGCTGTACGCGCCCGGCTCGCTCGTCGCGGGCATGTCGTTCGCGGAGAGCTACGCGTTCCTCGACGACTGGGTGCTGGGCGCCCTCGGCGAGCTCGGCATCCGCGCCTGGTACCAGCCGCTCAACGACATCACCTCCGACGAGGGGAAGATCGCGGGCGCCGCGCAGAAGCGCCTCGCCGGCGGCGCCGTGCTGCACCACGTGACGATGTCCTACGACATCGACGCGGCGAAGATGCTGCGGGTGCTGCGGATCGGCCGGGAGAAGATCTCCGACAAGGGCATCGCGAGCGCGGTCAAGCGCGTCGACCCGCTCCGCCGGCAGACCGGCCTGCCCCGCGAGGAGATCATCGACCGGATGATCGCGCACTTCCGGGGCCGGTACGGCCTGGTCGCGGACGGGCTGACCGAGGACGAGCTCCGCCTCGCGGACAAGTACGTCACCGACAAGTTCGCCACCGTGGAGTGGACCGCCCGCGTGCCCTGACGGCGTCTTCCTCTGCGGTGCCCGGCGGGAGCGCGGAACTCCGCGGACGTGTCGTGCGTCCACCTCACATGCAGGTCGCGGTGCCGTGCGTCTGCCCGTAGGTTTGTCGGCATCGGTTGACGACGAGGAGCGTTATGTCCATGCAGAAGGGCGCCAACACCGCGGTGCCGGTCTCCGCGGTGCGCGTCGAGGTCGGTTGGCAGGGCGGCCCCGGGGTGCCGGACGCCGACGCGTCGGCGCTGCTGCTGACCGAGTCCGGCCGGGTGCGCTCGGACGGCGACTTCGTCTTCTACAACCAGCCGGCGCACGCGTCCGGCGCGGTGCGGCACGAGGGAAAGCGGCAGGGGCCGGTCACCGTGGACGCCCTGTCGGCGGACCTCGACCGGGTCGAGCCGGGCATCGACAAGATCGTCATCGCGGCGTCCGCGGACGGCGGGACGTTCGGCCAGTTCCAGGGCCTGTACGTGCGGGTCGCGGACGCGTCCGCCGGTACCGAGATCGCGCGCTTCGACAGCCAGGGCGCGACGAGCGAGACCGCGTTCGTGCTCGGCGAGCTGTACCGGCGCCAGGGCGGCTGGAAGTTCCGCGCGGTCGGGCAGGGGTACGACACCGGGCTCGCGGGCCTGGCCACCGACTTCGGCATCTCCGTCGACGACCCGGGCCAGGGGGCGGCCCCGCAGGCCCCGCCGCCTCCGCAGGCGCCCGCTCCCGCGCCGCCTCAGCCGCAGGAGCCGCCGCCTCCGCAGGCCCCGCCAGAGCAGTACGCACCGCCCGGCGGCCAGTACATGCCGCCTCCCCCCGGCCAGTACGCGCCGCCTCCTCCGGGGCCGGGCCAGTACGCTCCGCCGCCAGGGCCGGGCCAGTACGCGCCTCCGCCCGGCGACTACGCCCCGCCACCGCCGCCGCCGGGCGGCCAGTACATGCCGCCGCCTCCTCCCGGGCAGTACGCTCCTCCGCCCGCGCACGGCTACGCGCCCCCGCAAGGACCGCCGCAGGGCCCGCCGCCGCAGGGCCAGCCTCCGCAGGCGCCCGTGCCGGAGGGCGGGAAGATCTCCCTGACCAAGAGCAAGCCGACGGTGTCGCTCACCAAGCACGGCGCCACCTCCGGCCACATGCGGGTGAACCTCAACTGGACGGCGCGCGAGGGCGTCGCCAAGGGACGGCTCGGCAAGCGCCGCCGCGGCGTCGACCTGGACCTCGACCTGTGCTGCCTGTGGGAACTCCAGAGCGGCCGCCGGGGCATCATCCACGCGCTCGGCGACATGGGCGCCCTCGACCGGCCGCCGTTCATCAAGCTGGACGCCGACGACCGCACCGGCGCGATCGAGACCGGCGAGAACCTCACCATCAACCTGGACCACACCGCCGACTTCAAGCGGATCCTGGTGTTCGCCGAGATCTACGACGGCGCGGACGACTTCCGCGGCCTGGACGCGATCGCCACGCTGTTCCCGGTGAACGCGGCGCCGATCGAGATGCGCATGGACGACTGCATGGACGGCTCCCGCGACGCCGTGCTCGCGCTCATCGAGAACGTGGGCGGGGAACTCGTCGTCCGGCGCGAGGGCCGGTTCGTGCTGCCGCCGCCGGGCCGTCCCCGCTGGGGGAAGATGTCGGTCGACGAGGCGTACGGCTGGAACCTGGAGTGGGTGGCCGCCCGCGGCAAGGACTGAGCACGGCCCGCCTGCCCGGCGCCGGGCAGGAGCCCGTGGACGGGGGCACCGTCCGTCTCGGCGCCCGGTGCCCTCGTCAGGCGGGCTTGACAGCGTCGGCGAGCTTCCTGTCGCGCGCCACCCGCACCAGGGCGGCGCTCAGCCGCGCGAGGTCCTTCTCCGGGACCTTGGAGGCGAGCTTGCCGGCGTCGGTGGGCAGCCCCACCCGTTCCGCGCCCTTCTTGACCTGCGAGTCGACGTAGGGGCGCAGCCACGGCCACATCGCCTGCGCCTCGCGGCAGAAGATGTCCACTCCCGTCGGGCCGATGCCGGGGAACTCCCTGAGCAGCTCGGCGGCCCTGGCGGGATCGCGTCCCGCCTCGATGGCGAGCTTGCGCAGATCGCCCTTGTACTTGTCCTGGACTATCTCCGCCATGTTTCCGAGCCGCGTCGCGGTGCTCTCGTCATAGCGGACGTAGTGGCCGCGCCCCAGCGCGTCCACCCGTTCCTGCCAGGTCAGCTTGGCCATGCCGCGGGGCGTCCCGCCGCCCGCCTCGAAGAGTTCCCGTGCGGCCGCCAGCGCGATGTCCGACGAGATCCGGGCGCTCAGCAGGTTCGCCATGACGAGCAGCTTGAAGAGCGCGGCGGGCTGGTCCTTCAGCGGGATCCCCGCTTCCTCCGCGAACGTCTCCCCGGACTCGCGCAGCAGCTTCTTGACGACACCGTCCATGGCTTGCACCTCCCGTATGGTGACGCCTACCCGGGCTGAGGGGGATGACTCATGCGCCCGCGCTGAGCGTCGTCACAGAAGGCTGAGCTGCCCCTCCCCGGCGAGCGGGTCGCGGTGCTTCTTCAGGTGCCGCCACCGGGGCAGGTCGTCGAGATACGACCAGGAGAGCCGGTGGTGCGGTGTCGGCCCGGACTCCTCCAGGGCACGCTGGTGGACGGGAGAGGGATATCCCGCGCTGTCGGCGAACCCGTAGCCGGGATGCGCGTGCTCCAGGTCCGCCATGAGGGCGTCGCGGTGCACCTTCGCCAGGACGGACGCCGCCGCGACCGTCACCGACCGCTGGTCCGCCTTGACCTCGCAGCGCACCCGCCACGGGCGGCGTAGGAAGTCGTGCTTGCCGTCCAGGATCACCACGTCGGGCGGATGCGGCAGCGCCTCCAGCGCGCGGACGGCGGCGCGCCGCAGCGCCTCGGTCATGCCGACCTCGTCGATCTCCTGCGGGGCGGACGCGCCGATGGCGTGGCCGGCGAGCCAGCCCGGCAGCACGCCGGCGAACGCGGCGCGGTGCGCGGCCGTGAGCAGCTTGGAGTCGGTCAGCGCGACGGTCCGGTCGCCGCGCCCGCGCAGCACCGGCGGCGCGCTGAGGTCGGTCACCGCAGCGCACACCACGACCGGGCCCGCCCAGGCGCCGCGGCCGACCTCGTCCACGCCCGCGATCCTGACCGGCCGGCCGGCGCCGGCGAGCGCGTCCCGCAGCTCCCGCTCGATCTCGTAGCCGGCGGTGCGGGGCACGCCTCCGGACGGCGGCGCGGCCGGGTCGAGCCCGGGCAGCGCGTCGGCCGGGCCGGCGGAAGGAGCGTCCTCGGGGACGCGTTCGGTGGTCACAGCCAGCCATTGTGGCGGGCCGTGCCCACCGCCTCGATGCGATTGCGCGCACCCGTCTTGCCGATCGCCGAGGACAGGTAGTTGCGGACGGTGCTCTCCGACAGGTGCAGGCGCCCGGCGATGTCGGCGATGGTCGCGCCGTCGGACGCGGCGGACAGCACGTCCCGCTCCCGCTCGGTCAGCGGGTTCGGGCCCACCGACAGCGCGGCGGTCGCCAGGGCCGGGTCGACGACCTGCTCCCCGGCCAGGACGCGGCGAAGCGCGGCGACGAGGTCCTCGATCGGGCCGTCCTTCACCAGGAAGCCGCTCGCGCCCGCCTCCATCGCTCGGCGCAGGTAGCCGGGACGGCCGAACGTGGTGACGATGAGCACCTTGCAGCCGGGCAGGTCGCGGCGCAGGTCGGCGGCCACGTCGAGGCCGCTGCGGCCCGGCATCTCGATGTCGAGCACCGCCACGTCCGGACGCGTCCGCAGGGCCTCCTCGAGCACCTGCGCGCCGTCGCCGACCTGCGCGACGACCTCCACGTCCTCTTCGAGGCCGAGCAGCAGCGCGAGCGCGCCGCGCATCATGCCCTGGTCCTCGGCGAGCAGAACTTTGATCACGGGCTTCCTCCCGGCCCCATTGTCCACCGGCGGCGCCGCCGCCGCGTCCGGCTCCGGTCCGCTGAGCGGCGTCCATCAGAGCGGCACGCTCGGGTCGGCACAGTAAAAGCGGCACGGTCAGAGCGGCACGGTCGCCGTCAGCAGGAACCCGCCGCCGGGCGCCGGACCCGTCCTGAGCGTGCCGCCGGCGGCCTCCATCCGCTCCGCCAGGCCCCGCAGGCCGTGCCCGCCGGCGCCGAGGGAGAGCCCCGCGGCCGCCGCGCGGGGACGGTCACCGTCGCGGCCGTCCTCGCCCGCGGCCGTGCGTGCGGCGTCGGCGGCTTGCGCGGCGGCGTCCCGTCCCGGCCCGGTCCCGTCGTCGGCGATCTCCACGGTCGCGCTGTCGCCGTCGTTGCGGATCGTGATGACGCAGTGCCGGGCGCCGCTGTGCCGGATCACGTTCGTGACGCCCTCGCGCACCGCCCAGCCGAGCAGCGCGTCCGGTTCCGGGGGCGGCGGCGGCCCGGCCCGGCGGACCGCCGCCTCCACGCCGGAGTCGGCCAGCGCGGTGGCCGCCGCGTCGAGCTCGTCGGCGAGGCCGCGGCCGCGGTATCCGGAGACCGCTTGGCGCACCTCGCCGAGGGCCTGCCGTCCGACGTTCTCGATGTCGGCGGCCTGCTCGGCGGCCACGGCGGGATCGCGCTCGGCCACCAGCCGGACCGCCTGCGCCTTGACGACCATGAGCGACAGCGTGTGGCCGAGCAGGTCGTGCAGGTCCCGGGAGAAGCGGAGCCGCTCCTGCTCGACGGCGGCCTTCGCCAGTTCCTCGCGCGCCTCGCGGAGCATGCGGATGACGGTGAACAGACGCAGCAGTACCGCCGTCACCATGGCCGCGGTCACGACGCCATACCAGCTGCCGAGGATCGTCTTACTGTCCTCCCCGGCGGCCGCCGAGACGATGACGCACAACGCCGAGACACCCCCGATGCCGACGAGCATCGGCAGTTCGGGCCCCTTCGTCTGCCGGGGCATGTGCCCTACGACGACCCCGGTGGCGAGCCCCAGCAGCGGCCACAGCGTGAACCACCGGTGCCCGAAGCCGGCGGTGGCGGCGGACGCCACGCCCGCCTCCACGAGCAGCAGCGCCACCGGCACCTTCATGGGCACCCGACCGTCGAACGCGGTGCGGGCGACGGCGATGTGCGCGGCCGTGAACGCGAGCAGCGCGGGGACGGCCGCCCACACCGGCTGCGACCGCCCCTCGACGATGTCGCGCAGCGGCCACAGCAGGATGATCAGCCAGAAGACGAACGCGCCGCCCTCGGGGCCGTTGCGATCCAGCTTGTCCAGGTCCAGGTCGGGCGTCCGCCGGGGCGGAGCGTCCTTCCACAGCTTCACCCGCTGCTCTCCTCGGTCACGCGCAAACGGTACGCGGGAGACGGCGCTCACGCCGAACGCGCCGAGCGCCGGTAGCCGTACACGGCGATCGCGGCGAACAGGGCCGCCCACCCCGCGAGCACCAGTACCCCCGTGAGGGACGGGGCGCCGCCGTCGGTCACGCGCCAGGAGAGCTCCCCGTAGCGGTTGATCGGAGTGGCGGTGGCGAGGCGTTCCAGCCAGCCCGGGAACCTTGAGATGGGCACCCACAGCCCGCCGAGCAGCGACAGGCCCATGTAGCAGACGAGGCCCGCCATTTGCGCCTGCTGGCCGGTGAGCAGGTAGCCGAGGCCGATGGCGAGGACGGCGAGGGGCGCGATGCCGACCCACAGCAGCGCTAGTACCGCAGCCCATTGGCCGGCGTCGAGCGACACCCCGTTCACCACGGCGCCCGCCATGCACACCGACAGGATCGGCGGAAGGGTGACGACCATCGCGCACAGGGCCCGCCCGGCGACGACCTCCAGCGGCCGTAGCGGAAGGAGGCGAAGCTGCCGTATCCAGCCGATCGGCTTGTCCTCGGCTATGGAGACCCCGCTGCCCATGACGGCGCCGACGGCGCCGAAGCCGGCCATGCCCACCATCGAGTACACCGCGCCGCCGTGCCCGGACTCACCGGTGAGATCCAGCGAGGTGAACACCAGGTACATGGTCAGGGGCGAGATCAGGCTCATCACCAGGTAGCCGGGGTCGCGCAGGAGCCGCACCATCTCCAGCCGGACGTAATGCACGATCACCGTGCTCCTCCTTCGGCGTGCGCGCCGCCGGCATGGGTCAAAGCGGGGCCCGCGTGGGTGAGGGTGAGGAACGCCTCCTCCAGCCGGGCGCCCGTCACCTCCAGGTTCCGGACGCAGCCCGCCTCGGCGAGCGCCAGGACGGTCGCGTCGGAGTCGGTGGTGTGCAGCCTGGCCCGGCCGCCGCTGACCTCGCTGCTGACGACCCCCGGCAGGACGTCCAGGGACGGCGCGGGCCCCGCCAGGTCGAAGCTGACCGTCCGGCCCGGCACGCGCCGCTTGATGCTCTCGCTCGTGCCGTCGGCGACGACCCGTCCGCGGTCCAGGACGACGATACGGTCCGCATGGTCGTCGGCCTCTTCCAGATAGTGCGTGGAGAACAGCACCGTCCCGCCCTTTTCCGCGTACCCGCGGACGGCGGCCCACAGTTCCCGCCGCGCCTCGATGTCGAGCCCCGCGGTGGGCTCGTCAAGGACGATCAGGTCGGGCGCACCCGCCATCGCGATCGCGAACCTGACCCGCTGGGCCTGCCCGCCCGACAACTGATCGGCCCTCCGCCCGGCCAATTCCGTGATCCGCGCCGCCTCCATCAACTCGCTGAGCGCCGGCACTGGAGGCTCCTTCGCATGGGCCCGGGACTTCCTGGCATAGGCGAGCCGGACGAAACCGAGCAGTTCCCTTACGGTCACCCCGCCGATCAGCCTGCCGCTCTGCGGCATCGCCCCGACACGACCCGCCCGTACGGCCTGCGCAGGGGTCGTCCCAAGGAGCGCGACCGTGCCGCGGTCGGGTTGCAGCAGGCCGAGGAGCATGCCGATGGCGGTCGACTTGCCGGCTCCGTTCGGCCCGAGGAGCGCCACGGACGTCCCGCGGTCGAGCCGCAGGTCGAGCCCGTCCACCGCGCGCACGGTCCCGTAGCTCTTGGTGACGCCGGCGAACTCGGCCGCGCTCGCCGTTTCCGTCGTCTGGACTGTCATGCCGGTGACGCTACGGATCGCGCCATGGCCGGTTGCAGAGCCGAACCTCTGGTTCTTCGCAGGACAAATGTCCTGGTCTTCCGGCGGCGAGAACAGAACTCCCGACCGGGCGGCGTTCCTTGGAGCCAATGAACGCGGCGCGGGGAGTCCCGTTCGGGCCTGTCCTGCGCTTTACTCGCTTATTGATGGCTTTGTTTGGCAGGTCCCGCTCCCGCCCGGCGAAGGACGCCGCGGCACGGGATCTCTTCGAGCGCCTGCGCTGGCGCTACTTCCAGATCCCGGCGGGGCTGCGCTTCCTCGGCGGGGTGCTGCTGGTCGCGCTGGTGCTGGCGGCCGTGGTGGTCGTGGACGGCCCGGTCCTCGGCACGGCGGCGTTCGCGGTCATCCTGCTCATCGTGGTCCACCTGACGCTCCGCTCGCCGACCGGGATGGCGGTCGTCGCGGTCATCGCGTCCTGGCTGGCGCTGTCGGTGCCGCTCGGACGGCTGTACCCGGGCGGCGGGCGTCCGCCGTACCTGAGCCCCGAACTGCTGCTCGCGCTGCTCGCCTTGCCGGTGGCGTTCATGGCGTTCCGCCTGCGCGGGTACGCGCCGTGGCGGACGGCGCTGCTTGCGCTCGCCGCGGCCGGGGTGGCGACCGCCGCGATCGCGCACCCGTTCCCGCAGGGAAGCGTCCTGCCGGGGTGGGCCGCCGCCTTCGCGGTGCTCGCCTACCGCTGGGACCAGGCGCGGCGCGCGGTGCCGGCCGAGGCGTACGAGACCGGCTGGGTCCAGGAACAGGCCACCCCGAAGGGGGACGGAACGGTGGGATCTCGGCGGAACCCCTCGGGCCCGGAGAAGCGCGACCGCCCCGACCGCCGCGATACCGGAGGGTCCGCGCGCCCCTCATCCGGCGGCTCGCGGGACGACGCGTCCAGGACGTCCTCTGGAACCGCGGCGGCCGCGCAGGCGGCCCACCGGCCGCGTGCGGCCGCTCAGGCGGCCGAAGCCGCCGGCGGCGCGGAGGCCTCGGCGCCCCGCGACGCCCCCGGGGCGGACGAGCCGGGCATCTCGGTCGCGGAGGCGCTCGCCGAGCTCGAGGCCATGATCGGGCTGGAGCCGGTCAAGCGGCAGGTGCGCTCCATCGCCGCGTCGATCGAGGCCGCCCACATGCGCGCCGCCGCCGGAGTCCCGACGGAGAAGCCCATGCGGCACTTCGTGTTCGTGGGGCCGCCGGGCACCGGCAAGACCACCGTCGCGCGCGTCCTGGCGAAGATCTTCTATGCGTTCGGGCTGCTGCCCAAGCAGACGGTGGTGGAGGCCCACCGCGCCGACCTCGTCGGGGAGTTCCTGGGCGCCACCGCCATCAAGACCAACCGGCTCATCGACTCCGCCCTCGGCGGGCTGCTCTTCATCGACGAGGCGTACGCGCTCGTCAACTCCGCCGAGGGCCAGCCCGACCGCTTCGGGGACGAGGCCGTGCAGGCGCTCCTCAAGCGCGCCGAGGACGACCGCGACAACCTGGTGATCATCCTCGCCGGGTACGACGCGCAGATGGAGGAGTTCCTCGGCTCCAATCCCGGCCTCGCGTCCCGCTTCGGAACCCGCGTGCGCTTCCCCTCGTACCGGCCCGCCGAACTGCTGCAGATCGCCGAGTACCACACGGGCCTGCGTGAGGACCGGCTCTCGTCCGGCGCCCGCGAGCGGCTGTCCGCCCGCTTCGAGGAGGTCGAGCGGCGCGGCATCGTCGACGAACTGGGCAACGGACGGTTCGTTCGCACGCTGACGGAGGCCGCGGCGCGCGCGCGGGACGTACGTGTCGTCGACGCCGCCGCCTCGCCGGGCGGGCCGGCCGCGCCCACCGCCGACGACCTCGTCACCCTCCTGGAGGAGGACGTCGAGACGGCCTTCGCGGAGGTCACCGAGCGGTACCGCGGCTACGCCGAGACCCCCACGCTGGACGAGGCGCTCGGCTCGCTGGACGCGATGATCGGGCTGGAACCGGTGAAGCGGCAGGTCCGCGAGATCGCCGCGCAGCTGCAGGTGGCGCGGATGCGCCGCGAGCAGGGGCTCGTCACCCGGCCGCCGACCCGGCACTTCGTGTTCACCGGCCCGCCGGGCACCGGCAAGACGACGGTCGCGCGGGTCCTCGGCCGGATCTTCGCGGCGTTCGGGCTGCTCGCGCGGCCCGAGGTGGTCGAGGCGCAGCGCGCCGACCTCGTCGGCGAGCACCTCGGCGCGACCGCGCTGAAGACGAACAAGGTGGTCGACTCCGCGCTCGGCGGCGTGCTGTTCATCGACGAGGCGTACGCGCTGACGAACCCGGGCTACTCGGGAGGCGACGCCTTCGGCGCCGAGGCGGTGCAGGTCCTGCTGAAGCGCGCCGAGGACGACCGGGACCGCCTCGTGGTCGTCCTCGCCGGATACGAGGCCGACATGGACCGCTTCCTGGCGTCCAACCCGGGGCTCGCGTCGCGTTTCGACGTCCGCGTGGGCTTCCCCTCCTACGGTCCCGACGAGTTGCTGCGCATAGCCCAGCTCATAGCCGAGCAGGGCGGCGACCAGTGGGAGGAACGCGCACTCGACGACCTTGCACTGGTCTTCCAGCGCGTCTGCGGGACGGGTCGCATCGACGAGCTGGGCAACGGCCGCTTCGCGCGCTCCCTGTACGAGAAGGCGTGCGCGTGCCGGGCGCTGCGGGCGGCCGGGCTCGGATCCGCCGCGACGGCCGACGACCTGACCGTGCTGACGGCCGACGACGTGCGCGACGCCTTCGCCGAGCTGACCCACCGCCTGGCCTGAGCGCCGCCCCGGGCGGTTCTGTCGGCGGTCCGGTGTGTAATCGGGGGATGACCTCGGTTACGTGGGGCCAGGTGCTGGCCTGGCGGATGCGGCGGCAGTTCATCGAGCCGCCCGGCGGCGCGTCGGCCGTCGAGATAGCGCGGCGCTTGGCGGGCGTGCAGGCGCAGGTCGCCTCGGCCGCCGAACTCGCCGTCGCGGTGCGCCAGGCGACGCCCCGGCCGGGCGAAGTGGCGAGCGCGGTCCTGGAAGAAAGGACGCTCGTCAAGACATGGGCCATGCGCGGCACGCTGCACCTGCTTCCGGCCGACGACGCCGCGGCCTACCTCGTGCTGTGCGCGGCGATCCGCAACTGGGAGAAGGCCACCTGGCAGCGGAACTTCGGCGCGACCGCCGCCGATGTGGAGGCGATCGCCGAAGCGGCAGCCGAGGCGCTCGCCGGCGGGGACGCGCTCACGCGCGAGGAACTGACCGGCGCCGTGGTGGACGAGACGGGCTCGCGGCATCTCGCCGAAGTGCTCGGCTCCGGGTGGGGGACCCTCCTCAAGCCGCTGGCCTGGTGGGGCGTGCTGTGCTACGGGCCGCCGCAGGGCACGCGGGTCACGTTCACCTCGCCGCAGCACTGGCTTCCGGCATGGAAGGGGCTGCCGCCCGTGGACGAGGCCGCCCGTACGGTCATCCACTCCTACCTCGGTGCGCACGGCCCCGCCACACCCGAGATGTTCGACAACTGGCTCATGCGCAAAGGCAACCGCAAGAAGGACCTGAAGGCCTGGTTCGACGCCGCCGCCGACGGGCTGTCCACGGTCGAGGTCGAGGGCGTGCCCATGCACGTGCTGGAGGAGCACCGCGATGAACTGGTCGACACCGCGCCCGCAACGTCGGTACGCCTCCTCGGGGCGTTCGACCAGTACGTCCTGGGCGCGGGAACCGGTGCGCCGTACCTGGTACCGGCCGGGTGCCGCGCCGAGGTGAGCCGCACGGGCGGCTGGATCTCGCCCGTCGTCCTGCACGAGGGGCGCGTCGCCGGGGTGTGGGAGGCGAAGGACGGGGACCCGGCCGTGACGGCGTTCGAAGACCTCCCCGCCGAGCCGCTGGAAACCGAGAGAGCCAGGCTGGGACGGCTACTGGCCTGACGGCCTGCTACGCCGGGGTTTCCGGGCACCCCGGCGTGATGGGGTCCTCCCTCGCCCGCGTAGGGTGCCGTCCGTGGACGAGCGGGACGAGCCGGTCGAATACCGGCAGATGCGCTACCAGCCGCCGGAAGGCGCGACCGAGGTGCTCCTGATCCGGCACGGCGCCTCCGCGCCGGCCCGCCTGGACGCTCCGTTCTCGCTGGTGGACGGCCAGGGCGATCCCGACTTGGCGCCGGAGGGCCGCGAGCAGGCCGACCAGGTCGCCGAGCGGCTCGCCTCGACCCGGCTCGACGCCGTCTACGTGACTCCGCTGCGCAGGACCGCGCAGACCGCCGCGCCGCTGGCGCGCAAGCTCGGCATCGAGCCGCGCGTCGAGCCCGCCCTGCGCGAGGTGCATCTCGGCGAGTGGGAGGGCGGCCTGTTCCGCAAGAAGTTCGCCGAGAACGACCCGGTCGCGCAGCGCGTGTTCGCGGAGCAGCGCTGGGACGTCATTCCCGGCGCGGAGAACGACGAGGCGTTCGCCGCCCGGGTCCGGGAGGGCCTCGGGCGGGTCGCGGCCGCTCATCCCGGCGGGCGCGTCGCGGTGTTCACCCACGGCGGCGTGATCGGGCAGGCGCTCGCGGCGGCCACCGGTTCCCGGCCGTTCGCGTTCCAAGGTGCCGACAACGGATCCATCTCGGTGCTGGTGTGGCTGAACGGCCTGTGGTCGATCCGCGGGTACAACGACGTCTCGCACCTGGACTGGTCCGCGCCCACGCCGCTGACCTGACAAGAGGCGTCTTCCCGGAGGCGCCCTATCGCGAACCGTCGTCAGGTCCGGAACCGGACGTGCTGCCCTGGGCGCAGTTGCGCCGCGTCCGGCACCGACGCCGCGGCGAGCACCGCGACGACCGGGTAACCGCCGGTCGTCGGATGGTCGGCGAGGAAGATGATGGGCAGGCCGCTCGGCGGCACCTGGACCGAACCGGTGACCATGCCCTCGCTGCCGAGTTCCCCGCCGCGCGACCGCGCCAGCGGCGGCCCGTCGAGCCGGACGCCCACCCGGTTGCTGTCCGGCGACACCTGGTACGGCGTCGACGTGAGCGTCGCCATCGCGTCCTCGGTGAACCAGTCGCCGCGCGGTCCGGCCAGGATGCGCAGCACCGGCGTCTCGGGCATGCGCGGGGCCGGTGCCACGTCCACGGTGATGGCGTCCAGGTCCGCGGAAGGCCCCACCGGAAGCCGCGTGCCGGGCGACAGCGGCGCGGGCCCGAGACCGGACAGCAGATCGGTCGACCTGCTGCCGAGCACACGGTCGACCGTTATGCCGCCGCGCACGGCGAGGTAACTGCGCAGCCCCCGCGCGGGCGTGCCCAGTTCCAGGACGCCCCCGCCCCGCACGTGGCACGGCGCGTTCGTCCCCTGCGGACGCCCGTCGACGCACACCGGCAACGGCGCGCCGGTGACCGCCGCCCACGCGCCCTCATGGAAGCGCACGGAGCCGCCGCCGAAGGTGAACTCCACGCACGCCGCGCCCTCGGGGTTGCCGACCAGCCGGTTGGCGAGACGCAGGGCGCGCTCGTCGGCCGCGCCGGACCGCGGCACGCCGAGATGGGCGAGACCGGGCCTGCCGAGATCCTGCACGGTCGCCAGCGGACCGGGCCGGACGACCTCGATCAAGAAGGCTCCTCGCGGACGAACCGGACGCGCGTCCCCGGCCGCAGCAGGGACGGCGGGTCGCGCGTCACGTCCCACAGCGGCAGCCGGCTCCTGCCGAGGAGCCGCCAGCCGCCCGGCGACCGGGACGGGTAGACGGCCGCGTACGGCCCCGCGATCGCCACCGAGCCCGCCGGGACCGCGGTGCGCGGCGACTCGCGGCGCGCCACGTGCAGCGCCGGATCCAGCCCCGTCAGGTAACCGAACCCGGGGGAGAAGCCCAGGTAGGCCACCGTGTACGCGCCGGACGCGTGCCTGCGGACGACCTCGCCGCGCGACAGCCCGGTGAGGCGCGCGACCTCGTCCAGGTCCTCCCCGTCGTAGACGACCGGGATCTCGACCGGTTCGGCGCCGGCCTCCGCGTCGGCGGGCAGCGGGAGGTCGGGCAGGCGCGCCGCGAGGCGGTCGAGGTCGGCGGACGGGTCGGCCACCACCAGGACGGTCTGCTCCCCGGGGACGACGTCCACGACGCCGGGCCAGGACGCCTCGCGCAGCGCCGCGTTCAGCCGATGGGCCGTCGCCAGGTCGCCGGTCTCCACGAGCAGGGCCGTGTCACCGGCCCGCAAGACTCTCACGCGAACGGCTCCAGCACGACGCCCGCGCCGGACAGCGCGGACCGGACCGCCTGCGCGAGCGCCACCGCGCCCGGTGTGTCGCCGTGCACGCAGATGGAACGCGCCCGGAGCGGAACCTCGGTGCCGTCCGCCGCGACGACCGTCCCCTCGAGGGCCATACGGACGGCCCTCCGCACGACCTCGTCCGCATCGTGCACCACGGCACCGGGCTCGCGGCGCGACACCAGCCCGCCGGAGGACGTGTAGGCGCGGTCGGCGAAGCACTCGGCCACCACCGTCAGCCCGTCGGCGACCTTGTGCACCGCCGATCCGGGAAGCGTCAGCACCGGCAGCGCCGCATCGTAGGCGCGCACCGCCTCGACGACCGCCGCCGCCTGCACCGCGTCACGGGCGATGCGGTTGTACAGCGCGCCATGGGGCTTCACATAGCTCACCCGGCCGCCCTCCGCGCGCGCTATGCCGTCCAGAGCGGCGAGCTGGTAAAGGACCTCCGCGGTGAGTTCCGGCGCGGCCACGTCCATCTCGCGGCGGCCGAACCCGGCCAGATCCCGGTAGGAGACCTGTGCGCCGATGGTCACGCCGCGCTCCACCGCCGCGGCGCACACCCGGCGCATGATGAGCGGATCGCCGGCATGGAACCCGCACGCCACGTTCGCGCTCGTGATGACGTCGAGCAGCGCCAGGTCGTCGCCCAGCTCCCAGATGCCGAACCCCTCGCCGAGGTCGGCGTTGATGTCGATGACCGCCATACCCAAGACCTACCACCGATCGCCCCGCCCGCCGGGAGCGGCCCGCCCTCAGCCGGGACGGGCCCGCCTCAGACGGACTCCTCCCGCACGTCCTCGACCTCGTGCTTGGACGCCCACGCCTGGTAGACGCCGCGGTCGAACAGCTCGAGCCCCAGGCCCTCGGCCACCGGCGCCTTGCCGCCCGTGTACTCCACCCGCAGCCACCCCTCGTGCTCGCCGAGCACCACGAACGGCTCGCCGCGCCACGTGCAGTACGTGCTGACGTACCGGACGTCCTCGACGTCCGAGGCGGGCACCACCTGGACGAACCGGGCCGGGCCGATCTGCCGGAACCCGTCGGCGTGCTCGCTCACGTAGAGCCGCACCTTGTCGCCGTCGGGGCTGGCCTCGTACTCGGTGCCGCGCCAGCGCGCGAAGAAGCCGTGCCGGATCCTCATCCCCGCCCTCCCGGCAGCCTGACGAGCCAGCGGCGCAGGTCGGCGTCGTAGGCCGCGACGAGCGACTCGCGCGCGCCCGCGTCGAGCCGGTACAGCTCGGCGCCGTGCGGCAGCCGCTGGCTCTCGATCTTGAACTCGGGCACGGCGGGGCCGTCGCCGGGCGCATACCCCGAGCCGGGGAACGGCGCCTTCTCGATCACCCAGCCGCCCGGGATGATCCCCATGCTCCACTCGTCGATGCCCCCGAACGGCCGCCGGAACAGCGACGGCTTCACCGCGGGCCACCGGATCACGAAGACCTCGTCGTCGCCGGGCGCGAACGACGACCCCTCGTACACCAGGCCGAGGCCGCGGATCAGGGCGGCGGGCGTGTTCAGTTCGGCCACGTCCTGTAGCCGGTGCACGTACCCGGCGACGAGGTCGTAGCCGCCCTCCAGGTAGTGCTGCACGTGCTCGCGGCGCAGGACCTTCTGCATGACCACGGTCCCGGACGCGGCGTCCATGGCCCCGGCGTTCTCCGGGGCCGCGTCGCCCTGCGGGGCGGTCTCGCGCGGAACGTCGCTCGCCGGCGGGGGTGCGTCCTGCCTGGGCACCGCAGTGGGACGCGTCGGCCCGGGCATGTCCGCGGGCATCGGGCTCGGCGCCGTCTCCGGCGCGGCCATGGGCTCGGCACGGTCGAACGCGGGGGGCTGCGGTGGCGCGCCTACGCCACCGTGGCCGCCTCGCGACGGCCGGGGGATGTCCCGCGCCGTCTGCTGTGGACCTGCATGCGGCTGCGGACGCGGAGGGACGTCTTGCGGCGGGTCGAACGGCGCGGGCTGCGGCGCGGTCGGCCGGGCGGACTGCGATTCCCGCGGGACGTTCCGCTCCCGCGGCGCGGGCGCGGGATGCGCGCCGCCGTACAGCGGCGGGACCGGAAGGCCCTGAGGATCGGCCGGCGTCTCCCGCGCGGTCGCCGGCTCCGCGTGAGGCGCCGGCCGCGGACGCTGCGTCGGCTCGGGACGCTGTGCCGGCCGCGGGCGCGCGGCCGGCTCCGGGTGAGGCGGCGGCCCCGGACGCTCGTGCCGGCGAGGAAGCGCGCCCGGATCGGCGTCCGGCCGTGAGGGCGCCTGTGCGGCCGCGGGAACGTCCCGGGGACCACCAGGCCGGTTCTGCGGGCGAGCGGGCGCCTGCGGCGCTCTGACGGCGGCTCCGGAGGCCTCCGGTTCGGGTCGCCGGCGCCGCCGCGCCGGCGGCCGGGACGCCCGCGACGACCGCCCCGCCACCCGGACGTCGGCCGGGTCCGGCGGCGCGGGCCGGGCGGGCGCCTCCTCCGGGACGGGCTCGAGCAGGGCGTTCGCGTCCAGGTACGAGGCGCTGGGGAGCCCCGGGTCGATCGCGAGCTGCCAGTCCGGATGCGGCCAGTGCCGCGACAGCTCCGGCAGCGTCGCCTCCCGGTGGTGGACGGCCTGCCCCTGCAGGGACCGGTCCATCGCCTCGGGCGAGGTGAACGCCAGCACGAACGTCCCGTCACCGAACTGCGCCGTGGCGAACCGGTGCTCGGTGGTGGGGTCGCCGGACGCGGGCAGGTACAGCGTGGCGCGCGCCAGCAGCCGCAGGTACGCCTGCTGGTCGCCGCGCTCGCGCGCCTCGGCCAGCGCGATCTCCAGGGCGGTGCCGGACGGACGCTCCGGGCGCGGTGCGTCCTGCTCGGCGGGACGGCTCTCGGACTCGGGCACGGCCAGCGGGATGCCGAGGCCGGGCAGGGCCAGCGGCCCGCCCTCCGGTCCCGTCTTGCTCGCCTGGTAGACGAGCTCCAGCGGGGTATCGATCCGGTAGACGTCGCGGAAGGCGCCGACCATCTGGCCCGCGAGCATCGCGGCGCACTCCAGCAGTTCCTCGGACGCGCGGCCGCCGCGCTCGCGCCAGGTGTAGCGGTTCCACCAGTTCCGCCGTTCCTCGCCGTCGGGCGGCTCCCAGCCGAGGGTGGTGAGGCGCCGCTCCTGGCGCGGCGCGAGCGGGCGGGGCAGGAACGCGCTGCCGACCGCTTCGGCGTCCAGCCCGCCTTCGATCCGCATGGCCTGCACGTACGGCAGTCCGCTGGGCCCCTGCACGATGAGGAACGAATTGACGGGGAGCCGCGACAGCTCAAGGGTCAGCCGTTTGTCGAAGTCGTTCCAGTCCACTCGGGGTCCACTCTCGCGTCCGGGGGTGGGATTGCCTTACTCGACGGTAGCCGAGGGCGGCGTCACTCGGCCCGCGGCGCCGGGACGGCGTCGGCCCGCGCCGGGCTCCAGACGCCGCCGACGGCGTCGTAGACCGCGATGGGGACGTCGTCGTTCTCGCCGACGGAGCGCCACAGGCGGGTGCCGTGCGGCGGCTGCATCAGAACGCCGGCGGGCGGTTGCGGCGCGGGCTGCCGCTCGACGGGCGCCTGCACGCCGGGCTGCCGCGGCTCGGGCTGCTGCGTTTCCGGCTGCACCTCGGGTCGCGGTGCGGCGACCGGAGGTGTTCCGGCCTGGGGTGCGGGCGTCTGCGGCGCCTGTGCTTGCGGCGCCGGTGCTTGCGGTGCCGGCGCTTGTGGTGCCGGTGCCTGCGACATCGGGGCTTGAGGGATCTCCACCGGTGGTGCGGCGGCCTGAGGAGCCGGTGCGGCCTGAGGGGGTGCGGCCTGGGGAGGCGCGGCCTGCGGCAGGTCGGCCTGCGGGGTGCTGGGCTGCGGGGTGCTGGGCTGCGGCACGGCGGGCTGCGCGGCACCGGGCTGGTGCGCGTCGGGTTGCGGCGCGCCCGGCCGGTGCGTCTCGGAGGGCTCGCCGTCGGCGGGCGTTCCGTCCGTCGGCGCGCCCAGGGGCGTGGCGGCGGGCTCGGGCCCCTTCTTCTCCGGGGTCTCCGGCTTGGCCCTGCCCAGGTCCGGTGTACCGGCCTCCAGCGCCGCCCTCAGCTCCTCCGCCGTGTACGGGTCGATCGCGGTACCGGAGTCGTCGTGGAAGTCGTCGTAAGAGCCGTCGCCTCCTGCCGGCCCGTTGAGGCCGTGGATCCCGTTGAGGGACGGCATCCCGTTCGGCATGGAAAAGCCGTTGGCGGCGGCCGAACCGTTGACGCCCTGGGACGGTCCTTGCGCGCCGGGGAACCCGGGCATGCCGGAACCGTTGACCCCTGAAGGGGGCCGTCCCGCGATGGCCCCCGGCCCGGACAGCGCGCCCGGATCGACGGTCCCGTACGGGTTGGACGGCTCCGGCGCGGCCGAGGACGCCTCCCGCTGGGCGGCCTCCAGGCGGCCCAGGGCGGACGCGTCCAGCAGGACCTCGCTCGGCAGGCCGGGGTTGACGGCGAGCTGCCAGGACGGGTCGGGCCACCCGGCCGCCAGGAGCGCGAACGAGGTGCGCCGGTACAGCGGGTGCTGGTCGCCCGTACGGGCCAGCGCGCCGGGGGAGGTGTACAGCGTGACGTAGGTGCCGGTGCCGATCGTGATGGTCGGCAGTTCGGCGCGGTCGGGGTTCTCCACCGCGTGCGCGGTGGCCGGGAGCACCAGGTCGGCGCCCGCCAGCAGGCTGAAGTAGGTGGCGTGGTCGCCGCGCTCCTTGGCCTCCGCCAGGCGCGGTTCGAGCAGGTCGGCGTCGCTGCCGGGGACCCCGGCGGGGGGCAGCGGCATGGGCGGTCCGGCGGGCGGCGGGCCGGGCGCCGGGCGCGCGCTCTCCGGTGCGGTCTCCGGCGGGGCGATCGCGGCCGACGAGCGGCGCTTGCTGACGCGCGACGGGTCGGCGGTCTCGATGCCGAAGTCGAGCAGCTCGATCAGGCCGCTGCCGTGCCGGTGGAACGACTCGTACACCAGGTCGGAGGGGCGCCGGACGCCCTGGACGTCGCGCAGCGCGGTGACCATCACGTCGGCGAGCCGCGAGTAGTCGCCGCCGCTGACCGAGCGCATCCCGCCGGGCGTGCCGGACTCGGGCAGCTCGGTCCACCAGTTGCGGGGCGCGGGGTCGGCGGGCGGGCGCCAGCCCGCGTCGCTCATGACCTCCTCGTCGGCCGGCGTGAGCAGCAGCGGCCCGTCGAGGAAGTTGTTGCTGACGGCCTCGGCGTAGAGCCGGTCGGGCTCGCGCATGGCCTGGACGTAGTGCCTGCTCTCGTCGCGCTCGCGCACGATGAGGATGGTGTCCCGGTCGAGACCCGCCAGTTCACGGCCCAGCCGGCGGGCGAACTCGGACCACTCCAACAAGATCACTCCCTACGACCGGGGGCGGACCCGGACCCCCGCGAGACCATGCCCGGGATCCGATGATTGTCGCCGGGGACGCCGCGCGCAAACCGGGAGTTCACTCGGGCGGCGGTTCGTGACGCAGTACACGCAGCGCCTCCCGGAGGGCGTCCGCGTCGCCGCCGCAGCGGTCGAGGACCCCGATGAGCTTGTGCAGGATCTCGTGGCGTTCGTAGCCGATGTCGAGCAGTGCCTGGGCGGTGTCCCACAGCTGCGGCGGGTCGCCCCGCCACAGCCGGTCGGTGAGCCTCTCGTGCGCGTCGAGGTGCTCCTCGTCCGCGCCGGGGTGCTCGAATTCGAGGATGACGCGCCGGTCGTCGGGGTCGGAGGGGTCGAGCGTCGACAGGTCGACGGAGCCGTGCCGCCCGGAGCGCCGGTGGGTGCCGGACAGGAACGGCAGCGCGAACGCCCGCCGGGGGAGCGCCTCCAGCTCCCCGTCCGGGAGCAGCCGGGCGACGAGGTCGCGGTCGAGGCCGAAGGCGGACGGGTCGCGGTACGCCTCGGCGAACTTCGCGGTGGCGTCCCAGACCGCGTCGAGGGTCGCCCTGACGCCCTCCTCGGGCAGCCCGGTGCGCTTCCCGGCCCACCGCACCCAGGCGGCCAGGACGTGCGGTACGGCCTCCTGTTCGGCGGGGGACAGGAGCACCTTGCGGGGCAGCCAGTCGAGCAGGAACATCTCGCATTTGATCGGGCTGACCCGCAGCGGCCGTCCGAAATCGTGCGCGCAGCCGTAGGCGATGATGCGGTCCACGCAGCGGCTGGCGGCCGACAGGTCCGAGAGTCCTTCGGCCTCGTCCGACGCCAGGAACCGCGCGGCGATCGTGGCGCGGCGGTCGCGCCCGTACACGGGGGGCTGCGGCAGGCGGCCTCCCGGCGGGAGGATCCCTATGCGCGCGCGCACGAAGGCGTGGTACGAGCCGAAGTTGTCGTTGACCGGCGGTTCGGCCGTGTCGTTGGTGAGGGCGAGGGCGCTCTGCAGGAGCGCCTTCGTGTCGCGCGGGTCCAGTTGCTCGAACCGCATCAGCGCGTTGTCGCGGCCCTCGCGGCGGCAGTGGTCGAGGAGTTTGTCGACCTGGGACGAGACCCACGCGTCCCGGACCATCCCGCACGCCGGGGGGCGCGCGGCGCGCGGCGTGGGAGGGGCCGCGGAGGGGAACGGGGCGTCGGCGTACTGGATGGCCCCGGCCTTGTTCCTGTCCACGAGGATGACCAGGGCGTGCCGGTCGGCTCCACCGTAGGTGTAGGTGCAGACGATGGAGTCCTGGTCGCCGTACACGTCGCGGGACACGAAGCACTCGTCCGGCGCGACCATGCCGACGCGGTCGGCCCAGCCTGGACGGGCGACGCCCCGGTCCATCAGCTCCAGGGCGGCGCGCTCGGCCTTGGCGGCCTGCCGCGGAGTGCCGAGATAGGCCATCCCGGTGAGCAGGGCCAGCGCCGCCGGGGTCGCGGCGCGCGCCGCATGGTCGACCAGCGCCTCGCCGATGACCACCTCGACGTCTCCGCCGGACACCCGGTGCCCCCACCAGGACCCGAGGATCTCGCTGACGATCAGCTCGGCGTCCAGCGGGCTGCGCACCGCCAACAGTTCGCGGGCGTGCCGCAGCATCCCGTCGAAGATCTCGGAGACCTCGCCCGGCGGGGCAGGGGGGCCGTCCCGCGCCGGATCCCCGGACGAGGAGCGGCGGCTGCGAGGACTCACGGGTCCTAGTTTCTCAGATCCCGCGGCGGCGCGTGCCCCCAAGCCCCTAAGGCGGGGGACCGTCCGGCGGGTTCAGCCGTCCACCCCGGTGCCCTGGGGCCGCCCTGAGGGCGGCTCGGACTTCAGCCTGCCGACGAGGTGTTCGCGCGCCATGCGCTCCACGCGCGCGGGCGTCGGGTCGAGCCCCAGGTGGGCCATGCACGCCTGGACGTCGGCGACGCACTGGTGCACCGCGTCCGAGGAGACGTGCGAGAACTCGTCGGTGAGCCGCCGCGTGAGCGCGTCGCGGGTCTCGCTTCGGTGGTCGGCCAGTGCGGGCATCTGCGTAACACCTCCGCGCACGGGTTCCGGCGGGCGGGGACGCCGCCGGCCGAGACGGAGCGCGGGCCGACCCGGTTGCGGGGGGTCCGCCCGAACCTCGCCTCGATGTCTCATTCCAGCGCGTTCGCAGGGAGAGTCAAGACATACCGGGGCGTCGTTTCGCAAATTCTGGACCACCATCTCCGGACGCGCCGGTGGCCGTCCCGCCGGTTCCGCCGCCGGACGGACCGTCCGGCGCTCGCGGGGCGATCCGTTGGACGGCGTCCGCCCAGCCCGCGTGGTGCCTCGCCGCCCAGCCGCGGTCGACCCGGCCGGTGAGCATCCCGCCGAGCGCGCCGGGGTCCCGGAACGCCTCCCACAGGTGCCCGGCGACGACGAGGACGATGACGACGAAGAGCCAGTCGTGCACGAACGTGGCGCCGGTGCGCCAGCGGTCCGGCCACGGGCCGGGGAACGTCAGCACCTCGCCGGTGCCGAGCATGACGAGGATCGCGCCCGCCGTGAACGCCGCATTCAGCTTCTGGCCGGCGTTGAACTTGCCCACGGGCAGGACTCCTCTGCCCCGCCGTACGGCTCTGCGGTCCCCGCGCTTGAGCCACTCCCAGTCGTGGGGGGCGAACCGGTTGAGGCGCCGTACGTCCGTCCTGAATGCTCTGGAGGCTAGCCCCAGGACGATGGGGACCGGCAGCGCGAAACCGCACCACACGTGGACGGTCTTCAGCAGTTCGCGGTGCCCGACCAGCGTGGACAACATCGGCAGGTAGAGCATCCCGGCCGTGGCCAGGCACACCAGCATCAGCAGCGCGGTCACATGGTGGATCGACCGTTCGGCCGCTGTGAACCGCAGCAGTGTGCCGGACCGTGACGGCTCGGGACGGGCGGGCTCGGGGCGGGCCACGTCATGTGGGTGCATCGTCACGTCCGTTCGACCGGCCGACCCAGGCGTCCACGTCGTAGCCGAGGTCCTCCCAGTAGCCCGGTTTGACCTCGTCGGTGAGCTCGATGCCGCCGAGCCACTTCAGGGACTTGTAGCCGTACATGGGGGCGACGTAGAGCCGGGTGGGGCCGCCGTGGTCGTGGGTGACCGGCTTGCCGTCCATCTGGGTCGCGACCATGACGTCGCGGCGCCGCGCCTGGTCCAGCGTGAGCGACTCGGTGTAGACGCCGTCGAACGACTTGAACCGGACGGCCACGGCATTAGGGGACACCCCCACCACGTCCAGGAGGTCGGGTAGGGCGACGCCCGCCCACCTGACGTTCGGCACCCGCCATCCGGTCACGCACTGGAAGTCCTTGTCGAGCATCGTCTGCGGCAGGCGTGCCAAGTCGGCCATGGTGAACGCCTGAGGCTTGTCCACCAGGCCGCCTACGGTCACCTTATGGGTGGCGATGCTGTGCCTCTTGACGCTTCCGGTGACGGAGTAGTAGCGGAAGCCCCCGGCGGCCGGGAGAACGTCCTGGATGCCGCCTACGGGCGCCAGGGCACGGTTCACCTTCTGCTGGAGGGACGCGCCCACGGCGACGCCGGCGACGCCGAGGCCGAGCATCCCGAGCACGACCCGCCGTCCTACGGGACTGCCCTCTTCCGGATCCTCGTTCACGTCCCCATTCGAGCACTGCGTCCTGCGGGCCGCCAGGCGTCCGCCGATCTCGTAAGACTTCTGACAGATTCGCCGCGCCGGTCCGGCGGCCGCGTCGGCGAGGTTCCTCGTGAACCGACCGCTCTCCCCAAGGCGGTTCTAAGCTGACCCCATGGCCACGAAGGTTCAACTAGCGCAGCGGCCCGAGGCGGACGAACTGCTGGGCCGCAGCCCGCTCGCCGCACTGGTGGGGATGCTGCTCGACCAGCAGGTCCCGATGGAGTGGGCGTTCTCGGGCCCGTACACGATCGCGCAGCGGCTCGGGACGGACGATCTCGACGCGCACGAGATCGCCGCTTGCGACCCGGAGCGGTTCGCGGCGCTGCTGTCGGAGAAGCCGGCCGTGCACCGCTATCCCGGCTCGATGGCCAAGCGGGTGCAGCAGCTGTGCCAGTACCTCGTGGAGAACTACGACGGGGACGCCGAGAAGGTGTGGGCGGGCGTGGACGGCGGTAAGGAGCTGTTCAAGCGGCTGAACGCGCTGCCCGGGTTCGGCAGGCAGAAGGCGCAGATCTTCCTGGCGCTGCTGGGCAAGCAGTACGGGGTCCGGCCGGAGGGCTGGCGCGAGGCGGCCGGCGCGTACGGCGAGGAGGGCTCGCACCGGTCGGTCGCCGACATCACCGGCCCGGAGTCGCTGGCGAAGGTGCGCGCCTTCAAGCAGGAGATGAAGGCCGCCGCCAAGGCCGGAAAGTAGGGCCGACGGGTAAGGGCCGACGGGTAAGGACCGCCGATCACCGAATTGCTCTTTACCGTAATTTTGTGGACTAAATCGGACGGAGTTCGGCCGGTCCGGCTCACGGCCGGAACTCGCCGAACCGGCGGGGTTGGCCGCCCATGGCGCTCCGGGCGCCGTAACATCGCCTACTCGCCCTCCTCATGGGCCGCCACCGGCGGCTCGTGGGCGAAGGCGTCCGAATCCCGCGTCTTCGCGCGGAGGCACAGAGACGACGATGTCCTTCAGGGCTTCCGTACGCGGCGGACCACCGGGATGATGAATACCTGACTCCGACGGTGTTGTGATGGAGGCGGGAGCGCTAGCCTGCTCCCATTCACTCATAGTGATGAAAACTTGCCGCGCGGTACGGGACCCTCTGGGGCGGAGGTGTTGTCCATGAGCACCGAGACGTCCGTTCCCCAACCCCGCGTCTCAGGGGTGGAGGGGCAGCCCATGGATGCGTCCGACTCCGCGCTGTACGCGACCCTGCTGAAGGAAGCCCCCGGAGGGCTGGCGTTCTTCGACGGCGACCTGCGCTGCCGCAAGGCCAACGACGCGCTCGCGGCGCTGCTGCGGGTGCCCGTCGGCGACCTGCAGCGGCGGCGCCCCGCCGAGGTGCTGCCCGAGGGCCTCGCGACCGCGTTCGAGACGGCGCTGCGCACGGTGCTCGCCGAGGACCGCCCGCTGAGCGACCTCGACCTCGTCGTCCCCGCCGAGCCGTCCGGCCGCGCAGGCGACGCCCAGGCGGTCGCCACGGCGACCGAGGAGCGCATCCTGGCCTGCACGTGGCTGCCCGCCCGCGGGCCCGCCGGCGAGCGTCTCGGCGCCGTCCTGACCGCCCTGGACGTGACGGAGCGGCGCCGCGCCGAGGAGGTCATCCGGCGCAAGGAGCAGCGCTACCGCTCGCTGGTGGAGGCCAGCGCCCAGGTCGTGTGGGTGGCCGCGGCCGACGGTGCCGTGATCGACGACGCGCCGGAGTGGCGCGCGATCACCGGCCAGGCGCCCGACGACTACGCCGCCGGCGGCTGGATGGCCGTGGTGCACCCCGAGGACCGCCCGCGCATCGAGGCGGCCTGGCGCGAGTGCGTGGCGGAGAACCAGGTCTTCGAGACCAACTACCGGATCCGCACCAGGAGCGGCACGTACCGGCACTTCGACGTACGGGCCGTGCCGATCCGGCAGGGCGACGTGGTCATCGAGTGGGTCGGCGCCAACACCGACGTCACCGGCCAGCGCGAGGCCGAGGAGATGCGCGGCCGGCTGACCGAGCAGCTGTCGGCCGCGGCGCTGCGCACCGCACGGCTCCAGCAGGCCACCTCGATGCTCGCCGAGGCCCTGACCGTCTCCCAGGTCGTGCAGGTCATCACCGAGGTGGGGCGGTCGGCCATCGGCGCCGACTACTCCGCCGTGGCGCTGCTGGACGACGACAAGCTGCGGCTGAGCATCGTCGCCCCGTCCCAGCCCGGCGGCGAGGCCGAGGGGCGGCCGCCGGCCCGCGACGACATCAAGGTCGCCGACCAGACCGTCATGTCGGTGGCGGTGCGCGAGAGCCGGCCGTTCCTGGCCGAGCATCCCGACAGCCTCCGCCTCCAGCTCGGCCGCGACGAGAAGGAGCTGTTCGCCCAGCACCCCGAGGAGCGCGCCTGGGTCGGCCTGCCGCTGCTGGCGGCGGGCGCCCCGATCGGCGCGCTGCGCTTCTCCTTCACCCGCCCCAGGGAGATCACCGAGGAGGAGCGGGTCTTCCTGGAGGCGCTCGCCGGGCAGTGCGCCCTGGCGGTGGAGCGCGCGCTGCTGTTCGAGCGCGAGCACCGGACCGCCGAGGAGCTCCAGCGCAGCCTGCTGCCCAGCGACCTTCCGCAGCTCCCCGGGATGGTGCTGGCCGCCCGCTACAACCCGGCCACCCGCCATGTGCAGGTCGGCGGCGACTGGTACGACGTGTTCCGCCTCCCCGACGACCGGCTCGCGGTCGCGGTGGGCGACGTCATGGGCAAGGGCGTGCTCGCCGCGGCCGGAATGGGACGCGTCCGCAACGCGCTGCGCGCGCTCGCGCTGAACGACCCGCGGCCCGCCGCGGTGCTCGCCGGCCTCGACCGGCTGTTCAGCGCCACCGAGGACGAGGAGCAGTTCACCACGGTCGCGTACGCGGTCATCGACCCCGAGACGGGCCGCGGCGCCTTCAGCAACGCCGGGCATCCGCCACCCCTGCTGATCTCCCCGGACGCGCCCGCGCGCGTGAGCACGCGCGAGCCCGGCACGCCCCTCGGCTGGCCGAGCCAGCGGCAGCAGACAAGTTTTTCCATCGAGACCGGCAACACTGTGGTCTTCTATTCCGATGGACTTGTGGAGAACCGTAGGCGTGGGGTGGACGCCGGGCTGGAGGAACTCGTGGCGACGGCCGCGGACGCCCCACCTGAAGTGGTAGGAGATCCAGAAAGACTCGTCGACTTCCTGGTCGATCGGATGCTTGCCGGGTACGAGCAGGTAGACGATGTGACCGTGCTTGCCCTGCACGTCCCGCCCAAGCCCTAGTGAAACCCGAGTGAAGCCCGCCGCAGACGGTGCGGAGCCGGTCCCGTCCGTACGAAGGACCGTCCCGCGCCCTCTAAGGTGGAGAGTTACCGGGTAGGACATCGGGGCGGAATGCGCAGCAGTGCCAGAATGCTTGACCCAGTGAGAGCGGGTACGCTGCGGTCCCGCACCGGGAGGTCCGCCCAGTGTGTGGTCCCACCCCAGTGTGAGGCCGGGCCCGTCAGGGCACTTGGGTCAACCAAGCCACACGTTCGTTCGAGAGGTATTTGTGTCGCCTGCTAGCTCGACCTCGAAAGCGTCAGATCTGCACGATCACGTCATCGCGCAACTGATCGAGCGTGGACGGTCCCAGGGTTACCTCGAAGCCGACGACGTACGCCGTACGTTCGAGGAGGCCGACATCCCCGTGTCGAAGGCCTCCAGCATTCTGCGGAGCCTCAGCAAGGAGGGTGTGACCGTCGTGGTGAGCGCTGCCGATTCCGCGGCGCCCAAGCGTTCGCGCAAGCGCGCGGCGCCGCCGGCGCGTAGGCCCAGGACCGCTGCTGCCGCGAAGGAGCAGCCCGACACCGTGACCGCGGTCGTCGCCGACGGCCCGGCCCCGGAGGAGACCGCCCCGCGCCCGCAGGCCCCGAGGCCCGCGGCGCCCAAGCCGGCTCCGCCCAAGTCCGCCAAGGCCAAGCCGAAGAAGGCCGCGCCCGCCAAGAAGGCCGCGCAGCCCGCCGCCGCCAAGGCGGCCGCCCCGGCCAAGAAGGCCGCCGACGACCCCGAACTCGAGGACGACGTCGACGTCGACCTCGACGAGGACCTGAACGACCTCGAGGTCGACCTCGAGGAGGACGCGCCCGAGGTCGAGGAGGCGCCCGAGGCCGACGAGGAGGAGGCCCCGGCCGCCGTCGCGGACAAGGCCCCGGCCGCCGCCGGCAAGAAGCCCGGCGACGCTCCCGCCGAGGAGGAGGGCTTCACCCTCGGCGACGACGACGAGGACGCGCCCGCGCAGCAGATCGCCGCGGCCGGCGCCACCGCCGACCCGGTGAAGGACTACCTCAAGCAGATCGGCAAGGTCCCGCTGCTGAACGCCGAGCAGGAGGTCGAGCTCGCCAAGCGGATCGAGGCCGGCCTGTTCGCCGAGGAGCGGCTCGCCGCCGACGGCCCCGCGCTGTCGGAGGAGGACCTCGAGGACTTCGAGTGGATCGCCGAGGACGGCCGCCGCGCCAAGAACCACCTGCTGGAGGCCAACCTCCGGCTGGTGGTCTCGCTGGCCAAGCGCTACACCGGCCGCGGCATGCTGTTCCTGGACCTGATCCAGGAGGGCAACCTCGGTCTGATCCGCGCGGTCGAGAAGTTCGACTACACCAAGGGCTACAAGTTCTCCACGTACGCCACCTGGTGGATCCGGCAGGCGATCACCCGCGCGATGGCCGACCAGGCCCGCACCATCCGCATCCCGGTGCACATGGTCGAGGTCATCAACAAGCTGGCCCGCGTGCAGCGCCAGATGCTCCAGGACCTGGGCCGCGAGCCCACCCCTGAGGAGCTGGCCAAGGAGCTCGACATGACCCCGGAGAAGGTCGTCGAGGTGCAGAAGTACGGCCGCGAGCCGATCTCGCTGCACACCCCGCTCGGTGAGGACGGCGACAGCGAGTTCGGCGACCTGATCGAGGACTCCGAGGCGATCGTTCCGGCCGACGCGGTCAGCTTCACGCTGCTGCAGGAGCAGCTGCACTCGGTGCTCGACACGCTCAGCGAGCGCGAGGCGGGCGTGGTGTCGATGCGGTTCGGCCTGACCGACGGGCAGCCGAAGACGCTGGACGAGATCGGCAAGGTGTACGGGGTGACCCGGGAGCGCATCCGGCAGATCGAGTCCAAGACCATGTCGAAGCTGCGCCACCCGTCCCGCTCGCAGGTTCTGCGGGACTACCTCGACTGACACATTTCTCTTACCGCGAGGCCCCCGTCCGGTGGACGGGGGCCTCCGCGTACGCGGGCTCCGGGTTCCGGCGGGGCCGGGTCAGGACGGCAGGATCACGTCGAGGTTGGCGCCGTTCAGCTCGACGGTGTGGCCGAGATCGGCCACGGCCTTCAGCAGCTCCTCGGGCGTCGCGGGGTCGGCGCCGGCGTCCAGCAGGTCATGGGCGATCGCCCCGCGAGTCGCCTTCGCCATGTGGCTGACCACCGTCCGTTTGGGGACGCCGCCAATGATCGTCTCGCGGAAGACGCGGACCGCCACGGCCGGTCGCGGGGCCTTCCAGGCCGCCGCGTACGGCCCGGACCGCATGTCGACGATCAGCCCGGACGGCCGGAGCGCCTTGGTCATCGCGGGTTTCCAGAACGTCCCCAGACGGCCGAGGGGCGGCAGCGAGACCGCCATGGACAACCGGTAGGGCGGGACGCGGTCGGTGAGCCGCAGGGCGCCCCACAGGCCCGAGAAGACCACGATGCGCTCGGCGGCGGCCTCCGGATCCAGGCTCGCCAGGTCGAGGTTGTCGTAGAGGACGCCGGTGTAGAGCCGCGCCACGGGCACCGAGGGGGCCTGCTTCAGCGCCTTGTTGCGCGCGAGGGCCTCGTCGATCTGCCCTGCGGGCAGGCCGAGCGTCTCGGGCGCGTCCTTCCGGCGGGACGCCCTGGTCAGGGCGGTGATGACGCGCTTGCGCGCCGCGGTGAGCTCCGGGAAGCTCAGCGAGGCCAGGTCGAGGGGCGGGCCGTCGCCCTCGGTAGCCTTCTTCTCCGACGGCGGCAGCAGGATGTGCACGATCCCCCCGAAAGCGGTGCTCTTCGATGACACGTTGCGCGACGGTCCCCGGGCCACAGGACCTTGACGGACTCCTGGCCGCGGCGTGGCCGGCGCGGTCCGTCCAGGATATTGGCGGGTGGCTGCTGCGCCACGCCGGAGGCGTCACCAAGCGCGCCAACTCGGTCCTGCCATTGGGTGATCCCCAGGATCTGGAGGCCGCGCTCGCGCGCGCGGAGCGCTTCTACACCGGACTGGGGCTGCCGACGGTGTTCTCGTTGAGCGACCGTGCGCGGCCCGAGGGGCTCGACGCGTTCCTGGAGGCGCGGGGCTACGAGATCGTCGACCCCACGCTCGGCATGGCGGCCGAGCTCGCCGGCCCGTACGAGCGCGACGGCGTGGTGATCGCGGACGAGCCGTCCCCGGACTGGCTGGACGTGTGGTGGTCGGTGGACGGACGGTACGGCAATGACCTGCCGGTCGCGACGGAGATCCTCACCGGTGTCCCGGCGGGGTACGCCTCCCTGGACGGCGTCGCCGTCGGGCGGGCCGTGCCGCAGGGGGAGTGGCTCGGGATCTACGCGATGGCGGTGGCGCCGGAGGCGCGCCGGCGCGGGCTGGGGCGGCGCGTCCTGCGGGCGCTGCTCGGCTGGGGCCGCGAGCAGGGGTGCGAGCGGGCGTACCTGGTGGTGGTCGAGCGGAACGCCCCGGCGAGGGCGATGTACGCGGCGGAGGGGTTCACCGAATCCGGCGGATACCACTATCGCGTGAAGACCGTCACCGGCGGGTGAGAGAGCACTTCACCATGCCAATTCGATACCCAGAGTGATGACTCGATCACTTCTCGAATTCACTTCGCAATGCCCGGGGATGGGGGCCGGTGGGGGCGGCGACTGAAATGCGAACGGCGGCCGCCGTCTCCGGTGGCCGCCGCTGCGGGGTGTGCTATTCGATCCCTACCGCTAGTCGTCCGAAGCGGTAGCCGGGGTTTCGTTGAGCCTGTCGGTCTCGTCCTGAATGTCGGCCCCGTTGGCGCGCAGGGCCTCCGCGTACTTACGCCCGTGGTGGGCGCAGAACAGAAGGTCGCCGCCGCCTACAAGGACCGCACGGACGTAGGCCTGGGCGCCGCAGCGGTCGCACCGGTCGGCGACGGTCAGCGGCTTGGTCGGGGCAAGGGCTCCAGTCACGGCACCTTCCTCATGCTCGGGGTCGGTACTTAGGACAACATCTAACCCGACGTGGACGTTCCCAACCTGTTTCTTCGTACGCCCACAGCGGAATGGCTCGATTAGTGACCGAGATCACACCGTCGCGCCACGGTGAATGTCAGGCGCTGTCCCACCGGAAGAGGCGCATGGCGACGAGCCCGCCGACCACCGCGAAACCGAGCAGGATTCCCATCTGCGGCAGCGCGGACATCGGCCCGAGCCCGCGGCCCATCACGTTCAGCATCCCGGTGTTCAGATACCGCAGCGGGAAGATGTACGCGAGCGTCCGCATCCAGGTGGGCGAGGCGTCCAGCGGGAAGAACGAGCCGCCCAGGAACGCCATCGGCAGCACCACCAGCTGCGTTACCGCCTGCGCCGTCTCCTGCGTCTTCGCCCAGGCGCCGATCACCATCCCGATCGCCAGGAAGGCCAGTACCCCCGACAGCACCATCGGGACGGCCATCCACCAGTAGTGGCCGAGCTTCAGGCCGAAGAACGGCAGCTGCGCGACGGCCACGAACAGCGCGAACTGCACCAGCGCGACCGCCAGGCTCACCGCGACGCGTGCGGCGAACACCGTGGGTATCGGGGCCGGGGACAGCTGGAGGCGGCGCAGGATGCCCTTCGTCCGCCACGTCACGAGCGTCTGGGAGGCCCCGAACACGCCGGCCGACGCCAGCGCCCAGCCCAGCAGGCTCGGCGTGAAGAACTGGATCGCCTTCAGCGAGTCGTCCTCCACCTGCCGCGAAGTCACCTGGTAGGCGGGCGGCTTGCCGGTCGCCGCCTGGTTCGCGCCCTGGACGATCGAGTTCATCAGGCCCTGCACGACCCCGGACTTCACCTGGTCCGCCGCCGAGTAGTGCACGACGAGCCGGTTCCCGACCTGCTCCACGGCCGCGTCCGCGTCGCCCTTGGTGACCTTGTGGAGCGCGTCGTGCCGGTCCGAGGTCTTGGTCAGCTTCATGGTGTCGCCGAGCTCGTCGCCCCCGCGCGCCATCGCCTGGTCCAGGATCGGCACCCGGCCGATCTCCTGCACCTTCACCTTGGAGGTGCTCTGGTGGCCGAACACGCCACCGAAGATCACCAGGAACATCAGCGGGAACAGCACCGTGAAGAACAGCGCGCCCCGGTCCCGCCGGAAGCCCAGGAACATCGCCTTGGACAGGCTCTTGAAACTCTCCAGCGTGCTCACGCCCTGTACTCCCGTCCGGTGAGCTCCAGAAAGACGTCCTCGAGGGTCGCGCCGCGGATCTGCACCCCGTCCAGCGCGTCCTTGGCGGCCATGGCCGCCACCACCGCGGAGGGGTCCCGGGTGGAGATGGTCAGCGAGACGCCGTCGTCCTCGACGTCGTCGGCGCCCGGCAGCCGACGGGCGTCGTCGGCGTCCAGCAGGCCGCTGGCGATGCTGATCCGGGCCGGCGCGTCCAGGCCGCGCACCAGCACCGCGGGCGGGCCGAGCCGCAGGATCCGGCCCGCGTCCATGATCGCGACGCGGTCGCAGAGCGCCTCCGCCTCGTCCATGTAGTGCGTGGTGAGGACGATGGTGCGGCCCTCGGTGTTGATCGCGCTCAGCACGTCCCACAGGTTGCGCCGGGCCTGCGGGTCCAGCGCGGCGGTCGGCTCGTCCAGGAAGACCAGCTCCGGGTCGTGGACGAGCGCGCACGCGATCGACAGCCGCTGCGCCTGCCCGCCCGACAGCTTCTCCACCCGCACGTCCGCCTTGTCGGCGAGGCCCACGGCCTCCAGCATCGCGTCGGCCTTCTTCGGCGGCACGCCGTACAGCGACCCGAACGTCTGGAGCTGCTCGCGCGCGGTGAGCCGCTCGAAGAACGACGACGCCTGCAGTTGCACGCCGATCCGGGGGAGGAGCCGGGGGTTGCGGGGCCACGGGGGGAGGCCGAGGACGCAGACCGCGCCGTCGTCGGCCTGGCGCAGCCCCTCGACGATCTCCAGGGTCGTCGTCTTGCCGGCCCCGTTCGGCCCGAGGATCCCGAAGAACTCGCCCTCGGCGACGGAGAACGTCACCCCGTCGACCGCGTTGACGTCCCCGTAGCGCTTGCGGAGCCCGCTGACCTCGATCGTTTCTGCCATGACCAGGACATTAGGGAAACGAGGCGGTCCGAAACACCCACCTATAGGTGGACGTTGCGGTACTCCACCCCGGGTTGGGCGGGAACCTCCCGGAGCAGGCCCGGAGCAGCCCCGGAGCGCCCGCAAGATCGTCGACGAGGACGTGTCCGGAAGGCCGCGGCGGCGAGCCTTTCGAACGTCTGTCGGTGCCCGGGGGTACTCTCTTGCCGAATGTCCTACCCCCGAGGAGCACAAGCAGTTGACCGCCGCGACCGCCGAAGCGATGACCGATGACCCGCACGGCTACTCCGCCCGGCACCTCTCGGTGCTGGAGGGGCTGGAGGCCGTGCGGAAGCGACCCGGGATGTACATCGGGTCGACCGACAGCCGTGGCCTGGCGCACTGCCTGTGGGAGATCGTCGACAACAGCGTCGACGAGGCACTGGCCGGGTACTGCACCCACATCAGCGTGACGCTGCACGCCGACGGGTCGTTCGAGGTGGGCGACAACGGACGCGGCATCCCGGTCGACCTGGAACCGAAGACGGGCCTGCCCGGCGTCGAGCTGGTGATGACGCGGCTGCACGCGGGCGGCAAGTTCGGCGGGGTGTCCTACACCGCCTCCGGCGGCCTGCACGGCGTCGGCGCGTCCGTGGTCAACGCCCTGTCGGCCCGGCTGGACGTGGAGGTCGACCGCGAGGGCCACACCCACGCGATCAGCTTCCGGCGCGGCCTGGCCGGCGAGTTCGCCGACGACGGCCGCCCGAACGCGCGGTTCAAGAAGAAGTCGGGGCTGCGGCAGATCCGCAAGGTCGCGCGGAAGGTCACCGGCACCCGCACCCGGTTCTGGCCCGACATGCAGATCTTCCTGGCGGACGCGACGGTCGAGCAGGGCCTCGTCCTGGACCGGATGCGCCAGACCGCCTTCCTGATCCCGGGCCTGACCATCGACGTCCGCGACGAGCGCGGCGAGGAGGTCGTCGAGGAGCGGTTCCGCTTCGACGGCGGCATCAGCGAGTACTGCACCTACCTGGCCAAGGACGCCGCCCTTGTCGAGGTGCTGCGGCTGCAGGGCCGCGGGCACTTCACCGAGACCGTCCCGGTGCTGGACGAGCAGGGCCACCTGACCCCCACCGACGTGGAACGCGACCTGGAGGTCGACGTCGCGCTGCGCTGGGGCACCGGCTACGACACGATCACCCGGTCGTTCGTGAACGTGATCGCCACCCCGAAGGGCGGCACCCACGTGCGCGGGTTCGACCGGGCGGTGCTCAAGGTCGTCAACGAGCAGCTGCGCGCGACGAAGCTGCTGAAGAACGGCGACGAGGACGTCATCAAGGAGGACGTCCTGGAGGGCCTGACCGCCGTGGTGACGGTCCGGCTGCCGGAGCCGCAGTTCGAGGGGCAGACCAAGGAGATCCTCGGCACCTCGGCGGCGACCCGGATCGTCTCGCAGGTGGTGACGCGGGAGCTGAAGGCGGTCTTCGAGAACCCGCCGCGCGGCCAGAAGCAGCCGCTGCGCGCCGTGCTGGAGAAGGTCGTGGGGGCGGCCAAGACCCGGATCGCGGCCCGCACGCAGCGCGACAACCAGCGCCGCAAGAACGCGCTGGAGAACTCGGCGCTGCCGGCGAAGCTGGTCGACTGCCGCAACGCCGACGACCGCAGCGAGCTGTTCATCGTCGAGGGCGACTCGGCGCTCGGCACCGCCAAGCTGGCCCGCAACTCCGAGTTCCAGGCGCTGCTGCCGATCCGCGGCAAGATCCTCAACGTGCAGAAGGCGTCCGTCGCGGACATGCTGAAGAACGCCGAGTGTGCGGCGATCATCCAGGTGATCGGGGCCGGGTCGGGCCGCACGTTCGACATCGACGCCGCCCGCTACGGCCGGATCATCCTGATGGCGGACGCCGACGTCGACGGCTCGCACATCCGGACGCTGCTGCTGACGCTGCTGTTCCGCTACATGCGGCCGATGCTGGAGGCGGGGCGGGTGTTCACGGCGGTCCCGCCGCTGCACCGGATCGAGCTGGTCAAGCCCAAGAAGGGCCAGGAGAAGTACGTCTACTGCTACAGCGACGGCGAGCTGACCCGCAAGCTGGTGGAGTTCGAGCGCAAGGGGCAGCGCTGGAAGGAGCCGGTCCAGCGCTACAAGGGCCTCGGCGAGATGGACGCCGACCAGCTTGCGGAGACCACGATGGACCCGCGCCACCGCATCCTGCGGCGGATCCGGGTCGAGGACGCCGACGAGGCGGCGAAGATCTTCGATCTGCTGATGGGCAGCGACGTGGCGCCGCGCCGGGAGTTCATCACCGCCGGCGCGTCCGAGCTGGACACCGAGCGCATCGACATGTAGCCGCTCCCTCCGGGGGTGGTGCGGGTGCCACCCCCGGCGAGCCGGTCGCGCGGTGCGCGCCGGTGCGGGTGCGCGCCGGTGCGGGGCCGGGGCCGTCGGGTCGTGCACGGCCCCGGGGAGGGGTACGTCGGCGCGGGTCTCGCGTCAGCGCCTGCCGCGCGTCAGCCGGTGATGTGCAGGTTGCGCAGCTGCTGGACCGGGTCCTGCACCGCCTTGCGCTGCGCGGACGCCGCGGGCAACGGCGCGTACGGCGCGAGCGCGAGGTAGGTGTCGAACGACGCGGCGTTGTTGCCCGACGCCGACGGCAGCCCGGCCTTCCAGTCGATCACCGGCCCGAACAGCCCGCAGCCGTCCGTCTTCGGCACCGCGAACGTGGTGTCGGCGGCGGGGGTGTGCAGGACGGGCGGGTGGTGGAACGCGTCGGCGGGGTCGCCCTCGTCCACGATGCTGATCTGGCCGAGGTCGACGCCGAGGTCGAGCTTGACCGGGTCCTTCTTGGAGCCGATCGAGCAGCCCTTCCCGACCGCGTCGTTGATGATCTTGATTTTCAGCTCCAGGCCCGCGTTCGGCAGGTTGAAGGTGAAGCCGCCGGTGTACTTCGGCTGCACCTGCACCTTGTTGAACGGCAGGTCGTCGAGGCCGGGGACGGTCAGGCCGAGCAGGCCGAGCACGCCGCCGGGGATGGTCATCGGCTTGCCGGTCAGCGTGACGCTGGTGAACTCCGAGTTCGACGAGGCGTCGGCCTGGACCGACTGGACGGTGATCCGCATCGGCTGGGTGATGGTCTGGCTGAGCCCGCCGAGCTTCATGGAGCCGCCGGTCACCACCATCTGCATGCACAGGCCGAGGGCGGGGTCGATGCCGGCGGGCAGCGGCGGGCAGTCCTTGGCGAAGTCGAACGCCGGGACGCCGGGGGCCGGCGCCTCGGCGGTCGTCGCGGGGGCCTGGGGGGACGCCTGGGCCGGTGCGGCGACCGCGCCGAGCGCCAGGGTGAGAGGCGCCGCCACTGCGGCGGCGCGGAGGAAGGATTTCACGGGTTCTGGACGCGCCTTTCATGGGAGGGGGCGCGGACCGCAATGGAGCGATCCACGTGGTACCCGATTCAAAAACGTGAGCGTTTCTCGTAGCAAGATCGCACACCTGGCCGGAAGAGGCCAGCTCTCACTGGCGCTGTTCGCCGGGTGAGGCGCCGCTCACGCACCGTTCTCCACCCGCCGGTGGAGACCCCGAAGTCCAGCCGCGCGCTGATCCCCGGGCCCGCCGCCCCGGCCTAGCGTCGAGGCCATGAACACCGCCGACAACGTGCTCATCGCGCTCGCCGTCCTCGCACTGGTCCTCTACCGGCAGCTGCGCGCCAGGCCGGTCGGCGAGCGGCGGCTCTACACCCTCCCGGCCGTCCTCGCCGTGATCGGCGTGGCGCAGGGCGGCCTGCTCGACGGCGCGCACGTCGCGCTCAGCGTCGCGCTCATCGCCGCCGAGGCCGTCGCCGCCGTCGCGTTCGGCGCCCTGCGCGCCGTCACCGTCCGGCTGTGGCGGGAGAAGGACGGCGAGCTGTGGCGGCGCGGCACCGGCTGGACCCTCGCGGCCTGGCTGGTGTCGATCCTCAGCCGCGTCGGGTTCCTCGCCGCCGGGCACGCGCTCGGCCTCAAGCTCGGCGCGAGCGTCTTCCTGGTCTTCCTCGCCCTGACCCTCATCGTCCAGAACCTGCTGGTCGCCTGGCGCGGACGGCGGATCACCGGGCCCGCAGCGGCCAGCGTCGCATCGTGAGGTTCGGACCCTTCACCATCGAGGACCGGCTCGCCCGGACGATCGCGATCACGGTAGCGCTGATCTGGGGAGCCGCGGCCTACCTGCGCGGGCTGCTGCACTCCACGCCCGCGCCGGCCCTGCACGGCACGGGCCTCGCGGTGATCCTGCTCAACACCGCGACGTTCGTGCTCCTGGGGGCCGGCCTGTGGGTGGGGCGCGCGCAGGAGTCCCGCTGGCGCTGGGCGGGGAAGGTGCTGCTCGTGGTGGCGATGGGCACGTCGCTGTCGCTGTACGCCCTCGCCCCGCACGGCGGCGGCGGGTACTTCTTCTCGCTGGCCGCCATGTGGGCCCTCATCATGCGGACGACGGTGCGCTGGGGCCTCGCCATCGGCGGCGCCACCGTGATCGTCGTCGGCGCGCTCGGGGAGGCCTTCGCCCGCGGCCCCGACTACGGGCTGATGGCCGCGTTCGTCGGCCTGACCCTCGGCGCCCTCGCCAGCCGGCAGAGCGCCCTCGCGCAGGAGGCCACCCGCCGCGCCGAGGCGGCCAACGCGGTGCTGGCCGAGCGATCGCACATCGCGCGCGAGATCCACGACATCCTCGCCCACTCGCTGTCGGCGCAGATCGTCCACCTGGAGGGCGCGCGCCTGCTCCTGTCGCGCGACGGCGACCGGGTGCAGGCCCTCGACCGGGTCGAGCGCGCGCGCAACCTCGCCAAGTCCGGCCTGGAGGAGACCAGGCGGGCGCTGGCAACGCTCCGCGGCGAGATCCCCGAGCCGAAGGAGGTCATCGCGGAGCTGGCCGAGGAGTTCTACGCCAGCACGGGCCGTCCCTGCGACGTCCAGGTGACCGGCGTGCCGCGCGAGCTGCCCCCGCAGGCGGGGCTCGCGGTCGTCCGGACGGCGCAGGAGGCGCTCACCAACGTCCGCAAGCACGCGCCCGGCGCCCGCGCGCGCATCACGCTGCGCTACCTCGGCGGCGCCGTCGGCCTCGAGGTGACCGACACCGGCGCGACCGAGCCGGTCCTGGAGATCGAGGGCGGCGGCTACGGGCTGGTCGGCATGCGGGAGCGCGCGGAACTGATCGGTGGGACCCTGGAGACCGGGCCGGAGGGCAAGGGATTCCGCGTCGCCCTCCGGGTGCCGGCGTGACACGGGACGAGGCACGGTGAGCGACGAGACGAGGATCCTGGTCGTCGACGACCAGACGGTGGTGCGGGAGGGCCTGGTCCTGCTGCTGGAACTGCTGCCGGGCATCGAGGTGGCCGGGTCGGCGGGCGACGGCGAGCAGGCCGTCGCCATGGTCGGCGAGCTGCGGCCCGACGTGGTGCTCATGGACCTGCGGATGCCGCGGGTGGACGGGGTGGAGGCGACCCGGCGGATCAAGCAGGCGCACCCGGACGTCGAGGTCGTCGTGCTCACCACCTACGCCGACGACGAGTCGATCTTCGCGGCGCTGCGCGCGGGGGCGCGCGGGTACCTCACCAAGGACGCCGGCGCCGACGAGATCGCCCGCGCGGTCGCCGCGGTGCGCGGCGGCGCGGCGCAGCTCGACCCGGCGATCCAGCGCCGGCTGGTCGAGGCGGTCGCGGCCGATCAGCGGCCCGTCCGCGCCGCCCGCGGCGAGCTGCCCGACGGGCTGACCCGGCGCGAGGCGGAGGTGCTCGCGCTGATCGCGCAGGGCCGGTCGAACTCGGAGATCGCCGGCGACCTGTTCATCAGCGAGGCGACGGTCAAGACCCACATCAACAACCTGTTCGCCAAGGCCGGGCTGCGGGACCGCGCGCAGGCCGTCACCTACGCCTTCCGGCACGGCCTGGCCGGGTCCTAGCCACCCGCGCCGGGCCGACGCGATCGATCGGTCAGCGGGCGGCAAGACCTCGGTCAAGGCGCCCGCCCGCCGGCGGCCCCGTCTCCAGCATGGGAGGTCCCGGAACCCGGAAGGACCTCGTGTGCACCGAACCGTGATGATCGCGGAGTACCTGCGCCCGTACGCGCAGTGGCGGATCGCCCGCCCCGACCGCGCCGACGACTGCCGCAACGCCCGCGCCGCGATCGGCCTGATCGACGCGGCCGCGTACGTGGCGCAGCTGGACGACTGCGACCGCGTGATCGTCCGGATGGCCGTCGCGGGCTGCTTCGCCGAGGGGCGCTTCGACCCCGGCCCCGAGGGCGAGGCGCTCGTCCGGCACTGGCACTACGACGAGGCCGCCGGCGGCGCGGCGGACCTCCTCGAAGGCCTGGCCGCGTGCGCCGAGCGCGCCGCGTCCGACGAGCACGCCGGGCGCGTGGCCGCCTGCAGGTAGCCAGAGGCGGCCAAGCAGGCGCTTGGTAGCCTCTGTCGCATGCTGCCCCAGGAACAGATGAAGCGCACGCTCCAGGCCTATGTCGACGGCTTCAACTCCGGCGACCCCGCGGCCGTCACCGGCCTGTTCGCCGACGACGCCGTCGTGGTCGACCCGGTCGGCAACCCGCCGATGGAGGGCCGCGCCGCGATCGAGGAGTTCTACGGCAACGCCGTGTCCGCCGGCGCGAAGCTGTCGCTCGACGCCCCCATCCGCGGCTCGCACGGCGACACCGCCGCGATGGCCTTCACCATCGATGTCCCCGGCATGCGCATCCGCGTCATCGACGTCATGACCTTCGGCGCCGACGGCAAGATCGTCCGGATGGAGGCGCACTGGGGACCCGACGACGTCGAGACCTGACCGGGACGTGGCAGGCTGGGACCCGGTCGGAACCGAGGAGGCCGGGTGCCCGCACGTCCCGTGCTCTACGTGATCGCCTGCGGCGGACGCCCCGCCGCCGACCTGCCGGCCTTCGTCGAGCGGCTCCTCGGCGACGGCTGGACGGTCTGCGTCGTCGCGACGCCGTCCGGCACGAAGTTCATCGACGCCCCGCGGCTCGCCGCGCTGACGGGCTTCCCCGTCCGCTCCGACTACAAGCGGCCCGAGGAGCCCGACGTCCTGCCGCCCGCCGACGCGTTCGCCGTCGTCCCGGCGACGTTCAATACCGTCAACAAGTGGGCGCACGGCATCAGCGACACCCTCGCCCTCGGCCTGCTCAACGAGGCCGTCGGGCTGGGCCGCCCGATCGTCGCCGCCCCCTGGCCGAACGCGGCCCTCGCCCGCCACCCGGCCTTCCCGCGCAGTGTCGCCGACCTCCGCGCCTGGGGCGTCACCGTCCTGCTGAACCCGGACGCGCTGCCGAACCCCGACTCGGACGCACCGAGCGGAGCGACGTTCCCCTGGACGGACCTCCACGACCACCTGCTCTCGCTCCGCGCCGGTCTGACAGGAGGGTGACTCGGGCCACCGAACCGGCCGAAACCCGTCCGGACCCGGCGCAAGCTCCGCCCGCCCCCACGAACTCGCAGGCCAGAACCCCCATCGCGGGGCACGGCCCGGCGTAACGGGGCGCGACCGGTTCCGACACCCCGGAGAAACATCCCGTTCCTAGCTTCTGCGGTGCCCGCCGCCCCGCTAGGAAAGGAGCCGGGTTTGGATCTGGCCGAGAACCCGCAGATGGAGGACTACTCCCTGCGGTACACACCCAGCGCGTTCCGCACCTGGTCGCCGTGGATGGTGTTCCTGAGCTGCCTGGTGGGCCTGTCCGCCATGGCCGGATACGCGCTGGACGCCGCGTTCGTCAACGAGTTCGGCTTCGGCGGCTCGCTGCTGGGGTTCGCCGTCGCGAGCGTGGTCACGCTGCCGCTGACCATCGTGATCGCGTTCGCCATCACCCGAAGGCACATCGACATCGACCTGCTCACACGCGGTTCCGGGTTCGGCTACCTCGGCTCCACGGTGACCTCGCTGGTCTACGCGACCTACACGCTGATCTTCCTCGCCTACGAGGGCGCGATCATGGCGCAGGCGGTGACCGCGCTGTGCCACGTCGACGTCCACATCTCGTACGTGATCGTCTCCGCCGTGATGGTGCCGCTCACGCTCTACGGGATGACGTTCAGCTCGAAGTTCCAGGCGTGGACGTGGCCGCTGTGGATCCTGCTGATCGGCTTCGCCCTGGTCGTCGCGGCGACCTCCCCCTCCGCCGGCCACCACATGGTCCACCCGGTGACCGCGCACGGCGCGGTGGCCGCCGGCGGCATCACGCTGACCGCGGTGTTCACCATCGCCGCCGCCCAGCTGTCGTTCGCGGTGCAGATCGGTGAACAGGGCGACTACCTGCGGCTGATGCCCGACCCCGAGGGCGCGGCGGGGCGCCGCAGATGGCGGCTCGCGGTGCTGATGGGCGGTCCCGGCCTGTCCCTGTTCGCCATCCTCATCTTCTTCGCGTCCACGCTGCTCGTCGGCTACGCCGACACCGCGACGACGCCCGACCACGTCGCGGTCCCGGTCGACCTGTTCACGGTCGTGTACGAGCGGGCGGTCGGCGACCACACGGTGGCGCTCGTCCTCGCGGGCGTCCTGGTGCTGCTCTCCCAACTCAAGATCAACATCATGAACACCTACTCGGGCTCGCTGTCGTGGTCGAACTTCTTCTCCCGGCTGCTGCACCGGCACCCCGGCCGCGCGGTGTGGGTGATCCTCCAGGTCGCGCTCGCGCTGGTCCTGATGGAGATCGACATCTTCGCCCACATCGTCACCGTGCTGGCCTGGTACGCCAACATCGGCATCGCCTGGATCGCCGCCATGGCGTCCGACCTGGTCATCAACAAGCGGTGGCTGAAACTCAGCCCGCCCGAGGTGGAGTTCCGCCGCGCCCACCTGTACAACGTGAACCCGGTCGGCTTCGGCTCGATGGTCGCCGCCGCGGCCGTCTCGATCGTCGCCTACTACGGCGCGTTCGGCGCCACGGCCGCCGACCTGTCGCCCTTCATCGCCTTCGTCCTCGCGCTGGCCCTGCCGCCCCTCGTCGCCGCGGCCACCCGAGGCCGCTGGTACATCGCGCGGACGAGCGTCTTCCCCGACGGCGCCACCGAACTGCCCTGCGCGGTGTGCGGCGGCTCCTACGACGTCGTGGACATGGCCACCTGCCCGTTCCACCAGGGGCACATCTGCTCGCTGTGCTGCTCCACCGAGGGCTCCTGCCGGGACGCCTGCAAGCCCAGCGCCTGGCGCCCGCCCAAGGAACCGGTCCTGCTCGGCATGCCCGGCACGACCCCGTCCACCACCTCCCTCGAACAAGCCCCGGAGGCAATGCGATGACCGACGTCCTCACCGTCGTCGACATGCAGAACGGCTTCGTCCACCCGGACGGATCGCTGCCCACCCTCGGCATGGCCCTGGCCGACACCGGCCGCGCCGTGCGGCAGTGCGCCGCCGCGGTGGCCGCCGCCCGCGCCGCCGGGACGCCCGTGGTCTTCACCCGCCACGTCTACCGGCCCGGCCGTGCCGATGAGGGCGCCAATCTGGCCGGCGCCCACCCGGCCCTGGCCGAGATATCCGCCCTCGCCGCGGGCAGCTGGGACGCCGAGGTCGCCGACGAACTGGGCTGCGGCCCGGACGACCTGGTGGTGGACAAGGCCCGCTTCGACGCCTTCCTGTGGACGTCCCTCGACCCGCTCCTCCGCGGGCTCCGCGCCGATCACCTGCTCGTCTGCGGCGTCGTCACCAACGTCTGCGTGGAGTCCACCGTCCGCGCCGCCTACATGCGCGACTACCGCGTCACCGTGCTCGGCGACGCCTGCGCGGCCCTCACCCCGCGCCTCCACGAGATCGGCTTGGAGGTGATGCGCGACTGCGGCTTCGCCGAGATCACCACCGTCGCCGAGGCCCTAACCCCCGTCCCCACCCCCTGACCCCCGTCGACTTGTGGCGTGTCGTGGTTTTGGAGCGCTTCATAACCACGACACGCCACAACTCAACGGTGCGGGTGGTGTCAGGGGAGGTCGTGGGCGCCTGTTTTGATGGCGTGGACGAGTGTGGACCACGCGTGTGGGGTGAGTGCGAGGACGGGGCCGTTCGGGTCCTTGGAGTCTCGGACGGCGCACGCCGACGCCGAGCCGGCAACCTCTACGCAGTCGGCGCCCTGCGCTGAGTAGGAGCTCTTGTGCCAGACGAACAGGTCTTCCCTAGCCTTCATTTGCGCCAATATGCCGCTTTCGGTGCGGCCAAGCCAGTTCTGCGATCAAGTCGAGTGACTCATCGGCGCCGAGGGCTGTCATGGCGAGCTGGTTGAATGCGAGCGCGTAGTTGTGAACCTGGGCGTCGTCCTCGACGTAGAGGGCGCTGGTCAACCCGTCGAGGTAGATGACATCGGCCATGTGGCGCTCTGGAAACTCCATATGGGTGAACGCCCCAGTGAGGGCTGGATGCGCGCCCGCGCTGAGCGGAAGCACCTGCAGCATCACGTTGGGGAGCTCGGCCAGCGTGAGCAGATGCTCGCACTGCCGGGCCATGACGTCCGGGCCGCCGACGGCGCGCCGGAGCGCAGCCTCGTCGATGATCGACCAGATGCGCAGTGGTCCGGGCTCGTGCTTCTCAAGCAGCCTCTGCCGCGTCTTTCGCACCTCGACGCGGCGATCGATCTCTGAAGGAGGGGCGAACTGCATGAGGCCTACCCTGATGACCTCCCGGGCATACTCCTCAGTCTGCAGCAGGCCATTGACCATCTGGGCGTTGTAGCAGCGAAGGGATGCGGCCTCGGCCTCGAGCTCGATGTACGCGGCGTAGTCGGTGTGGATGGTGTCGGCGTACGCGTCCCACCAGCCGCGTTGGCGTGATGAGCGAGTCAAGGCGAGAAGCGCTTCGCGCTTTTCGGGTGTCGCCTCATAGAGGTCGCACAACTGGTTGACGTCCGCGATCTTGATGCCCTGCCCGGCTCGTTCGAGGCGGGAGAGCTTTGCCGCAGACCAGCGTCCCTCAGTCTGGGCCTGGAGCTGAGCGACGACCTGCTCCAGCCTGAGCGTCGACCGATCTCGTAGCCGGCGAAGCTCGGCGGCGAGCCGACGTTCGCGGATGGTGGGGCGGCGTTCAGGCATGGTCCGAGTCTGCCGTTCGGGGGCAGCGTAGGGGCGTGGAACGCCAAGATTCCTGAGGCTGGAGATGGAATTTTTCATTTCTGCTTGCAGAAGCTGCTCGATGAGGAGCACCATCCGGAGTGTTGTCATCACTCAGGGTGGCTGCGCGGGAACGAGTGGATGGTGATTTCCATGGGGTGTCTTGACGGCGACGAGAGCGGCGCGGCATGGGGGGCGGAGGTGATCCGGGGCGGGGGGTGCGTGGTGTGGGCGCTTCCCACGGACGCGACGTGCGCCGCGTTCGCTCGGGCGCGGGTGGGGGCGACGATGCGTGCGCTGCGGATGCCCGACGTGCTCGTCCGCGACGCGGCGACGATGGTGTCGGAGCTGGCGACCAACACCTACCGGCACGCGCCCGGGACCTCGGCGGAGCTGTACGCCTACCGGACGGGGGAGCGGGCGCGGATCGTCGTGAAGGTCTTCGACGGTGCGCCGTGGAAGGGCGCCGTCCGGCCGGGACCTCCCTCATCCCCGCTGGACGAGGGCGGGCGGGGGTTCGAGTTGGTGAAGGCGCTCGCGTGGGAGCACGGCGGGTTCTGGGGCGTGCACCGCAGCCGGTCCAGGCTGGCGTTCGCGCCCGTCGCCGGGAAGGCCGCCTACTTCGGGTTGCCGATGCCGGGCGTCGCGCTGCCCGTTCCGCGCAAGGATCCCGCCGAGGCGGCGCGGGAGCTGGAGGCGGCGCTCGGCGGGCGGGGGCTCCGGCCACTGCACCGGTGCGAGGGCTGGGGCATGGCGGTGCTGTCCGTGCGCGCGGAGATCACCGTGTGGGCGCGGCGGCACGGGTTCGTCGTCACGATGCCGTCCGTGGGGACCGTCCGGTATCCGCTGTGGGAGGTCACCGAGGTGGCCGAGGCGATCGTGCGGTGCGGTGAGGACCTCGACGCCCGGTGAGCCGGGCCCGCGGTGGGCGGGCCCGGCTCACCGTCATGCCTCGTCGGCGGCGGGCTCGTCGGTGTCCGGGGGGACGGGGCCGATGGGGCCGCTGATCGACACGATGGGGCTGCTCAGCTTCTCGCCGGAGCCGTCGCGGCGGCCGAGCGTCACGTTCAGCGTCGCGGGCTTGCCGTTCGCGGCGGCGGCGCGCAGCGGGGTCGGCGCCGCCCACGCCTGGAGCAGCACGTCCTCGCCCTTCAGGAACCGGTGCGCGCGGACGCCGCCGGTCGCGCGGCCCTTGGCCGGGAAGTCGGCGAAGTCGGCCAGCTTGATCGCGCCGGTCTGGGTGCCGGGCAGCGCCGCCGACGACCCGGAGATCGTGATCACCCGGGCCTCGCGCGCGGGGTCGAGGGCGCCGAACCACAGCACCCGGGCGCCGGCGCCCAGCTTGATGCCGGCCATGCCGCCGGCGGCGCGGCCCTGCGGCCGCACGTTGGACGCGGCGAAGTGCAGCAGCTGCGCGTCGGTGGTGATGAACACCAGGTGCTGGTCCTCCGCGAGGAGCTGGACGGCGCCGACGACTCGGTCGCCGTCCTTGAGCCCGATGACCTCGAACTCGTCGCGGTTGGCGGGGAAGTCCGGGACGACCCGCTTGACCACGCCCTGGGCGGTGCCGAGCGCGAGCCCGCCGCCCTCGTCGGTCAGGGCGGCGACGCCGACGACCGTTTCGTCCGGCTCCAGCTCGACGTACTCGGTCACCGGCGCGCCGCCCGCCAGGGACGGCGGCGTCGCCGACGGCGGCAGCGCGGGCAGGTCCAGGACGTCGATGCGGATCATCCGCCCGAACGAGGTCACCGCGCCGACCTGCCCGCGGGCCGTCGCCGGGACGACCGAGACCAGCACGTCGTGGGGGGCGCGCGGGCCGCTGTCGGGCAGCGGCTCGGGGCCGTGCGTGCGGGCCAGCAGCCCGGTGGACGACAGCAGCACCGTGCACGGGTCGTCCGCCACCTCGAGAGGGACGGCGGCCGCGGCGGTGTGGCCGGAGGACTCCAGCAGGATCGTCCGGCGCGGGGTCGTGTACTCGGAGGCGACCTCGCCGAGCTCCTTGGACACCAGACCGCGCAGCTTGCGCTCCGACTCCAGGATCGCGGTCAGCTTCGCGATCTCCTTGGCCAGCTGCTCCTTCTCCTTCTCCAGCTCGAGCCGGTCGTAGCGGGTGAGGCGGCGCAGCGGAGTGTCGAGGATGTACTGCGCCTGGATCTCCGACAGCTCGAAGATCTGCATCAGCCGCTGCTTGGCCTGCGCGGCGTCGTCGCTCTGCCGGATGACCTGGATGACCTCGTCGATGTTGAGCAGCGCGACCAGCAGTCCGTCGACGAGGTGGAGGCGGTCCTCGCGCTTCTTGCGGCGGAACATCGACCGGCGCCGCACGACCTCGATGCGGTGGTCGACGTACACCTGCAGCAGGTCGCGCAGGCCGAGCGTGCGCGGCCGGCCGTCGACGAGCGCGACGTTGTTGATGCCGAACGTCTCCTCCATCGGGGTGAGCCGGTAGAGGTCCTGCAGGACGGCCTCGGGGTTGAAGCCGTTCTTGATCTCGATGACCAGGCGCAGGCCGACGTTGCGGTCGGTGAGGTCCTTCAGGTCGGCGATGCCCTGGATCTTCTTGGCGTTGACCAGTTCCTTGATCTTGGCCTTGACGCGCTCCGGGCCGACCGCGTACGGCAGCTCGCTGACGACGATGCCCTTGCGGCGCGGCGTGACGTTCTCGATGGTCGTGGTGGCGCGGGTGCGGAACGTCCCGCGGCCCTTCTCGTAGGCGTCGCGGATGCCGTCCAGACCCACGATCATGCCGCCGGTGGGCAGGTCGGGGCCGGGCACGAAGCGCATCAGGTCGTCGAGGGTGGCGTCGGGGTGGTCGATCAGGTGCCGGGCCGCCGCGACGACCTCGCCGAGGTTGTGCGGGGCCATGTTGGTGGCCATCCCGACCGCGATCCCGGACGCGCCGTTCACCAGCAGGTTCGGGAACGCGGCGGGCAGCACCTCCGGCTCCTGCTCCTGGCCGTCGTAGTTCGGCCGGAAGTCGACGGTGTCCTCGTCGATGGAGGCGACCATCATCAGCGCCTCGCGGGACATGCGGGCCTCGGTGTACCGCATGGCGGCGGGCAGGTCGTCGCCGCCGAGCGAGCCGAAGTTGCCGTGCCCGTCGACCAATGGCATCCGCATCGCCCACGGCTGGGCCATCCGCACCATGGCGTCGTAGATCGCGCTGTCGCCGTGCGGGTGCAGCTTGCCCATGACCTCGCCGACGACGCGTGCGCACTTGACGTGCCCGCGGTCGGGGCGCAGCCCCATCTCGTTCATCGAGTACAGGATCCGCCGCTGGACGGGCTTCAGCCCGTCGCGGGCGTCGGGGAGCGCCCGCTGGTAGATCACCGAGTAGGCGTACTCGAGGTAGCTGCCGCGCATCTCCTCGGAGACGTCGACGTCGACGATGTTCTCCTCGAAGTCCGGCGGCGGGGGAGGGGCTTGGGATCCGCGTCGTGCCATGCCCCACATTGTGGCCGGTCCCGCCGACATCTTTCGCCCGCCCCACCGGATGGACCGCGGAATGGTTCCCGGGCCGGTCGCGGCGCACGATCCGGTCAGCGGCCGTGGCAGATTGGTCCCGGACGGTTTCCGCACGCGGCCGGCGCCCCGGCCGCCACCCCCGTGGAGGTATCCGATGAGCGCGCTGGCCGACTACCAGAACTCGATCTACCTGCAGGGACTCGGTGACGTGCGGCCGTCGCTGCCGACCGACCTGACGAAGCTGGAGGGGCTGGCCGAGGGCGTCCTGTCGGCGCAGGCGTTCGGATACGTCGCGGGATCGGCGGGCACCGAGGCCACCGCGCGCGCCAACCGGGACGCGTTCGACCGGTGGCGGATCGTCCCGCGGTTCCTGCGGGACGTCGCGCACCGCGACCTGTCGGTGGAGGTCCTCGGCACCGCGATGCCGTCGCCGATCCTGCTCGCGCCGATCGGCGTGCAGTCGATCATCCACCCGGACGGCGAGCTCGCCACCGCGCGCGCGGCGGGCGCCGAGGGCGTCCCGATGGTGCTGAGCACCGCGGCGTCGCACTCCATCGAGGAGGTCGCGGAGGCCAACGGCGACGGCGCGCCCCGCTGGTACCAGCTCTACTGGCCCAAGGACCGCGACCTCGCCGTCAGCTTCCTCGAGCGGGCCAGGGCGGCGGGGTACACGGCGCTCGTCGTCACGCTCGACACGTTCACGCTGGCGTGGCGGCCCCGCGACCTGGACCAGGCGTACCTGCCGTTCCTGCGCGGCATCGGTGTCGCGAACTACTTCAGCGACCCCGTCTTCCAGAAGGCGGTCGGCGGGCCCGTCACCGACGCCAACCGCGACACCGCACTCCTGCACTGGGTCGCCAACTTCGGCGACCCGTCCCTCACCTGGGGCGACCTGGCCTTCCTGCGGGACCACTGGGACGGGCCGATCGCGCTGAAGGGCGTCCAGCACCCCGACGACGCGCGCCGCGCGGTGGACGCGGGGATGGACGGCGTGATCGTGTCCAACCACGGCGGCCGGCAGGTCGACGGCGCCATCGCCTCGCTCGACGCGCTGCCCGGTGTGGTCGACGCCGTCCGCGATCGGGCCACGGTGCTGTTCGACAGCGGGATCCGCACCGGATCGGACGTCGCGAAGGCGCTCGCCCTCGGCGCCAAGGCGGTGCTGCTCGCGCGCCCGTACGCCTACGGTCTGGCGCTCGGCGGGCAGGCCGGCGTCCAGCACGTCCTGCGCTGCATCCAGGCGGAGCTGGAGCTGACCATGACGCTGTCCGGCGTCACCCGCCCGGACGAGCTTTCTCTGGAGACTCTGGTCCGCGCCTAGGCTCCTGCCCGGGTTCCTGTGTGGGCGGTGCATAGATCGCGTGGATGCGGGCCAGTCCCGCATCGATGGCGTGCGCGGCCGTTGCGTCGTCCAGCGCGAGCCGCTTGTACGGCGTGCCGTCATGGCGTCGGGCGATCGCGAGCCGCACGGATCCCACGTTGGCGCGCAACGCCTTGGCGTCGGGCCCGGCGGCACGGACGTGCGGCACCATCTCGCGTAGGACGTCCACGACATCGGCATGGTGCGGCCTGGTGCGGCTCACGAACCGGTGCAGCCGCAGCGGTCCGTCGATGGTGTCCAGTTCGGCGACGGAGTGTTCGAAGCGCGCGCGGGCGTGCGGTTCGTCCTTCATGACGTCGGTGAGAGCGGCCAGGCACTCGGCCGTACGGCGGCGCAGGACGTCCCTGGTGCGGAAGGGCAGGATCGCCCAAGCCGCCCCGACGCCGATGGCGCCGCCGACGAGGATGGCCTCGAGACGCGTCTGGAGGAGCGGGCCCGCGGACTGGCCGAAGTACGCGTACAGCAGCGACAGGGCGGCCGTGACGCCACCGGCCCAGTAGGCGTAGCTCCGCTGCCGCAACCATGCCGCCAGGCCCAGCACGACGAAGATGAGGACGACCGCGTCGGGGTCCCTCGGTGCGAACAACCCGGACGCCAGCGCGGCCAGGACCGTCCCACCGGCGGCGCCGAGCGCGCGCAGCAGACCCTTGTGGAGGGCGTCGCCGCGTCCTCGCGCTCCATTGCAGACGATGAACGCCGTCAGGACGACCCACGACCAGTGGTCCGGGAACAGCAGGTGTCCGACGGCGAACGCGGCGCACAGGGCGACGCCCATCTGCGCCGCCATGCGGGTGCTGGCGGGCAGCCGTCTGCTCGGGGCGGAAGCGCGGGCGGGGGCGGCGGCCTCGATGCGGCCGATGCGCCAGGGGCGCTCCACGGCGACCTGGACGGCCGTGACCCAGAAGTAGGGGATGAGCGCCACCACGGGCGCCCACAGCAGGTGCGTCGACGGCGCGCCGGGCGCGCCGTGGGGGATGACGAGCAGGGCGATCGCTGGGAGCATCATCAGCGTGCCGGCCTTGGTGAAGCGGGGCCCGAAGCGGCGGATCCAGACCCCGGACGTGACGAGCGCGGCGAACGCGGCGTCCCCCGCGAACGCGTCGTCGCGCATGAGGATGCCGAGGGCGACCGACACCAGGGCGACGGCGGGCATGACGGCGAACCCGATCAGGCGGTCCGGCAGGCGGGCGCCGCGATGCCCCCTGGAAAGGGTGACGGACAGCACGACGGCCTGCATGACGGCGTCGGTGTGCAGGTGCGCCGCGTGCTCCAGCACCAGCGCCGACCCGAAGGACGCCAGGACGGCGGTCATCGTGGTGGCGGCGACGCCGATCGGCGCCTTCGCGGCGCCGAGAACTCCGACCGTGCCGGCCGTCATGGTCCACCTCCGGTGATTAGTAAGGGATAGCGTAACATTATGGCGAGCGATCGGCCCGAGGTGCCGAGGGAAGCGGTGGTGGAGATCCGCCGCGGGGTGATGCGGATGGCGCGCCGGATGCGCTCGTCGCGCTCCCCGGACGCGCTGAGCAGCAACAAGCTGATCGTGCTCGGCCACCTGGCCCGCAACGGGCCCAGTACGGCCGGCGAGGTGGCGGCCGCCGAAGGGCAGCGCCCGCAGTCGCTGACCAGGGTCTTCGCGGAGCTCGAGGAGTCCGGGCTGATCGTCCGCACGCGCGACGAGCGGGACCGCCGGCAGGCCGTGCTGACCATCACCCGGGCCGGGGGCGAGGTGCTCAGGCGCGATCTCGACGAGCGCGACGCCTGGCTCGCCGAGGCGCTCGGCGAGCTCGGCGAGACCGAGCTCGAGGTGTTGCGGCTCGCCGCCCGGCTGATGGATCGGCTGACAGAATAGTTCGCTAGTACTTACTATATTGAGAGCGGCGATCCCGGGTAAGGAGACGCGCATGCGCTGGCCCGATCACGCCATCTGGTGGCACGTCTACCCGCTCGGCTTCACCGGCGCCGAACGCGCCGCCCTCCCGCCCGGCTCCCCGCCCGGTCCGCCCCCGCACCGGCTGGAGCGGATCACCGGATGGCTCGACCACCTGGTGGCGCTCGGCTGCAACGGCCTCGCCCTCGGGCCGGTGTTCGCGTCCGAGACCCACGGCTACGACACCGTCGACCACTTCCGCGTCGACCCGCGCCTCGGCGACGAGGACGACCTGCTGCGGCTCGTCGAGGCGGCGTCGGGACGCGGCGTCCGGGTGCTGCTCGACGGGGTCTTCAACCATGTCGGACGGGGCTTCCCGCGCTTCGCCGACGTGCGGGCGAGGGGCGGCGCGTCGCCGTACGCGGGATGGTTCGTCCCCGACGGCGACGGCGACTTCCGCACGTTCGAGGGCCACCACAAGCTCGTCGCGCTCGACCACGACGAGCCGGCGGTCGCCGACTACGCGGTCGAGGTCATGAACCACTGGCTGGAGCGCGGCATCGACGGATGGCGCCTCGACGCCGCGTACGCCGTCCCGGCGGAGTTCTGGCGGACGGTGAGCGACCGCGTCCGCGCGCGCTTCCCCGACGCATGGCTCCTGGGGGAGGTCATCCACGGCGACTATGCGGGCTTCGTGGAACGCAGCGGACTCGACTCCGTCACCCAGTACGAACTATGGAAGGCCATCTGGAGCTCCCTGAACGACCGCAACTTCTTCGAACTGGCCCATGCGCTCACCCGCCACGACGGGATGCTCGGCACGTTCGTCCCGCAGACCTTCGTCGGCAACCACGACGTAACGCGCGTCGCCAGCCGCCTCGACGACGAGCGCCACCTCGCCCACGCGCTCGTGGTCCTCCTCACCACGGCCGGCGTCCCATCCGTCTACGCCGGTGACGAGTTCGCCTTTCACGGCGTCAAGGAGGAACGCGAAGGCGGCGACGACGCCATACGTCCCGCCTTCCCTGCACGCTCTGACGAAACGCCCGGTTACGGTACTCCCCACCACCGGCTCCACCAGGACCTCATAGGCGTGAGGCGCCGCCACCCATGGCTCGTCCGCGCGCACACGCAGGTCGCCACCTTGACCAATACGGCCCTCTCTTACACAGTGGGGCAGGGCGATGAGCGCCTGGGCGTCGTCCTCAACGTGGCCGACGAGCCCGCCAAGGCCGACCTTCCCGCCGCCGGTTGGACCCGCATCGCCGGTGACGCCGACTTCCACGGCGAAGGCGCCGTGATCCCGCCCCGAGGCTGGGCCATCGCGCACCCATGACAGATGTCATGGCCGACCCCTGCGAACCTCACGGCCCCCACCTGACGTCCGTGACTGCACGCGGAGATCGCCCGTCGGCAGCATGGAACCCATGAAGGGACACGTGATCGAGGTACGCGACCTGCAGCTGAACGAGGCCGTGCGAGACGTCTCGTTCACCGTGGCGGAAGGCGAGGTGTACGCCCTGCTCGGCCGGTACGGCTCGGGCAAGACGACCCTGCTGGAGATGCTCGCCGGGCTGCGGCGACCCACCGGCGGGACCGTCCGCGTCCGCGGCGCCGACCCCTACACCGACCGCGACGCCGCCCGGTCCGGGACCGTCTGGCGCGACGGCGGCCTGTTCCCGGGGCTGACCGTCGCCGAGATCATCGACACCTGGCGGCGCTGGACCCTCGACCCGATCACCCGCGACGAGGCGCTCCGCCTCGCCCGCCTCACCGGCTGCGCCGACGTCCCCTTCGAACGGCTCGACCCGGGCCGGCGGCGCCTGCTCGACCTCGCGCTCGCCCTCATCGGCCGCTCCGACGTGCTCTTCCTCGACGAGCCCACCACCGGGCTCGACGAGGCCGCCGCGCGCGAGGTCTGGTCCGTGCTGCTCCTGCTGGCCGCGCACGGCAGCACCGTCGTGATCACCACCCGCGACACCGGCGAGGCGTGCCGCGCCGACCGGGTCGGCGTGCTCGACGACGGCCGCCTGGTCACCGGGCGCGCCTCCGACCGGCTCGGCGCCGCCGCCCGGCACGCCCCGCACGCCGCCTGACCGGCGCCGGGAGCGTGGACGACGGCGGCGGCAGCCCGCTCCAGCGCGCGCTCGGCGGGATCGTCCCCGCCCACCTGCACCGGCGGCGCCCGCATCCCTTGACACCCGCATACTCTGGGCGCGTGCAGCCGAGGATCCCGCGCCCCACCGCCATCGCCGCGATCATCGTGGGGATGACGGCGGTCACCCTGGCCGGGCTCCTCCTGCCCGCGCTCTGGTACGAGGCCTTCGACCGCCACGACCCGGCGCGCGTCGCGCTCTCCGCGGCCGGCGTCGCCGTCGCGTTCGCGCTCTACGCCCGGCTGCTGTGGCTCAACATGATGCGCCGCACCGCCCCGGGACACCGCTTCGGGCTGGCCGCGATCGCCGCGATCTGCTGGACGCTGCCGCTCCTCGGCGTCGGCCACGGCTGGGGCAACGCCCTCCTCGTCCCGGCCGGGCTGATCGCGGTCGTCCTGCCGCTCCGGCAGGCGATCCCGGTGGCGGCCGCCGCGGCCGTCCTCACCCCCGTCTACGGCGTCCTCCTCGGCCTGCCCGCGCTGAGCGTCCTCTACGAGATGGTCGGCGTGCCGCTCACCGCCTTCTCCGGATACGTCCAGGTATGGCTGTTCCATGTCGTCCAGGAACTGCGGGAGGCGCGCGCCGAAGTGGCCCGGTCCGCGGTCGGTGAGGAGCGCCTCCGCTTCGCCCGCGACCTGCACGACGTCCTCGGCCACAGCCTCCAGGCCGTCGCGCTCCGCGCCGAGGTCGCCGAACGCTACCTCGACCGCGATCCAGGGCGCGTCCGCAAGGAGCTCACCGAGATCCAGACGATGGCGCGCGACTCCGTCCGCGACGTCCGCGAGGTCGTCCGCGGCTACCGTGCCACGTCCCTGCGCACCGAACTGGACGGGATGTCCGCCGTCCTGCGCGCCGCCGGCATCCGCTGCGACCGGCCCGAGGTGTCCCCGGAACTCCCCGCCCACGTGCACGAACCCCTCGGCTGGGTCGCGCGGGAGGCCGCCACCAACGTGCTGCGGCACTCCAGCGCCACCTGGTGCGAGATCACCGTCCGCGCCGACGGCGAGCGCGTCCACGTGGAGATCGTCAACGACGGCGCCCCGCGCCGCGCCGCCGGCGACTCCGGCAGCGGCCTCACCGGCCTCGCCGAGCGGATCGCCGCCGCCGGCGGCCGCTTCAGCGCCGGCCCGGCCGGCGACGGGACCTTCCGGGTGACCGCCGCGGTCCCCGCGGCGAGGGGAGAGGCATGATCCGCGTCCTGCTGGCCGACGACCACCTGCTGATCAGGGAGGCCCTCGTCCTGCTGCTGGAGACCGAGGACGGCATCGAGGTCGCGGCCGACGTCGGCCGCGGCGACGAGGCCGTCGACCGCGCCCTCGCCCTCAAGCCCGACGTCGCCGTCCTCGACATCGACATGCCGGGACTGGACGGCCTCAGCGCCGCCGAACGCCTCTCCCGCGACCTCCCCGGCTGCCGCCTGGTGATCGTCACCGCGCACGGCCGGCCCGGCAACCTGCGCCGCGCGATGGCCGCCGGCGTCCGCGGGTTCCTCGGCAAGGACGCCCCCGGCGCCCGGCTCGCCGAGGTCATCCGCCAGGTCGCCGCCGGCGCCCGCTACATCGACCCGCAGCTCGCCGCCGACGCCCTCGCCGCCGAGGAATGCCCTCTCACCCCCCGCGAACTCGACACCCTGCGCGCCGCCGCCGACGGCGCCCCCGTCTCCCGCATCGCCCGCACGCTCGGCCTGTCCGAGGGCACCGTCCGCAACTACCTGTCCGCCGCCGTCACCAAGCTCGGCGTCCACAACCGCCACGCCGCCGTCACCACCGCCCGCGACCTGGGCTGGCTATAGGGACACCCCAACCCCCCGCCGGCCCCACACCCACGCCGTACGGCTCCTCCCGGTGCACAGGCCGGGCGCGGACCCCGCAGGGAACGATGGACATAACGCTCCTCGTCATCAACGGTGCGGACCCCCGCAGGGAACGGAGTCCCTTCGGGGCAGCGGCCACCTCGGGCGCGTATCCATCTAAAACACGCATCCGCATTCAGGACGCGGGGCCTATTGGAGGCGGCCCCTCCGGGTTCGGGTTCCTGCCGGGGCATGCCGTTCAAGGCGCGGATCTTTCGCGGGACGAGCTCGGCGGGCGCAGCCCTTTCGGGACCGGGTCCATGCAGGGGGGGCGGATCATCGGGTCCGGGTCCGGGTCAGCGGCGGGCCAGGAGCAGGGAGCCGCGCTTGGTCACCGGCAGCGGGGTCGGGAGGCGGGCCGCGGCCTCGGCGGCCTGCGGACGGGGGACGTGGCGGGCGATCAGGTAGTCGCGGATCGCGGCCCGGTCGGGGAGCGTGATCAGCGGGGCGTCCCAGCGCTCCACCTCCACCTCGCCGAACACCTCGCACACGTGCTCGGGCGCGTCCTCCGCGTCGAAGGACGACGGCTCGGGCCGCCAGACCGGCGCCAGCTCCGGGCTGTCGGTCCGGCAGATCGCCGAGACCAGCAGCGTCCCGCCCGGCGCGAGCACCCGCCGCGCCTCGCGCAGGGCGAGGCGCGGCTCGTCCAGGTGGTACAGCATGTTGACCGCGACGGCGGCGTCGAACGCACCGTCACGGAACGGCAGGCGCAGCGCGTCCGCCCGCACGCGCAGGCCGGAGTGGGCGCACAGCAGCGTCGCGGACGCGTCCAGCCCCACCAGCCGGAACGGCGGCGGGTCGGGGAGGGCGCGGCGGAGCGCGCCCTCCCCGCAGCCGATGTCCAGCACCCGGGACGCCTCGGCCGCCACCAGCTTGGCGGCGATGTGGTCGTGCAGGCTCCGCGCCCCGATCAGGTACCGCCGGGTGACCTGCGCGGCGAGGCGGAACCGCTCCGGGTCGGCGTCGTAGTCGGGCGACAGGGCCATACGTTGAGTCTGCCCAGCGGGACTTACGGGATGCGTCGTCAGGCGGTGGTGCCGCCGTCGACGACCATGTCGTGACCGACCAGATAGGCCGACTCGTCGGACGCCAGCCACAGGACGGCCTCCGCGACCTCGGACGGGTCGCTCGGGCGCCCCGCCGGGATCGAGGCCTTCAGCCGGGCGTCGCGCTGCGCTCTCGTCTCGCCCGGCCGCAGCGACATGGGGGTGTCGCTGGCTCCGGGGCTGACCGCGTTGACGCGCACCCCGTCGGCGATGTGGTCGATCGCCGCGGTCCGGGTCAGGATGCTGACGCCGGCCTTGGACGCGGCGTACGCGGCCAGCCCGGGCCTGCGCCCGTGCACCCCGATGTTGGACGCGATGTTCACGATCGTCCCGCCGCCGTGCGCGCGCATATGGGCGATCTCGTGCTTCATCGACAGGAACACGCCGGTCAGGTTCACGTCGATGACCGTCCGCCAGGCGTCGTCGTCGATCTCGGCGACGGGGCCGATCGCGCCGAAGGTCCCGGCGTTGTTGACCGCGACGTGCAGGCCGCCATGGCGGTGGACGACGGAGGAGACCATGGCGGCGGCGTCCTCGGAGACGGTCACGTCGGCGACCATATGGTCGGCGCGTCCGCCCCCGGCCCGGACCTCCTCAGCGGCCCGCACGAGGGACTCCTCGTCACGTCCGGCCAGGACCACCGTGGCGCCCTCTCCGGCGAACGCGCGGGCGGTCACCCTGCCGATCGCGCCGGCGCCCCCGGTGACGAGGACGACCCGATCGGCGAAGCGTGCTCTCATGACATCTCCAATTTCCAGAACGATCGGTCTCGAATTCGGTGAAAAAAGTTCGCATGCCTCAGCGCCAAGCCCGAAGGCGGGGCCGCAGGGGGCTGCCAGGCCTGGAAGATCAGTGCCGAGGCGGGTCAGTGCGGGGGTTCAGTGCGGGAGCGGCGTCACTGCGTGGGCGGGTTCAGTGCGGGGGCGGGGTCACTGCGAGGGCGGCGTCACGCCGTCGGCGACCGCGTGTGCGGAGCAGCAGCAGCGGCGGCGGGTGGTGGCGGTGCGGGTGGTGCGGTAGGGCGCTCGACCGGTCGGGCAGCGTTGGTCCTTCTGCCTGCGCTTGCCCCCCGGGAGGCTGAGCAGGGGTCATGTCAGGAGGGCTCGGGCTTGCTGGGCGGCGTCGCGAATGCGGGACTCCTCCGCGGGGGCCCGGCCGAGGACGCGCATGCCTTGGAAGATCACCAGGAGCAGCCGGGCGAGCGCGCGCGGGTCGGCGTCCGCGGGCAGCTCACCCTGCATGCGGGCGCGGGTCAGCGCCGACGTCAGGGACGCCTCGAGGAAGCTCCAGCTCGCCTCGACGAGCCGGGCCGCCTCGGCGTCCCGGGCCGCCAACTCGACCGCCGTGTTCACCACGAGGCAGCCGAGGCGCGGGCGCTCCCGGCCGGCCTCGTCGGCGTAGCGGTCGATCAGCGCGCGGACGGCGGGCAGGACCGGGCCGGGCCGCGACAGCGCTTCGGCGATCCTCGGGTCGGTCGTCTCGAGGTAGCGCTCGAGCGCCCGCAGGAACAGCTCGCGCTTGCCGCCGAACGTCGCGTAGACGCTCGCACGGGCGATGCCGAGGCGCTCGACGAGATCGGCCATGGAGGTAGCCGCGTACCCGCGCTCCCAGAACAGCTCCAGCGCCTGCTGCAACGCCACGTCCGGATCGAACTCCTTGGTCCGTGCCATGCACATGACCGTACGGCTATCGAGAACGACCGGTCAAATATCAGGCGTCCGAGCGCGCCGGGACGGGGGGACGGTCGAGGTCCAGCGTGTCCAGCACCGAGCCGTCGGCCGCGAGCGCCTCAAGGACGGGGCCGCGCCGGGCGCCCCAGACGACGACGATGTGCCCGTGCGCGGGCACGTCCAGGAACCGCTTGCCCACCCGGACCCGGGTCACCTCGGCCGAGGCCCGCAGTCGCGCCTCGTTCACCCATTTCGCGCCCCAGGGCAGTAGCCGGTTGGCGTTCCGGACGGTCCGCCCCGTGCCGTACTTGTACAGGTAGCGGCCCATCTCGCCGGACGAGCGGCGCACCAGCGGCTCGTAGGGCGCAGAGCCGCCGCCTCCGCCCAGGCCCATCCACTCGCCGTCGCGCCGATGGAACGTCCGTCCCTCGATGAACGGGTCGACGCCGGTCCCGCTCCACTGGTGTAGGAACGTTACAACGGCGACGTCGCCGTCCATATCGAGGCCGAGCGGAAGGAAGTCCCGTTCCTCGTCGAAGGTGTCGGGGGCGGGATCGGGCATGCCGTCCCGAAGGAGCCGCAGGCACTCCTCATGCACCTCGTGGTCGTTCATGTTCGGGGGACCTCTGATCGTGCAGGCAGGGCGAGGGGCCCTCCCGCGAGAGGGCCCCGACGTTCGACTCACTCTAGAGGTCCGCCTCGTCTGGTTTCACCCATCTGGCGTACTCCCGTCGATGCTTTGCCATCTGCCCTTCATTGCCCCGTCGCTCGTACCCCGCACCTGTATCGACCTCGCATCCGCCGAGGTCTGGGCGCTTTGACCCGTTTGTCGGGGCCGTCGCGCACGCTCCGCGCACCCTCGCACACCGTCCCTTCCGTCGCGCTCCGGCCTTCCTTCGCCAGCCCGCCGTCCATGCCTCGCAGCGCGCCCCGCGCGCGTTCGCGTGCCTGGACGCCTGGACGCCTGGACGCCTGGACGCTCAGCGCGTGTGCGCCTGAGTCGCGCGGCGTCCAAGCTTCGCAGGGTGCTTCACGCGCGTTTCGGGCGCCAGGGGGCTCCGCGCGCCAAGGCGTCAGGGCGCCAGGGTGCTCCGCACGCTTTCGCGCGCCCTGGCGCGATCTTGGGCCGCCGTGCTCTTCCACGGTGCTCATGCGCGTCGGGCGTTCGCGGCCGCCGGGTGGCCCTCGTCGGTACCGGCGGGCTGTGGAGCCGTCGAGACGGGGCGCAGGGCGCGGGCGGCGAGGACCGCGCAGGCGCATGCGAGCGGCAGCTCCAGCCCGGCGGCCATCGCCACGGCCAGAGCGCGCTCCGCGCCCGGACCGGAGGTCAGGACGTCGAACCACGCGTCCATGGCCAGGAGGGCGCCGGTGGCGGCGGCGGTCAGGCCGTGCCGCGGGTCCCGCCGCGCGAGCAGCGCCCCGGTGCCGAGGAGCCCGGCGGCGATCAGCGCGTCCAGCCCGACCCAGGCCGCCGACCAGTTCGACACGTGCGTGCTGGACGGCAGCGCGCGAGCCAGGACGAACATCCACGGCACCAGCACGGCGCCGCCGGCGGCGAAGCCCGACCCGATCCAATGCTCCCACCGGCGCGATGCCCCGGTGCCGGAAGCTGCGGCGTGGGTCGTGGCCGCGGGGGAGGCCGGGACATGGGGCGCTCGGAGAGCACGCGCAGCCGGCCGGGGCCTTGAGGGGTAGGGGACGGTCCTCCAGACCGGGAGCCGGAGGCGTGGGCGAGGGCGGTGGGCGGGGATGGTGAAGGGGACGGTGTTCGCGACCATGACTGGACTCCCTGGTGATCTCGCACCGCTTACCGGGTGCCAGATCAAGCCTGGCCGCGCGCCGTTCCACGATCAGTAGCGTGCATATCCGACCTGGGGTGGCACTAGGTTCACCCCGGGGCCGGAAGTTCACTCCATGGCGACGCCCCAACTGGGGCAATACCGTTGCGTCCATGGCATCCATCCCCGCGGCCCGGCATGCCCTGGCGCACGCTCCGTGGTCACCGGCGGCGTGGCGGGACACCACCTTCGTCGCCTCCGGGGTGCCGCTGCAGTTCGCCGGCTGGGCCGTCCTGGGGTCGGTCTGGCCCTTCTGGACGCCGGTGAACGTAACGCCGATCATGCTGGTGCTGGCGGGGTCGTGCGCGGTGACCCTGCTGGTGCTGCGCCCGCTGACGCGCTGGCAGCGGGAACGCTGCTGGGCGATGCTGGGGCTGCGCATCCCGCCCATGCCGGGCTTCGACGACGGCCGCGCATGGGAGGTGCTGCGCGGGCTCCGCAAGCCGGAGGTGTGGCGGGTGCTGCGGTACCACCTGATCGTCGGGCCCCTCGTGGCGATCGGAGGACTGGGCACGATCGGCGCTTGGGCCGGCGGCGTGATCCTCGCCTGCACCGGCGCGTACTCCTGGGCGCTGCCCGGCACGAGCCCGCTGAGCTCGGTGGACAAGGGACACGCCGTCCGTGCCGGAGTCCTGTCGGTCGTCGGCGTCCTGCTGCTGATCGCGGCACCGTGGGTCGCCGCCGGAGTTCGCCGCCTGGACGTCCGCGCGGCGGTCGCGCTGCTCGGCCCGGACCGTGCCGCGGAGCTGGAGCGGCGGGTCGAGGACCTGGTCGAGAAGCGTGCCAGTGTCGTGGACGCCGCCGACATCGAACGCCGCCGCATCGAGCGCGACCTGCACGACGGCGCGCAGCAGCGGCTCGTCTCGCTCGCGCTGAACCTCGGGCTGGCCCGCGCGACCCTCACCGGCGTGCCGGACGAGGCCATGCGGGTGATCGTCGAGGCGCACGAGGAGGCCAAGGAGGCGCTGACCGAGCTGCGCGACCTGATCCGCGGGCTGCATCCGGCGGTGCTGGAGGACCGGGGCCTGGACGCCGCGCTGTCCGGCATCGCGGCCCGGGTGCCGCTGGAGGTCCGGCTGCGCGTCGAGGTGGAGCCGCGTGCCTCGTCCACCGTCGAGGCGGTCGCGTACTTCGTCGTCTCCGAGGCGCTCACCAACGTCGTCAAGCACGCCAGGGCCACCGCGGTGGACGTCGCGGCGATCCGGGAGGGCGAACGGCTGCGCCTGACCGTCGCCGACGACGGCGCGGGCGGCGCGGACCCGTCCCGGGGGACGGGCCTGACCGGGCTCGCGCGCCGGGTCCGGTCGGTGGACGGTACGTTCCGGATCGTCAGTCCCGCCGGGGGGCCGACGACCGTCACCGTGGAGTTGCCGTGCGCATTGTGATCGCCGAGGACTCGGTCCTGCTGCGAGCCGGGCTGATCAAGCTGCTGGAGACCTCGGGGTTCGAGGTGGCGGCGGCGGTCGGCGAGGCGGAGGGCCTGCTGGCGGCCGTGCGCGAGCACCGTCCGGACGCCGCGATCGTCGACGTGCGGATGCCGCCGGGCTTCACCGACGAGGGCGTGCGCGCCGCGCTGGTGATGCGGCGGGAGACGCCCGAGGTCGCCGTCCTGCTGCTGTCGCAGTACGTCGAGGAGCGGTACGCGGCGGACCTGCTGTCGACCAGCACCAGCGGCATCGGATACCTGCTGAAGGACCGGGTCGCGGACGTGTCGGTGTTCCTGGACGCACTGCGCCGGGTGGCCGCGGGCGGCACCGCCCTGGACCCGGAGGTCGTCTCGCAGCTGCTCCTGCGCCGTCATCGCGACCCCCTCGACCGGCTGACTCCCCGCGAGAAGGAGGTCCTGGCGCTGATGGCGGAGGGCCGCTCGAACGCGGGGATCGCCGCGGCCCTCGTGGTGAGCGAGAGCGCCGTCGCCAAGCACATCAACGGCATCTTCGCCAAGCTCGACCTTCCGCACGCCGAAGGCGACCACCGCCGCGTGCTGGCCGTGCTGCGCTTCCTGGACGGGGAGACATGACCGGCACAGGGGCCCGCGGCACCGCGTCGCCGACCGCCGGGTCGCGGGCCACCGCGCGGGACGACGCCGCCGGTGATCGGCCGCGGCGACGCGGTGTGTGGATCTTCCTCGCGGCCGCCACCGCCGCCATCGTGGTCGTCCCCCTCTGCCTGGGGCTGGGCGGACGGGCGATGCGGCGGACCGTGGAGCACATCACCCCGTACCGGCACTCGATCAAGGAGCTCCGGGTCGAGGCCGGAAGCGCCGAGGTGTCGATCGGGACGGGCCCGGACGGTCAGGCGCGCGTCTACAAGCGGCTGAAGTGGGTGCTGCGCAGACCGGTGGTGACGGAGTCGCTGCATGGTGACGTGCTGTCCATCGCGGCGCGGTGCCCCGGCGCTGCACCGCTGTACGGCGACTGGGAGTGCGGCGCCGACATCGACGTGCAGGTGCCGGCCGGCGTGCGGGTGTCGGCGGCGTCGGACTCGGGGAAGATCACCGTGCGCGGGGTGAACGGCGACCTGGACCTGCGGACCGGGTCGGGGGAGATCAGCGTGGCCGGCTCGCGCGGCGCGCTGCGGGCGCGGGCCGGTTCGGGGACGATCCGCGGCACCGGGCTGGCCTCCTCCGGCACCCGGGCGAACGTGGGCTCCGGCGAGCTCGACCTCCGCTACGCCGAGCCGCCGCGGACCGTGGACGTGTCGGCCGGCGCGGGCTCCGTGAAGATCATCGTGCCCGCGGGTTCGCACTACCGGATCCAGGGCTGGACCGGCTCGGGTGATACGCATCTCAACCCGGCGCTCGCCGACGAGCGGTCGGATCGGCTGATATCGGTCCGCAGCGGGTCCGGCTCGTCGTACGTCGACTACCGCGACGACTGACCCGGTGGCCGCGACGCCGCAGCGTGCGCGCTTGTCCGCGCGCTCGCCGGACGGCAACCGGGGACGCCGGGCACGGGGCGGCGGGTCGTGCCGCCCCAGGGCGCGTCGTCCTCTGGCAGGGTCGCAGGCGGCTGACCGGCTGGTTCGCCGGCGCGGCGCGATTTGCGCCATTTGTCGTTGGTTGGTTGACTGCTGACATGAGCTTCGTACGCCCGTGCCGTGAGCGCGGCCCGCTGAACCCGCGGGCCATGCGGCGTACGTGCTGCCGGCGAATGTGTGACCGCTGAGGGCCCCTGCCTGAGCCTCGCGCCCCGAAGCGAGCGAACTCCGAGACCCGAGTCGCGCATGAACTTCCAACGCCATCTGCTGAGCCACGCCCCGTATCCCCCCGGTCGGACCTGACCGGCCGCGCGCCCGATCGAGCGCGAGCCGCCTCCACCGGACCCGGCCGCCCCGGCCGGACCCGTCGAGGACATCGTCGGCCGGCCGTCCCGGACACGGAAGTGGAACCGCGTTCTGTGGATAACCGCCGGCGCCGGTCGTCGGCGTGACCGACCGCACTTCTGCCGTCTCGGCCTGATCGGGTGTGTCTCAGAGCCGCCCCGTCCACTCCCGCACCGTCCCTGACCAGGGCGGCGCCCGTTCGCACGGATGATTCTCTGTGATTCAGATCGAAAAACTCAGGAAGGTGCACCGCGCCCGCGGGCGCGAGGTGACCGCCGTCGACGGCGTCGACGTGACCGTCCGCGAAGGCGAGGTCTTCGGCGTGCTCGGCCCGAGCGGTGCGGGCAAGAGCACCCTGCTGCGCTGCGTGAACCTGCTGGACCGTCCGGACGAGGGCCGCGTCGTGATCGGCGGGCGCGACCTGCTCGCGCTGCGGGGGACCGAGCTGCGCCGCGCCCGCCAGGGCATCGGGATGATCCACCAGCACTTCGGCCTGCTCGGCTCCCGCACGGTGGCCGGCAACGTCGCGTTCCCGCTGGAGGTCATGGGCGTTCCGCGCGGCGAGCGCGCCGCGCGGGTCGCCGAGCTGCTGGACCTGGTCGGGCTCACCGGGCACGCGAAGGCCTACCCGGCGCAGATCTCGGGCGGGCAGAAGCAGCGCGTCGGCATCGCGCGGGCGCTCGCGGGGCGACCCAAGGTGCTGCTGTCGGACGAGGCGACCTCCGCGCTCGACCCGGAGACCACCGCGTCGATCCTGGAGCTGCTGCGCGACCTGAACCGCCGCCTCGGGCTCACCGTCCTGCTGATCACTCATGAGATGGACGTGGTCAAGCGGATCTGCGACTCGGCCGCGGTGATGCGCGACGGCCGGTTCACCGAGCAGGGGCCGGTGACGGAGCTGCTGGCGCGTCCCGGGTCGGAGCTGGCGCGCGGGCTCTTCCCGCTGCCGGCGGCCGAACCCCGCGACGGCACGACGCTCGTCGAGGTCACCTTCGTGGGCGGGGCGAACGGCCGGCCGTTCGTGTCGGCGCTGGCCCGCAAGTACTCGCTGGACGTCAACATCCTCGGCGGCGCCGTCGAGACGGTCGGCGGCGAGCGGGTCGGGCGGCTCCAGCTCGAGCTGCCGGGCGATCCGTCGGCGAACGCCGCGCAGCTGGCGTTCCTGCGCGAGTCCGGCCTCGCCGTCGAGGTGCGGACGCGCGCGACCGCCGCCGCCCCCGGCGCCCCGAACACCGATGCCCTCACCGCGCCCGCCGAGGAGGAGGCCCGATGAGCTGGGACGAGGTCATGCCGCTGCTGTGGCCGGCCACCCGGGAGACCCTCTACATGACCGGGGTCGCGACGCTGTTCACCGCCGTGCTCGGGCTGCTGTTCGGCGTGCTGCTGGTGGTCACCGAACGCGGCGGCCTGCTGCCCGCGCCGCCGGTCAACAAGGTTCTCGGCGCGGTCGTGAACATCGGCCGGTCGCTGCCGTTCCTGATCCTGATGGTGGCGATCACCCCGTTCACCCGGATCGTGGTGGGCACCAGCATCGGCAACGCCGCCGCGATCGTGCCGCTGACCGTCGGCGCCATCCCGTTCTACGCGCGGCTCGTGGAGATCGCGCTGCGCGAGGTCGACCCCGGCGTGGTCGCGGCGGCGGACGCGATGGGCGCGACCCGCCGCGAGATCGTCGGCAAGGTGCTGCTGCGCGAGGCCCGGCCCGGCCTGGTGTCGGGGCTGACCGTCACCGTGATCGCACTGATCGGCTACACCGCCATGGCCGGCACGGTCGGCGGCGGCGGGCTCGGGAACCTCGCCGTCACCTACGGCTACGAGCGCTTCGAGACGAAGGTCATGGTCGCGACCGTGCTGCTGCTCGTCGTCCTCGTCCTGATCATCCAGGCCGTGGGGGACCTCGTCGCCCGCCGCCTGTCCCACAAGTGACACCGCCCTCACCGCACAGAAAGGCACTCTTCGTGCTTCGCAAGATCACCATCGCTCTCGCCTCCGTGGGCCTCGTCGCGGGCCTGGCGGCCTGCGGTTCCTCCGGGGCGTCCGACGACCCGGACGCTCCGCTGAAGGTCGCGGTCAACCCCGTCCCGCACGGCGACATCCTGAAGTACGTCAAGGACAATCTGGCGTCCAAGGCCGGGCTGAAGCTCGACATCGTGACCTTCGACGACTACCAGCAGCCGAACACCGCGCTGAAGGAGAAGCAGGTCACCGCCAACTACTTCCAGCACGTGCCCTTCATGGAGGAGTACGAGAAGAAGTCGGGGACCAAGCTGACGTTCGTCGCGCCGGTGCACCTTGAGCCGCTCGGCGTTTACTCCAGCAAGGTGAAGAGCCTTCAGGCGATCCCGCAGAACGCGACCGTGGCGGTGCCGAACGACCCGGCGAACGAGGGACGCTCCCTGAAGCTGCTCGCCGACAACGGCCTGCTGACGCTGAGGCCGGGCGCGCCTACGAGCGCCACCGAGAAGGACGTCGCGAGCAACCCCAAGCACCTGAAGTTCAAGCCGCTGAAGGCCGCGCAGCTGCCGCGCTCGCTGGACGACGTCGACGCGGCGGTCATCAACGGCAACTACGCGCTGGAGGCGAACCTGTCGCCGGCCAAGGACGCGCTCGTTGCGGAGAAGGCGGCGGGCAACCCCTACGCGAACGGCATCGTCACGCTGCCGGAGAACGCGGACGACCCGCGCGTGAAGAAGCTCGTCCAGCTCCTGCGCGGCCCTGAGGTGCGCAAGTACGTGCAGGACAAGTACAAGGGCTCAGTGCTGATGGCGTCCTAGCGGCCTGGAAACGCCCGGATCGCCCCGACGCGGCGGTGCGGCGAAAGCACCGGCGCCGTTCGATGACCTCTGCTGGCTGGAGGCCACGGGAACGGCTCTCTGGCTGACGCCCGAGGAGCTCGCCCATTCCGACGCCATCGGGCCCGGACTGTTTTCCCGACGCGTGAGGGAACTGATGGCCTCCTACGAGGGCGCTGATGCGGCACCTCACGATCCTCTATCGAGGGCCGCTCGCCAGCTGCGATTACGACTGCCCTTACTGCCCGTTCGCCAAACGGCGCGACACACCGGAGCAACTGCGTGCCGACCGCGCAGCCCTCGAGCGCTTCACCGCCTGGGTGGCCGAGCAGGAGCACGGCGTGTCCGCCGCTGCCACTTCGTCCCGGCCGTCCTGGGAAACCTCTACGACGGCTCGTTCCGCGACGCCCTCGCCCCGCGCCCTTGCCCGCTGGACAGGTGCGACTGTCGCATCGGTTACGTCCATCTTGAGCCGCTCGGCCTCCACGACACCTTCGCCGGAGGCGTCCTGGAACGCATCCCTGCCTTGCTGGGCGAGATGTAACCGGAAGGTGACCCACCTCTGCGACCTGCCCGCCGCCGTCAGATGGCGGGTGAGACGGGCGTTCGCGGCCGCCTTGCAATTCTCCGTTCATGGCGCCACGCTGTGGATGTTCCCGCATGGTCACCACACGGAGCCGAATGACTGCTAACAGTGAAAGAATCAGGCGGCGGTCGAGCCGCGCGGACGGTCATGACAGAGGGAGCGGATCCCGTGCACGACCGCCCTGGAGGGCGCATGCTGTCGATAGCAGGCGACCGTTAGGCGATGCCGTGGACTATCTCGAACGCCCCCACTTCGTCCTCGCGCTGAGGTCGGCGGACACTTCGGTGCGCGCCGCGCGCGACGTCGTCCGCGCCGCGCTGGAGGGGTGGGACCGCCCGGACACCACGGGCGACGTCGAACTCATCACCAGCGAACTGGTCACCAACGCGCTCCGCCACGCCGACACCGTCACCCTCGTGCTGTACCTGCCCGACGACAAGACGGCCATGGTGGAGGTATGGGACGACAACCCCGAGGGACCCGTCGAGCCCCCGCACGACATGCAGGCCGAAAGCGGCCGCGGGCTGTTCCTCGTCGGCGCCCTGTCCCGCTCCTGGGGCTGGCGGCCCACCGGTGAGGGGAAGGTGACCTGGGCGCAGGCCGCGACCCCGTGACCCCGTGAGCGCCGCGCGGGAGCGGGCGGGCGCCCCTTGGTAATTGGGGAAGTGCTACCAAGGGGCTCCCGCCACGAGGAAGGACGGCGCGGGCGCGCTATGGACCGCCGTCCGGGGGCTCATGTCTGCTTCTGCGGGCGGTAGTCGGCCTCGTCGACGCCGAACGTCCACGCGACGCCCGCGCGCGCGGTGCGCGTGGACGGCGGGACCCGCAGGTAGTAGGTGCGGTGCGTGCCGTCGGGTTCGGGGGTGGAGTTGACCACCTCCACCATGACGACCGGCTCGTCCCCGGGCAGGTCGATGGACCACAGCACGCCGGTCTCGTCCTGGTGCAGGGGCCGCGCGCCCGTCTCCGCCAGGTACCGGTCGTAGCCGAAGATCTCCAGCATGACCCGGCGCAGCTCCGCGTTCCCCTCGGCGGAGATGCGGTCGGCGGTGAGGCCGGTGAGCGAGGCCACAGCGCGTGAGCGTGGCCGGTGGCCTCGCCGAGCGCCAGCACCATGCGCCCCCGGCCGTCCCTCGGGGACGGCGGCAGGTCCCGCACGGACTGCGGTACTTCGTCCTCCGGCACGGGCAGGATCAGGATGTCTCCCTGTCGGTACATGCCGCGAACGTAACGTCCGCCACCGACAGTTTCGGGGGGCGTGGAACGGCGGTCGGTCAGAAGCCCCGCGTACGGCGGGCCGCCGGACGCGCCCACCGTCCGCCCGCCGAGAGCCCGACGTGCTGGAACGCGCGCACGAACTCGCCACCGAGGTTGACGCCGGCGCCCAGCGCGAGCGCCACGGACAGGGCGCCGATGAGGCTCAGCACACCCGACTGCGGGGAACCGGTGTTCAGCTCGACCATGCCACGGTAGAGCGCCGTCCCCGGCAGCAGCGGGCCGATGGCCGGCACCAGGTACGGCATCACGGGCGCCCCGTGGCGCCGGGCCAGCCAGTTCGCCAGCACACCGACGACGATCGCCGCCATCGCCGAGGCCAGCACGGGCGGAACGTTCCACCCCCGGAGGAGCACGTAGATCGTCCAGATCAGCGCGCCGCCGAGGGCGGATGCCAGGAGCACGTCCCGCGGCGCGGCCAGCGAGACCGCGAACGTCACCGACACGGCGGCGGCGGCGATCAGCGGGACGGGCTTCAGCGTCGCCGGCGCCGTGGGCAGGTGGCTCACGTCGATCGGCACGTCGAGGTTCACCGCGACGTACACCACCGCGCCGAGCCCCGCGACGATGGCCGCGATCATGAAGAAGACCTCGAGCCCGCGCGCGGCCGCGCTGACGAGATCGCCCGTGATGCCGTCCTGGATGCTGGCCACCAGGGGCCGCCCCGGCAGCAGCGCGAGGATCGCGCCGGTGACGATCGTCGAGGCGCGCTCCGGGTTGCCCGCCGCGACGACGATGGCGGCCCCCGAGGCGCCGATGGCGGCGGCCACCGTCAGCTGGAAGAACTCCGCGATGCCGCGGCGCGCGAGGGCGGCGGCGGTCCGGTCCCCCAGCAGGGTGGCGACGAACGCCGTGCCCGCGACCAGCGGACCACCGCCCGACAGGACACTGGCCGAGGCGGCGATCAGCCCCAGCGACGCGACGATGAGCCACGGCGGGTACGGGCCGCGCCCCCGTTTCATCTCCGCGAGCTGCTTGTGCGCCTCGTCCAGCTCCAGCATTCCGATGGACGCCTGTTGTACGAGGGCGTGCAGCCCGGTGAGGCGCCAGTAGGCGGGCGTACGGCGGCGGATGGCCCGCGACCCCGTCACCGGTGGCGCGCCCTTGCCCGGATGGGCGGACACCAGGATGCTGGTGAGCGTCACCTGGACCTCGCAGCGCGGGAGTTCGTAGGCGACCGCGAGGCCCAGCATCGCCTCGTTCACGCGCTCGGTGGTCTCGCCGCTGGCCAGAAGGAGCTCGCCGACGCGCAGGACGAGATCGACGGCGCGCGGATCGACGACCTCGCTCGGCTCGTCCTCGGGGGGCTCCGGCGGCGAGCCGTCCCACAGGACATGCCACGTCCGCCGCAAGCGTTCCGCCGCGCCCATCCGCCGCCGGTGTCCTTCCGCCAAGAAACCGATCTTCCACGCAGGCTACCCATGGGAGCACTGACCGTCACCGGTGGGTCGGCGGCGGGGGTTATCCACAGAATGAGGTTCTGGTGCGACCGCTCTCCCGCCGCTGGTACCAAAGGGGGCATGAGCACTCCCGACGGACTCCGCGACGATGCCGAGCGGTGCCTGCGCGCCCTCGCCGGAGAGCACGCCCGGCTCCGCGACGACCAGTGGACGGCCATCCGCGCCCTCGTCGTCGACCGGCGCCGCGCCCTCGTCGTCCAGCGCACCGGGTGGGGCAAGTCCGCCGTCTACTTCGTGGCGACGCGGCTGCTGCGCGAGCGGGGCGCCGGCCCCACCGTGATCGTCTCACCGCTGCTGGCGCTGATGCGCAACCAGATCGAGGCCGCCGACCGGGCCGGCATCCACGCCCGCACGATCAACTCCGCCAACACCGAGGACTGGCAGCGGATCTTCGCCGAGGTCGAGGCCGGCGAGGTCGACGTCCTGCTGGTCAGCCCCGAACGGCTCAACAACCCCGACTTCCGCGACCTGGTGCTGCCGCGGCTGGCCGCCGGCGCGGGCCTCGTCGTGGTCGACGAGGCGCACTGCATCTCCGACTGGGGGCACGACTTCCGCCCCGACTACCGCCGGCTGCGCACCCTGCTCGCCGAGCTCCCGCCGGGCATCCCCGTCCTCGCCACCACCGCCACCGCCAACGCCCGCGTCACCCAGGACGTCGCCGAGCAGCTCGCCGGCGACGACGCCCTGGTGCTGCGGGGGCCGCTCGAACGCGACTCGCTCCGCCTGGCCGTCGTCGCCGTGCCGACCGCCGAGCAGCGCATCGCCTGGCTCGGCGAGCACCTCGCGTCGCTGCCGGGCTCGGGCATCATCTACACCCTCACCGTCGCCGCCGCCCACGAGATCACCGGCTACCTCCGCGACCGCGGCCACGAGGTCGCCGTCTACACCGGCCAGACCGAGCCCGCCGAGCGGCTGCAGGCCGAACAGGACCTGCAGGCCAACCGGCTGAAGGCGCTCGTCGCCACCAGCGCCCTCGGAATGGGCTTCGACAAACCCGACCTCGGCTTCATCGTCCACGTCGGCGCCCCGCAGTCCCCGGTCGCCTACTACCAGCAGATCGGGCGCGCCGGGCGCGGCGTCGACCGCGCCGAGGTGATCCTGCTGCCCGGCCGCGAGGACCGCGAGATCTGGGCCTACTTCGCCGGTCTCGCGTTCCCGCCCGAACCCGTCGTCCGCGCCACCCTCGATGTTCTGGACGCCGCCGGCCGGCCGCTGTCGACCGGCGCGCTGGAACCGCAGGTCGACCTGAGCCGCAACCGCCTGGAGATGATGCTGAAGGTCCTCGACGTCGACGGCGCGGTCCGCCGCGTCAAGGGCGGCTGGACGTCCACGGGCGCCCCGTGGGCCTATGACCGCGAGCGCTACGAGCGCGTCACGGCCGAACGCCGCCGCGAGCAGCAGGCGATGCTCGACTACATCGTGACGGAGGCCTGTCGCGAGGAGTTCCTGCGCAGGCAGCTGGACGATCCCGCCGCGGCTCCCTGCGGACGCTGCGACAACTGCACGGGCGAGCACTGGCCCGCCGACGTCACCGCCGAGGGCGCCACCCAGGCCCGTGACCGCCTGCACCGGCCCGGGGTCGACATCGCGCCGCGCCGCATGTGGCCCACCGGTGTCAAGGACGACCTCGGCGTCTCCGGCCGTATCAAGCCGGACCTGCAGGCCGAGACGGGACGCGCCCTCGGCCGCCTCACCGACATCGGCTGGGGCAACCGGCTCCGCGAGCTGTTCGCCGGCGGCGACACCGACGTCCCGGCCGACATGGTCGACGCCGTCGTCAAGGTGCTCGCCGCGTGGGACTGGCCCGCCCGGCCGACCGGCGTCGTGACGATCGGATCGCGCTCGCGGCCCCGTCTCGTCACCACCTTCGGCCACCGCATCTCCGAGATCGGCCGCCTGCCCTACCTGGGCGAACTGGCCCCCGTGGGAGAGCCCGTCCCGCGCCGGCACAACAGCGCCCAGCGCCTCCGCTCGGTCTGGGCCGCGCTGATGCTCCCCGACCCCGTCGCCATCGCCGCCAAGGAGGCGGCGGGGCCCCTGCTCGTGATCGACGACCGAATCGAGACCGGATGGACCATGACCGTCGCCGCCCGCCTGCTGAGAGAGGCGGGCGCCCAGGCGATCCTCCCGCTCACCCTGGCCACCCCCAACTGACCCGGCCGCCCAGCCGCGGACAGCGGCGGGCACGGTCCCCGAAGGGAACCGTCTCAGGGGAGGAGCACGATCTTCCCCGCTCCGCCCTTCTCCACCTGCTCGTGCGCCTGCACCACCTGATCGAGCGCCATACCGTGCGCGGCGGGCGGAGTGATCCGCCCCTGCGCCGCCGCTTCCAGCAGCGTGCGCAGCACCTCCGCCGTCTGGTCCTTCGAGCCGCCCGACAGGAACGGGACGCCCAGCTCGAAGGCGGCGGGGTCGGCGATCGTCACGACGCGGTCCACGCCGCCGCGCAACGCGATCGCGTCCGGAAGCGCTCCGTGCCCGGCCGCGTCCAGCACGGCGTCCACGCCCTGCGGCGCCAGCTCGCGGACCCGGCCGGCCAGGCCCGGGCCGTACACGGTGGCGGCCGCCCCCAGGGCCCGCACCCGGTCCAGGTTCGCCGCACCCGCCGTGCCGATGACGGTGACGCCATCGCCCATGGCGATCTGCGTCGCGAGGGCGCCCACCGCCCCGGACGCGCCGTTGATCAGCAGGGTCTCTCCGCGTCCGGGCCTGAGCGAGCGCAGCGAGCGCAGCGCGGCCTCGCCCGCCACGGGAAGCACCGCGGCCTGCTTCCAGGTCAGTGCGTCCGGCTTCGCCGCGTACACCGACATCAGGGCGTACTCGGCGTACCCGCCGCCGACCGGCCACCCCGCGACCGCGTCGCCCACCGCCACGTCCGCGACCCCGTCGCCCACGGCGTCCACGACCCCGGAAACCTCCGACCCCAGGGACCGCGGCCTCGTCGGCGGCCTGCCGCCCGACATGGACCCCGAGCGCACCTTGACGTCGATCGGGTTCACCCCGGCGGCGCGGACGGCCACCCGAACCTGACCGAGCCCGGGCTCGGGCAGGCCGGTCTCCACCACCTTCAAAACGGACGGGTCGCCGTACTCGGCGAATATGGCAGCACGCATGGCGGCTCTCTCCTCAGGACATATGAGCGCGCCCGGAGCGGGACGCTCACCGGCCGGCGTAGATGGGAAAGCCGGACGACACGTCCTCTGTTCCCCACCGGCCACCGGCCCCACCCACGAAACCGCCAAACCCGAGCGCATGTGTGGGCGCCGCGTCTCAGCGACGAAGCGGGGGCCGCGACCTGAAATGTCACTGGGCTGGTGGGGCCGCGATCTTCTCGGGTGCTGCCGCGCGAGCTTTCTCCCGGTCGGCCGGGCCTGCGGGGTGGTGAGGTCCGGCCCGGCCGGGACCGCGAGGAGCCGCCCGCGCGCCCCTGTAGGCGCGGGCGGAGCGGTGGACCGGCCCGTGCGCGCGGCCCCGCGCACGGACCGGTGACCGGTCCGGGCGCCGCGGCGGAGAAGAGCCGCGGCGAACCGGGGTCGAGGCGGCCTAGGGGAGTGCTCCCAGGCCGGGGTCGCCGCCCGGAGGGCCAGGCCGGTGGGCGCGCCGTCCGGCGGGCTCGTCCCGCACGCCCGAGTAGACGAGCAGGTCGCCAGGCTGCGGCGGGGCGGCGGAAGGCAGCACCGGCACGGCGATCTTCTCCGGCGGCCCGCCGTCGGACGACGGGACAGGGGGCGCGGGGGCGGTCGGCGTCACGGATCTGCTTCCTCGGGTACGGGTGGCGACGGGAAGAAAGTGTTCTAGAGGTTAGAAAACCCTGTCCAGCTGTTTGAGAGAACATCTTGAGATAAGTTGAGCAGGAAATGTCATCATTTCCCGCTCAAATGCACGGACGGCCATTTCAGCGGGACGAAGGAGCAGGTAGTAATGTCCCACTCCGTGTCATCGACCCTCGACGCGCTCCTCGACTGCCCGCCCGGCCTGCTGGACGCCACGTTCGATCAGCTCCGCACGCTGCTGGTCGTGCACGAGACGGGGTCCGCGCTGCGCGCCGCACGGGCGCTCGGGCGGGAGCAGTCCAGCGTCCAGAAGCAGCTGGACACCCTCAACCGCAACAGCCAGGCGCTGTGCGGCGAGGTGCTGACCGTCCGGCAGGGACGCGGGAAGGACTACCTGTTCACTCCGACCGGCGAGACGACGGTGGAGCTGGCGCGGACGACCATCGAGAACTGGCTGGAGTCGATCCACTGGAGCCGCCGCCGGCTCGGCCGGATGCTGACGGTCGGCACGACCGAGTTCACGCTCCCGATCGTGTCGCGCGCCTGGGCCCGGGTGTCGGAGGAGTTCCGGCAGCGCGAGGTCGAGTTCAAGGTCGCGCACGTCCGCACCAAGGATCTGTGGTCCCGCCTGGAGACCAAGCAGGTCGACCTGGTGTGCGGCAGCATCGTCAGCACGCCGGAGGGCGACCGGCGGCTGAAGGAGTACGAGGTCATCGAGTACGCGCGGGGGCAGGCGCTGCTGCTCACCAACCTGCCGGAGAGCGAGCTGCCGGACGGGCCCGTCCGCACCAGCCGCCTCGGACGCGTCCCGCTCGTGCTGCCGCCCGCCGGCCTGGTCGCCGACCTGCTGGCCACCTGGTACGGCCCCGCGTTCCGGGACCGGCTGAACGTCGTCGCCGACATCGACGACGTGCACTACGGGCTGTCGCTGCTGCGCTCCGGCTTCGTCCGCGGCTCCATGATCGTCACCGGCTCGATCGGACGCGGCATGGCGGGCCGCGACGATCCGGACGCCGTCCCGCTGCGCGCCATCGGCCTGCACGACGACCTGGAGCCGAAGGCCGAGCTGATGACGGGCGCCTTCGTCCGCCGCGCCGACCTGGAGCGATACGACGCAGGCCATCCCCTGAACCGCCTCTGGGCCGCCGTCCACGAGGACGTCCGCACCTACACCCCCCTAGCCTGACCCCCACCCCCGACCGATCCCCGGTGCGGAAAGCCGGCTGAGCGCCGGTGCGGGGAGCCGGTTGGGCAACGGTGTGGAAGGCCAGAGCTTAGCCACGGCCGCGGGCATGCCCGTCCGTCGTGACGGGGGTTCCAGGGGGTCGTCCCCCTGGGCAGACACAGCCCTTACTTGATCTGGTTGTCCACGACGTCGAGGGACGGGCGGGCGCCGAGGTGCTGGGTGGCCTGGGCGGCGAGGCGGCAGCCGGCGGTGAGCGCGTCGGCGGGCTGCTTGCCGTCCAGCCAGGGCGGCAGGAAGCCGGCGATGAACGCATCGCCCGCGCCGGTGCCGTCGACGACCTTCTCGACCGGTTCGGCGGAGACCGTGACGGGCTCGGGGCGGCCGTTGGTGTACCAGAGCGCGCCCTCGGCGCCGTCCTTGATGACGACCTGCGGGTACCAGGCGGTGAGCACCTTGGCGGCGGCGGCCGGGTTGTCGCGGCCGGTGAGGATCTCGGCCTCCTTGGCGGTGACCACCAGGAGCCGGGCGCCCTGCGTCCACTCCAGGAACGGCTCGGCGCCCATCCGCTTGAGCGGGGAGGAGGAGCCGCCGTCGACCGACACCGACATCTGCGCCTGCCGGGCGAGCTCGAGGGCGTGGATGGCGGCCTTGCGCGAGCCCTCGTTGATCAGCGAGTAGCCGGACATGTGCAGGTGGGTGCCCTGCGAGAACAGGTCCTTGCAGCGCTCGACGTCCTCGGGGAGGAGGGCGGCGTTGGCGCCCGGGTCGGACAGCATGGTGCGGTCGCCCTTGTGGGTGACCATGACCACGCACGTCCCGGTGGGGCGCTCCTGGTCCATGACGAGGCGGGCGTCGACGCCGTACCCCATCAGCTCCATGTCCCGGTTGCGGCCGGCGATGTCGGAGCCGCGGCGGCCGACGAAGGCGACCTCGATCCCCTCCAGGGCGAGCCAGGACGCGACGTTGGCGCCCGAGCCTCCTCCATGGGTCGTCACGGCGGCGGGCGTGTCGCTGCCCTTCGCCAAAGGGTACGCGGCACGAGCCACGGTGTCTGTCATGAGATCGCCGACCACGACCACGCGCGTCATGGAGTCATCACCTCGATCAACACGGCCCGCGCGAGCGGCATTCAGGGCGTGGAACGACCGTAACAGCTCTTGGCCCCCGATTAGGTCTCGAACGCGCAGCGAAACCCGGGAACGCGGGTTTTTCCTCTGGGGTGCCGCCGGCGTCGCGTGCCTTACGCTCGGTACGTGACCGAGGGTTATCCGGATCAGTGGGAGGCCGACGTCGTCCTGAGCGACGGCGGGACGGCGCATCTGCGGCCCATCCGGAGCGAGGACGCCGATCTCCTGCGGGTCTTCTACGCGCGGCTGTCGCCGGAGTCGATCTACTACCGGTTCTTCTCGCCGCGCCCGTACCTCACGGACCGTGAGGTCGAGCACTTCACCGGGGTGGACCACGACCGGCGTGTCGCGCTGATCGCCACGATCGGCGAGGAGATGGTCGCGGTCGTCCGGTACGACATGCTGAGCGACCGGCCGGAGACGGCGGAGGTCGCGTTCCTGGTGGAGGACGCCCATCAGGGGCGCGGGCTGGGCGCGGTGCTGCTGGAGCACATCGCGGCGGCGGCGCGGGAGCGGGGCGTGCTCCGGTTCGTGGCGAGCGTGCTGCCCGACAACCGGCGGATGACGCGGGTGTTCCGCGAGGCGGGCTACCAGGCGGAGCAGCGGTTCGAGGAGGGCGTGATCGAGCTCGTCCTCGACCTGGAACCGACGGAGACGTCGGTGGAGGTGATGGCGGCGCGCGAGCACCGGGCGGAGTCGCGGTCGATCCAGCGGCTGCTGTTCCCGGAGTCGGTGGCGGTGGTCGGGGCGAGCCGGGCGGAGCACAGCGTGGGGCAGACGGTCCTGCGGAACCTGCTGAGCGGGGACTTCAGCGGGCCGGTGTACCCGGTGCATCCGACGGCGACGGCGGTGGCGGGGGTGCGGGCCTACGCGTCCGTCCTGGACATTCCGGACGACGTGGACCTGGCGGTGGTCGCGGTGCGGGCGGACGCGGTCCGCGAGGTCGTGGAGCAGTGCGCGGGGAAGGGCGTCCGGGGCCTGGTCGTGGTGTCGTCGGGGTTCGGTGAGACGGGCCCGGAGGGACGCGCGGACCAGGAGGAGCTGGTGCGGCTGGCCCGCGCCTACGGGATGCGGGTGGTCGGGCCGAACTGCCTGGGCATCGCCAACACGGACCCGGACGTGCGGCTGAACGCGACGCTGGCGCCGACGATGCCGGGCCGGGGCCCGGTGGGCTTCTTCTCCCAGTCGGGCGCGCTCGGCATCGCGATCCTGCAGCGGACGGCGGAGCGCGGTCTGGGGCTGTCGACGTTCGTGTCGGCGGGGAACCGGGCGGACGTGTCGGGCAACGACCTCATGCAGTACTGGGAGGAGGATCCGGCGACCAAGGCCGTGCTCCTCTACCTGGAGTCGCTGGGGAATCCGCGCAAGTTCGCGCGGCTGGCGCGGAGGCTGGGCCGCCGCAAGCCGATCGTGGCGGTGAAGAGCGGACGCAGCACGCAGGGCGTCCCGATCGGGCACGCGGCGCGCGCGCTGACCCTGCCCGACCACGCGGTGAGCGCGCTGTTCCAGCAGGCGGGCCTGATCCGGGTGGAGGACCTGGCGGAGCTGTTCGACGTGGCGCAGCTGCTGGCCTACCAGCCGCTGCCGTCCGGCGACCGGATCGCGATCATCGACAACTCCGACTCGCTGGGGCTGCTGGCGCAGGACGCGGCGGTCGCGCTGGGCCTGGAGGTCCGCCCGCGCGTCGACCTCGGGCCGCGCGCGGACGCCGACGACTACGAGGCGGCGCTGGCGGGCGCGCTGGCCGACGACTCCGTGGACGCGATCGTGGCGCTGTTCACCCCGCCCACGATCGGCGGCTACGACCTGCGCGTCCCGCAGGAGATCCTGCGGCTGGCGGCGGGCGGCAGCAAGCCGATCGTCGCGACGTACCTGGGGTCGGAGGGCATGCCGGCCGATCTGCGGATCACCGGGCCGGACGGGACGGCGGCGGAGGGGTCGGTGCCGTCCTATGCCGCGCCGGAGGACGCCGTGCGGGCGCTTTCCTACGTGATCCGGTACGCGCAGTGGCGGCGGACGCCGCCGGGCCGCCTGCCGGAGCTGGAGGGGACGGACCGCAGGCGCGCGCGGGCTCTGGTCGAGGACTGGCTCGGTTCGGGCGGCCCGGTGGAGGGGACGCCGGAGCAGGCCGCCGAGCTGCTCGGCTGCTACGGCATCGCGATCTCCGGGGACGCGGCGACCGGGGGAGTGCCGACGCGGGTCGTGACCATGGAGGACCCGTCGTTCGGCGCCGTCGTCTCGTTCGGCCTCGCCGACGAGACCGCCGCGCTCCTCGACGACCGCGCCTACCGCCTGGGTCCGCTCACCGATGTGGAGGCGGCGGAGCTGGTCCGGGCGATCCGGACGGCGCCGCTGCTGCTCGGCCATCGCGGCGCGCAGCCGGTGGACGTCGCGGCGCTGGAGGAGCTGCTGCTGCGGGTGTCGCGGCTCGGGTACGACCTGCCGGAGGTGGCGCGGCTCGAGCTGAATCCGGTCATGGCGGACGTGTCCGGCGTCGCGGTGCGCGACGTCGCTCTCCGCCTGGAACGTCCGCTGGGGCCGCGCACGGAGCTGGGCCCCCGGCGCCTCCGGCAGTTCTAGGGCGTTCTAGGTTCGGCCCGGAGGCGGCGGCGGGCTCGGCGCCGGGGTCGGCGGGACCGGGTCGGGCTCGGGGCCGGGCGGGACCGGGTCGGGGTCCGGCGCGGGCGGTGTGGGCTGCGGTGCCGGTCCCGGCGGGGTCGGCTCCGGCGGCGGACCGGGCGGGACGGGGTCGGGCGCGGGCCCCGGCGGGATGGGCCGCGGCGGCTGGGGCCCGGGGCCCGGCATCGGGCCGGGGGGCGGCTCGGTCGGCGGGACCAGCGGTTCCGGTGCGGGGGCCGGGTCCGGTGCGGGGGCCGGGTCCGGTGTCGGCGGTGGCACCGGCCGCGGGGTCGGCAGCGGATCTCTCTCGTCCATGGGACTCCCATACCCGCGTGCCCATCGGGTACCCGTGCGCCCGGGCCCGCGGCGGTCTCCCTCGGGGCCCGCCGGGGTCCGCAGCGTGCCGGGCATGTGCACGTCCGCCCCCGGACAGGGCAGGATAGGGGCATGAGGGAAACCCGAGCGACCGCTCATGGTTTGCGCACGGCGATCGAGCGCAGCGGCTACTACCCGGCCCTGGTCGCGGACGCGGTCGAGTCGGCCATAGGGGACGAGCGCGTCGTCGCGTACGTCGTGCACCACGAGGCGACGTTCGACCCGGCGATGGAGGTCCGGCGGCACGTGACCGTGCTGGTGCTGTCCGCGTCCCGGCTGCTGGTGTGCCACACCGACGAGCACCCGCCCGGCGAGGGCATGGAGCGCCCGCACGCGTCCACGACCACCGAGGCGGTGAAGCTGGAGCGCGTCCAGTCGGTGGCGGTGACGCGGGTCGTCCCGGATCCGGCCTCCTACGTGCCCGGGGTGCCGCCGACCGAAGTCGTGCTGACGATCGGGTGGGGCGCCATCGCGCACATCGACCTGGAGCCCGCGACCTGCGGTGATGAGAACTGCGAGGCCGACCACGGCTACACCGGCAGCGTCACCGCCGACGATCTGTCGCTGCGGGTGAGCGAGGCCGCCGACGGCGCCGACGCGGTCGCGCAGGTACTGGCCTTCGCCGAGGAGCTGTCCGCGGCGACCGCCCGGTGACCGCGCGATGAGCGCGGTGCGGGCGCCGGTGCCGCCCGTGCCCCGGTACGGGACGGGCGCGCTCGCCGACGTCCCGGTGTCGGTGCTGGCGACGCTCGGCGTCCCGGACGCGGTGAACGTGCTGGGCCTGCCCGTGCTGCCGCGCGTCTGCGTGCTGCTGGTCGACGGGCTCGGCTGGGAGCTGCTGCGCGCCCACCCGGACGAGGCGCCGTACCTGACCGCGATGGGCGGCCGGCCGATCACCGCGGGGTTCCCCGCGACGACCGTCACCAGCCTCGGGTCGCTCGGCACCGGACTGCCGCCGGGCGGGCACGGCCTGCTGGGCCTGCAGGTCGCGATCCCGGGCACGGGACGGCTGCTGAACTGCTTGCGCTGGCGGGACGACGCGGTCGAGCCGGAGCGGTTCCAGCCCGCGCCGACGATCTACCAGCGGGCCGCGGCGGCCGGTGTGGCGGTCGGCTACGTGTCCCTCGGCATGTACCGGAACTCGCCGCTCAGCCGGGCCACGACGCGGGGCGCCGAGTACCTGGCGGCCGACAGCCTGGGGCAGCTCGTCGGGCGGGCGGAGCGGGCGCTGCGGCGCGGCGGCCGGTCCTTCGTGACCGTCTACCACGCGGATCTCGACTCGACCGGGCACAAGTTCGGGGTGGGGTCGGCGGAGTGGCGGCACCAGCTGCGGTTCGTGGACGTCCTCGTGCAGGAGCTCGCCGCGGTCCTGCCGCCGGGTTCGGCGCTGTACGTGACCGCCGACCACGGCATGGTCGACCCGGCGGACCGGATCGACGCCGACACCGTCCCGGAGCTGGACGAGGGCGTGGCCCTGCTCGGCGGCGACGCGCGCTGCCGGTACGTCTACAGCGAGCCGGGCGCCCACGACGACGTCCTCGCCGCGTGGACGGCGATGGTCGGCGACCGGGCGTGGGTGGTGCCGCGCGAGAAGGCGGTGGCGGACGGCTGGTTCGGCCCGCTGGCGCCGGGGATGGCCGAGCGGATCGGCGACGTGATCGCGGTCCCGCACGCGGACCTGGCGATCGTGGCGTCCGAGCGGGAGCCGTGGCTGAACCGGATGGTCGGCATGCACGGGTCGCTCGTCGCGGCCGAGCAGATCGTGCCGCTGCTGTCGGCGACCCGTCCCTGACCACGGCCGGGCCCGCGGCGCGCCGTCGCGCCTCCCGAGACCAAGGCGCGCTGACCTGGGATGTCGCGGAATCGATGCTGGTCACGGCGTGTCCCGGGGCGCCGGTGCGTAGGCTGCCGGTCGTGACGAACCCCGCCGCGCCCCTCCTCAATCCGGGCGACGAAGGTCAAACTGGCGATGTGCACCCTCTCATCGAAGTGCCCGCGCTGGACCGGCTGCTCCGGCAGCAGACCCCGTTGGTCCTGCTGGACGTGCGTTGGCATCTGGCGGGGCCGCCGGGAATCGACTCCTACCGCAAGGGCCATCTCCCCGGGGCCGTGTTCGTCGACCTGGACCGGGACGTGGCCGGGCCGCCGGGTCCGGCCGGGCGCCATCCGCTGCCCCCGTCCGGCGACTTCGAGGCCGCGATGCGCCGCGCCGGCGTGTCGGGGGACCGGCTCGTCGTCGTCTACGACGACGCCGACTCCACGTCCGCCGCGCGCCTGTGGTGGTCGCTGCGTTACTTCGGCCACGACAAGGTCCGCGTGCTGAACGGCGGGTACCGGGCCTGGTCGGAGGCGGGCCACCCGGTCACCACCGAGGAGCCCGACGTCAAGCCGGGCGACTTCTTCGCCCGTCCGGGCCGGCTGCCGGTGCTGGACGCCGAGGGGGCGGGGGCGCTGGCGACGGCCGGGGTGCTGCTGGACGCGCGCGCCGCCGAGCGGTACCGCGGTGAGACCGAGCCCGTCGACCCGGTCGCCGGGCACATCCCGGGCGCGCGGAACGCTCCGACGTCCGGGAACGTCGGGGTGGACGGCCGGTTCCTGCCGCCGGGGCTGCTGCGCGAGCGGTTCGCGCAGCTCGGCGCGACCGACGCGCTGGACGTCGGCGCCTACTGCGGCTCCGGGGTGACGGCGGCGCACGAGATCCTGGCCCTCAACCTCGCGGGCATCCCCGCGGCCCTGTACGTCGGGTCGTGGTCGAACTGGGTCGCCGATCCGGGCAGACCCGTCGCGACGGGCGACTCCTAAGCTGACGGCCCGTGGCCGCCGGGACGTCCCGGCGGCCACGGGCCGGTCGTCATCCCGAGCCGAAGCAGAGGAAGCCCGCGACGCCAGGTGGGCGCGGCACGGCGGCGAGCGCGCGGGACGGCGGCAGTCCCGCCGCCAGCCCGGCGTGGAACGCCGACATGAACTCCGGCGCCGCGGCGTCCCGGACGGGCACGACGCTGGCGATCACGGTGCCGGCGCCGAGGGCGAGCAGCACGCCCGCCATCCCGACGGCGGCGTCGCCCTCGTCGCAGCGGCCGATGTCGCACGCCGACAGCACCACGACGCGGGGCGGCGCGGCGAGCGCGTCCAGGTCGTGGACGGTGAGCGGGCCGTCGGCGAGCCGCAGCCGCGAGAACAGCGCGTTGCCCTCGCGGAACTCGCCGTGGGCGGCGATGTGCGCGAGCGCGGCGCCGTCCAGCGCGTCGCGGACGGGTTCGGCGCGCGCGTCCGGGCCGTCCAGCACGAGGGCTCCGGGGTGGGCATCGAGCAGAGCGGTGATCTCGCGCTCGGCGTGGGCGAGGCCGGGGCCCGCGACCAGGACGGTGCGTCCGCCGGACGGACGGTCCGCGCGGGCGCGCAGCCACGCCGCGGCCGACGGGACGACCGTGAACGGGCGTCCGGCGAGCGATGGCAGCACGGCCCAGGGCAGGCCGTGCAGCGGGCCGGTCGGGGCGATCACGAGGTCGCGGTCGCCGGCGCCGGACGGTACCGCCGCCCGCAGGAGCAGGTCGAGGCGTTCGGCGGACTCGGTGACGGCGGTGAGCGCGGCGTCGTCGTCGGCGCCCGCGAGCCTGCCGAGCGCGTAGCGGATCAGCCCGGTCTCGCGGGCGACGGCGTCGACGCCGCCGAGCCGGTGCCTGCGGATCCGGCCGTCCGCGACGGTCACCGCGTGCAGCTCGCCGTCGACCGCGACCAGCTCGACGAGGGCGCGGTCGGCGAGCGCGGCGGCGATCTCGGCGGGCTCCGGCGCGTGCGTCCCGGGCGGTCCGCCCGGCCGGCGGCGGGTGTGCGCGCTGACCTTCGCCTCCAGGTCCGCGAGGTCGGCGGCGAGCACGGACGGCACGCCGCCGCCCGCGGCGTCGCAGGTGTGCGCGGCGCTGAGCGCCCGCAGCGCCGCCAGCGCCCCGGCCCGTTCGGGATCGGCGGGCGGCCGCAGCCGCGCCGGGCGGGCGATGGCGCGCCGCCGCTCCTCCAGGGCCAGCAGCTCCGCCGCCGACCGGGCGAGGCCGAGCCCGAGCGCGGCCAGCTCGCCCGCGAGGCCCGCCGCGCGGGCCCGCAGGTCCAGCGCGCCGAACGCCTCCGCGTGCCGCGCGGCCGCCTCCAGGCCTTCCCGCACGGCGTCGACCGCGCCCGCGACGTCGCCGCGTTCCGCGCGTTCCAGGGCGGTCGCGTGCCGCCCGGCGATCCGCACGGCCGCGGAACCGCCCGTGTCGTGTACCTCCGCGAGCAGCTCTGCGGACGGCCTGCCGAGGGCCATCGCCACCCGCGCGGCGATGATCTTCGTCTCGGCGGCGGGCCCGGCCCAGCCGCCGTCGCCGAGCAGGCCCGCCGCGGCGACGGCGCCGCCGAGCAGCGCCTCGGACCGCTCGCCGGACTCCCAGCGCGCCTTGATCAGCACCTGCTCGGCCAGCGGGATCCAGCCGAGACGCTCCTGCGCGGCGAACGCGTCCCGCGCCTGCCCGGCGGTCTCGGCTGCGCGCCCGGCGTCGCCGTCCGCGAGTTCCGCGTGCGCGCGCAGGAGGAGGGCGTCCGCGAGGTCGCACCGGTAGCCGTGCGCCCGCGCCGCGTCCAGGGCCGCGTCGAGGAGGGGCCGCGCCTCCCTCGGCAGGCCCGCGACGATGAGCGTCTCCGCCTGGTCGAGGCGGCACTGCGCCAGGCGCTCCCCGGCCAGGAGCGGCTCGGCCTCCGCGTACAGCCGGAGCGCGCGCGGGACGTCCCCGCGCCGCGACACCGCGAACGCCAGGTTCCCCTTGGCCATCGCCGTCTGATGCCGCAGCCCCGCGGCCTCGCCGACCGCGACGGCCTCGGCGAGCGCCTCCTCGGCACCGGCGAAGTCGCCGCGCATCGCCCGCGCGAGCCCGATGTTGTTCAGCAGCCCGTTGAGCGCCGCCCGGTCGTTGCCTTTCCGCAGGCCTGCGAGCGCGCGCTCCGCGACGTCGCGCGCCTCCGCCACGCGTCCCGCACGGGCCAGGGCACAGGCCTTGTTCGCCGCCAGCCGGTCCGCTTCCTCGCCGCGCAGGACGGTCTCCGCCTCCTCCGCGTGCGCCAGCGCCGCGGTGAGATCCCCGCGCGCCGTCAGGAGGCCCACCAGGTTCATCCGGACCTTCGCCGCGGCGTACGGGTCGGGACGCGTGTCACCCGCCCACGCGTCGTCCGCGAAGACGGGCCATTCCTCCGCGGGCGTCGTGGCGGCCGTCTCGCGCCCCGTCGCCAGATCGAGCGCCCGGTACAGCAGGGCGAGCCCCTCCTCCAGCCGCCCCAGCTCCTTGCACGCCAGTCCCGCGATCCGCAGCGCGAGGATGTCGTCGCCCCGCTCCAGCAGCGTCGTCGCACGGGCGTGCGCGGTCGCCGGGTCGATCGCGGCCAGCCACAGCAGCGCCCGCTCGTCCCCGCCGCTCACACGCGCACCCAGCTCGTGACGACCGACGCACCGCCCGGCAGCCGGAACAGCAGGCTGACCAGCCCTTCCGGCACCTCCGGAAGGCAGAACATACCGCTCTGCCCGGTGCGGCCCGCCGTGCGGCCCGCCGGGACGTCGCGGTGCCGGACGACGATCTCCGCGCTCGCCGGCGGGACGAGCCGTCCGGTGATCTCGCGGTGCCGGCCGTCCCCGGTGACCTCGATCTCCACCGCCGGCCCGGCCGCCGGCTCCGCCGCGCAAGCGAACCGCAGCGACCGTCCCGTCCCGCCGCGCACGCCCGCCGCCGGACGCACGGCGCCGTCATGGCGCAGCTCCGCAAGCGCCGCCGCCGGCGCCCGCCACGCGAGCGCCGAACGCGCCGCCGCGAGCACGCCTTCCGGTACCGGGTCGAGGGCGTCGAACGCGGCCCGCGCCCCCGCCATCAGCTCCTCGTCGTTCACGGGACGAGCCTCCGCAGCGCGGCCAGGCAGCGCGCCCGCGTCGGGCCGACGCTCCCGACCGGGACGCCCAGCGCCGCCGCCAGCTCGGCGTAGCTCGCGGCCTGCGCGAACATCCGCAGCAGCGTCCGGCAGCGGCGCGGGAGCACCTCCAGCGCGGCGCCGACGCGGCCGAGGCGCTCCCGCGCCACCGCCACCTCGTCCGGCCCGGACGCGGCGCGCGCGCCGAACGGCATCAGGGCCAGGTCGCGGGTGCGCCGCCGCGCGAGCCCGCGGCACTCGTTGCGCGCCGTCGCCGCGAGCCAGCATCCCGCGGCCGACGGATCGTCGAGCGCGTCGATCCGTTCCACCAGCCGCAACCAGGACGTCTGCACCACATCGCCCGCGTCCGCGTCGCCCAGCCCATGCGCGCGGGCGATCGACCACAGCAGCCCGGTGTACCGCTCGACCAGCCGCTCCCAGGCGGCGCCGTCGCCGGCCCGGGCCCGCGCCACCAGCGCGCTCGTGTCGTCCTGCAACGCGTCATCCCGCAGTGTCGCCAAGGGGTCTCCCGCCACGTGATCCTCTGACATGAACTGATCACACTAAGTGGGAAACTGGCGACGCTCCGTACGCGGTTACCGCTTCGCCATCGGACCGTGCTCAAGAACTGATGAGTACGCCGAGGTCCGGAAGGGTGACGCACCGCGTCGGATCGAGGACCCGGTCGGCCGCGGACGGCGCGTCCAGTCCCTCCGCCGCGGCGAGCCCCGCGATCCGCCCCGCGACGGCGGGCGCCGCGAACGACGTCCCGCTCCACGTCGCGTATCCCTCGAACCGGTCCGGATCCGTGCCTCCGGAGGGCGCGCGCGGGCCGTCGAACCACACGTGCGTGCTCGCGACGTCCACACCCGGCGCGCAGGCGTCCACCCACCAGCCGTAGTTGGAGAACCAGGCCCGGTCGTCCCCGTCGAGCGCCGCGACGGCGATGACCGGCTTCATCGCGGCCGGCCAGAACGGGCGGTCGCTCGCGGTGTTCCCCGCGCACGCCACCACCACCGTCCGGCGGCCGAGCGCCGCGACCGCCCTCGCCACCACCGGCGACGGACGGTCGTCGAAGGTGTGGCAGCCGAGCGAGATGTTGACCACGTCCGCGCGCCCCCAGGACGCGAGCCGGGTCAGGGCCCGGACGACGTCCAGCTCGTCGCCGACGCCGTCCCCGCCGATGACGCGCAGTGCCCGCAGCTCCGCCGCCGGCGCGTGCCGCAGCACCACGCCCGCGATGAACGTGCCGTGCCCCGCCTGCGCGTCCAGCTCGAGGTCGAGGTCGGCGTCGAGCACCTCCGCCGCCTCGTCGCGCTGCTCGCGGAACCACGCCGTCTCCGCGTACCAGGGATGCGGCGACAGCCCCGTGTCGAGGATCGCGACCCGCACGTCCCGGCGCGTCCCCGCCGCGACCGGCGCGGGCAGCGGCGGCGCCGGGTGCGGCCGGTCGGCCGGACCGCTCCACCACATCGGTTGGCCGTGGACGAGGTGGTTCGGCGACACGCTCAGCGTCCGATGGCGGCCACCACCGGACAGCAGTGCGGACAGCTCGCACACGTCCACCTTCGCCGACGGCCGCAGCCGTAGCCGCGTCGCGCCCGGCTCGTCCTCCCGCGCGTCGCACCAGCGCCGCACCAGGTCCTGCGCGACGCCCGCGTCCCGCCCGGAGACGAGCACCTGGTCGCGGCGCACCAGCGCCCGCCGGCCCGGCACCGGTTCCACCACCGTCGCGTCGCGGTGCCGCACCAGTAGCCGTTCCAGCCGCGCCTCCTGATCGAGCATCGCTCACCCTCCCCGCATCCGGATCCGCCACTCATCGTGCCGGAACGCGGACGGAAGGTGACGATCGAACGCGCCGAAACCGCGGCGCCGCGGCCGGGTGAGGGCCTACCCTGGGCGGTCGAGGCCGATGAACGCCGCGCATCGCGCGGTCAAGGGTTCGGCAAACGGTGCAGTCACGGTGGTGCGACCGGGGCCGATGATGCACAATGAGGGACGCGGACGCCGTCTTGGGACGTACGAGGCCGTAGGGGAAGACGAGCCTCGGTACAGATCCAGGAGGTCCGGTGACCGCACGTGGCGTTTTCTACGTCCACTCCGCGCCACCTGCGCTGAGCCCGCACATCGAGTGGGCCGCCGCAGGTGTTCTCGGCGTGCCCGTTTCCCTTGAGTGGGCCGATCAGGCGGCCGCGCCGGGGACGCTGCGCGCCGAGCTTCATTGGGAGGGCAGGCCGGGCACCGCGGCAGGGATCACCTCGGCCCTGCGCAACTGGAAGCTGGTGCGGTTCGAGGCCACCGAGGATCCGACGCCCGGCAGCGACGGCGTCCGCTACAGCTTCACCCCGTCCCTCGGGGTGTTCAGCGGGGTCATCGGCGCCAACGGCGACATCATGGTGCCGGAGGACCGGCTGCGGTCCGTCATGGCGAACGCCGCGGTCGGCAAGACGACCCTGGAGCACGAGCTCGACCGGCTCCTCGGCACGCCCTGGGACAACGAGCTGGAGCCCTTCCGGCGCGCCGGCGACGGCGCTCCGGTGCGCTGGCTTCACGCCGCCGTCTGAGGCGCGTCGCCGGCGGCGCTTCCGGCGGACCGCGCGCGGAGCGTGCCCGTCCCGCAACTCGCACGCTCCCATCCAGGGCCGCTGCTCAGGGCGTCATCGCGCCCGCATCGCGCGGAGCGCTCCGTACCGCTGCCCATGGGGCGTCGTGCTGAGCGCCGTGCACGGCGTGGCCACGCGGCATGTGAAACGGCCCGGCGAGTCCGAGATTCGGACTCGCCGGGCCGTTGGCGTGCGCGGTCGCGCGGACCGTCACAGAGCGCGCTGGAAGGCGACCGAGACGTTGTGGCCGCCGAACCCGAACGAGTTGTTGAGCGCCGCGGCGGGTCCGTCCGCGAGCTTGCGCGGCTCGTCCCGCACGATGTCCAGGTCGACCTCGTCGTCGAGGTCCTCCAGGTTGGCGACCGCCGGGACGAGGCCGTCCCGCAGCGCCAGGATCGTGAACACCGACTCCAGCGCGCCGGCGCCGCCCAGCAGGTGGCCGGTCATCGACTTGGTCGCGGTGATGACCACCTTCGCGGCGGCCTCCTCGCCGAGGCCCGCCTTGATGGAGTTCAGCTCGGCGACGTCGCCGGACGGCGTCGAGGTGGCGTGCGCGTTGATGTGCACGATGTCCTCGGGCTTCAGCCCGGCGTCGGCGAGCGCCCGCTGCATCGCCTTGGCCTGCCCGCCGCCGCTCGGGTCCGGCAGCACGATGTCGTAGGCGTCGTTGGAGTAGCCGCAGCCGGCGGCGATGCCGTGCACGCGGGCGCCGCGGGCGCGCGCGTGCTCCTCCGACTCCAGGATGAGCATGGCGGCGCCCTCGCCGAGCACGAAGCCGTCGCGGTTCTTGTCGTAGGGCCGGGACGCGCGCGCCGGCTCCTCGTTGCGGGTCGACATCGCGCGCATCCGGCCGAACGAGGCCATCTGCAGCGGGTGGATGCACGACTCGGTGCCGCCGCAGATGACGACGTCCGCGCGGCCCGCGCGGATCATGTCGATGGCGTAGCCGACCGCCTCGCCGCTGGACGCGCACGCGCTGACCAGGGCGTGCGAGCCGGCGGTCGCGCCGAACTCGATGCCGACGTGCCCGGACGCGCCGTTCGGCATCAGCATCGGCACGGTGAACGGCGACACCCGCGACCAGCCCTGCTCGCGGAACACCTCGTAGCTGTTCAGCGCGGTGTGCAGGCCGCCGATGCCGCTGGAGACGACCACGCCGAGGCGCTCGCCGTCGACGACGAAACCGCCGGGCACGCCGGCGGGCTCCTCGTTGCGCATCGTCTTGTTGCTGACCGCCGGGGCGAAGCCGGCGCTGGTCCACGCCTCCCGCGCGGCGATCAGCGCGATCGCCTGGTTGCGGTCGAGGCGGCGCAGCGACTGCTTCGGCATCACCTCGGCCGGGTCGACCTTCAGCGTGGCGGCGAAGCGCACCGGCAGGTCCTCGACGCCCTCCCAGTCCAGGCTGCGGATCCCGGACTCTCCGGCGAGCAGGGCGGACCAGGTCGACGGCAGGTCGCCGCCGAGAGGGGTCGTTGCACCGAGACCGGTCACCACGACTCTGGTCTGGCTCTTGCTCATAGATGCTCCTTGCGGACTGGAGGGGGAGTGGAGGCAGGGCGCGCCCGGCCCGGAACCCCGGCGGTGCCCGCGCGGACCCGTCCGGGCGGCCCGGCGGCGCGCCCTCCCTGCGGCCGGCCCGTGCGGTGCACGGCCCGGCCACCGTCTGGACTAGCTCTGGAGCTTCTGGACGAAGTTGATGACGTCCTGGACGCTCTTGAGGTTGCGCAGCTCGTCGTCGGGGATCTCGACGCCGAAGCGGTCCTGCGCGGCCACCGCGATCTCCACCATCGACAGCGAGTCGATGTCGAGGTCGTCGATGAAGTTCTTCTCCGGGGTGACCTCGGACTTGTCGATGCCGACGATCTCGTCGATGATCTCGGCGAGGCCGTCCAGGATCTGCTGTTCGGTGGCGACTGCCATGGTTGCTGTTTCTCCTTCGATGGGGTTGGTCCAGAGCCTGCGAGCAGGCGTGACGGCCTACGGGATCTGGATGACTTGGGCAGCGTAGGACAGTCCGGCGCCGAACCCCACCAGGAGGGCGGGGGCGCCGGACGGTACGTCGCCGCGTTCGATCATGCGGGAGAGGGCCAGCGGGATGGAGGCCCCCGAGGTGTTGCCGGAGTGCACGATGTCGTCGGCGACCACGGCGTTGGCGGCCTTCATCTTGCGGGCGATGGCCTGGATGATGCGCAGGTTCGCCTGGTGCGGGACGACGGCGGCGAGGTCTTCGGGGGCGATCCCGGCGCGCTCGCACGCCTCCAGCGCGACCGGCGCGATGGCGGTGGTCGCCCAGCGGAACACCGCCTGCCCCTCCTGCCGGATGAACGAGTGCCGGTCATCGATGATGATCTTGTCGTAGTTCTCCCCGGCGCTGCCCCACACGACCGGGCCGATGCCGGGGGACTCGCTGCCGGTGACGACCGCGGCGCCCGCCCCGTCGGCGAAGATGATGCTGGTGGAGCGGTCGGTCCAGTCGATCCACTGGGACATCTTCTCGGACCCGATCACCAGCACGTTGCGGGCGCTGCCGGCGCGGACGGCGGCGCTCGCGGTGGCGAGCGCGTAGCAGAACCCGGCGCACGCGGCGTTCAGGTCGAAGGCGCCGGGCGCGTCGATGCCGAGCCGGTGCGCGACCTGCGGCGCGTGGCCGGGCATCGGCGACTCCGCCGAGCAGGTCGCGAGGATCACCAGGTCGATGTCGGACGGGTCGAGGCCGCTGTTGGCGAGGGCCTTGCCGCCGGCGTGCACGCCGAGCTCGACGATGCCCTCGTCGTCGCCGGCGATCCGCCGCTCCTGGATGCCGACGCGGGTGCGGATCCACTCGTCGTTGGTGTCGACGGTCCGCGACAGCTCGTCGTTGGTGACGATCCGGGCGGGCCGGTAGTCGCCGAACGCGAGGATGCGGGCGCCCGCGGCGGCGTCGGGGATGCGCAGCCCGGTCATGCCGCGTCCGCCTTGATCAGCTCGCGCGCCTTGTCCAGGTCGGCGGGGGTCTTGAGGGCCACCAGCCCGATGCCCTTCAGCTCGCGCCGGGCCAGCCCGGTCAGCGTCCCGGCCGGGGGCAGCTCGATGATCCCGGTGACGCCGATCTCGCGCATCGTCGCCATGCACGCGTCCCAGCGGACGGGGGCGCTGACCTGCTCGACGAGGCGGGCGGCGAAGTCGCGGCCGGACGCGACGACGGCGCCGTCGCGGTTCTGCAAGAGCTTGGTGCGGGGGTCGGCGACGGGGGCGCCGGGGGCGAGGCGGCGGAGGGAGTCGACGGCGGGGGCCATGTGCTCGGTGTGGAAGGCGCCGGCGACCGACAGCGGCCGCAGCCGCGCCCCGGCGGGCGGCTCGTCGGCGAACGCCGCGAGCCGCTCCATCGTCCCGGCGGCGACGACCTGGCCGGCGCCGTTGACGTTCGCGGGGGTGAGGCCGTGCTTGTCGATCGCGGCGAGGACCTCGTCGGCGTCGCCGCCGAGCACGGCGGTCATGCCGGTCTCGGTGACGGCGGCGGCCTCGGCCATCGCGCGTCCCCGCTCCCGGACGAGCACCAGCGCGGCCTCGGGGGACAGCACCCCGGCGATCGCCGCGGCGGCGAGCTCGCCGACGCTGTGCCCGGCGACGGCGCCGGGGACGGCGTCCTCGTAGAGCACCTCGTAGGCGGCGAGCGCGGCGGCGACCAGCAGCGGCTGCGCCACGGCGGTGTCGCGGATCTCCTCGGCGTCGGCGGTCGTCCCGTACCTGACCAGGTCCAGCCCGGTGACGGCCGACCACCAGGCCAGGCGGTCGGCGACTCCGGGTATCTCTAGCCATGGCTGCAGAAAGCCGGGGGTCTGGGCGCCCTGGCCGGGCGATGCGAGGAGAATCACGGCGTCCAGCCTTTCGTGAACGCCCCTTCGCCCACGATGTCTTTCGCGACGAAGTTTGGTCGGGGCCCTTTGTACGACCCCTACAACCCCCTATGCCCGGGGCGGACGTGCGGCGAAGCGGCCCAGGACCAGGGCGATGCGGAGCGTGAACGCGTTGCGCCCGTCGGTGGGGGAGAGGCCGGTGAGCTCCGTGACGCGACGCAGCCGGTAACGGACCGTGTTCGGGTGCACGAACAGCAGCCGGGCGGTCGCCTCCAGTGACGACCCCTGCTCCAGATATGTGGTGAGGGTGTCGAGCAGGGGCGCTCCGGCGGCGAGCATCGGGTTGTAGACACCCTCCACCAGGTACCGGCGGGCCGCGGCGTCGCCGTCGAGGGCCCGCTCGGGCAGCAGCTCGGTCGCCGGGACGGGGCGCGGCGCGTCCGGCCAGCCGGCCGCGGCGCGCAGCCCGGCGACGGCGGCCTGCGCGGACTTGGTCGAGTCGTACAGGTCGCCGACCTTCGGGCCGACCACGACGGGGCCCGGCCCGCACTTGGCGGCGATGGGGCGGGCCGCCTCCATCGGGTCGGCGTCGCCGCCCACCACCACGATGACCCGGTGCCCGTGCACGCCGGCGAGCACGTCGGCGCGGGCGCGCCGGGCGGCCAGCTGCATCTGGTCGATGGTGACCTCGGGCTCCTCGTCCTCGGGGGTGTATCCGGCGATCACCGTGACGGGCTTGGACGTCCAGCCGAGCGCCGCGGCCCAGGAGTGCATGCCGTCGTCGACCTCGCCGCGCAGCACCGCGTTGACGACGAGGGCCTCCAGGCGGGCGTCCCAGGCGGCGCGGGTCTCGGCGGCGCGCGCGTACACCTGCGCGGCGCCGAACGCCACGTCCCGGGTGTAGCGCAGGATGGCCTCGCGGAGCTGGGCCTCGCCGCCGGGCGCGGCCAGCTCGCCGAGCCGGGTCTCCACCACCTCGATGATCACCCGGATCATGTCGATGGTGTGGTGCAGTTTGATGGAGCGCAGCAGCTCGCGGGGCGCGGTGCCGAACACCTCGCCGGCGATCGCGGGCCGGGTCCGCTCGTCGCTCTTGAACCACTCGACGAACGCGGCGATGCCCGCCTGCGCGACCAGCCCGATCCAGGAGCGCTGGTCCGGCGGCATCCGCCGGAACCAGGGGAGCTGCTCCTCCATGCTGGTCAGCGCCGCGGTGCCGAACGTGCCCATCGCCTTCTCCAGGCGCTGGGTGGTCTGCTCGCGGATCTCGGCCTCGCTTGCGGTGTCCACCACCCCAGAGTGCCATCGAACAGGGGATGATCCGGCCCGAGTGCGGGATCGCCCGTCAGCCGCCGACGACGGCGGGGGCGTCGCCGAGGGCGATCTCGGTGAGGTTGCGCAGCGGGAGGGAGCCCGGCGCGAGGTAGTCGCTGTGGCCGCCGGAGCCCGCGGCGAACACCCGGGCGCCGAAGCCGCGGGAGACCGGGTCCGGACCGAGCCCGAGGCCGAGGATGCGGACGTGCGGGACGTCCTCCATCCAGTCCGCCGCGCCGCGGCCGGCCCAGACGCGGGCGGTGCGGCCGAGGTCGGCGGCGGACCACGCGGTCGTGCCGGGGCTGCCGTACAGGGCGATGTCGGTGACCTGCCGCCATGCGGCGGCCGTGCGGCCGGCGTGGTGGTCGAGCGCGGCGCGGCCGCACACGACGGAGCCGTAGCTGTGGCAGAGCAGCGCGACGCGGGAGGCGGGGTTGACCCTGCGCATGCCGGCGAGGAAGTCCAGGAGCTCGCCCGCGCCCTCGTCGGCGCGCTGGTCGGTCAGGACGTCGCCGCTGAACGTCTTGGGGGCGGCGTAGCCGAGCCAGGCGACGACGGCCAGGTCCGGGTCGGCGGTGATCGACCGGGCCCGCGAGTAGACGGCCCGCGCGCCCCCGCCCGGAGTGGACCAGGGCTTGCCGCCCCGCCGGTCGAACGCGGTCAGCGTCGTGTCGGCGCCCGGGACGAGCACCGCCACGCGCCGCGCGTGCGCGAGGTCGCCGACGACCTCGATGGCGCGCCCACGCCCGCGCGGGTCGAAGTACAGGAAGCGGCGGCCCGGCGCCAGGAACGCGGCCAGCGCGCGCGCCCGGCGGCCGTCGCCGACGCTGCGCGCCGTCCGCAGCGCCTCCTCGATCGACCGGCGCTCGGTCGCGAACCGGACGTCCAGCGTCGACGCCGTCAGCGACGGGACGGCGGCGGGGGCGGCGTACGGGTCGGCGTGGCCGGTCCCGGCGGTGGTGAGCAGGAGGGCCGAGATGGAAACGGCGCAAGCCAGCGCCCGTCGTAGCCGTCGGGCGCGCCTCGGTGTCGTCTTGCGTGGCGGCGGCATCTTCGGCCTTTCTACCATCCGGCGCCGGCGGGCGATCTCCGTGCCCGTCTCCTGGTAGCGGGCGTCCAGCGTCGCGGACGACAGCGCCGGGAGCGGCGCCGGGCCCGCGTACGCCTCGGCGTGCCCGGCGGCAGCCCGTCCAGGTCGCCGCCGAGCCGCACCGAGACGGTCAGCCCGGTGCCGCGCGCGTCGCGACCAGCTCGTCGAGGCGTTCCAGGCTCGGCTGCGGCGCGGTCTCGGCGCCGTCCGCCGAGCGCAGCACGCCGAGGATGCGGCGCATCTCGGTCAGCGCGTCGAGCGCGGTCGCGCGGATCTCCGACAGGTCGCGGCGGGTCTCGTCGGGGACGGCCTCGACCTTGTACGGCGCGGCCTCCGCCTGGATCGCGATCATCGACATGTGGTGCGCCACCACGTCGTGCAGCTCCCGGGCGATCCGCTGAGAGACACCGCGGCCGCGCCCGTATGCCACCAGGGTGCGACGTATGCGTCATACCTGGGTACCGTGCAGGGCGTGGAGCCCGTCGAAGCGCTGCGGCGCATCGCGTTCCTGCTGGAGCGCGCGCATGAGCCGACCTACCGCGTCCGGGCCTTCCGCAAGGCCGCCGATCTGGTCGAGGCGACGGCGCCGGAGGCGCTGCGGGACCGGGCGCGCGCCGGCACGCTGACCGATCTGCCCGGGATCGGGAAGGTCACCGCGCTGGTGATCGAAGAGGCGCTGCGCGGCGAGACCCCGGTCTACCTGCGCCGGCTGGAGGCCACCGAGGGCGAGCCGCTCGACGAGGCGACCGCCGCGCTCCGCTCGGCCCTGCGCGGCGACCTGCACACCCACAGCGACTGGTCCGACGGCGGTTCGCCGATCCGGGAGATGGCCGAGACAGCGCGCTCGCTGGGCCACGAGTACCTCGCCCTGACCGACCACTCGCCGCGGCTGACCGTAGCGAACGGCCTGTCCGCCGACCGTCTCCGCCGCCAGCTCGACGTGGTCGCCGAACTGAACGAGGAGCTCGCGCCGTTCCGGATCCTCACCGGCATCGAGGTCGACATCCTCGACGACGGCGCCCTCGACCAGGACCCGGAGCTCCTCGACCGGCTGGACGTGGTCGTCGCCAGCGTCCACTCCAAGCTGCGCATGGACCGGGTCGCCATGACCAAGCGCATGGTCGCGGCGATCGCGGACCCGCGCGTGAACGTGCTCGGGCACTGCACGGGGCGGATCGTGAAGGCGGGTGGGAAGCGGGGCGGGCTGCGGCCCGAGTCGGAGTTCGACGCGGCCCTGGTGTTCGACGCGTGCGCCGCCTACGACGTCGCCGTGGAGATCAACTCGCGGCCGGAGCGCCTCGACCCGCCGAAGCGGCTGCTGCGCCTCGCGGTCGAGGCCGGGTGCCGGTTCTCGATCGACTCCGACGCGCACGCGCCGGGGCAGCTCGACTGGCAGCACTTCGGGTGCGAGCGGGCCGCCCGCTGCGCCGTCCCCGCCGACCGGGTCATCAACACGCTGCCCGCCGGCGACCTCCTCGAATGGTCCCGCTCCGCCTGATGGGACGAGCCCGGCTGCTACGGGGCGGCCTCCAGCGAACACGTGTTGGCGAGGTCGCCGGTCGCCGGGCGGGGCAGGGGCGCGCTCTTCGGCGGCGACTGGTGACGGGTCGTCCAGGCTTCCAGCGCCGTGAACGCGCTGCGCATGCACGGCAGCAGCGGGCGGAGCCTGTCGGGATAGGTGTCGTAGAGGCCGTCGACGTGGTTGGCGGCCTCCACGCGGTAGTACCGGTAGAGCGCGGAGCCGCGGGCGCGGACCATCTTGGCGTAGACGTCGGAGTCGGTGCTGATCGGCAGGAGCGAGTCGTACGTGCCCTGCAAGGTGATGAGCGGCTTGCGGATGCGGCCGGTGAGAGCGACGCGGTCGACCGCCTTGTGGACGGACCGGGGGCGCGCGGCGTAGTTGTAGTCCGCCTCATCACCGGCGTAGGACGGGTCGAACTCCTTGCGGTAGATGGTCTGGGTGAGGTCCCAGTACACCTGGTCGTGGAACGGCCACAGGAACTCCGAGCCCGGTGCTAGACCGGCGTCAAGGAGCGCCTTGTGGGCGGACGGGTCGCCGGTGGCCGCGTACGACGGGTACGCGCGCAGGATCGACGGCAGGTACGTGAACAGGTTAGGGCCGTCCGCCCGCCACAGCGTGCCTTCGGCGTCGATACCGCCGTCGTACAGCTCGGGGTGGTTTTCGAGCTGCCAGCGGACGAGGTAGCCGCCGTTGGAGATGCCCGCGGCGTAGGTGCGGCGGGGTGAGCGCCCGTAGCGGCGGGCCACGACCTTCTTGGCGGCGCGGGTGAGCTGGGTGAGCCGGTCGTTCCACTCGACCATCGCGTCCCCGGGGCGCTTGCCGTCCTTGTAGAACTCGGTGCCGCTGTTGCCCTTGTCGGTGGCGGCGTAGGCGTAGCCCTTGGCGAGCGCCCAGTCGGAGATGGTGAAGTCGTTGGCGTACTGGCGGCGGTTGCCGGGCGAGCCGGCGACGACGAGCCCGCCCGTCCAGTGTTCGGGAAGCCGGATGACGAACTGCGCGTCGTGGTTCCAGCCGTTGTTCGTGTTGAACGTCGAGGTGTCCGGGAAATAGCCGTCGATCTGGACGCCTGGAACGTGCGCGGGGTTCTTCGTCGCGGTGGACTGCAGGCCCGCCCAGTCGGCGGGGACGGTGTGCCCGGACGCGACCGTCCCCGCGGTGGTGAGGTCGTCGAGGCACGCGGTGACCTGCTTCTGCGCGCCCGGGACCGGCACGCGAGGCGCGCACGCACCGGGCTGCGCCTGCGCCTGCGTAGGGACGGTGGCGGTGAGGGCGGTGCCAGTGAGAGCGGTGGCGGTCAGGAGGCTGCGGACTTTCGGCATCCCGGCTCCTTCGGCGGGTCCCCGGGGCGGGGACGGGTGCCGTCATGGTCGTGAGCGCCCGCGGGCGCGGCCACGTGCGCGGCCCACATATCCGGGCGCGGCGGCATGTGCCGGCGGCCGTGACCTGCACGTGATGTGGGTCACGCCCGTATCGGGCGGCCGGAATGTGGGTGCGGCTCACATGGTCCGGTCTCCGGACGGGATTTAGCGTTCCCGGTCACGGCGACCCGGTGTGGTCCGGGTCACTGATCGCAGCGATGAACGCTGAGGAACGCGAGGAGGGCGCATGGCCGGTCCCGTTCCCGGGTCCCCGGTGCTGGCGGCGCGCGGCCTGGTCAGGGAGTTCCGCGGCTTCCGGGCCGTGGACGGCGTCGACCTGGACGTCGCCGAGGGCTCGGTGCACGCGCTGGTCGGGCCGAACGGCGCGGGCAAGACCACGCTGTTCAACCTGCTCACCGGCTTCCTGAAGCCGACGGCGGGCAGCGTCCGGCTCGGCCCGCACGAGCTCGCCGGGCGCAGCCCCGAGCACGTCGCGCGGCTAGGCCTGGCCCGCTCGTTCCAGATCACCAGCCTGTTCGCGGAGCTGACCCCGCTCCAGCACGTCGAGTTGGCGCTGGCCGGCCGGACCGGGCTCGGCTGGCGGTTCTGGCGCTCGGACAAGGCGCTGCGCCGCTTCTCCGGCCGCGCCGCCGAGCTGCTCGAACAGGTCGGCCTGGACGGCCACGGCGCGACGCCCGCCGGCGCCCTCGCCTACGGCCGCAAGCGCGCGCTGGAACTGGCGCTCGCCCTCGCGCTGGACCCGAAGGTGCTGCTGCTGGACGAGCCGACCGCCGGGATGGGCGTGGAGGACGTCGACCGCACCGTCCGGCTGATCCAGCGGGTCCGCGAGACGGGCGGCAGGACGCTGACCGTCGTGATGGTCGAGCACAACATGAGCGTCGTCTCCAGCCTCGCCGACCGGGTCACGGTGCTGCAGCAGGGCCGCGTGCTCGTCGAGGGACCGTACGCCGAGATCCGCCACGACCCCCGCGTCGTCACCGCCTACCTCGGAGACTCCAATGCTGCGCATTGACGGACTGTCGGCCTGGTACGGCGAGGCGCAGGCGCTGCGCGAGGTGTCGCTGCGCGTCGACGAGGGCGAGATCGTCACGCTGGTCGGGCGCAACGGCGCGGGCAAGACCACTCTGCTGCGCTGCCTCATGGGCCTCCACAAGGACGCCAAGGGGACGATCGAGTTCCTCGGCGACGACATCACCGCGCTGGGCCCGCACAAGAGGGCGCGCCGCGGGCTCGGCTACGTCCCGGACGACCGCGGCATATTCGCGACGCTCTCCGTCGAGGAGAACCTCACCCTCCCGCCCGTCGCGCGGCCGGGAGGCGGCGCCGAGCCGTGGCCGCTGGAGCGGGTGTACGAGACGTTCCCGCGGCTGCGGGAGCGGCGCCGGTTCCCCGGGACGAAGCTGTCGGGCGGCGAGCAGCAGATGCTCGCGCTGGCCCGGGTGCTGCGGACCGGCGCCCGGCTGCTGCTGTGCGACGAGCCCACCGAGGGCCTGTCGCCGCTGATCGTCCAGCAGATCGGCGCGATCCTGCGCGAGGTCAAGGCCGCCGGCGTCACCGTCCTGCTCATCGAGCAGAACGTGCACTTCGCCGCGACCGTGGCCGACCGCCACCACCTGCTCGCGGAGGGCCGCGTCGTCGAGTCGCTGGACAACGACGAGGTCCGCGCCCGCGAGGGCGAACTCCTCGACTACCTCGGAATCTGAGAAACCTCGAACACGGCAGGGAGAACCCCGATGACACTTGTGCGACGTTCGGCGGCGCTCGCCACCGCCGGAGCGCTGCTGGCCGGCTGCGCGGGCGGACCCGGCGGGGGCGGGGGAAAGATCAGCGACGGCAAGGTGGTCCTCGCCGTCCTCACCGACGAGTCCGGCGTGTACGCCGACCTGTCGGGCAAGAACGCCGTCGAGGCGGTGAAGATGGCCGTCGCCGACTACAAGGCGAAGTACGGCGGCAAGGCCGTCGCGAAGAAGATCGAGGTGGTGGACGCCGACCACCAGAACAAGCCGGACGTCGCCAACTCCAAGGCGCAGGAGCTGTACGACCGGCAGAAGGCCGACCTGATCGTGGACGTGCCGACCTCGTCGGCCGCCCTCGCCGTCGCGACCGTCGCCAAGAACAAGAAGAAGCTGTTCATCGACGTCGGCGCCGCCTCCACCGAGCTGGAGGGCAAGCAGTGCAACAAGTACACCTTCCACTACGGCTACAACAGCTACATGCTGGCCCACGGGACCGGTAGCGAGGTCACCAAGGACGGCTCGAAGAACTGGTACATCGTCTACCCGGACTACGCGTTCGGGCAGGACATGCAGAAGACGTTCAGCGCGGCCGTGAAGGAGACGGGCGGCACGGTCGTCAAGTCCGACCCGACGCCGTTCCCGAACGACAACTTCTCGACGTTCCTGCTGAAGGCGCCGGGGCTGAATCCGAAGCCGCAGGTGCTCGGCGCCATGCAGGCGGGCGGCGACCTCGTCAACCTGGTGAAGCAGTACAACGAGTACAAGCTGCGCGACAAGGGCGTCGGCCTCGCGACGGGCCTGATGTTCCTCACCGACATCCACTCGCTCGGCCCGGACGCCCTCGCCGGCACGCGCTTCACCGACTTCTGGTACTGGAACGCCAACCAGGGCAACCGCGCCTGGGCGGACAAGTTCCAGGCCAAGACCGGCAAGCGCCCGACGGCCGTGCACGCTGCCGACTACTCCGCTGCCCTGCAGTACCTGGAGGCGGTGCAGCGCGGCGGCACCGACAAGTCCGGCGACGTGGTGAAGCAGCTCGAAGGCCACCAGGTCAACGACGTGTTCACCGCCACCGGCACCATCCGGCCGCAGGACCACCTCCTCGTCCACGACGCCTACATCGCGCAGGTGAAGCCCGGCTCCGAGGTCAAGGAGCCCTGGGACTACGAGAAGATCCTCAAGACGATCCCGGCGGCGCAGGCGTTCCAGCAGCCCGACCCCGCCTGCAAGCTCTAGGCGGGCCCGGCGTGCTGCAACAGGCGTTCAACGGGCTGGTGGGCGGGGCGTTCTACGCCCTGCTCGCCCTCGGCCTCGCCGTCATCTTCGGGATGCTCGGCGTGGTCAACTTCGCGCACGGCGCGTTCTACATGCTGGGCGCGTTCGGCTCCTACGTCCTGCTCGACTCGTGGGGCGTGAACTTCTGGGTCGCGCTGCCGCTCGTCCCGGTCGTGCTGGGCGTCGCCGGGACGGTGCTGGAGCGGCTGTTCATCCGCCGCCTGGCGCCGCTCGACCCGCTCTACAACTTCCTGTTCACCTTCGGCCTCGCCCTGATCCTGCAGGACCTGGTCAAGCGGGAGTACGGGGTGCAGTCCCAGCCGTACCCGCGGCCGTCCGCGCTGGGCGGCTCCATCGACCTCGGCCTGTTCGACTACCCCGCCTACCAGGTGTTCGTGCTGGCGGTGTCGGTCGTGGTGTGCGGGGCGGTATGGGTCGTGCTGACCCGCACCCGCGTCGGCATGATCGTCCGGGCGGCGACCGAGCGGCCGGAGCTGACCCGCGCGCTCGGCATCGACGTGGCCCGCTGGGTGACGCCGGTGTTCGGGTTCGGCGTCGCGCTCGCCGCGTTCGCCGGCGTGCTCGCCGCCCCGATGCGGGCGGTCAACCCGCTGATGGGCGCCGACCTGATCATCACGGTGTTCGCCGTGGTGGTGATCGGCGGCCTCGGCTCGGTGTTCGGGTCGGTCGCGGCCGGGTTCGCGGTCGGGATCGTCTCGGCGCTCGGCAACTACTACGCGCCGTCGCTGTCGCAGACGCTCGTGTTCATCCTGATGGCGGCCGTGCTGCTGTGGCGCCCGGCGGGCCTGTTCGGCAGAGAGGAGGCACTGTGATCCTGTCCAGGCTGGCCGGACGCCCGGTGCTGCTGGTCATCGGGCTCGTCGCGGCGCTGCTGCTGCCGTGGTTCGTCTACCCGCCGGTCGCGCTGGACATCGCCTGCTGGGCGCTGTTCGCCGCCGCCGTCGACCTGCTGCTCGGCTTCACCGGGCTGCTGTCGTTCGGGCACGCCGCGTTCTGGGGGTCCGCCGCGTACGCGACGGGCCTGATCGCGGTGCACTCCGGGCTGCCGTTCCCGGTCGCGGTGCTGGGCGGCGCGGCGTTCTCCGCGGTGCTGGCCGTCCCGATCGGGTACCTGTCCATCCGGCTGCGCGGCATCTACTTCGCGATGGTCACCCTGGCGTTCGCGCAGATGGTGTACTTCGTCGCGAACCAGTGGCGGGACGTGACGGGCGGGGAGAACGGCCTGCAGGGCATCCCGAGGGACTTCTTCGGCGTCGACCTGTCCGACCCGTTCTTCTTCTACTACGCGGGACTGCCGTTCATCCTCGCCGGCCTGTTCGTCGCGTGGCGGATCGTCCGGTCGCCGTTCGGCCGCGTGCTGGTGTCCATCCGCGACAACTCGGCGCGTGCGCGCGCGCTGGGCTACAGCATCGACCGCTACAAGCTGCTGGTGTTCGTCCTGTCGGCGGCCCTGTCGGGGCTGGGCGGCGGCCTGTTCGCCATAGGCCACGGGTTCGCGTCCCTGGACGGCGTCTACTGGACGACGTCCGGGCAGGCCGTGATGATGGTGGTCCTCGGCGGCATCGGCACGCTGTGGGGAGGCGCGATCGGCGCCGCGCTGATCGTGGAGCTGAACGACCGCCTCGCCACGGCCGGCTTCCAGGAGACCGGGATCATCACCGGCGCGATCTTCATCGTGGTGGTGCTGGTGTTCCGCCGCGGCGTGTGGGGCACCGCCCGCACCCTCCTGGAACGTTGAGTTGGGGGGGGGGGGGGGGGGGGGGGGGGGGGGGGGGGCCCCCCGCCCCCCCCCCCCCCCCCCCCAACTCAACGGGAGAGGCGGTGGAGGCGGAGGGCCAGCTGGAGTTCCAGGGCGCGTTCGGGGGACTGCCAGTCGTCGCCGAGGAGGCGGGAGATGCGGTCCAGGCGCTGGCTGACGGTGTTGACGTGGATGTGCAGGCGCTCCGCCGTCCGGGACAGGCTGCCGCCCGTGCCGAAGTAGGCGTCCAGCGTCTGCACGAGCGCCGTGCCGCGCCGCTCGTCGTAGTCCAGGACGGGGCCGAGCGTGCCGCCGAGGAAGCCCGGGACGTCCCGCGCGTCGCCGATGAGCAGGCCGACGAAGCCCAGCTCGGACGCGCCGGCGCCGTCCCCGCGGCGGCCGAGGGCGAGCAGCGCGTCCGCGCAGCGCCGCGCCTCCAGGTGCGCCGCCGCGATCTCGGACGGCCCGCGCACCGGGCCCGCCGCGCCGACGGTCGCGGGGCGGCCGAGCGAGGCGCCGAGCTCCTTGGCGACGCGGCGCGCCGCGTCGCCGGGCCGCTCGCCCGGCAGGAGCAGGACGATCTCGTCGCCGCGCGCGGCGGCCAGGCCGTGCTCGACCGCCGCGAACGACGACGCCCAGAAGGCGGCGCGCGGCCGGTGGTCGTGCGACTCGTACCGGGCGCACAGCAGCACGTGCGGCGCGTTCAGGTCGACGTTCACCCGCCGGGCCCGGACGATCAGCGTGTCGGCGTCCGTCCGCCGGTCCGACAGCAGGTCGTCGAGCAGCTCGCCGCGGACGCGGCCCTCCGCCTCGGTCACGCTGCGCTGGAACAGCACCAGCAGCGCGGTCACGAGCGCGGCCCGCTCCAGGATGCGCTGGTCGGCGCCGGACACCTCGTCGGCGGTGCGCAGCACAAGCGTGCCGAGCATCTCGTCGCCGGTCGTCACCGAGGCGATCCACAGGTCGCCGCGGCGGACGGTGCGGCCCTGCGCGCGCGCCGAGTGCGCCGACGCCATCACGCCGGACAGCTCCTCGTCGCTCAGCGACGCCGACTCGGCTCCCGTCGTGGCGAGGTGCCGGCCGTCGGCGTCCAGGACGTGCAGGGTGCCGCCCAGCAGCTCGGTGACGACGGCCGCGACGTCCTCGACGCCGCCGCCGCGCACCACCACCGCCGTCATCCGGTCGTGCGCGCGCGCCGCCTGCTCTACGGCCGCGCTACGCGCCTTGATGACCTCGTTGGCGGCGCTCAGCTCCTCCAGCGCGGTCCGCGTCTCCTCCAGAAGGCGGGCGTTGTCGATCGCGACCGCCGCGTGCGCCGCCAGCGACCCCAGCAGCGCGACCTCCTCCTGGTCGAACGGGCGCTCGCTGCGGTTCGCCGCCGTCAGCACCCCGATCACGCGGCTGCCGAGCCGCATCGGCACGCCGAGGATCGCGACGATGCCCTCCTCGGCCACCGCCGAGTCGATGAACCCGCGGTGCCGGAACTGCTCGTCGCCGAGGTAGTGCGCGCTCGTGTACGGCATTGCGTTCTGCGCGACAAGGCCCACCAGGCCCGTCCCCATCGGCAGCCGCAGCCGCCGGAACGCCGCCGACACCGACCCGTCGGTGACCCGCATGTAGGTCTCGCCGCGCTCGTCGTCGTTCAGCGTCAGGTACGCGATGTCGGCGCTCAGCAGCCGCCGCGCGCGCCGCGTGATCGCCTCCAGCACCGCGTCGAGGTCACGGAGCCCGGCGAGGTCGCCCGCGGTGTCGAACAGCGCCGCGAGCTCGGCCTCCCGGCGGGCGTGCCGCCGCATGATCGACCGGACCCGCAGCGCGGCGAGCTTCGCCGCCTCCAGCTCCGCCAGGACCGTCGCCGAGGCGCCCTGCGCCCGCGCCTGCACGAGCGGCCCCTCGAACTCGACGGGGGACGCCTCGCGGGCGAGCAGTTCGAGGAAGACGCCGCAGGTCATACGGGCCATTGTCAATGCGCCGTCCAGCCGCCGTCGAGTGCGAGGGACGCTCCGGTCACCATCGACGCGGCGGGGGAGCACAGGTAGCCGACCAGCGAGGCCACCTCCTCCGGCTCGATCAGCCGCTTCACCGCCGCGTGCTCCAGCATGACGCGCTCGACGACCTCGTCCGGGGCCATGCCGTGCGCGCGCGCCTGGTCGGCTATCTGGCCCTCCACCAGAGGGGTGCGCACATAGGACGGGTTGACGCAGTTGGACGTCACCCCGTGCGGGGCCCCTTCCAGCGCGATCACCTTCGACAGCCCTTCCAGCCCGTGCTTGGCCGTCACATAGGCCGCCTTGTACGGCGAGGCCCGCAGCCCGTGCACGGACGAGATGTTGACGACCCGCCCCCAGCCCCGCTCGTACATGCCGGGGAGCGCCTCCCGGACGAGCCGGAACGGCGCCTCCACCATCAGCCGCTGGATCCGCGCGAACACCTCCGGCGGGAACTCGTGGACCGGCGCCACATGCTGGACGCCCGCGTTGTTGACCAGGACGTCGACGTCCGCGGCGATGCCGTCCAGCGCGTCCATGTCGGACAGGTCGGCGAGCAGGGGGATCCCGCCGATCTCGTCCGCCGCCGCGCGCGCCGCGTCGCCGTCCACGTCCGCCACCACCACGCGGGCGCCCGCCCCGGCCAGCAGCCGGGCACAGGCGCGGCCGATGCCGCTCGCGCCGCCGGTGACCAGGGCCCGTTTCCCCGACAGGTCCAGCGCCTCGGACGTCCAGGCGGCGGGCCGGGGTGTCACGCTCGTCATGCGCAGAACCTACGAAGCGCCGCCACGGGGTCCCATGTGGCCCCGGCACACAATCCCACGGCGATCCGTATGGACGGCCCTTACAGCAGCCCGGCGTGCCGGTCTCGCGCCGGGTCCGCGATGGTCATCGATCTTGCTGGGGGTTAGCGTTGGGCCCGGCATCCGCTGACGGGCGAGAGGGCTCCGATGACCGAGATCACGCATCGTTTCGTCGACTCGCAGAGCGGCCTGCGGATGCACGTCGCCGAGGCGGGCGAGGGCCCGCTCGTCCTGCTCCTGCACGGCTTCCCCGAATGCTGGTACTCCTGGCGCCACCAGCTCACCGCCCTCGCGGACGCCGGCTTCCACGCCGTGGCGCCCGACCAGCGCGGCTATGCCCGCACCGGAGGCCCGGCCGACCCCGCCTCCTACTCGATCCTGCACCTGGTCGGCGACGCCGTCGGGCTGATCGAGGCGCTGGGCGGCGAGCGCGCCGTCGTGGTCGGGCACGACTGGGGCGCGCCCGTCGCCTGGCACACCGCGCAGATGCGCCCCGACAAGGTCCGCGGCGTCGTCGGGATGTCGGTCCCGCACCGGCCGCGCGGCTCCCGCCCGCCCGTCCAGACCATGCGGGAGACGATCGGCGAGGGCTTCTACATGGTCTACTACCAGCAGCCGGGCGTACCGGAGGCCGAGTTCGAGCGCGACCCCGCCGAAACGTTCCGGCGGACGCTGTACGCCGCGTCCGGGCAGGGACCGGCGCAGGCGCCGATCGTCCCGGCGGGCGGCGGGATGCTCGACATCACCCCCGAGCCCGCCGAGCTCCCGGACTGGCTCAGCGAGGACGACGTCGCGACGTACGTCGCCGAGTACGCCGAGAGCGGTTTCACGGGGCCGGTCAACTGGTACCGCAACCTCGACCGCAACTGGGAGCTCACCGCCGCCTGGCACCGCGCCCCGATCAGCCCGCCCGCGCTCTTCATCGCCGGGGACCGCGACGCCGTCCTCGCGTTCCCCAACGCCCGCAGAGCGCTCGACCGAATGGTCGACTTCGTGCCGAACCTGCGGACCACCGTCGTCCTGCCCGACTGCGGTCACTGGGTGCAGCAGGAACGCCCCGCCGAGGTCAACGACGCCCTGCTCGCCTTCCTCCGCGACCTGTAGCGGGTCAGCCGGGACGCTTCGGTGCCGGCCCGTCCGGCCGGGAGGGACGCCTCGGCAGCCGCTCCATCCGGGTCCAGCCGTTCCAGCCGCGCTCGCGCATCAGCTCCACCATCCGCTCCGCACGCGGATCGGCCTCGAGCGCGAGCGACTCCAGCAGGTCGAACGGCTGGTGGTCGTGGACCGTCCCGCCGAACTCGGTCTGGCCGTCGGCGTACGCCTGCTCGAACAGGCCGGCCATGATGTCGGCGGCCTCCACCAGCAGCCGGTCGTCGTCCGGGCCGCCCTCAATGATCTCCGACAGCACCCGGTAGAGCCGGACGACGCGCGGATCCTCCAGCTGCGCGAACTTCCCGGGCATGAACGCGCGGACGCGGTCGGGCCAGCGGGCCGAGACGAGGATCCACCCGTCCCGCTCGCCCTCCACGATCCGCTCCGACACCCCGAGCCCCCGCAGCCGGTCGAGATAGGAGACGATCTCCGGCGGGAGCACCAGGCCGTCTCCGGAGGCGAGCCGCGCGATCTGCTCGCGGCTGCTCTCCAGCCGCGCGATCTCCGCGCGCAGGCGGTCGTCGATCCGCCGGACGCCCTCGGCGAACGACGCGGCGTCGGCCTCGAGCATGCCGCCGATCCGCGACAGCGGCACGCCCGCATCGGCCAGGGTGCGGATCTTGATGAGGGACACGACCGCCGTCGCGCCGTACCGCCGGTACCCCGACGCGTCCCGCTCCGGCTCGGGGAGGAGCCCGATCTGGTGGTAGTGCCGTACCGCGCGCACCGTCACGCCGGCGTACGCGGCCAGTTGACCGATCGTGAGCATGCTCTGATCCTGCCGTGGTTCGGCCGGGTCCGGCGGGCGCCGGCTCAGGAGATCTTGCGCCGGTAGGAGATGACGGCGAAGGCATAGGCGACGGCGAGGACGCCGACGCACCAGGCGAGCGCGGTCCACAGCCCGGAGCCGACCGGCCGCTGCGTGAGCAGGGCGCGGATCGTGTCGACGATGGAGGTCACCGGCTGGTGCCGGGCGAACGCGCGCACCGGGCCGGGCATGGTGGCGGTGGGCACGAAGGCCGAGCTGATGAACGGCAGGAAGATGAGCGGGTAGGAGAACGCGCCCGCCCCGTCCGCGCTCTTCGCGGTGAGGCCGGGGATGACGGCGATCCAGGTCAGCGCGAGGGTGAACAGGACGAGGACGCCGGCGACCGCGAGCCATGCCCCCACGCCCGCGCCCGAGCGGAAGCCCATGAGCAGCGCGACGCCGATGACGGCCGCGACCGAGACCGCGTTGGCGGCGAGCGAGGTCAGCACGTGCGCCCACAGCACGCCCGACCGGGCGATCGGCATGGACTGGAACCGCTCGAAGATCCCGCTCTGCATGTCCGTGAAGAGCCGGATCGCGGTGTAGGCGATGCCCGACGCGATGGTGATGAGCAGGATGCCGGGCAGCATGTAGTCCACGTACGAGCCCGTTCCGGTGTCGATCGCGCCGCCGAACACGTAGACGAACAGCAGCATGATGGCGATCGGTGTGATAGCCGTCGTGATGATGGTGTCCAGGCTGCGCGTGACGTGCCGCATGGTCCGTCCGGTGAGGACGGCGGTGTCGCCCAGGAAATGCGTGGCCATCGCTGCTCCCTACTCCTTGCCCGACAGGGTCGCGGCGTCGTCGCCGACGACCGCGAAGAAGATCTCTTCGAGAGACGGCTGCTTCTCGACGTACTCGACCTTGGCGGGCGGCAGCAGCCGCCGGAGCCCGTCCAAGGTGTCCTCGACGACGATCCGGCCCTGGTGCAGGATCGCGATCCGGTCGGCGAGCTGCTCGGCCTCGTCCAGGTGCTGGGTGGTGAGCAGCACGGTCGTGCCGCCCGCGGCGAGCTCCTTGACGGCCTGCCACACTTCGATGCGCGCCTTCGGGTCCAGCCCGGTCGTCGGCTCGTCGAGGAAGACGACGGGCGGGTCGCCGATGAGGCTCATCGCGATGTCCAGCCGGCGGCGCATGCCGCCGGAGTACGTCGCCGCCCGCCGGCCGCCCGCCTCGGTCAGCGAGAACCGCCTCAGCAGGCCGTCGGCGATCCCGCCCGGGTCCTTGAGATGCCTGAGCCTCGCGACCAGGACGAGGTTCTCCCGGCCGCTGAGCATCCCGTCGACTGCCGCGAACTGCCCGGTGAGGCTGATGGACGCGCGCACGTCGGCGGCCTGCGTCGCGACGTCGAACCCGTTGACCCGGGCCGCCCCCGCGTCGGCGCCGAGCAGCGTCGACAGGATCCTCACCAGCGTGGTCTTGCCCGCCCCGTTCGAGCCGAGCAGGGCGACGACGCCGCCGCGCTCCACATCGAGGTCGACGCCGCGCAGCACGCGCAGCTCCTTGTAGGACTTCTCCAGGCCCCGCACGTAGATCGCGGGCGCCTGGACCTGATCGGTCGTCATGGCGGCCAGCCTGAAGGGTTGACGCTGCGTCAGGGTCAAGGCCGCTCGGGAGAATGTCGGAGGCGGCGCGTACGGTCGCCGCGTGAACCGCACCGACCGTCTCTACGCCCTGGTTGAGGAGCTACGGGCCTGCGCGCCGCGCCGGGTCAGCGCCCGCGAGCTGGCCGCGCGGTACGAGGTGAGCGCCCGCACGATCGAGCGCGACATCGGCGCGCTCCAGCAGGCCGGCGTGCCGATCTACGCCGACGTCGGCCGGGGCGGCGGCTACACCCTCGACAAGAGCCGCACCCTGCCGCCGCTGAACTTCACCCCCGCCGAGGCCGTCGCCGTAGCGATCACCCTCGCCCGCGCCGGCGGCTCGCCGTACTCCCGGTCCGCCCGCACGGCCCTGCACAAGATCGTCACGGCGATGTCGGCGAACGACGGCGCCGCCGCGCGCGAACTCGCCGACCGCGTCCGCTTCCTGATCCCCGCCGGGGACGACGACCCGGCGTCCGTGCCCGCCATGCTGGAAGAGGCCGTCCTGAGCCGCCGGGTCGTCCGCCTCACCTACATCGACCGCGCGGGCACCGAGACCGTCCGCGACGTCGAGCCCGTCTCGTTCACCGCGTCGAGCAAGGGCTGGTACCTGACCGCCTGGTGCCGCAAGCGCGGCGGCCGCCGCATCTTCCGCACCGACCGCGTCCGCCGCGCCGTCCTCCTGGAGGAGACCGCCCCCGAACGGCTCGTCGAGGCCATGCACGAGGACGTCCCGTCCGACTACGTCGTCCGCCCTCTCGAGTTCGTCTGAGCGGGTTCACCGGCGAGGCCTACCACGACCGTCCCCACCGTTGAGTTGTGGCGTGTCGTGGTTATGGCAGCCGTCAGAACCACGACACGCCACAATTCAACGGGAAGGTCGTGGCCTTCGGCGGCGCCCGAAAGGGGAACGCCACCGTCGTTGGAGTTGTTGATGACCGCCGTCCAGCGCGGCTTCCCGGTCGCGGCCTCGAGGTTGACGAGCTTGCCGTCGACGGTGAGGGACACCGCCCCGCCGGCGACGGCGGGAGAGGCCTTGAGGGTCCCGTTCGGATCGGGGACGGGCGCCTGCCAGCGGGTCCGGCCGGTCGCGGCGTCGACGGCGACGGCACCGGAATGCTCGCCGCCGCCCGCGACGTACAGCAGCCCGCCGGAGGACACGGCCGCGTTCTGCGTCCCGGGCACGGCGTCGCTCCTCCAGCGTCCACGGCACAAGCGGTGTCATCGGTGATCGCCGGCACTCCGAGGAACAGGTTCCCGCCGCCTCCCGCGCGCCACACCTGCTTGCCGGTGGCGGCATCGAGCCCGTACAGGTAGCGCATGTTGCAGACGACGACACGTCCGCCGGACGCCGCGGGCGGCGTGAGCCACGCGCCCGGGGGGAAACTCCAGACGGACCGTCCGGTGGTGTGGGCGGAGTTCCGTCCGGGCGGCCCGATCTTCTTCGGAAACTCCGACAGGGGGCTGTCGCGGGGCTCCTCGACGCTGATGTCCACAGCGTTCGAAGGAGGAGAACGATGGGCGTTCCCGCATACAACACCGTGGCGTGGTTCCAGGTCGGCACCGACGCGCCGGAGGAGGCCCGCCGCTTCTACGGCGACATGTTCGGGTGGAAGTTCGCGTCCGACTCGGACAGCCAGGGCTACGACCTGGTCGGCTACGAGGGCGCCGAGCAGCCGAGCGGCGGCCTCGCCCGTGTGCCCGACGCGTCGCAGAACCACGCGGTCTTCTTCGTCCTCGTCGAGGACGTGGACGCCGCGTGCGCGGAGGCGGAGAAGCACGGGGGCGGTGTCGCCGTCCCCACGGTGACGACGCCCGATGGGCTGCGGTTCGCGCACCTGCAGGACCCGTCCGGCAACCGGTTCGGCGTGTTCACCCCGCCGGCGTCCTGACCCGGCGTACGAAAAGGGCCCCGAGGATGATCCTCGGGGCCCTTCGCGGGTCATCGCGGCCTACACCTCCGCGATGGCCGGGTGTCAGCTCTCGCCGCCGGTGTTGCTCTCGGCGCTGCCGACGCCGCCGGCGAAGACGTCGCTGACCTGCGCGTCCAGCCGGTAGCGGCGGATCGCCTCGGGCAGCGTCTCCGGCTTGACCTCGCCGTGCCGGGCGAGCCGGGTGAGCACCGCGAGGACGATCGACGCGGCGTCCACGTGGAAGAACCGGCGGGCGGCGGCGCGGGTGTCGGAGAACCCGAACCCGTCGGTGCCGAGCGAGGTGAAGTCGCCGTGCACCCACGGCGCGATCTGGTCGGGGACGGCGCGCATGAAGTCCGACACCGCGACGATCGGCCCGGCGACGTTGTCGAGCGTCCGGGTGACGTACGGGACGCGCTGGTCCGCCTCCGGGTTCAGCAGGTTCTGCTCGTCGCACTCGCGGGCCTCGCGGGCCAGCTCGTTCCACGACGTGGCGGACCAGACGTCGGCGGCGACGCCCCAGTCCTCGGCGAGCATCCGCTGGGCCTCCAGGGCCCACCGGCCGCCGACGCCGGACGCGAGGATCTGCGCCCGGGGCGGCTGCCCGTTGCCCGTGGACACCTCCGGCGCCTCGCGGAACCGGTACAGGCCCTTGAGCAGGCCGTCGACGTCGAGGCCCTCGGGCTCGGCGGGCTGCTGGTAGGGCTCGTTGTAGACGGTCAGGTAGTAGTAGACGTTCTCGCCCTGCGGGTGCTCCTCGGACGAGCCGTACATGCGGCGCAGCGCGTCCTTGGTGATGTGGGCCAGCTCGAACGCCCAGGTCGGGTCGTAGTGGACGCACGCGGGGTTCGCGGCGGCGAGCAGCGGGGAGTGGCCGTCGGCGTGCTGCAGGCCCTCGCCGGTGAGGGTGGTGCGGCCGGCGGTGGCGCCGAGCAGGAACCCGCGGCCCATCTGGTCGCCGAGCGCCCACATCTGGTCGCCGGTCCGCTGGAACCCGAACATCGAGTAGAAGATGTAGACGGGGATCATGTGCTCGCCGTGCGTGGCGTACGCGGTGCCCGCGGCGATCGCCGAGGCCATCGACCCGGCCTCGCTGATGCCCTCGTGCAGCATCTGGCCGCTTTCGGACTCCTTGTAGGACAGCAGGAGCTTGCGGTCCACCGCGTCGTAGGTCTGCCCGTGCGGAGAGTAGATCTTGGACGTGGGGAACAGCGAGTCCATGCCGAACGTCCGGTACTCGTCCGGGGCGATCGGGACGAACCGGGCACCGATGTTCTCGTCCTTGATCAGGTCCTTGAGCAGCCGGACGAACGCCATGGTCGTCGCGACGTTCTGCTTGCCGGAACCCTTGCTCAGCTCGCTGTAGACGGGGTCGCCGGGCAGCTTCAGCGGCTTGGCGCGCACGACGCGCTTCGGCAGGAACCCGCCGAGGGCGGCGCGGCGCTCGCGCATGTACTGGATCTCGTCGGAGTCCTCGCCCGGGTGGTAGTAGGGCGGCAGCGGCGCCTCGAGCGCCGAGTCCGGGATGTCGAGGTACAGGCGGTCGCGGAACTCCTTCAGCTCCGCCTTGGTCAGCTTCTTCATCTGGTGGGTGGCGTTGCGGGCCTCGAAGTCCGAGCCGAGCGTCCAGCCCTTGATGGTGTGCGCGAGGATCACCGTCGGCTGGCCGACGTGCTCGCGGGCCGCCTTGAACGCCGCGTACACCTTGCGGTAGTCGTGCCCGCCGCGCGACAGCTTGCGCAGCTCGTCGTCCGACAGATGCTGGACGATCTTGCGCAGCCGGGGGTCGGCGCCGAAGAACTTCTCCCGGATGTAGTCGCCGGTCTCCACCGAGAACGTCTGGAACTGCCCGTCGGGGGTGGTGTTCATCTGGTTGACCAGCACGCCGTCGACGTCCTGGGCGAGCAGCGGATCCCAGTCGCGGCCCCAGATGACCTTGATGACGTTCCAGCCGGCGCCGCGGAAGAACGACTCCAGCTCCTGGATGATCTTGCCGTTGCCGCGGACCGGGCCGTCCAACTGCTGCAGGTTGCAGTTGACGACGAAGGTGAGGTTGTCCAGCTCCTCGCGGGCGGCCAGGCCGATCGCGCCGAGCGACTCCGGCTCGCCCATCTCGCCGTCGCCGAGGAACGCCCACACGTGCGAGCGGGAGGTGTCCTTGATCTTGCGGTTGTACAGGTAGCGGTTGAACCGCGCCTGGTACACCGAGTTGATCGCGGTGAGGCCCATGGAGACGGTGGGGAACTCCCAGAAGTCCGGCATCAGCCGCGGGTGCGGGTAGGACGACAGGCCGCCGCCGGGGTGCGACTGCTCCTGCCGGAACCCGTCGAGCTTCTCCTCCGGCAGCCGGCCTTCCAGAAACGCGCGCGCGTAGATGCCGGGGGCGGCGTGGCCCTGGATGAACACCTGGTCGCCGGACTCGCCGTGGTCCTTGCCGCGGAAGAAGTGGTTGAAGCCGACCTCGTAGAGGGACGCGGCCGAGGCGTAGGTGGCGATGTGGCCGCCGACGCCGAGCTCGGGGCGGTTGGCCCGCGACACCATGATCGCCGCATTCCACCGGATATAGGCGCGGATGCGCCGCTCGACGTGCTCGTCGCCCGGGAACCAGGGCTCCGACTCCGGCGGGATCGTGTTGATGAAGTCGGTGCTCCGCAGCCCGGGGACCCCGACCTGCAGTTCCCGTGCCCTTTCCAGGAGGCGGAGCATCACGTACCGGGCCCTGCCGCGGCCCTCGGTCTTGATGACCGTGTCCAGCGATTCCAGCCACTCCCGGGTCTCGTCCGGGTCGATGTCCGGCAGCTGGCTCGGCAGGCCGTCGCTGATGATCGAAAAGCGTTGACGTCCGGAAGCCACGGGATCCCCTCTGTGCTTGCCGTCTTTGCTGGTGGGGACCCGGCCGCCGTTCGGCGGTCCCGCGGTCCCCGGCGGAGGTGTCTCACCGCCTGGTTTCGTGATCCATCGTCGTCGTTCGTGACGGCTAACGCATCTCTACCAACCGGTAACCATTCTCCCCGGTCAACCGGGGTACGCACCTTTCGAGGACCCGTTTTTCGAGGAGAACGGAGGGGAGCCATGCACGCGCGAATCGGGGACCTGCTGCACGTCCACGGCACCGTCGTGGGCCAGCACGACCGCGTCGGCGAGATCATCGAGATCCGCGGCGAGAGCGGCGGCCCGCCGTACGTGGTCCGGTTCGAGGACGGCCACCAGACGCTGGTCTACCCGGGGCCGGACGCCGTCGTCGAGTCCCGCGAGACCGCCGGGCACCCCGCCCGGTAGCGGACGGGCCCGACGCGTCCCGGCCCCGCCCGGATCCGCGCGCGCCGGGATGCGTCCGGCGCCGCGGATCGGGTACACCTGCGATCATGGAGAGCACCGTGGTCCGGGTGGCCACCGGGACGCAGGAGGCCGTGCACGACATCACGGCCGAGTGCGAGCGGTTCGCCGGCGCGGCCGGCGGCGACGGCCTGCTGCACGTGTTCGTGCCGCACGCCACCGCGGGCATCGCGATCATCGAGCTGGGCGCGGGCAGCGACGGCGACCTGCTCGCCGCGCTCGGCGACCTGCTCCCGGCCGACGACCGGTGGCGGCACCGGCACGGGTCGCGGGGGCACGGCCGCTCGCACGTCATGCCGGCGCTCGTCCCGCCGTACGCGACGCTGCCGGTGGTGGACGGCCGGCTCGCGCTCGGGACCTGGCAGTCGGTGGCGCTGGTCGACCTCAACGTGGACAACCCGGATCGGCAGGTCCGGCTGTCCTTTCTCCGGGGATGAACGGGGTGAGCGGGGGAATCCTCCCCTCCCGGGGGCACGGCATGACCGCGCGTTGTCACTTTCTGTGGAGGTCCTGTGACGACGCTCGCCGTGTTCGGGCCAATGAGCCCACCAAAAGCCGGGAAGACACTTGCGCTAGGGGCCCTCACTTGTGTGGACTGTCCCGCAAACACCGCACGGGTGCGGGCAGGCCGCCCGTCACGACGGGGCCTGGAGACGAGAAATGCGCGGGACACCGTGCGGACTGACGACAATGGGAGGACTTTCGTGAGCGCGACCGCGGGTCAGGCGCAGTCTGAGCGCAGCCTGGCCGAACGGCTCGGCCTCAAGCCGGGCCAGGTGGTGCAGGAGATCGGCTACGACGACGACGTCGACGAGGAGCTTCGCCGCTCCGTCGAGGCCGTCACGGGGACCGAGCTGGTCGACGAGGACTACGAGGACGTGGTCGACATCGTGCTGCTGTGGTGGCGCGAGGAGGACGGCGACCTGTTCGAGGGCCTGACCGACGCGATGATCCCGCTCACCGGCGGCGGCAACATCTGGCTGCTGACGCCGAAGGCGGGCCGGGACGGGCACGTGGAGCCCAGCGACATCGGCGAGGCCGCGCAGACGGCCGGGCTGTCGCAGACGAGCAGCGTCAGCGCCGCGAAGGAGTGGTCCGGAACGCGGCTGGTCGCGCCCAAGGTCCACAAGTAGCCGCACGGCTCCGGACGTCCGCCGCCGCGCGGGCGGCCGGGCCGTCCGGCTCCGGCGGCGGGTGGCAGACTGGGCCCGTCCCCACGCCCGTGGGGGCGCCCATACCCCCCGCCAGGCGGGGACGATCCGCGGGAGAGGCTTTGTCGGTTGAGGTAGGCGACAGCGCACCGGACTTCGAGCTGAAGGACCAGCACGGCACGCCGGTGAAGCTGTCGGACTTCCGGGGCGAGAAGACCGTCGTCCTGGTGTTCTATCCGCTGGCGTTCAGCGGCGTGTGCACGGGCGAGCTGTGCCAGATCAGGGACGAGCTGCCCACCCTCGGCGGCGACGACGTGCAGGTGCTGGCCGTGTCGGTCGACTCGGTGTTCGCGCTGCGCGCCTGGGCCGAGCAGGAGAAGTACCAGTTCCCGCTGCTGTCGGACTTCTGGCCGCACGGCGGGACGGCGCAGCGCTACGGCGTGTTCGACGAGGAGAAGGGGCTCGCGGTCCGCGGCACCTTCATCATCGACGCGCAGGGTGTGGTCCGCTGGAAGGTCGTGAACGCCATCCCGGACGCACGCGACCTCGACGAGTACCGCAAGGCGCTCGCCGGGCTCTGAGCGAAACGGGCCGGTCCCGGCCGCGCGGCGGCGTCCCGCGGCCGGTTCCGGCCCCCGCACCCCTGGAGGTGTGATGCCCTGCTTCCGCTGCGGGGCACGGCAGACCGACCCCGTGCGCGGGGCGAGCCCGTGGCGACGCGGTGTCCGGGCGGACCACCAGGTGCTGGTCTGCCCCGGCTGCCAGACCGCCCACGACTGGGCGGACGATCTCGACCGCTGCGCGGCCTGCGGTTCCGTCGCGCTGGTCTGCCGGCTCGGCGAGGTCGAGTGCCGCGACTGCGGGCACACCCGGGAGGCGGTCCGCGACGACCCCCGTCCGGCCGACCTGGTGCCCTCGAGCGCGGTGCCCCGGGACGACCGCGGGCTCTCGGAGGAGGTCGCGGCGGCGCTGAGCCGGGTGCTGCGGCGCGGCCCGGCCGGCTGATCGGCGGGCTGACCTCCACTGGCCGCCTCCGGCCACATCCGGCCCGGTCACGTTCTGTGGTCGCAATCCGGAGCATTTCGGGCTTGACGCGGCATTTCGCCTGCTGGCAGGCTGCGCGGATGTCGAGCTTCCTGCGGCGTTTCGCGCACCGCGTCGCGGCGCGCTCCTGGCACGCGCCGGCGCTGGTGCTGCTCGGGGCGTTCGGCATCGGCTGGCTGTTGATCGCGGTGTGCGAGAAGCCCGGCGCCGAGATCAAGCAGCCGTGGAACTACATCTGGTACTTCTTCGTCAGCGGCACCTCCACCGGTTACGGCGACCTCTACCCGTCCTCGACGGGCGGCCGGATCGGCGGCGTGATCGTGATCGTGGCCGGGCTCACCGCGGGGCTCGTGCTGTTCGCCGAGCTGACGCTCTGGATGGCGAAGGGCAGGACGATGCGGGCCAACGGCCAGGCGCAGTTGCACGTCGAGCGGCACATCGTGGTCGTCGGGTACGAGCGGGATGGGCTGCGCGCCATCATCACCCAGCTGCGCGCCGACCCCGAGTACGCCCGCACCCCGGTCGTCACGGTCTTCTGGCCGGGCGAGCTGACCGGCGAGAACCCCGACCCCGAGCTGTACGACGTGGTCGCCTTCGACGACACCGCCTACCGGCGCGCCTGCCTGGAGGCTGCGCGGACGGTCGTGGTGGTCGGCCGCAGCGACGACGAGACCGTCCGGGTGATGCTGGGCGTCTCGGCCTACCTGCGGCGCCGCGGGGAGCCGCCCGTCCACCTGCTCGCGGGCGTGCACGACGGCGGCCGCCGCGCCGAGATCACCGAGGCGCTCGCGCTGATCGGCCCGGACATCGAGCCGGTCGACATCGACGACCCGGCCGTGGTCGCGGTCGCGATCCGCAATCCCGGCGTCGCCGCGATCTACCACAACCTCGCCAGCACCCTCGACGCCGACGGCACCCTGTACCGGGTGGACGTCCCCGAGGGCGCCGGCGAGTGGCCCCGCCTGGACGTGGCGGTCTTCCTGCTGCGCCGCGGCAGCACGCTCCTCGCCGTGGGCGAGTCGCACCGCCCGAACGCCCGCTTCCGGCTCACGTCCGACCCGGGCGAGCTGGTCCGCGGCGGCCAGTCCCTCGCGATCGTCGCCCCCGGCCGCCCTGAAATCCCCTGGCACGAGCTGTAGAAGGGCCGGGAGAGCGCCCTTGCGCCCGCTGGGGCGCCCTCCCGGCCGCCGCGGTGCGCGCGGCCCGAGGCACAGGTCAAGCCCCGGGGCCTCCCCGCGCGCCCGCGGGGTCGTCGACTTGCGGCGAGTCGTCGTTATGCGGGCCGCGATAACGACGACTCGCCGCAAGTGAACGTGTTCAGCAGGTGGGGGAGCAGGAGGAGCTGGGTGATGGCCAGGGGGTCGCTGGTGCCGGCGTCGCCCAGGCGGCCCAGGGCGTCGGGGTCGGGCAGGCCCGCTCCCGCGCGCGCGCCGAGCCGCTCCCAGATCGCCTTCTTCACGACCTGGGACTCCTCGGGCGAGACGTAGCCGTGCACGTGCAATGCGTCGACGGGGCGGCCGTCGTCGTCACGGTGCAGCCGCAGGTGCAGGGGCTTGTCGGCGTCGCCGGACGCGCCGTCCAGGACGTCGGCGAGCTCGGGGTGGTCGATCGTCGGGCGCAGCAGCAGCTCGGCCGACAGGGGCGTGCCGGGCGGGTCGAGCCGGCCCGCGACGGGCGCGAACCGCACGACGATGTCGGCGTACTTGCGCTGCGGCCGGATGTAGGCGGCGCTCTCCGGCTCGCGGCGCGCGAGCTCGGCCATGACCTGCTCGGGGCTGTAGCCGCGTTTGTCGCAGTCGCGGCGGACCTTCCAGGAGTGGCGGAGCGGCTCGGGCGGGTCGAGGTAGACGCTGATGTCGAAGCAGGCGCGGGCGAGCCGGGTGTGCAGGGGGAGCAGGCCCTCGACGATCACGAAGTCGCGGGGCTCGACCAGCTCCGGCCGGACGAGCTCGCCGGTGGCGTGGTCGTAGACGGGTTTGAGGATCGGCTCGCCCATCGACAGCAGCTGGAGGTGCTGCTCCATGATGTCGATGTGGTTGCAGTCCGGGTGCAGCGCCGTGAACGGCTTGCCGGCGCGTTCGGCCCGGTCGTAGCGGTGGTAGTCGTCGACGCAGACGGCCGTCATCCGTTCGGCCCCCAGACACCGCACAAGCCCCCTGGTCAGTGTGGTCTTGCCCGCCGCGCTGTCGCCGGCGATGGCGAGCATGACGGGGCGGCGGCCCGACCCGCGCGCCCGGAGCATATGCACAATCCGATGGGGCACCTTGCTCCTCCGTCCTGCGGAATCCGGTTTTCGACAGGGAGAGTACGGGGGCCGCGGCGCGGACGCGTCCCCCGGTCGGGGGAGAGCGGGGGTGAAGCGCGCGGGAGGCCCGGCCGCACCGGGGCTACTGGTGAGTAGCCGAGCGTTGTTATCGTGCCGGAATGGGCGCCCCCGTACGCGTCGTCCTGGTGGACGACCATGAGATGATCCTCGCCGGACTGCAGGCGATGCTGGCCGGATTCGCCGGGCGGGTGCGCGTCGTGGGGCAGGCGGGGACGGGGGAGGAGGCCACCCGCCTGGTCACCACGCTGCGCCCCGACGTCGTCCTGCTGGACGTGCGGCTCGGCCCGGAGAGCGGCCTCGACCTGTGCCGGCTGCTCACCGGCCGCGTCCCCGAGGCGCGGGTGGTGTTCCTGTCGGTGTACGACGACGAGCAGTACGTCTTCGAGGCGCTGCGTGCCGGGGCGGGCGGCTACCTGCTGAAACGGGTGGACGGCCCGGAGCTGGTGCGGCGCCTGGAGGAGGTCGCGCAGGGCGAGACCGTCGTCGATCCGACGCTCGCCGGGCGGATGGCGGTGACGGCGGCCCGGCTGACCCGCGGCGAGTTCTGGCCCGGCGCGAACCGGGGGCTGACGCAGCGCGAGAGCGAGGTGCTGTCGCTGCTGGTGGGCGGGCTGTCCAACAAGGCGATCGCGGCCCGGCTGGTGCTGAGCGAGGAGACGGTGAAGAGCCATCTGCGGGCGCTGTACCGCAAGCTCGAGGTGACCGACCGGTCCGCGGCGATCGCGGTCGCGCTGCGCGAGGGGCTGTTCCGGTGACGGCGTCGCCCTCCTCGTCGTCGCCGCCTTCGCCGGCGGAGCTGCTCGCCGGGCGCGGCAACGACCTGCTCGTCCGGATCGTCGCGGTGGCCTGCTCGGACCGGGAGCTGCCGCGGATGGCCGAGGAGCTGGCCGGGCTGGTCGTCCGGTCGGCGCGCGCGCTGACGTTCTGCGACGTGTACGTACTGGACGACGAGGAACGGGCTCTCGAATGGTCGGGCCCGGCCGTCCCGCTAGGGGAGGGCGATGTGGGCTGGGTGGCCGCCCATGGCCGTGCCCGCGCGCACACGGACGGACGAGGCGTCGCGATTCCCGTCCGCAGCGGGATCACCACGATCGCCGTCGTCGACGTGCGGTCCGCAGGTCCGTGCCCGGACGACGACGTCGCGCTCGTCACCGCGCTGGCGGAGCTGTTCGCGCCGGTGCTGTGCTCGTGCCGGCGGCTGCGGACGGCCCGCGAGCGCGAGCACGCCGCCGAGCGGTTCGCCGAGCGGGCCGTGGAGGCGCAGGAGGCCGAGCGGTCCCGGCTCAGCCGGGAGATCCACGACGGCATCGCGCAGCGCCTGGCCAGCCTCGGCTTCCACCTGTCGGCGGCGGAGCGGGCGCTGCCGGAGCACCATCCGGAGGGCCTCGCGCAGATCATGATCGCGCGGAAGCTGTGCGAGCTGGCGGCGGCGGAGACGCGGGCCGCGATCGGCGGGCTGCGCCCGCCCGTGCTGGACGACCTCGGCCTGTCGGCGGCGCTGGCGACGCTCGCCCGCGAGGCGGGCGACGGTCCGGGGCCGTCCGGTGTCCTCGACGTCAGCGTCACCGTGGAGGGCGAGCTGGAGGAGGAGCTTCCCGACCATGTGCAGACCGCGCTGTACCGGATCGCGCAGGAGGCCGTCGGCAACAGCCTGCGGCACGCGTCGGCGACGTGCGTGGACCTGCTGCTGGAGCACGCGAGCGGCCGGGTCCGGCTGAAGGTCACCGACGACGGCAGGGGGTTCTCCGTACGGGACGTGTTCGCGCAGGGCGCACGCGCCGAGCGGCCCCGGCGCACCGACTCCTACGGACTGCGCGGCATGCGCGAGCGCGCCGAGCTGCTGGGCGGCCGCGTCACCGTCACCAGCCGCCCGGGCGTCGGCACGACCGTCGAAGCCGTCATCCCCGTCCCCGCCCGCCCCAACCGGGTCAGGTGCGGGTGAGGGTGCGGAAGGCGATGCCGGCGGCGATGAGCCGGGCGATCAGCGCGTCGCCCATCGCGGTGGCCGTGGTGACCTGACCGGACGTCTTCGGCAGGTCGTCGTGGGCCAGGCACAGCGCGGACTGCGCGAGCATCTTCGCGGTCTCGCCGTAGCCGGGGTCGCCGCCGGCGACCTCGGTGACGACGCGCTTCCCGCCGCCCTCGCCGACGAACTTCACGCTGAACCAGTTGCGGGCGCGCCGCTCCGGGGACGGCCCCTCGCCCGGCGCGCGGAGCCGCAGCAGCAGCGACCGGGCGGGCGGGAGCTGCGCGAGTGCGAGCAGGGCACCGGAGCCCACCGCCATCCCGGCGGCGACGGGCAGCCGCTTGACCGCCAGGTAGTGGCCGTAGGAGAAGTCCGGGCCGTACCGGTCGAGCGCGGCGGCGGACCGGGCGACGATCTGCGGGTCGATGGTCGGCAGCGGGAGCGTCCAGCCGCCGCCGACGCGCGCCCGCGGCGCGGGCCGCCGCGAGATCCGGACCGTCCGGCCTTCCGGCCGCCCCTCGGCGCGGCGCCGCTCGCGCTCGGCGCGCATCATGCCGGTCACGTCGGCGAAGATGCCGACCGCGGAGGCGATGGTGCCGCCCGACGCGTCGCCGTGCACGCGCAGGAACCCCTCGACGTGCAGCGGGACGCCCTCGGGCAGCTGCTTCACGGTGAAGTAGGCGCCGAGGTCGTGCGGGATCGAGTCGAAGCCGCAGGCGTGGACGATGCGGGCGCCGGTGCGGACCGCCTCGTCGTGGTACTTCACGTACATCCGGTCGACGAAGGTGGGCTCGCCGGTGAGGTCGACGTAGTCGGTCCCGGCGCGCGCGCAGGCCGCGACCAGGGGCTCGCCGTACTGCACGTACGGTCCGACCGTCGTGATGACGACCTTGGCCGACCGCGCGATCTCCTCGATGGAGGACGGGTCGTTGGTGTCGGCGTGCAGCAGCGGGAGCTCCGCGCAGGCGGGGTCGATCGCGGCGGCCCGGTCGCGGACGGCGGCGAGCTTGGCCTGGTTGCGGCCGGCCAGCGCCCAGCGCGTGCCCGGGTCGGCGTGCCCGGCCAGGTACTCGGCGGTCAGGGCGCCGGTGAAGCCGGTGGCGCCGAACAGCACGATGTCGTACGGACGGTCGGTGGTCATGGCCGCGCCTCTCCCCGGTACCAGTGGTAACCCTGTACCGAACCAGATTCTGTCCCGTCGTGGAACCATCGCGAGCGCCCTGGGCCGCCGATGTGAGCGACTCCACTCGGATCGTCGCGCGCGCCCGGCCCATGCCTGCGTATGCCCTACTGTTGGCCTCTACTACGAGGGGGATGGTGGTGTGATCGGGCTCGCCGTGGCGATGGACGTGGTCGCCGTGCTCTGCCTCTGCTGGTCCCTCCTCGGCGTCCTGCGGCCCGCGGCGGTGCCGGGCGGCGGCGACGGCGGACGGTCCGTCGCGGTCGCGCTCATCGGCGTGAGCCTCATCCTGCTGTCGGTACCCCTGTGGAGCCTTCCCTAGCGGGAGCCGGGCGCGGTCCAGGCGGGCGCGTTCAGCAGGTGCCGGACGAACAGCAGCGTCGTCGGGGTCGGCGCGGCGCCCGCGACGGCGTGCCAGGGGCGGTCGAGCGGCATCCCCGGCATGTCGATCACCACGAGGCGTCCCGCCGCGAGCTCGGCGCCGACCGCGTCCCGCGACACCAGCGCCACCCCGAGCCCCGCCGCCGCGCCCGCGATCACCGCGCCGTTCGAGCCGAGGACGAGCCGGGGCGGCGCGACCTCCCGTTCGGCCAGGTAGGCGTCCGCGGACGCCCGCGTCCCCGACCCCGGCTCGCGCATCACCCACGGCGTCCGGGCGGGGGAGAAGCCGTCCGCGACGTCCGGTGCGCCGACCACGACCAGCTCGTTCGGACGCGTCGCCAGCACGGTCGCGGCGGCGTCGGAGGGCGGACGGCCCGCCAGCACGAGGTCGGCCTCGTGGGCGGCGAGGCTGCTCCACACCTGCCGCCGCGGGCCCACCTCGAGGGTCAGCTCCACGTCGGGCCAGCGCGTCCGGAACGAGGCGAGCAGCTCGGGCAGGATCTGGTCGGCGGCCGTCGTCACCGCCGCCAGCCGCAGCGTGCCGTGGCCCGGATCCGCCGCGCCGCGCGCCGCCGCCCGTCCCTCCTCCAGCAGGCCGAGCACCTGCCGCGCGTACCCGGCGTAGACGGTCCCGGCCGGGGTCAGCCGGACGCCGCGCCCCACCCGCCGGACGAGCGGGACGCCGAGGTCGCGGGTGAGCGCGGACACCGCCGCCGACACCGCCGACTCCGTCACGTACAGCCGGAGCGCCGCCGCCCGCACGGACCCGGTGTCGGACAGCGCGACCAACGTCCGCAGCCGTGCCTCTGTCACGTCCGGCCTCCTCATTCAAGTGAATACTTGATGGTCACCGTAGAACACTTGATGGACAGCGCAAGTGTGGGGAGGCGAAGCTCGACGCGTCACGGTTCCACTTGGCCGGGACGCGGCGCTCCGCCCCCATCCCCTGGGCATGCCGTCCTTCGCGGGACGGAGCCGCCGCGTCCCGCCCGGCACGCGAAGGAGATCGGCGATGAGTTCGGGCAGATGGTCGGCGGGCGTGATCCCCTACGCGGAGATGGGCTACTGGAGGCCCGACTACGAGCCGAAGGACAGCGACATCCTCGCCGCCTTCCGGATCACGCCGCAGCCGGGCGTCCCGCCGGAGGAGGCCGGCGCGGCCGTCGCGGGCGAGTCGTCCACCGCCACCTGGACGGTCGTGTGGACCGACCGGCTCACCTCCTACGAGAACTACCAGGCCAAGTGCTACAAAGTGGAGCCGGTCCCGGGCCAGGAGAACCAGTTCACCGCCTACATCGCCTACGACCTCGACCTGTTCGAGGAGGGGTCGATCGCGAACCTGACGTCGTCCATCATCGGCAACGTCTTCGGGTTCAAGGCGCTGAAGGCGCTGCGCCTGGAGGACATGCGGATCCCGACCCACTACCTGAAGACGTTCCAGGGGCCGCCGCACGGCATCGTCATGGAGCGCGAGTACCTCGGCAAGTTCGGACGCCCGCTGCTCGGTGCGACCGTCAAGCCGAAGCTCGGCTTGTCGGCCCGCAATTACGGGCGCGTCGTCTACGAGGCCCTGCGCGGCGGCCTCGACTTCACCAAGGACGACGAGAACATCAACTCCCAGCCGTTCATGCGCTGGCGCGACCGGTTCCTGTACTGCATGGAGGGCGTCAACCGGGCGCAGGCCGCGACGGGCGAGGTCAAGGGCCACTACCTCAACGTCACCGCCGCGACGATGGAGGACATGTACGAGCGCGCCGAGTTCGCCAAGGACCTCGGCAGCGTCGTCGTCATGATCGACCTGACCATCGGGTACACGGCGATCCAGTCGATGGCCAAGTGGGCGCGCGGGAACGGCGTCCTGCTGCACCTGCACCGCGCCGGGCACTCCACCTACACGCGGCAGAAGAACCACGGCGTGAACTTCCGCGTCATCGCCAAGTGGATGCGCCTCGCCGGCGTCGACCACATCCACGCCGGGACGGTCGTCGGGAAGCTGGAGGGCGACCCCAACAGCGTCCGCGGCTACTACGACACGCTCCGCCTCGACCACACGCCCGCCGACCCGGTGAAGGGCCTGTACTTCGACCAGGACTGGGCGTCGCTGCCCGGCTGCATGCCCGTCGCGTCCGGCGGCATCCACGCCGGGCAGATGCACCAGCTCCTGCACTACCTCGGCGAGGACTCGATCCTGCAGTTCGGCGGCGGGACGATCGGCCACCCGATGGGCATCGCCGCCGGCGCCACCGCCAACCGCGTCGCGCTCGAAGCGATGATCAAGGCGCGGAACGAGGGCCGCGACTACCTCGCCGAGGGCCCGGACATCCTGCGCGCCGCCGCCAGGAACAGCCGCGAACTGGACGTCGCCCTCTCCACCTGGGGCGACATCACCTTCACCTACGCCTCCACCGACACCCCCGACGCCGTCGAGACCCCTGTGAGGGTGTGACATGCGGATCACCCAAGGCACCTTCTCCTACCTGCCCGACCTGACCGACGACGAGATCGCCAAGCAGATCGCGTACGCGCTGGACCGGGGCTGGCCCTGCTCGGTCGAGTTCACCGACGACCCGCACCCGCGCAACTCCTACTGGGAGATGTGGGGACTGCCCATGTTCGACCTCGCCGACCCAGCCGGCGTCCTGTACGAGGTGAAGGAATGCCGCAAGGCGTACCCGAACCACTACATCCGGCTGAACGCCTACGACGCGCACTACGGGCGCCAGACCACCGCGCTGTCGTTCATCGTGCAGCGCCCGCCCGCGGAGCCCGGGTTCCGCCTCGACCGCGAGGAGACCTCCGACCGGCGCATCCGGTACACGCTGCACTCGTACGCGACGGACCGTCCCGAAGGCGAGCGCTACGGGGACACGGGTTGAGCGACCGTCCCGGGTTCGGCATGCGACCCTCCGAAAACGGCTCCCCGGCGGCCCCACCCCACGCTCCCGCCGCCGGGGAGCCGGCCCCGCCGGGCGCACCGCCCCCGCTGCCGCCCGACGCCCGCGTCGACCTCGCCAAGGAGCGCGCCGAGTCGCACGCCGACGACGTCCTGGACGCCCTCGACACCGAACTCGTCGGCCTCGCACCGGTGAAGACCCGCATCCGGGAGATCGCCGCGCTGCTGCTGGTCGACCGCGTCCGCGCGCGCTTCGGCATCGACTCCGGACGCCCCAACCTGCACATGTGCTTCACCGGCAGCCCCGGAACGGGGAAGACGACCGTCGCAGTCCGGCTCGCCGAGCTGCTCCACCGGCTCGGCTACATCCGCAAGGGCCACCTCGTCTCCGTCACCCGCGACGACCTCGTCGGCCAGTACGTCGGCCACACCGCCCCGAAGACCAAGGAGGTCCTCAAGCGCGCCATGGGCGGAGTCCTGTTCATCGACGAGGCGTACTACCTGTACCGGGCCGAGAACGAGCGCGACTACGGGCAGGAGGCCATCGAGATCCTGCTGCAGGTCATGGAGAACCAGCGGGACGACCTCGTCGTCGTCCTGGCGGGCTACAAGGACCGCATGGACTCCTTCTTCGCGTCCAACCCCGGCATGAGCTCCCGCATCGCCCACCACATCGACTTCCCCGACTACGAGCCGGACGAGCTGGAGGCCATCGGGCACCTGATGATGCGGCGCGAAGGGTACGTCCTGGCCCCGGAGACCGAACCGGTCTTCCGCGACTACCTCGACCGGCGTCGCGTCCAGCCGCGCTTCGCCAACGCCCGCTCCGTCCGCAACGCGATCGAGCGCGCGCGCCTGCGCCACGCCAACCGCCTCCTGGCCGCCGCCGGTGAGGTCGACCGCGCCGCCCTCACCACCCTCGAACCGGACGACTTCCTCACCAGCCGGGTATTCACGTGACCGGTGTGATCCGCGGCACTCCGAATGAGGCGGCGATCACAGTCGGGAAAGGGATTCACCTCTTCATGTCCTAGTGTTAAGACCAGACATGAAGAGGTGGGGGAGAAGTTGCTGAACCCTGAGGATCTGTACGAGCTGGACACCGACCTGCCGGAGATGACCGGTCCGGTGCTGCTGCACAGCCTCGACGGCTTCGTGGACGCCGGATCCACCGGGCAGCTCGTGCGCGAGCACCTGCTGGAGGCCTTGGAGCACCGCGTCATCGCCCGCTTCGACGTCGACTCCCTGATCGACTACCGGGCGCGCCGCCCGGCGATGACCTTCGACCGCGACCACTGGGCGTCCTACGACGCGCCCGAGCTGGTGGTGCGGCTGCTCCGGGACGACGTCGGAAGCCCGTTCCTGATGCTGTCCGGGCCCGAGCCCGACCGGCTCTGGGAGGGCTTCACCCGGTCCGTCGTGCACCTGGTGAAGAAGCTGGACGTCGGGCTCGTCGTCGGGTTCCACGGCATCCCGATGGGCGTGCCGCACACCCGCCCGGTCGGCGTCACCTCGCACGCCACCCGGCCCGAGCTGATCACCCGCAACACCTGGTTCGACAAGGTCCAGGTGCCGGGCAGCGCCGCCGGGCTGCTCGAGCTGCGGCTCGGCGAGGCGGGCCACGACGCCCTCGGCCTGGCCGTGCACGTCCCGCACTACCTGGCCCAGTCGGCCTACCCGGCCGCCGCGGTCGCCGCCCTCGACCAGATCGTCGCCGCGACCGGGCTGGTGCTGCCGAACGAGCGGCTCCGCGAGGCCGCCGCCGCCACCGACGCCGACATCGCCGAGCAGGTCGACGGCAATGCCGAGGTCGAGAAGGTCGTCCGGGCGCTGGAGCAGCAGTACGACGCGTTCGCCGGCGCCGCCGAGCGCGACAGCCTGCTCGCCGAGTCGCAGGACATGCCGACCGCGGACGAGCTCGGCGCGCAGTTCGAGCGGTTCCTGGCCGAGCAGGAGGGCCCCGACTCCGCGCCGTGACCCGGCGGGCGCCCTGACATATCCGGCCGGGCGCTGGGTAGGCGAGCCCCGGAGGGGGGAGGCTCGCCCATGGCCCAGAGAGTGAACGAAGTGATGACGCCGGTGCCGGTGGCGGTGTCCCCGGACACCACGCTGGTCACGGTGAGCGACCTGATGCGCCGGCACGGCATCGGCGACGTCCTGGTGGTGCACGAGGGGCGCCTGCGTGGGCTGGTCACCGACCGCGACATCGTCGTCCGCGCCGTCGCCGTCCAGAAGGACGTCGGGAACACCACCGTCGGCGACATCTGCAGCACCAACATGGTGACGGTGGCGCCGGAGCAGGACGCCGACGAGGCCGTCCGGCTGATGCGCCGGCACGCCGTCCGGCGGCTCCCCGTCGTGGACGGCGACCGCCCGATCGGGATGGTGTCGATCGGCGACCTCGCGGTGCAGCGCGACGAGCGCTCGGCGCTGGCCGACATCAGCGCGGAACCCCCCAACACATGATCACGCTGAAGCTGCCGGACGCCGAGCTGGCCGGCGACCTCGCCATCCCGGACGACCCGGCGGGCATGGTGGTGTTCGCGCACGGTAGCGGCAGCTCCCGGCACAGCCCCCGCAACCGGGCCGTCGCGCAGGGCCTGAACGCCGCCGGCATCGGCACCCTCCTCCTGGACCTGCTCACCGAGCAGGAGGACCAGGTCGACCGGGTCACCGCCGCCCTCCGCTTCGACATCGAACTGCTGACCATGCGGCTGGTCGGCACCGTCGACGCGCTCGCCGAAGGACTGGAGGCCGCGCCGCACACCGCGGGCCTGCGGATCGGCCTGTTCGGCGCCAGCACCGGCGCCGCCGCCGCGCTCGCCGCCGCCGCGGCCCGTCCGGGGGTCGGCGCCGTCGTCTCGCGAGGCGGCCGCCCCGACCTCGCGGGTCCGTCGCTGCCCCGCGTCCGCGTGCCCGTCCTGCTGATCGTCGGCGGCGCCGACCCCGAGGTGCTCCGCCTCAACGAGCAGGCCGAACGGCATCTCGAGGCCGCCGAACTGCACGTCGTCTCCGGCGCCACCCACCTGTTCGAGGAACCGGGCGCCCTCGAGGAGGTCACCACGCAGGCCGCCGACTGGTTCAACCGGCACCTCGACCACGGAACCTGATTCGCAACCGGCGGCCGGGGCACGATGTCGGCATGCCCGACGTCATCGTGGTCGGAGCCGGACCGGCCGGCTCCGCCGCCGCCTGCCACCTCGCCCGCTCCGGCCTCGACGTCCACGTGCTGGAGAAGTCCGCGTTCCCCCGCGAGAAGGTCTGCGGCGACGGCCTGACGCCGCGGGCCGTCCGGGAACTCCTCGACCTCGGCGTCGACATCGACGCCCCCGGCTGGTTCCGCAACCGCGGCCTCCGCCTGATCGCCGGCGACCGCCGCCTCGAACTGCCCTGGCCCGACACCGGGTACCCGCCCTTCGGCCTCACCCGCACCCGCCACGACCTCGACGACATCCTCGCCCGCCACGCCGTCGCCGCCGGCGCCGTCCTCTCCCAGAACACCAAGGTCACCGCCCCCCTCCGGGACCGCACGGGCCGCGTCACCGGCGTCCGCACCGACGCCGGCGAGCACCGCGCCCCGATCGTCATCGCCGCCGACGGCGCGTCCTCCCGGCTCTCCGTCGCCCTCGGCCTGCATCCCCGCCGCGACCGCCCGATCGGCACCGCCGCCCGCCGCTACTACCGCAGCCCCCGCCACGACGACCCCTACCTCGAAGCCTGGCTCGACCTCGTCCCCGCCGGATACGGCTGGGTGTTCGGCATGGGCGACGGCACCTGCAACGTCGGCGTCGCCCTCCTGCGCACCGCGCACGCCGACACCCGCCGTCTCCTGGACGGCTGGCTGGCCCGCACACCACCGGACTGGGGCTTCACCGAGGACAACGCCGTGTCCCCCCTCCGCGGCGCCGCCCTCCCCATGGGCTACACGCGCCGCCCCCACTACCTCCCCGGCCTCCTGCTCACCGGCGACTCCGGAGGCATGATCAACCCGTCCACCGGTGAGGGCATCGGCTACGCCCTCGAAGCCGCCCGCATCGCCGCCGAGACCGTCCGAGCGGCCCTCGCCGCCCCCACCCCCGGCGCCCGCGAACGCGCCCTCTACACCTACCCGTCCGCGATCCGCCAGGCCAACGGCCGCCCCTTCACCCTCGGCCGCACCTTCGCCCGCGCCATCGAGAACCCCCTGGTCATGCGCGCCGCCACCCGCGCCGGCCTCGCCAACCCGCCCCTGATGCGCTTCGCCCTCACACTCCTCGGCAACCTCACCGACCCGTCCGCCGACCACCTCGCCGCCGCCCTCACCCGCCTCGCCCCCGCCTCCTGACCGTTTCGCGATCGCCCCACCGAACCAGGTACGCTTTCCCGGTCACGAGCACGCGGGCGCGTAGCTCAGGGGTAGAGCACTCGCCTTACAAGCGAGGAGTCGGCGGTTCGAAACCGTCCGCGCCCACCAGCGAAAAGGCCCCGTTCCACAGCGAGGGAACGGGGTTTCGTGCCACTGCCATGCCATTAGCCGCGAAGCAGAGCCCCCTGCCCTCACCGGGCGGCGCTCGGGCGTCGATGCTGTGCGCTGACGATCGCGTCCCTCAACTGCTGAGGGCTCAGTGCTTCGACAAGCCGAGGAGCACCCCGAACCCCCATCGCCCACCCTGATCCGGTGGCTTGCCCGTACCAGGCGCAGACGCCCGGAATTCGCGCTCGATCTGCTGCGCGACCGGTCGCCCGCTCAACCCGGCCGGCAGGACGACTCGAACAGTGCCCATCACGAGCCGCCTGAGGAATCCGTAAACGGCACCGCCAGGACCCGCGCGATTCGTTCCGCCGCCTTGTCCGTCTCTGCTGCCGGGCACAATGGCTCCAGCTCCGGCGGGGACTGACGGGTGGGGCCCGTCCACACCCACAACCACCACAACGCGCCATCGCGGCGGTGGCACAGCACCTCTTGCCGCAACCCCGGATGCATCAACGCTCCAAATGGGTCATCGGGGTCGGGCTCACCTGCCGGGTTGCTCGCCCGCACCACACCGTGGCCGCACAGCCGAGCATCCAGTCCGCGTCGCCCCAGCGCCTCCACCAGCGCCAGAGCCGCGATACGCCAGGAACCGTCCGGCTCGTGTCGCGTGTCGAGATCGTTCATGACCAAGTCCTCCTGAAGGCTGGCGGCGAGCGCCAATGACATCTAGACGTCTAGATGAGTGCGTTGACTCTGACACAACTCGTCTAGACGAGTCCAGTGCTACCGGGCTGGAAGCTCGTACGAGAGGACGTACGCGTCGCTCGACATGACCGTGTCGCAGACCTCGACCGGTCGTCCGTCCTGGTCATAGGCCGTGCGCACCAGATGGAACACCGGTACGCCGGGCGCGAGCTTCAGCGCCCGGGCCTCATTGCGCAACGGCATCCGGGCTCTGATCTCCTCGGTGAAGCGGTCGAGGCGATGACCGAGCTCCTCAAGGCGGGCGTAGATTCCGCCGGGGCCGCTGTCGGACTGCGCGATCTGCGAGTTGCGAGCGATCGAGGCTGGAATGTATGAGGTCGCCGTTTCCACGGGGTGCCCGTTGAGCAGATACCGACGCGCCCGGACGATGACCAGCTCACCACTCGCGAGATCCAGCTTCGACGCAACATCTGGCGTCGGCGTGCCTTCCGTGACGCTGATGGAGTCGACCGATGGTTTGACGCCGGCCTCTTCGGCTTCGGCGATGAAGGCCGCCTTGCCTTCTTCGCGATGATGCCGAGCAAATCGATCGGAGGCCAGCCTCCGTACTGGCGGCCGCGATCGAACGAAAACACCCTTGCCGTGCTCGGCGACGGTCAGCCCCTCGCTCTGCAGAATCTGGAGAGCATGCCGTACCGTCATCCGGGCCACGTCGTAGTGCCCGATCAGCTGGCTCTCCGAAGGGAGTTTCTCGCCGGGCGCGAGCTGCTTGCCGTCGATTGCCGCCCGCAGATGATCAGCGATCTGCTTGAAGACCGGCCGGTCGCTCGTCGGATCCAGGTCTGGCAGCCCCAGCTCGCCCACGCGCCGCCAACTCCTCAACTCGTACGTACGTGTACTAGCGTTGAGTCTAGTAGCCGGACCTGGCACGAGGAGCATGCGAAATGCCCGACAACCGTCACTCCGTTAGCGTGGCGGGGGTCGTCGTCGACGACCAGGGGCGAGCCCTCCTGATCCAGCGCCGTGACAACGGCCACTGGGAGGCGCCCGGCGGCGTCCTGGAGCAGGATGAGGACATCATCACGGGCCTTCGCCGCGAGGTCCGGGAAGAGACCGGCCTGGACGTGACGCCGGTCGCCCTTACCGGCGTCTACAAGAACATGGCCCGCGGCATCGTGGCCCTGGTCTTCCGCTGCAAGGCCGAGGCCGGCTCCCTCCGAGAATCCGACGAGACCTCCGCCTTCCGCTGGGTGACCGCCGACGAGGTGGTCGAGCTGGCAAACGAAGCCTTCGCCATCCGAGTCCAAGACGCCCTGGCCGCCCGTCCCACGGTCCCCATCCGCCAACACGACGGCATCCATATCTTCGGCTGAAGGATGCCGGTCGCAGCCCCTATTTTGCAGATGAGACTCGGACTAAGTGGTATGGGGGCAAGGGGGTGGCCGGACGAGGCCAGCCGGCTTTCTGGGGGCGGGCCATTGCGGCAGGTGGCGGGGTTACGGCGCCGATAAACACCCTCCGTAATCGATTTTGGATGCTATCCGTTATCTCTTGTGTACAGAGAGCTATTGAAGCTCTGTGTGTTTGCGGCGACACTCTGTGTGTTCGGATTCTTCGGCTCCCCGCCTTCTCGTGTTGCGGGTGCGGGAGATCAACATAGAAGGAGAGCACATGCCGTCCCTCAAGACCACCTCCGTGGCACTGGCCGTGGCCGCGGCGGCGACCTGCCTGGCGTCCGCCGGCGTCGCCAGCGCTCAGAGCACGGAGGGCCGCCGGTCCCCGGAGCGGGCCGCCCAGCTCCCGGCGGGCTACCAGATCGTCACCCTCCCGAACGCCAACGTCCCCAACTTCCAGCGACGGACCCTCTACTGCCCCGGATCCAAGCACGTTCTCGGGGGCGGCGCCGAGGCCCAGGGCAACGGCGCCATCCTCGTCGGGTCGTTCCCGACGCAGGACGGGCGCGGCTGGATCGCGCTCGGCCGCCAGATCGGCTACAACGACGTCGGCATCAGCGTGTACGCGATCTGCGCCGACTGACCGTCGCCGGTCCCGGTCGCCTGCGCGGCCGGGACCGGTCCTGTTTCAGCCGTCCTCGCCGTAGAGGGCGGCTATGTCCTTGCTGCCGGGCCAGCGGCTGTAGGTCGGGGACTGGGGCCAGCCCTCGGGCACGTCCTGCCACTCCTCCTGGCGCCCGTACGGCAGCAGGTCGATGAGGGGGAAGGTGTGGCTGAGCTGCTCGGTGCCGCGGCCGTCGGTGTGCCAGGTGCGGTAGACGGTGTCGCCGTCGCGCAGGAAGACGTTGACCGCGAAGCCGCCGCCGGGAGGGGCGCCCACGTCCGTGCCGAAGGGGCTGTTCGCCGTGGAGTACCAGGTCATCTTGTTGCCGACCCGCCGTTTGTAGGCGAGGGCCTCGTCGATCGGGCCCTGGGTGACGATGGCGAAGCGGGCGTCGTAGGCGCCCAGGAACTCCAGCCGCGTGAACTGCGATGTGAATCCCGTGCAGCCCGGGCACTGCCAGGTCTCGCCGGGGAACCACATGTGGTTGTAGACGATCAGTTGGGACAGGCCGGCGAAGACGTCGGCCAGCCGGACCGGGCCCTCCTCGCCCTCGAGGGTGTAGTCGGGCATCTCGACCATCGGCATCCGGCGGCGCTGCGCGGCGATCGCGTCGAGTTCCCGGGTCGCGGCCTTCTCCCGCGCCCGCAGCTCGTCGAGGTGGCGTCGCCAGGTCTCCGCGTCGACGACGGGCGGCAGTGCTTTGCTGGTCATGGTCTTCCTCCGAGTTGCGATCGACGTCGGTAGTACAGACCGTGCCCGGCCGCCGGAATCATCGGTCCCTGGGGAGGCGGCGTAACTTCGAGGGCCTTGACGTTGCGATCGCTTTGGGGAAGATGTCCTCCGCGCCCTTAGGCGGCGCGAGCCGTCTTGTCGTATGTCACCCGCCAGGGGCTCTCACCTCGAGATCCCGATGCTCTTGCCCTGCCAGAGACGCGGGGGCGTGGCGGCCGGGCGCCGGCCGCCTCCGTCGATGTTCGCGCCGCAGCAGTTGACGAGTCGTCCGGTGCGCCGGTCGAAGGCGAGCCGGATCTTCGGGTACCCCACGGTGGTCTTGCCCGGCAGGTCCTGCATCATGGTGAAGGAGTCCCAGGTCACGATGTGCCCGGCACTCGCGGCCGTGTCTCCGCGGACGGTCGTGGTCGCGGTGACCGTGGCACCCGTACGCCGGCGCGGCGACGCCGCATCGAAGTATGTCGCATTGTTCGCTTGGAGCGTGACGACCTTGTACACGTTCGATGGCGCCCGCATCAGACTCGGTCCCACATAGAGATGCAGAAGGAGCGCGGCGGCCACCAGAAAGGCCCCGAGTCCGGCCATCGCGTAGGCGGCCGTGTATCGCACATTCTCTCCTTATCGGTCGCCGAATCGTCAGAAGACGGTGCCGGCGTCGTGGGCGACGATGTCGTCGGTGGCGCGTTCGGCGATGGCGGCGATGGTCATGGAGGGGTTGCAGGCGGCGGTGGTGCCGGGGATCAGCGCGCCGTCGAGCACGTACAGGCCGCGGTGGCCCTGGACGCGGCCGGAGAGGTCGCAGACCGTCCCCATCGGGGCTCCGCCGAGCGGGTGCCAGGTGGAGGGGTAGGCGCCGGTGGTGTCGGTGAGCACCGACAGCGAGCCGGCGATCTTGGTGATCCGCTCGTTGATCCGCTTGTAGATGGTGTCGTCGGCGCCCTTGGGCCACTGCAGCACGGCGTCGTCCTTGCCGGAGTCGTAGACGAACCGGCCGCGGCCCTTGCTGACCCCGTACCCGACGATCATGGTGGACCGGATGTCGCCGCCGGTGGGCGGCAGCGAGGCCTGGATGACGGTGTTGGCCGTGTTCGGGTCGTCCCATTCCAGGCTGCCGTACACGACGGGGCCGCCCTGGGGGTCGCCGAAGTCGTCCTCCAGGTCGGTCCAGACGTAGATGCGGTCTCCGTTGGAGCCCCAGCCGGTGCCCAGCCCGTCGGGCATGTCCGGGATCTGGCCCTTGGCGGCGGCGCGCATGAGCAGCCTGGTGGTGCCGGCGGTTCCGGCGGCCATGACCAGCGCCTTCGCGGTGATGATCTTCTTCTCCAGGACGGTGCCGTCGGTGCCGATGCGGTCGACGTGGATCTCCCAGCGGCCGTCGGAGGTCATTGCCACGTCGGTGACGTTGTGCTGGGTCGCGACGGTGACCAGGCCGGTGGCCTGGGCGGCGGCGATGTAGGTGACGTCGACCGAGTGCTTGCCGCCGTTGTTGACGCCCAGGGCGCAGTCGCCGTTGGTGTAGGACGGCTTCATCTCCCCTTTGAGCTCGCGCAGCGCGTAGTCCCAGTCGATCGGCATCGGGATCTTCGACAGGGGGTGGCCGGCGCGCTGGACGTCCTTGGCGAAGACGCGGGCGGGCTGGTAGGTGGGGCTGTTGATCAGCTCGTCGGGGGCGGTCTCGATCTGCAGCATCTGGGCGACGCGCGGGTAGTAGACCTGGTCCATCCTGGTGTAGTCGAGCTGCTCGGGGAGGTTGGCGTTGAAGGCATCGCGGGTGGGCTGGAGCGTCATGCCCTGGTAGACCAGCGATCCGCCGCCGACGCCGGCCGCGACGATCATGTCCATGCCGTTGCCGGCGACCTGTTCCAGCAGCCCGGTGTAGTGCTCGAAGGGGTCGGCGGAGATCCCGAAGATCTGCGGTGTGGAGCCGAGCCAGAACATCCGCTTGTCGGGGGAGGCGGCGTGCGGGAAGGTCTCGGCGTTGGGTCCGGTGCGCCACCAGATGCCGCGTTCCAGGACCAGGCAGGGGACGCCCGCCTGCGCGAACCGCAGCGCGGTCACGCCGCCGCCGAACCCGGATCCGATGATGACGACGCGCTCCTGCGACCGCGTGACCGGGACCCGCGCCTTCGCGGCGGCCCGCGCCGGCGTCCGCGCTGCTCCGACGGCGGCCAGCCCCGCGGTGGCCGCGGCGCCCGCGAGCAGGGAACGGCGGCTGATCTCGGACATGACGACTCCAATCAGTAAGGATGCGGGCGGGCAGCAGTCGTACGAGTGGGGAAGACCGTGATCTGGCAGATCTCATGGGGCACGCCCGCGAGGGACATGCCGCGACTGCGCCTGATGGCGAAACCCAACGTGTTCAACGCGGGCTTACCGTAGGCCGGCGCAGATGCCGTGGCCCAGATGGCGCACGGGCATATTCGTCCGGGCGGAACTATAACGTTCAGCACTAGAACCGGCCGGCCTGTGCTGCCGCACAGTGGTCGGTCTGCCGAATTGTGCTGGATCACACTCACGTTCTAAAAACTCACCAGACACCGCCGGCGGCATGCCGGATGCGCCTGACGGCCGGGCTGGATTGTCGTCGATCGAACAAAACAAAGTCGAGTAATAGTCATGTTCGTGACTAAGTCCGGTCGGGCCGGCGCCTGCATAATCCATGGCCCGGCCGCCGCGTGCGACGCGACCGCCACCGCACGGTGCTTCCCAAGGACGGAGTGGTCTGCTCCAATGAACGGTGCTCTACGGGTCGGTGATCGCGAACGCACCGCGACCCGGCTGATACGCTCCGCGGCGCGTGCCTCCTACGATCCGGACCAGGAAATCGACTGGGAGGCCGCCTTCGAGGAGAAGGCGCCCTTCCTGCCGCCGGAACGCGTCTCCCTTTATGGCACGGCCCTGTGGGAGCGGATGACCGAGGACCAGCGGATCGAGTTGTCCAAGCACGAGTTCGCCAGCCAGACCGCGGTGGGCATCTGGCTCGAGCTGAGCCTGATGCACCTCTTTCTCAGGAAGATCTACCATCAGGATCCGCGCACGGCGCACGCCCGGTTCGCGCTCACCGAGGTCGGGGACGAGACGCGCCACTCGGTCATGTTCGCCCGGCTGCTGGGCAAGATGGGCACGCCGCAGTACGGCATCCCGCCGATCGTGCACCACGGTGGCCGGGTCTTCAAGGCGGTGGGCGGCGGCCCGTCGATGTGGGCGATCTTCCTGATAGGCGAAGAGGTCTTCGATCGGGTGCAACGGGCGAGCATGGACGACGAGCGCGTCCAGCCCCTGGTCCGGGCCGTGAACAGGATCCACGTCGTCGAAGAGTCGCGGCATGTCCGCTACGCCCGGGAGGAGCTCGTCCGCAGCATGCGCGGGCTCGGGCGTGCGGCCATGGCCCGGCACCGGCTGCTGGCCGCCGTCATCGGCACGGCGATCGTCGAATTCATGATCGATCCCAAGGTGTACCGCTGCGTCGGTCTCTCCCCGGACGCCGGACGCAAGGCGGCCGCGGCCAATCCGCATTTCCTGGAGACCCGGCACTGGCTCGGCGAGAAGATCATGCCGTTCCTCGCCGAGACCGGGATCGTCGCCGGTCCGGGCACCGCCCTGTGGCGTCACAGCGGGCTCATCCGATGACGTCGAGCACGGCTCGTCCGAGCGCCGGCGGTGGTGCCCGGCGGATGCCCGGGGCCGACCTCTCGGACCCGGCCCCGTGCGGCTCACCGCGTGGCGCCGGCGGCCTGCCCTGACAGTGCCGGTCGCGCCGCGTCCTCACCGGACCTGTCGATCATCTGGTCGACATGGAGGGCGAGCAGCATCTCGAATCTCCACTGCGGATCACGAAGGCGCTCCCCGAACATCTGCGTGAGCTTGCGCATGCGGTACCGGACCGTCTGCGGGTGCACGTGCAGCTGATCGGCCACCTCCGGATACGTTCCTCCCGAGGACAGCCAGACCAGCAACGTCTCCCGCAGCCGAGACCGCTCCACACTCCTCAGTTCCGTGAAGGTCCCGAGCTGATGCCTGGCCACCTGCCGCGCTATCTCCTCATCGCTGAGGATGAGCAGGCTCGCAAGGTGGTCGGTGCACTGGATGTGGTTCCCCTGCCGCAACAGGCCGCGCCGCATGAGGGACAGGGCATGGCGCGCCATGTGCAGGGAGCTCGCGGCGTCTGCGAGCGGGACGCTGGTCCCGATGGCGAAGCGAACCTCGCGCAGGCCTCGCTGCAGCATCTCCACACGGCCCGGTCCCTGCGGATCGGGCAGCAGCAGCAAGGGGTCCGGGCGGTGGAGGTCCATGAGGACGTCGGGCTCCAGGGCCGGCAGCATCTGGTGCTTGGCATGCCACGACTCGCCCAGCGCCACTGCCGCGACGGTCTGCGGCAGCCGCCATTCGGCCTGCCGGGCGAGTTCCTCGATGCCGCCGGCGTCCGGATCGGACAGCAGGACGTCCAGCAGCCGCTTCCTCGCGGCCTGCAGGGAGGCGGAGCTCTGCGCGGCCAGTTCGCGATAGGCGCCCACGGAGTAGGCGCAGACCTGCTCGATGGACGCGAAGAGCAGCTCGGCGAGCTGGCACAGCTGCTCGCCCGACGCGCCGGCCTGGCGGCCGACTCGCGTCAGGCGGACCCAGCCGTCCCGGGTGCCCACCCGGAACGCCCCTTCGAGCGCTTCGAGGCTGAGGCCCAGCCGGAACGCCTCACGTCCGAGGGACCGGCAGAGGTCGGCCCACTGCGCCTTGGGGGTGTGCGGGTCGGCGAGTTGCACCAGGACCTGCCGTGCCAGGTCGCTGGCCCGGATGTGGGCGTCCTCCCCCTGTCCTCTCAGGGCGTGCGCGATCTGCGGCAGGCTCTGCTGGGCCTTCTCGACGCTCTCCGCGGCGAACAGGGGGAGTTCTTCGCGGAGACGTTCCAGGATCCGAGCGGGTATCGGTGGGTCGATGGTCTGGGGGAGGGAGACTTTCTCGGCTTCCGCGGGGGTGGGAGTCATGGAAGATCCGATCTCGTAGCCTCGGTGCTGCGTCAAGGCTTGTGGAGCGTGCGGCTGAACCGCCACCGCCGGGTTCTCCCCGGCGGCGGCTCCCCGATGGCGCGATCCGGAATCCAGGGGCCGCCTCAGCGAGCCACAAGCCGCGCATGGTCTTCTGGCCCTCCATTCCTGTACCGGCGCACCCGAATCAGGATACCTCTAGCGAACGCTCACTTACTTCGTTCCATCCAACAACGCGCTCACCTGGGCCGCCCCGCACGACCGGGGGCGGCGGTGGCGGGAGGTGGCGGCCATGGGGTGGACAAGGGTTCCCGCGGCTGCGATAAACGGCTTGTACGTGACACGGCGAGCCCAGGGGGCAGGGTCATGCGCACGCTGTACGAGCACGCGGGCGGCCACGAAGGCCTGCGCCGGTTCATTGACATCTTCTATGCGTCGCTGCTGGCGGACCCGCTCCTGCAGCCGCTGTTCGGCGAGGGACGGCCCACGCACGTCGACCACCTGACGGCCTTCACCGCCGAGACGTTCGGCGGACCCGACACGTTCTCGCGGGAGATGGGCGGCTTCGCGCACCTCATCGACGTGCACCGGCACCTGAAGATCACCGAAGAGCAGCGGTGCAGGTTCGTCGAGCTGTACATGGCGGCGGCCGACGCCGCGGGCCTGCCCGACGACGCGCCGTTCCGGCAGGCGCTGCTCGAGCACGTCGAGTTCGGTTCCCAGGTCGCCAAGCAGAACTCGCACGCCGCGACCGACGACGAACTCCACCCGCTGCGCGAGGTGCCGCACTGGGACTGGCCCGCCGGGACCTCGTGACGCCCGTACCCCATGGCCGCCCGCGTGGCCGGTGATCGCGACGCTTAGGGTGGGGTGGTCACGGGCGTCCGGGTCGAACGGGGCTTACATGCGTTACGTCATCATCGGCGCGGGGGCGATCGGCGGCGCGATCGGCGGCCGGCTGCAGCAGGCGGGCCAGGACGTGGTGCTGGTCGCGCGCGGCGCGCAGTACGCGGCGCTGCGCGAGCGGGGGCTGCGGCTCACCGGCCCGGACGGCGTCATCGACCTGCCCGTCCCGGTCGTCGACGGGCCCGACGCGCTCGAACCGACCCCGGACGACGTGCTCGTCCTCGCCGTGAAGACGCAGGACGCCATCGCCGCCCTGGACGCGTGGGCGCCGCGCCCGGTCGCCGGCGGCGGGACGGCGGGGGACCGCCTGCCGCTGGTGTGCGCCCAGAACGGCGTCGAGGCGGAACGGCTGGCGTTGCGCCGCTTCCGCGACGTCTACGGGATGTGCGTGTTCCTTCCGGCGAGCTACCTGGAACCGGGCGCCGTCACCGTCCGCTGCGCGCCGTACACCGGTGCGCTCAACCTCGGGCGCTACCCCTCCGGCGCCGACGAGACCGCCCGCCGGATCGCCGAAGGCCTGGAGAAGGCGAACTTCCTCGTGCCGGTCACGCCCGAGGTGATGCGCTGGAAGTACGCGAAGCTGCTCGGCAACCTCGCGAACGCGGTCGAGGCGGTGTGCGGCACGCTGGCCGGCGACGACGCCAAGGCGCTGGTCGCGCGGGCACGCGAGGAGGGGGCCGAGGTCCTGGACGCGGCGGGCATCGACCGGGCGACCGGCGAGGAGCAGCGCGCCCTGCGGTCCGGGCGCGTCGAGGTGCGCCCCGTCGAGGGCGGCGGCCCCGCCGGCGGTTCGACCTGGCAGAGCCTGCGGCGCGGCAGCACGTCGGTCGAGGCGGACTACCTCAACGGCGAGATCGTGCTCCTCGGACGGCTCCACGGCGTCGCGACCCCGGTGAACGAGACGCTCCTGCGAGCCGCGAACGAGTTCGCCCGCACCGGCCGCGAGCCCGGCTCCATGACCGCCGGCGACCTCGCCGCCCGGATCCCGGGCGGGCGTTAGCGGGCGCCGGACCGGACGGCCCGGCGGGGTGTGAGGAGGGTCTCGCGGGCCAGGCGGGCGTGTTACATGGCGTTCACATATGGGCAACAGGTGCGAAATGGCTGGTTGGGAGCGTGGTCGTCGCCGCGGAACCCACATGGCCCGGCAGTGAGCGAAGGGATCGACGTTGAGCTACAAGGCCGAGTACATCTGGATCGACGGCACCGAGCCCACCGCGCGGCTGCGGTCCAAGACCAGGATCCTCCCCGACGGCGCCGACCTGCCGGACTGGGGCTTCGACGGCTCCAGCACGAACCAGGCCCCCGGGGACCACTCGGACTGCGTGCTCAAGCCGGTGTTCTCCTGCCCCGACCCGCTGCGCGGCGGCGACCACAAGCTCGTCCTGTGCGAGGTGTTCCTCGTCGACGGGACGCCGCACAAGACCAACACCCGCGCCGAGCTGCGTCCGATCGCGGAGCAGTACGCCGACCAGGACGCCTGGTACGGCATCGAGCAGGAGTACACGTTCTTCAAGGACGGCCGGCCGCTCGGCTTCCCCGAGCGCGGCTTCCCGGCGCCCCAGGGCTTCTACTACTGCGGTGTCGGTGCGGACGAGGTGTTCGGCCGCGAGATCGTCGAGCGGCACCTGGACGCCTGCCTCGACGCCGGCCTGAAGATCTCCGGCATCAACGCCGAGGTCATGCCCGGGCAGTGGGAGTTCCAGATCGGCCCGGCGGGGCCGCTGGAGGTCGGCGACCACATGTGGGTCGCGCGGTGGCTGCTCTACCGCATCGCCGAGGAGTTCGACGTGTCCGCGACGCTCGACCCGAAGCCGGTCGAGGGCGACTGGAACGGCGCCGGCGCGCACACCAACTTCTCGACCAAGGCGATGCGCGAGAGCTACGACGCCATCATCACCGCCTGCGAGGCGCTCGCCGAGCGCGCGCAGGAGCACGTCCAGGGCTACGGCGCCGACATCGAGCGCCGCCTGACCGGAATGCACGAGACGGCCCCGTGGAGCGAGTTCAGCTACGGCGTGTCGAACCGCGGCGCGTCGGTGCGGATCCCGTGGCAGGTCGAGGTGGAGAAGAAGGGCTACATCGAGGACCGCCGCCCGAACGCCAACGTCGACCCGTACGTGGTGGCCCGGCTGATCACCGGCACCTGCTGCGCGGCGCTGGAGAAGGCCGGCCAGGTCTGACCTCGCGCACGACGGAAAGGGCCCCGGGAGGCGTGTTCCCCGGGGCCCTTCGCGTTCCGCGAAGAACGCCGCTATGACCGGTGACGGACCCAAACATCTGCAAATTGTTGTGCTTGGGAGAGTTCCCCCTATCGCGGCCGGGTAGCACCTACATCGTTCGCACCGGGGGGAGGGAACATGCCCGATACGCCATTCGGGCGGTACCCCGGCGGCCTGCCGGGCAGGCACGCCGGCCGTCCTGCGCCACGGCCGTACGAGCGGTCGTTCCGGTGTCCCTCCACGGCGCGGCGGCGCCGGGCGGAGGCTCCGGCGAGGCGGTACCACGAGTTCGTCGCCCTGCACGAGGAGATCTCGGGGGGCCCGGCGCTCCCGCTCCGCCCGCTGTGGTGGGCGGGGACGTCGGCGGCGCTGGCCGCCGGCGGCATGGCGTTCGCGGCCGTGCTGGGGCTGCGCGGCCTGTTCGGGCTGGACGTTCCGGTGTTCGCGGGCGGGCACACCGCGGCGGGACCGGCGGCGACGAGCTACGCGCTGGTCGCGGCGGCCGGGACGATCCAGGCGACCGCGCTGATGCACCTGCTGCTGGCGACGGCGGCACGGCCCGTCCGCGCGTTCGCGTGGATCGGCGGGTTCGCGGTGGTGCTGCTGACGATCCTGCCGCTGCTGCTGAACGGGCCGCCCGACGCGGCGGTGGCGACCGCGTGCGTCAACCTCGTCGGCGGGACGTCGGTGGTGGTGCTGCTCGCGGGGGTGGCGGCCGCGGGCTCGCGGTCGTTCTGGCCCGACCGCCCGTTCTGGCCGGACCGCCCGTTCAGGCGCGGCCGACCGTGATGGCGAGCGGGTCCGGCGCGGACGACGACGACACGCGCACGTGCCGGAGCCGCCTCCACACCTGGACGTCCACCGCGGCCTCGGGGGCGAGGACGCCGAGCTCGCGGTGCATGCCGGAGAAGGCGAGGCAGAGCGAGACGTCCCAGGTGCCGCGCGGCAGCGGGTCGTCGACGAACGCCCGGCTGACGGGCAGCGCGGCGCGGTAGCCGAGCCGGTCGCCGGTCTCGTCGAGCGCGGCGATGACCTCGAACGCGCGGCGGGTGCTCCGCTCGGTGAGGGTCAGCGTGCCGGAGACGGGCATGCTGAGCCAGCTCCGGTCGATGTGCCCGGTGATGACGATCTCGGCGCGGCGCCCGTCCCAGGCGACCCCGTCGGCGCGCGTCGTGCCGGCGACGTGCGAGTGGCCGCCGACGTCGATGGACAGCGCCCCGCGGTCGCCGAAGTAGGCGGCGACGGTGACCGCGCCCGGCAGGAACCGCCGCCGCGGGGAGGTGTCGAGGCCGGGCGCGCGTTCGGGCCCGAGGTCGACGACGCGGCCGGCGGGCGGCGGGCCGATCGCGAGGCCGACGTCCCAGAGCCCGCCGGGCAGCGGCCCGCCGCTCCCGACGGACGCGACGTCCACCAGCGCCTCGAAGGTGATGAGGCCGCTCTCGTCGGCGGCGGACGCGGGGAGCCGCAGCAGCCCGTCGCCGTCGCGCTCGCGCAGCAGCAGTTCCAGTTCCGGGACGGCGGGCAGGTCGTCGTCGCGCCTGATCGCGCCGGCGACGCGGAGCGCGGACCCCGCCCAGCCGACCTCGGTCAGGTATGGCTCCGGCATCGCCGCCCCCGCCTCGTCCTCCGCACGGTTCACCGGACCCGTTCCCCCGCCGCCGCCGTCCAACCTGGCCGCGCGGCCGAGCGCGCACGGGTCACGGGACGACGGTCACCGGCCAGCGGCCGGTGCGGACGAGCTTGACCGCGACGGACCCGATCAGCCGGTGCCCGGCCTGCGCGGACGCGCCGACGATCACCGCGTCGGCGCGGTTCTCGTCGGCGATGCGCGAGATGACGGTGAACGGGTCGCCCTGCTCGGTGACGAACTCGTAGCGGACGTCGGCGCGCTCGGCGGCGCGTTCCAGTTCGCGGCGCAGGTCGTCGGCGACGGCTTCGCCGGCCTCGCGCATCACCGCGGCGCCGCCGGCGGTGAGGGTGGACAGCGCGGGGATCCGCTCGACGTGCACGAGGATCAGCCGTGCCGCGCCGCGGCGGGCCAGGCCCCACGCGTACGCGCCGGCGTGCAGCGAGGTCTCCGACCCGTCGACCCCGGCCACGATCACCTTCGGCCCGTCCATGCCGTACTCGAACGGCCCCTCACCGGTCATGCGATCATCACGCCGACCAGGGTAGTGCGGAATGTCAGAGTCGGGTGAACCGGGCCACCAGGTCGTCGAGGCCGAGCGCGCCGGCCGCGAGCGCGCCGTACATCTGGTCGATCTCGCCGTAGCCGAGGTCGCGGGCGACGGCCAGCGAGTCGCCGCGCGCCTCCGCGGCGAGCAGGTCGAGCCGCCGCTGCGCGAGGGCCCGCACGAGGGTGCGGCGGCCGGCGTCCGCGGCCTCCTCCGCGCGGCGCAGCGCGAGGCTCCGCCGGATGTGCATGCGCGCCGGGACCGTCACGGCGAAGTCGAGCCAGTCCTCGGACGGGGAGCCGGCCGGGTCGGTGAGCACCTCCACCACGTTGCCGGTACGGACCTGCACGGACATCGGCGCGAGCCGGCCGTTGACGACGGCGCCGATGCAGCGGTCGCCGGTGCCGGGGTCCAGCGCGTAGGCGAAGTCGAGCGCGGTCGCGCCCTCGGGCAGCGGCACGGCGCGGCCGTCCGGGGTGAACGCGGCGAGGTGCCCGGCGGCGAGGTCGGCGCGCAGGCCGTCGAGGAAGTCGGCGGACGGCGCGTTGGACTGCCAGGCCAGCAGCCGGCTCAGCCACGCCAGGTCGCGGCGGCCCGCCACGGCGTCGGCGGTGGCGGCGTCGTCGTCGCGGGCCCGCCGGATGTGCGCGACGATGCCGTACTCGGCGACCGGGTGCATCGCCTCGCTGCGCACGATCACGTCGAACGGGTCGCCGTCCGGGCTGATGACGCGGGTGTGCAGCGACCGGTACATGTTGTCCTTCGGCATCGCGATGTGGTCGCGGACCTGCCCGGCGACGGGGTGCAGCGCGGCGTGCACCGCGCCGAGGGCGATGTAGCAGTCGCGTTCCTCGCCGTCGACCAGCAGCAGGAGCCGCGCCGCCTCGCAGGGCCGCAGCCCGGCGAGGTCGCCGCCGTACGACACGTGCACCGCGTACAGGTGCGACGGACGGATCTGCACGCGCGCGCGCACGCCGTGCTCGGCGAGCGCGTCGCGGATCCGCGCGATGGCAGGGGCGAACACCGCGTCGGCGCCCCGCAGCGCGGCCCGGACGGCGCGGTCGGTCGCGGCGTGCGCCTCGGGGGCGCGCGCGGCGAACGCCAGGTCGTCCATCTCCCGCTTCAGCACATGGATGCCGAGCCGCTCGGCGAACGGGACGAGCAGCTCCTGGGACGCCTTGGCGTAGGGGGCGCGCTTGTGCGCCGGCCGGTAGCGCAGCGTCCGCAGGTTGTGCAGCCGGTCCGACAGCTTGATGACCAGGACGCGCAGGTCGGCCGCCGCCGCGAGCACGATCTTGCGGAACGTCTCGGCCTCGGCGCGCTCGCCCCAGCGGCTGCCGTCCAGCTTCGTCACGCCGTCGACGAGGACGGCGATCTCCTCGCCGAAGTCGGCGCGCAGCTCGCCGAGCGTGTAGGGGGTGTCCTCGACGGTGTCGTGCAGCAGCGCGGCGACGAGGGTGGTGGTGTCCATCCCCATCCCGGCGAGGATCATCGCGACGGCCAGCGGATGGGTGATGTAGGGCGCGCCCGACTTGCGGAGCTGCCCGCGGTGCAGCCGTTCGGCGACCTCGTAGCCGCGCAGCAGCTCCGCCTCGTCGCCGCCGGGGCAGGCGGACCGGTGGACGGCGAGGAGCGGGGCGATGGCGGGGCCGACCGGGCCGTCCGCGGCGGCGGACCGGAGGCGGCGCACCGGCAGCCGGGCCGGACCGCGCGGCAGCCGTGCCGGGCCGCGCGGCACCCGCGACGCGGCGCCGGGCGCCCGCCGCGCCGGAGGGAACCCGAACCGCTCGCGCGCCGGGACGGGCGCGCCGGGAAGCGCGGCCCCGCCCTCCGGTGCGCCGGCGGTGGAGGCCGTGCCTGTGGAGTTCGCCGGATCGAGGGTCGTCATCACGCGCCCACCTGCCGCCCGCCCCGGTAGCGCCCCTGCTACTGGGTGTAACCGACATTATGTGCGACGTCGCGGCGGTGGCGCGAGAGCGGGGCGGTCGCGTCGCGCCGGCGCCGCCGGACGGCCGCTGGAGCGTGCCACCGCCGGGCCGGCCCGCACGCCCATTACGGACCCGCCGGGCCGCGCTGTCAAGACGATTTAACACGCGCTTCACGCGGTCGAGATTTCCCGGCCGTGCTGACCAGTGTATTAATGCGGTGAAGGGGCGACGGGCCGCCTTTGGTCAATGGGCCCGCGCCGTGCTCTGTCAGGACGGTTGGATAATGGCGCATTGATCCTCTCCCCGCGAGGCGCGCGCGATGCCGCCGCCAATGCCGTCCAGCTCGCCCGGCACGGCCGGATCGCCGATCTGCGGCCGATGCCCGCCGATCCGGTGGAGGGCGGCGGAGACAGGTGCGGGGTGCGCCGCTACCGGCCGCCGGAGGGCGTGGTCCCGGCCGGCCCGCCGGTGCTGTTCGTGCCGCCGCCCGCCGCGCCGGCCCGCTGCTACGACCTGCGCCGCGGGTGCAGCCTCGCCGAGCACGTCGTGCGCGCGGGCCGGCGCAGCTACCTGCTCGACCGCGACCCCGCCGATTCCGCGCGCTCCGCTGGCCGCGGCGGGCGGGACGGCGGCCTGCGCGAATGGGTCCGCGACCTGCTGCCCGGCGCGATCCGCGCGGTCAGCCGGGACGCGGGCGGGCAGCCCGTGCAGCTCGTCGGCTGGTCCCTCGGCGGGGTGGTGGCGCTGCTCGCCGCCGCCGACGACCCGGCCTTGCCGATCGCGTCGGTCGCCGCGATCGCCGCGCCTGTCGACGTCCGCCCGCCGCGGTCGCCCGTGCGGCTGCCCGTGCGGCTGCCCGCGCCCCGTCCCGGCGCGGTGCTGGAACGCCTCCGCCGGGCGACCGGAATCGATCGCGTCCTGCTCCGGCCCTATCGGACGCTGACCCATCTCGACAATGCCGATTTCCTCGCCCAGATCGAAGCCGTCGAACAATTCACCGGCACCGTCACCGGATTCACGGGGAACGCCGCGCGACGCATTCAGCGCGCCATTTTCCAGGACAACGCGCTCGCCGCGGGCGGCCTCGAGATCGACGGCCGGCGGGTCGAGCTGCGCCGGATCGGCGTGCCGGTTCTGGCCATCGCCGGGCGCGGCGACGCCGTCGCGCCGGTCCGGTCCGTCCTGCCGCTGATCCGGCTGCTGCCCGGCGCGCCGAAGGTGCGGTTCGAGGTCGCGTCGGGGGGCCACCTCGACGTGCTGACCGGACGGTCCGCGCGCGCGACCACATGGGCGTACCTGGACCGCTGGCTGGACGAGGGAACGGTCCGGCACGGGATCCGCCGGCAGCGCCGCGGGCCCGCCGTCACGGTGTGACCGCCCCCGCCCGCTGACCGCCCGGTCGCACCGGCGGCGGGTCTTGCGCAGGCCAAGGAAGCGTCCAAAGTCCTTTGCGGTGCCGCCATCAGCGCACCCCCCGGGTGTGTCGTCCCCGTGCTCGACCGCTCACGGACCGTAGTCTGCCGACCGTTGTTGTGAGCGAGGGTCACCAGCCGCGCGGTCGCCGGGTCGGGCCGCGCGGGACGCGTCGGGGGGCAGTGCATGGCCGCGGACAGGGGCACGGCGGCGGACGGGGACGAGACGAGGGCCGCCGTCCAGGACGGCCCGGACCGGCGGGCGCCGGGGGCCGGGCGGGGGACCGAGATCGTCGGCGTCACGCCGTTCGGCCGCCCCGCGCCGCACCTCGCGGTGGCCGTCGCGCGGGCCGGCGGGCTCGGCGTGCTCGACCTCGGCACCGACCGGGAGCCGGCGCTCGCCGCGCTCGCCGACGTGCGCCGCTGGTGGGCGGGCCCGTTCGGGGTGCGGGTCCCGGCGGGCTGCCGGGTCCGCCCGCAGGAGCTGCCGGACGCCGCCGGCACCGTCGTGTTCGACGCCCCGGCGCTGCTCGCCGACGACTCGCTGGACATCGCCGGGTTCGCGCGCGGCCGCCGGCTGCTGGTCGAGGTCGTGGACGCCGCCGAGGCCGCCGCGGTGCTGCCCGTCGCCGGCGGGTTCCCCGGCACGCGCGGGACCGCGCTCATCGCCCGCGGCTGCGAGGCGGGCGGCCGGGTCGGTGACCTCACCACGTTCGTGCTGCTGCAGCGGCTGCTCGCGGACGGCGCCGTGGACGTCCCGGTGCTCGCCGCCGGCGGCATCGGCCCGCGCACCGCCGCCGCGGCCGTCGCCGGGGGAGCGGCGGGCGTCGTGCTGGACGTGCAGCTCGCGCTCGTCCGCGAGATGGACCTGCCCGCCGACGTCGCCGCGGCGCTCACCGCGATGGACGGCTCGGAGACCCGCGTCGTGCACGGCCACCGCGTCTACGCCCGCCCCGGCCTGCCCGACATCGCCCTCGCCGGCCTCACCCCGGCCGAGGTCGGCGCGCGGATCGGCGCGACCGGGCTGCGGTCGCGGCTGCTGCCCGCCGGGCAGGACGCGCCGCTCGCCGCCGCGCTCGCCGCCCGGCACCGCACCGCCGGCGGCGTCGTCCAGGCGGTCCGGGACGGGATCGCCGAGCATCTGCGGGCCGCCGTGCGGGCCGCGCCGCTGGCGTCCCGGCAGACCCCGGACGGCCCCGAGTTCCCGGTCGTCCAGGGGCCGATGACGCAGGTCAGCGACCGTTCGACGTTCGCCGCGGCCGTCGCGCAGGAGGGCGGGCTGCCGTTCCTGGCGCTCGCGCTGATGGACGGCGACCGGGTGCGGGCGCTGCTGCGCGAGACCGCGGACCGGCTCGCGGGCCGCGCCTGGGGCGTCGGTGTGCTCGGGTTCGCGCCGCCGGAGGTCCGCGAGGCGCAGCTCGCCGCGGTCCGCGAGGCCGCGCCCCCGTACGCGATCGTGTCCGGCGGGCGGCCCGCGCAGGCGGCGGCGCTGGAGGACGCGGGCGTCAGCGCGTACCTGCACGTCCCGTCGCCGGACCTGCTGGAGCGGTTCCTCGCCGAGGGCGCCCGCAAGTTCGTCTTCGAGGGGCGGGAGTGCGGCGGGCACGTCGGGCCGCGCGCGAGCTTCCCGCTGTGGGAGGCGCAGATCGAGCGGCTCGAGGCGTTCGGCGGCGACCCCGCCGAGCTGTCGGTGATGTTCGCCGGCGGGATCCACGACGCGCGGTCCGCCGCGATGGTCGCCGCGCTCGCCGGCCCGCTGGCCGAACGCGGCGCCGGCGTCCGCGTCCTGATGGGCACCGCCTACCTGTTCACCGCCGAGGCCGTCGCGGCGGGCGCGATCCTGCCCGGCTTCCAGAAGGCCGCCCTCGAGTGCGACGGGACGGCGCTGCTGGAGACCTCGCCCGGCCACGCGACCCGCTGCGCCCGCACCCCCTACGTCGAGAGGTTCACCGAGGCGCGCCGCGAACTGGAGGACGCCGGGACGGCCCGGCAGGACATGTGGCGGCAGCTCGAACGCCTCAACCTCGGCCGGCTGCGCATCGCCAGCAAGGGCCTGCGCCGCTCCACCCCCGTCGGGCCGGACGAGCAGCACGCCGAGGGCCTCTACATGATCGGGGACGTCGCGGCGCTGCGCACCTCCACGACCACGCTCGCCGACCTGCACGGACAGGTCACCGACGGTGCCACCGCACTGCTCGCCGCGCGCGCCGCCGATCTTGGCATCGCCGGGGACCGGGCCGCCGCGTCCAGCGCCGCGTCCGGCGCCGCGTCCGGTGCCGCGTCCGGTGCCGCGTCCGGCGCCGTGTCCAGCGCCGCGTCCGGCGCCGTGTCCAGCGCCGCGTCCAGCGCCGCGTCCGGCGCCGCGTCCGGCGCCGCCCGTCCTGCCGACATCGCGATCGTCGGTGTCGGCTGCGTGTTCCCCGGCGCCCGCGACGCCGACGCCTACTGGGCGAACATCGTCGGCGGCGTCGACTCCGTCACCGAGGTGCCCGCCGGGCGGTGGGACCCGGCCGTCCACTACGACCCGTCCGACCCCGGCAAGACCCCGTCGAAATGGGGCGGGTTCCTGCCGGACGTCCCGTTCGACGCGCTCGCCTACGGCATCCCGCCGAGCGCGCTCGGCAGCATCGAGCCCGTCCAGCTCCTCGCCTTGGAGGTCGCGGCGCGCGCGCTGAAGGACGCCGGATACGCCGACCGCCCGTTCGACCGGTCCCGCACGTCGGTGTTCTTCGGCGCCGGAGGCGGCAACGAGCTCGCCACCGCCTACGGGCTGCGCGCCGCCCTGCCGTCCTACTACGGCGAGGTCCCGCCCGGCCTGGACGAGCAGCTCCCCGAGCCCACCGAGGACTCCTTCCCCGGCGTCCTCACCAACGTCATCGCCGGACGCATCGCCAACCGGCTCGACCTCGGCGGCGCCAACTGCACCGTCGACGCCGCCTGCGCCTCGTCCCTCGCCGCGCTCGACACCGCCTGCAAGGAACTCGCCGCCGGGAGCAGCGACATGGTCCTGTGCGGCGGCGCCGACGTCCACAACGGCATCCAGGACTACCTGATGTTCTCCGCCGTCCGCGCGCTGTCGCCGTCCGGCCGCTGCGCCCCGTTCGACGCCGCCGCCGACGGCATCGCGCTCGGCGAGGGCGTCGCCTGCGTCGTGCTCAAGCGCCTCGCCGACGCCGAACGCGACGGCGACCGCGTCTACGCCGTCGTCAAGTCCGTCGCCGGATCCAGCGACGGCCGCTCCCTCGGCCTCACCGCGCCCCGCGCCGAAGGGCAGCGGCTCGCCCTCGACCGCGCCTACGAGCGCGCCGGCGTCCGCCCGTCCGACGTCGGGCTCGTCGAGGCGCACGGCACCGGCACCGAGGTCGGCGACCGCACCGAGCTCGCCACCCTCACCGTCGCGTTCGCCGCCGCCGCGCCCGGCTCGGTCGCCCTCGGCTCGGTCAAGTCGCAGATCGGGCACACCAAGTGCGCCGCCGGGCTGGCCGGCCTGATCAAGACCGCGTACGCGCTGCACACCGGCGTCCTCCCCGGCACCCTGCACCTCACCAGCCCGAACGCCGGATGGAAGGCGGACGGGCCGTTCGCGTTCGGGACGTCCGCGCGGCCCTGGGCCGCCCGCCCCGGCGACCGGTACGCCGGCGTCAGCGGCTTCGGCTTCGGCGGCGCCAACTTCCACGCCGTCCTCGCCGGCTACGACGGCGGCCCCGAACCGGTGTCCGGCCTCGCCGAATGGCCCGCCGAGCTGTTCCTGATCCGCGGCGCCGACCGCACCGCCGCGCGCGCCGAGATCGCCCGGCTCCGGCGGCTGCTGGACGCGGGTTCCGTCCGGCTGCGCGACCTCGCGCGGACCTGCGCGTCCGCCGAAGGACGCGTCCAGGCCGCCGTCGTCGCCACGAGCCTCGACGACCTGCGCGGCAAGCTCGCCGCCGCCGCCGAGTTCCGTGCGGAACCCGGCGTCCGCGTCCGCGCCCCGGGCGATCCCGGGCAGGTCGCGTTCCTGTTCCCCGGCCAGGGCAGCCAGCGGCCCGGCATGCTCGCCGGCCTCTTCGTCGCCTTCCCCCGCCTGCAGCGCCTGCTGCGTCTCGCCGGCGGACGCTACGCGCCCGCGATGTTCCCGCCCGCCGCGTTCGGCCCCGACGACGCCCGCCGGCAGCGCGAGGCGCTCACCGACACCCGCGTCGCGCAGCCCGCCCTCGGCATCGCCGGCCTCGCCGTCCACCGCCTGCTCACCGCCGTCGGCGTGCATCCCGACCTCGCCGCCGGGCACAGCTACGGCGAGCTCGTCGCGCTGTGCGCCGCCGGCGTCTTCGACGACACCGACATGATCGAGCTCAGCGCCGCCCGCGCCGAGGCGATCCTCGCCGCCGCCGGCACCGACCCCGGCACCATGGCCGCGGTCGCCGCGCCGCTCGGGCGGGTCAAGGACGCCGTCGCCGGCCTCTCCGAAATCGTCGTCGCCAACCACAACGCGCCCGACCAGGTCGTCGTGTCCGGCACCACCGCCGGCGTCGCCCGCGCGCTCGCCGTCCTCGCCGAACGCGGCCTCGCCGCAGAGCGCATCCCGGTCGCCTGCGCCTTCCACAGCCCCCTCGTCGCCGCCGCCTCCGGCGCCCTCCGCACCGCCCTCACCGGCCGCGACCTGCGCTCGCCCGCGTTCCCCGTCTGGTCCAACACCACCGCCGCGCCCTACGACAGCGACCCCGCCGACCTCGCCGCGACCCTCGCCGGGCAGCTCGCCGCGCCCGTCCGGTTCGTCGAGCAGGTCGAGGCGATGTACGAGGCGGGCGCCCGCACCTTCGTCGAAGCCGGGCCGGGACGCGTCCTCACCGGCCTCACCCGCCGCATCCTCGGCGACCGGCCGCACACCGCCGTCGCCTGCGACGCCGCGGAGGGCGGCTCCGTCGGCGGCTCTGTCGAGCGCCTCCTGCACGCCCTCGCCGAACTCGCCGCCGCCGGTGTCCCCGTCGACCCGCTGCCGCTGTTCGCGGGCCGCGACGCCCGCGTCCTCGACCCCGCGTCCGATCCGGCCGCGCCCGGCTGGATCGTCAACGGCCACCTCGTCCGCACCGCCGACGGCGGCTACCCGCCCGGCGGCCTCCGCCCCGCCGAGCGCGTGCCCGCCGCCGGCGCGGGGCCCGACCGGCCCGCCGGCTCCGACGCCGCCGTCCTGGAGTACCTGCGCGCCGGCCGCGACCTGATCGCCGCGCAGCGCGAGGTCATCCTGCGCCATCTCGGCGCCGCGCCCGCCGCCCTGCCCGCCCCGGCGCCCGTCCCCGCGCCGCGTCCCGTCCTGCCCGGCGAGACCCTTCCCGCCCTGCCCGCCGCGCCGGAACCGCCCCGCGACGTCCGCGCCACCGTCCTGGCGGTCATCAGCGCCCGCACCGGCTACCCCGAGTCCATGCTGGACGGCGACCTCGACCTCGAGGCCGACCTGTCGATCGACTCCATCAAGCGCACCGTCATCATCGGCGAGGTCACCGAGCGCACCGGCCTCACCGCCCCGGACGCCGCCATCGAGCAGCTCACCCGCATCACCACGATCGGCGAGATCGTCGACTGGCTCAGTGCCCGCCTCCCGTCGGCCACCGGCCCGCAGCGCCCCGCCGTCCCGCCCCAGGCGACCCCGCTCCTCGCGCAAGGACCATCGGCCGAGACGGCCGGCACAGCAGAGCACCCGCCGACCGCGGCGACGACGACGGTCGAACAGCCCGCGACGTCGCCGGACACGACCGAGGACAAGGACGACGCAGGCGCGGACCCACCTGCGCAGACGCCGCCCGATGCGCGGCGTGAAGAGCCGCCGAGCGGGCCACCGCAGAGCGCGGCGAGCACCGCCGAAGAGACCACGCACGCGACGTCGTCCCGCGTGGCGGAAGGCGATGGCGACACACGTGCGGGCACCCCGGCGCAGACATCGGCCGGTGCCGCTGCCGCCGGGCGGCGGTCGGTGGGGGATGCGGCCGTGGAGATCGTGCGGCTCGCCGGGGACGGGGTCGCCGCGCTCGGCGGGGAGGACGCCCAGGCGGAGCCGTTCGCGCGCGGCGGGACGCCCGCGCCGCCCGTGCCGTCCGACCAGGCGGGCGGGGCGCGCAGGGTGCTGGCCGGACGGGTCCGGCCGTCGGGCGAGCGGGCCCGGCGGGTCGTCCGGCAGGTGGTGCGGACGGCGGAGCTGGAGGCGCTGCCGGTCCCGGACGACACCGGGACGGCGTTCGACGGCCGGACGATCGTGGTGGTGGACGACGGGTGCGGGGTCGCGCTGGAGCTCGCGGACCTGCTGGAACGGCACGGGGCCCGGGTGCGGACGCCGATGGACGTCGACGGGAAGTGCGACGGCCTGGTGCATCTGGCGGCGCTGCGGCCGGGCGCCACGGCGGTGCTGCCGGACGCCTACACCGGCATCCGCCGGGCGCTGGCGGGCGGGCTGCGGTGGCTGGTCGTGGCGAGCGGGGCCGGAGGGACGTTCGGGCGGGCGTTCGACGGCGGCGGGGTCGGCGACCCGGGGCCGGGCGCGGGGCTGCGCGGGCTGGCCCGGACGGTCGCGCAGGAGTATCCGGACACCCTGGTCAGGGCGGTGGACGTGGACACCAAGGACACGCCGCGCGCGATCGCGCTGCGGATCCTGGCCGAGCTGCTGGACGCCCGGGGCCCCGTGGTGGTCGGGCATGAGGGGGAGCTGCGGCACACGATCCGGCTGGTGCCGGCGGAGCTGCGGGGCGAGGCGCGGGTGCCGCTGGAGCGGGACGGCGTCGTCCTGCTGACCGGGGGCGCGCGGGGCGTCACCGCGCGGGCGGCGCTGGAGCTGGCGCGGACGACGGGCTGCCACATCGAGGTGATGGGGCGGACGCTGGAGCCGGTGGGCCCGGCGTCGTTCCCCGACGTCCCGGACGAGGCGGGCCTGCGGCGGGCGCTGGTCGCGCAGGGCGGACGGCGTCCGGCGGAGATCGAGGCGACGGTGCGGCGGATCCTCGCCGAGCGGGAGATCCGCGCGAATCTGGACGCGCTGAGGGAGCACGCGGCGTCGGTCCGCTACCACGCGGGGGACGTGCGGGAGCCGCGGGTGGTCCGGGACGCGGTGGAGCGGGTGTACGCGCGGCACGGCCGGCTGGACGGGGTGATACACGGCGCGGGGATCGTGGAGGACCGGCTCGTCCGGGACAAGGAGCCGCAGTCGTTCGAGCGGGTGTACCGGACCAAGGTGGACGGCGCGTCGGCGCTGGCGGCGGCGGTGCGCCCCGATGTGGGGTTCTTCGTCGTGTTCGGCAGCGTCGCGGGCGTCCACGGGAACCGGGGGCAGGCGGACTACGCGGCGGCGAACGAGGCGTGCGACACGCTCGCGCACGTGTGGCGGACGCGGCTGCGCGGCCGGGTGCTGGTGGCGGACTGGGGTCCGTGGGCGGGCGGCGGGATGGTGTCGCCGGAGCTGGCCCGCGAGTACGCGCGGCGCGGGATAGGGCTGATCGATCCGGACGCGGGGGTCGCGGCGCTGCTGCGGGAGATCGCGCACGGGGACGAGACGCAGGTCGTGTTCACCGGGACGGTCCGGTGACGGGGGAGCCGATCGCGATCGTGGGCGCCGGGGCGGTGTTCCCCGGCGCCGGTTCGGCGGCGGAGCTGTGGCGCAACGTCCTGGCGGGCATCGACGCGATCTCCGAGGTGCCGCCGGGCCGCTGGGATCCGGCGCTGTACTACGACCCGGACGCCTACGGGCGGGCGCCGGAGTGCGACCGGTTCTACTGCCGGCGCGGCGGGTTCGTGGACGAGCTGGCGACGTTCGATCCGGCCCGGTTCGGGATCATGCCGGCGTCGGTGCCGGGGATGGAGCCGGACCAGCTGATGGCGCTGCGGGCGGCGGCGGAGGCGGTCGAGGACGCGGGCGGCGACGAGCGGCTGCCGGACCGGACGCGGGTCGGCGTTGTGATCGGCCGGGGCGGCTACATCACCCCGGGGGCGGCGCGGTTCGACCAGCGGGTGCGGACGTCGCACCAGCTGGCGGGGGTGCTGGCGGAGCTGCTGCCGGAGCTCGGCGCGGACCGGCTGGAGGAGATCCGGCGGGCGTTCTGCGCGCGGGTCGGGCCGGACGGCCCGGACGCGTCGGTCGGGCTGGTGCCGAGTTTCGCGGCGGCGCGGATCGCGAACCGGTTCGATCTGCGGGGCCCGGCGTACACGGTGGACGCGGCGTGCGCGTCGTCGCTGCTGGCGGTGGAGCACGCGGTGCGGGCGCTGCGCGGCGGCGAGGCGGACGCGATGCTGGCGGGGGCGGTGCATCACGCGCACCACGTGACGGTGTGGAGCGTGTTCAGCCAGCTGCGGGCGCTGAGCCCGAGCGAGACGATCCGGCCGTTCGACCGGGCGGCGGACGGGACGCTGCTGGCGGAGGGCACCGGGGTGGTGCTGCTGAAGCGGCTGCGCGACGCGGTGCGGGCGGGCGACCGGATCCACGCGGTGATCGTCGGGACCGGGTCGTCCAGCGACGGCCGCGCGGCCGGGATCATGAGCCCGCTGGTGGACGGGCAGGTCCTGGCGGTGGAGCGGGCGTGGCGGGACGCGGGCCTGGATCCGCGGGCGCCGGGCGCGCTGGGCCTGGTGGAGGCGCACGGGACGGCGACGCCGGCGGGGGACGAGGCGGAGCTGGCGACGATGCGCCGGGTGTTCGGCACCGGCGGCGCGCCGGTCGGGCTCGGCACGGTGAAGTCGATGATCGGGCACGCGATGCCGGCGGCGGGGATGGCGGGGCTGATCAAGGCGGCGTGCGCGCTGCGCGACGGGGTGCTGCCGCCGACGCTGCACGTGGACGATCCGCATCCGGCGCTGGACGGGGGGCGGCTGCGGGTCGTCCGGGAGGCGGCGGAGTGGACGCGGCCGGCGGAGGGCCCGCGCCGGGCGGTGGTGAACGCGTTCGGGTTCGGGGGCGCGAACGCGCACGTGATCCTGGAGGAGCCTCCGGCGGGCCGGGCGCGCAGGCGCCGGAGATTGGAGGCGCCGCCCGCGGAGGAGGGCGTGCTGAGGCTGGCGGCGCGCACCGCCGAGGAGCTGGCGGCGCTGCTGGCGGTGCCCGACGAGGAGCTGCTCGCGCGCGCGGGGGAGACCCCGCCGGACCTGCCGGTCCGCGTGGCGGTCGTGGGGCCGACCGCGCGCAGGCTGGACCTGGCGCGGGCGGTCGTCCAGCGGGGGACGCCGTGGCGGGGGCGCAGCGACGTGTGGTTCGCCCCGCGGCCCCTGCTCGCCGAGGGCGGGCGGCTGGCGTTCCTGTTCCCCGGGTTCGAGCCGGCGTTCGAGCCGCGCGTGGACGACGTCGCCGAGCACTTCGGGATGCCGAAGCCGGAGCCGACGGGGCGCACCGACCTGCTCGGCCACGCGGCGGACGTCATCGCGGTGGGCCGGCTGCTCGCCGCGGCGCTCGCCGAGCTGGGCGTCGAACCGGACGTCGCGGCCGGCCACAGCCTCGGCGAGTGGACCGCGATGATCGTCGCGGGGATGTACGACACGGCCGCCGTGGACGCGTTCGTGCGGGCGCTCGGCCGCGACGGGCTGGACGCCCCCGACGTGCTGTACGGGGCGCTCGGCTGCGGCGCGGACCGGGCGCAGGAGGCGATCGCCGGGCGGTCCGGCCTGTACGTCAGCCACGACAACTGTCCGCACCAGTCGGTGATCTGCGGACCGCCGGGCGACGTCCGGGACGTGCTGGAGCGGCTGGCGGCCGAGGGCGTCCTCGGCCGGGAGCTGCCCTTCCGCAGCGGGTTCCACACGCCGCTGGCGGCGGCGTACGAGAAGCAGGTGCAGGCGTCGTTCGAGGCGCTGGAGGTCCGCGCGCCGCGCTTCCCGGTGTGGTCGGGGACGACGGCCGCGCCGTTCCCGTCCGGCGAGGACGCGGTGCGGGAGCTGGTCGCGCGGCACCTGCTGGAGCCGGTGCGGTTCAGCGAGCTGGTCGAGGAGCTGTACGGGACGGCGCATGTGCGGGCGTTCGTGCAGGTCGGGCCGGGGAGCCTGACGGGGTTCGTCGGCGACCGGCTCGGCGCCCGCGAGCACCTGGCGATGGCGGTGAACGTCCCGAAGCGCGACGGGATGGCGCAGCTGCGGCGGGTCGTCGCGGCGCTGTGGGCGGAGGGGTACGGGGCGTCCCCGGCGCCGCCCGCGTCGGCGGGCATGCGGCTCGACCTGAGCACCCCGCTGGTCAGGCTGGACGGGGCCGTGCCGCCGATCCGGACGGGCGGCGCGCCGGTGCCGTCGCTGCCCGCGGACGATCCGGTGCTCGCCGAGCTGGAGGCGCTGCTGAACGACGCGGCGACCGGCGCGCAGACCGTCCTGGAGGCGCTCGGCGGCGGCGGGGCGGCGCCCGCGACCGGGCAAGCGGCGGGCGGACCGGCGGACGAACTGGTGATCACCCGGGTGTTCTCGCTGGAGGCGATGCCCTACCTCGCGGACCACTGCGTGTTCCCGCAGCCCCCCGGCTGGCCCGACATGTCGGACCGGTTCCCGATCGTGCCGCTGGCCACGCTGCTGGAGGTGATGGCCGCGACCGCGCGGGAGTTGCTGCCGGACGCGGTCGTCGTCGGGTTCGAGGCCGTCCGCGCCGTCCGGTGGGTCGTGGCGGCCCCGCCGACCAGCGCCGACATCCGCGCCCACATCGTCGACGGGACCGGTGCCGAGGGCCCGCGCCGGGTCAAGGTCGTCATCCCGGGCCACACCGACGGGACGGTCCTGCTCGCCGACCGCCACCTCCCCCCGTCCCCACCCGACCGCACCCCGCTGACCGGCGAGGGCCCGCCCGTCGTCACGGCCGAGCGGCTCTACGAGGAGCGGTGGATGTTCCACGGCCCGCTGTTCCGCGGCGTCACCGAGATCGTCGCGGTCGCGGAGGACGGCGTGCGCGGCGTCCTGACGTCCCTGCCCACGCCCGGTGCGCTCATCGACAGCGCCGGGCAGCTGTGCGGCCACTGGATCCAGGTGTACGGGGAGAAGGACCAGACCGTCTTCCCCGTCGGGATCGAACGAGTCGCCCTGTACGGCCCGCCGCCGTCGGCGGGCGAACGCCTCGAGACCACCGTCTGGGCAGACTCCCTCACGGACACCACGCTGCGCTGCTCCGTCGAGATGGTCCGCGAAGACGGGAACCTGTGGGCGCGCATAGACGGATGGACCACCCACCGCTTCTACACCGATGAGGCCGTGTGGCGGATGAAGTTCACTCCCGAAGTGTCCGGCATGGGGGAACCGCAGGACGGCGGCTGGTGCCTCGCCCGCAAGCGCTGGGACGGCGCCGCCTCCCGCGACCTCCTGATGCGCCAGTACCTGTGCGCCGCCGAACGCGCCGACTACGAGCGGCTCCCCGGCTCCGCGCAGGGCCCGTGGCTGCTCGGCCGCATCGCCGCGAAGGACGCCGTCCGGGACTGGCTGTGGCGCAACGGCCACGGCCCCCTGTTCCCCGCCGAGCTGACCGTCCGCGACGGCACCGGGCCCCACCACGCCGTCACCGGACCCTTCGACCAGGACCTGGCCGTGTCCATCGCCTCCGACGCCGACCTCGGCGTCGCGCTGGCACGGCCCGCCGGCGAGCCCGCGGGCGTCGGCCTCGCGTCCGGCGGCGCGGACGCCCGCGTCCGCGCCGCCGCGCAGGCCGTCCTGCAGGCCCTTCCCGCCGGCCACCCCGAACCCGCCTTCACCGTGTCCGACGCCGAGCACCTGCTGGTCACCGGCGGCGGCGCGGTCACCGAGGTCGGGACGCGCGAGCTGGACGGACACGTCGTGGCCTGGACGGTCACGGCGGGCGGAACCGACACGGAGGAGACCCGAACATGAGCGACGACGCCCTGACGCAGGTCGTCCGGATGCTGGCCGAGGTCGTCGGGGAGGACTTCCTCCTCGACGTGGAGATCGGCCGCGACACCTCGTTCAACGAGGACCTCGGGCTGGAGAGCATCGAGTTCGTCGCCCTCGCCGACAAGCTGCGCGACCACTACGGCGACGGCGTCGACCTCGCCGCGTTCATCGCCGGCATGGACATCGACGAGATCATGGGCCTGACGGTCGGCGACCTGGTGGACCACATCGCCGCCACGGAGGCCGCCCATGCCTGACGTCACCGTCCGCGGCGTCCGCTTCCACGTCCAGACCATCGGCCCGCCCGCGCCCGGCGCGCCCGTCGCCGTGTTCCTGCACGGGCTCCTCCTCGACAACCTGTCGAGCTTCTACTACACGATCGCCGGGCCCGTCGCCGACGCCGGCGCGCACGCCGTCCTGTACGACCTGCGCGGGCACGGCCGCTCCGAACTGACCCCGGACGGCTACGGCGCCGACGACGCCGTCGCCGACCTGTTCGGGATCCTCGACGCGCTCGGCCACGACCGCGTCCACCTCGTCGCCAACAGCTTCGGCGGCGTCATCGCACTGAAGGCCGCGCTCGCCCGGCCCGACCGGATCGCCGGGCTCGTGCTCATCGAGGCGTACGGGCCCGCCGAGCACGACGGATGGGCCGAGGGCCTGCTCAACACCCTCACCGCGGGGGCGCTCGGCCTGGAGTACGACCGGCTCGCCGACCAGCTGCTCGCCGCCGGATGGCGCAAGACCGGCCGGCAGATCGCCGCCGCCGACGCCCTCGTCAACCGGACCACCCTGCTCGACGACCTGGCCCGCACCGGACCCGTCCGCCCCGCCGACCTCGCCGCCGTCCGCTGCCCCGTCCTCGCCGTGTACGGGCAGCACTCCGACGTCGCTGCCGCGGGGCGGCTGCTGCTGCGCACCGTCCCCGGCTGCACCCTGCACGTCATGGCCGGCCACGCCCACGCCGTGCTGCGCGAAGGGACCGCCGAACTCCTGGAGGTCATGTTGCCCTGGCTGGCCGACCACGCGGGCACCCGCGTCCCCGCCGCCGCCGCCGGAGGTGCCCGGTGAAGGGTCGCCGCGTCCAGGTCCCGTCCCTGCTCGGCGCGCCCGGCATCCCCCGCGCCGAGACGCCGAAGCGCCGGTTCCTGTTCGCCGTCCCGCCGCTCGCCGGGCACATCAACCCGACCGTCGCGGTCGGCGCCGAACTCGTCCGCCGCGGCCACACCGTCGCCTGGACCGGCCACCGCGCCACCCTCGAACCGCTGCTGCGCGCCGGCGCCCGGATCTTCTCCGCCGAGGACGACGCGTTCGCCGCGCGGCTCGCCGCCGCCCGCGCGGAGTGGCTGCGCCTGCGTGGCCCCGCCGCCCTGCGGTTCCTGTGGGAGGAGTTCATCGTCCCGCTCGGCCACGCGATGATGCCCGGCGTCGAGACCGCCCTCGACCGGTTCCGCCCGGACGTGGTGGTCAGCGACCAGATCGTGCTCGCCGCGCCCGTCGCCGCCCGGCACCGCGAGATCCCGTGGGCCACCTCCGCGACCACCTCCGCCGAGTTCACCCGGCCGCTCGCCGGGATGCCGCTCGTCGAGCGCTGGGTCCGCGACCAGATCGGCGGCTTCCAGCTCGACCACGGCATCGACGACCTGCTCGACCTGCGGTTCTCCGACCACCTCGTGCTGATCTTCTCCACCGGCGCGCTCGTCGGCGACACCTCGTTCTTCCCCGGCCACTTCGCGTTCGTCGGCCCCGCCCTCGACCGCCCGGCCGGCGCCGCGTTCCCGTGGGAGTGGCTGGACGGGCGGCCCGCCGTCCTGCTGTCCCTCGGCACCCTCAACGGGCCCGCCGGCGAACGGTTCTACCGGGTCGCCGCCGACGCCGTCCGCGACCTGGACGTCCAGGCCGTCTTCGTCGCCCCGCCCGGCACCCTCGACGACCCGCCGCCCAACGTCCTCGTCCGCGAGTACGTCCCGCAGCTGCGGCTGCTGCAGCGGATGTCCGCCGTCATCTGCCACGGCGGCCACAACACCGTCTGCGAGAGCCTCGCGCAGGGCCTGCCGCTGGTCGTCGCCCCCATCCGGGACGACCAGCCGGTCATCGCCCGGCAGGTCGAGGCCGCCGGCGCCGGCGTCCAGGTCCGGTTCGGCCGGGTCCGCGCCGCCGAACTGCGCGACGCGCTGACCACCGTCCTCACCGGCACCGCCCACCGCGCCGCCGCCGAGGCCGTCCGGGACTCCTTCGCCGCCGCCGGCGGCGCCGCCGAGGCCGCCGACCGCCTGGAGAAGCTGGCGTGATCGCGGTACCCGCGCTGGTGGCGGCGGGCCTCGTCGCGGACGCGATGCGGCTCCGCCGCCGCCTGGCGCGGTTCCACCGGCTCCCGCAGCCCCGCCGCGCCGCCCCGCTCAGCTGGGAGGGCCTGCGCGAGTCCGCCGGCTATGACGTGATCGGCGCCGACGGCGCCGTCATCTCCGCCAACGTCCGGCACGCCGCCATCGCCCACGCCCGCGACACCGGCCTGGACGTCCTCGGGCTCATCCCCGCCGACCTCCCCGTCACCCGCGCCCTCGACATGCTCCGCCACACCCGCGACGCGGGGTTCGCGGCCGTCGTCCACACCGAACTCCTGGACGACGCCTACACGGGCGACTACACGAGCACCATGGCGCGCCTCCGCCACCACGACGCCGACACCGACCACGTCGTCGTCCCCTGCCACCTCACCCCACGCTCCCCCGCCTACAAGGGACGCGCCGCCTGGCTGCACGGCCTCGGCGTCCCCCTCGCGCAGGCCGTCGTGCCCTCGATCCTCGCCATGGCGCTCGTCCTGGCCGCCCTCGCGGCCGACCCGCAATGGGGCCCCGTCGCCCTCATCGCCTACTGCGCCGTCCCCTACCTCGTCTTCGCCGGCACCCCGCTGTCACCCCGCGACCTGCACCGGACGGCGCTGCTGCGGCCAGCCCTCACCCCGTACACGTGGTGGCGGACCCTCGTCGAGGACCTCCCGCCCTGGCCGCGCCCCCTGCCGCGCCGCCCGCGGAAGGACGAGCCTTGATCGGCCCCACCACGTCCCCGGAGATCCGCATGACCGCGTACGTCTTCGAACGCGTCCACGGCTCCCCGCCCACCGCGATCCACCGCGCCCTCATCGGCCTGCCGCTCCTGGACGGCCTCACCATCGCCGTCCCCTGGGGCGCCATCGTCGCCGCGGGCCCGTCCTCGGGCCACTCGCTCTACTCGGTGAACCACCACACCGACGGCGCCGCGTCCCTCACCGGGCCCGTCCCGCACTGGGCCCGGGAGCCCGCAGCCGTGCTGAACTCCCACGCCGACCCCGCCCCCGGCACCCACCTGGTGATCAACCGCGAGCTCCCCGCCGAGACCGGCCTCCTCACCGGAGCCGAGACCGCCGCCGCCACCTTCCTCGCACTCCGGGCCCTGCACGGCCCGCCCGCCGGACCGCACCCCCTCACCGGCCACCCCGCCTACCGGACGGCCCTGCACGCCCGCGCCGCCCACGCCGTCCTGACCACACCGCGCACCCTCGAACACATCCCCTTCGACCTCGCCGCCGCGGACCTGCGCGTCCTGATCGTCGACCTCGGCGCCCGGCACTCGTCCGCCCTGCCCACCCCGCCGGGCGCCGCGGCCCGCGCCGCCGCCGCCCTGCGCGCGTCCGGCCCGTCCGCCCTCGGCCCGCTCCTCACCGACGCCCACACCTTCGGCGACCCGCTTCCCGACCGAGCCCTCCGCACCGCCTTGAGCGCCGGCGCCCTCGGCGGCCGCAAGATCGGCGCCTGCGTCGTCGCGCTGGCCCCCACCACGGCCGTCCCGGTCATCCGCCGGGCCCTCACCACCCGCCTGACCCCCGACCTCCCGCGCCCGCCCCGCCTCCTGACAGCCCTCCCGACCGCCGCCGCGGGCCTTTGACCTGCGGCCCCGTCACCCGTACCGCGGATCGTCCAGCTCAGGCCGATGCCGCAACCCCGCCTCCCGCGCCTTCTCCGCCGCCTTCCGCGCCGCCTCCTCCTCGGCGGCCGAGTAGACCCCGGCGACCTGGTACATCGTCTCCCGAGTCTCGATCAACGAATTCTGCGACGCCTGCAACCTCCGCAGCGCCTCCTGCTGGAGCTCCTTGTAACGCCTCTCCGCCGCCCTTCCGTACTTGCTCAGAGCGCCGCTCGCCAGCCAGGCGTCATTGACGTCGACGGAGGCGTCGATCCAGAGGTTCACCGCCTCGTTGATCTTGTCCCCGGCCTCGATGAGGTACTTCTTCCCCTGGAGGCTGTAGCCGCCCATCGGTCCTCCTTGCTGATCACGCGGAAAGGTTTGTCAGCACTTCGGCGGCCAGTTCGGTGGCCGTCTGCTCCCTCTTGTGCTCGCCCAGAGCCGGAGAATGTGCCGCGCCATAGTGGACCGTAATAGTCGTGTATCCCTTGCGTATCGCGAGGTGCAGCCCCAGATCGTCGTACTGCCAGCATGCCTCGTCGGCGGATGTCCTGAGCGGTGTGCAGGTCTTCTCCCGCTGAGCGGCCTTGTAGGCGATCTTCGCGTCGCCGTACAGCTCAGCGCTCTTCACCTGCTTCGCCTGCGTGAAGGCAGCGACCTGAAGCAGCCCGCTTGGCTGCTCGCCGTTGGGTGAGGGATCGCTGGACTCCCAGCGGCACTCCGCATCCTCCTTGCCGTTCTTCTCTCGGACCATCGTGGATGGCCCGACGAGCCGGCCGAGCGTCTTGCCGCCGACCACGCGGCACGGGTCGGGGAGCCTGGCTCCGGTGTCGAACATGGGGGGTGTGTAATGATCCGGGCCCTTTTCCCCCGAGCAGCCTGTGACCAAGAGCAGCGACAAGGCGAGGGCTGAGGGCAGCGCGGCACGCGAAGACCTGCCGAGCTCGGCGCGGCGCGCGCCGTCCCGCTCATCCATACGTCCACCTCCCCTTGTCCGCGACGATGGCCGGGGCCTTTGCGGGAGGATCCAGCTGCAGAATCTTTCCATTGAGGGATTCCATCGCGCTGGCGCCTCTCTGGGTGATGCCGTAGATCGCCTGCTTCTTGACGTAGATGCCGTCGATCCACATTTTCAGGAGGCTGTGCAACGCCCCCCATGCGGAATCCCGTGCGTCGCCCTCCATCGTCTTCAGGTCAAGGTGGTAATCGATGGCCTTGGTTAGGGTCTCCTGATAGGATCTCATGCCGTCGTTGTACTGATCGACGATTTGATTGTGCAGGTCGATCAACGTGTCACCGATCGCGGTTAAGGTGTCAGAGATGTTGGTCGCGGCGTCGAGCACGATTTTTTCCATGTATTTGTCGAAAGCCTCGTACGCCGGCCCCTTCCAGTAGCCGCCGAGCTCGATACTCGTGATCTTGAGCGGATCGAAGGAAGAGTGATAGGCCGCCGACGCCTCATACCATTTCCTGGCCGCCGCTCGCACCGCATTGGGATTCGGCTTCATCTTCTGGAGGGTCCGGTACGCCTTCGCCACTTCGGTGGCGAGCATGACCGAAGCGGCGATGTCGATCAGCATGGTCGCCGCGGTCGGGCCGCCTTGGGGCTCCTCGGCGTCGTTTCCCGTGCCGCTCGCGCCCGGGCGGGAGTCGCCTGTCGAGCCGCCGCCGCGACGGCCGGGCCTGGGGCGTGGTCTGGGTGCGGTCATGGAGGCCGGCCTCTTTCCGTCAGACGCGGTTGCGGCGGGCGATGCGGGCCGCTTCCTTCTTGTATTGGGCGCTCGCTTCGGCGCGGGCGGCTGCAAGCGCCTCGAGAATGCGGCGGCCCAGCAGACTCCTATCCGAGGTGACCAGCTCGCTGTGCAGGAGTGACACATGCAGGAGGCGGCCGTCGCCGTCCACTTCGATAGTGCCGAGACCCGGCCGGATCTTATGAGTGATCCGTACATAGCGCTGCTGGTCGCTCAGTTCGGACAGCTGTTCGACGTGGTCGCTCACGGCCCGCTCGGTCTCCAGCATTCGCCGTTCCGCTTCGGCGAGCCGGGCCAGGTTCTGATCGGCGCGGGCCCGCGCTCTGGCATCGGGAGGCGGCATCAGGACCGCTCTCCCGAAGGCGGACCCGGTTCCTGGGCGCCGAAGGCTCGGGCGTACAAGCGGCTCTCCAGGGCGGCAGAGCGGTCTTCGGCCTCGTTGACGGCCTCCACGATGCCCGCCTCGATGAGGCGGAGCCGCGCCGCGTCCAGGCGGGTCGTGTCGATGCTCAAGTCAAGGAGCCGGCCGTTGCCGTCGATCTCTGCCGTGACCAGGCCGTTGGCTTTCACGGCCGTCAACCGTGCCCGAGACAGCTCGGCGTGCAGTTCCTGCAGTTCAGGGGGTGCGGGCATTGACTCGTCTCGTAGTTGGGGGAACGAGATGTTGTCAGCAGAGTGTAGTGGTAAGTCAGGATGGCGCAAAGGCGCTCACCGACGCCATTCTGTTTATGCGTTATGCCCATTTGGTGACGGGGCGGGTGTGAAGCGCTGCGTGGCCGCGCCGCTTCGGCGTGGCCGGGTTCGCGGTGGCAGGGTGCGATCGCGTGCCGGGCGCGGGTGGGTCAGAGTTTGGGGGTGAAGGGGCGGCGGTGGGCCGGGTCGTCGGGTTCGGCCTGGGCGCGCAGGGCGGTCTCGACCAGCTCGATGGCCTGGAGGAGCGAGACGAGGCGGGCGCCCTCGCGGCGGTAGGCCTCGAGGACGGCCTCGACGCCGTGCGGCGGGACGAGGGTCGCGAGGTCGACGCGGGCGGAGCGGAAGCCCTCGCGGGCGGCCTCGACGGACGCGTTGACGTGGTGGCGCGCCATCCGGGCGAGCGCGATCGGGTACCGGCGCAGGACGCCGTAGCGCCGGTACTCCGGCGGGACGAGCTCCAGCAGCCAGCTCAGAGCCGTGTCCTCGAAGCGGTCGGTGCCCGGTGGGTGCACCTGCGAGGGCCAGCCGGGCGGAACGTAGGTGCTCACGCGTCCACGATAACCCGAGATTCGAACCTATGTTCGACCCGAACCGGACATTCAGTCGGTCGCGGGCGGCGGGGTGACCGGGCCGTTGCGGCGGATCCGGATCTTGCCGGAGTCCAGGTCGTCGCGGGCCGAGCCGTCCCCGGCCTGCTCGTGGTCGTCCTGGCGCAGCACCTTCTGCCGCTGCTGCTCCTCCTGCTTGACCTTCTTGGAGCCCTCGAACGCCGAGGCGAGGTCCTCGAACATGCCGCCGCCGAAGCCGGCGCCGGTCTCGCCGTCGCCGCGGATGGCGCCCATCAGCGTCGACCGGCCGGTGCCCTCGGTGGGCCAGTCGACGGGCTCGTGCCCGGCCTGTTCGGGGCGGTTGCCCATCGGGCGCCCCTTGACGCGCTTGCGGCGGCGAAACGGTGACTTCACGCATACTCCAACGCCATACGGCTCCAGATTGATCCCGGCGGCGTTCAGCCTTCGAACGTCCACCGGGTGGGAGAACCGGTGAAATCTCCCTGACGCAGCCCGAACGCCTTCTGTGGCCGCACCGCGACGGTCGCGTTCACCTCCGGGTCCAGGAAGTCGACACGATAGCGGGTCGCGTACTTGGAGTTGACCAGGTCGATGAAGCGCTGCAGCTCCCGCGGCTCGGTGAGGACCTCCGCGCGGCCCTCCAGGACGACCGGGTCCTCGGCCTCCTCGGTGGCCACGACGACCTGCGGGTTCGCCCGCAGGTTGACCATCTTGCGGGACGGGACGCTGCTGCTGAACAGCAGCGCCTCACCGGACCAGGCGCCCCACACCGGCATCGCGTGCGGGCGGCCGTCCGGCCGGACGGTGCACAGCCAGAAGTTGCGGGCGGCGCGGAGCCGCTCCACGGCCCACGACCAGGGGAGCAGGCCGCTTCCCTCGGCGGGTCCGCGGATCCCGTAACCGGGCATGTGCGGACGGTCTGCGGCGGGCTCCGGCGCCGGAGCGAACCCGGGGCGGGGCTCCGATGCCAGGGCGAATCCGGACGCGGGCTCCGGTGCCGAGGCGAACCCGGAAGCCGACATGGCGCTCTCCCTTCTGCGGACGTTCCCCGGCCCATCGTTTCAGACCGCGGAGCCTCCCGGTGACGCTCGGTGGCTCGTTGGGAGCGGCTCGGCGCGGTAGCCTGCGGGACGTGCGCCTATCCCATGTCATCGCGGCTCTCGACGAGCTCTACCCGCCGTCGTGGGCGGAGTCCTGGGACGCGGTCGGCCTGGTCTGCGGCGACCCCGACCAGGAGGTCGGGCGGGTGCTGCTGGCGGTCGACCCGGTCGCCGCGGTGGTCGACGAGGCGCTGGAGTGGGGCGCCGACCTGGTGGTGTGCCACCATCCGCTGCTGCTGCGCGGGGTGCACTCGGTGGCCGCGACGACCCCGAAGGGCCGGCTGATCCACCGGATGATCGCGAACGGGGTCGCGCTGCACACCGCGCACACCAACGCCGACGTCGCCGGTCCGGGGGTCTCGGACGCGCTCGCGCGGGCCGTCGGGCTCACCGGCGAGCTGCGTCCGATCGTCCCCGCCGCCGACGACCCGCGCCGCGGTCTCGGCCGGATCGGGGAGCTGGACGGACCGGTCACGCTGCGGGAGTTCGCCCGGCGGGCCGCGGTGGGGCTGCCGTCCACCACCTGGGGGCTGCGGGCCGCGGGCGACCCGGACCGTGCCGTCCGGACCGTCGCGGTCTGCGGCGGCGCAGGCGACTCCCTCCTCGACACCGTCCGCGCGGCGGGCGTCGACGTGTACCTCACCGCCGACCTGCGGCACCATCCCGCGTCGGAGTTCGCCGAGCACGGCGGCCCGGCGCTGGTGGACGCCGCGCACTGGGCGACGGAGTGGCCCTGGCTGGCCGACGCGGCGCGCCGCCTGACCGCCGCCGTACCCGAAGCGGGCAAGTTGGAGACACGGGTGTCCACGATCGTCACCGACGCGTGGAGCCTTCACGCAGAAGGAGAACAGTGAAAGCCGCACCGCAAGCCCAGCTTCGCCTGATCGACCTGCAGGACCTGGACAGCTCGCTGGACCGCCTCTCGCACCGCCGCCGGACGCTGCCGGAACTGGCCGAGATCGAGCGGCTGGAGGGCCGGCTCGCCGAGCTGCGCGACGCGATCGTGGCGGCCGAGACCGACGCCGGCGACCTGGCGCGGGAGCAGAAGAAGGCCGAGCAGGACGTCGACCAGGTCCGCAGCCGCGCCGAGCGGGACCAGAAGCGCCTGGACTCCGGGCAGGTCACCTCCGCCAGGGACCTCAGCGGCCTGCAGGCGGAGATCGAGTCGCTGCACCGCCGCCAGTCCGACCTCGAGGAGGTCGTGCTGGAGATCATGGAGCGGATCGAGGAGGCCGACGGCCGCGTCGCCGCGCTGCGCGCCGACCAGGCCGCGGCGCAGGAGGAGCTCGCCGCGGTCGTCGCGCGCCGCGACGCCGCGCTGAAGGAGATCGACGAGGAGAACGGCACGACCGGCGCCGCCCGCACCGCGGTCGCCAAGGACGTCCCGGACGACCTGCTCGGCCTCTACGAGAAGCTGCGCGGCCAGTTCGGCGGGGTCGGCGCGGCGAAGCTGTTCCGCGGCGCCTGCCAGGGCTGCCACCTGGCGCTCAACACCGTCGACCTGAACCGGATCCGGGCCGCGGCCGAGGACGAGGTGATCCGCTGCGAGGAGTGCCGGCGCATCCTCGTCCGCACCCCCGAGTCGGGCCTGTGAAGCTGATCGTCGAGGCGGACGGCGGGTCCCGGGGCAACCCGGGCCCGGCGGGGTACGGGGCCCTCGTCCGCGACGCGCTGACCGGCGAGGTGCTGGCGGAGGTCGCCGAGTCGATCGGGATGGCCACCAACAACGTCGCCGAGTACCGGGGCCTGATCGCCGGGCTGACGGCCGCCGCCGGGATCGACCCGTCCGCGCGGGTCGAGGTGCGGATGGACTCCAAGCTCGTCGTGGAGCAGATGTCCGGCCGCTGGAAGATCAAGCACCCGGACATGATCCCGCTCGCCCTGCGGGCCCGGGAGGTCGCCGAGGGCCTCGGCTCGGTGTCGTACGGGTGGATCCCGCGCAACCGCAACGCGCACGCCGACCGGCTCGCCAACGAGGCGATGGACGCCGCCGCCCGCGGCGAGCAGTGGTCGCGCACGACCGAGGAGCCCCCGCGCGAGGAGGCGCCGGGCCCGCCGCCCGTCTCCTCGACCCCCACGCGGACGGTCCTCCTCCGCCACGGCGAGACCCCCCTCTCCGCCGAGAAGCGCTTCGCCGGGACGAACGACGTCCCGCTGACCACGACCGGCCTCGCCCAGGCCCGCGCCGCCGCCCTCGCCCTCAAGGACCGGGGTCTCGAGGCGATCGTCGCCTCGCCGCTGGCGCGCTGCCGCGACACCGCCGCCGAGGTCGCCGCCGTCACGGGCCTGGACGTCCGCGTCGAGGACGGCTTCCGCGAGACCGCCTTCGGCGACTGGGAGGGCCTCACCTTCGCCGAGGCCGGCAAGGGCTGGCCCGCCGAGATGAAGGCGTGGCTCGCCGACCCGGAGGCCGCGCCGCCCGGCGGGGAGAGCTTCGCGCAGGTGTCCCGCCGCGTCCGCACCGCCCTGGACAAGCTGAAAGTCCGCGAGCGGCAGCGGACGGTCCTGGTCGTCTCGCACGTCACGCCGATCAAGCTGCTGGTCAAGGACGCCCTCGGGGCCCCGATGAAGGCGCTGTACCGGATGCACTTGGACGTCGCGTCCCTCACCACGATCGACTGGTACGCCGACGGCCCGGCGAGCCTGCGCTCCTTCAACGACGCCCATCACCTGGAACACTGACCGACCCGCTAGAGTTCTGTGTACGGCGGACGAGCCGGCCGGACGGCCGCGTCGGGGACCCGATCCCCGTCGAGGAAAGTCCGGGCTCCACAGGGCAGGGTGGTCGGTAACGCCGACCCGGGGTGACCCGCGGGACAGTGCCACAGAAAGCAGACCGCCACCGGTTCGCCGGTGGTAAGGGTGAAACGGTGAGGTAAGAGCTCACCAGCGCCCACGGTGACGTGGGCGGCTCGGTAAACCCCACCCGGAGCAAGGTCAAGAAGGGGCCCCGCAAGAGGCCCCGCGCAGGTGCCTGAGGGCGGCCCGCCCGAGCCTGCGGGTAGACCGCTGGAGGCCGCCGGCAACGGCGGTCCGAGATGGATGGCCGTCACCCGCCCCCCGGGGCGGGCACAGAACCCGGCTTACAGGCCGACTCGTCCGCCCTCCTTTTCGGTGACCGGCGCGGGGGTTTGGAAGGCGCGGCGGTAGGCGCCTGGGGTGGTGGCCAGGGCGTTGAGGAAGCGGCGGCGGAGGTTGGTGGCGGAGGAGAGGCCGACGCGGCGGGCGATCGCGTCGAGGGGGAGGGCGGTGGATTCCAGAAGGTCCTGCGCCGCGCGAGTGCGCGCGGCGGAGGGCTCCGACGACGGCGGGCGAGGGCGGCTCCGAGGTGGGCAGCCAGCCGGGGACGATCACGGTCTCCGCTTCGTCGAGGGCGCGCAGGTCGTCGGTGACGAGCATGTCGTAGCCGGCGAGGGTGGCGACGGGGCCGGGGCGCTCGGTGCAGACGGAGAAGGCGTACACGGTCGGCAGCCCCGCACGCTCGATCCCGAAGACCTGTGCCGCGCAGCCGAGCTCGAAGGTCGACTGCGGCGGACGGACGAGGGCGACCACACGGTGCATGGCGCGAAAGTACCGCATGACGTCTATCCAGACACTCGGCGGGATCGTGGTGTGCGGCCAGGGTGGTGCCATGACGACAGAACCGGGTTATGTGTGGTCTACCGTCCAGGACGCTCCGGTGCGCGAGGTGTTCCCCGGGATACGGCTGCGGCCGCTGTGGCGCGGGGACGGGGGCGCGAAGGCGTTCGTGCTGGAGATGGACGCGAACACGGGCTGGGAGGGCGTGGACGTCCACGAGCCCGGGCCCGAGGAGGTCTTCGTGGTGTCGGGCGTCTTCAACGATGGTGAGCGCGACTATCCGGCGGGGTCGTTCATCCACGCCCCGGCGGGTTCGTCGCACGTCCCGCAGACGACCACGGGCTGCACCCTGTTCCTCTTCTATCCGGAGGGTTAGGCGCGTTCTAGGCTCCCGAGGATGCGGCTCGAGCTGATCACCATCGTTGTGGACGACTACGACCGGGCCATCCGGTACTTCACCGAGGCCCTCGGGTTCGATCTGGTCGAGGACTCGCCCTCGCGCACCAACGACGGCCGTCCCAAGCGGTGGGTCGTCGTCCGGCCGCCGGGTGCCGAGACGGGGATCCTCCTCGCCCGCGCGGACGGCGATCGCCAGGCCGCGTCCGTCGGGGACCAGGTCGCCGGACGCGTGGGGTTCTTCCTGCGCGTGGACGACTTCGACGCCGCCTACGCGCGCATGTCGGCCGCCGGCGTCGAATTCGTCACCGGCCCCCGCGCCGAGCCCTACGGCCGGGTCGCCGTGTTCCTGGACGTCTCGGGCAACCGTTGGGACCTGCTCGGCCCGGCCGAGTGATCGGCCCCGCGGGCGCGGAGCCGGGTGGCGATGAGCAGGGCCGCGTCGGCCACCTGATCGACCTCGGCGATCCATTCACCCCATGAGTGCGCGAACCAGAAGCGGTCGCCGTCGTCCGGGCGGGGACGGCAGGTGATGGTGTCGGACGGTTCCGGGTTGCCGTCGCAGCACCCGTCCGCGAAGGGAGCGGAGACCAGGAGGCCGTCGATCTTGAGGCGGACGTCCAGGTCGTAGAGATCGAGACGGTGCAGCAGCGCGCCGAGCCCCGCCTGCGCCCGTGCCAGGGGAGTGTGCATGGCGAAAGCGTATCGCTCCGTAGCGCTACGTGTCGATACGTAGCGCTAGAGGGAGAGACGTTTGCAGACGGATACCGTTCGCCCATGGCTGAGATCGATCATGAGTCGCCGCTGCCGCCGTACCGGCAGATCGCCGCATGGGTCGCCGACCAGATCGCGTCCGGTGCGCTGGCGCCCGATCGGCCGATCCCGAGCGAGAAGACGCTCATGCAGGAGTTCGAGGGCGTCGCTCGAACGACCGTCCGCCGCGCCGTGAAGTACCTCCGCGAGCAGGGGTTGATCTACACCGTCCCGCAGCGCGGCAGTTACGTCATGGGCCCGGACGGCCCTCCCCCGGGGACCGTCGCGGAGTGAGGCGTTGAGTTGTGGCGTGTCGTGCTTTTGGACGGTCGGATAAGCACGACACGCCACAAGTGAACGCCGGGCGGTCTCAGTAGCCGCCGGGGGCGCCGGAGCCGGTCGGGGTGCCCGTGGGGGCGCCGGTCGGGCTCTCCGGCGGGCTTGCCGGTGGGCTCGCGGGCGGACTGCCCGTGGGGCTGCCCGTGGGTGCCTGGGACGGGCTGCTTGGCGAGCCGCCCGGCGGGACGACGCCGCCGGAGCCGGGCACGGTGATCTTGGTCTCCATGCCGAGCGCGCGGTGGTTGTCGATCGGGCACCAGAGCTGGTACGTGCCCGGCTGCAGGCGGAGGCTCAGTGTGGCCTGCTTACCGGGCGAGATCCCCGGGGTCACCTTCGCGTTGGTGATGCCCGGACCGGAGATTGCCAGGGCGTGCTGCATGGTGCCGGAGTTCTTGGCGACGAAGGTGTACGGGCCCGCCTTGAAGGTGGTCTGGGAGAGTTTCAGCGAGTACTCCCGCTCCGTGACGGTGACGGTCGTGGCCTTGGGGTTGGCAGGTGCGCCACCCGGGCCGGGCGCCGTGCCGCCCGGGGCCGGCGCCGTGGTGCCCGGGGAGGTCGGGCTCCCGCTGCCCGGGGTCGTGGGGCTGCCTGTGTCGGTGGGGCTGCCTGTGTCGGTGGGACTGCCTGTGTCGGTGGGGCTGCCTGTGTCGGTGGGGCTTTCGGTGCCGGGGGCTCCCGTGTCCGGGGCGTCGGTGCCACCGCCGCCCGGGGTCTCGCCGCCCGGGTCGTCGGTTCCGCCGCCGCCCGGGTCGCCGGGGTTGCCGCCGCCCGGGTCGGTGGTGGCCGGGGCGCCGGGCTCCGGGGCCGTGTCCGCGTGGACGGTGCCGATGGGGAGCAGGGCGCCCGCCGTCAGGACGACGGCGCCCGCTGCGGTCGAAATGGTGGTTTTGTTCATAATTGCCGGGCTCCCCGGGGGCGCCTCGGCCGAAACCGCGCAGGTGTTGCCGAAAGCCCAGGTCAACGGCGGTTCGCCCGGAGGTCGAACGGCGTGGTCATGGGTGGCGGGTGAAGAGGCGGGAGACCGCAGATTTACAGAGAACTTCGCAGGCGAGTCGAGTGGGATGGATCTCGGTGGCTTCGGGTCACACGACACAAACGGCCTGAAAGAGCGCGCATACCGTCATCTGTAGAGCTGATCGCCGGGTCGGCGGGAAGCGGCGGGGCGCGGTGGCCGCCCCGTGGAAAGGAGCGCTGATGTCCATCATCATCGTGTTCGTGGCCCTTGTGCTCACCGGGGCGCTGGGGGCCCTGATCTACCTCGCGGTCTTCGCGCGGGCCAGCCGCAGCGACATGCTGTTCACGCCCCCGGCGGGCCGCGGTGCGCGCGCGGCGCGGCGGGTGACCGGAATGTACGTGCGCGACCCTCGCCAGGAGGGTGCCCTGTACCACCGCGGATCCCCGCGCAACATCCGCCCCATGATCGACGACGGCGGGGCACCGGACGGCGGCCGCATGCACGGGGAGCAGCTGGTCGGACGGTGAGGGAGAGGGGTCTCCGGGGCCGTGCCCCGGAGACCCTTCCGCGTCAGGGGCGGCGCTCGCCGGGGTTCCGGTAGGCCGAGTCGGGGACGTGGTTCGGGATCGTGGCGAACTCCCCCTCGGCGTCCAGGACCTTGACCGTGGCGGACTTCAGGTCGAAGTAGAGCCCCACGAGCTCCAGCTCGCCGGCCTCGGCGCGCTCGCGGAGCCAGGGGTAGGTGAGCAGGTTGTCGAGCTGCTGGATCACGTTGACCTGGCTGAGCCGGGCCAGCGGGTCGTCGCCCTGGTCCGGCTCGGCGTGGAAGCGTTCCAGGGTCGGCGCGCCGAGCTCGAGCCAGCGGGCCAGCCCCGGCAGGTGCGCGACCTCGGCGGAGCCCCCCATGACCGCGGCCATCGCGCCGCAGTTGGAGTGCCCGCAGACCGCGATGGTGCGGATGTCCAGCACGTTGGTCGCGTACTCCACCGTCGCCATGACCGAGTCGTCCGGGACGGCCGTGTCGTGCGGCGGGACGAAGTTGCCGACGTTCCGGTTGATGAACAGGTCGCCGGGACCGCTGGCGGTGATGATGTTGGGCACGACGCGCGAGTCGACGCAGGTGATGAACAGCAGCTCCGGCTTCTGCTCCATCGCCAGCTCGGCCATGATCGGCCGGACCAGCCCGGCGGTGCTGTCGTGGTACTCGCGGACGCCGTTGAGCAGGACGGAGGTCGGGGTCGAGGCCCCGGCGGCGCTCGCGGAGCGCCGCTGCCGATTCGCCCAAGGGGCCCACCAGCGGGCTGGAGGGGACGACTTACGCGGCGAAGACAAATCACCTGTCACCCCCCTTTCATACCAACCCTCGTGAACCTCGTCGATGTCGACCCTGCCTCCCTGGCGCTCGTGCGCCAGCCGCCACTGGTGGACGGCGTCGAAGGCGGCATGATCCATGAAGTCGACGTTGAGGTCGAGGTCCACGCCCGCCCCCGCCGGGACGGACCGCAGCGCGCGCGTCACCTTCGGCACCCCGAGGAACGTCAGCGTCCCCTCGACGACCACGTGCCAGCGGGGCGGGACGTCCGCGTCGCCCGGCGCGGGCATGAACCGCTCCGTCCGGACGGTGAGCCGGGTCAGCCGCCGCAGCGCCAGCACCGCCGTGACGGCGATCCCCAGCAGCACGCCCTCGCCGAGGCCGAGGACGACCACACCGCCGAACGTGGCGGCATAGGCGGGCGCCTCCCGGTAGTTGCGCAGGTCCCGGAGCGGCGCGGGGTCCACCAGCCGGACGCCGAGCACCACCAGCAGCGCCGACAGCGCCGACAGCGGGACGCGTTCGATGACGGGCCCGCAGGTCACCGCGAGCACCAGCACCCACACCCCGTGCAGCACGGTGGACATCCGGGTCCGGGCGCCGGCCTCCTGGTTGGCGGTGCTGCGAACGATCACGCCCGCGACCGGCAGGCCGCCGAGCAGCCCCGACACCGCGTTCGCGGCGCCCTGCGCGGCCAGTTCGCGGTCCAGGTCGGTGGGCGCGACGCCCGCGGGCCGGACGCGGTCGACCGCCACGCTGCACAGCAGCGACGCGACGGCCGCCACGATCGCGAGCGAGACGACGGCGCCCGCGACGCCGTGCGGCGACCCGTGCGGCAGCTCCGGAAGCCCCCAGTCGTGCAGGAGGGTCTCCGGCAGGTCCACCCGGTCGGCTCGCCACCCGAACGCCCAGGTGGTGGCGGTGGCGACGGCGATGGCGGGCAGCGGGCCGGGGACCGCGCGCAGCCGGCTTCCGCGCGGCAGCCGGGACCAGCCGAGCAGCACCAGCACGGTCAGCGCGGCGATGAGCGCCGAGTGCGGCGCCGGATGCAGCAGCTGCCCCGGCAGCTCCCGCAGGTTGGCCACGGCGGACTCCTGCGGGCCGCCGCCCAGCACGACGTGCACCTGGCTGAGCACGATCACCGCCCCGACGCCGGCGAGCATGCCGTGCACGACGGCGGGCGAGACGGCCAGCACGACCCGTGCCACCCGGCTCAGCCCGAGCACGACCTGCAGCAGCCCGGCGAGCAGGGTGATCGTGCAGGTGGCCCGCCAGCCGTAGCCGGCGATGAGGTCGGCGACCAGCACGGTCAGCCCGGCGGCCGGGCCGCTGACCTGCAGCGGCGACCCGCCGGCCAGCCCGGCGACGACGCCGCCGGCGACGGCGGCGACGAGCCCGGCGGCGACCGGCGCGCCCGAGGCGACGGCGATGCCCAGCGACAGCGGGATCGCGACGAGGAACACGACGAAGGACGCGAGCGCGTCCCTGCGCAGTGCGGATGCATTGAGTGGCTTTGAAGTCACTCTCCGTATCCAATCACAATGTCCGGTATCGCGCCCAGACGCGGCGCAGCCCGTGTGCCGGAGAAACGAGCGAGGACCGCCGGAAAACCGGCGGTCCTCGTCCCGATCCTTGCGCGGTGCCGCGTCAGCGGCGGTAGTTCTCCCAGTCGTCGTTCGGCTGCCGCGACCCGTAGGAGTTGCCGTCGTTCGGCTGCCCGCCCTGCTGGTAGCCGCCCTGCTGCGGCGACCCCGGGTAGCCCGAGCCGTACGCCTGGGTGGCGTTGGGGTCGTGCGGCGCGGCCAGCGGGTCGCCGCCGTTGTAGCTGCTGCCGCTGAAGTCGCCGTAGGCGCCGGTGCCGCCGCCCTGCCCGCCGGAGCCGTACGGTTCCCGGGGCCCGCCCAGCGGGTCGTCGTAGCGGGGCGACTCGCCGTAGGCCGGCGCGGTCGGGTACCCGTCGGTGTGCGAGCCCTGGCCGTACCCGGCGCCGGATCCCGTGCCGGTCGCGCCGTACCCGCCGTCGAACGCGCCGCCGGAGCCGAGGCCGGAGCCGGAGCCGGTCGCGCCGCCGGACGCCGGCGGGGGCCACGGGCCCGTGCCGGAGCCGCCGCCCGAGCCGACGCCCGCGCCCGTCCCCGTGGTGCCGAACGAGCCGGTGCCGAGCGGGTCGTTCAGCGGGTCGTTCAGCGCCCCGTACGAGTCGCCGGACGGCCCGCCCGCGGAGCGCTGCCGGTCGCTCTGGATCCGCTGGAGCAGCTCGTCCACGGTCGGCAGCTTGTGGTTGTCGGTGTCGGAGCCCGATCCGCCGGACGGGGCGCCGCCGAGGCCGCCGTGCGCCGCCGGGGCGGCCGGGGCCGGGGGAGCGGCCGGAGCCGGCGGCGCGGGCGGCATCGCCTCGGCCGGGCCGGGCAGCCCGCCGGTGCTCTCGCCGAACCCGCGGGCGGGCTCCTCGGGGCGGCCGAGCGGCAGGCCCAGCGGGTCGGACGGGGCCGGCGCCTGGTGCTGCGCCGGCGGCGACGCGGACGAGCCGAGCGGCAGGTCGTAGGCGTCCGGACGGCCGCCGGGCGGGCCGCCCGCCGGACGGGAGCCGAGCGGGTCGCCCCCGAAGTCGCCGTAGGACGGCTCGTGCGGGGCCCCGTACTGCGGCTGGTCCGGGACACCGTACTGCGGCTGGTCGCCGTAGCCGGACTGGTCCTGCGCGCCGTAGTGCGGCTGGTCGGCGTGCCCGCCGAACTGGTCGCCGCCGCCGTAGGACGGGTCGTACTGGTCGGCCGCCCCGTACGCCGGCTGCGGCTCCTGCCCGCCGTACACCTGCTGGTCGGGGGCGCCGTAGGGCCCCTGCGGCCCGGTGCCGGACGGGCCGCCGAGCGCGCCGAGGTCCGCCGGGAGCGGGTCGAGCGAGGTGGAGCCGGGGTCGGCGGCGAAGGGCGCGGAGCCCTGGAAGCCGCCGCCGGGGGCCTGCTGCGGCCCGGTGCCGGAGGGGCCGCCGAGCCCGTTGAGGATCGTGCCGTCCGCGCCGAGGGCGACAGGCTGGGTGAGGTTGGGCTGCTCGACGGCGGGCTGCTCGGGCGGCGCGACGTGCTGGGTCGCCTGCGCCTGCTGGGGGGCGTGCCGGCCGTTCAGCGGGTCGGCCGCCGGGTCCGGCTCGCCCGCCTCCTGGCCGTGCTGCCAGGGGAACTTGGGCTTGTCGAAGGTGATGGTGGCCCAGTAGTCGTCGTCCTCCATCTCGTCCGACGCCTGGCCGCCGGGAGCGGGCGGCGGCGGGGACTGGGGAGCGGCGGGGGCCGGGGCGGCGAGCGGCCCGCCGGCGACGCGCCGGTCGAAGCCGGGGTCGGGGGCGGCGCTGCCGTAGCCCTGGTCGTACCCGGGGCCGTAGCCGTCGTCCTGCACGCCCATGTCGTCGGGCGGCGGCGGGGCGCCACGGCGGCCGCGGGGCTGCTGCGGCTCGTCGTCCATCCAGTCGTCGTCGTCGCGGCCGGCCCTGCTGGCCCGCAGCCCGAGCGCCACGAGGACGACCACCAGGACCACGACCACAATGAGGCCGAAGACCACGATGTAAGAAGTCATGCCACCACCCAATGCCTTGGCCCGGCGAGAGTCGTCGGCGCGGTCCGCGGGTCGGGCCCGTTCGTCGCCGGCGGTCGGTTGTCCTCGGAGCTAGTCCGATTCTGTCCGACCGCTATGACCGTTGTCACACCCTTCGCGCACATTTACCCTCACCCGACGCGTGCCGGCCGGCCCGTTCGGGCCACCCGCACACCCCTGTTGGCTCCAGCCCCCCGAAGGGGTCCGCGCCGACCCCGGCGCCCGGAGGCTCCACGGTCAACGCGCCTGATTGCCGCCGAAGTTCCCGGTGATCCGGCCGCGGCCCACCGTGTGCTCGGCGATGGCGCCGAGCGAGTCCCGGAGCTTGGCGCCCTGGCGGAACGGCGCCGGACCGTCCAGCGCGTAGATGGTGAACCGGTACCGATGCCGCTCTCCCTTGGGCGGGCACGGGGGCGTGTATCCCGTCTTCTTGCCTGTGGTGAGCCCCTCGACGGCGCCCTGGATCTCGGCGCCCTCGACGAGCTCGTTGGTCGTGCCGTCGATCCCCGCGATGACCCAGTGCACGTAGGCGCCCTCCGAGCCGTCCGGGTCGTCCATGACGATCGCGAACGACCTGGTCCCGGCCGGCGCCGACCAGTGCAGCGGCGGGGTCTTTCCCTCGCCGCCAGGGTACTTCGCGCAGCCGTACCGCGTGGGCAAGTCGCGCCCATCGCGGAAGACCGGGCTGGTCACGGTGAACCACTCCGACAGCTCGGCGCTCTTGTTCTGGGGCTGGCCGATCAGCCCGCAGCCGCCCAGCACCGCGGTGAGCGCGAGGGCGCCCGCCGCGGCCGGGATCGGACGCCGGTCTCTGGTCTTCATTCGTTACGCTCCCGGGCGAGATCGTACGCTGCGCGCCGCCGGACCGCCGTCCTGCCGGATCCCGCGCGCACCGCGCCCGGTGGCGCCCCCTTTCTCGTCCGGCCCAACCTTAGGGCTTCCCCGGGAGTGGAACGGGCCTTTCGGCCGCGCGCGGCCGTGCCACCCCTCGTGAGACGCCGGTGTGAGTTGCGTCATGCGTGCTTCGTCCCGGTCTAGGCGATTTTTGGGAAGGAGTGGCGAGTTTCACACGCTTGGCAACGCTCTACTTTGCCGGATCGGAAAGTTTTCGTGTTCTTTCGTGGTTTCCGGTTGGTGTCGGGCACGTTCCATCGGCTAGTTTGTGAATGTCTTCACAAGCCGACCGTGACATAGGAGGCCGCAATGGCCAGGACCGCCGAGGAGACCCCTGGCGCTCCCCACATCCTCATCGTGGGTGGCGGCTATGTGGGCATGTACACCGCCCTGCGCCTGCAGAAGAAGCTCAAGAAGGAGCTCAAGCGGGGCGAGGTCAAGGTCACCGTCGTTGACCCCAACTCGTACATGACGTACCAGCCGTTCCTCCCCGAGGCCGCCGCCGGGAACATCTCCCCGCGGCACGTCGTCGTCCCGCTCCGCCGCGTGCTGCCCCGCTGCACCGTGCGCAAGGCGCGCGTCACCGAGCTGAACCACGACGAGGGGTGGGCGATCGTCCAGCCGCTGGCCGGACCGCCGGAGCGGATCTCCTACGACTACCTGGTCATGGCCGCCGGCGCGGTGCCGCGGCTGCTGCCCATCCCGGGCCTGGCCGAGAACGGCATCAGCCTCAAGACCGTCGGCGAGGCGATCCACCTGCGCAACCACGTGCTGGAGCAGCTGGAGATCGCCGAGTCCACCGACGACGTCGACCTCCGCCGCAAGGCGCTGACCTTCGTGTTCGTCGGCGGCGGGTTCGCCGGCGTCGAGGCGATCGCCGAGCTCGAGGACATGACCCGCGACGCCACCAAGTACATGCGCAAGGTCACCCCGCAGGACCTGCGGTTCATGCTCGTCGAGGCCGCCGACCGCATCCTGCCGGAGGTCGGCCCCGACATGGGCAAGTGGACCGCCGAGCAGCTGCGCGGCCGCGGCATCGACGTGAAGATGAAGACCTTCCTGCAGTCCGCCGTGGACGGCCAGATCGAGCTGTCGGACGGCAGCAGCTTCCAGGCCGGCACGCTGGTGTGGAACGCGGGCGTCAAGCCGTCCCCGGTGGTCCGGCACGGCGACCTGCCGGTCGACGAGCGGGGCCGCGTCAAGGGCACCGAGTACCTCACCATCGAGGGCCTGGTGCGCGCGTTCACCGCCGGCGACAACGCCGCCATCCCCGACCTCACCCAGGACGGGATGTTCTGCCCGCCGAACGCCCAGCACGCCGTCCGGCAGTCGAAGGTGCTGGCCGACAACATCGTCCGGTCGCTGCGCGGCAAGTCGCTCAAGCCGTACGTGCACGGCAACCTCGGCGCCGTCGCCGGGCTCGGCCTGCACAAGGGCGTCGCGAACCCGATGGGCTTCAAGCTCAAGGGCTGGCCCGCGTGGATCTTCCACCGCAGCTACCACGGCGCGATGGTCCCGACGTTCAACCGCAAGATCCGCGTCATCGCGGACTGGACGCTCGCGCTGTTCCTCAAGCGCGAGACCGTCTCGCTCGCGAGCGTCGAGCAGCCGCGCGCCGACTTCCAGCTCGCGGCCCTGGACGACATCAAGCCGAAGGCGAAGTCGAGCGGGACCGCGGCCTGACCCGCGGCCCTCGCCGGCACCCGGAGCCCCGGCGGTCCCCGTGACCGCCGGGGCTCCGGCACGTCCGGCGGTGGGGGAGAATCGCCGGTGTGCGGATCGGGATCCTGGGGCCCCTGGAGGTGCACGCGGACGGCGCCCCCGTCGAGGTCGGGGGAGCGCGGCTGCGGGCGCTGCTGACCCTGCTCGCCCTGGACCCCGGCGCCCTGCTGCCCGCCGAGCGGATCATCGACGCGCTCTGGGAGGACGGGGTGCCGCGCGGCGCCCCGAACGCGCTGCAGTCCCTGGTCTCCCGGCTGCGCGCCGCGATCGGCCGCGCGGCGGTCGAGTCGCGGTCCGGCGCGTACCGGCTCGCCGTGCCGCGCGAGAGCGTCGACGCGCACGCGTTCGAGGCACGGGTCGCGGACGCGCGGCGGGCCGGCGACCCAGCCGCGCGGGCCGCGGGGCTGCGCGAGGCGCTCGCGCTGTGGCGCGGGCCCGCCCTCGCCGACGCGGCCGGGCTGCGGTTCGCCGACGCGCCCGCGGCCCGGCTGGACGCGCTGCGCCGCGCCGCCCTCGAGGAGCGCATCGACGCCGACCTCGCCCTCGGCCGGCACGACGAGGTGATCCCCGAGCTGCGCGCCCTCGCCGCCGGCGACCCGCTCCGCGAACCCGTCACCGCGCTGCTCATGCGCGCCCTGTACGCCGCCGGGCACCACGCCGAGGCCCTCACCCGCTACGAGGACGCCAAGCGCGCCCTCGCCGACGGACTCGGCGTCGACCCGTCGCCCGAGCTGGCGGCCGTCCACCTGGCGGTGCTGCGCCGCGACCCGTCCCTCGCGGCCCGCCCGGCGGCGCCCGCGCCCGCCGCGTCCCGTGCGGAGCCGCCGAAGGGCAACCTGAGCGCGCCGCTGACCAGCTTCATCGGCCGCGACGCCGACCTGGAGCGGGTCGGCTCGCTGCTGGCGGGCGCCCGCCTGGTCACCCTCACCGGCCCCGGCGGCGCCGGCAAGACCCGCCTGTCGGTCGAGGCCGCCCGCCGCTACCACGCCCAGGCCCCCGCCTGGCTCGTCGAGCTGGCGCCGGTCACCGACCCCGGGGAAGTGCCCGCCGCCGTCCTCACCGCCCTCGGGCTGCGCGAGGCGCCGCAGCCGATGCCCGGCCAGCGCGCCGCGCCGTCCGACCCCCTGGACCGCGTCGTCACCGCCCTGTCGGGGCGGCGGATGCTGCTCGTCCTCGACAACTGCGAGCACCTGCTCGACGCCGCCGCCCGGCTCGCCGACCGGGTCCTCGCCGGCTGCCCCGGCGTCCGGGTCATGGCGACCAGCCGGGAACCGCTCGGCATCACCGGCGAGACGCTCTGGCCCGTCGGGCCGCTGGAGGCGCCGCCGCCGGCCGCCACGCCGCACGAGGCGCTCGCCCGGCCCGCCGTCCGGCTGTTCGCCGACCGCGCCGCCGCCGTCGCGCCCGGGTTCGCCGTCACCGCCGCCAACGTCGCCCCGGTCGTGCGGATCTGCCGCGCGCTCGACGGCATCCCGCTGGCCATCGAACTCGCCGCCGCGCGGCTGCGGGCGCTGACGCCCGCGCAGGTCGCGACCCGGCTGGACGACCGGTTCCGGCTGCTCAGCGCGGGCAGCCGCACCGCCCTGCCCCGGCACCGGACGCTGCGCGCCGTCGTCGAGTGGAGCTGGGACCTGCTGGACGAGCCCGAACGCGCGCTGTGCCGGCGGCTGGCCGCCTTCCCCGGCGGCGCCACGCTCGAGACCGCCGAGCAGGTCTGCGCCGGCGCGGGCCTCGACCGCGCAGCCGTCATGGACGCGCTCGCCGCGCTCGTCGACAAGTCCCTCGTGATCGTGACGGGCACGGACGACGAGCCCCGCTACCGGATGCTGGAGACGATCCGCGCCTACGGGGCCGAACGGCTCGCCGAGGCCGGCGAGGAGCACGACGTCCGGCGCGCGCACGCCCGCTGCTTCGTCCGGCTGGCCGAGGAGGCGGAGCCGCACCTGTACCGGGCCGAGCAGCTCGAGTGGCTGCGCCGGCTGACCGCCGAGCACGACAACATCTCGGCCGCGCTGCGCTGGACGATCTCCGCCGGGGACGCGGCGACCGCCGTCCGGTTCTGCGCGGCCCTCGGCTGGTACTGGTTCCTGCACGGCGAACTGCGCGACGGCGCCGACCACCTGGAGGACGTCCTCCCGCTGCCGGGCGTCCCCGACGACGAGACCACCGCCCGCGCCCTCGCGCTCGGGGCCATGGCCTCGCTGGACAACCAGCTCGACGGCGACCGCGTGCTCGGCTGGCTGAACCGCGCCAGGCGGCTGTGCGCCGGCCGCGACCCCGCCGCCCTGCACCCGGTGCTGCGCCTGATGCTCACCAGCTTCGACATGTACACCGTCGGCTGGGACGACACGACCGCGCCCGGCGTCGACGGGCTGCTGGACGACCCGGACCCGTGGGTGCGCGGGCTGGCGTACTTCATCCGCGGCCAGATCGCCCACAACTTCGGCTGGTCGGGCAGGGTGCAGGAGGACTGCGACCGGGCGCTCGCCGCGTTCCGCGAGGCCGGCGACCGGTGGGGGCTGTCGTTCACGCTCGCCGCGCAGGCGGAGATCGCCGGCCGGGACGGCGACCACCACCGCTCCGTCGCCCTGTTCGAGGAGTCGCTGCGGCTGAACGCCGAACTCGGCGGCGGGACCGCGGCCCTCGTCCACGTCCACATGAAGCTCGCCAACGCGCTCGACCTGATCGGCGAGCGCGAGCGCGGCGAGGCGCTGCTGCTCGCGGCGGTGGAGGGCGTCGAGGCGTCCCGGCGGCCCGAGGAGGTCGCCGCGGTGCACTACCAGCTCGGCGAGTTCGCCCGCCGCTCCGGCGACGCGGCGGAGGCGCGGCGCCGGCTCGCCCGCGCCGACGAGCTGACCAGGGACATCCCCGGCCCGCCGCAGTTCCGCGCGATGGTCCTGTGCTCGCGCGCCCAGCTCGACCTGGCGACGGGCGCGCTGGACGAGGCGTCCGCGCGGCTCGACGAGGCGGTCCGCGGCGCCGCCCGCGCCCGCGACCACCCGATCCTGTCCTACGTGCTGGCGGGCGTCGCCGAACGGGCCCGCCTGCTCGGCGACCCGGAGCGGGCGGCCGTGCTGCTCGGCACCGCCGACGGGCTGCGCGGCGGCCCCGACCTGTCGCTGCCCGACGTCCTCGCCATCAAGGCCGCCGTCCGCGGCGACCTCGGCGAGGCCGCCTACACCGCCGCCTACGACCGCGGCACGGCCCGGACGTTCGACGACGTCGTCGACGAGTTCGGCCTGGAACGCCCGCCCGGCGGCTGATCAGGGGCGCAGCGCGGGGCCGGCGCGCTTTACGGTGCGGATGACCGGCGCCAGCTCGGCCAGACCCTCGGCGTCGCCGCCCTGGGCGTCCTCTTCCAGCACGCCCCGCACGCCCCCGCCAAGGGCCTCGACCACGTCTACCTGGCCGCCGCGATCACCACCCTGTCCGCCGCCCCCCTAGCCTTCACCGCCCTCAAACCGCGCCCCCACCCCAACACACCCCAAGCCGATGAAGCCCCCAAGGCCCACATAGCCGACTGACGCCTCCCAAGGCTGATCAGCCGACTGAACACCCTTACGGAAGGCCGAACCCCAGCCACCACACGGGCGGGCACGCGGAGCGAGTGCAGCGAGCGCAGCGGGCCCGCCCGCCGATCAAGAGGCTGTTTCGCCGCGGAGCGCCAGCGGAGCGGGGAAACAGCCTCTTGATCGTGACGGGGGTTCCAGGGGGTCGCTCCCCTGGGAAATCACGCCCGCTTCTTGTAGGCCCTCAGCGACAGCGGCGCGAAGACCAGGGAGATTCCGAGGCCCCAGGCCAGCGCGATCCAGGCGTGTTCCAGGACGGGGCCGCCGACCAGCAGGCCGCGCATGGACGCGACCAGCTGCGTCACCGGGCTGTTGTCCATGCAGAACGCGAGCCAGCCGGGGATGCCCTTGGTCGTCGGGATGAACGCGGTGCTCAGGAAGCTCAGCGGGAAGATCACCACGAAGCCGAAGATCTGCACCTTCTCCGGCTCGTTGACCTTCATCGCGATGTACACCGACGTCCAGGAGAACAGCAGCGCGAACGTGAGCAGCAGCAGGAACGCGAGGAGCACCGACAGGACGCCGGTGTGCACCCGGAACCCGATCGCGAACCCGACGCCCAGCAGGATCAGCATCGACCAGGCCTGCTTGACGGTGTCGGCGATGATCCGGCCGGCGAGCGGCGCCGACCGGGAGATCGGCAGGCTGCGGAACCGGTCGAAGACCCCCTTGGTGATGTCGGTGTTCAGCCCGAATCCGGTGCTCATCCCGGCGAACAGCGCGTTCTGCGCGATGATCCCCGGGATGACGATCGGCAGGTAGGCGTGCACGCTGCCGGCCATCGCCGGGCCGAACACGTACGCGAACAGCAGCACGAACATGATCGGCTGGATGGACAGGTCCAGCAGCTCCATCGGGTTGTGCTTGATCTGGACGAGGTTGCGCCAGGCCAGCGTCAGCGTGTTGCGGGCGGCGATGCCCGGCGACACGCGCTTGGCGAGGTCCTGCGGCGCGAACGCGGTGGCGGTCATGCCGGCGCCCCTTCCCGGTCGGCGGCCTGCTCGAGGGCGCCGGCCTCCGCTTCGATGTCGTCGGTGTGGTGGCCGGTGAGGGCGAAGAACACCTCGTCCAGGCTGGACTTGCGCAGCGACAGCTCGCCGACCGCGACGCCGGCGTCGTCGAGCCGCCGGACGACGGCGGGCATCAGCGCCGGGTCGGTGATCGGCGCGGACACCAGCCCGTCGCGGGTCTCCGGCTCGGCGCCGGTGAGGTCGGCGACGATCCGCGCGGCGGCCTCGCCGTCGGCCTCCCGGATCGGCCGCAGCTCCAGTACCTGCCCGCCGACCTGCTCCTTCAGCCGGTCGGACGTGCCCTGCGCGATCACCTGGCCGCGGTCGATCACCACGATGTCGTCGGCGAGCTGGTCGGCCTCCTCCAGGTACTGCGTGGTGAGCAGCACGGTGACGCCGTCGTCGGTCAGGCCGCGGACGATGTCCCACAGGCCGCCGCGGCTGCGCGGGTCGAGCCCGGTGGTGGGCTCGTCCAGGAACAGGAACTGCGGCCGGCCGACGAGGCTGGCCGCGAGGTCCAAACGGCGGCGCATTCCGCCCGAGTAGGTCTTGGCGGCGCGTTCGGCCGCCTCGGTGAGCTCGAACCGCTCCAGCAGCTCCGCCGCGCGAGCTCGGGACGCCCGCCGCGAGATGCCGAGCAGCCGCCCGATCAGGATGAGGTTCTCGGTGCCGGTGAGCATCTCGTCGACCCCGGCGTACTGGCCGGTGAGGCCGATCAGCTGCCGTACCTTGTGCGCGTCTTTCACCACGTCGTACCCGCCGACCCGGGCGCTGCCCTCGGTCGGCTCGATCAGCGTGGCGAGGATCCGCGTCGCGGTCGTCTTCCCCGCGCCGTTCGGGCCGAGGACGCCCAGCACGGTGCCGGGCTCGGCGGTGAGCGAGACGCCGGCCAGCGCCCTGGTCTCACCGAACCGCTTCACCAGGCCGTCGGCCTGGATCGCGTAGGACATGTGATCTCCTAGGACTCGGTCTGCCGGACTTACCCGCCCGACGGGGACGGACCCGCCAACCTATGCATGCCTCAGGTCGGTCCGCATCTGCTTTTCCGCCGCCTCGGCGGCGTCCCGGGCACGTCCCGCCACCTTCGCAGCCGGTACTGACAAAACGCTGGCAGGGCGCTGTTTTCTCCGGACGTTCTAGACTCGCGGTGTGACGTCGGTGCGGCGCAGTCACCACAAGGACGGCGGGGGGCCGCACCCGCCGCGGCTGCGGCCGCCCGAACACCGGGTCTCGCCGCGCGCCATCGCGCACTGGGCGATCGAGTACCTGCTGCTGTGGGGGCTGGCGTTCGGGCTCGCGCTCGGCGTCGCCGCCTGGCTCGGCGACGAGGGGTGGAGCGGCATGCCGGGCTGGCTGTCCGGGCGCGTCGGCTGGCTGCCGTGGGCGGTCGGGACGGCCGGGGTCCTCATGGTCACCGCGGCGCCCGTGTGGCGGTACCGGGTGCACCGGTGGGAGGTCAGCGCCGACGTCGTCTACACCCGCACCGGCTGGTTCAGCCGCGAGTGGCTGCTGGTGCCGGTCAGCCGGATCCAGACCGTCGACACCGAGCAGGGCTGGATCGAGCGGCTGCTGGGCCTCGCCACCATCAAGGTCAACACCGCGTCGCACACGGGCTCGTCGGAGGTGTCCGGCCTGCCCGCGGACGTCGCGACCCGCCTCGCCGAGCAGCTCGCGCGCCGCGCGCACGACCTCCGCGACGACGCGACGTGAGCGTCCGCCCCGAGACCGGAGAGCCCGCGGCGGCGGGCCCCCCGCCCGCCGCCGTCGCGGCCGGGCCGCGCCGCCGCCGGCTGCACCCGCTGACGTTCGTGGTCGGCGCGGTCCGCGAGCTGGTCGCGCTGCTCGCCGCGGGCGCCGCCGGGCTGCTCGTCGGCGGCGTGTCCACCGCGTTCTACTTCACCCTGGCCGGGCTCGGGTTCGGGCTGGCGTTCCACGTCGCCGGCTGGGTCACCTTCACCTACGTGCTGCACGGCGACCGCATCGAGCTGCGGCGCGTCCTCGTCGGACGGTCCGTCAAGAGCATCCCGCGCGACCGGATCCGCGGCGTCGACGTCAGCGCGTCCCTGCCGCAGCGGCTGCTCGGCCTCGCCGTCGTGCACATCGACGCGGGCGCGGAGGGCGGCGAGGGCACCCTCAACGCCGTGTCCCGCCAGGAGGCCGACCGGCTGCGGCGGGTGCTGCTCGCCCGCCCGGCCGCCGACGGGCGCCCGCCGCGCCGCCTCCTCGCCCGCGTGTCGCCGCGCTGGTACCTGTACGCCCCGCTCAGCGGCGCCTACCTGCTCACGCCGTTCGCTCTGGCGGGCAGCGTGCTCGGAACCCTCTACAACCTCGGCGACGATCTCGGGCTCATCACCCGGCAGCGCGTCGAGAGCGTGGGGCACGGCGTCGCCGGGGCGGCGCCCGCCCTCGCCGTCGCGCTGCTCGTCCTGCTGCTCCTCGCCATGCCGGTCATGTCGGTGATCGTGTTCGCGCTGTTCAACTGGGACTTCACCGTGCACGAGCGGGACGGCTCGATCCTGGTGGAGCGCGGCGTGCTCACCCGGCGGGCGGTGTCCCTCGAACGCCGCCGGCTGCGGGGCGTCGAGCTGTCGGACAACCTGCTGGAACGGCGCGCCGGGGTCGTGCGGCTCGGCGCGCTCATCACCGGTCTCGGGGACGCCGCGCACCGCGGCCGGCTGCTGCCCGCCGCGCCCCGTCGCGCGGCGGAGGATCTCGCGGCGCGGGTCCTCGGCGCCGTGCCGGGCCCGCTGGTCGCGCATCCCCGCGCGGCCCGCGGCCGGCGGGTCGCGCGCGCGGTCGCGCCGCTCGCCGCGGTCGCCGCCATCGCGGTGCTCGCCGGCCAGCCGTGGGTCGCCTACGCCTGCGCGGCCCTCGCCGTCCCCGCCGTGCCGCTGGGCCTGGACCGCTACCGCCAGCTGGGGCACGCCTCGGACGGCACGCGCCTCACCGTCCGGTCGGGTTCGCTGCGCCGCCGCCAGGTCGTCGTGGACCACGGCGCCGTGATCGGCTGGCGGGTCCGCCGCACGCTGTTCCAGCGCCGGCTCGGCCTCGCGACCCTGTTCGTCGCGACCGGCGCCGGCGACGGGGGCTACTCCGCGACGGACATGTCGGAGTCGGACGCCGTCGCCTTCGCCGCCGCCATCACCCCCGAATGGCTCGCGCCGTTCATCGAGCGCCCCGCGCCGGAACCGCCCGCGAAACGGGGCGCCGAACCCCGGCCGTGACCCGGCCCCCGCTCACTCGGGGCGGCGGGCGCCGAACATGATCTCGTCCCAGGACGGCACGGAGGCGCGCTTGCCCTTGGCCTTGCGGCGGGGGCGCGCCGGACGCTGCGCCGGGGTCTCCGCCGCCGGGGAACCGGTGACCGGCTTGTCCTGCGCGGCGGGCATCGAGGGCCGGGCCGGCTTCTTCTTCGCCGGCGGCCGGGTCGGCTCCCGGCGCGCCGGATGCTGCGGCGCCTGCTGCTGCGGTACCGGCTGTTTCGGTGCCGGCTGCTGGGCGGGCTGCGGCGGAGTCAGGTCGGGCCGGGCGGCCTTCTCTTCGGGCGCGGCTTCGCCACCGTCGCTCTCGGCGGGCTTCTCGCTCTCTCGCGCCGCCGGTGCCGGGGCGTCCTCAGCCTGATCGGGCTCGTCGTGCGCCGGAGCCGCCTCCGCCTCCTGCGGGGCGGGCTCCTCGTCGGCGGGCTCGCCCTCGGCGGGCTCCTCGCGCGTCACCTGCGCGTCCTCGGCCTGCGGGGCGTCGCCGTCCGCCTGCGCGGTCTCGGCGGGGACGTCGTCTCGGGCGTCCTCGCTCGCCACGGGCCGGGGGTCCTCGGCCGCGGCCTGCGACGCTTCGCTCTCCTCGGCGGGCTCCGCGCCCTGAGCCGCGGGGTCGTCCCCGGCCTCGTCCTCGGCGGGACGCGACTCCTCAAGGACCTCGGCCGCGTCGCTCGCCGCCTCGGAACGGGTCTCCTCGCGATCCGCGGGCCCGGCCTCCTCGGCGGCGCTCTCCGCGCCGGACGCCGCGTCACCGGCGGGCGCCTCGGCCTGCGGCTCCTCCTCGCGGGCCGGGCGGTCGTCGCGCGGCCGGGCGTCCTCGGCGGGACGCGCGGGTTCGGCGGCCTCGCGCAGGCGCGGCGCCTCGCGGGGGCCGTCGGAGGAGAGCGGGCGGGACGCCTCGCGCAGCGGCGCGCCCTCGGCGGGCGCCTCGCGGAAGGCGGGGCGCGGGTCGACCATGCGGCCGCGCTCGACGATGTACTGCGGCGGCTCGGCGGGACGCAGCGGGCCGACCGCGGCGGGCTGCTCCGGCTCGGCGGGCAGGCCGCGCGCGGAGACGTCCCTGTCGCCCGGGAACCGGTCGTTCGGGAGCCGGTCGTTCTGCACGACCTTCATCGCCGGACGGCGCGGGACGAGCGGGGTGACGGTGTCCGACAGCGTCTCCTCGTCCCATTCGACGGCGGTGAGCCGGGCGGCGATCTCGTCGAGCGGGGAGACGTGCCGGCGGCGCGGGTCGAAGGACCACTCGGCGGCGTGCGGGCGGCCGTTGTCGAAGAACGACAGCCGGACGCGCCAGGTGGAGTCCTCGCACTTCCAGGAGTCCCACTCGGCCTCTTCGAGGTCGACGCCGCCGCGGCCGAGCCGCTCCTCGACGGTCTCGCCGAGCGGCGGGCCGAGCGTGCTCTCACCGGGGCGGCGCACCGCGACGCGCTGCGCCTGCTGCGCCATGTACTCGCGTTCCTGCAGGACCGGGCCCTCGAACCAGCGGACGCGTTCGACCGGGATGCCCGCGGACTCGGCGATCTCCTCCGCCGTCTCGCCGGACCGGATGCGGGCCTGGATCTCCTTGGGACGCAAGGGACTCTCCACTTCGATCTCGAACTGGCCGAGGCGGGAGAAGTGCCCACGGACCGCTGCGCGGAGCCGGTCGTCGACGGGCAGGGTGAACCGGGTGCCTCGGCCCGCGGTGGCCAGGACGAGGTACGTACCGTCCTCGCTGACCGCGACGAGGCGCAGCTCCTGCATGCGTGTCCTTCCTGCCCTGTCCTGACGGCACGGAGGGCGCCGGACCGTCCGGCCGCGGTCTCGCCGGCCGGTCGCCCCTCGCCCGCCGAGGGCGCATGCGTGCCCTTCCCCCGGGTTCCCGAGTCTCTCTTCCGGACACACCTGCTGCCAGCACCGTACCCGGCATGTCCGAACATCGCCGCTCTCGAAGCCCCCTTCACGAGGCCGAAGAGGGCACCTGACCTAGCTTGCCGGTGTCGCGGGGCGACCGGGGGCGGCCTGCCGCATTCTTGTGGATCCTTTTCCACACTGTGCCTGACCCCGGCGGCGTACTCCACCGCTTCGAGGTTACGAGCGTCACGTCTGCGGCAGGAACACCCTGATCTTCCGATTAGTTTGATTTCCGGGGGTTTTGGGCGAACGAACAGGGGTGAAACGATCGATGCGCGGCAAGCTGCCCGATGTCAGCACCACGCAGCTGATCGCCAGCGGGGTGGCGACGCTGGTCGCCGCCGTCGGCGCTTCCTACCTGGGGGTCTACGGGACGATCATCGGCGCCGCGCTGATGAGCGTGGTGTCGACGGCGGGCTCCGCGGTCGTCAAGCACTACCTCGACCAGGGCCGTGACCAGATCAAGGACCTGACGCACCTCCAGGCGGCGGTGCTCCGGCAGGGCGCGGCGGAGCAGGCGGCGGCGCAGGCGCGGAGCGCCGACCCGACGCGGACCGTGGTGTGGCCGGCGGGCGACCCGAACGCGACCCGGCTCGACCTGAACCTGCCCGGCCACCCGTCCGGCGGCGGGGACCCGAACGCGACGCGCCTGGACCGCACCCCGGCGGAGACGGTCGCGGACGCGCTCGCGGCGGCGGCGAGCCCGGACGCCGTCCGCGAGGTCGTCCGCCGGTCGGCGCTCGACGCGACCGCCGACCGGCTGAAGCAGCACTGGGTGAAGCTCGCGGTGTCGTCGGCGGCGATCTTCGCGATCGTGATCGGCGGCATCACCCTCTACGAGGCGGCCACCGGCTCGCCGCTCGGGGACCCGGGCAACGGCACGACCATCAGCAAGGCGCTGACCGGCGGCGGAGGCGGCGGCTCGGACGAGACGCCGACGTCGCCGTCCCCGACCGGGCACTCCACCGGCCCCGGCGCCACGCCGAGCACCGGCCCGTCCGGCGGGACGCCGTCGAGCGGCACGCCCACCACGACGGCGCCGGCCGCGCCGACGCGCGAGCCCACCGAGCCGACCGCGCCGACGTCCTCGGCGCCCAGCACGCCGGAGACGCCGAGCACCCCTCAACCGACGAAGACCTCAGACGGCGGCGACGGCCGGCAGCCGGGCGGGGGCGGCGCTGAGCCGAACGTCGGCGCCACCCCGAACCAGTGAGCCTCTAATCGCCGAAGACCTGCCGGGTATAAGGGTTGGCGAAGCGGCGGTCGGGGTCGAGCTCGTCGCGCAGCCTCTGGAAGTCGCTGAAGCGGGGGTAGACCTTCTCCAGGTAGATGGCGTCGCGGGTGTGGAGCTTGCCCCAGTGCGGGCGGCCGTCGAGGTCGGTGAGGAGTTTCTCGACACCGCGGAAGTACTCCTGGTGCCGGTCCTTGTAGTAGACGTGGACGGCGATGAAGGCGCTGCGGCGGCCGTGGGCCATCGACAGCCAGGCGTCCTCCTCGGGGAGCAGCCGCACCTCGATCGGGAAGCTGATGCGCCAGTCCTTGCGGGCGAACAGGGAGCGCAGCTCGCGCAGCGCGGGGACGAGAGCCTCGCGCGGGATCGCGTACTCCTGCTCCTTGAAGCGGACCGTGCGGGGGCTGGTGAACACCTTGTAGGAGGCGTCGCTGTAGGTGCGGGCGCCGAGCGCCTTGGCGGAGATGCCGTTGACGAAGGGCGTGGTGGCGGGCGCCAGGTGCGTCAGCCGGTTGACGGCGCCGAAGACCTTGTTGGACAGGAACTCGTCGTCCATCCAGTACTTGAACTTCGGCAGCGGCTCGGCGGGGCCCTCGACGCGGTTGTTGCGCTTGGTCAGGCAGCCCTCGGTGTGCGGGAACCAGTAGAACTCGAAGTGCTCGTTGGCGTCGTCGAACTCGTCGACGCGGGCGAGGACCTCGTCCCACTTCATCGGCTCTTCCTGCGCGCGCAGGAGGAAGGCGGGGACGGTCTTCCAGGTGATGGCGGTGACGACGCCGAGGGCGCCGAGGCCGGCGCGGGCGGCGTCGAACAGCTCGGGGCGCTCGCCGGGCGAGCAGGTGACGGTGGAGCCGTCGGCGAGGACGAGCTCGAGGGCGGCGACCTGGGAGGCGAGGCCGGCGGCGTCGCGTCCGGTGCCGTGCGTGGCGGTCTGCAGGGCGCCCGCGACGGTCTGCTCCTGGATGTCGCCCATGTTGGCCAGGGCCAGGCCGTGCTCGGCGAGGACGCGGTTGAACGCGTGCAGCGGCAGCCCGGCCTCGACGGTGACCAGGCCGGTCGCGGTGTCGACGGAGCGGACGGCGGTGAGCGCGTGCGGGCGCAGCAGCACGCCCTCGGCGACGGCCGCGCCGGTGAAGGAGTGGCCGGTGCCGATCATCCGGACGGTGAGGCCGTCGGACGCGGCGGACCGGACCGCCGCCGCCACCTCGGCGGTGCCGCCGGGGGTCGCGACGCGGCGCGGGGCGGCCTGCTGGTTTCCCGCCCAGTTGTGCCACTTCTGGTGGGTCACGGGGGACATGCGGCGACTCTACTCGGCCATCGATCGTGAGGAAAGTTCACGTTTACCGAGCGCGCCGGTGCGACAGCGTCGCCGTCACGGATCCGGCGATACCGTACGATCCGGTAACCGCGGACACGAGAAGGACGATGCCGATCCCCACCATGCCGATCCCCACCATGGACATCGACATGCGGCCGACGAACCCGGCGGCGACGAACGGCCGGGCGCCGGGAACCGACAGCGGCTCCCGGTACGGACCGGACATCCGCGACTCCCCTCCCCGCCGGGAGGTCGGGCGTCCCCCGGCCCCCGTCGTTCGACTTCAGCCCCATGATCACGTTACCTGGGGGAAAGAAGTGGCAAGACGTGTAACTCACCCGTAGCGACACTCGTTGGGACATGTTGTGGCTCCTCCATCAGCACCGCGCGCGGCCGAGGACGGGGCGCCGGACGCGGCGGCCTCCGTCCGGGGGTCCGCCGTGCGCCCGCCCCGGCAGAGGCCGCAGAAGAAGCAGCGCAAGGGCCGGACCTCGCCGACCGCCCGGGCGGGCACGGCGCGCGGCGGGCCGCGGCGCGTGCTGCCGATGCTCATCGCGACCATCGCCGCGCTCGCCATAGCGAGCACGTCCGCCGGCGTCTACGCGGCGCTGACCACCGACGGCTCCGGGCACGCCGCCCCGGCCGGCGCGCAGCACGGCGACACCCCGCCGGGCGCGGGCCAGGGCGACCCGGTGAAGGTCGTCGACGACGGGCAGGTCGCGCCGCTGCGCCGGGTCGTCCCGCCCGACGTGCTCGCCGCCGAGGCCGGGTCGATCTCCGCCGCGAAGATCGCCAAGATCGCGAAGCTGACGAAGGTCCGCGACGTCGTCGCCGTCGCGGGCGGGGCCGTCCAGCTCCAGGGCCGCCAGGTCAACGCGTTCGCGGTCGACCCGTCCTCGTTCCGCTCCTGGACGCCGCCCGGCACCGCGAAGAAGACCGACCTGTGGGCGGCGCTCGCCGCCGACCGGTTCGTGGTGTCGCCGGACGCCGCCAAGCAGCTGCAGCTGACCACCGGCTACGAGTACCCGGTGGTCGGCCGGACGATCCCGAAGCTCACCATGGGCGGCTCCGGCGACCTCGGCCTGCCCGGGATCAACATGCTGGTCAGCAAGAAGGCCGGCACGCAGATGGGCCTCGTCCCGAACGTCGCGGTGCTCGTCAACGCCCCCGGGGTCAGCCCGGCGAAGGTCGTCTCGGCCGTCCGCAAGATCCTCGGCGCGGGCGCGAACGTGGTGAACCTGCACGACGCCAAGTACCAGTCGTCCGGCACCGGCGGGAAGGCGACCAGCTACCTGGACCTGTACAAGCAGGCCGCCACCACCTGCCCCGGCCTGTCCTGGACGGTGCTCGCCGCGATCGGGCAGGTCGAGAGCGACCACGGCCGCAACGCCGGCCGCTCCAGCGCCGGCGCGCTCGGCCCGATGCAGTTCCTGCCGTCCACCTGGAAGACCTACGGGGTGGACGGCGACAGGGACGGCAAGGCCGACATCATGAACCCCTACGACGCGATCCCGGGCGCCGCGAAGTACCTGTGCGCCAACGGCGCGGGCCGGGGCGGGCAGCAGCTGTACCGGGCGATCTGGCAGTACAACCACGCCGACTGGTATGTCCAGAAGGTCTTGAACCTCGCGCGGGCGTACGCGGCGCGCTACAGCTGAGCCGGGCGGCCGGTGCTCCGGTGCCTCCACCCGGGGCGGGGTACCGGGAGGGGGCTGGTTGGATGGAGGCATGACGTCTCACGACGCGTTGCTTCTGCTGTCCTTCGGGGGGCCGGAGGGGCCCGATGACGTGATCCCGTTCCTGGAGAACGTCACCCGGGGCCGCGGCATCCCGCGCGAGCGGCTGGAGAAGGTGGGGGAGCACTACCACCTGTTCGGCGGGGTCAGCCCGATCAACCGGCTGTGCCGGGAGCTGAAGGCGGCCATCGAGGCCGACTTCGCCGCGCACGGCGTCGACTTGCCCGTGTACTGGGGCAACCGGAACTGGACCCCGTATCTCGCCGACACCGTCCGGCAGATGCGCGACGACGGGATCCGGCACGCGGCGGCGTTCGTCACGTCCGCCTACAGCGGCTACTCCACGAACGACCAGTACCTCCAGGACATCGCGCGCGCACGCGAGGAGGTCCCCGGCGCGCCCGAGATCGACAAGCTGCCCGTCTACTGGGACCGTCCCGGCTTCCTCGACCCGTTCGCGGACGCGGCGCGCGACGCGCTCGGCCGGCTCCCGGACGGCGCGCGGCTGCTGTTCACCGCGCACAGCGTCCCGCTGGCCCAGCCGAACCGGGAGCTGTACGTCGCCGAGCTGGAGCAGGCCGCCCGGACCGTCGCCGGCCGCGCCGCCCCCGGCGCCCCGTGGGACCTGGTCTACCAGAGCCGCAGCGGCCCCCCGTCCCAGCCGTGGCTGGAGCCGCAGATCACCGACCACCTGGAGAAGCTCGCCGGCGAGGGGGTCCGCGCGGTGGCGGTCGTGCCGATCGGGTTCGTCTCCGACCACATGGAGGTCAAGTACGACCTCGACGTGGAGGCGGCCGGACGCGCCGCCGAGCTGGGCATCGCGTTCGTCCGGGCCGCGACGCCCGGCGGCGACCCGCGCTTCGCCGCACTGCCGCGCCTGCTGCTGGAGGAGACACTCGATTGATGGAGGGGAATTGAGCCTGCCCGAGGAGCTGCTGGAGCTCGCCGTAGCGACCGCCCGGGAGGCGGGCCGGATGCTGGTCGACAAGCGGCCGGCCGGCGGCCCGGACGTGGTGCAGACCAAGTCGTCCCCGACCGACGTCGTCACCCAGATGGACCGCGCCGCCGAGGCGCTGATCATCGAGCGGATCCGCGCCGTCCGCCCGGACGACGCCTTCCTCGGCGAGGAGGGCGGCGAGCACGGCGGCGGCAGCGGCGTCCGCTGGGTGGTCGACCCGATCGACGGGACCGTCAACTACCTCTACGACCTGCCGGACTGGGCGGTCAGCATCGCCGCCGAGGTCGACGGCGAAGCGGTCGCGGGCGCGGTGGAGATGCCGCGGCGCGGCGAGTCGTACACGGCCTTCCGCGGCGGCGGGGCGCTGCTGCACACCGCGGCCGGCACCCGCGAGCTGCGGGTGACCGAGCGGGTGCCGCTCGGCCGGGCCCTGGTGGCGACCGGGTTCGGCTACGACGCGGGACGGCGCGCCGCGCAGGCGCGGGTGCTCACCGGGGTGCTGCCCGCCGTGCGGGACATCCGGCGCGGCGGCTCCTGCTGCGTGGACCTGTGCTCGCTGGCGGCCGGGCGCCTCGACGCCTACTACGAGCGCGGCGTCCAGGCGTGGGACATCGCCGCCGGCGCGCTGATCGTGCAGGAGGCGGGCGGGCGCGTCGAGGGCCTGCACGGTGCCGCGCCGGGGCCGGAGCTGACCATGGCGGCCGGGCCGGGCACCTTCGAGGCGCTGCACGACCTGCTCGCGCCCCTCGACCCCCTCACCGACTAACGGCGGGGCCGGGCTCCGCGCCGGGCCGCGAAGACGGCAAGAGCCCGGGACATGGGGCGTCCCGGGCTCCCTGTGTCGGGCGTCTCAGTCGCAGCGGGGTGGTTCGACGCCGATGTCGTTGTTCGCTGCGATCCGGCGCAGTTCGTTGATCTCCTCCTGACGGATGTCCGCCAGGTAGGTGTCGCCTTCCGCGTGGGCGCTGCGCAGCGACGCGTACGCGTCGTCGAGCCGCTGCTGAATCGTGCGTGACAACTCGCCCATGGGCCTCCTCCCGGATCGTGCCCATGCCTACCCAGCCGTAGGCTGAAGGTAAACCTGTTCGCCGGTGCAATTTTCGCGGATCCTTGCGCCGCCAGTTAACGCGGCGCGGCGAACGCCGTCTTGAACAGGTGTTTACGGGCGTCTTACGACTTCCGTGGCATACCTGGGACCACGGGGCGGACCGCGCCCCGACCGGAGGGGGACGCAGAGTGCGTGTTCTAGTCGTCGAGGACGAGCGGGTGCTCGCCGACGCGATCGCGACCGGGCTGCGCCGCGAGGCGCTCGCCGTGGACGTGGCCTACGACGGCGCCGGCGCCCTGGACCGCGCCGGGGTGAACGAGTACGACGTGATCGTCCTGGACCGCGACCTGCCGCGGGTGCACGGCGACGACGTGTGCAAGCAGCTGGTGGCGCAGCGCTACCCCGCGCGGATCATCATGCTCACCGCCGCCGGGGAGCTGGACGACCGGGTCGAGGGGCTGTCCATCGGCGCCGACGACTACCTGGCCAAGCCGTTCGCCTTCGCCGAGCTGATCGCCCGGGTGCGGGCGCTCGGCCGCCGCGCCGCCGCGCCGCTGCCGCCGGTGCTGGAGCGCGCCGGGGTGGCGCTCGACCCGGCCCGCCGCGAGGTGACCCGGGACGGGCGGGTGGTGGAGCTGACCCGCAAGGAGTTCGCGGTCCTGGAGGTGCTGCTCAGCGCGGACGGCGCCGTCGTCAGCTCCGAGCAGCTGCTGGAGAAGGCCTGGGACGAGCACATCGACCCGTTCACCAACGTCGTCCGCGTGACGATGATGACGCTGCGCAAGAAGCTCGGCGACCCCCCGGTCATCGAGACCGTGCCCGGAGTGGGATACCGCCTTTGACTTCCGAATCCGCACCGCACAACGACCGGCCCGACCGGAACGAGGGGCCCGGGCAGAACGAGCGACCCGGGCAGAGCGAGCACGCCGGGCCGGGCGAGCCGGCGGCCGGGCGGTCCGAGCAGACGCAGCCGACCCGTCCGGTGCAGCCGGGCGCGGACGAGCGGTCCGCGCGCCCCGGCCGCTGGCGGCGGCCCGGCCCGCAGCAGGTGCCGGGCCCCGAGCTCGGCGGCAAGAACGCCTGGCGGGGGGAGGGCGGCGCGTCGTTCGGCGAGCTGAAGAAGGTGCCCGGCCGGATGAGCGTCCGGCTGCGGCTGACCCTGCTGTACGGGCTGCTGTTCTTCATGGCCGGGGCGCTGCTGCTGTTCGTGATGTCGGTGCTGATGGCCAACATCCTCGGCAACGTCAAGGTCATCGGCCTCGGCATCACCGACGCAGAGGCCAACGAGCTGCAGCACCAGTTCGTCGAGCAGACCATGAAGCAGCTGGTCGGCCGGTCCCTGATGGCGCTCGCCGGGGTCGGGGTGATCACCCTCGTGCTCGGCTGGTTCGTCGCCGACCGGGCGCTCAGCCCGCTGCAGCGGGTCACCACGACGGCCCGCCGGCTGTCGGAGAGCACCCTGCACGAGCGGATCGCGCTGGAGGGCCCCGACGACGAGATCAAGGAGCTGGCCGACACCTTCGACGCGATGCTGGAGCGGCTCGGCCAGGCGTTCGACTCCCAGCGCCGGTTCGTCGCGAACGCCTCGCACGAGCTGCGCACCCCGCTCGCGATCAACCGGACGCTGCTGGAGGTCGCGCTCGGCGACCCGGAGGCGTCCGACGACCTGCGCACCGTCGGCCGGACGCTGCTCGCCACCAACGCCCGGCACGAGCGGCTCATCGAGGGCCTGCTGCTGCTCGCCCGCAGCGAGCGCGAGCTGACCACCCGCAACCCCGTCGACCTCGCCGAGGTCGCCGCGACGGTGCTGGAGCACTCCGCGCGCCGCGAGCACGACAACGATGTGGCGGTGCACCGGGAGCTGACGTCCGGGACCGCGCTCGGCGACCCGGTGCTGCTGGAGCACCTGGTGTCCAACCTGGTGGAGAACGCGATCAAGCACAACGACGCCGAGGGCGGCGAGCTGTGGATCCGCACCGGCATGCTCGACGGATACGCCACCGTCCAGGTCGAGAACACCGGCCCGGCGGTGCCCGCCTACGAGGTCGAGCGGCTGTTCGAGCCGTTCCGGCGGCTGAACTCCGACCGGGTCGAGTCCGCCAAGGGCGCGGGCCTCGGGCTGTCGATCGTCCGCTCGGTGGTGCTGGCGCACCGCGGCGCGGTCTACGCGGTGCCGCGGCCGGGCGGCGGGCTGATCGTCACCGTCCGGCTCCAGCCCGGCTGATCGTTCCCGGCCGCTACTTCAGCGCGGCCGTCGCCACCGTCGGGTCGCCGTCGTAGTCCAGCCGCAGGTTCACGAACCGGTTGCTCGCCAGCGCGCCCGCCCCGGTGTAGACGAGCGGGATGAGGGCCAGGTCGTCCAGCGCGATCTTCTCGGCCTGCTGGTAGAGCTTCGTGCGCTGGTCGTCGGACGGGGTGCGCACCGCGCTGGAGATCAGGCCGTCGAACGAGGAGTTCTTCCAGCCCGCCAGGTTGTAGCCGTCGCTCCTGCCGACCAGCGTGCCGCCCAGCAGCGACCACAGGCTCGTGTACGGCGACGGGTAGTCCGGTCCCCACGCGAACAGCGCCAGCCCGGACGCGTCATCGGCGGTGACCGCCTGCCGGAACTTGCTCCAGTCGGACAGCGGCGTCTCCTTCAGCTCCACGGACCAGCCGAGCACCGCCCGCAGCCGCGCCTGGATGACCTGCGCCGCCGCGGTACCGGTGCTCGTCTGCTGCAGGTAGAGCGTGATTCTCGTGCCGGACCCGAGCCCGGCCTGCGCGGCGAACTGCTTCGCCTTCGCCGGGTCCGTCGCGTCGCACGACGGGCACGCGCCGGCCTTCCCGAAACCGGGCAGCGAAGCCGGGACGATCCCGTGCGCGGGCGCGGCCCCGGTGCCGTACAGCCCAGCGATCGCGTTGCGGTCCAGCGCGTACGACACCGCGAGCCGCGCCTCCCGCGACTTCATCGGCCCGCGCGCCGTCACCGGGACGAGCATCCGGGTGTACGGCAGCGTCCTCGTCACCACCGTCCCGCCGGGAGGCGGGCTCGCCGAAGCGGTGCCGGTGCCGCCGGTCAGCGGTGCGAAGTCCGTACTGCCCGACGCGAAGCTCACGCGGCCCTGCGCCGTGTCGTCCAGCGCGCTGACCTGGACGGCGTCGAGCTTGGTCCTGCCGAACGCCCACCGGTCGTTGCGGACCAGCGTGTAGCTCTTGCCCTTGTCGGAACTCTGCAGCTTGAACGGCCCGTTGCCGACGGGGTTCTCGTTGTAGGACGCGTTGTCCCACGCCCCGGCGGACTGCGGCAGCGGCGCGAACGCGGGGTCGCCCAGCCGCTTCGGGAAGTCGCAGTTCGGCGAGGTCAGGCGCACGTCGATCACGCTGCCGGACGCCGACACCCCGGACAGCGCGCCCGCCTGGCCGGTCGAGGCCTCGGCATACCCGGCGATGTCGGACATCAGGACCGGCCCACCGCCGGCCGAGGTCCGCGCCGCGCGCGTCCAGCCGCGCTGGAACGCCGCCGCGTCGACCGGCGAGCCGTCGCTGAAGACCGTCCCCTCCTTGATCCCGATCGTCCAGTTCGAGCACGTGCCGTCGGACTTGATCTCGGTGGCGAGGCGGTTGCGGACGGTGCCGTCCGGCTCGACCTCGGCGAGGCCGGTGAACAGCAGCTTGGCGAGGAACCGCTCGGTGCCGGTGTAGGCGTGCGAGGGGTCGATCTCGCCGCTCGTCGAGCCGAGGCTCGCGGCGGTGATCCGCAGCGTCCCGCCGACCCTCCCGGTGGGCGAGGGGGACGGGCCGGGCCCGCCGTCGCCGTCCGACAGGACGACGACCAGCGTGGCGGCGACGGCGAGCGCGACGGCCGCGCCGCCCCCGGCGCCGGCGAGCACGCCGATCCGCCTGCGCCGCCGCGCGCCGGGCGGTCCGGTCCGGTCCGTCCCGGACGGGGCGCCCTGGCCGCCGCCCGAGGGCCACGTCGGCTGCCCCGCGGAGCCGGCCGGCCCCGCCCACGGCGGGGAGGGCGGCTGCGGCCCCGGCGGCGTCTGCGCGTACGGACTCTGCGGAGGCGGTGTTTGCGCGAACGGGGACGACGGCGGGGGAGGCGTCTGCGCGAGCGGGGACTGCGGGTGCTGCTCGAGCTGCGGGTAGGACGACAGCGGCCGCGGTGCGAGCGGCTGCGGCGGGCTCGACGGCGGCGGCCCCGCGTCCCGCAGCCGCGCCGAATCGGCGGCGGCCGTCTCCGCGCCCTGGCTGAGCATCGCCTCGTCACCGGCGTCGCCGGGCTTGGGCGGGCTGCCCGCGAGCGTCAGCAGCGTCGCCAGCACCCGCTGCGACGCGGGCCGCAGCGCCGGATCCTTGCTCAGGCAGTCCGCCACGACGCCGCGCAGCGGCTCGGGCATCATGCCGAGGTCCGGCGCCATGTTCAGGATGCGGTGCATGACCGCGGGGATGGAGTCCTGCCCGAACGCCGGGCGCCCGGTCGCGGCGAACGCCATCGTCGCGCCCCAGGCGAACACGTCGGCCGCCGGCCCGACCGGCGCCCCCGAGATCTGCTCCGGCGCCATGTAGGCGGGCGTCCCCACGGCGGTGCTGGACAGGGTGCCCGTCGCGTCCAGCGCCCGGGCGATGCCGAAGTCGATCACCCGCGGCCCGTCCGCGGCGAGCAGCACGTTCGCCGGCTTGAAGTCGCGGTGCACGACCCCCGCCTGGTGGATGGCCGCCAGCGCGGTCATCGTGCCGATCGCCAGCCGGTCCAGGTCCGGGCCGCGCCGCGGGCCGCCCTCCGCCAGCGCCGCCGCCAGCGACGGGCCGTCGATGTACTCGCTGACGATGTAGGGCCGGTCGCCCTCGACGTCGGAGTCCAGGATGCGGGCCGTGCAGAACGCCTCGACCCGCTGCGCCACCGCCACCTCGGCCGCGAACCGCGACCGGGCCTTCGGGTCGGTGCTGAAGCGCGCGTGCAGCAGCTTCACCGCGACCCGGTGGCCCGGCTCGTCCTCGGCCAGGTAGACCGCGCCCTGCCCGCCCTCCCCGAGCAGGCCCGTCAGCCGGTAGCCGCCCAGCCTTTCCGGATCGCCCGGGCGGAGCGGGCGGATGTCGGCCATCTGGATCCTTCGGGCGAGGGGGACGGAGGAAGGGGCGACGGAGGGCGTGGGCGCGGACGGCTCGGCGTGTCCGGGGCCGGTCAGGCCCGGACGGCGGTCACTCGCTCACCGTCCCGGACGCCGCGGGGGTCACCGCGTCGCGGGTCTCCCGCCACTCCCACCGCATGGTGCTGCCGCCGGGGCTGACGAACCGGACGTAGCCGGGCGCGCAGTTCTCCCTCTGCTGGCCCGCCATCGGCGTCTCCTGGTACTCGACGTAGGCGCTGCTCTCGTTGCCGGACAGCAGAGCCAGGTTCGTGTAGCAGGTCGGCTGCACGCTGCCGTAGTCGTACTTCGCGGTGCCGTGCGTGTAGACCAGCGCGAACTCCGCCTTGAAGTTCTGGTGGCCGGCCGGGGCGCCCGGCTGGTAGCCGTTGCCCTCCCAGACGCCGACCAGCCCGCCCCGCGTGCTCGACGTCGAGCCGCTGCTCGGCGGCGTGTAGACCGACGCCGTCGGCGGGATCGGGTCCGGGTCCGGGTCGTCGTCGCTGTTGGACGCGATGACGACGAACACCACGAGCCCGATGACCGCCAGCAGCGCGACCACGCCGCAGCCGATCGCGATGGCCGGGCCCGACGAGCTCGACTTCGCGGGCGGCGGGCCGTAGGACGGCGGCGGCTGCATCGGCTGCATCGGGGGCCGCTGCCCGATCGGCATGTTCGGTGGCGGCGGGGGCTGCATGCCGCCCTGGTACATCGGCATCGGCGGCGGCGTGATCGGCTGCGGGGGCGGCGTCGCCGGACCCCCCATGCCGCCCTGCACGCCCGCGCCCTGCATCCCGGCGCCCTGCATGCCACCAGCCTGCATGCCGCCCTGGTGCAGCGGCATCGGCGGCGGGGTGATCGACTGCTGCGGCGGCTGCGGACGCGGGGCCGGCGGCACCCGCGGCGGCGCCGGCATCTGCGCCGCGATCCGGGTGCCCTGGTTGAGCAGGTCCTCCTGCCCGGCGCCGGGGTTGGACGGCGCGGCGCCGACGGCCCCGAGCAGGTTCAGCAGCAGCTGCGGCGCCGGCGGGCGCAGCCCGGCGTCCTTGGACAGGCAGCGCGCGACCAGGTCGCGCACCGGGCCGGGCGGCAGCGCCGACAGGTCCGGGTCCTCGTTGAGGATGCGGTTGATGATGACCGGCAGCGTGTCGGCCTCGAACGGCGACTGCCCGGTGGCCGCGAACACCATGGTCGCGCCCCAGGCGAAGATGTCCACCGCGGGCGTCAGCGGCGCGCCCGTCAGCTGCTCGGGCGCCAGGTAGCCGGGCGTGCCGACCACCATCCCGGTCGCGGTGACGGCGCTCTCCTGCGAGTTGACCGTCCGGGCGATGCCGAAGTCCACCACGCGCGGGCCGTCGGAGGCCAGCATGACGTTGTTGGGCTTGAAGTCGCGGTGCACGATCCCGGCCTCGTGGATCGCCGCGAGGGCCGTCACGGTGCCGATCGCCAGCCGCTCCAGCTCGTCGGCGCCGAGCGGGCCGTTGTGCGCGACCACGTCGTGCAGCGACGGGCCGTCGATGAACTCGCTGACGACGTACGGCTGGTCGCCCTGCACGTCGGCCTCGAGCACCCGCGCGGTGCAGAAGGGCTCCACCCGCTGCGCGGCCGCCACCTCGCGGGTGAAGCGGGCGCGCGCGGCGGGATCGTTCGCCATCTGGGCGTGCAGCAGCTTGATCGCCACGTACTCGCCGCCCGGCGCCCGGCCCAGGAAGACCGCGCCCTGCCCCCCGGCGCCGAGCCGGCCGACGACCTCGAACTGACCCAGTGCCCTGGGATCGCCCGGCTCCAGCGGAGCGGCATCCGGCATCTGATCCTCCAGTGACCCGCAGTGATGTCCCGCGACATGGTGCGTCCGGACCCGTCGCGGGGCCCGGTCGCCCGCACCGGCCCCGCCGGTGCCGGCGAGCCCGGCCCCCGACCTCAGGCGGGCACGATATCGCGTTAGTTCAGACGTTTCACTGAAGCGTCTGGTTCAGCGGCCCACCAGCCGGTTCGAGCCGTCCCGCGCGCCGCTGGCCGGTCGGCGCGCGCAACGCTCCCGGGGCGGGTATGATCCCCGCCGCCGCGGGTACCCCGGCAGGCGCACCGGCCCTTCGGGAGCACGCCGGAACGCCCGCCGGGCATGTGAGGGACGACACATTGCAGGGGTGGGGCACGGGTGATCGGTGTCACCCGTGGGAACGGTCGCGCCTCGTGTGTCACAGCTCACCAAACGTGACAGAATTTCCCGCCCGGATCGGGCACAAGAACGGTCCCCCGAGCGTTAGTTCCGCGCGACGGGGCGCATAAAGCACTGAGGGGGATGGAGATAGAAGATGGCGACCGACTACGACAGCCCACGCAAGACAGACGACGACCTGAGCGAGGACAGCCTCCAGGAGCTCCAGGCCCGGCGCGCCGACAAGGCCGCCAGCATCATCGACGAGGACCTGGACGCCGGTGAGGTCGCCGAGCTGCCCGGCGCCGACCTGTCCAACGAGGAACTGACCTTCCGGGTCGTCCCCCGGCAGGCCGACGAGTTCACCTGCACGCGCTGCTTCCTGGTGCACCACCGCAGCCAGCTGGCCACGGAGAAGAACGGACAGCCGGTCTGCCGCGAGTGCGCCGCCTGACACGTCCGGGGACCGGCCCCACGCGAGAGGCACCACCGGGAGCGGCATGACGGGAGAACTCGAACGACGCAACGACGACGTGGAGCCGGCGCGCGGCGGCGGCTCCACGGAGCTCGGCGAGCTGGTCGGCCGGCTCGCCGGCGACGAGGAGATGGACCGGGAGACCCGCAGGCGGCTGCTCGGCCGGCTCGCCCGGCTGCTCGGGCAGGGCGCCCGCCGGGCCGGCGCGGCGGGGATCGCGCGCGGCCGCTGGCTGGCCGACCTGCTGCTCGAGGCGGCCCCGCACATCCCGATCCGTGATCTGGAGACGCTCAGCCGCCACCACCACGGGCTGGCCGGCGAGGACCTCGCCGACAACCTGGTGAAGGTCGCGGGCAACGCCACCACCGCGGTCGGCGCGGTCGGCGGCGCGCTGGCGGCGGTGGAGTTCGCCGCCCCGCCGCTGCTGCTGACGGCCCCCGCGCAGATCGCCGCCGAGACCCTCGTGGTCGCCGCGATCGAGGTGAAGCTGATCGCCGAGCTGCACGAGGTGTACGGGGTCAGCGTGCAGGGCTCCGGCACCGCCCGCAGCGCGGCGTTCGTCACCTCCTGGGCGCGCCAGCGCGGCGTCAACCCCCTGGAGGGCGGCACGTTCACCAGTGCGCTCGGCTCGGCGGCGAAGGCGACGCTGCGCAAGCGGATGATGCGCACGTTCGGCCGCCACATGACGACGATGGGGCCGCTGCTGACCGGCGCCGCCGCGGGCGCCGCGCTCAACCGGGCCGCGACGAGGTCGCTGGCCGCCAAGGTCCGCCAGGACCTGCGCGGTTCGGCGCCCCAAGAGCTGCAGTCACCGCCCGGCGACCCCGCCTAGCGTCCCGGCCCCTGCCCGCGCCCCCGGCGGCGGCACTCCGTCCCGGCCCTGGAAAGCCTCGTGGCCGGTCCCGGACGTCCAGGACCGGCCACGCCGCTCGTCTGCTCCGAATCAGGCCCGCGGGCTCAGACGTCGACCTTCAGGTGGGACGGGAGCTCGCCGGTGCCCTTGGCCCACTGGTGCACCGCGGCCCGGGTCGCCACCAGCCGGGCGATCTCCACGCCGACGCCCACCACCACGGCCCAGCCGATCGCCTCCGACAGCGCCACGTCCGGCGACTCGGGGTTGGTCGGCGGCTCCTTGCCGGTGGTCTTCTTCCAGGCGAGCGTGATCGCCTTCTTCGCGACGAAGCCGCCCGCGAAGGCGGCGGCGCCGGCCATCACGCGAAAGCCGATGTCGCCCTTGTCCGCCATGATCGTCCTCCAGTCGTCCTGTCGCCTCCGACGCTACCGGAACGCCCCGCTCCGGGCGGGAAAGGCCGCCGCGTCGGCGCGGGCAAGTGGCATGCGGGCACGGCGGATGTCAATAGCATTGGCCTTATGACAGAGCAGCCGCGTACGCCGAGCGTTCCCTCCAAGCCCTCCCTGGACGGCCTGGAGGACACGTGGGTACGCGTCTGGGAGGACACGGGCGTCTACCGCTTCGACCGCACCCGGCCCCGCGGCGAGGTCTACTCGATCGACACCCCGCCGCCCACCGTGAGCGGCTCCCTCCACGTCGGCCACGTCTTCTCCTACACCCACACCGACACCGTCGCCCGGTTCCACCGCATGCGCGGTCGCGCCGTCTTCTACCCGATGGGCTGGGACGATAACGGCCTGCCGACCGAGCGGCGCGTGCAGAACCACTTCGGCGTGCGGTGCGAGCCGTCGCTGCCCTACGACCCGGACTTCGAGCCCCCCGCCAAGCCCGACCCGAAAAAGCAGGTACCGGTGTCGCGGCGGAACTTCATCGAGCTGTGCGAGCGGCTCACCGAGGTCGACGAGAAGGCGTTCGAGGAGATGTGGCGCCGCGTCGGCCTGTCGGTCGACTGGAACCACCTGTACTCCACCATCGGCGAGGCGTCCCGGACGGCGTCGCAGCGCGCGTTCCTGCGGAACCTGGCGCGCGGCGAGGCTTACGTGTCGGAGGCGCCGACGCTGTGGGACGTGACGTTCCGGACGGCCGTCGCGCAGGCCGAGTTGGAGGACCGCGAGCAGCCGGGGGCGTTCCACCGGATCCGGTTCCACGGGGACGAGCGCCCCGTCTACATCGAGACGACGCGGCCGGAGCTGCTGCCGGCGTGCGTGGCGCTGGTCGCGCACCCCGACGACGAGCGGTACCGGGAGCTGTTCGGCACGACGGTCCGCACGCCGCTGTTCGGCGTCGAGGTGCCGGTCCTCGCGCACCGGCTCGCCGAGCCCGACAAGGGCTCCGGCATCGCGATGATCTGCACGTTCGGCGACGTCACGGACGTCACCTGGTGGCGGGAGCTGAACCTGCCGACCCGGGCGGTGATCGGCTGGGACGGCCGGCTGTCGGCCGAGCCGCCGGCGGGCGTCGCGGCGGAGCCGTACGCGGAGCTGGCCGGCAAGACGGTGTTCTCCGCCAAGGAGCGCGTCGTGGAGATGCTGCGCGCGTCCGGCGACCTGGACGGCGAGCCCCGCAGGATCAGCCGTCCGGTGAAGTTCTACGAGAAGGGCAGCAAGCCTCTCGAGATCGTCACGACGCGGCAGTGGTACATCCGCAACGGCGGGCGCGACGCCGCGACCCGCGCCGAGCTGCTCGCACGCGGCGCGGAGCTGAACTGGCACCCGGCCTACATGCGGGCCCGCTACGAGAACTGGGTGGAGGGCCTGAACGGCGACTGGCTGATCTCCCGGCAGCGGTTCTTCGGCGTGCCGATCCCGGTCTGGTACCCGCTGGACGCGTCCGGCGAGCCGCGCTACGACGCGCCGATCGTCCCGGCGGAGGACGCGCTGCCCGTCGACCCGTCCTCGGACGTCCCGCCGGGCTTCGCCGAGGAGCAGCGCGGCAAGCCGGACGGGTTCATCGGGGACCCGGACGTCATGGACACCTGGGCGACGTCGTCGCTGACGCCGCAGATCGCGGGCGGCTGGGAGCGCGACGCCGACCTGTTCTCCCGGGTGTTCCCCTACGACCTGCGGCCGCAGGCGCACGACATCATCCGGACGTGGCTGTTCTCGACGGTCGTCCGGTCGCATCTGGAGCACGGGGCGCTGCCGTGGACGGACACGGCGCTGTCGGGCTGGATCCTCGACCCGGACCGCAAGAAGATGTCGAAGTCCAAGGGGAACGTCGTCACCCCGATCGACCTGCTGCGCGAGTACGGCTCGGACGCCGTCCGGTACTGGGCGGCGAGCGGCCGGCCGGGCACCGACACCGCGTTCGACACCGGCCAGATCAAGGTCGGCCGGCGGCTCGCCATCAAGATCCTCAACGCGTCGAAGTTCGTGCTGGGGCTCGGCGAGGTGGCGCGGGACGCGGCGGTGACCGAGCCGCTGGACCGGGCGATGCTGGCGTCGCTGTCCGGTGTCGTCGAGGACGCGACTCAGGCGTTCGAGGGCTACGACTACGCGCGGGCGCTGGAGCGCACGGAGCGGTTCTTCTGGGAGTTCTGCGACGACTACCTGGAGCTGGTGAAGGCCCGCGCGTACGGGGAGGGGCCGCAGGCGCAGTCGGCGCGGGCGGCGCTGCGGGCGGCGCTGTCGGTGCTGCTGCGGCTGTTCGCGCCGGTGCTGCCGTTCGTGACCGAGGAGGTCTGGTCGTGGTGGCGGAAGGGGTCGGTGCACGCCGCGCAGTGGCCGCTGCCTGCCGAGCTGCCCGCGGGCGGCGACCCGGCGGTGCTCGCGGCGACGGGTGAGGCGCTGCGGCAGGTCCGCAAGGCCAAGTCGGAGGCGAAGGCGTCGATGCGCGCGGACGTGGCGCGGGCCGTGGTGCGCGGCGCGGAGGCCGGGCGGGTCTCCCGTCCCGACCTCGCCGCCGCCGGCCGGATCGCGGAGCTGACGCTGGAGAGCGCGCCAGCCGACCTGACGGTGGACGTGACGCTGGCGCCCGCCGGCTGAGCCCCGCCGCACCTCCGTCAGCCCGGCGGCACCTCCGTCAGCCCAGAGGGGGGTCAGAACGCGCAGGGCAGGTGCTTGATCCCGTTGATGAAGCTGGAGAACAGCCGGTCGGGCTCACCGGTCGCGCGGATCCGCGGGACGCGGGTGAACAGCTCCCGGTACATCACCGTGATCTCGCGGCGGGCGAGGTTCGCGCCGAGGCAGAAGTGCGGCCCGGGGCCGCCGAACCCGACGTGCGGGTTCGGCGAGCGGGTGATGTCGAACGCGTCCGGGTCCTTGAAGACGGTCTCGTCCCGGTTGGCGGAGTTGTAGAAGAGCAGGACCTTGTCGCCCGCCTTGTACTGGTGGCCGTTCATCTCGTGGTCGCGGGTCAGCGTCCGGCGGAACTGGATGACCGGCGTCGCCAGCCGGACGATCTCCTCGACGGCGCCGGGGATGCGGGCGTCGAAGTCCTCCAGCAGCAGGGCGCGCTGCTCGGGGTTGTCGGTGAGCAGCTTCAGCCCGTGCGACATCGCGTTGCGGGTCGTCTCGTTGCCGGCGACCACGAGCAGGATGAAGAACGAGCCGATCTCCTGGTCGGTCAGCGACTCGCCGTCCACGTTCGCCGAGACCAGCGCCGACACCAGGTCGTCGCCGGGATCCCTGCGGCGCCGCCGGGCGAGCTTCATCGCCAGGTGGTTGAGCTCGTAGCCGGCCGCCAGCACCTTGAGCAGCCCGTACAGGGCGCCCATGCGGGTGATGCCGTCGCGGGTGTAGTCCTTGCCGCCGGTGTACTCGGGGTCGCCGAGGCCGAGGATCAGGTTCGTCCGCTCGTACACCATCGGGCGGAGGTGCTCCGGGATGCCCATCATGTCGCAGATGACCTGGAGCGGGAGCCGCGCCGCGACGTCGGTGACGAAGTCGGCCGGGCCGTTGGCGATCAGGTCGTCGACGATCCGGGTCGCGCTGCGCTGGAGGTCGTCCTCCATCTTCTCCAGGACGCGCGGGGTGAACGCCCGCGACACGATCCGGCGGATCTTGGCGTGCCGCGGGTCGTCCATGTTGATCATCGAGCCGAAGTAGCGGGCCAGGAACCGGGGCAGGTCGGCGATGCTGTTGGAGCACGGCTCGCTGCTGAAGATCTGCGGCGACCGGCTCGCCTCGACCACGTCGGCGTGCCTGGCCAGCGCGTAGAACCCGGCGCCGCTCTTGACGAACGGCAGCTTCAGCTCCCGGAAGAACGCCGGATGGTCCAGCTCGCGCAGCCGGGCGAAGGCGGCCAGCCGCCGCTCCTGGGGCAGGGCCCAGAACTCCAGCGTGGACAGGTCGCCGTCGATCTCGTTCCGTGCCGCGGTCGTCACGCCCGCTCACCGCCCTGCGCGTCGCGTCCAGAATCAGGTTCGGTTTCCATCGAACCGGCGTCCAGCGGGGCCGTCAAGGCGAAGCCCGCGATTCGGACCCCCGGCCGGTCAGCCGGCCGGCGCCACGATCCGCCGGTGCAGCACCGCGCGCTCCACCGCCGTCCACGTGCCGGACGCCAGCAGGTACAGCCCGGCGGCCAGCGGCACGAACGCGGCGAAGACCACCGTCCCGAACGGCGCCACCCGGGCCAGCACGCCCGCCGCACCGGCGGGGGCCGTCCGCGCCGCCCGCCGCGACGACCACACCGCCAGCGCCATGAGCAGCGCGAACAGGCCGAGGAACACCAGCGACGGCGGCGCGAGGAGCCCGCCGCCGACCAGCCCGATCCAGTTCTGCCCCAGCGGCGCCCCCAGCAACGTGTGCGCGAGCAAGAGGTTCTGGTGCCCCGCCACCGTCGCCGACCGGAACAGCCGGTACATCACCATGAACGCCGGCCACTGCGCGAACATCGGCAGGCACCCCGTCAGCGGCGTCGTGCCCTCCGCCTCGTACAGCGCGGCCGTCTCGCGCTTGAGCCGCTCCGGGTTGCGTGCATGCTTCCTCTGCAGGGCCTGGACCCGGGGCAGCAGGCGCGCCCGGGCCCGCTCGCCGCGGGCGGCCGAGACGGCGAGCGGCAGCATCGCCAGCCGGACCAGGAGCGTGAACAGGATGATCGCGGTGGCCGCCGCCACCGGGCCGGCGACCGGGCCGATGCCGTCGGCCAGGCCCTTGACCAGGGCGTATGCGAGCGAAACGGGAACGTCGAACAGGGACATGGACAGCCTTCCGGGTAGCAGGAGATCGAGGGCGTGCCGACCGCGCTCAGGCGGCCGCGATCTCCGCTCCCGGTGCCCTGGGACGGGGGCGCCCCGCCGCGTCCGGGTCGCGCTGCGGGAGGAAGGCGGTCCGCAGCGTCCGGTCCCGCAAGGTCGTCCGCACCCGTGCCGGTGCGGACCGATGGCCCGCCCCCGCCGCGCGCACGCGCACCACGGCCAGGACCACCAGGCCCGCCACGGTGGCCGTCGCCAGCGCCAGCAGGACGGGCTGGCCCGGCGCCGTCCCGGCCCACTCGGTCACGGCGAGCACCCGCAGCAGCGCGGCGACCACCAGCGACCAGAACACCGAACGGACCTTCCTGACGACACGGACGATCCACAGTGTCCCACCGATTCCCGCCGGTACGCCATCGGCGGCCGGGTTCCGGCCCGGAACCGGATAGGGTCGCGCGCGGAAGCCGGACGCGAGGGCGCCGCACAAGCGGCCCGCCGCCTCCGCACCCGGTATTGTCGTGTGGCTTCTCGGCGGGACCGCCGGAACGCTCCCGAACGCGAGGTGGACCCTGTTGGCCAAGGTCGATGTGCTGATCAAGCGGCTGGACCCCGACCTGCCCCTGCCGCAGTACGCGCACGCGGGCGACGCCGGCGCCGATCTGGTCGCCGCCGAGGACGTCGAGCTGCCGCCCGGGGAGCGCGCCGTCGTGCCCACCGGCATGGCGATCGCGCTGCCCGACGGCTACGCCGCTTTCATTCACCCCAGGTCCGGTTTGGGCGCTAGGTTGGGGGTGACCATAGTCAACGCACCCGGTACGGTCGACGCCGGCTATCGGGGTGAGATCAGGGTGACCCTGCTGAACACCGACCGCCGCGCCACCGTGCGGCTGCGGCGCGGCGACCGCATCGCGCAGATGGTCGTGCAGCGGGTGGAGCAGGCTGTGTTCCACGAGGTCGCCGACCTTCCCGGATCGGCCCGCGGAACCGGCGGATTCGGCTCCACGGGCGGCTTCGGCGGGCCGGAGGCTCCCGGCCATGGGTGACACTGGTAACGAGCACAGTCGAGAAGGAGCGTGAGTCGTGGCTTTTGGACGTCGCCGGCAGGCCGAGGAGCCCGAGAAGGGTCCCGAGGCGACCGAGGAACCGGCGGAGGCCGTTGACGAGGCCGCCGAGGAGGCTCCCGCCAATGCCGCCAAGGCCGAGGGCGGGCCCTGGGACTCCGAGGACTCCTTCCCCGAGCTGCAGCGCCTGGACTTCGGCTCGATGCAGGTCCCGATCGCGCCCGGGCTCGGCTTCCAGGTGAACTTCGAGGCGACCCAGGTGGACGAGGAGGGCAACCCCCTCGACGGCCGGCCCGTCGCGGTGCTCGTCCAGTACGAGGAGAGCGCCATGCAGCTCCAGGTGTTCGCCGCGCCCAAGCGCAGCGGCATCTGGGACGACGTGCGCCGCGAGACCGCCAAGGACATCGAGGAGGAGGCGCAGGGGCAGACCCAGGAGGGCGAGGGGCCGTTCGGTCCCGAGCTGCTGGCGATGATCCCCGCAGCGCTGACCGAGGAGGTCCTCGCGGAGATGCCGCAGGAGGTCCGCGAGCAGATCCCGCAGGAGTTCGTCGACCAGGGCTGGGCGCCGCAGATCATCCGCTTCCTCGGTGTCGACGGCCCGCGCTGGTTCCTGCAGGCCGTGGTGCAGGGCGCCGCGATCGAGGACGAGGAGCAGTGGCAGGTCCTCGAGGACGTGCTGCGCGGCGTCGTCGTCGTGCGCGGCGACGCGCCGATGCCGCCCCGCGACCTGCTCGAGCTGCGGATCCCCAAGGAGTTCAGCGAGGCCGGGGAGAACGGCGAGGAGCAGGGCGGCGAGGAGACCTTCAACCCGTTCGAGCGCGGTCCCGAGATCACCGAGGTCCGCTGACCCGGCCCTACGCCGACACCGCCCGCCGGGCCGTGCGCCGCTTTTCGGTCGCACGGCCGGCGGGTTTCTGCGTTCCCGGGTGCGCCGGGTGCCTTGCGTCCGGCGCCCGCCGGGTGGTCAATCGGGGCATGTCGAAGAGAACGCGGAAGCGCAGAGCCCGCAAGCGGAGCAAGCACAACAAGGGCAAGCGGCCCAACGCCCGGCACTGAGCCAGCGCCGCGGCGGCGCCGAAGCTCCTCCTAAGATCGCCGCCATGACTTCGGTGCCGGAACCCGCCCGTTCCGCCGGCCTCCTCGACGCCGGGACCGTGCCCGCCGCGCCGGATGGACCGCCCGCGCTGGACGGGCCGCCCGAGGCGGCGCTCGCGCTGGCGCGCCTGCACCTGCGCGGGCACGTCCGGTCCTGGCCGGACTGGCGGTCCGCGGGGCTGCCCGCGGCGGTCCGCGTCGCGTGGCTGAGCGCCGAGATCGCCGCGGGCCGCACGGACGTCCGCGCCGAACCGCCGGGCGAGCCGCTCTACCAGGCGGTCCGCGCCCTTCGCGCGACCGACGCCGACGACCCCGGGGCGCTCGTCCGCGCCCTCGCGGAAGGCCACGACGCCGTGCTGCGCGCCGAGGCCGTCCGGGTCGCGCGGGAGGCGCTGGACGCGGCGCTGCTGCCGCCCCGCGCCGTCCGGGAGACCATGGCGGGACTCGCCGGCGACGTCCCCGCCGCGCTGCGCGAACTGGCCGAACCGTGGGCGGCGCTGGACCCGCTGCCGCACGAGCGGGTGCGGCGCCTCCTCGGCGCCGGGCGGGACGGCGCCGCGATCGAGGTCGCCGCCCGGCACGGGCACCGGGACCTGCTGCTCGACGTCGCCGCCGACCCGTCCCGGGCCCCGGCGGTGCGGCGGCGGGCGCTCGAACTGCTCGGCGACCTCGCGGGCCGCGACGACATCGGCGGCCTGCTCGGCGCCGCCGCCGAGGACCCGCCGCTGCTCGCCGGGCCCGCCGCCGCGTGCCTGCGCGGCCTGCACCGGCGCGGCCACTTCCCCGCCGCGCGCCACGTCCCCGCGATCGTCGGGCTCGCGCTCGCGGACCAGAGCACGCCCGCCGGCGAGATCGCGGTGGTCCTGTACTCGTGCCGGCACGAGGCGCTGCGGGAGCTGGCCCGCCCCGGGCCGGACGCCGCCTCGTGGCCCCGCCGCCTCGACCTGCTCGTCGCGCTCGACGCGCAGGGCGCCCCCGGTCTCGGCGTGGCCGGCGAGGTCGCCCGCCTCGCGCGCGAGGCCGCCGACCCCCGGCCCTTCCTGCGCGCGCTGCGCGACCTGCGCGATCCGGCGGCGGAGGAGACCGTGCTCGCGCTGCTGCCGGACGCGCCCCGCGAGGCGCTCGACGCGCTCGAAGCCGTCGGCGGCCCCCGGACGGCCGCCGCCCTGTGGACCGGGCTCGGCCTGGACGCGGACGATCCGGAGGCGAGCGGCGTCGCCCCGCACCTGGCCCCGTTCCGGCGCCGGGCGCTGGGACTGCTCTGGCACCTCGACCGCGATCCGCAGCGGCGCCGGACCCTGCTCGACCGGCTCGACCCCCGCGACCCGCCGCGCCGCGTCGCCGACGACCTCGGCGGCCCCGACCCGCGCGAGCTGGCGGTCCTGCGCGCGGCCCCCGACCCCCGCGACCCCGCCGAAGCGCTCGCCCGGCTCGCCCGCAACGGCGACGCCACCACCCTGCCCGCCGCCGCCGACCTGCTGCTGCGCGTCGTGTCCGGCCTGGCCGAGGCGTGGACGCCCGGCGGCCCTGGACCCGAACCGGCCGTGCCGGACGAGGTCCTGGACGCCGTCCGCGACCTCGGCGCGCGGCTCCACCGGCGCGGCGCGATCCGGCCGCGCTGCCTGCTGGACGCCGAAGACCCGGACGCGGCCGGGAACGCCGTGCTCGCGAGCACGGTCCTCGATCTCCTCGACCGGCCCGGGCTCGTCCCGGCCGAGCAGGCGCTCCTGCTCACCGTGCTGCGCGGCGCCCCGTACCGGCGGACCAGGGCGCGCGTCCACCGGCTGCTCCGGCACCGCGACGGGCACGTCCGGGGCCGCGCGACCGCGCTGTTCACCACGGACGCGGAGGGCGCCCGGGTGCTGTCGGCGAGCCTGGTCCCGCTCGTCTCGGCGGACGACCCGGCGACCGTCCGGCAGGCGCTGCTCGCCCTGGCCGAGGCCCGGGCGACCTGGGCGGCACCGGCGATCGCGGCGTGCCTCGACCATCGCGAGATGAGCGTCAAGAAGGCCGCGGCGGCGGCTCTCGCGGCGGCGGGCGCGCCCGCGGCGGTCCCCAAGGCGCTGTTCTGGCTGGGCCATCACGACAACCCCGGCCTGCGCGAGGACCTCGTCAAGGCGCTGCGCACCGTTCTCGGGGACGCGTCCGGCGCCGTCGTCCTCGCTGCGGCGGACCAGGCGGACGATGACCGCACCCGCGCCCTCCTGCGCGCCGCGCTGCCCGCGCTCGCCCCCGGCGCCCCGCCGCGCCGCCCCGGACGGGACGCCGGGACGGCCGGCGAGCGGCGGACGCCGGAGGAGCAGGCCGCCGACGCTGTCCGCGAGCTGGCCGAGCACGGCTGGGACGTCGAGACCGCGCGCCGCCTCCTCGATGCGCAAGCGCACGGCACGGCGGCGGCTCTCGCGTCGCTGCGTCCGCTGCTGCCCCGATGGCTCGACCTCGCCGCATCGGACCCGCGCGCGCTGCACCTCGCCGCAGCCGTCTGCGGCCCGCCGCGCACGCCGACGGAACTGGAGTTGTTCGCGCGATCCGCCGCGCTCCTCGTCGAGGCGCTGGTCGCGGGCGCGGAGCGCCACGGCGGCCCGCTCCTCGAACTGGCGAAGGAGGCGGTGCCCCGGCTCGGCGCGGGGGAGAGGTTCCAGATCGCCGAGCGGGTGCGGGCGCTGCCGCCGAGCACCGTGTCGATCACCCTGCTGGGCCTGTGCGGCGCGGTCGTCACGCGCGGCGATCTCGAGCGCGCGCTCGCCGCCGCGCGCCGCGCCCCCGATCCGGCGGCGGACGAGGAGGCCGTCCTGCGGGAGGCGTTCGCGCAGGACGCGGCGGACCCCGCGACCGCGATACACGAGGCGATCAGGGGCGCGGTCCGCGAGCCGGAGGAACTGCGGCGGCTCCGCGACGAGCTGCGCGGCCCGTCCCGGAAGACACTCGACGCGCTGATCCGGGCCTACCTCGACGCCCCCGACGAAGCGCGGCCCCTCCTGCTCGACTGGATGGAGGCGCTGCAGCCGCTCGGCGCCCCGCCGTGGACGCTGGCGGAGCGCCGCGAGGAGCCCGAGGCGAGGACGCGGCGCACCGGAGACCTCGACCAGCCGCCGTCCGTGGCGCAGCGGCGCCGCCTGATGGCCATGCTGGACGCCGGCCCGGCCGGCCGGCGGGCGAAGGCCGCCCGGGTGCTGCTCGACCGGCCCGAACCCGAGGGACGGCTCGCCGTCCTGCGCGCCTTCCTCGACGGCCGCGACGGGCTGACCGCCACCCGGGAGCTGGCGCGCGTCCTGCTGGAGGCGCCCGAGGTGCCGGACGGCGACCGGTTCGTCCAGCTGGCGGGCCATCTCTACGGTGCCGACCTCGACCGGTTCGTCCCCGCGCTCGTGTCGCGCTGGGAGGGCGGGGACGACGCCGCCGGCCGGGTGCTGCGGCAGGCGTCCGCCGACGCCGTCGCCGCGCGGATCGCCGAGCGGCTGGCGGACGGCGCGTGGGGCCTGCTCGACCTCGTCGCCGGCAGCCGGCTGGCCCGGACCGCGCCGCTGGAGCGGGCACGGCGGCGCCTGCGCGACGCGGGCCGCGACGACCTCGCGGACCGGCTCGTCCTGGTGGACGGCCCGCTCCGGCCGCCCGGCGCCGCCGCACGCGACGCGGCCGCCCTCGCGGCGATGCGCGAGCACGCGCCGCCCGCCGCGACGGAGCCCTCGACGGAGCTGCTGTTCCGGCAGGCGCGGGAGGGCGGGGCGAAGGAGGCGCGGCGCGCGCTCGCGCTCCTCGCCGACCGCCGCGCGGACGGCCTGGAGGACCTGCTCGCCGAGCTGATCGGCCACCGCGACACGAAGGTGCGGCTGCACGCGCACCGGGTGGCGCGCCGCGTGCTGAGCCGCGCCGCGTACCTGGACCAGACCGTGCGGCTGCTCGGCGACCTCGAGCCCGACGTCGTCCGCTCGGCGATCAAGACGCTGAGCCACGCCGGCTGGACGCCCGCGATCCCGGGCCTGGTCGGCCTGCTCGCCCACCCGCGCCCGCAGGTCCGGCGGGCCGCGTCCGAGGGGCTCGTCCGGTTCGGCGCGGCGGCCGTCCCGGCGCTGCGGCACGCCGCGGGGCGCGCCCGGCCCGACCACCGGTCCCGGTACACCGGCCCGCTGGCCGAGATCAACGCTTCGGAGGCGTGATCGACCCCGGGCATCGAGGGCCCGCCCCTGGACGATCGGCGCGGGCACCGTCCCGAGGTGGGGTTTTGCCTACCCCGATCGGCGTGCTGGACCCATCCTCCGCCGCCTCCGCCGTCCGTAGCTTCGTCTCCGGAGGCGCTCCACGAGGGGGCGCCGGGCGGAGAGGTGAAGGCGATGTTCGGACACAAGGCGCGCCCGGCGGGGACGGCCCCGTCCGCCGGCGAGGCGCTCCGGCTCGAGGACGTCCGGAAGGTGTACGGCGCGCGGGACAACCGGGTGGTGGCGCTCGACGGCGTGTCGCTGTCGCTGCCCGCCGGGTCGTTCACCGCGGTGATGGGCCCGTCCGGGTCGGGCAAGAGCACGCTGCTGCAGTGCGCGGCGGGCCTCGACCGGCCGAGCGCCGGGCGGGTCCTGGTGGACGGCGCCGAGCTGTCCGGCGACGGTGAGGCGGCGCTGACGCGGTTCCGCCGGGAGCGGATCGGGTTCGTGTTCCAGCAGTTCAACCTGCTGCCGACGCTGACCGTCATGCAGAACGTGACGCTGCCGCTCAAGCTCGCGGGCCGCCGCGCCGACAAGGCCCGGGCCCGGGACGTCCTCGCCCGGGTCGGGCTCGGCGACCGGCTCGGGCACCTGCCGGCGGAGCTGTCGGGCGGGCAGCAGCAGCGCGTCGCGATCGCGCGGGCGCTGGTGACCGAGCCGCGGATCCTGTTCGGCGACGAGCCGACCGGCGCGCTCGACAGCCGCAGCGCGCGCGACGTCCTCGGGTTGCTGCAGGAGGCCGTCCGCGTGTACGGGCGGACGGTGGTGATGGTGACGCACGACCCGGTCGCCGCCGCGCACGCCGACGCGGTGCTGTTCCTGGCGGACGGGAAGATCGTCGGCTACCAGACCGCGCCGACCGCCGAGGCCGTCGCCGCGCGGATGACGCACCTGGCCGACGAGGTCGAGCGGCAGCGGGCCGCGGGCCGCACGCAGGCGGGGGTGTGAGATGGTCGCGCTGGCACTGCGGTCCCTGCGCAAGCGCGCGGGCGCGTTCACGGCGAGCTTCCTGTCGATGTTCCTCGGTTCGGCGATCATCATGGCGTTCGCGTCGATGTTCGACACGGCCGAGGCGAGCGGGGCGACCGGGCAGGCCCGGTCCACGCTGGTCACGATGGCGATGGTGGTCGGCGGCTGGGGGCTGCTGCTGGTGGTCTTCGCGGTCACCTCCACGCTCACCCTGTCGGTCCGGCAGCGCGCGGCGGAGATGGCGCTGCTGAAGAGCGTCGGCGCGACGCCGGCGCAGCTCACCCGGATGATCGCCGGCGAGGCGGCGGCCCTCGCCGTGCTCGCGGCGGCGCTCGGCGCCGTCCCCGGCACGCTCGGCGGGCGGGGGCTGCTCGCGCTGCTGCACGGCACCCACCAGGTCCCCGGCGAGGTGTCCTACGCGTTCGGGACGTTCGCGCTCGGCACCGGCCTCGGCGTGACGTTCGCGTCCGCGACGGTCGCCGCGCTGATCACCGCGCGCCGCGCCGCCCGCGTCCGGGTCACCGAGTCGCTGATGGCGGCGGCCGCGGAGCCGGGCCGGCTCGGACGCAGGCGCGCGATCTTCGCCGGGGTGTTCCTGTTCCTCGCGGTGGACGAGGCGGTCGTGACGATGACCATGATGCGCGGCAAGGGCACCGACGTCATGGCGACGTCCGGGCAGGCCGACATCTTCGCCGCGATCGGGCTGGCGCTGCTCGCCCCGGTGATCGTCCGGCGGGCGACGGCGCTGCTGGCCGGGCCGGTGCGCGCGTTCGGCGTCGCCGGCGACCTCGCGGTGACGAACCTGCGCCGCCGGACGGGCGCGATGGCGTCCGCGGTGACCCCGGTCATCCTGTTCACCGGCATCGCCGTCGGGACGCTGTTCCTGCAGGCCACCGAGAACGCGGTGACGGCCCGGTCGGGCGTCGCCGCGACCGCCGACCAGAAGGGGGTCGAGACGCTGAATCTCGTGGTCATCGGGATGGTGGTGCTGTTCGCCGCGATCATGCTGGTGAACACGCTGGTCGCGGCGACCGTGCACCGGCGCCGCGAGTTCGGCCAGGCCCGGCTGGCGGGCGCGACCCCGGCCCAGGTGCTCGGCACGGTGGCGCTGGAGTCGGCGGTGCTGACGGTGGTCGGCGCGGCCTGCGGGACGGTCGCCTCGCTCTTCACGGTCATCCCGTTCGCCGTGGCCCGCAAGGGCTCGGCCGCCCCGGACGGAAGCGTCTGGCTCTACGCCGGGGTGGTCGCCCTGGCCGCCGCCCTGACCGCGGGCACGGCCCTGGCCGCCGCCCGCCGGACCTTGCGCACCCCCGCGGTGGCCGCCGTCACCACCTGACCGGGCCCCATCCCCGTGGGGGGGGGGGGGGGGGGGGGGGGGGCCGCGCGCGCCCCCCCCCCCCCCCGCCCCCCCCCCCGCGGCCCCCCCCGCCGCACGCGGGGGCCCGATTCGCACCGTGATGCCATACGCTTTCACTTATGGACGAGGTTTCGCCCCGCACTTCCCCGGAGCCCGACCCGGCTCCGCCGGAACGGGGCAAGGGCGGCCTGCGGCGCTTCCTGCGGCGCATGGCGTCGAGCAAGGCCGAACTCGAAGCCGAGGAGCTGCAGAAGACGAGCGGCGACGAGGGCGCCACCCCCATCACCGCATGTTCGGCGCGCAAGCGGCACTGCGTGGCGGGTACGCTGCGTACGGTGACCCTCCGGCCCCGGGGCGGCGCTCCCGCGCTGGAGGCCGAGCTCTACGACGGCACCGACGTGATCAACCTGGTCTGGCTCGGCCGGCGGCGGATCGCCGGCATCGACCCGGGCCGCCGGCTGCGCGCCGAGGGCCTGGTCAGCGTGCAGGACGGGCGCAAGGTCATGTTCAACCCGCGGTACGAACTGCGCGGCGGTTCCTGATCCCGCCCGCCGCGGCGCCGGGGGAGCGTCCCCGCGGCGATACGGCCTGGAGTGCGATGTGAGCGAACGGGAAGCGACAGAGACGGCGGCCTCCACAGGCGCCACCGCGGCGGCGCCCGGGGACACCGCGCCCGGAGGCCCGGCGCCCGCGCGCGTCGGCACCGGTGACGCCCACGACACCGTCGAGGCGGCCGTCCGCGCCCAGCTCAGCAAGGCGCTCGGCGGCGTCCGCGGCATGATCGAGGCCGCCGTCCCCACCCTCGGCTTCACCGCGACCTACGTGGCATCCAAGGACATCAAGCTGTCCGTCGGCGTCGGGATCGGCGCGGCGGTGGTGCTGCTCGTGCTCCGGATCGCGCAGCGCACCAGCGTCCAGTTCGTGCTGAACAGCCTCGTCGGCATCGCGATCGCGGCGTTCTTCGCGCTGCGCTCCGGCAAGGCCGAGGACGCGTTCCTGCCCGGCATCATGCTGAACGCCGGCTACGCCGCCGCGATGATCTTCTCGATCGCGGTGCGCTGGCCGCTCGTCGGCTTCATCATCGGCTCCGTCACCGGCGACCCGACCGCCTGGCGGTCCGACCCCGGCATCGTGAAGCTCTGCTCCCGGCTGACCTGGCTGCTGGTGCTGCCGTGCGCGCTGCGGGTCGCCGTCCAGTACCCGATCTACCTCGCGTCCGGCGACCAGAGCGGGCTGCTCGGCCCCGCCAAGATCGTGATGGGCTGGCCGCTGCAGGTCGCCGCGCTCGCCACCATGGTGTGGCTGCTCGCCCGCGGCCGCACCCCGCTGCCCGCCGACGGCGACGGCGGACCCGGCCGCGCCTGACCCCGCCTGAACGCGGGTGCGGGGGCCTGCCGCCCGGCCCGCCCCCGCATGCCCGCGCCCTACCGGCCGCCGAGCAGCTCCGCCAGCTCGTCCTCCACGTCCTGGCTCGCGACGAACAGCAGCTCGTCGCCCGGCTCCAGGGTGTCGTCCGGCGTCGGCACCAGCACCCGGCCCTCCCGCAGGATCGCCACCAGTGCCGTGTCGCGCGGCCAGCTCACCGACCCGACCCGCTCGCCGCCGAGCGGCGCGTTGTCCGGCAGCGTCAGCTCCACCAGGTTCGCCTCGCCCTGCCGGAACGTCATCAACCGGACCAGGTCGCCGACGCTGACGGCCTCCTCCACCAGCGCCGACAGCAGCCGCGGCGTGGACACCGCGACGTCCACCCCCCACGACTCGTTGAACAGCCACTCGTTGTTCGGGTGGTTGATCCGCGCCACCACCCGCGGCACCCCGTACTCGGTCTTGGCGAGCAGCGACACCACCAGGTTGACCTTGTCGTCGCCGGACGAGGCGACCACCACCTGGCAGCGCTCCAGCGCCGCGTCGTCCAGCGCGGAGATCTCGCACGCGTCGGCGAGCAGCCACTCCGCGCGCGGCACCATCTCCACCTTGATGGCCTTCGGGCTCTTGTCGATCAGGAGCACCTCGTGGCCGTTCTCCAGCAGCTCCTGGGCGATGGAGCGGCCCACCGCGCCGGCCCCGGCGATCGCGACCCGCATCAGGCGCCCTCCTCGTTCCGCGCCGCGACGGCGGCGTTGATCCGCTCGACCTCGTCGGCGCGCGCGATGATGTGCACGATGTCGCCGTCCTGGATCACCGTGTTGCGCTCCGGGACGAGCGCCTCGCCCATCCGGGACAGGAACGCCACCCGGCAGTCCGCGTGCTCCTCCAGCGCGCCGACCTTCTCGCCGACCCACAGGTGCCCGGAGTCCAGCTCCGCGAGCAGCACCGCGCCGGTCGGGTCGCGCCACAGCGGCTCCGCGCCCTCGGGCAGCAGCCGGCGCAGGATCTGGTCGGCCGTCCAGCGGACCGTCGCCACCGTGGGGATGCCGAGCCGCTGGTACACCTCGGCGCGGCGGGGGTCGTAGATCCGGGCCACCACGTTGTCGACGCCGAACGTCTCGCGGGCCACCCGCGCCGAGATGATGTTGGAGTTGTCGCCGCTGCTGACGGCCACGAACGCGTCCGCGCTCTCGATGCCCGCCTCGACGATCACATCGCGGTCGAACCCGAACCCGGTGATGCGCCGGCCCTTGAAGCCGCTGCGCAGCCGGCGGAACGCCTCCGGGCTCTGGTCGATGATGGCCACGGTATGGCCCTTGTCCTCGAGGATGTGGGCGAGCGTCGACCCGACCCGCCCGCAGCCCATGATCACGATATGCACGGCCGTTCCTTCTTCCGTCCAGGGGGACGTCCCCCCTGTACCCCCCGCGCCGTGCACGGCATCCGCCGCCGGTCCGCCGACGCCGTGCTGCACCCGAGGATCGCTTCTCTGAATGATCCCTGCCGGGCTGCAAAACTACACATCCGCCCAGGCGAGCACTACCCGGCCGCCCGGACGAGGGGCCGCGAAGGGCCACCTGGCGGACGGGCTAGGCTCTCCTTCCGTGTCAAAGGTTCCGGACCTTGCGAAGCGGCTCATCCTGGGCCGCGCCCTCAGCAGCGCCCAGCAGCACGAACAGCTGCTGAAGAAGAGGGTCGCATTGCCGATCTTCGCCAGCGACGCCCTGTCCTCCGTGGCGTACGCCCCCCAGGAGATCCTGCTCGCGCTCGCAGCCGCGGGTCTCGTGACCTACCACTACACCCCCTGGGTCGCCGCCGCCGTGGTGGTGATCCTGCTGACCGTCGTCGCGTCGTACCGGCAGAACGTCCGCGCCTACCAGAGCGGCGGCGGCGACTTCGAGGTCGCCACCACCAACCTCGGCGGGAACTGGGGCGTGGTCGTCGCCAGCGCCCTGCTCGTCGACTACGTCATGACCGTCGCGGTCTCGGTGTCGTCCGGGGTGGAGAACCTCGGCGCCCTGCTGAAGTTCATGCAGCCGCACGAGGTGGCCGTCGCCATCGGCATCGTCGTGCTGCTCACCATCGGGAACCTGCGCGGCCTCAAGGAGGCCGGGGTCGCCTTCGCGATCCCGACCTACCTGTTCATGTTCTCCATCGTCGTCATGCTGCTGTGGGGCCTCGGCCGGCTGGTGCTCGGCACGCACCTGGACGCGGAGACCGCGCACTACCAGATCCATGGGGACGAGACCGGCGTCGCCGGGTTCGCGCTGGTGTTCCTGCTGCTCAGAGCCTTCTCGTCCGGCTGTGCCGCGCTGACCGGCGTCGAGGCGATCAGCAACGGCGTGCCCGCGTTCCGCAAGCCCAAGGGCGAGAACGCCGCCAAGACGCTGCTGGCGCTCGGGATCGTCGCGATGACGATGTTCGGCGGGGTGACCGCGTTCGCCTACATCACGCACGCCAAGTTCGCCTCCCCGGACCAGGGCAGCCACCTGATCAACCCGGCGACCGGCAAGGAGGTCACCGACGCCGACCCGGTGATCGCGCAGGTCGCGCACACCGTGTTCAGCAACTTCGAGGTCGGGTTCGGGCTGGTCACCACCATGACCGCGCTGATCCTGTTCCTCGCCGCCAACACCGCCTTCAACGGGTTCCCGGTGCTGGCGTCGGTGCTCGCGCAGAACCGCTACCTGCCCCGCCAGCTGCACACCCGCGGCGACCGGCTCGCGTTCAGCAACGGCATCATCATCCTCGCCACCATGGCCGGCCTGCTGATCTACGCCTACGACGCGTCCGTCAGCCGGCTGATCCCGCTGTACACCGTCGGCGTGTTCGTCTCGTTCACCGTCAGCCAGGTCGGCATGGTCCGGCACTGGAACCGGCTGCTCGCCACCGAGACCGACCCGGCGCAGCGGCGCCGGATGGGCACCTCCCGCACCATCAACGCGTTCGGCGCCACCCTCACCGGCATCGTCCTCGTCGTCGTGCTGCTCACCAAGTTCCTGCTCGGCGCCTACATCGTCTGCATCGCGATGCCGCTGCTGTTCCTGCTGATGCGGGCGATCCGCCGGCACTACGACCGGGTCGCCGAGGAGCTGGTGCCCTCCGGCGAGGACGTGGCGCTGCCCGCCCGCAACCACGCCATCGTCCTGGTCTCCAAGATCCACAAGCCGACGCTGCGGGCGCTGGCGTACGCCCGCGCGACCCGCCCGTCCTCACTGGAGGCCGTCACGGTCGCGGTGGACGCCGAGGAGTCCGCCCGGCTCCAGCAGGAGTGGGACGCCCTGGACATGCCGGTCCCGCTGAAGATCCTCGACTCCCCGTACCGGGAGATCACCCGGCCCGTTCTCGCCTACGTCAAGAGCGTCCGGCGGCGCAGCCCCCGCGACGTCGTCACCGTGTTCATCCCCGAGTACGTCGTCGGCCACTGGTGGGAGCAGCTGCTGCACAACCAGAGCGCGCTGCGGCTGAAGGGCCGGCTGCTGTTCCAGCCCGGCGTCATGGTCACCAGCGTCGCCTGGCAGCTGCACTCCTCCGACCGGCTGAAGGGCCGGCTGGAGCCGCCGGGACCGGGCGCGTCCCGGCGGCCGCCGCGGGTCGAAGCGCGGCCGTCCGGCGGTAGTGTTTCGGACCGTGAGTAATACCGACGGAGTCGGCCCGGGGGGCGGGTCCCCCTCGCGAGGCACCGGCTCGGAACCGGGCGTCCCCGAGATGCTCGAACTGGAGATCGGCAACGTCGCCAACGGGGGGTTCTGCGTGGCCCGGCACGAGGGCCGCGTCGTGTTCGTGCGGCACGCCCTGCCCGGCGAGCGGGTGCGGGCCCGGGTCACCGACCGCACCAAGAACTTCCTGCGCGCCGACGCCGTGGAGATCATCGAAGCGTCCCCGGACCGGGTCGAGCCGCCCTGCCCGTTCGCCGGCCCCGGCCGCTGCGGCGGCTGCGACTGGCAGCACGCCTCGCTGCCCGCGCAGCGCGCCCTCAAGGCCGCCGTCGTCGAGGAGCAGCTGAGCCGGCTCGCCGGGATCACCCGCACGGTCGTCGTCGAGGAGGTCCCCTACCCCGTCGACGGCGACGTGGTGCCGCCGCCGGGCCTCGGCTGGCGCACCCGCGTCCAGTTCTCCGTCGACGGCGGCGCGGTCGGGCTGCGCCGGCACCGCTCGCACGACATCGAGCCGGTCGACGAGTGCCTGATCGCGCACCCGGGCGTCGAGCTCATGGGCATCGAGCGCAAGCGCTGGCCCGGCGCGTCCGGCGTCGAGGGCATCGTGTCCGCCGCCACCGGCGACCGGCTCGTGGTGCTGCGCGGCCGCGACCGCCGCAAGATCCGCGTGCCCCGGCTGGACGTGCCCGTCCGGCTGGTGCGCGGCAAGCCGGAGCCGGGCGCGAACCTCCCGTACGTCCGCGAGAGCGTCTCCGGGCGGATGTTCCAGGTCAGCGGCAGCGGGTTCTGGCAGGTCCACCCGGGCGCCGCGCAGCTGCTCGCCGACGCCGTGCTGGACGCGCTCGAGCCGAAGCCGGGCGACATCGCCCTCGACCTGTACTGCGGCGTCGGCCTGTTCGCCGGCGTCCTCGCCGACCGGATCGGCCCGGACGGCCTCGTCGTCGGCGTCGAGTCCGACGGGCAGGCCGTCCGGGACGCCCGCTTCAACCTGCGGGACCTGAAGAACGTCTCGATCGAGCGCGGCGCCGTCGAGGAGGTCGTCGCCGAGCTGGAGTTCGGCCGGGCGTCCGGCGGCGGCGCCTCCGGCGGCGGGAAGGCGCAGAACAAGCGCGGGAGCGGCCACCATCAGGGCGCGTCCCGGGTCCGCCGCGCGGACGTCGTCGTCCTCGACCCGCCCCGCACCGGCGCGGGCCGCGACGTCGTCGAGCACGTCACCCGGCTCGCCGGCCGCAAGATCGCCTACGTGTCCTGCGACCCCGCGACGCTGGCCCGCGACCTCGGCTACTTCGGCGAGCGCGGCTGGACGCTGGAGACCCTGCGCGCCTTCGACGCGTTCCCGATGACCCAGCACGTGGAGTGCCTCGCGACGCTGGTCAGGGGCTGACCGGACGCCGCGCCGGGGGCGGGCGGCGGCCCGAAAACCGGTTGCGGGCGCTGGTTACCGTGGGTACATGACCGATCTGGAGATCCGGGACGTCCCCGAGACCGCCCTGGACGAGATGATCGACTTCTCCGGCCTGGTGTTCCACCAGCGCATCCGCGAGCGCGACCTGGACCGCTGGCGCTGGATGATGCGGCGCGCCGAGCGCATCGGGGCCTGGTCCGGCGGAATCCGGGCGGGGCAGCTCGCCGCGCTGCCGATGCGGCTGGCCGTGCCGGGCGGGACCGTCGACTGCTCGGCGATCACCGCGGTCGGGGTGCTGCCGACGCACCGCCGCCGCGGCGTGCTGTCGGCGATGATCGAGCGGATGCACGCCGACGCCGCTACCGCGGGCCGTCCCGTCGCGGTGCTGTGGGCGTCCGAGGGCGCGATCTACGGCCGGTACGGCTTCGGCCTCGCGGACCGGGCCGTCGAGCTGGAGGTCGACACCTCCCGCCCGCTGCCCCTGCGCACCGAGCCCGACCCGCGGCCGCTGCGGCTCGTCGATCCCGCGGACGCGCCCGCGATTGTCGGCCCGATCCACGAGGCCGCCCTCGCCCTCCGTCCGGGCGGCCTGGTGCGCGACGGCGAATGGTGGTCCCGCAACGTCCTGCCCGACGAGGAACTGAGCGACGAGCGGCTCACCGCTCCGCGCGTCGTCGTCCACCCGGAGGGCTACGCGATCTACCGGACGGGCCACGGCATCGTCCGGCTCGAGGACCTCGTCGCGGCGGACGCGCGGGTCGAGGCGGCGCTCTGGCGGTTCCTCGCCGGCATCGACCTGACCTCGCGGATCACGGCGCCGACCCGGCCGGTGGACGATCTGCTGCCGCACATGGCGGCCGACCCCGACCAGGTGAAGGTGACCGGCGAGTACGGGGCGCTGTGGCTGCGGCTCGTCGACGTCCCGGCCGCGCTCCGCGCCCGGTCGTGGGCGTCCGGCGACGTGTTCGTGCTGGACGTCGCGGACGCCCGGATCCCCGCCAACCACGGCCGCTGGCGGCTCACGACCGGCGCCGCGCCCGGCTGCGCGCCCACCGGCGGCGAGCCGGACCTGTCGCTGAGCGTCGCCGACCTCGGCGCCGCCTACCTCGGCGGCGCGAGGCTGAGCACGCTCGTGCGCATCGGCGCCGTCACCGAGCACACCCCGGGCGCCGCCGCCCGCCTGGACGCGGCGCTCGCCGTCCCGCTGGCCCCCTACACCAACGACGACTTCTGACGCCGGACCGCGGTGCCGGCGCCGGAAGATTTCAGCGCCAGAAGAAGACCTTGGCGCTGCCCCCGGTGGCGACCTTCGCGGCGCCGTTGCCGTGCTGGGCGACCTGGAAGCGCAGCCGGTAGCCGTCGCCGATGGTGTCGGCGCCGAGCGAGTACACGATGTGGGTCTGGTCGCCGGCCGACACGTAGTCCTGCACGGGCCCGCCGGTGAGCTTGCTGTCGTCCTTCGCGTCGACCTCGACCGCGCGGGCCTGGATCAGCGTGCCCGCGGGCACGCCGGTGACCGTGACGGCGGCCGTCAGCGCGTAGCGGGCCGAGCCCCACAGGATGCTCGGGCCGCCGCTGTCGGCGTGCTGGTGCTCGGAGTCGGCGTAGTCGTGCTGCCAGCTGACGTTGGTCCACTGGCCGGCGGGCAGCTGCTGCTCCTTGGTCGTGCCGACGGACACGTAGCTCGGCATTTCGTCGTCCTCCCCGGGCGAGACGCCGACGCGCCACTGCCCATAGTCGTCCTTGACGGCGCGGTCGTAGTCGAGGCCGACGCCGTTGATGGTGTGGTCGTTGGAGTACTGCTGGAGCTGGGCGCGCGCGTCCCAGCGGCCGCCGGACCAGGCGTAGGTCTGCCACCCGTAGGCGATCTTCCCGGCGTCGAACGCCCGGTTGACCGGCCCGTACCCGGCGTACAGCCCGACCCGGCCGCGGCCGAGCACGGACGCGGCGCCGTCCAGGTAGGCGTTGATCGAGTCCTGCTGGGATGAGGACGCGTCCCAGTCGACCGCGAAGTAGATCGGCCGGTCGTCCGGCATGCCGCACGCCTCGGCCTGGCCCGCGGCGGCCTGCGCGTCCGCCTTTCCCGCGGCCTTGCCGTCCAGCGCCCGGTTCGCGGTGGTCTCCCACACCACCACCAGCCACAGGCCCGCCTCCGACAGCTCGTCCGCCTCGGCGCGGGTCAGGTTCTTGCCGGTGGTGTCGTGCGAGAGGTAGCGGCACGCGAACTTCGCCCCGGCGCGTTTCAGCGCGGACGCGCCGGGGCGTCCCCACGCGTAGTCGACGCCGAAGACTGCCATGTCAACTCCATGATTCGGATCCAGGTCATTGCCGATTCAACAGGTTGCGCCCGTTTCGTCGCAGGAGATTCCCGAGGTTCGGTCGTCCGGAACGGACCTTTCCGCCCGATGTGGCTGTCAGTGACGACACGCCTACGTTGCGCTAGCGGTTTCGCCGTGTGCTCGCTACAACGGACCTGTCCGCTACAAAGGCGCAGGCCACGGGGGGTTCCACGGTGACTGGGAAGAAGACGCGGCGCGTCGGTGCGCGGGGGCTCGCGGTGCTGGCCGCCGCTCCGCTGCTGGGCGTGGTGCCGCTGATGGGCGCGGCCGGAGGCGCGCGAGCCGACGGCCCCGGCCCGTCGGGGCACGGCGGCCAGCACGCTCACAAGGGCAAGGGGCGGGGGAGGCCGGCGCCGCACCACAAGCCGGTGAAGCACCGGCCTCCCGTCAAGCACCGCGAGCCGGCCGGGCACAAGAAGAAGGCCAGGTCGGTGCGGCTGCACACCAGCGCTCCCGGGAAGGCGGTACTCCCCGGCCGCACGTACGACTGGCCGTTCGCGGTGACGGCGAAGGGGCACGGGAAGGCGGGCCGGGCGGTGTTCCGCGCGACGCTGCCGAAGTCGCTGGAGTTCGTGTCGGGACGGCGCGACTGCGCGGTGAGCGGGTGGACGGTCGAGTGCGATCTCGGCGCGGTCCGTCCCGGTCAGACGGTCGCCGGGGCGATCCGGGCGAAGGTGGCCGGGCGCGCCCGCCCGGACGAGGCGATTTGGATCCCCGCGACGGTGACGTGGCGCGGAAGGCGCGACGCCGCGGAGTTCCCGGTGGCGCGTGTCGCCCGGACGGCGGACCTCGCCATCGCGAAGACCGCACCGGCGACCGCGCGCTCCGGCGCGCCGATCTCCTACGTGCTCAGGGTGAGCAACCGCGGCCCGGCCACGGCCGAGGACGTGTTCGTCCGGGCGTCCGGCCCGGTGCGGCTGCTCACGGGGAACGCCGCGTGCATCCCGGAGGAGCGGGGCTTCGTCTGCGGGGTCGGGGCGCTGCGGCCCGGCGAGACGCGGACGCTGCGCTTCAGGGTGCTCCCGGCCGGCAATGTCCGGGCCGGGAAGGTCCTGACGTTCGCGTCGCGGGTCACGTCGTCGACCACCGACCCGAACCCTCGGAACAACTCCGCGACGGTCCGCACCCGGATCACGGCGAAGAAGGCCGCCCCGAAGAAGAAGGCGCCGAAGAAGAAGGCGTATGCGGGCGCGCCCCAGACCAAGCGCGCGGGCGCGAAGTAGGTCCCGTGGCGCGGGCCGGGGCGCGGGCGTACGAGGATGGACCCATGCGTCTACGGATCTTCACCGAGCCCCAGCAGGGGGCGAGTTACGAAACACTGCTGTCGGTCGCCAAGGCGGCGGAGGACCTCGGCTTCGACGCGTTCTTCCGCTCCGACCACTACACGAAGATGGGCGACGTGTCCGGCCTGCCGGGCCCGACCGACTCCTGGGTCACGCTCGGCGCGCTGGCCCGCGAGACGAGCCGGATCCGGCTCGGCACCCTGGTGACGGCCGGCACGTTCCGCTACCCGGGGCCGCTGGCGATCTCGGTCGCGCAGGTGGACCGGATGAGCGGCGGCCGCGTCGACTTCGGCATCGGGACGGGCTGGTTCGAGGAGGAGCACGTCCACTACGGCATCCCGTTCCCCAGCCTGAACGAGCGGTTCGAACGGCTGGAGGAGCAGATCCGGATCGTCACCGGGCTGTGGGGCACGCCGGACGGCGAGACCTTCTCCTTCACCGGGGAGCACTACACGCTGAAGGACTCGCCGGCGCTGCCGAAGCCGGCGCAGGCGGGCGGCCCGCCGGTGATCCTCGGCGGGTTCGGGCCGAAGCGCACGCCGCGCCTGGCCGCCGCCTACGCCGACGAGTACAACGTGCCGTTCCACCAGGTCGAGGACACCGGCGGCGCGTTCGACCGGGTCCGGGCCGCGTGCGCGGAGGCGGGCCGGACGAAGCCGATCGTGTACTCCGCGGCGCAGGTCGTCTGCTGCGGGCGGGACGAGGCGGAGCTCGCGCGCCGCGCCGGCGCGATCGGCCGCGAGGTGGACGAGTTGCGGCAGAACGGGCTCGCGGGCACCCCGGCCGAGATCGTGGAGAAGATCGGCCGCTTCGGGGAGCTGGGCGCCGAGCGGATCTACCTGCAGGTGCTCGACCTGAGCGACCTGGACCACCTGGAGCTGCTGGCGTCGGAGGTGCTGGCCAAGGTCTGACGGGCGCCGCGCCGGCACCGTCCGGCGGCGCTCCGGTACGCCGGAAGGCCCGCGGCGGGACGTGCGGCTCCGTACGGGAGCGCTCGTCCTCGCCGCGGGCCTTTCTCCGCGGTTGCCGGGCCGGGATCGCGGGACCTCTGGCCGCCGGGCCGCCGGGCGGTCGGGGCCGTGGGTCCGCCGGGATGCCGGGCCGGGAGCCGCCGGAGCCGCGGGGCCGCCGGACGGGGCGTCAGGCGGCGGCGGGCTGGGCGCCGCCGCCGGCGGCGTCCTGCGGGCGGGCGTGCTCCGGCAGCAGGAACACGGCCAGGAAGGTCAGGCCGAGCATGCCGACCACGATCCACAGCGTGATCTTCATGGCGCCGGTGAACCCGGTCTCGGCCGAGCGCGCCGCGTCCGCCGCGACCGCCTTCTGGATCGCCGGGGCGGCGGCGGGCTGCGCGGCGATCGCCGCCCTGACGCCGTCCTGCATCCGCGCGCAGGAGGGCGGGACGGCCTCGGCGTCCTTGGCCGTGGCGCGGTCCTTGCCGCAGTCGCGCAGCGCGGTCACGATGCGGTCCTGCTGAGCGGCCGGGACGGACACGGCGGCGAGCTGCCTGCGCAGCCCGGCCGACCCGTCGTCGGCGGCGGTCGCGACGTGGCCGCCGAGCAGCCCGAAGAAGACCGTGCCGAGGACGGCCGCGCCGAGCGAGCTGCCGAGCTGCTGGATCGCGGTGAGGGTGCCGCCGGCGGACCCCGCCTCCTGCGGCTCGACGCCCGCGAGGGCGATGTCGAAGAACGGCGCCATCAGCAGCCCCATGCCGAGCCCGGTGACCAGCAGCGACGGGATGAGCTGCCACGGGGTGACGCCGGTGTCCGCCAGCTGCAGCGTGACGAACATCCCGGCGAGGCCGGCCGCCATGATGAGGGCGCCCGCCTGGATGACGGCGCGGCCGAACCGCTGGACGGCCTGGGCCGCGCCGAAGCCGAGGACGACGCCGGCCGACCACGGGATCTGCGACAGGCCGGCCTTGAGCGGGGAGAAGCCGAGGCCGAGCTGGAAGAACAGCGAGAGCACCAGGGCGGTGCCCGCCATGGCGGTGAAGAACACGACGCCGACGACGAGCCCGCCGGTGAAGCCGCGCTTGCGGAACAGGCTCGGGATGATCAGCGGGTCGGCCCCGGCGCGCTGCTTGCGCGTCTCGTACCAGGCGAACAGCGCCCAGACGAGCAGGGACGCGGCGATCATCGCGAACGTCCAGGCGGGCCAGTCCAGCTCGCGGCCCTGCACCAGCGGGTAGATCATCAGCCCGGCGCCGAGGGAGGCGAGGGCGGCGCCGGTGAGGTCGAGCCGGGAGGCGTGCGGGGAACGGCCGGAGGGCAGGAAGCGCAGCCCGGCGAGCACGGCGGCGAGGCCGAGCGGCAGGTTGATCAGGAAGATCATCCGCCAGCCGGTGTCCCACAGGTCGGCGTCGACCAGCCAGCCCGCCAGCACCGGGCCGCCGACCGACGACAGCCCCATGACCGGGCCGAACGCGCCGAACGCGGCGCCCATCTCCTTCTCGCTGAACATCTGCTTGATCATGCCGATGCCCTGCGGCAGCATCACCGCGCCGAACAGGCCCTGCATCAGCCGGGCGCCGACCAGCATGCCGGGCGAGGCGGCCACGCCGCACAGCAGCGAGCCGGCGGTGAAGCCGGCCGCGCCGGCGATGAACATCTGCCTGCGGCCGTACAGGTCGCCGAGCCTGCCGCCGGTGATCACGCCGACCGCCATGGCCAGGGTGTAGCCGGCGGCGAGCCACTGGATGGTGGCGGCGGAGCCGCCCAGCTCGGCGCGGATGGTGGGGGCGGCGATGTTGGTGATCAGCGAGTCCAGCATGTCCATGACCTCGCCGGCGAGGATCACGAACAGGGCGGCCCAGCGCCAGCGGTAGCCGGCCGTGCCGGTGGCCCCGGTGGGGGTCTGCACTGTCTCGGTCATGGGGTCGTCTCCTGGGAGGGAACACGGTGAAAACGGCGTTCGTCGTTACGAACATCGTTCTACGACGGGAACGGTGTTCGTGTCAAGTACGATGTTCGTGACGCGATTTTGTCTCTCAGGTAGAGAAGATATATCGCGATTCGGGATAGTCAAGATGTATCGCGAAATTGGGAGGTTCCGAGGTGGCCAGCGCACGTCCGGACATGCCGACGCCCCCGGGCCGCCGGCCCCGCAGGCCCGCGCCGTCCCGGCAGCCGCTCACGCAGGACCTCGTCGTCGAGGCGGCGATCGGCGTCCTGGACGCCGAGGGGCTGGAGGCCGTCACCATGCGCCGCGTCGCGCAGGAGCTCGGCACCGGCCCGGCGTCCCTGTACGCGCACGTCTCGGACAAGCAGGAGCTGCGCGAGCTGATGCTCGACCGCGTCGCCGCCGAGATCAGGCTGCCGGCCGAGCCCGACCCGGCCCGGTGGCGCGAGCAGCTGAAGGAGGTCGCGCTGGAGATCCGCCGCGTCTACACCTCGCACCGCGACATCGCGAAGGTCTCCATGGGGCTGATCCCGACCGGGCCGAACCTGCTCGCCGTCGCCGAGGCGCAGCTCGCCCTCATGATCGCGGGCGGCGTCCCGCCGAAGGTCGCCGGGCTCGCCGTCGACACGCTGGGCATGTACATCGACGCCGACGCCGTCGAGGACACCTTCTACACCGCGACGGTCAAGGGCGACGAGGACCCGTGGGAGCACTTCCGCAAGTACATCGCCCAGGTCCGCGATTACTTCAAGGCACTGCCGACCGACCGGTACCCGCACATCGTCTCGCTGGTGGACGACCTCACCGACCAGGGCGGCGCCGAGCGCTTCGAGTTCGGCCTGGACGTCCTGCTGCGCGGCATCGCGTCCTACGTCGAGGACGTCGGCAGGGCTTAGAGCCCCAGGGCGGGGCCGGGGCACCGGGGCGAAGGCGCGGCGTCAGCCGAACACGCGGTGGAACGCGTTGCGCCTGGGCGTGTCCTTGGCGGACTCCCAGACCGCGAAGACGACGTGCTCGAAGCGGTTCTCGAACTCGCCGCCCGGACCGAGCGGCCCGGCGAACGCCTCCGCCACCTCCGCCGGATCGTTGCGGAACACGCCGCAGCCCCACGCCCCCAGCACCAGCCGCCCGTGGCCGTTGGCCAGCGCCACCGCGAGGACCTTCCGCGCGCGCACACGCAGCACCTCGGGGATGCGCTCCGCCTTGGCCGGATCGCGGATCGCGCCCCGGTTCGGAGCGGGCGAGGTCAGGAACGCGACCCCGTACGGCTCGTCCAGCAGCCTCCCGGAGTCGGTGCGGATCACCGGCACGCCGGGGGAGTAGATCATGTGGTCGCTGTAGAGCAGGTCGCCCTGCGCACGATGGAAGTCGTAGTACTCCCTCGCCGCGCGCAGCGACAGGTACAGGCCGGACGAGCGTGCCAGGCCCTCCTCCTGCGCGTGCGCGCCGTTCAGGAAGCCGCCGCCGGGGTTCTTGGCGGAGGCGAAGTTGAGCGCCATCGGGACCTTCCCGGGCGCGAGCAGCCGCCGCGCCGCCGCGAGGGTCGTCTCGTCGGTCACCTCGACGCGCGTCGCGGCGTCGGCCGCCGGTCCCGCGCCGGGCGCGGTGCCGGGGAGGTCCTTCAGAAGGGCGTCCAGCTCCTCCGGCCGGTACAGAACGGTGTCGCGCACGCAGCGCGCCAGGTCGGCGGCGATGGAGACGGTGCGCCCGGACGGGGCGCGGTACTCGCCGCGTTCGAGGACGGCCACGGTCTCCTGCGCGGTCATCCGGCGGGGATGTCTGCTCATGTCGCTCCGGATTGTGGCGGGCGCGCGCGGCCGGCCGCAAACCCTTTTCGCGGCCGGACCGCCACTCTTCGTGATTATCCGGTACATGTCAGAGATGTAGGTGCTTGTAGCACTACCTGGGGATTTGTGGGAAATGATCTCATTCTGACTACTTTCTGGCATGCTGGCTGCGCCATGCAGCCTCCACGATCACGCCAGGGCAGGCGCCGGGCGTCGTCCCACCGCCGGGCCGCCGCCCCTCCGCCCCACGCGCCGATGCCGCCCGCCGGACCGCCCGTACCGCCCGGGCCACCCGTACCGCCCGGACCATCCGGACCCGGCGGCTACGACGGCTACGACGGACGGGGTGGACCGGGCGGACAGGGTGGACGCGGCGGGCGCCGCGGCGGCGGTCCGCGCCGTCCGGGCTCGGGGGACTGGCTCGGCGACGACCTGGAACGGGAGTTCGAGGGCGCCCGGCGGACGCGGCTGCGCGGCGTCATCCTGGGCGTCACCGCCCTGGTGCTGGTCTCCGTCGCGGGCCTCGGCGCCATGGCCTACCTCAGCTTCGGCGGCGGGACGAAGCACGCCGCCGCGCCGCCGCCCGCGCGGGAGACCGGCACGGGACAGGACGGGGGCGCCCGGGTCGAGTCGGAGCCGTCCGACGCGCCCGTGGTCAAGCCCTCACGGTCGGTGTACATCCCCGCCAAGGGCACGGGGAAATTCCTTCTGCCCGCTTCCGGAACCCGCGTGTTCGGCCACGGAAAAGTGATGCGCTACATGGTCCAGGTGGAAGGCGGCTTACGCCAGGACCCCACGAAGTTCGCGCGCAGCGTCGACAAGATACTCGCGGATAAGCGGGGGTGGACGGCCAGCGGCAAATGGGCGTTCCAGCGCGTCAACTCCGGCGCGTACGACTTCGTGGTGCAGCTCGCGGCGCCGAAGACCGTCGACAAGATCTGCGGCTCCTACGGCATGACCACCAACGGCACGGTGAACTGCAGCGGCGGCAAGCAGGTCGTCGTGAACCTACGGCGCTGGCTGCTGCTGACCAAGTACTACCGCGGGCAGCCGGACGCCTATCACGCGCTCACCATCAACCACGAGGTCGGCCACCGGCTGGGGTTCGGCCATATGACCTGCCCTGGGCGCGGCAAGCCGGCCCCCGTGATGATGCAGCAGATCTACGGGCTGAAAGGCTGCCGGATCAACCCGTGGCCGTTCGACTCGCACGGCCGTTTCCTGACCGGCCCCGCCGTCGCCGGAAAATGAATTAGAAGCGCGCCGCCGGGTTCCGCCACACTCGAGGCGTGCTTCTCACGATCACCACTACCGCGGACCAGGCGACCGACCTGGGCTTCCTGCTGCACAAGCACCCGGACAAGGCGCTGAGCTTCGAGCAGTCCTTCGGCACCGCGCACGTCTTCTACCCCGACGCCGGCGAGGACCGCTGCACGGCGGCGCTGCTGCTGGACGTCGACCCGGTCAAGCTCGTGCGCACGCGCGGCAGAGGCACGCCCGACTTCTCCCTCGGCCAGTACGTGAACGACCGCCCGTACGCGGCGTCGTCGCTGCTGGCGTCCGCGATGGCGAACGTCTTCCGCACCGCCATGCGCGGCAGGTGCGACAAGCGGCCCGACCTGGCCGGGACCGCGATCCCCCTGGAGATCGTGCTGCCGGCGCTGCCGTGCCGAGGCGGCGCCGGGCAGGCGGAGCGCTTCTTCGCGCCGCTCGGCTGGGACGTGTCGGCCGTGCCGGTGCCGCTGGACCCGGAGTTCGCCGACTGGGGCGACTCCCGCTACGTCACGCTCACGCTCACCGGCCGGATGCGGCTCGCCGACGCGCTCAACCAGCTCTACGTGCTGCTGCCCGTGCTGGACGACGCGAAGCACTACTGGGTGGCGCCGGACGAGGTCGACAAGCTCATCCGGGCGGGGGAGGGATGGCTCGGCGCGCACCCCGACCGAGCCGCCATCACCCGCCGCTACCTCGCCAACCGGCGCACCCTCGTCCGGGCCGCGCTGGGCCGCCTGGCCGACGCCGAGGACGCACCGGACGACGCGCTCGACCCGGTCGAGATCGAGGAGGAGCCCGCGCGCGCGGAGAACGGCCTGGCGCGCGCGGAGAACGGCACGGACGCCGCGGTGGAGGCCCCGGCCTCCCTGTCGGAGCGGCGGATCCAGGCGGTCGTGCAGGCGCTCCACGACGAGGACGCCCGCCGCGTCATCGACATGGGGTGCGGCTCCGGCAAGCTCCTGGCGCGCCTCGCCCAGGACGACTTCTTCACGGAGATCGCCGGTACGGACGTCTCGTACCGCGCCCTGGAGGGAGCGGCGCGCAGGCTGCGCCTGGACAAGCCCCGGCACCGTCCCGACAAGCGCGTCCTGGACGTCTTCCAGAGCGCTCTCACCTATGCGGACGAACGCTTCCGCGGCTACGAGGCGGCCGTGCTGATGGAGGTCGTCGAGCACATCGACCCGCCCCGGGTCCGCGCCATGGAGCAGGTCGTGTTCGGCCACGCCAAGCCGCGCGTCGTCGTCGTGACGACGCCCAACGCCGAGCACAACGTCCGCTACGAGGGGCTGGCGCCCGGCGCCATGCGCCACCCCGACCACCGCTTCGAATGGACGCGCGCGGAGTTCCGCGCCTGGGCCGGCCGCGTCGCCGAGGCGCACGGCTACCGCGTCCGCCACGTGCCGGTCGGCGACGACGACCCCGAGGTGGGCGCGCCGACGCAGATGGGAGTCTTCGCCCGATGACCGAGATCCGGCTTCCGGAGATGGGGCTCGTCGTCCTGGTCGGCGTGACCGGGTCGGGCAAGTCGCACTTCGCGCGCAAGCACTTCGCGCCGACGCAGGTGGTGTCGTCGGACCGCTGCCGCGGCATGGTGTCCGACGACGAGAACGACCAGTCCGCCACCGGCGACGCGTTCGACCTGCTGCACTACATCGTCGCCAAGAGGCTGCGGCGCGGCCTGCTCACCGTCGTCGACGCGACGAACGTGCAGAGCAAGGCGCGGCAGCCGCTGCTGCGGCTCGCCAAGGAGCACGACGTGCTGTCGGCGGCGATCGTCCTGGACGTCCCCGAGCGGCTCGCTGCCGAGCGCAACGCCGCCCGCCCAGACCGGGACATGCCCCCGCACGTGATCCCGCGCCAGCGGCGCGAACTGAGCCGCGGGCTGCGCACGCTCGGCCGCGAGTTCCGGCGCGTGTTCGTGCTGTCCGGACAGGAGGAGATCGACGCCGCGACGATCGTCTACGAGAAGGCGTGGACCGACAGGCGCGAGCTGACCGGCCCCTTCGACATCGTCGGCGACGTGCACGGGTGCCGCGCCGAGCTGGAGGAGCTGCTCGCCGGCCTCGGCTACGAGATCGAGCGGGACGCGCGGGGCCTGGCCGCCGGCGCCAACCACCCGGGCGGGCGCACCGCCGTGTTCGTCGGCGACCTGGTCGACCGCGGCCCGGACTCGCCCGGCGTGGTCCGGCTCGTCAAGGGCATGGTGGAGGCGGGCAACGCGCTGTGCGTGTCCGGCAACCACGAGGCGAAGCTCGTCCGCGCCCTGAAGGGCCGCAAGGTGCAGATGTCGCACGGGCTCGCCGAGTCGATGGAGCAGTTCGGCGCCGAGACCGACGAGTTCCGCGACGCCGCGCTGCGCTTCATGGACGGGCTCATCAGCCACTACGTCCTCGACGGAGGGCGCCTTGTGGTGGCCCACGCCGGGCTCAAGGAGGACTACCACGGGCGCGCGTCGGGACGTGTCCGCTCGTTCGCGCTGTACGGCGACACCACGGGGGAGACCGACGAGTACGGGCTGCCTGTGCGGTACCCGTGGGCGCGCGACTACCGCGGCAAGGCGATGGTGGTGTACGGCCACACGCCCGTCCCGGACGCGGAATGGGTCAACAACACCATCTGCCTCGACACCGGCGCGGTGTTCGGCGGCAAGCTGACCGCGCTGCGCTATCCGGAGCGCGAGCTGGTGTCCGTCCCCGCGCGGCAGGTCTGGTACGAGCCGGCCCGCCCGCTGCACGCGCCGTCCGCCTCCGCGCCGGGCGGCCGCAGCGAGAGCGACGTCCTGAAGATCGACGACGTCCTCGGCGCCCAGGGCGTGGAGACGCGGCTGCTGGGGCGCGTCACCGTCCGGGAGGAGAACGCGCTCGCCGCGCTGGAGGTGATGAGCCGGTTCGCCGTCGACCCGCGGTGGCTGGTCTACCTGCCGCCCACGATGGCGCCCGCCGCCACCTCGCCGCTGCCCGGGCACCTGGAGCACCCCGCCGAGGCGCTCGCCGCGTACCGGGACAAGGGCGTCCTGCGCGCGATCTGCGAGGAGAAGCACATGGGCTCGCGGGCCGTCGCGGTCGTCTGCCGCGACGCGTCGGTGGCGGAGGCGCGGTTCGGCGTGGACGACGGGACGACCGGCGCGGTCTACACCCGCACCGGGCGGGCCTTCTTCCGCGACGCGTCCGTGACCGAGCAGATTCTCGCCCGGCTGCGTTCCGCGATCGGCGCCACCGGCCTGTGGGACGAGCTGGAGACGGGATGGCTCGTGCTGGACTGCGAGCTGCTGCCGTGGTCGGCCAAGGCGATGGACCTCATCCGCACCCAGTACGCCGCGGCCGGCGCGGCGGCGCGTGCGGCACTGCCGATGGCGTCCGGCGTCCTCGCGCGCGCACACGAGCGCGGCCTCGACGTCGGCGGGCTCCGCGAGCACATCGACCGGCGCGCGGCGAACGCGGCGCGTTTCCGCGACGCCTACGCGCGCTACTGCTGGCCCGTCAACGGGCTTGAGGGAGTGCGGCTCGCGCCGTTCCAGGTCCTCGCCGCGGAAGGCCGCTCCCTGGCCGCCGCGCGCGACCACGACTGGCACCTGGACGTGGCCGCCGGGCTCGCCGCGGCCGACCCGACCGGGCTGCTCCAGCGGACCGAGTCGGTCGTCGTGGACCTGGCCTCACCGGAGTCGGAGGCCGCCGCGACCGAATGGTGGGAGAAGCTCACCGCCTCGGGCGGGGAGGGGATGGTCGTCAAGCCGCTCGGGCCGCTCCCGGACGGCGCGAAGGTCCAGCCGGGCGTGAAGTGCCGGGGCCGCGAGTACCTGCGGATCATCTACGGGCCGGACTACACCGAGCCGGGCAACCTCGACCGGCTGCGCGGCCGGTCGCTCGGCCGCAAGCGGTCGCTGGCGATGCGCGAGCACGCCCTCGGCGCCGAGGCGCTCGACCGGCTCGCCGCCGGGGAGCCGCTGTGGCGGGTCCACCAGGCCGTCTTCGCCGTCCTGGCGCTGGAGTCGGAGCCCGTCGACCCGCGCCTGTGACGGCACGCCGCGGGCGCGCGCGGCCGGGAACGATCTGCCGAGAACGCGGCCCGCCTCCGAGGGGGCGGGCCGCGCGGGCGTCAGGTCGAGAAGAGCATGTGGAAGACGCCGCCGTGGTGCGGCGCGTGGTGGCCGTGGTGATGGTGGTGCACGGAGGCCGCGGGAGCGCCCCAGCCGGGCGGCGGCGGAGCGGCATGGTGGCGGGCCTCCATCTGGCCGAGGGCCTCGAGCTCTCCGTAGTCGAGGAAGATGCCCCGGCAGTTGTCACACTGTTCGATGTGGACGCCGCTGCGGTTGTAGGTCCGCATCAATCCATGACACTTAGGGCAGTGCATCGCCTTGTCATCCTTCCGCTATGGATCCCCAGGTAGAGGGTAAATCTAGGGCAGGTTCCGCGCCACGTCATGCGAGCCGTGCCGCGTCCCCCGCGGTGGAGATTCTGCCGCAGGCGTCCACCATCGCCTGCTCCGGTCCGTCCAACGGGCGCTCGCCCTCCTTCGCGGATATGACGCACGTGGCGGCGATCTGGATCGCCAGACTTCGCGCGGGCAGGTCGAGGGTCGCCCAGGGGTCGCCGCCGTCCGGCACCGCGGCGCCGCCGGCCTCCACGTAGGCGCCGAGGAACCGCTCCCAGTCGTCCGGGTGCAGGACGCCCGACAGGTACAGCGCGGCGGGGCGCGCCAGGTCCCAGGCGGGGTCGCCCTTGCCGAGGTCCTCGATGTCGATCAGGCGCCAGCGTCCGTCCCGCGCGCGCACCATCTGGCCGAGATGCCAGTCGCCATGGATGAGGCACTCCGCGCGCTCCGGGCGGGCGCTCACCGCCGCCTCGCCGCGGACCCAGGCGGGCAGGGTCGCGAACGCGCGCCGCACCTCGTCCTCCGCGAGGCCCTCGCCCAGGCGCGCCACCTGAGTGGCAACGCGTGCGGGACGTCCCCAGGACGGTGTGTCCGCCGGTACAGGCGTGGAGTGGAGCGCGGCCAGGAGACGTCCGGCGTCCGCCCAGGGCAGCTCCTTGTGCGGATCCACCGGCTCCCCGTACACGGAGACGGTCACCGTACGGCCGTCCACGTCCGTCGGTGCACCGAGCGGCCCGAGGAGCAGATCGGGCAGGGACGCCGCGACCTTGATGCGTGCGAGGAACCGCTCCCCGTAGTCACGGCCGGGCTGATGCGCCTTCACCACGGTGTCGCCTACACGCACCACCAGGACGCCGTGCCGGTCGTACAGCGTCTCCGGCTCCAGAGGCGCGTCCGAAGCGCGCGCGGCGGTACGGGACGAGTCACGCCCGATCTCGGCGAGCCGGGCGAACAGCTCCGGCGGGGCGGTCTCGGTCTCCACGGGGAACAGTCAACCACCCGGCGGGCGCCGCCTACGCCGGGGAATTCACCGACTCGTCGCGCAGCTTGCGCCGGACGACCTTCCCCAGGACGTTGCGCGGCAGGTCCGTGCGCGGACGGAACTCCGCGGGCACCTTGTAGCGCGACAGATAGCGCTCGCAGTGCCGCCGCAGCTCGTCCGCGGAGAACGGGTAGGCGGGATGCTCCACCACGTGCGCGATGACGCGCTCGCCGCGCCGCTCGTCCGGCCCGCCGACCACCGCGCAGTCGTACACGGCCGGATGGCGCCGCAGGACCTTCTCCACCTCGGACGGGTAGACGCTGAACCCGCTCACCTTGATCATGTCGCGCTGCCGCTCGAGGATGGTGATGAACCCCTCCTCGTCCATCACCGCGATGTCGCCCGTCCGCAGCCAGCCCTTCGACAGGGCCTGCGCGGTGGCCAGCGGCGCGTTCCAGTAGCCCGCGAACACCTGCGGGCCGCGCACCACCAGCTCGCCGGCCTCCCCGGGGGGCAGGTCCCGCGTCGGCTCGTCGACGTCGACGATGACCGCGTCCGTCATCGGCAGCGGCAGCCCCACGGTCAGGTTCCGGGCGCCGCCGCCCAGCGGGTTGCCGGTGACCGCCGGGGACGCCTCCGTCAGCCCGTAGCACTGGATCAGCCCGCGCACCCCCAGCTCGTCGAAGCGGTCGAGGAGCCGCTGCCCCAGCTCCATCGCGCCGCAGATGTAGACCCGCAGCGACCGCAGGTCCGACGGCCGGAACCGCGGGCCGTCCAGTACCTGCTCGTACAGCGTCGGCACGCCGGGGAACACCGTCGGCCGGTACTTGCGGATGGTGCGCAGCACCCGGTCGCGGTCGAAACGCGGGAGCAGCACCACCGCGCCCGCCGTCATCGTCGGCGCGATGAGGCAGCTCATCAGGCCGAACGAATGGAACAGCGGCAGGACCGCGAGCGTCACGTCCTGCCGCTCGCGCACGCCGACGTCCCACGCGTGCTGCTGGCACGCGTTCGCGACGAGGTTGCGGTGCGTCAGCATCGCGCCCTTGGGGCGCCCCTCCGTCCCGCCGGTGTACTGGATCGCCGCGAGGTCGCGCGACGGAACCACCGGGAGCTGCCGCACCTGCCGCTGCGGGATCCTCTGCAGCTCCTTGAACGGGACGACGCCGGCGTCGTCCGGCACGTTCGCGGTGATGGCCGCGCGCCGCCGCTGCGTCTGCACCAGCGGCAGCCGCAGCACCGCCCGCCCGGCCGGAGGGAGGTAGTCGACGAGCGAGGTGACGACGATGTGCTCCAGCCGCAGCCGGTGCCGCACCGCCCGCACCGTCGCGTAGGAACGATCCAGCACGACGGCGACGCGGGCGCCGCAGTCCGCGAGCTGGTGGAGCATCTCCTCCTCGGTGTACAGCGGGTTGTGCTGCACGGCGATCGCGCCCCTGCGCAGCACCCCGAAGAACGCGATCACGGCCTGCGGGCAGTTCGGCAGGATCAGCGCCACCCGGTCGCCGGGCTGCACGCCGAGCCGGTGCAGCCCGTCGGCGAACCGGTCCACCGCGTCCCGCAGCTCCCGGTAGTCGAGCCGCCGACCGTGGAAGACCAGCGCGGTCCGCCGCGGGTACCGCTCCGCGGCGTCGTCGAGCAGCCGGGTGACGGGGACGTCGGGGATCTCGATCTCGGTGGGAACCCCCGGCTGATACCTCCGGCGCCACGGGAGTGATCTTTGTGACGAGGGCCACATAACCGAGAATTCAACCACGACCTGCCCGATCCCGGAACTCGCCGCGGCCGCCCGGCGCGCGCGCAGCTCTCGCGGTACGCGGCGGCCGAGCTGTACCCGCCGGGCCGGCGGGGCTCCGCGATCGGCGTCGTCGTCTGGTCCGCCGCCATCGGCGCGGTCGGCGGGCCGCTGCTGCTCGACCCGTCCGGCGGCCTCGCGCACGGGCTGGGCCTGCCGCACCTGGCGGGCCCGTTCCTGGCCGCGTTCCTCGCCACCGCGGCCGCCGCGCTCGCCGCGACCGCGTCCGCCCCGGCGTCGCCCGCCGCCAAGACGGACGAGCCCGGCGGACGGATCTCAGTGCGCGCCCTGCTCAAGGGGCCCGTGACGCGGCCGGCGCTGGTGGTGATGGCCACGGCGCAGGTCGTCATGGTCGCGGTGATGACGGCCGCGCCGGTCGCGATGCGGATGCACGGCGACGCGCTCGGCATGGTCGGCATGACGCTGTCCGCGCACACGCTGGGGATGTTCGCGCTGTCGCCGCTGACCGGGCGGCTGGTCGACCGGTACGGGGCGCGCGCGGTGATGGCCGCCGGGATCGCGGCGCTCGCCGCGTCGACGGCCCTGGCCGCGGTCGGGGACGGAGCCCTGACCCGCACCGCGGCGCTGTTCGGGCTCGGCTACGCGTGGAACCTGTGCTTCGTCGGCGGCAGCGGGCGCCTCGCCCGCGAGCTGCCCGAGCCCGCGCGGGCGGACGTCGAGGGCACGGTGGACGCGGCCGTGTGGACGATCGCCGCCGCGGCCGGGCTGCTGTCCACCGTCATCGTGTCCGCGGCCGGGTACGGGGTGCTCGCCGGGACGTTCTGTGGCGTGGCGGTCCTGGCGGCGGCCGTCCTGCGGCGTCCCGCGCGCGCTTAGCGGCCCGGTCAGGGGTTCGGGACGGCGTCGTGCGCGCCCTCGATGCGGCCCCTCACGAGACGGGGGTGGAAGTAGCTGATCGGGACCCGGGTCCCGTCGGACACGCAGAAGATCTGGAACCCGTTGCGGCCGTCCTCGTCGGGGACGGAGAACTCCACCGGGACGAACACGCCCTCCTCGGCCATCAGGACGAACCAGCGGCCGAGGTCGAACTCGTCGGCGAACGCCTCCAGGCCCGTGCCGCGGCGGCCCAGCGTGTAGCGGACCTCGTAGGAGCAGCCGTCCGGTGGGAACGACATGTGCGGCGCGTCCACGTCCACCACCTCCCCCGCGCCTCATCCTAGGCGCTGGGCCGCCGGGCGAGGGCCGCTTGGGAGCTCGCCGGCAAAGGCGCGCCTGTGCGGTCAGCGGAGCAGGAGGCGCCCGTCGACGCGCGCGCGGTGCGTGCCGGGCGTGTGGCCGAACGTGCGGCGGAACGCGTCGATGAACGCGCTGGCGGACGCCCACCCGGACCGGTGCGCGACGGTCGTCACGGGAAGGCCCTCGGCGAGCAGCACCATGGCGTGGTGCAGGCGCAACTGGGCGCGCCACTGCGGGAAGGTCATGCCGAGCTCCGCGCGGAACAGCCGGGTGAGCGTGCGCTCGCCCGCTCCGGCGCGCGCGCCGAGTTCGGCGAGCGTCCGGTCGTCGGCGGGGTCGTCGCACAGCATCCGGCACACGGCGGCGAGCCGCGGGTCGCGGGCGGAGGGGACGTAGTCGGCGTACCGGGGGGCGCGCGCGACGCGGTCGAGCAGCACGTCCCGCAGCCGCAGCCATTCGGCGCCGTCCCGTTCGGCTTCGGGGACGTCGGTGCAGGCCGCGATCAGCTCGCGGAGCAGCGCGTCCACCCCGAGGACGGCGGGCCGGGCGAGGCCGAGCGGGTCGCGCGGCGCGGGGATCCCGACGAGCCGCAGGCCGGCGCCGCCGAACGAGCGGTGCTCGTGGACGGTCCCCGCCGGGATCCACAGCGCGCGCGCCGGCGACGCCAGCCAGATCCCGGCGTCGGTCGTGACCGACAGGACACCGGAGCCGGCGTAGGCGAGCTGGTGGTCGTCGTGGCGGTGCGCGTCGATCTCGCCGCCGGGCGGCAGCAGCCGCAGGCCCGTGCTCGCGCGCGGGGTGTAGCGGGTCATCGGTTCAGCGTACGCACGGCCACCGACAGTGGCGGAACAGCGATACAAGATGGCCAAATATCGGAAGCGCGACAGGCGCCTCGGACGCGAGGCTGCCGGTATGAACCGCCGAGGCCCCGTCGCGCTGCTGTCGGCCGGACACGCCTGCGTCGACGTCTACCAGGGCGCCGTCCCCGCGATCGTCCCGTTCCTCGTCACCGGGCGGCACTACAGCTACGTCGCCGCGTCCGGGATCGTGCTGGCCGCCACGCTGCTGTCCTCCGTCGTCCAGCCCGCCTTCGGGATGCTGACCGACCGCTGGGCGATGCCGTGGCTCGTGCCCGCCGGGACGGGCGCCGCCGGCCTCGGCGTCGCGCTGTCCGGAGTGTCCGACGCCTACGCCCTGACCTGGGCCGCGATCGCCGTGTCGGGCCTCGGCGTGGCCGCCTACCACCCCGAGTCCGCGCGGATCGCGCGCGCCGTCACCGGCAGCGACCACGCCGGGATGAGCTGGTTCTCGCTCGGCGGCAACATCGGCTTCGCCGCCGCCCCGCTGCTGGTCACGCCCGTCCTCGCGGCGGGCGGCCTGCACGCCACGCCGTGGCTGGCGGCCCCGGCCGTCCTCGGGACCGCGCTCAGCCTCACCGCCATGCGCCGCCGCACGTCCGGCGCGGCGGCGAAGAAGAGCGCCGCGCACGGCCGCGACGACTGGCCGATGTTCGTCCGGCTCTCCCTGGTCGTGCTGTGCCGCTCGGTCGTCTTCTTCGGCCTCAGCACCCTGCTCGCCGTCGTCGCGCGCCAGCGGACCGGCGGCGGCGCCGACGCCGGGGCCGCCGCCCTGTTCGTCCTGTTCGCCGGCGGCGCCGCCGGCACGGTCCTCGGCGGACGGCTCGCCGCGACGCTGGGCCGCGTCCGCACGCTCCGCGCGTCCTACCTGCTCGCCGTCCCCGCGGTCGCGGGCGTCGCGCTCGCCCCCTCCTACACGATCTACGCGTTCGTCGCCCTCATCGCGATCGCCCTCTACATCCCGTTCTCGATCCAGGTGACGCTCGGCCAGGACTACCTGCCCCGCCGCGTCGGCACCGCCAGCGGCGTCACCCTCGGCCTCGCCGTCAGCGCGGGCGGCATCGCGAGCCCCGCCGTCGGCGCGCTCGCCGACGCCGCGTCCCCCCGCGCCGCCCTGCTCCCGCTCATCGCCGTCCCCGCCGTCGCCTGGCTCCTGGCACGCCTTCTTCAAGAACCCGCCCCCCTCGAGACCCCCGCCACCCCGTCCGACGCCCCCCGCCCCTCACTCCACCGTTAGCTCTTCCTTAAAGGCGGCATAAGGGAGGCGCCGGGCGGGCGGTGTGGTGCCAAGTTCGTTGCGTGGCACTGCGAATGGGCAAGCACACCGGTTCGTTCGCCCCCGGCGCACCGGGGGAGCGGACGCGCTCCGCGGCGGTCGCCCGGGCCTTCCAGGCGCTGCCGTCGGCGCACCGCGAGATCCTCACCGAGACGGTCTTCCGGGAGCGCTCGGTCAACGAGGCCGCCGCCCTGCTGGGGGTGCCGGTCGACGTGGTCAAGGTCCGCGTCTACCAGGCGCTGCGCGCGCTGCACGCGACCCTGGGCGCTCCCGTCACCCGGTGACCAGGCCGCGGACGATCCGCGCGAACGACCGCACCAGCGGGCCGTCCGCGCCGTCCGCCCAGGCGAGCGCGACCCGCAGCGGCTCGACGCCGGTGAGCGGCACCCACACCATGCCGGGCCGCGTGTAGTACAGCGCCATGCTGGACGGCGCGAAGCAGATCGCGACGCCCTCGGCGACCTGCTCGAGCATCTCCTCGACGTTGTCGTTGGTCGGCCCCCACCGCGGCTCCGACCCGTCCGGGCGAGGGTTGACCGCCCACCAGTCCACCCACTCGCGCGGGGCCCGCTCCGTCCACATCAGCGGCTCGTCGCCGACGTCGAGGATGCCGACTGAGGCGTTCCCGGCGAGCCGGTGCCCGGCCGGCAGCCCGACGATCCGCGGCTCGGTGTGGACGATCTCGGCGTGCAGGCCGGACAGGTCGGCGGGCAGCCATACGAACGCCACGTCCACGTCACCGGACCGCAGCGCGTCGGCCTCGCCGCCCCAGTCGAACCGCTTCGGCTCGACCCGGACGCCGGGATGGGTGCGGGCGAACTCGGCGCGCGCCCGCGTCGTCAGCTCCCCGGCGCCGCTCGCCTCGAACCCGACGCGCAGCACTCCGGTCTTGGCGCGCCGGTGCCGCTCCGCTGCTGCGGCCACCCGCTCGGCCTGGCGGACAGCAGCACGTCCGCCACCACGTCGGCGATCCGGCCGTGGTCGGTGACGTCCAGCGCGACCGCGTTCACGCGCCCCGGGTGGCGCTCGGCGAGGTCGTCGAGGGCCTGCGGGCGGCGCGCCGCCGCGACGACGGTGTCGCCCGCCGCGAGCGCCGCCTCCGCGATCGCCCGCCCGAACCCCGAGGTCGCCGGCTGCCGCTCGGCGGCGACGCCGCCGACGCGGTCGCCGCGAGCCTGGACGGCCTCCGCAAGGAGTTCGCCGCCTGGGAGCCGCTGATCCGCAGCACCGATTTCGACGAGTAGGGAAATCGGGGCGGCCCGCACCGGGCGGGCCGCCCCGGAAATAATGGGTTGCCGCAGCGGAATCGCTTGGACAGTATGGGCGTTGAACGGAACGAGGCCGGAAGGAGAGGGAACGATGCGCCATCACCGAATGCACCGCAGCAGCCACTCCGGCCTCGGGAGCCGCCGCAGGACGTGACCGTCGCGTCCTGACGCCGACCGCCCGAGCAGAACGGGCGGTCTTTTCTTTCCCCGAACGTTTCCCGGAGGGTTGGCCGAGCGGAAAGGCAGCGGCTTGCTAAGCCGTCGTCAGGGGTCACCCTGCGCGAGTTCGAATCTCGCACCCTCCGCGCAGGCTGGGCAGGGATGCTGGTGCATCCGGCGGATTCATATCCCGCATCAGGCAGGTTCGATTCCTGCGCCCAGTACGCACGGCAACCGAATATCGAGTCTCCGTGGCGCAGTGGAGAGCGCGCCGGGTTGCGGACCCGGAGGGCACAGGTTCGAGTCCTGTCGGAGACACGGCGTCCGTGGTGTGGTGGTCTGCACGCCAGGTTGTGGTCCTGGAGGTCCTCGGTTCGATCCCGGGCGGTCGCCCTTAATAGGAAATAGCAGGATTGGTCGGGCGGTGGCCGGCAGATATTGCCGGCCGCTTGGCATCGGAAATGGCCGCCGCCGGGCTCGGCTCGGGCGGCTGAGGGGGCCGCGCCGCCGGTCCGGGGTATCGTGGGCGCCGTCCGGCCCACTTATGCAGGTACCTTCCCTAAGTAGAGCGGCCATGGTGCCGCCGGTCCGCAGATCGCCGTCGAGGGATGACGTGTCCGAACGCTCGCTGCACGGAGGCGACCTCTCGGTGCTGCGCCGCCTGAACTCCGCCGCGACGCTGCGCGAGCTGCGCGACGGCGGCGAGTCGACGCTGTCGGGGCTGGCCCGCCGGGTCGGGCTGTCGCGCCCCACCACCGAGGGCGTGCTCGGCGACCTGATCGGCCGAGGCCTGGTCGCCGAGGTCGCGCCGCGCCCGGGCAGCGGCCTCGGCCGTCCCGCGCGCCGCTACCGGTTCCGCGCCGAGGCCGGCCACGCGCTCGGCGTCGAGATCGACGCCCACCACGTGCGGCTGCTCGTCACGGACCTGTCCGGCGAGGCCGTCGGCGGCCACCGCGCGAGCCTGGACACCCATGCCCGGCCGGACGCCCGCATCAGTGCCGTCCGCGCCGCCGTCAAGGCGTGCCTGGCCGAGGCCGGGATCGACCGGCGGTCGCTGCGCGCCGTCGCCGCCGGGACCCCCGGCGTCGTCGGCCCCGACGGCACCGTCACCCGCTGCGCCGCGGTGCCCGGCTGGGAGGGCGTCGCGCTCGGCCGCGAGCTCGGCCGCTCGTTCGCCTGCCCCGTCCTGGTGGAGAACGACGCGAACCTCGCCGCGCTGGCCGAGCGGTGGCGCGGTGCGGCCCGCGCGGCCGACGACGTCGTCTGCGTGCACGCCGGGCTGCACACCGGCGCCGGCGCGCTGATCGGCGGGCGCCTGCACCGCGGCCGGTGGGGCGCGGCGGGCGAGATCGGGATGCTGCCCGAGCTGGGCCTGCGCGACACGACCGTCGTGCTGATCAGCGGTGCCGGGCCCGGGCCGGGGGCGGCGGGCGCGGAGCTCGCCGGCCTCGCCTCCGCCGGGCCCGCGCTGGAGGACGCCGCACGCGTGCTCGCCGCGGCCGGGCGGCGCGACCCGGACGCGCTGCGGGCCGTCGACCGGCTCGCCGCGCGCATGTCCCGCGGCGTCGCCGCGATGGCCCTCGCGCTGGACCCGGAGATGATCGTCGTCGGCGGCCCGCTGGTCGGGGCGGGCGCGCCGCTGGTGGAGTCGCTGCGCCGGCACGTCCTGCCGCTGTGCCTGAGCCCGGTCCGCATCGAGGCGTCGCGGCTGGGCGACGAGGCGATCGGGCTCGGCGCCGTCCGGCTGGCCCTCGACCGCATCGACGAGGACCTCTTCCGCGTCGACCGCGCCCCCGCCGCCACGGATCCGCCCGCGGCTACGGAGCCAGCGGGGCGCTGAACGACCAGCCGCGCGCGAGCAGCGCGTCGGCGGCCTCGACCGCGGCGGCCAGCCGCTCCTCGTGCGGGCCGGTCACCACGATGTGCGGGAGGTCCCGCTTCGCTAGTTCCTCCTGGAAGCGGCCCGACATCCAGGCGCGGATCGACGCGCCGTCCCGCCAGCCGTCCTGCTCGAACGGCACGCCGTCCGGCGAGGTCAGGATCCACAGGTGGTGCGGCACCCGCGCGTGGACGGCCTCGACGTCCGGGGCGGGCGCGCCGAGGTAGCGCTCGTGCCAGAGCGCGGTCGCGAACGCGTCGGTGTCGCAGACCAGCAGCGGCGAACCGGTGCGGGCGGCGGCGTCCTCCAGCGCGGCGTGCCGCTCGGCGATCGCGGTGAACTCGGCGGACTCCCACGCCAGGCCGTCCAGCCACAGCGACGGGTCGGACGCGGCGCGGCGCGCGGCGGCGAGCTTCTCCTCGGTGAAGGTGCGCCCGTACTCCGGCACCCACCGCGTCGCCGCCCACACCCCGCCGCGCTGCGCGTAGTGCGCGGCGAGCGCGCGCGCCAGCGTCGTCGTGCCGGTCGACTCGGCGCCGGTCACCACGACGCGCCGCGCCAGGTACGCGCGGACGGGCGGCGACAGCCACTCCCACGCCGCCACCGGGTCCGCGCGGACGGCGGTGCCGCTGACCGGGAACCGCTCGCGCGGCGGGTCCACCGGCACGTGGACGGCCGAGAACCGCGCCGCCAGCTCGGCGCCGTACGGTTCGGAGCTGAACACCGCGTCCACCGGCGGGACGGTCACGCCGAGCCCGGACCGCAGCGCGAGCCCGGCCCGGAACGCCGCGACGTGCGCCGACCAGATCTCGTCGGAGTCGTAGTCGATCTCGGCGTCGTCCACCACCGGGACGATCTCCACGTGCGGCTGCGGGTGCGCCTCCCGCAGCCAGGCGGTGCGCAGCGCGAGCGGGACGCTCTCCACGGTGGACGCCGCGACGACGACGGTCACCCGCGCGCACACGGCGGCGGCCGTGTCGATCAGATGGTGGTGGCCCGCGTGCGGCGGATAGAACTTGCCGATGACGAGCCCGTGATCGTGGGTCATGCCGCCACCGGGGCCGTCTCCCGCTCCCGCAGGTCGCGGCGCCAGGCGACCAGGCCCGCGACGCACAGCGCGAGGAACAGCACGTACAGCGCGCCGGTCAGCTTCAGCTCCTTGTAGAAGTACAGCGGGATGTAGATCAGGTCGGCGGCGATCCACAGCCACCACGACTCCAGCAGCTTGCGGGACTGCCCGTAGGTCGCGACGAGCGACAGCGCGGTGGTCAGCGCGTCCCAGAACGGGACGGTCGAGTCGGTCCAGGCCGACAGCATCCAGGTCAGCAGCGCCGTCCCGGCCGCTCCGGCGGCGGCGAGCGCGCACCATTCGGTGCGCGCGGTGCGCCGGACGGGCAGCTCGTCGCGCCCGTCGCCGGCGTACAGCCACACCCACCACCCGTACAGCTGGAGCACGACGTAGACGACCTGGAGCCCGGCGTCGGCGTAGAGGCCGCCGTCCAGGAACACCAGGCCCAGCAGGACGACGTTGGCGATCCCGACCGGCCAGTTGAGGATGTTCTGCCGGACGACCAGCCAGACGTTCACCGCGCCGGTGGCGAAGCCGAGCAGCTCCGCCCACGTCGTGGGCACGGTTCCGAGGTGGAACGCCGGGTCCAGCAGGGGACCCAGCGGAACGTTGACCGCCATGCCGGCAATGATCACATATCGTCATAGGGACGACAAGGGGTGTGCGGCCCCGGTGACGTCACCGGGGCCGCGCTCACGACCGGGCCCGCCGCCAGGCTCACGCCACGATCAGCAGCGGATTCTGCAGCAGCTCGGCAAGGCGGGCGAGGAACTTCGCGGCCGTCGCGCCGTCGCAGGCGCGGTGGTCGACCGAGAGCGTCACCGCCATCCGCTTGCCGGGGACGACCTGCCCGTCGCGCACCACCGGCTCGTCGCGCACCGCGCCGACCGCGAGGATCGCCGCCTCCGGCGGGTTGATCACCGCGGAGAACGAGTCGACGCCGAACATGCCGAGGTTGCTGACGCTGAACGTGCCGCCGCTCATCTCCTGCACGGACAGCTTCCCGTCGCGCGCCTTGCCGGCCAGCTCGCGGGTCTCCGCGCCGATCTGCGAGACGCTCTTGCGGTCGGCGTCCTTCACGACCGGGACGACCAGGCCGTCCGGGACGGCGACGGCGACGCCGACGTGCACCCGCTTGTGGAAGAGCAGGTTCTCCTCGGTGTAGGAGACGTTGACCTCGGGATGCTCGCGCAGCGCCGTGGCCACCGCCTTGACGACCAGGTCGTTCACGCTGACCTTCGCCGGGGCGAGCGCCTCGTTGAGGGTGGCGCGGAACGCCAGCAGCGCTTCGGCGTCCACCTCCCGGTTGAGGTAGAAGTGCGGCGCGTTCTGCTTGCTCTCGGTGAGCCGCCGCGCCGCGACCTTGCGGAAGCGGTTCAGCGGGACGGCCTCGACGTCCGGGTCCTCGGCGGCCTGCGGGCGCGCGGCGGCGGGTGCGGGCGCCTGCGCCGGGGCGGCCGGAGCCGCCGGGGCCGCGACCGGTGCGGCCGGTGCGGCGGCGGGGGCGCCGTCGCGGATCGCGGCCTCGATGTCGGCGCGGACGATCCGCCCGCCCGGCCCGGAGCCGGTCAGCGTCGCGAGGTCGAGCCCGTGGTCGCGGGCCAGCCGGCGCGCCAGCGGCGACGACGGCGGCCGGGACGCGCCGGTCCGGCGCTCGGCCGGGGCCGGCGCCGGGTGCGCGGCGGCCGGCGCGGGCTCAGGCGCGGGAGCCGGTGCGGCGGCGGGCTGCGCGGGCTCTGCGGGCGCGGCGGGCGCCGGGGCCGGTTCGGCCGCCGCCGCCTCGGGACGCGCACCGCCCTTCGGGGCGACCACGGCGATCGGCGCGCCGATCGCGGCGGTCTCGCCCTCGCCGACGAGGATCTTCTCGAGCACGCCGGCCTCGTAGGCCTCGTACTCCATGACCGCCTTGTCGGTCTCGATGTCCACCAGGACGTCGCCGACCGCCACCTCGTCGCCCGGCTGCTTCTGCCAGGAGCTGATGACGCCCTCCTCCATGGTGTCGGAGAGGCGCGGCATGAGGATCTCGGTCATCGGGCGGGCTCCAGAGTCGGGATGCGGCCGGTCGCGCGGAGCGTGTCGCGGACGGCGGTGAGCAGGGATTCGGCGGACGGCAGCGCCGCCGTCTCCAGGGACTTGGCGTAGGGCAGCGGCACCTCGGCCATCGCGACGCGGCGGACCGGCGCGTCCAGCCAGTCGAAGGCGCCCTCCTGGATCGTCGCGGCGATCTCCGCGCCGATGCCGTAGGTGAGCCAGTCGTCCTCGGCGACGACGGCGCAGCCGGTCCTGCGGACCGACTCGACGACGGTCGCGCGGTCCAGCGGGCGCAGGCTGCGCAGGTCGACGACCTCGGCGGACACGCCCTCGGCGGCGAGGGTCTCGGCGACCTCGCCCGCGACCCGCGCCATCCGGGAGTAGCCGATGATCGTGATGTCGGTGCCGGGACGGGTGACCGCGGCGCGGCCGATCTCGGCGGGCTCGATCTCCTCCACCGGGGCCGGCAGCTCGCCCTTGGTGTTGTAGAGGGCGAGGTTCTCCAGGAACAGCACCGGGTCGTCGTCGCGGATCGCGGCCTTCAGCATCGCCGACGCCTCGGCGGGCGTGCTCGGCGCGACGACCTTCAGCCCCGGGATGAACGAGTAGAACAGCTCGACGTTCTGCGAGTGGGTGGCGCCGAGCTGCTGCCCGCCGCCGCCCGGGGTGCGGATCACCATCGGCACGCTGGCCTGGCCGCCGAACATGCCGTAGATCTTGGCGGCGTGGTTGACGATCTGGTCCAGCGCGAGCAGCGAGAAGTTGATCGTCATGATCTCCACGACGGGGCGCAGGCCGAGCATGGCGGCGCCGATCGCGGCGCCGACGAAGCCCTCCTCGGCGATGGGGGTGTCGCGGACCCGTTTCGGCCCGAACTCCTTCAGCAGCCCTTCGGTGATCTTGTACGAGCCCTCGAAGAGCCCGATCTCCTCGCCCATCAGGAAGACGTTCTCGTCGCGGAGCATCTCCGCGCGCAGCGTGTCCCGGAGCGCCTGGCGGTAGGTGACGGGTGCCATCAGCGTGCTCCTCCGGAACCGAATACCGGGTCGGCGGGCAGGCGGCGCAGCTCGCCCGGGACCGGGGTGGCGTAGGTGTAGTCGAACAGGGTGGAGACCTCGGGGGCCGGGCTCTCGTCGGCGAACGCGGCGGCGGCGTCGATCTCGGCGGTGACCTCGGCGTCGAGGCGGTCGCGGTCGTCGTGCGAGAGGATCCCCGCCTCCTCCAGCTCCAGCGCCATCCGGGCGAGGGGGTCGGCGGCCTTCAGGGCCTCCTTCTCCTCCTTGGACCGGTAGCGGGCCGGGTCGACGACCGAGTGGCCCTTGAGCCGGGGGCTGGTGGTCTCCAGCAGGTACGGCTTGCTCTCGGCGCGGGCGCGCTCGACGGCGACGCGCGCGGCGTCCCGCACGGCGACCACGTCGGTGCCGTCCACCCGGACGCTCTGCATCCGGTAGGCGGCGCCGCGCCGGTACAGCTCGGGCTCGGCGGCGGAGTGCTCCACGGTGGTGCCCATGCCCAGCCCGTTGTTGATCACTACGAAGACGACCGGGAGGTCCCAGAGGCCGGCGATGTTCAGCGACTCGTGGAACGCGCCGATCGCGGTGGTGCCGTCGCCCATGTGGCACATGACGACCTCGTCGCCGCCCTTGTAGGAGACGGCGAGGGCGGCGCCGGCCGCGAGCGGGACCTGCCCGCCGACGATGCCGTACCCGCCGAGCAGCCGCGCCTCGGCGTCGAACAGGTGCATGGACCCGCCCCAGCCCTTGGACACGCCGGTGGAGCGCCCGTAGAGCTCGGCCATCACGCGCTCGGCGGAGATGCCCTTGGCGAGGGCGTAGCCGTGCTCGCGGTAGTTGGTGAACAGGTAGTCGGTGGGGCGCAGCGCGGCCATCAGGCCGACGACGGTCGCCTCCTCGCCGAGGTTCAGGTGGCAGTAGCCCCCGATCTTGGCCTCGGTGTAGGCGCGCGCGGCGCGCTCCTCGAAGCGGCGGATCAGCAGCATCTGGCGGTAGTACGCCACGAGCGTCTCGGCGCTCTCCGCCGGGCCGCCGGGCGCGGCGCCGTTGACCGCGCCCTCGCGCGCGGCGCCGGCGTCCGCCGCGGCGGCGGCCGTCGGCCCGGAAGCCTTTGTGCCGCGCGCTCTCCGGGTCGTGCGAGCCGGAGCGGCCTTGGTAGCTGACCGGGTGGTCTCAGCCATCGGCGACCTTCCTAAGTCCGGGGGAACGCCGTAGGATCGCCACGACGCTCACCGATCATCATTGATCAATGATCGATCATATTCGAGTCTATCTCGTCGGGCGTCAAGACTCACTTACCGTCGTCCCGTCTAATATTGGCTCCCGTGAACACGCCCGTCCCCGCCCAGCTGCTGCGCACCGGGCTCGCCGACCAGATCCGCGAGTTCATCGTGGAGGGCATCAGCTCGGGCCGGTGGGAGCCGGGCGAGCGCATCGTCGAGCGCCGCATCGCCACCGAGCTCGGCGTCAGCCAGGGGCCGGTGCGCGAGGCGCTGCGCCAGCTGGAGGCGCAGCGGCTGATCGAGTCGCTGCCGAACCGGGGCGCCCGCGTCCGGGCGTTCACCGAGCAGGACCTCGCCGAGATCTTCCCCGTCCGGGCCGGGCTGGAGCGCACCGCCGCCGAGCTCGGCATGGCCCGCATCGCCGGCTGCCTGGACGCGCTGGAGGAGCGCAACCGGCAGCTGAGCGAGGCGGCGCGCGGCGGCGACCTGCACGAGCAGATGCGGCTCAGCATCGCCTTCCACCGCGAGATCGTCGAGGCGGCGGGCAACCGGCTGCTGTTCTCGGTGTGGGAGGGCCTCGGCATCGAGCTGTGGACGACGCTGTCGCTGCGGCTGCACCACACCGAGATCTACTCAAAGTCGGCCGAGCACGCCGAGCTGATCGAGGCGTTCCGCCGCCGCGACCCGCAGGCCCCGCAGCTGCTGCACGACCACGTCATGAACTACGCGCCGGAGGGCGCATGATGGGCCGCGCGCCGTAGGGCGCCCCCCGCTCCGGCTCACTCCTTCTCGCGGTAGGCCTTGGTGAGCTGTGCCTCGGCGTCGTCGAGGTAGGAGCGCAGTTCGGCCTCGGCGGCCTCGGTGTCGCCGCGCTCCAGCAGGTCGCACAGGCGCCGGTTGCGGGCGAGGTACGGCTCGTGGAACTCGCGCGGCGAGCCCATCTCGTGGAAGACCAGCCGCATCTCGGCCAGCAGGTGCTGGATCATCTCGTCCACCCGGGGGCTGCCGACGAGGGCGGCGAGCGCCTGGTGGAAGCGGATGTCGGCGGTGCCGACCCGCGGCCAGTCGTCGCCGGCCGCGGCGCGCTCGCCGTCGGCCACCGCCGCCTCCACCCGGGCGAGCGCCTCGCGCGGGGCGGACGGCGCGCACCGCACGCCCTCGCACTCCAGGATCCGGCGGACCCGGTACAGGTCGGCGAGCCCGTCGGCGGTGACGCGGCGGACGAACACGCCCCGGTTGAACTCGTGCACGAGCAGCCGCTCGTTGATGAGCAGCCGGAACGCCTCGCGGACGGTGTTGCGGGAGACCTTGGCGGCGCGGCCGAGGTCCTCCTCGGGGACCCGTTGGCCGGGGACGAGGCGGCCGTCGGTGATCTGCTCGCGGAGCTGGTGGGCGACGCGGTCGGCGGTGCTGTGCCGGCCGATGTCGTCCCGTGCCGCCGCGATGGTCTCCAGCCACGACTCCTGCGCCGGCATCGGCCCGTCCTCCCGGGGTGGCGCGGCGCCGCCCGGGCGCGCGCGGAACTCGTCCGAGACCAGCGTAGCCCCTTCCGCGAAGAATTTCTCAACAGGGGGATTGATGGATTGTTGAACGAAATCTACGCTGTCGGAAAGCCGATACCCCGGAAGGGGCAGCCATGACGGAAACCACCCTCGACCACACGCCCGCCTCCCAGCCCACCTCGTCGCGCCGCGGCGCCCTCCTCGGCGCCATGTTCCTGATGGCCACCAGCGCCATCGGCCCCGGGTTCATCACCCAGACCACGACCTTCACCGCCAAGCTCGGCGCCGCGATGGCGTTCGCGATCCTGGTGTCGGTACTGGTGGACATCGCGATCCAGCTCAACGTGTGGCGGATCGTCGGCGTCTCCGGGCGGCGCGCCCAGGACCTCGGCAACTCGGTGGTGCCCGGCGGCGGCTACGCGCTGGCCGCCCTCGACGTCTTCGGCGGGCTGGTGTTCAACATCGGCAACGTGGCCGGCTGCGCGCTCGGCCTGAACGCGCTGCTCGACCTGGACGTCAAGATCGGCGGTGCGCTGTCCGCGCTGGTCGCCATCGCGATCTTCCTGATCCGGCGGGCCGGCGTCGCGATGGACCGGATCGTGGTGGTGCTCGGCGCCGTCATGATCATCATGACGCTGTACGTGGCGGTGAAGTCGGGGCCGCCGGTCGGCGACGCGCTCCGCCAGACCGTCGCGCCCGAGCAGGTCGACTTCCTCGTCATCACCACGCTCATCGGCGGCACCGTCGGCGGCTACATCACCTACGCCGGCGCGCACCGCATGATCGAGTCCGGCCTCACCGGGCCGGGCAACGTCCGCGAGATCAACCGCAGCGCGATCACCGGCATCCTCGTCACCGGCGTGATGCGCGTGCTGCTGTTCCTCGCCGTGCTCGGCGTCGTCGCCGGCGGCGTCGCGCTCGCCAAGGACAACCCGGCGCCGTCGGCCTTCCAGCACGCCGCCGGCGAGACCGGGCTGCGCGTGTTCGGCCTGATCATGTGGTCCGCCGCGATCACCTCGGTGATCGGCGCGTCCTACACCTCGGTGTCGTTCCTGGTCTCGTTCTCCGGCTGGATCGAACGGCACCGCAACCGGCTCGTCGTCGCGTTCATCGTCGTCTCCACCGCCATCTACCTGGCCATGGGCACGACTCCGGCGAAGCTGCTGATCCTCGCCGGCGCGCTGAACGGGCTCATCCTGCCGTTCGGGCTGGCCGTGCTGCTATGGGTCGCCGCCCGCCGCCGCGACCTGCTCGGCGGCTACCGGTACCCGGTCTGGCTGCTCGGCCTCGGCGTCGCGGCCTGGCTGCTGTCGCTGTACCTCGGCTGGAACTCGCTTTCGGGCATAGAAGACCTGTGGAACTGAGGGAACGGGTGCGGATCCTGCCGAACGGCGACCGGGCGCTGCTCGTCGAGCTGCCCGGCCAGGAGGCGATGCTCGGCCTGTACACCGCGCTCGCCGCCGCCCCGCCGCCCGGCGTCACCGACGTCGTCCCGGCGGCCCGCACCCTGACCCTGCTGCTCGGCCCGTCCGCCGACCCCGTCCGGATCGCCGCCGCCGTGCGCGGCGCGCGGCCCGGCGCGGCGGCCGGGTCCGCGGCGGCTGTCGAGGTCCCCGTCGTCTACGACGGACCCGACCTCGCCGACGTCGCCGCCCGCACCGGGCTCACCCCGGGCGAGGTCGTCGCCGCCCACACCGGCACGCCGTGGCGGGTCGCGTTCACCGGGTTCGCCCCCGGATTCGGCTACCTGGACGGCGGCGACCCGCGGCTGGACGTCCCGCGCCGCGGCACCCCGCGCGTCCGCGTCCCGGCCGGCGCGGTCGGGCTCGCGGGCCGCTTCAGCGGCGTCTACCCCGTCGACTCGCCGGGCGGATGGCAGCTCATAGGGCGCACGGAGGCCGTCCTATGGGACCTCGACCGCGACCCTCCCGCCCTGCTCAGACCTGGAGTCGAAGTTCGTTTCGTCCGGAGGGAACCATGAAGCGGGGCCTGGACGTTCTCCAGTCAGGACTCCTGGCGACCGTTCAGGATCTGGGACGTCCGGGTCACGCGGCGCTCGGCGTGGGGGTGGCGGGCGCCGCGGACCCGGATTCGTTCCGGCTCGCGAACCGCGCCGTCGGCAACGCCGAGGACGCCGCCGCCATCGAGGCCACCTTCGGTGGGCTCCACGTCCGCTTCCGCGGGGGAGCGTTCGCGGCCGTCACCGGAGCGCCCGCGCCCCTCACCGTCGACGGCCGCGCCGTCGCCCCCTTCTCGGTCTTCCACGTCCCGGACGGCGCCGAGCTGCGCATGGGCACGCCGCCCAGCGGCCTGCGCAGCTACCTGGCCGTCCGCGGCGGCATCGCCGTCCCGCCCGTCCTCGGCTCCCGCTCCACCGACACGCTGTCCGGCCTCGGCCCGGCCCCGCTCAAACCCGGCGACCTGCTCCCGGTCGGCCCGCCGCCGCGCGAGCACCCGCGCCTCGACGTCCTGCCCGTCGCGGCGCCGCCCGCCCGGGACGTCGAGCTGCGCGCGATCCCCGGCCCCCGCGCCGACTGGCTCGCCCCCGGCGCCCTGGACGCGCTGTTCGCCTCGCCCTACGCGGTGACCAGCGAGATCGACCGGGTCGGCATGCGGCTCGACGGCCCCCGCCTGGAGCACGCCGGACGCGGCGAGCTGCCCAGCGAGGGCACCGTCACCGGCGCGCTGCAGGTCCCGCCGTCCGGGCTGCCCGTGCTGTTCCTCGCCGACCACCCGGTCACCGGCGGCTACCCGGTGATCGCGGTGGTCGTCTCCGCCGACGTCGGGCGCGCCGCGCAGGCGCGCCCCGGGCAGCGGCTGCGGTTCCGCCCGCACCCCGCGCCCCCGCTCGCAGGACCGCGACCCCGACAGGAGGGACCGTGACGAATCCGATCGACCCGGGCTCGCTCAGCCCGGACCAGGCCAGGGCGCTGTTCCGCGCCGGGCTGCGCGTCCCCACGGCCGGCTGGTGCTCCGGCTGGACGCAGGCGAACCTCATCGCCGTCCCCCGCGACCAGGCCTACGACCTGCTGCTGTTCGCGCAGCGCAACCCCAAGCCGTGCCCCGTGCTGGACGTCACCGAGCCGGGCGAGACCTGCGCGTCGCTGTTCGCCGGCGACCTGCGCACCGACCTGCCCGGCTACATCGTCTACGAGAACGGCGAGCCGGTCGCCGAGGTGTCCGACGTCACCGCGCACTGGCGCGACGACCTGGTGTCGTTCCTGATCGGGTGCAGCTTCACCTTCGAGGACGCGCTGCGCGAGGCGGGCGTCCCGGTCCGGCACATCGAGCAGAACACCAACGTCCCGATGTACCGGACGAACCGGATGTGCCGCCGCGCCGGCGAGTTCGGCGGACCGCTGGTGGTGTCCATGCGGCCCGTCCCCGCCGCGCAGGTCGCCGACGCCGTCCGCGTCACGGCGCGGTACCCGTCCGTGCACGGCGCGCCCGTGCACGTCGGCGACCCCCTCGAGCTCGGCATCGCCGACCTGGACGCACCGGACTTCGGCGACCCGGTCGAGGTCCGGGTGGACGAGATCCCGGTGTTCTGGGCGTGCGGGGTGACGCCGCAGGCCGCGGTCATGGCGTCCCGCCCGAAGCTCGCGATCGGCCACGCGCCCGGGCACATGGCGATCACCGACGCCCGCGACACCCGCTACATCGTGCCCTGAGTCCGGCATAGGCTGCCTCCATGCCCGAGATCGTCGCCCCCGGCGACCGGCTCGGCGAGCGCTACCTGCTGGAGGCGCCGCTGGGAGCCGGCGGGATGGCCACCGTCTGGCGCGCCACCGACCTCGTCCTGGACCGCGCCGTCGCGGTGAAGGTCCCGGCCGAGGGCTGGCCGGAGGACCTCGCCCGCCGGTTCCGCGAGGAGGCCAAGGCCGCCGCCGGCCTCGCCCACCCGAGCATCACCGGCGTCTACGACTACGGCGAGGACGACGTCACGCCGCGGACGGGCCGGTACGCGCAGCGGCGGCGCGTCCCGTACGTGGTGATGGAGCTGCTCGACGGCGAGACCCTGGCGGCGCGGCTCGAGCGCGGCCCGATGCCGTGGCGGGAGGCGGCGGCGGTGTGCGCGCGGATCGCCGACGCGCTCGCCGCCGCGCACGCCGCCGGGATCGTGCACCGCGACATCAAGCCCGCGAACGTGTTCCTGACGCCGGTCGGGGTGAAGGTCCTCGACTTCGGCATCGCGTTCACCGGGACGCCCGGCGGGCCCGTCCTCGGGACCCCCGCCTACGTCGCCCCCGAACTGCTCGCCGGCGCGGAGCCGGGACCGTCCGCCGACGTGTTCTCGCTCGGCGTCGTGCTGAACCAGGCGCTGACCGGCGACGCGCCCGCACCGGTCGCCGGCGCGCTGCCGGACGGCGTCCCCGCGCAGGTCGCGGACCTGTGCCGCCGCTGCCTGGACGAGGACCCCGGCGCCCGTCCGGCGGCGCCGGAGGCGGCCCGGATCCTCGCGGCCGCGGCGGGCGTCCAGCTCGCCGCCTTCCCGCAGCACGCGCAGGTCGCCGACGAGCGGCGGGAAGGAGCCGGGGATTCGCCGACGCGCGTACTGGACGAGCCGCTCCCGGAGCCGTCCGGGGAATCCGCCGCAGCGAGCGCGCCCGTGCTGGGCGAGGCGCCGCAGGCCGGGCCGCCTCAGACCGGGCCGCCGCCGGGCGGTCGGCCGGTACCGTCGCGCAGGCCGCTGGTCATCGCGGGCGCGGCGGTCGGCGCGGCAGGCCTGGCGGCGCTGCTGATCGGCGTGCTCACGCCGGACTCCTCGCCGGACGCCGCCGGCCCGTCCAAGGGGCCCGCCCCGTCCGGAACCTCCGCGACCGCGGCGGTCACCGCGTGCTCGGTGGCGTACCGGATCGACGGGTCGTGGCCGCAGGGCTTCCAGGCGACGGTGCGGATCACCAACCTCGGGACGGCCGCGATCGACGGCTGGCGGCTCGGCTTCGACCTCCCCGACGGCCAGTCGATCACGCAGGTGTGGAACGCCGGGCAGCGGCAGGACGGCGCGTCGGTGACGGTCACCGCCGCGGACTGGAACCGGTCGATCCCGCCGCGCGGGACGGTCGAGTTCGGGTTCCTCGGCAGGCGGGACGGGGGCGGCGGGCGGCCGTCCCGGTTCACGCTGAACGGCGGGGAGTGCCGCTAGGCCCGTCCGTCGATGGGAGCGCTCCCAAAAAGTTCCCGCAGGTCAGCGCCCAATTTCGACGGCCAAGGCTGATCGGCCTATTGTGCGGCGGCTTGCGAGGGCTTAGCATCCCCGTCAATCGAAGCGCTTCGACACCCCGCATCGACTCCCCCCATCGATCCGACCCCCGGGTCCCACCCCCGAAGGATCCCCCATGTTCAAGGCAGGCAGGAGCGCGGCGCTGCTCGCCGCCCTCGCCGCCGCGGCCCTGTCGCTGTCCGCCTGCGGCGGCGACGGCGGCGGCTCCGACGGCAAGGTGCTCAAGCTCTGGCACTACGAGGCCCCCGACAGCGCCATGGGCGCGGCGTGGAACGAGGCGATCAAGGAGTTCGAGGCCGCCCACCCCGGCGTGAAGGTGAAGTTCGAGGAGAAGGGCTTCGAGCAGATCCAGAAGACGGCGCCGATGGTCCTCAACTCCAAGGACGCCCCCGACGTCCTGGAGTACAACAAGGGCAACGCGACCGCCGGGATGCTCTCCAAGCAGGGCCTCCTCCAGGACCTCACCCCGGAGGTCACCGAGCGCGGCTGGGACAAGCTGATCAGCCCGGGCGTCCAGGTCACCGCCAAGTACGACGCCAAGGGCACCATGGGCGGCGACAAGTGGTACGGCGTCCCCAACTACGGCGAGTACCTGCAGGTCTACTACAACAAGGACCTGTTCAAGAAGAACGGCGTCCAGATCCCGACGACGTTCGCCGAACTGACCGCCGCGATGGACAAGTTCGTCGCCAAGGGCGTCACACCGCTGACCAACGCCGGCGCCGAGTACATGGCGCAGCAGTTCGTCTACCAGCTCGCCCTCGACAAGGCGCCCGACCGCTCCTGGGTCGACGCCTACCAGCGCTACACCGCCAAGCCGGACTTCAAGGACGCCGCCTGGACCTACGGCGCCGCCACCTTCGCCGACTGGGTGAAGAAGGGCTACATCGCCAAGAACTCGGTGAGCCGGAAGGCCGAGGACGCGGGCGTCGCCTTCATGAGCGGCAAGTTCCCGATGATGTTCTCCGGGTCCTGGTGGTACGGGCGGGTCGCCAAGGCGGCCAAGTTCGACTGGGAGACGTCCGTCTGGCCCGGCGCGAAGATGACGCTCGGCTCCAGCGGCAACCTGTGGGTCGTCCCGAAGGGTTCCAAGAACAAGGACCTCGCCTACGACTTCATCGACATCACGATGAAGAAGAAGGTGCAGAACATGCTCGGCGACCTCGGCGGCATCCCCGTCGCGGCCGACGCCTCGGCGATCACCGACCCGAAGGTCAAGAAGCTCACCGACGACTTCACCACGCTGGCGCAGAACAACCAGCTCGCCTACTACCCGGACTGGCCGGTCTCCGGCTTCTACGACGCCTGGGTCGCGCAGACCCAGAAGATCATGAACGGCACCGCGCCCGGCGACGCGCTCGGCGCGCTCCAGAAGACCTACGACGACGGCCTGCCGAAGTGACGACGCACCACCGCGCCCGGAAGGGACGCGGCGCCGCCACCGGCGCCGCCACCGGCGCCGCGTCCCGCCCGGACGGCCGGGGGAGGGCGCGCGAGCAGCTCGCCTACCTGCCGTACCTGGTCCCCGGGCTGCTGCTGTTCGCCGCCGTCATCGGCGTGCCGTTCCTGATGAACGTCGGGACGAGCTTCACCGACTGGTCCGGCGTCGGCAGCCCGTCCTGGGCCGGCCTCGGCAACTACCGGGAGCTGGCGAAGGACGGGGAGTTCTGGGCCTCGTTCCGGCACAACGTCCTGGTCATCGTCGGCATGGCGATCGTCCCGACCGCGATCGGGCTGGTGCTCGCGGCGGCCCTCACCGACCTGATCGGCCGGCACTTCGGGCCGCGCGCCGCCTCGGTCCTGCGCGCCTGCCTGTACCTGCCGCAGGTGCTGCCGGTCGTCATCGCCGGCGTCGTGTGGAGCTGGCTGCTCGCGCCGGAGAACGGCGCGGTGAACACGCTGCTGAAGGACGTCGGGCTCGGCTCGCTCGCGCACGACTGGCTCGGCGACCCGGCCACCGCGCTGTGGTCCGTCCTCGGCGTCATGGTGTGGATGCAGATCGGGTTCCCGCTGGTGGTGTTCATGTCGGGGCTGCAGCGCGTCGACCCGTCGCTGTACGAGGCGGCCGAGATCGACGGCGCGACGTGGGCGCGGCGGTTCTGGCACATCACGGTCCCGCAGATCCGCCCGGAGATCTTCGTCGTGCTGCTGTGGACGACGATCGCGGCGCTCAAGGCGTTCCCGCAGATCTTCGTGCTGACGAAGGGCGGGCCGGGCGGCGCCACGAACGTCCCGTCGTACTACTCCTACGTCAACTTCTTCGAGAAGTCCGACGTCGGCTACGGCTCGGCGATCGCGACCGTGCTGACGCTCGTCATCATCGCGCTCACCGTCGTCTTCCTGCGGCTGCAAGGACGTGACCTGGGGGAGGAGCGATGACCGTGACGATGACCAAGCCGGGCGCGCCGGCGCGCGGCCGGCGGAGCGGCGCCCGGACACGCCGCGGGCGCCGCCGCGGCCCGTCCGCCTACGCGGTGTTCGTCGCGCTGGCGGCGCTGGCCGGGGTCATGCTGATCCCGTTCCTGGTCGTGGTGTTCAACGCGCTGAAGACGCCGGAGGAGTACACCTCCAAGGGGCCGCTCGCGCCGCCGTCCGGCTTCAACTCCGACGCCATCAGCGACTTCTGGGACCGCGTCGACTTCGGGCACGTGCTGCTCAACAGCGCGCTGATCAGCGGCTCGGTCGCGGTGCTGGCCGTCCTGGTGTCGGTGTTCAACGCCTACGCGCTCGGCATCGGCCGCATCAAGGGCCGCATCTGGCTGCTCGCGCTGCTGCTGCTGGCGAACACGCTGCCGCAGGAGGCGCTCGTCTACCCGCTGTACTACCTGGCGAAGCGGTTCGGGATCTACGACACCCGGCTCAGCGTGATCATCGTGTTCACGGTGGTGCAGAGCGCGTTCGGCACCTACCTGCTGTCCTCGGTGATGTCGGCGTTCCCGCGCCCGCTGCTGGAGGCCGCCCGCATCGACGGCGCGAACCGCTGGCAGATCCTGTGGCGGGTGGTCGTCCCGGTCGTCCGGCCGACGCTGAGCGTGCTGCTCGTCTTCTTCTTCGTGTGGACGTGGAACGAGTTCCTCATCCCCCTGGTCTTCCTCATCTCCAACGAGAACCAGACGGTCTCCGTCGCGCTCGGCGTGCTGCAGGGACAGCGCCTCATGGACGCCACCATGTCCAGCGCCGCCGCGCTCCTCGGCCTCCTCCCGACCGTCGTGTTCTTCCTCATCTTCCAGCGCACCCTGTCGCGCGGACTCACCGCAGGAGCCATCAAATGAAGTTCAGTGACGGCTACTGGATGATGCGCGAGGGTGTGCACGCCGTCCATCCGGTGGAGGTCCTCGACGTCGCGGAAGGGCCGGGCTCGTTCTCGGTGCAGGCGCCCGTCCAGCGGATTCGGCACCGGGGCGACCTGCTCAAGGGGCCGGTGGTGACGATCGACTGCGCGTCGCCCATGCCGGACGTCATCGGCGTCACCATCACCCATTTCGCGGGGGAGAGGCGGCGCGGCCCGGAATTCGAGCTCGCCGCGGCACCGACCGGCGACGTGCGCGTCGGCGACGACGCCGTGGAACTGACGTCCGGCGCGCTGACCGTGCGGGTGAAGCGCGGCGGGGAATGGGGCGTCGACTTCCTCGCGGACGGCCGGCGGCTGACCGGCACGGCGCCGAAGTCGACGGCCGTCATCGACACCGACGACGGCGGGCATTACGTGCGCGAGCAGCTCGACCTCGGCGTCGACCATTTCGTGTACGGGCTCGGGGAACGGTTCGGGCCGCTGGTGAAGAACGGCCAGTCCGTCGACATCTGGAACGCCGACGGCGGCACCGCCAGCGAGCAGGCGTACAAGAACGTGCCGTTCTTCCTGACGAACGCGGGATACGGCGTCTTCGTCGACCACCCCGGGCACGTGTCGTTCGAGGTCGCGTCCGAGGCCGTCGCGCGGACGCAGTTCAGCGTCGCGGGCCAGTCGATGCGGTACTTCGTCATCTACGGGCCGTCGCCGCGGGAGATCCTGCGCAAGTACACGGCGCTGACCGGGCGGCCGGCGCGGCTGCCGGACTGGTCGTTCGGGCTGTGGCTGTCGACCTCGTTCACCACCGACTACGACGAGGCGACCGTCTCCTCGTTCATCGACGGGATGGCGGAGCGGGACCTGCCGCTGAGCGTGTTCCATTTCGACTGCTTCTGGATGCGCGAGTTCCAGTGGTGCGACTTCGAATGGGACCCGCGCGTGTTCCCGGACCCGGCCGGGATGCTGCGCCGGCTCAAGGAGCGCGGCCTGCGGATCTGCGTGTGGATCAACCCCTATATCGGGCAGCGCTCGCCGCTGTTCGCGGAGGGGCGCGCCCGCGGCTACCTGCTGACCAGGGCGGACGGCGGCGTGTGGCAGTGGGACAAGTGGCAGCCCGGCCTCGCGGTGGTCGACTTCACCAATCCCGAGGCCCGGGAATGGTACTCGGCGAAGTTGGAGGCGCTCATGGACATGGGCGTGGACTGCTTCAAGACCGACTTCGGCGAGCGGATCCCGACCGACGTCGTCTACCACGACGGCTCCGACCCGGAACGCGCGCACAACTACTACACCTACCTCTACAACCAGACCGTCTTCGAGCTGCTGCGCAAGAAGCGCGGCGAGGGCGAGGCGGTGGTGTTCGCCCGGTCCGCGACGACCGGCGGGCAGCGGTTCCCGGTGCACTGGGGCGGCGACTGCGAATCGACGTTCGAGGCGATGGGGGAGAGCCTTCGCGGCGGCCTCTCCCTCGGCCTGTCGGGGTTCGGCTACTGGAGCCACGACATAGGCGGGTTCGAGGGGACGCCCGATCCGGCGCTGTTCAAGCGGTGGATCGCGTTCGGGTTGCTGTCCTCGCACAGCCGGCTGCACGGAAGCCATTCCTACCGGGTGCCGTGGCTGTTCGACGAGGAGTCGGTGGACGTCCTGCGCGACTTCACGAAACTGAAGATGCGGCTGATGCCCTACCTTTCGGGGGCGGCGCGGCAGGCGTACGGCGAGGGCCTGCCGATGATGCGGGCGATGATCCTGCAATTCCCCGACGACCCGGCCTGCACGCACCTGGAACGCCAGTACATGCTCGGCGACGACCTGCTCGTCGCGCCCGTGTTCTCGGCCGGCGGCGACGTCTCCTACTACGTCCCGGACGGCGTGTGGACGCATTTCCTCACCGGTGAGCGCGTGCACGGCGGCCGGTGGGTGAAGGAACGGCACGGATTCGGCAGCGTGCCGCTGCTGGCCCGTCCCGGCGCGGTCATTCCCGAGGGCTCGGTGGACGACCGTCCCGACTATGACCACGCCGACGGGGTGACGTTGCGCGTCTACGAACCGTACGACGGGATGAACGTCCTCACGCAGATCGGCGAAACGTCCTTCACCACGGTGCGCGATGGTGCGACGCTGCGGATGACCGGCGCGGGCTCCTGGAACGTCCTCCTGGTGAACGCGCGCGTCGCGGCGGTGGAGGGAGGCGAGGCGTCCGGCCATCCGCAGGGGGTCCTGGTGAAAGCGGCCGGCGGCGAACTCGCCATCACCCTGGAAGAGGAGAACTGATGGGCTTTCCCGAGGGTTTCCTGTGGGGCGCGGCGACCGCGTCCTACCAGATCGAGGGTGCCGCGGACGAGGACGGCCGCACGCCCTCCATCTGGGACACCTTCAGCCGCACGCCGGGAAAGGTGCTGAACGGCGACACCGGCGACGTCGCCACCGACCATTACCACCGCTGGAAAGAGGACGTCGCGTCCATGGCGCGGCTCGGACTCGGCGCCTACCGGTTCTCCATTTCGTGGTCGCGTGTCCTGCCGGAGGGGAAGCCGAACCAGAAGGGCTTCGACTTCTACTCCCGGCTCGTCGACGAGCTCCTCGACCACGGCATCTCGCCCGTCGCGACCCTCTACCACTGGGACCTTCCGCAGGAGTTGGAGGACGCGGGCGGCTGGCCGGAGCGCGACACCGCCCGCCGCTTCGCCGACTACGCCGAACGCGTCGGCCGCGTCCTCGGCGACCGCGTCGAGACGTGGACGACCCTGAACGAGCCGTGGTGCTCGGCGTTCCTCGGCTACGCCGCCGGCGTGCACGCGCCGGGCCGCACCGACCCGGCGGACGCGCTCGCCGCCGCGCACCACCTCAACCTCGCGCACGGCCTGGCCGTCCGGGCGCTGCGCGGGGTCGTGCCGCCGTCCGCGCGGCACTCGGTCACCCTCAACCTGCACCACCTGCGCGGCGACGCCGAGGCCGTCCGGCGGGCCGACGCGGTCGCCAACCGGATCTTCCTCGACCCGATGCTCGGGCGCGGCTACCCCGCCGACCTGCTCGCCGACACCGCCGCCGTCACCGACTGGGGGTTCGTCCGCGACGGCGACGCCGACGTCATCGCGGCGCCGCTCGACGTCCTCGGCGTCAACTACTACTCGCCGACGCTCGTCCGCGTGTGGGACGGGACGTCGCCGCGCGAGAACGACGACGGCCACAAGCAGGGCGCCGCGACCCCGTTCGTCGGCTGCGAGGGCCTGGAGTTCGTGAAGCAGCCCGGCCCGTACACGGCGATGGGCTGGCCGATCGACCCGTCCGGGTTGGAGGAGCTGCTGCTGCGGCTGCACCGCGAGTACCCGGACGTGCCGCTGATGGTCACCGAGAACGGCGCCGCGTTCGACGACGAGGTGGTGGACGGCCGCGTCCGCGACGACCGCCGCATCGGCTACCTGCGCGACCACATCGCCGCGGCCGGGCGCGCCGTCGACGGGGGCGTCGACCTGCGCGGGTACTTCGCCTGGTCGCTGCTCGACAACTTCGAGTGGGCCTACGGCTACGACCGGCGCTTCGGGCTGATCCACGTCGACTATCCGACGGGCGAGCGCACCTGGAAGGACAGCGCGTTCTGGTACCGCGACGCGATCCGCACGCCGCCGGGATCGGACGCGCGATGAACCGCTCGACGGCGGGACGGTCCGTGGTCAAGATCACCGACGTGGCCCGGCACGCCGGGGTGTCCCCGAGCACGGTGTCCTACGTGCTGAGCGGCAAGCGGACGATCTCCGAGGAGACCCGGCAGCGGGTCCGCGACAGCATCCGCGAGCTCGGCTACCGCCCGCACGCCGGCGCCCGCGCGCTGGCGAGCAGCCGCTCCAACGTCCTCGCGCTGATGATCCCGCTCCGCTCGGGCATCGCGGTGCCCGTCGTGATGCAGTTCGCCATGTCGGTGGTGACCGCCGCGCGGCGGCACGACCACGACGTGCTGCTGCTGACGCAGGAGGAGGGCGAGGACGGCCTGAGCCGCGTCGCCGGCAGCGCGCTCGTGGACGCGCTGATCGTCATGGACGTCCAGATGGAGGACCCGCGGCTGCCGCTCCTGCGCTCCCTCGACCGGCCGAGCGTGCTCATCGGCTTCCCCGCCGACGCCGGCGACCTGACCTGCATCGACCTGGACTTCCACGCGGCCGGCGCGGTCTGCGTGGAGCACCTGGCCGGGCTCGGTCACCGCGAGGTCGCGCTGATCGGCTCGCCGCCCGAGGTGTACGCGCGGCGGACCGGGTTCGCGCAGCGGGTCGCGGACGGGTTCGGCGCGGCCGTCCGCGAGCACGGCCTGTCCGGCGGCGTCCACCCGTGCGAGGCGACGCCGGAGGCGGCCCGCGCGCTGGTCGCCCGGCTGCTCGCCGAGCGTCCCGGGCTGTCGGGGATCCTCGTGCACAACGAGCCGGTCGCGGACACGGTCGTGCGGGCGCTGCGCGCGAACGGGCGCGCCGTCCCGCAGGACGTGTCGGTCGTCGCGATCTGCCCGGACGAGATGGCCGAGCACGCCGAGCCGCCGCTGTCGGGCGTCGCGATCCCCGCCCAGGAGGTCGGCGCGCGCGCCGTCGAGCTGCTGATGGGCAAGCTCGGCGGCGAGTCCGTCCCGGCCGCGACGCTGCTGCCGCCGGCCCTGACCCCGCGCGCGAGTTCCGCCCCGGCGCCGCGCTGACCGTCCCGCCCCGCCGGACCCGAAGGAGGCATGCGTCCGGGCCCGCGCGGCCCGGTTGTCGAAGCGCTTCGACACCCACGCGACCCTCACCGTCCCGTCCACCGGCGACAGGTACGCCTACAAGGACGTGACGGCCGCCCTGCACGCCACCGGCCGCCACGACCTCTACTTGGTCTTCACCGGCGAGGCCCGCCTGTCCGCCCTCACTCGGCCGGTGACGTCCACGGCCCCGTCCCGGTCCGGCCGGGACGGGGCCGCCGCCCGCAGGTCGGCCCTCTGGGTCCGGGGATGTCATGAGCGATCATAGGCGGGGCTCATGACAGGGCGCCGCGCCGCCGGGCCGCCGGGCTAGGCCGACTCGCGCAGCACCAGGTGCGGGCGCATGATGACCACCGGGTCGGCGACGGCCTCGCCGCGGATCCGGGACACCAGCAGCCGCGCCATCGCCACGCCCATCTCCTCCGGCGACTGGTGCACGCTGCTCAGCGGCGGGTCGGCCAGCGGCGCGGCGGCCGAGTCGTCGAAACCGATCACCGCGACGTCGTCGGGGACGCGGCGGCCGAGCCGGCGCAGCACCCGCAGCGTGCCGAGCGCCATCGGGTCGCTCGCGGCGAACACCGCGTCCACCGCGGGCTCGCCCGCGAGCAGCCGCTCGGCGGCGGCGATGCCGGTGGCCTCGCCGAAGTCGCCGAACGCGACGTACTCCGGCAGCCCCGCCTCGCCGAGCGCCTCCCGGTAGCCGGCGAGCCGGTCGATGCCCACCCCCATGTCCTGCGGGCCGGCGATCGTCGCGATGCGGCGCCGCCCCCCGGCGATGAGGTGCCCGACGGCCTCGCGCGCGCCGAGCCGGTTGTCGACGTCGACGTAGCTGACCGGCGACAGCCCCGGCGGCCGGCCGCCGAGCACCGTCGGCACCCCGTTGGCCTCCAGCTTGGCGGGCAGCGGGTCCTCGGCGTGCAGCGAGGTCAGCAGCACCCCGTCCACGTGCTGGGTGGTCAGGTAGTGCTCCAGGCGCGCGTACTCGGCGGGGGAGCGGGCGAGGGCGAGCAGCAACTGCAGGCCGGTGTCGCCGAGGCCGTTGCTGATCCCGCGGATGATCCCGGCGAAGTACGGCTCGCCGAACAGCCGCTGGTCGGACTCGGCGACCACCAGCGCCACCGTGTCGGTGCGCCGGGTGACCAGCGTGCGGGCCGCCCGGTTGGGCACGTACCCGAGCTCGTCGATCGCCTTCAGCACCGCCTGCCGGGCCCGCTCGCTGACCCGCGGCGACCCGTTGACCACCCGGGACACCGTGCCGCGGCCGACCCCGGCGCGCGCCGCGACCTCCTCCAGGGTCGGGCGCGTGCCCCTCTGCGTCATCAGGCCCCTCCGTCGTTCCTGCGGCGTCGTCGTTCCTGCGGCGTCGCCGCCGTCCCGCCGGGCCGGCGGCCACCGGGGCGCCGGCCCGGCCGGCCGGGCGGTCCCGCCCGGCCGGGGGGGGTATCCGGCGACGCGTCAGCCGGCCCCCGGCAGGCCGCCCCGCCGGATCACCTCCGAGTACCAGCGCGCGCTGTCCTTCGGCGTCCGGCGCTGCGTCGCGTAGTCCACGTGGACCAGCCCGAAGCGCTTGGAGTAGCCCCAGGCCCACTCGAAATTATCCAGCAGCGACCATGTGAAATAGCCCGCCAGCGGGACGCCGTCGGCGATGGCGGCGTGGCACGCGCGCAGGTGCGCGTCGATGTAGGCGATGCGCCCCGCGTCGTGGACCGTGCCATCGCCGTCCGGCACCTCGTCGTAGCCCGCGCCGTTCTCGGTGATGTACAGCGGGACGGCCGGGTACTCGCGGTGCACCCGGGTCAGCACCTCGTGCAGCCCGCCCTCGTCGATCTCCCAGCCCATCCCGGTCGTCGGCCGGCCCGCCGGGACGAACCGGACGTGCTCGCTGCCCACCCACGGCGAGTGCACGGCGAACGGCCCCGACGCCGTCTGCGCCGCCTCCCCGGGGGTCCCCGCGACCGTGTGCCGCGTGTAGTAGTTGATGCCGAGCTGGTCGATCGGCTGGTTGATGACGGCGAGGTCCGCGGCGTCGGGCTCGAACCCGTGCCGGGCCGTGTCGGCGAGGACGTCCTCGGGGTAGCGGCCGAGCAGCAGCGGATCGAGGAACAGCCGGTTCTGCAGGCCGTCGATGCGGCGCGCCGCGTCCACGTCGGCGGGGTCGTCGGTCGCGGGGGAGACCGCGTACAGGTTGACGGCCGCGCCGAACAGCTCGTCCGGGCGGCGGGCCCGCAGCGCCTGCACCGCCAGGCCGTGCGCCAGCATCAGGTGGTGCGCCGCCAGCAGCGACCCGGCCGGGTCGAGGCGGCCCGGCGCGTGGTCCCCCGACGCGTACCCGAGGAACGCCGCGCACCACGGCTCGTTCACCGTCGTCCAGTGCTTCACCCGGTCGCCGACGGCCTCGTGCACGAGCACCGCGTAGTCGGCGAACCGGTACGCGGTCTCCCGCTCGGGCCAGCCGCCCGCGTCCTCCAGCGGCTGCGGCAGGTCCCAGTGGTAGAGCGTCGGCCAGGGCTCGATCCCCGCCTCCAGCAGCTCGTCGACGAGGCGCCGGTAGAAGTCGAGCCCCCGCTCGTTGGCGGCCCCGGCCCCGGCCGGCTGCACCCGGGACCAGGAGACCGAGAACCGGTAGGCGGACAGCCCGAGCTCCCGCATCAGCGCGACGTCCTCGGGGTACCGGTGGTAGTGGTCCACGGCGACGTCCCCTGTGTCGCCGCCGAGGACCTTGCCCGGGGTGCGCGCGAAGGTGTCCCAGACCGACGGGCCGCGGCCGTCCTCGGCGGCGGCCCCCTCGATCTGGTAGGCGGCCGTGGCGGCGCCCCACCGGAACCCGGTGGGGAACCGCGGGCCGGCGTCGCGGGCGCCGGCGTCGTCCTGAACGGCGCTGGATTCCAGAGAGGTCACGCCTTCACTGCACCTTCCATGATTCCGCCGATGATCTGGCGGCCGAACACGATGAACACCACGAGCAGCGGCAGGACCGCCACGGTGGTTCCGGCGAACATGAGCGTGTAGTCGTTGAAGTAGGCGTTCGCCAGGTTGTTGATCGACAGCTGCACCGTGGGGTTCTCGGGGCTGAGCGTCGCCAGCGGCCACATGAAGTCGTTCCAGGACTGCATGAACGTGAACAGGCCGAGGACGCCCGCGGCGGGGCGCAGCGCGGGCAGCACGACGCGCCAGTAGATGCCGAACGTCGTGCAGCCGTCCACGCGGGCCGCCTCGATCAGCTCGTCGGGGACGGCCTGGTCGGCGTACTGCCGCATCATGAACACGCCGAACCCGGTGACGAGGAACGGGACGATCACCGCCTGCAGGTGGTTCTGCCAGCCCAGCTTCACCATGATCATGTAGAGCGGGATGATGCCCATCTGCACCGGGATCATCATCGTCCCGATGATCGTCACCAGCAGCGCGTTCTTGCCGCGGAAGCGCAGCTTGGCGAACGCGAAGCCGGCCAGCGAGGCGAAGAACACGGTGGAGACGGTCACGCACGCCGAGACGATCGCGGAGTTCAGCAGGCCCTTGGCGAAGTAGGCGTCGGGGTTGTCGAACAGCCGGCGCACGTTGGTGCCGCCGTGCCCGCCGGGCAGCAGCGGCGGCGGGACGTCGGCGACGACGTCGTTGGTGCGGGTCGCCACCGCGATCATCCAGTAGATCGGGAAGACCGACAGGGCGAGCGCGACGATCAGGGTGAGGTAGGTCAGCGGGCTGGCGTTCCACAGCCCGCGCAGCCGGCCCGGGCGCTGGTCGCGGGCGTGCCGGGCGTCGCCGGGGCCGGCCAGGAGCGTGGTCACTTGGTGCCTCCCGTGCGCCGCACGAACAGGAAGTTGATCAGCGAGAACAGGATGATCATCAGGAACAGGGCCCACGCGACCGTGGCGCCGTAGCCGTACCGGTCATGGCCGAAGGCGTTGTCGTACATGTACATCGTCAGCGTCTGGAACTGGTGCAGCGGGCCGCCGTCCATCTTGTTGGGCGTCCCCACGCTGAACAGGACCGGCTCGGTGAACAGCTGCAGCCCGCCGATGGTCGCGATGATCGTGGTGAAGATGATCGTCGGGCGCAGCATCGGCACGGTGATCTGCCAGAACTGCCGGATCCGGGACGCGCCGTCGATCGCGGCGGCCTCGTACAGGTCCTTCGGGATCGCCTGCATCGCGGCGAGGTAGATGAGCGCGTTGTAGCCCGTCCAGCGCCAGTCGACCATGGTGGCGATCGCCACCCAGGACCAGCCGCGGCTGGTGCTCCAGGCGATCGGGTCGACGCCCACCAGCCCGAGCGCCCAGTTGATCATGCCCCAGTCGTGGTCGAACATCTCGGTGAACACGATCGCGACGGCGGCGGTCGAGGTGATCAGCGGCGCGACCATGCCGATCCGGAACAGGGTCGGCATCCGCATCCGCCGGTTGAGCGCGTTGGCGATGAACAGCGCGATCAGCAGCTGCGGCACGGTCGACAGCACGAAGATGGCGACCGTATTGACCGTCGCGTGCCAGAAGTCCGCGTCGCTCCACAGGTACTTGTAGTTGTCGAAGCCGACCCACTTGCGGGTGCCCGAGGCGAGCCCCCAGTCGTGCAGCGACACCCACAGCGTGTAGACCAGCGGGAACGCGCCGAAGATCGCGAAGATGAGGTAGAACGGCGAGATGAAGGCGTACGGCGCGCCCTTCACGTCGAGCCGGGTCAGCCGGGACCGCAGGGAGCGGCGGGCCGCCGGAGGAGCCTTCGCCGGGGGGTGTTGGGGGCCGTTCCGGCTGGGGCGCAGTTCGGTGGCCATGGCCTGGCGCCTCCTTTCCGAGGACGGGACTGAGCGGGGGAAGGGAACGGCGGCGGCGCCGTACGGGGAGGTGGGGCACGGCGCCGCCGCCGCGGCGGGAGGCGGCTACCTGGCGGCCTTCTTGGCCGCGTCGACGGCCTTGGACCAGGCCTCGTCCGGCTTGACCTTGCCCTGGCCGACCGAGATCAGCACGTTCTCCACGGCCGCCCGGACGTCCTCGTTCTTCGGGCCGAGGTGGACCGGCTTCACCGCGGCGACGAGGGAACCGAAGATCTTGCCGGCGGGCGCGTCGTTGAAGTACGCGCTGGTGGAGCCGGCGACGGCCGGGTCCTGCTCCGCCTGGGGCGACGACGGGAAGGTGTTGGCGGCCTTGTACGCGCCGATCTGGCCCTGCGGGGAGGTCAGGAACTCGGCGAGCGCGGCGGCCTGCTTCGGGTGCTTGGTCTGCTTGGGGACGGCGAGCCACGAGCCGCCCCAGTAGCCCGAGCCGCCCGGCGTGGTGGCCACGTCCCACTTGCCCTTGCCGGACGCGCCGGAGAACTGCTCGATGCCGCCGAGCATCCAGGACGGGCAGGGCACGGTCGCGAACGTGTCGCGCTTCAGGCCGGTCTGCCACGGCGGCGTGAAGATCGACGTGTCGGCGGTGAGCTTGTTCTGCTCGAACTTCAGCGCGGTGTCGAACGCCTGCTTCACCGCCGGGTTGGTGTCGAAGACGAACTTGTCGTCCTTGTCGAAGAAGCTGTAGCCGGGGCCGGCGCCGGCGTTCTGCAGGACGGTGGCGCGGAAGAGCCCGGTCGGGCCGTCGAGCCACTTGGGGCCGGACACCTTCTGCTGGAACTTCTGCCCGGTCTGCAGGAACGCGTCCCACGTCGGCCAGAGCCTGCCGACCTCGTCGCGCTCGGTGGGCAGGCCGGCCTTCTTGAACAGGTCCTTGCGGTAGCACATGGCGAGGGGGCCCACGTCGGTGCCGAGCCCGACGAGCTGCTTGCCGTCGGGGCTGATGCCCATCTGCCACTTCCAGGGCAGGAACTTGTCCTGCAGGGCCTTGCCGCCGTAGTCGAACAGGTTGAGGAACTTGGTCCGCTGCTGCATGTAGAGCGGGAGGATGCCCTCCTCCAGCATCACCACGTCGCCGGCGCCGCTGCCCGTGGCCATCCACTGCTGGATGCGCGGCTTGTAGGTGTCCAGGTCGGAGACCTTGCGCTGCTTGATGGTCACGCCGGGGTGGGACTGCTCGTACTGCTTGTACAGCTGGTCGTAGCCGACCTCGCCGAACACGTCGACGGTGAGCGTCACCGGCCCCGAGTCCGAGTCCTTCTTGTCGTCCCCGCCGCAGGCGGCCGCGAGACCGCCGGCGAGCAGGACCGCCATCGCCGTACCCAGTCCGCGCCGCATGATGGCCCTCATGGCGGACCCCTCTCAGGTTGTGTCTTCCATTGCGTGGGAGCGCTCCCACGAAGGAAAGACCGTGAGCCGCCTCACTGTCAATCCGCCGCAACACAACCGTTACAACTCGGACAGACCGGCCGGGACCCGGCCGGGACCCGGCTCAGCCCTCCGGTACCGTGGACAGCCGCCGGCCCGCCGGGACCGGCGCCGTGGACCGCCGCACCACCAGTTCCGGACGGAACAGCATCTCCGTCCGGGGCGACCGCGCGCCCCGGATCTCGTCCAGCACCGTGCTCACCGCCGCCATCGACATCTCCCGCACGGCCTGCCGGATCGTCGTCAGCGGCGGGTCGAGGTAGGCGGTCAGCAGCGAGTCGTCCATGCCGGTCACCGACACGTCCTCGGGCACCCGCAGGCCGCGCGCCCGGGCCGCGCGGATCGCGCCGAGCGCCATGATGTCGTTGCCGCCGCAGATCGCCGTGCACCCGGCGTCCAGCAGCTTCGCCGCCGCCGCCTGCCCGCCCTCGACCGTGTACATCGTGTTGACGACCAGCTCGTCGACCTCGGCGGCCGGCAGCCCGGTGTGCGCCGCCATCGCCCGCCGGAACCCCTCGGTCTTGCGCCGCGTCGGCACGTACACGTCCTGCCCGATCGCCAGCCCGATCCGGCGGTGGCCCATTGCGGCCAGATGCGCGACGATCGCCTCCAGCGACGCGACGTCGTCATTGGAGATGAACGGCGCGTCGATGTCGGGCCGGTACCCGTTCACCAGCACGACCGGCAGCGCCTGCTCGATCAGCCGGACGTACCGGGCCCGGTCCGAGCGCGCGTTGGCGTGCAGCCCGTTGACGAAGATGATCCCGGCGACCCCGCGCTCCAGCAGCATCTCGATGTAGTCGTCCTCGGCGATGCCGCCCGGCGCCTGCGAGCACAGCACCGCCATGTACCCGTGCCGGGCCAGCGCGCTCTCGATGACCTCGGCGAACGCCGGGAAGATCGGGTTGGTCAGCTCCGGGATGATCAGCCCGATCAGCCCGGCCCGCCGCTGGCGCAGCCGGGCCGGCCGCTCGTAGCCGAGCACGTCCAGCGCGGTCAGCACCGCCTGGCGGGTGGACGGCGACACGCCCGGCTTGCCGTTCAGGACCCGGCTCACGGTCGCCTCGCTCACCCCGGCGTGCGCGGCGATGTCCGCCAGGCGTGTCGTCATAGGCCTCAAATTATCCCTCTTCACGGCTCTGCCACAGCGCGGTGTCGGGCGGCAGCTCGGCCGTGCCGCCGTCGATGTGGACCGGTCCGCTGGCGAGCAGCGGGCCGCCCTCGGCGGGGACGCGGACGGGGCGGTCGCCCATGTTCACGACGCAGGCGCACGCGCGCCCGGTCGCCGGGTCCTCGCGGACGAACGACAGCGTGCCCTCGGGGCCGTCCAGCCAGCGGAGCGGGCCGTCGCCGAGCGCGGGATGCTCGCGGCGCAGGCGCAGCGCCGCCCGGTACAGCGCGAGCATCGAACCGGGGTCCTCGCTCTGCGCCGCGACGGTCAGGTCGCGCCAGGACGTCGGGATCGGCAGCCACGACGAGCCGCCGGCGCCGAAGCCGAACGGCGGCTCCTCGCCCTCCCACGGCAGCGGCACCCGGCAGCCGTCGCGGCCCTGGCCCTCGCCGCGCAGCCGCTGCGGATCCTGCTGGAACTCCTCCGGCAGGTCGAGCACCTCGGGAAGGCCCAGCTCCTCGCCCTGGTAGACGTACGCCGAGCCGGGCAGCGCGAGCGTCAGCAGCGCCGCCGCGCGGGCGCGCCGCAGGCCGGTGGCGCCGCCGCCGTAGCGGGTCACGTGCCGCTTCACGTCGTGGTTCGACAGCACCCAGGTCGCGGGCGCGCCGACCGCGCCCGCGGTGCGCAGCGACTCCTCGACCACCGCCCGCATCCCGGCCGCGTCCCACGGCGCGGTCAGGTAGTGGAAGTTGAACGCCTGGTGCAGCTCGTCCGGGCGGGTGTAGAGCGCGAGCCGCTCGGGGGTCGGCGCCCACGCCTCCGCCACCGCGATCCGCTGCCCGCCGTAGCCGTCCAGGACGCGGCGCCACTCGCGGTGGATGCCGTGGACCGCGTCCTGGTCGAAGTACGGCAGGACGTCAGTGCCGAGCATCTCGACCTGGTTCGGGTGCCCGACGTCGGGCAGCCCGGGCGCCTTGGCCATGCCGTGCGCGACGTCGACCCGGAACCCGTCCACGCCGAGGTCGAGCCAGAACCGCAGGATGCCGGTGAACTCGGCGCGGACCTCGGGGTTCTCCCAGTCCAGGTCGGGCTGCTCGGCGGCGAACAGGTGCAGGTACCACTGCCCGTCCGGCACCCGCGTCCAGGCGGGGCCGCCGAACACCGACTCCCAGTCGTTGGGCGGCTCGGCACCGCCGGGGCCGCGGCCGTCGCGGAAGACGTAGCGGGCGCGCTCCGGCGAGCCGGGCGCGGCGGCGAGCGCCGCGCGGAACCAGGCGTGCCGGTCGGAGGTGTGGTTCGGCACGACGTCGACGATGATCCGCAGGCCGCGGTCGTGCGCGTCGGTGATCAGGCCGCGGGCGTCGTCGAGCGTGCCGAACAGCGGGTCGACGTCGCGGTAGTCGGCGACGTCGTAGCCGAAGTCGGCCATCGGCGAGACGTAGAACGGGGTCAGCCACAGCGCGTCCACGCCGAGCGAGGCCAGGTACGGCAGCCGGGACCGGATGCCCGGCAGGTCGCCGACGCCGTCCCCGTCCGAGTCGGCGAAGCTGCGCACGTACACCTGGTAGATGACGGCGTCGCGCCACCAGCGGGCGGGTTCCCCGGTGGGAGAGCCCGGCGCGGGGACGGCGAGGGTGTCCTGCGTCATGAACGTCCTTCGGTTCGGGTGCGTGCCGGATGCACGCGACGTGCCGGTCTGTTCAACGTGCCGGTCTATTTGACGCCGCCGGCGGTGAGGCCGGCGACGATGCGGCGCTGGAAGACCAGCACCACGGCGATCAGGGGGACGGTCACGATGACCCCCGCCGCCATCTGGGTGCCGAACGGCTGGTCGAAGCCCGACACGCCGGTGAACTTGGAGATCGCCACGGTGGCGGTCTGCATCTCCTTCTTGTTGACCATGGACAGCGCGATGAGGAACTCGTTCCACGCGGCGATGAACGTCAGGATCGCCGTGGTGAACACCCCGGGCGCAGCCAGCGGAATGATGATCTTGCGGAACGCCTGGCCGCGGGTGCAGCCGTCGACCATCGCGGCCTGCTCCAGCTCGTAGGGCAGCTGCCGGAAGAAGGCGGTGAGCAGCCAGACCGACAGCGGCAGCGCGAACCCCAGGCTGGGCAGGACCATCGCCTGGTAGGTGTTGATCCACTTGATGTCCGTGAACAGCTTCAGCAAGGGCACCAGCTGCGAGATCCCCGGGAACATCGTGGTCGCGACGATCAGCCCGAGCACCGCGTTCTTGAACCGGAAGTCCAGCCGGGCGAGCGCGTACGCGGCGAACGTGCCGATGAGCAGGGTCAGCACGGTGGTGCAGCCCGCGACGACGAGGCTGTTCAGCAGCGCGCGGCCGAAGCCGTTGTCGCCGGAGAACACCGCGTGGAAGTTCTCCCACGACCAGCGCGTCGGGACGATCGAGTTGTCGAACTGGTCCTGCGGCCGCCGGAACGCCGACACGGCCATCCAGTAGAACGGCGCGAGGCAGTACGCGGCCACGACGGCGAGGCCGAGGTAGGACAGCACCCGCTTCGGCAGGGAGCCCGTCATGCGGTCACCTTCTTCCGGCGCCCTTTGACGGGCCGGTTCCTGCGGGTCCGCTTCGAATGCTGCCGCGCCTCGCCGATGATGTCGGCGCCGAGCAGCTTGACGAACAGGTAGGCGATCAGCGCGATGTACAGGAACAGGATCGTCGCGTACGCCGCCGCGGACCCGTACCGCAGGTTGGACGCCTCGAACCAGGCGATCATCGTCAGGGTCTCCACCGACTTCTGGTTCACCCCGATCAGCACGGCGGGCAGGTCGAACATCCGCAGCACGTCCAGCATCCGGAACAGCACCGCGACCAGCAGCGCGGGCCTGACCAGCGGCAGCGTGATCCGCCTGAACCGCTGGAGCGGCCCGGCGCCGTCCACCCGCGCGGCCTCGTGCACCTCGCGCGGGATCATCTGCAGGCCGGCGAGGACGAGCAGCCCGATGAACGGGGAGGTCTTCCAGACCTCGGCGATGACGACGGCGATCTTGGCCTGGAAGCCGTCGGCGGTCCACAGGATCTGGTGCCGCAGCACCGCGTTCGCGGCGCCGTCCGCCTGGAAGATCCATCGCCACAGCAGGCCGGAGATCGCGGTCGGGATCGCCCACGGGACGAGGATGCTCGCCCGCACCAGCCCCCGGCCGCGGAACGCCTGCTGCATGATCAGCGCCATCCCGACGCCGATCACCGTCTCCAGCACGACGGTCGTGACGGTGAAGAACGTCGTGTTGCCGAACGCGTTCCAGAACGCGTCGCCGCGGTCGCCGTGGAAGATCGCGGTGTAGTTGTCCAGGCCCGCGAACCGCTCGCCCTGCACGACGAACCCGTTCGCGTCCAGGCCCTCGCCGCGCGCGTACAGCGACTCGCGGAACCCGGCGAGCACCGGGTAGCCGATGACCAGCGCGAGCACGAGCAGCGTCGGGGACAGCAGCAGCGCCGCGAGCCGCTTCGTGCCCTGCACGTCGCGCCCGCCCGGGCGCGCCGCGCCCGCCGCGGCGGTGTCCGCGGCGGGCGGCGTGCCGTCGTACGTGGTGGTCATGCCGGTCACTGCGCGGTCAGGGGACCGAGCTTGCCCTGCAGGTCGGTCAGCGCCTGGTCGACGGACTTCTTGCCGGTCACCGCGTCGTACACCTCGCCTTGGATCGCGGCGGTGACGTCGCCGTACTTCACCGCGACGGGGCGCGGCTTCGCGTTGGTGATGGCCTGCTTCAGCACCGGAAGGTACGGGAACTTCTTCGTCATCTCCGGGTCGTCGTACAGCGAGGCGAGCGTCGGCGCCTGCGAGGTGGCGAGGAGGTTCGCGCGCTGCGACTGCTCACCGGTCAGGTAGCGGATGAAGTCGAGCGCCGTCGCCTTGTTCTTGGCGAACGCGGAGATCGCGAGGTTGTGGCCGCCGAGGTTGGCGACGCCGGGGCCGTTCGGGCCGGGCAGCTGCGCGACGGCGAACTTCCCCGCGACCTTCGACGAGCCGTCGCTCTTGTCGGCGAGCGCGTACTGGTAGGGCCACTGCCGCTGGAACAGCAGCTTGCCCGACTGGAAGTAGCGGCGGCCGCCCTCGGTGTCGAGGGTGACGGCCTCCTTCGGCATCCGGCCGTCCTTCTTGGCGCCGACCAGGAACTCCAGGCCCTGCTCGGCCTGCGGCGTGTTCAGCGTCGGCTTGCCGTCCGCGCCGACGATGGACCCGCCGGCGCTGCCGATCGCCTCGACCGCGCTGATGGTGATGCTCTCGGTCTTGTTGACCTCGGTGAAGAAGCAGTCGACGCCCTTGCCCTCGGGCAGCTTCTGGACCTTGTCGCAGTCGGACCACATCTCGGCGTAGGTCTTCGGCGGCGCGGAGATCCCGGCCTTGGCGAGCAGGTCCTTGCGGTAGTACAGCATCCCGGCGTCGGACGTGGACGGCACCGCGTACAGGTTGCCGCGGTACTGCCCCGTCGTGACGGTCGCGGGCAGCATCTTCGACAGGTCCACCTTGTCCTTCGGTATTTGCGTCAGCCACCTGTTCGCGGCGAACTCCGCGGTCCACACCACGTCCAGGTTCAGCACCGTGTACGCGTCGGACTTCGTCGTCGCGTTCTGGATCATCTGCTGGCGCTGGTCGTTCGGCTCGTCCGGCAGCTCGATGACCCGGACCGACTCCTTCGGGTGGTCGGCGTTCCAACCGTCCAGCTGCTTCTGCAGGTAGCCGGAGCGGTCCTTGCCGGTGACGAAGGTGATGGGCCCGCGGCCGGTGAGGCTCGCCGTGCTCGCGGCGCCGTCCGAGCCGCCTCCGCCGTCCCCGCCGCACGCGGAGAGCGTGAGCGCGAGGGCGGCGCACACGACGGTTCCGGTGACGAGGGGGCCGGTGACGAGGGGGCCGGTGGTTCTCGGGGCGCCGATCGGGGGGATGCGCCGCATGGGGTCCTCCTTCGCGGGGCGCGGACGTCGCCCCGCAGGTCCGGGATTGGGGTGGCTGGACCGGGACGCTAGCAACGGCTTGCAGCCTCGTAAATAGCTTGCAGAAAGTTTCTGCAAGCTCGTTGCCAGGCTGTAACCCCTTGCAGCGGCCGGCCAAACCCGGTGGCGCGGCGGCGGGCGGCTGCGCCAGGCTTCGTCCGTGACCTCCGAAGATCTCCGGCTCGTCCGCGACCACACCGTGCTGTCGGTCGTGACCGGCTCGCGCGCCTACGGCCTCGCGACCGGCGGCAGCGACACCGACCGGCGCGGCGTGTTCGCCGCGCCGGCCCCGCTGTTCTGGCGATTCACCAAGCCGCCGACCCATCTGGACGGCCCGCTGCCCGAGCAGTTCTCGTGGGAGCTCGAGCGGTTCTGCGAGCTGGCGCTGGCCGCGAACCCGACCGTGCTGGAGTGCCTGTGGTCGCCGATCGTCGAGACGGTCACGCCGGTCGGGGAGGAGCTGCTGGCCGTCCGGGACGCGTTCCTGTCCCGGCACGCGCACCGCACCTTCCTCCGCTACGCCGACGCGCAGTTCCGCAAGCTGCAAGGCGACTTGCGCAACCGCGGCGAGCCGAAGTGGAAGCACGTCATGGCGCGGCGCGCCCTGCACGACCTCGTGGTCCGCGCGCGAATTCGCTGAACCCTCGGGTACCTCCCCTCCGTGCCAGTCGGTGTAACGGCCCGAAGGATCCATTCAGAGCCTGAATGATTCGCGGGCAGATTCATTGCCGGGGACGCGACCGCACGCCGCGCCCGCTGCGTACCGATCGCTGCGGAGCACGGTGATCACGAGCCGAGGAGGGGCAGATGCACGACCAGGGCATCGACAGCGAGGACATCGCGGAGGCGGAGCTGAGAACGCGGCGCGGCACGTTCCGCGCCGTCGCGTTCCGGGACCCGGTCGACGGGAACGAGCACATGGCGCTCGTCCGCGGCGACGTCGCGGGCCGCGCGCGCGTCCTCGTCCGGATGCACTCCGAGTGCATGACCGGCGACATCTTCGGCGCCACCCGCTGCGAGTGCGGCGACCAGTTGGACGCGGCGTTGGACGCGGTCGTCCGGGAGGGCGCCGGCGTCCTGGTCTACCTGCGCGGCCACGAAGGCCGCGGGATCGGGCTGGTGGCCAAGATCCGCACGCACATCCTGCAGGACCAGGGGCTCGACACCGTCGACTCCGCGACCGCGATCGGGCTGCCGGTCGACACCCGCGACTACGGGCCCGCCGCCCGGGTGCTGCGCCACCTCGGCGTCGGGTCGGTGCGGCTGCTGTCCAACAACCCCGCGAAGGTCAGCGCGCTGCGGTCCTACGGCATCGACGTCGCCGCCCGGGTCCCCCTCCTCGTCCCGGTCAGCGACGACAACATCCGCTACCTGACCGCCAAGCGCGACCGCCTCGGCCACGACCTCCCGCAGCTGGACGGCGTGGTGCCCGCGCAGGCCGCCGCGGTCGACGCCGGCGAGGCGTGCCGATGACGCGGCCGATGACGGTGTCGCGCCCCGTGCTCCGGACGGGATGGCGCGGGCCCGTGGTGTGGCGGGCATGGGAGCTGGCCGGCGCGGCGTGCGTCCAGATGGCGGCCGTGGCGCTGCTGCGGCCGGGCGCGGTGGGCCTCGCCGTCGGCATCGGCTACGCGCTCGCCGCGTGGGGCGTCCTCGAGTTCGCGTTCCGGGGGCGGCGCGCGCTGCGGCCCGCCGACCACGTCACGCTGGTGCGGGTCGTGCTCGTCGGATGCGTCGCCGCGCTCGTCGCGGGACGGCTCGTGGACGGCGGGCCGGCCGGGGCGCTGGTCGCGCTCGCCGCCGCCGCGCTCGTCCTGGACGGGGTGGACGGCCAGGTCGCGCGCCGCACCGGGACGACCTCCGCGCTCGGCGCGCGCTTCGACATGGAGGTCGACGCGCTGCTGATCCTGGTGCTGTCGGTGCAGGTCGCGGCGGTCGCCGGGCTGTGGGTGCTGGCGATCGGGACGATGCGGTACGCGTTCGTCGCGGCGTCGTGGGCGCTGCCGTGGCTGCGGGCGCCGCTGCCGCCGAGCTTCGCGCGCAAGGCCGTCGCGGTGGTGCAGGGCGTCGTGCTGACGGCCGCCGCGTCCGGCGCCGTCCCGTACGCGGCGGTGTTCACGGCGGCGGCGCTGGCGCTGCTGGCCTGGTCGTTCGGACGGGACGTGCTGGCGCTGGCGGCCCGGCACCGCCGGGCCCGCCGGGGAAGGGGGGTTCATGGAGCTCGACGCGCGCGCGTTCTGGATCCGGTCGCCCGGTGAGGGGGAGATCCGCCCGGTGGAGCTGCCGGAGCCGGGGCCCGGCGAGGTCGTCGTCCGGACGGTGTTCTCGGGCGTCAGCCGGGGGACCGAGACGCTCGTCTTCCGCGGCGGCGTCCCGGAGAACCAGTACGCGGTGATGCGGGCGCCGTTCCAGGACGGCGCGTTCCCCGGGCCGGTCAAGTACGGGTACCTGAACGTCGGGGTCGTCGAGCACGGCCCGCCGGAGCTGGCCGGGCGGCACGTGTTCTGCCTCTACCCGCACCAGACCCGCTACGTGGTCCCGGCGGGCGCGGTCGTCCCGGTGCCGGACGGCGTCCCGCCCGAGCGGGCCGTCCTCGCCGGGACGGTGGAGACCGCGGTGAACGCGCTGTGGGACGCGGCGCCGCTGGTCGGCGACCGGATCGCGGTCGTCGGCGCGGGCATGGTCGGCTGCTCGGTCGCGGGCGTCCTGGCCGGGCTGCCGGGATGCGACGTCCAGCTCGTCGACGTCGACCCGGCGCGGGCGGGCACGGCGCGCGCGCTCGGCGTCTCGTTCGCGCTGCCCGGCGACGCCGAGGGCGGCCGGGACCTGGTCTTCCACGCCAGCGCGACGGAGGACGGGCTCGCCCGGTCGCTGGAGCTGCTCGCGCCCGAGGGCGAGGTGATCGAGCTGAGCTGGTACGGGGACCGGAAGGTGAGCGTCCCGCTCGGCGAGTTCTTCCACTCGCGCCGGCTCGCCGTCCGCGCCAGCCAGGTCGGCATGGTCGCGCCGGCCCGGCGGTCCCGCCGCGCGTTCGGCGACCGGCTCGCGCTGGCGCTGCGGCTGCTCGCCGCTCCGGCTTTCGACGCGCTGATCACGGGGAACAGCCCCTTCGAGGAGCTTCCCCAGGCCATGGCCCGCTTGGCGAGCGGGGAGACGCCCGCGCTCTGCCACCGGATCGACTATCCGCACGGCTAGCACGAACGCTTTGCTCGCAGGAACCGCACGGCAACAGGGAGGGCACACTTGTTCGGCATCACCGTCCGCGACCACTTCATGGTCGCGCACAGCTTCCGCGGCGAGGTCTTCGGACCGGCACGGCGGCTGCACGGCGCCACCTTCGTCGTGGACGCGACGTTCCGCCGCGCGGAACTCGACGCCGACAACATCGTCGTCGACATCGGGCTCGCCACCCGCGAGCTCGGCGAGGTGCTGCGGGAGCTGAACTACCGCAATCTGGACGACGAACCCGAGTTCGCCGGGGTCAACACGACGACGGAGTACCTCGCGAAGGTCGTCGCCGACCGGCTCGCCGACCGGATCCACGCCGGGGCGATGGGGGAGAGCGCGCGCGGGCTGTCCGGGATCGAGGTGACGCTGCGCGAGTCGCACGTCGCGTGGGCGACTTACGAGCGGGCGCTATGACCTCCGGCGTCGCGTTCGTCGTCCCGGGCGGCATCGACGACCCGGACGTCCCGAGCGGCGGCAACGTCTACGACCGGCGGCTCTGCCGGGGGCTCGCCGCCGCGGGACGGCCCGTCCGGGAGATCACCGCGCCCGGCGGCTGGCCGCGGCCCGGCACCGGGGCCCGCGCGCAGCTCGACCGGTCGTTGGCCGACCTGCCCGACGGCACCACCGTGCTGATGGACGGCCTGGTCGCGTGCGGGGTCCCGGACGTCGTCGTCCCGCACGCGTCCCGGCTGCGGCTCGCCGTGCTCGTCCACATGCCGCTCGTCGACGAGGGCGACGCGCATCTCGACGCCCTCGAACGCGACACGCTGCGCGCCGCCGCCGCGGTCGTCGCGACCAGCCAGTGGGCGATGAAGCGCCTGATCGGGCAGCACGGTCTCGATCCCGCCCGGGTGCACTCCGTGCCGCCCGGCGTGGACCCCGCGCCGCTCGCCGCCGGCACCGACGGGGCGTCCCGGCTGCTGTGCGTGGCGTCCATGACGCCGCGCAAGGGCCACGACGTCCTCGCCGAGGCCCTCGGCCGCGTCGCCGACCTGCCGTGGACGTGCCTCTGCGCCGGGCCCCTCGACCGCGACCCCGGCCACACCGCGTGGGTCCGCGGGCTCATCGACCGGCACGGCCTCGGCGACCGCGTCGACCTCTCCGGGCCCCTCACCGGGCGCGCCCTCGACGCCGCCTACGACGCCGCCGACCTCGCCGTCCTGCCCACCCGCTCGGAGACCTACGGCATGGTCGTCACCGAGGCGCTCGCACGCGGCACCCCCGTCCTGACCAGCGACGTCGACGGCGTCCCCGGCACCCTCGGGCACGCGCCCGGCGGCACCGTCCCCGGCATGCTCGTCCCCCCGGACAACCCCGCCGCACTCGCCGCGGCCCTGCGCCGCTGGCTGCGGGACCCCGGCCTGCGCGACCGGCTGCGGGCCGCCGCCCGGCGGCGCCGCGACACCCTGTCCGGCTGGGACGAGACGTCCCGCCGCATGGCCGCCGTCCTGGACGGACTCGCTGAGGAGACACCATGACCGCTTTCGCCCCGGCCTGGCTGGCGCTGCGCGAGGACGCCGACGCCGCCGCCCGCGCCGGCGAGCTGCTCGCCCCGCTGCGCTCCCGCCTGCCCGCCGGCGAGCCGCTCGTCATCTGGGACCTCGGCTGCGGCACCGGCGCCCTCGGCCGCTGGCTCGCCCCGCGCCTGCCCGGCCCCCAGCACTGGGTGCTGTTCGACGGCGACCCCGCGCTGCTGGAGGAGGCCCGCGCCAACACCTACCGCACCGCCGACGGCACGCCCGCCACCCTCGAGACCCGCGAGGGCGACCTCGCCGACCTGCGCGCCGCCGACCTCGTCGGCGCGTCCCTGGTCACCGCGTCCGCGCTGCTGGACGTCCTCACCGCCGAGCAGGTCGACGGGATCGCCGCCGCCGCGTCCTGCCCCGCGCTGCTCACCCTCACCGTCGCCGGACGCGTCCGGATCGTCCCGCACGACCCGCTCGACGCCGAGATCGGCGCCGCGTTCGACGCCCACCAGCGGCGGGACGGGCTGCTCGGACCGGACGCCGCCGCGGCGGCCGCTACCGCGTTCCGCCGCCGCGGGGCGTCCGTCCAGACCCGCCCCAGCCTGTGGCGGCTCGGCCCGGACCGCGCCGAGCTGGCCGCCGAATGGCTGCGCGGCTGGGTCGGCGCCGCCGTCGAGCAGCGCCCCGACCTCGCCGAACCCGCCGCCGAGTACCTGCGCCGCCGGCTCGCCGACTGCGCCGCCGGCCGCCTCACCGCCGAGATCCACCACATCGACCTGCTCGCACTCCCCGGGGGAACCACGTGAAGCTCCGTCCCTGGCTGCGCGTCGCCGCCGCCCTGGCGATCCTCGCCGGGCTGCTGTGGTGGCACAGCACGTCCGCGTTCGTCGCCGCGCTGAAGGCGGTCGACGGGCCGTCCATCGCGGCGGCGCTGGCCGCCGGCCTGGTCAGCACCGTGTGCGCCGCGGCCCGCTGGCGGCTGATCGCCCGCCGGCTCGGCCTCCCGCTGCCGCTGTCCGGCGCCGTCACCGCCTACTACCGGGCGCTGTTCCTCAACGCGGTGCTGCCCGCCGGCGTCCTCGGCGACGTGCACCGCGCCGTCAGCCACGGCCACCGCGCCGGGGACGTCGGCCGCGGCGTCCGCGCGGTCGTGCTGGAACGCGCCGCGGGGCAGATCGTCCTCGTGCTCGCGTGCCTGGCCGTGCTGCCGGCCCGCCCGTCGCTGCTGGCGGCGCTGACGCCCGCGCTGATCCCGGCCGCGCTGGTGCTGAGCGTCCTGCTCGCGCTGGCCCGCTGGCGGCACCGCGCCGTCGCCGCCGCGCTCGCGGAGGCCCGCGGCGTCCTCGCGGCCTGGCCGGGCATCGCGGCGCTGTCGGCCGCGGCGCTCGCCGGGCACCTCGCCCTGTTCGTCGTCGCCGCGCGCGCCGCCGGCTCGCACGCGCCCGTCACCGAACTGCTGCCGCTGCTGCTGCTGGCGCTGCTGGTCATGGGCCTGCCGATCAACGTCGGCGGCTGGGGACCGCGCGAGGCCGTGACCGCCCTGGCGTTCGGTGCGGCCGGCCTAGGCTCGGCCGAGGGCCTCACCATCTCCGTCGTCTACGGCGTGCTGACCTTCGTGTCCGCGCTGCCGGGCGCCCTCGCCCTGCTGGTCAAGAACGGCGAGGCAGCTCCCGAACGCCTCGGCGAGGCCGGCGAGCGCGTCCCGGCCCTTGCGGGCGGAGGCCAGTGACGGCCGCCCGATGACCCCGGACGCGGTGTAGGCCGCCATCCCGGCCGTCAGCAGGTGGCGCCGGTCGTCGGCGAGGTGGTCGGCGCCCTCGTACCCGGGCCGCACCAGCTCCGGGTGCGCGTGCAGCAGGATCGACGTCTCCAGCTCCCCGGCGTGCATGTCGGAGATGCCGGACGTCGCCATTCCGGCGGCGGCGCGCGCGTCCTCCCATTCGTCCAATCCGGGGAACAGCGCCATGGCGCCGCCCGACTCCTGGACGACGTTCCCGAGCACGTAATTGCCGCCGTGCCCGCTGACCAGCACCAGCTTCGGCACGCCCGCCTTGCGCAGCGACTCCGCCACGTCCCGCACCACCGCGTACAGGGTCGCGGCCGAGATGCTGACCGTCCCGGGCCAGCCCGCGTGCTCGTGCGAGCAGGAGATCGTCACCGGCGGCAGCACCCGCACCGGATACCGCTCGGCGATCGCGTCGGCGACGGTGCACGCGATCACCGTGTCCGTGGCCAGCGGCAGGAACGGCCCGTGCTGCTCGAAACTCCCGACGGGCAGCAGCGCCACCCGGGCGTCGTCCCGTTCCTCCGTGCTCGTGTGCGTCGGCAGCATGCGCCCACCCTGCCACGCCCGCGCCCGGCCCGGGACCGCGGACCCCGCCGGATGACCTGATCGTCGCGACTCGTATTGCTTATCGTCTTTGCCGTACATGATCAGCATGTCCATTATCTGGGCTTCTGGCGGCCGCAGAAGATCTTAGCTTGGGACTACTCCGACGCGGACTTCACGATCGGCGCCCCACGCTGTTCCCAATGTTTGCGATCAGTGCGACATCGGCAGAAATCAATCGGGAACTGTGATCAACGACACGATGTCGGACACCTCCGGCAAAGAACAAGATCACTAGTTCGGGGAGAAGTATGATGACAAGCGCGCGAAATGGCGTGAAGCTCGCGGTGGCCGGCGCGGCGAGCGGCCTGACCCTGCTGAGCGGCGGCGCCGCCCTGGCGGCCACCGCGCCGCACGGCGGCCCCGTCGGCGCCGGCGACATCTGCCGGTACGAGGTCATCGCGCGGAGCGGCCTGAACGTCCACGAGACGCCGCGCGGCAAGCTCATCCCGCCGCCTCTGAAGTTCGGCCTGCACATCGGCGCGGACTGCCAGGCGAGCGACGGCGGTTGGGTCGAACTGCACGAGGGCGTGCCGAGGAACCAGCTGCACGGCTGGGTCTTCCGGCAGTTCCTCAAGCCGATCAGCCCCAGTGGCGGCGCCTCCGCCGGTGCCGGCGGCACTTCCGCTGCGGCGAACCCGATGCTGGCCGGGGCCGGCCTCGGCGCGATCGCGCTGGGCGGCGGCCTCGCCGTCGCGGCCCGTCGCCGCCGGCTCAAGGGCCTCTCCTGACCCGCACCTTCGAGCCGTTCGCAGCGGCCGGCCGACGCACCCTCGCGGTACCGGCCGGCCGCCGCGCGGCCTGGGGAACCCGCCTCCCGAAAATGGGGGAATTTCCGTCCTTGCCATGCATGAACGCATTGTCGATGATAGCGGACATTGTCGCGCGAGATAGAACTCCGCTTTGTCGTCCGACAATGAGAATTTCGATCTGCCGACCGATCGCTATCCCCAACGTTTGCGACCACGACGGCATGCGCCTAATGCACTAGGGGCAGCTTGATCACGACGAAGTCGGACACCTCCGGCATCAACAAGATCACTAGTTGGGGGAAGAATGAGCTCAAGCGCGCGCACTGGCATGGCGCTCGCGGTCGCCGGGACCGCCGGCGGCCTGATGCTGCTGACCACCGGCACGGCCGACGCGGCGGCCACGCCGCACCTGGCCGCCGCGCCGGCCATCTGCCGCTACCAGGTCACCGCCAGCGCCCTGAACGTCCGCACCGGCCCGGGCACGAGGTGGGAGACGGTGCCGCCGCCGCTGCAGCACGCCAAGCACCTCGGCGCCGACTGCATCACCAGCCAGTCGGGCTGGCACCAGCTCCGCTCGAACCAGGTCGGCAAGTGGGTCTCCGGCCAGTACCTGCGCCTGCTCAGCCACAGCGGCCGGAGCTGCCGGTACGAGGTCACCGCGAGCAGGCTGAACGTTCGGACGGGCCCGAGCACGGGATACAACACCTCGCCGCCGCAGCTGCACCGCGGCCAGCACATCACGGCTGACTGCCGGGCCAGCGAGGCCGGCTGGCGGGCGCTCCGCCAGAGCGTGCCGGCGAACCAGGTCGGCAAGTGGTCCTTCGGCGCGTACCTGAAGCCGATCCGCTCGGCTCGCGGCGGTGTCATGGCCGGTGCCGGCGGTACCTCCGCCGCGTCCGGCAACCCGCTGCTGGCCGGCGCCGGCCTTGGCGTCATCGCGCTGGGCGGCGGGGTCGCGATCGCGGCGTTCCGCCGCAGGGCGCCGGAGCTCTCCTGAGCCGATGAGCAGAGCAAGGCGCAGCGGCCGGCCAATGCATCTGTGGTATTGGCTGGCCGCCGTCCTCATCGCGACAGGGGCCACCATGTGCGTGGTCGGGTTCCGGCTGACCGGCCCCGACGCGCCGCCGCAGCCGCCTTCGTCGAACCTGGTGGAGAAGGCGCCCGACGTCACGGCGCCGAACCCGGAGCAGGCGCTCGCGCCGTCGGTGCCCGAACGGGTCCGGATCCCGTCCATCAAGGTGGACGCCCCGGTCATCCGGGTCTCCACCAAGTCGGACGGGGAGCTGGAGGTGCCGCCGCTCAGCCGGGTCGACCAGGTCGGCTGGTACCAGGAGGGGCCGACGCCCGGCGAGAACGGCCGCAGCGTCCTCGTCGGCCACGTCGACTCCAAGACCCAGCCGGGCGTGTTCTACAAGCTCGGCGCGCTCCGTCCGGGACGGTGGATCGAGGTCGTCCGCAAGGACGGGACCGTCCCCGCCTTCCGCATCGACCGCATCCAGCGCGTCGACAAGGACAAGTTCCCGACCGGCAGCGTCTACGGACGCGAGGGCGGGCCGGAGCTGCGCCTCATCACGTGCGGCGGCAGGTTCGACCACCGGCGCGGGCACTACGTCGACAACATCATCGTCTACGCGTCCCTGATCCCCGGTGCCCAGCGCACCGCCCAGGGAGCCCACGCAGAAGGCTGACCAGGCAACGGCCCCGGTCCCGCGCGCGAACCGCGCGGAACCGGGGCCGCCGCACGTGGTCAGGTATCTCAGCGTGTGCCGCGCCGGGTCAGGGCGCGGCGGAGGATGGGGGCCAGGGCCAGGGCGCCGGCAGCTGTGGCGGCGAGGAGCGCCCACGGACGGCGGCGGGAGCGCCGAGTCTCGGGCGGGGGAGCGGGGGCTCGGCGGTACTCCTCGTCCAGGATCTCGTGAAAGCGGCGCGACCGCTTGTCGGCGGACGTCTTCAAACGAACCTGGCGGGCCTCCTGCCAGTAGGCGCGTCCGGGACGGCCGCTGAACATCTCGCGGGAGATGGCTCGCAGACGCACTTCTGGGAGGGCCTTCGTCTCGTACGACATCTGCCACTCAGAGACGATCATGTTGATGTACATGAGCTGCCGGCGGGCCGTCCGGTCCTCGCCTTCCGGAACCGGCCCCCACGCCTCGTCCAGCGCCGGATCGTCCATCGCCATCTTGAGCAGCTCCGCAATCGCGATGCGCCGAGCCTCCTCTCTGGTGATTCGGACGCTGCGCGCTTGGATGACGAGGAAGGCAGCGACGCCTGCGAGAGCGGCGACGGCGAAGGCAGCCATACACGCCAGGCCGTAGCGATTGCCGCTGTGCCCTGAACGCTCTTGATAGATGATCGCCGTACTGAATGCGAGAGTGACGACGAGGCCGATGACGAGTAGTGCGCCGAGCGCTGAGAGAAACGCGCTTCCGGTAGCACGTTTGCTGCGACTGAGGGGCATGCGCAAATGATAAGTGGATTCGCGGTCGACGGACCCTCGATCGCGGAAAAATCGAAATGCGTTGCGAATGCTGAATGGCTGGAAACTGGCTTATTGTGTTTTGTGTGACGAATGGGGGATTAGGTGGTGAGTATGAGTGTAGGACGTGATGTGATCGCATCTTAGCGAACTTTGTGGCGCAGATCAGCGGCAGTCGGGTGGTGCTTGCAGAGCCGTCAAGCCGGGCAGGGTGCCGATGGTCGCCGCGTTGCTCGCCGGAGGTGCCTTCACCCTCGCTGGCGCCGCCCTCGACCACCTCCTCGCCCGTCGACGTTGAGTTGCGGCGAGTCGTCCTTAAAACGGCGCTGATAAGGACGACACGCCGCAAGTGAACGTCGTTCGGCGGGGGTCAGGCGTCGCGGATGTCCGGCTTGGCGGCCGAGAGCAGACGTCCTGAGATGATCACGAGGCGCTCGTCGGCGCCCATGCTGACTCCGGATGGAAGTCGGCCGGCATATGCGGCCGTGGCGTCACGGCCGATCACCGCGATGTCGCCGTTGTCCAGCTCCCAGATCTCGGGGCAGTCCTGCGTGGTGCGGCTGTCGCCGACTTCCGCGGCAGTCTTGCCCAGCCTCCGCCGGAACTCCGCTTGATGGTCCGCTTCCCATGGTCTCGTCATGAGGCACTCGCTTCCGGTCGCCGACACTGCGCTGAAACTCTCGCATCGCGGAGCAAAAGCGACAAGAGGTGCCTTTGGTGGACGAGTTGAGCTGGAGATGCCTGGACGGTGATCTGTGGAGTTGGAAACCAGGGTTGTGCTGGGCGGCCCTCTGGTGAGGGGCTTGGGGTTTCTCGGGCCTGTGGTTATAGCCTCCTTGCCTCGGAGTAAGGCTTGCGGAGATCTGGGGCCTGGATGCTCCGGGCTGCGTGAGAGGCCATAGGGGTCATGGTGGTGGATGGGCGTCGGCAGGCGGCATGAGGGCCCAGATGATCTTGCCTGGCCGGTGGCGGACGGTCGGACGCCCGTGTCCTTGGCATGGGCGGCGATGATCGTGAGGCCGCGTCCGTTCTCTGCTTCTGCGTCGGCGTCGCGGTGCAGCGGGAGTTCTGGGACCGGGTCCCAGCACTCGAGCAGGGGTGCGCCGTTGTGCGTGGCGATGCGAATCCGGATGTGCTGACCGCGGGCCACAACGACTGCATTTGTCGTGATTTCGCTCATGACGAGGATCGAGTCGTCCGCCAGGGATCGGCCGTAGCCCCAGTTGTAGAGCGCGTAACGGACGATTTCGCGAGCGAGTGCGACCGAAGACTCCACCGCGAGTAGAGTCATCCGGATTTCACCTGATTTATGCACTTGGAGGGTCGGTACTTGATCGTTCATGGTCGCCGTCCTGTTCGTGTGTGATCCGCTTCACAGGATTGGCGCTCGGGGGTTAGCCTGCACTGGATTGCAAAGCATGCGATACGCGAGGAGCTGTCATGTCGGTGCGCGAAACGATCGACCCGAACTCGTCGCTTTGGGGCTGGCTGGCCTTTGACCTGTGGTTTTACCGTACCCAGCGAGGTCTATCGCTCGCCCAGGTGGCACGTATCGTCAAGGCCACGAGGGGGACCGTATCGAATTGGGAGGCCGGCAGGTTTCGTCCTAATGACGATCACCTTGCTCTTCTCGACGAGGCGTGGAACACCGGCGGGCACTTCCAGCGGCTGATGCATTATGCCCGCACGGGCCACGATCCAGACTGGTTCAAGCAATTCATCCAGTATGAGAAAAGTGCAGAGGTTGTCCGGGTTTATCATGGGAAGACGATCCCGCTGCTGGCGCAGACCGAGGACTATGCTCTCGCGCTTCTGCGGGCTGCCGGGCGGATGCGTGAAGCAGAAGCGTGAGACCAAGGCACGGATGAAGCGTCAGGAGATTCTGCTTCGCAAGGAGCCGCCATATCTGTGGATCCTGCTCGACCAAGAGGTGCTCGAGTGCCGTATCGGCGACCACGCGGTGATGCGGGATCAGCTTGGTCACCTTCTCAAGATGGGGGAGAATCCGCGCACCATGATTCGCGTCGTGGCCAGATCGGTGGGATGGCATCCAGGCCATGATGGCCCTCTTCAGATCTACAAGATCCGCTCGAGGGAGCTGGCTTACGCGGGAGCGCAGATCGGCGGACGGCTGATCGAGGCCGGTGACGAGGTTGCCACCGTCGCGATACGGTTCGAGCAGATCGGGGCGTTTGCCCTTTCCAGGGACGCTTCGAGGGAACTGATCGAGCAGACGATGAGGACTTACGAGTGACCAAGTGGCGTAAGAGCTCTCATAGCGGCGGCGGGAATGACGACGCTTGCGTCGAGGTGGCTGACCTGGGCGGACGGATTGGCGTGCGGGATTCCAAGGATCCTGAGGGGCCTCGGCTCGGGGTCAGTGCTCGGGACTTCGGCGGGTTGCTGGCGCGTATCAAGCTCGGAAAGCTTGACCTTGACGAGCGGGGCGGCCGCTGAGGCGCGGCGAGCGCTCACTTGCAGGTGAAGCCCTCGATGGTGCCGTTGCCCAGCGTGCAGTCCGGGGGCCAGGCCGTTCCGGAACCGTCGTGGAACGTCAGGTGCCACCGGCCGGCCTTGTCGGTCAGCAGCGCGTAGCCGTGCACGTCATGCGAGATCGAGTTCTTGACCGTCTTGCCGTCAACGGTCTTGCCCATCACCTTGGTGTCGTCCGGGGCGGTGTCGAGCGTGGTCCCCGAGGAGCCCACGGTCACTTGCGGGGGACGTGTGCTCTTAGTGAAGTCGAGCATCTGGTAAAGGTGCAGGTGGCCGGAGAGCACCAGGCGGACGTTGGGCGCCAGCGCCTTGCTCGCCGACTGGGCGACCCCGCTCGCCAGGGTCGGGTTCGTCCACGTCACGGCGGTGGACGAGGCCTGCTTGACCGTCCACAAGGGTTTGTGGGTGATGAGGAAGTAGTCGTGCAGCGGGTGGTTGGCGGCCAGGCGGTTCACCTCGTCGAACCACTTCGCGTAACGGCCCGCCTGGGCCTTGTCGGGCTGGGTTCCGTCGTCGGCGGCGGACGAGTCGAACAGGACGAAGTGCAGCGTGCCCGCGTTGATCTGCTCCGGTTCGACCTGGGTCTGCGGGAGTGTGTAGCACTCGTTGTCCTTCTGCGGGGTGGTGGCGAGGTAGCGGAACCATTCGGCGCCCCGCCCCACCTTTCCCGATGTGCAGACCTCGTGGTTGCCCCGCGCGAAGACGAACGGCGCCTCCCCGAGCAGGGGTTCGGCGGGCCGCAGGAAGTCCTTGACGAGGCAGCCCCAGTCGGCCGCCTGGCCTTGGGCGTTGCAGCCCGCCGAGGCGTCGTTCGCCGCCTGCGGCTGCTCGCGGTAGACGTAGTCGCCGACGTGGACGACGAGGTCCGGGCGGGACTGGGCGGCGGCGTGCGTGGCGAGGGTGTGCAACGACCAGCTCTTGAGGCAGTCCTGGTTGGCGGCGGACCCGGAGACGGGGGAGGCGACCTCGCAGCCGGCGTCGCCGATCACGGCGATCCGCCGGGGGCGGCCGGTGACGGGCCAGTCCGGCAGCGGGAGCTGCAGGTTGCCGGGGTGGACGGTCGCCGCGCTGGTGGTATTCGGCTCGATCAGCGCGTCGGTGGACCCGTCGGGGACCTGCAGCGTGCAGAGCGTGGTCGGGAACTGCTGGAGCCCGCCCGCGGTGACGTAGGGGTCGCTCACCTTCCGCATCGGCGCGGTGCGGGTCTGGCCCGCCTGCCTGTACTGCGCGGTGGGGCACTGGCCGGAGGGCTGCTCGGTGGTGGCGAACCGGATCTCGGTCGTGTGCGAGGCGCCGTTGACCAGTTGCGTCCACGCCCACGCCTCACCGTTCTTGGCGCCCGCTGGAGGCGGTGGCGAGGACGCCGCCCGGACGGGCTGTGACGGGGGACGCAGCGGCCCGGTGATCGCGGCGGCAAGCGCGCCGGCGACCGCCAGGGCCACGAGTGCGAGGCGTGACATCACTCCGACTTCCCCTGTTCGGCATTGAGCGGTCCATAGCGGTGGACTGCGGTTGATCACCCGACAAAGCCGCTGGTGATCTGCCCTGCCCCGGTCCGGCGCATGCCGGACCCGGTCTCCGGGGTTGTTCAAGTGATGATCAGCGAAAGTCCATGGCCGCCCTGCACTCGACCGAGGACATGGTGCTCTCCGCCCTGAGGAACGTGGAGACTCACCCGAGCGAGGTTCGCCAACCGGCCTGAGAGGAGGTTGAGGTCAGGGGGTCCAGGTCATGGTGCGCTGGTGGAGGCGTCCGCCGCGGTAGCGGGCGCCGGGGACGAGGCGGGCCGGGCCGTGCTCGGTGAAGCCCATCCGCCGGAAGAACGCGAGGGCGCGGGTGTTCTCGCAGAGGGTCTGCAGGTGGCAGCCGGGGGAGCCGGTGGATCGGAGCCGGTCGAACCAGACGGTCATGAGGTTCTCGGCGGCTCCGGTGCCGCGCGCCTCGGGGACGAGGTTGATGTGCAGGTGCGCGGGCCATCGGGCGTCCTCGAAGGCCCCGGCCCTCGGACGGCGGCGGGCCGCGGCCCACAGCAGGTCGGCCGTGCTGCGCGCGAAGAAGGCGGTCAGGCGGGGGCGCAGCATGAGGCGGTGCCTCCGGATGGCCTCCAGCGTGCGGGCTTCCTCGCTGGGAAGGCGGGAGGAGTCGCGGCACCCGGTCAGGCAGCCCACGAGCCGTCCCCCGGACTCGGCGACGAAGATCGACTCCGGCTCCAGGTCCATATAGGGGGTGAGGTAGATCGCCGCCTCGGATTCCTCGTGGCCCCACAGGGACGCCGAGGGGGAGCCCTCGCGGGCGCGGGCGAACAGGGCGAGCAGCTCCGCGCGGTCACTCTCGGTGAACGGCCGGATCTCTGCCGGAGCCGGGGCATCCGGGGGCCGAGCCGTTCCGGTCTGCAGGTAAAGCGGGTTCATGTCTAACCCAACGTCCGGCAAGGACCGGATGACTCCTGGTGATCAACGATGGGCGCCGGGAGTGTGCCTTTGCTGCTGGTGGTAGGCGGTGACGACGGTCTCGAGCAGGCCGGGGAAGCGGTGCTCGAGGTCCTCGTGGCGCAGGGTCGTCCAGCGGCGGTTGCCGTCGTCGCGTTGCCGGATGACGCCCGCTTCGCGCAGTACCCGGAAGTGGTGGGAGAGGGTCGAGGGCGCGACGTCCACCGGGAACGTGCCGCACGGGCGCTCCGGCTGCGCGTGCAGGGTCAGGACGATGGTCATGCGGGTCGGGTCGGCCAGCGCGTGCAGGACGTCGAGCAGGTCCATCCGGTCGACGTCGGGGTGTTGCGGCGCCAGGCGGCGGCCCTGTGATCGGGGCATCTTCGTCCTCCTTCGACGAACATCGTACAACTGTGGTACTACTTTCGTTGTACTACGAACGTCGAAGAAGGAGAGGCCCATGCGGACGCTGATGTTCACCGGTCCCGCCCGGAACGCGGACCGGACCGAGGTCGTCGAGCTCCCCGCGCCCCGGCCGGGACCGGCCGAGGTGGCCATCGAGGTCGTCGACGCCGGGATCAACTTCCTCGATGTGATGGCCCGCCGGGACGACCCCGGTTACGTCCCCGCCTGGCCCTACGCGCCCGGCAAGGAGGTCGCGGGAATCGTCCGCGAGGTGGGCGACGGCGTCACCGGCCTGCGTCCCGGGACGAAGGTGGCGGCTCTCACCCTGGCGGGCGGCGGCCTGGCGGAGGTCGCGGTCGCACCGGCGGCGCTCACCGTGCCGGTACCCGACGGGGTCCCGATGCCCGTCGCGGCGGCGGCCCCGCTCATGCTGGCGAGCGCGCTGCTCCTGCTCACCCAGGCCGGGCGCTTCAGCCCCGGGGAGAGCGTCCTGGTGCACTCGGCGAGCGGCGGTATCGGCGCCGCGGTCGCGCAGCTCGTGCCCGCGCTCGGCGGCGGGCTCCGCATCGGCACCGTGGGTCGCGCCGGCAAGGTCGCCGAAGCCCGCAAGCGCGGCTACGACGTCGCGCTGGCGCGGGACGAGGACATAGCGGCCGAGGTCATGAAGACCGTCGACGCCGGTGTGGACGTCGTACTGGACCCGCTGGGAACCGACATGCTCGACGTCGATCTCGCCGTCGCGGCACCGGGCGCGCGGATCGTGCTCTTCGGCAACGCCGCCGGCGGACGGCCCGCGCCCCTGCCGCCGATGAAGCGGCTCCTCGCGGGGAACGTCGCGATCGCCGGCTTCAGCATCAGCGGCCTGTCGGCCTCGGCTCCCGCGCGCGTGGCCGAGGCCGTGCGCCGTGTTCTGGATCTGGTCGCCGATGGGCGGCTGGACGTCGAGGTCACCGAGGTCGGGTCGCTCGCCGAGGTGGCCGGCGTCCATCAGCTGCTCGCGGAAGGCCACGGCACCGGCAAGTACGTGGCCCGCCTCAGGTGAGGCCGCACGGCCGGCGCAGGGGCGTGCGGCCGATAGCGTGGGAAGCCTATGAGCGCCACTCTCGTCGTCAAGGATCTCGCGGCCGGGCATGGGGACCGGGCGCTGTTCGACGGTCTCGATCTCGTCGTCGCGCCCGGCGACGTCGTCGGGCTGGTCGGCGGCAATGGGGCCGGGAAGTCGACGCTGCTGCGGCTGCTGGCCGGGCTCGGGACGCCCGAGTCGGGCGCCGTCCAGCTCAGCCCGGCGTCGGCGGTCGTCGGGTACCTGCCGCAGGAGCCGGAGCGGCGGCCGGACGAGACCGTCGCGGCGTTCCTCGCCCGCCGGACGGGCGTGGCGCGGGCCCAGGCCGACCTGGACGCGGCGACCGAAGGCCTCGTGGAGGGGCGCGCGGGCGCCGACGACGCCTACGCCGCGGCCCTGGAGCGCTGGCTCGCCCTCGGCGGCGCCGACCTGGAGGACCGGGCGGGGGAGGTCGCGGCCGACCTCGGGCTCGGCGTCGGGCTGGACCGGCCGATGACGGCGCTGTCGGGCGGGCAGGCGGCCCGGGCCGGGCTGGCGTCGCTGCTGCTCAGCCGGTACGACGTGTTCCTGCTGGACGAGCCCACCAACGATCTCGACCTGGACGGCCTGGAGCGGCTGGAGCGCTTCGTCACCGGCCTGCGCGCCGGGACCGTGGTCGTCAGCCATGACCGCGAGTTCCTGGCCCGGACGGTGACGTCCGTCCTGGAGCTCGACCTCGCCCAGCACCAGATCAACCTCTACGGCGGCGGATACGACGCCTACCTGGCCGAACGCGAGGTCGCCCGGCGGCACGCGCGGGCCGAGTACGAGGAGTACGCCGGGAAGCTGTCCGCGCTGCGGGAGCGCGGCCGGATGCAGCGCGCGTGGATGGACAAGGGCGTCCGCAACGCGCGCCGCAAGGCCACCGACAACGACAAGATCGGGCGCAGGTTCCGGTCGGAGGCGAGCGAGAAGCAGGCGGCGAAGGCGCGGCAGACCGAGCGGGCCATCGAGCGGCTCGACGCCGTCGAGGAGCCCCGCAAGGAGTGGGAGCTGCGGATGGAGATCGCCGCGGCGCCCCGGTCCGGGGCGGTGGTGGCGACGCTGCGCGGCGCTGTCGTGCGGCGCGGCGCGTTCACGCTGGGGCCGGTGGACCTGGAGATCGGCTGGGCCGACCGGGTCGCGATCACCGGGGCGAACGGCGCGGGCAAGACCACGCTGCTGGGCGCGCTGCTCGGCCGGATCGTCCCGGACGAGGGCGACGCGGCGCTCGGCCCCGGCGTGGTCGTCGGGGAGGTCGACCAGGCGCGCGGCCTGTTCCTCGGGGACGAGCCGCTGCTGGACGCGTTCGCCGCCGCGTCGGGGCTGGAGCCCGAGCCCGTCCGGACGCTGCTGGCGAAGTTCGGGCTGCGCGCCGACCACGTGCTGCGCCCTGCGGCGACGCTGTCGCCCGGCGAGCGGACCCGCGCCGCGCTGGCCCTGCTCCAGGGCAAGGGCGTCAACCTGCTGGTGCTGGACGAGCCGACCAACCACCTGGACCTCCCGGCGATCGAGCAGCTGGAGTCCGCGCTGGAGTCCTACCCGGGCACGCTGCTGCTGGTCACGCATGACCGGCGGATGCTGCGGGCCGTCCGCACCACCCGCCGCCTCACCGTGGCCGGCGGCCGCGTCGCCGACGACCTCGCCCCCACCGCGGGCTGACCGCCCAGGTCACAGGGCGTCGACGGCCTCGGGGGACAGGACGTTGCCGAGGACCATGGCGGCGCAGCCGGTGAGGCCGGCGCTCTCGCCGAGGCGGCTCGGCTCGATGCGCAGGCTGCGCGTCGCGAGCACGGTGGAGCGCTGGTAGACGACCTCGCGCAGGCCCGCGATGAGCGGTTCGTCGGCGCCGACGAGGTCGCCGCCGAGGACGACGACGGCGGGGTTGAGCAGGTTCACGGCGGTGGCGACGACCTCGCCGATGCGGCGGCCCGCCTCGCGCAGCAGCGCGACGGTGGCGGGGTCGCCGGCGCGGGCCATCGCGGCGAGGGCGGGCAGGTCCGCGGCGGACGAGCGGGCGAGCAGCGCGGTGCCGCCGGCGACGGCCTCGACGCAGCCGGTGTTGCCGCAGCGGCACGGGGCGTCCCCGGCGGCCGGGACGGGCACGTGGCCGATCTCGCCGGCCGCGCCGAGCGCGCCGCGCTGGATGGCGCCGCCCGCGATCACGCCCGCGCCGATGCCGGTGGACACCTTGACGAACAGCAGGTCGCGGACGCCGGGGTGGGCCTGGTGCTCGCCGAGCGCGGCGGTGTTGACCTCGTTGTCGAGGTGGGCGGGGACGCCGAAGCGCTCCTGGACGGGCGGGCCGACCTCGACGCGGTCCCAGCGTCCGGCGACGTGCTCGACGGCGTCGGGCACGCCGAGGCCGACGCCCCGGACGGACGCCGGGTCGATGCCGGATCCGGCGAGCAGGTCGGTCCACTGGTCGATGAGGCGGGGCAGGGTCTCGCCCGCGGTGGGGCCGGCGGGCGGCGCGTCGGCCTGGGCGAGGACGCGGCCGGCGAGGTCGCAGACGGCGACCTGGCCGCGGGACTGGCCGAGGTTGGCGACGAGCACGGTGCCGCCGGCGGCGTTGAACGCGAGGCGGGCCGGGGGCCGCCCGCCGGTGGACGGGCCGTCGGCGCGCTCGACGACGAGGCCGCGGGCGATCAGGTCGGCGACGCGGGACGCGACGGCGGGCCGGGACAGGCCGGTGACGCGGCCCAGGTCGGCGCGGGTGGCGACGCCGTCCTCGCGGATGAGGCGCAGCACGTCGCCGGTCGTGCACGGGCGGGTCACGGGACGCGGCATCCGGCCAGTCAAGCACGGCCCCGTTCAGTACGTCCAGTTAGCCGAACAGACGGACTTTTGTTAGTTGAAGTTCATAAGTCGGCTTGTACGGGTGACCTATGTCTCGATAGTTTGGCGATCTATTGATCCCCCTGGTCTGGAGCTCGCGATGGCCTTGCACCCCGTCCTGGAACGTGTCACACAGCGGATCGCCGAGCGGAGCGCCGCCCGGCGCACCGCCTACCTCGACCGCGTCTCCGCCGCCCGCACGCAGGGCCCGGCGCGCGGCGGCATGGGGTGCGCGAACCTGGCGCACGGGTTCGCGGCCTGCGGCGTCCAGGACAAGCTGTGGCTGCGCGGGAACGCCACGCCGAACATCGCGATCGTGTCGGCGTACAACGACATGCTCTCCGCGCACCAGCCGTTGAAGGACTACCCGGACATCCTGAAGGCCGCGATCCGGCGGGCGGGCGGCACCGCGCAGTTCGCGGGCGGCGTCCCGGCGATGTGCGACGGCATCACGCAGGGCCGCGCGGGCATGGAGCTGTCGCTGTTCAGCCGGGACGTGGTGGCGATGGCGACGGCGGTGGCGCTGTCGCACGACATGTTCGACGGCGCGCTGCTGCTCGGGGTCTGCGACAAGATCGTCCCGGGGCTGGTGATCGGGGCGCTGGCGTTCGGGCACCTGCCGGTGATCCTGGTGCCGGCCGGGCCGATGGCGTCGGGGCTGCCGAACGCGCAGAAGGCCAGGGTCCGCAAGCGGTACGCGGCGGGGGAGATCGGCCGGGACGAGCTGCTCGCCGCGGAGGCCGCGTCCTACCACTCGCCCGGCACCTGCACCTTCTACGGGACGGCCAACTCCAACCAGCTGCTCATGGAGGTCATGGGCCTGCACCTGCCGGGCGCCAGCTTCGTCCCGCCGGGGACCCCGCTGCGCGACGGGCTGACCGAGGCGGCCGGGCGGCGCATCCTCAAGCTGACCGACCTCGCCGACGAGTACACCCCGATCGGCGAGCTGCTGGACGAGCGGGCGTTCGCCAACGCGATCACCGCGCTGCTCGCGACCGGCGGGTCCACCAACCACACGCTGCACCTGGTCGCGATGGCCGCCGCCGCCGGCATCGAGCTGACCTGGGACGACTTCGACGAGCTGTCGAAGGTGACGCCGCTGCTCACCCGGCTCTACCCGAACGGGACCGCCGATGTGAACCACTTCCACGCCGCGGGCGGCACCGCGTTCCTCATCGGCGAGCTGATCGACGCGGGGCTGCTGCACGAGGACGCGCGAACCGTCGGCGGCGCCACCCTCGACGCGTACCGGAAGGCGCCGCGGCTCGACGGCGGCAGGGTCGTGTGGGACGAGGCGCCCGCCGAGTCCGGCGACACCGACGTCCTGCGCCCGGCGGACGAGCCGTTCGACACCCACGGAGGCCTGCACACCGTGTCCGGCAACCTCGGCCGCGCGGTGATCAAGGTGTCGGCGGTGCGGCCCGAGCACCGCACGGTGGAGGCGCCCGCCCGGGTGTTCGAGTCGCAGGAGGCGCTGCAGGAGGCGTTCGCCGCCGGCGAGCTGGACCGGGACGTCGTCGCGGTCGTCCGGCACCAGGGCCCGCGCGCCAACGGCATGCCGGAGCTGCACCGCCTCACCCCGCCGCTGTCGGTGCTCCAGGACCGCGGGTTCCGGGTCGCGCTCGTCACGGACGGGCGCATGTCGGGCGCCTCGGGGGCGGTGCCCGCCGCGATCCACGTGTCGCCGGAGGCGGCGGCGGGCGGGCCGCTCGCCCGCGTCCGCGACGGCGACATCGTCCGGCTCGACGCCGACAAGGGGCTGCTCGAGGTGCTCGTCCCCGACGAGGAGTTCGACGCGCGCATCCCCGGCGGCGCGGCACCGTCCGCGGAGGAGTGGACGGGCACCGGCCGCGAGCTGTTCGACGCGTTCCGCCGCTCCGTGGCCGCCGCCGAGCTGGGCGCCGGGGTATTCGCGTGAGCCGGGGGGTGTGGGGGGTCGCCCCCTCACAGGAGACTCGCATGAGCGAAGCGAACCGGGGGGTGTGGGGGGTCGCCCCCTCACAGGAGACTCGCGTGAGCCTGAGTACTGGAGCGGGCACGGCCTGGCTGGTCGCCGACGTCGGCGGCACGAACGCCCGCTTCGCCCTCGTCGACGGCCCGGACGGCGTCCCGGAGCGGGTCGAGTCGCTGCCCACCCGCGACCACGCCGGGCTGGCCGAGGCCGCCGCCGCCTACCTCGGACGGCACGCCCCGGACGTCCGGCCTGCGGCCGCGTGCCTGGCGGTGGCGGGTCCCGTCCACGACGGGGCCTACCACCTGACCAACGCGGGCTGGCCGAAGGGCACCGCGGAGTCGGTGCGCGAGCGTCTCGGCGTCCCGCACCTGGAGATCCTCAACGACTTCGAGGCGCTCGCCCTCGCGCTGCCCCGCCTGGGCCCCGATGACCTGATTCAGATCGGTCCCGCGCCCGATCCCGCCGCCGGTCCCGCGCCGCTCGCCGTCCTCGGCCCCGGGACCGGGCTCGGCGTCGCCGGGCTCGTCCCGACGCCCGCCGGGTGGGTGCCGCTGGCCGGCGAGGGCGGGCAGGTCGACGTGCCCGCCGCGACCGACCGGGAGCTGGCGGTCGCGCGGCTGCTGCGCGCCGAGCACGGCACCGCCCGCGCCGAGTCCCTGCTGTCGGGGACGGGCCTCGCCCGCATCCACCGCTACCTGGCGATACTCGACGGTGTGAAGGCCGAGCCGCTGGACCCCGCGGGGATCTGCGCCCGCGACGGCGACCCGCTGTGCGCGGAGGCCGTCGCGATGTTCTGCGCGCTCCTCGGCTCGCTCGCCGGGAACGTCGCGCTGACCCTCGGCGCCCGCGGCGGCGTCCACCTCGGCGGCGGCATCCTGCCGCGCATCGCCGGCGCGCTGCGCGGCAGCGACTTCCGTGCCCGCTTCGAGGCCAAGCCGCCCGTCGAGGACTACCTGCGGCCCATCCCGACCTCGCTGATCGTCCACCCCGGCCCGGCCCTCGTCGGCGCCGCCGTCCGGCTGGCGCAGACCCCGGCCGCCCTGGAGAACCTGGAGCACGTATGAACACCGAAGAGCTGCTCGGCCTCGCGCCCGTCGTCCCGGTCGTCGTCCTCGACGACGCCGACCACGCGGTCCCGCTGGCCCGCGCCCTGGTCGAGGGCGGCCTCCCCGCGATCGAGGTGACGCTGCGCACGCCCGCCGCCGCCGAGTCGATCGAGCGGATCGCCGCCGAGGTGCCGGACGCCGTCGTCGGCGCCGGCACGGTCGTCACCGCGCGGGACGCCGAGCGGTCGCTGAAGGCGGGCGCGCGGTTCCTGGTCAGCCCCGGCTGCATGCCCCGGCTGCGGGCCGCGATGGCGGACACCGGCCTGCCGTTCCTGCCGGGCGTCTCCAGCGCGTCCGAGGCGATGGCGCTGCTGGAGGACGGCGTCACCGCGATGAAGTTCTTCCCGGCCGAGCCGGCGGGCGGCGTCCCCTACCTGAAGGCGCTCGGCGGGCCGCTGCCGCAGATCACGTTCTGCCCGACCGGCGGGATCCGGCCCGGCAACGCCGCCGAGTACCTCGCGCTGCCGAACGTCGGCTGCGTCGGCGGCACCTGGCTGACCCCGTCCGACGCCGTCGGCGCGGGGGACTGGGACCGGATCCGCGGCCTCGCCGCCGAGGCCGCAGAACTGCGCCCGGCCTGATGTCACATTCGCGGGCCTCCCCCCAGTCTCCTGGGCGAGAACAAGAACAAGGGAGGCCCGCAATGGAGACCGCGAACATCCGCGAGACGCTCGACGCCCTGGCCCGGCAGCGCACCGTCCTGCTGACCACCTACCGCAAGGACGGCACGCCGGTCGGGACGCCGGTGAACGTCGTCGTCCGCGGCGACCGCGCCTACTTCCGCACCTACGACAAGGCGTACAAGGTCAAGCGGATGGCCCGCAACCCCGAGGTCGAGGTCGCGCCGAGCACCTACCGCGGCAAGGTCACCGGCCCCGCGGTGCACGGCCGCGTCCGGCCGCTGACCGAGGAGGAGGCGAAGCCGATCCGCCGGCTGCTGGCGCGCAAGCACCGCTTCCAGCAGGGCTTCGCCGTCCCGCTCTTCCACAAGATGAAGCGCTACAAGACCCTGCACTACGAGCTGACGCTCGACGCGTGACCTCCCCCGAGGCGTGCCCCCGGCTCAGGCGCCGGGGGTGAGGTGGCGGCGGGAGCGGCGGGCGCCGACCAGCAGCATCGCCGCGCGGATCAGCCAGATCACCAGCGCGACGTGCAGCACGGCCAGCGCCGCCGTCCCCACGCCCACCGTGAACGCGAGCGCGAGGAACACGGCGATCATCAGCGGGAACGCCGGGAAGGGCGGCCCGTGCCGGCGCGCCAGGTGGCCGTGATGGCGGTGGTGCCGGCGCATCGGGTGTCCCGGGCCGCCGAACATCAGCGCGGGGCCGTGGCCCCAGGGGCCCTCGGCGAAGGCCGCCGCGGGGCGTTCCGGTTCGGGCAGGCCGTTCGGCGCGGGCAGGTCGCGGACGAGGGCGCGCAGGTCGCCGCGCGTCTTGGCGGCCAGCACGGCGTCGAGCCGCTCGTCGAGTTCACCGCGGTCGAGCCGCCCCGCCGCGAAGTGGTCGTGCAGGGCGACCATCACGGCGTCCCGCTCGGCGTCGCCGATGCGGATGTCGTCCGGGCGAGTCATCGGTCTACTCCTCGTCGTCGTCGGCCGTGGGGCCCGCGTCGGCGGCGGAGCCGTCGCCGGGCGCGTCGTCGGCCAGGATCCGGTACAGGCTCCGGCGGGCGTCCGACAGGACGTCGCGTGCCCGGGCGACCTGCTCGGGGCTGCCGGAGTGGACGATCTGCATGACCGCGGCCCCCGTCTGCGCGGCCTGCTTGAACAGGTCGGGGACGCCCTCGCCGAACTCGGGCGTCATCTCCGCCCACGGCTCGGCGAGCCGGTCGGCGTTCTCCTCGACGTGCGCGCGGCCCTCGTCGGTGAGGTGGAAGGTGCGCCGGCCGCCGCCCTCCTCGCCCGCGATGAGGCCCTCGTCGGCGAGCTGCTGCAGCGCCGGGTAGACCGCGCCGGGGCTGGGTTTCCATGCGCCGCCGCTGCGCTCGTTGATCTCCTGGATGATCTGGTAGCCGTTGCGGGGCTCCTCGGCCAGCAGGACGAGGATCGCCGCGCGGACGTTGCCCTTGCGCGCCTTGGGCCCGCGGCCCCAGGGGCCGCGCCCGCGCGCCCACGGCGGCCGGCCGGGCCCGAATCCGCCCGGTCCCCAGGGGCCGGGCCCGCCGCCGAACATCGGGCCGAAGCCGGGGAACTCGCCGCGCGGCCCGGGGCCGTGCGCGTGGGGGCCGTGCCGGGACGCCGCGTGCGCGGCCTTCGCTCCGAGCGCCGCCGCCGCGAACGCCCAGCGCCAGTCGGGTCCGCCGTGCGCGTGTGCCGCTCCCATGTTCCGCACCTTCCTTCTGAGATCTCTCTTTGATCCCTCGCGATACGACAACGATATATCGAAGACGGCTCGCTGTGCCAGATGGTTCCCGGAATCGCGGACCGGATCCCCGGCCGGCCCCCCGCGCGCATCCCGGACATGCTCCTCGATTCCGGTCATGGCCGTCTGACCGGCGGAAATGCTGGGTAGCAGCCGGTCGGGGGGACGATGGGGACTCAGGACGCGGTGACCGTGCGGGACGCGGCCCTCACCGGGGGCGGCGCCGGGACGCGGGGGCGGGCCGGCGGCGAGGTGCTGCTCGGGCTGGCGCTGTTCGGGCTGTACTCCCTGGTGGCGATGCTGCCGGAGCAGGTCAGGCAGGACGCGGCCCGCCGGCGCGGGGAGTCGGTGCTCGCGCTGGAGCGGGCCCTGCACCTGGACGTGGAGCCGGCCCTCAACGGCTGGCTCGCCGGACGCCCCGCCTGGCGCGCCCTCGCCGACTACGAGTACGCGACCGCCTACCTCGCGGTCACGTTCGCGGTGCTGGCCTGGCTGTACCTGCGCCACCCCGACCGGTACCGGACGGCGCGCAACGCGTTCGTCATGCTGAACGTCGCCGCGATCGCCTGCTTCGCGCTGTACCCGGTGATGCCGCCGCGGCTGCTGGGCGGCCTCGGCTTCGTCGACACCGTCCGGCTCGGCCGGACGTGGGGGTCGTGGGGCTCGCCGGTGATCGAGCACGCGGACCGGTTCGCGGCCGTCCCGTCCCTGCACATGGCCTGGGCTTTATGGGCCGGGGCGCAGCTCGCGCGGGCGGGCGCGCCGCGGCCGGCGCGGATCCTGAACGGCGCGCACATCGCGGTGACCGCCTGCGTCATCGTCGCGACGGCCAACCACTACGTGCTGGACGCGGTCGCGGCGGTGCCGCTGGTGGCGCTGTCGGTGGCCACCGCCGAGCGGTTGGCCGCGCGCCCCCCGGCCGCCGAGCGCGTTCCGGCGCAGGACGCGTTCTTCCTCGCGGTGGAGAGCGCCGCCGCGCCGCAGCACACGGGCGGCGTCATCATGCTCGACACGTCCCGCCGCGCGCTCGGCCGGCTCGACCTGGTCCGGCTGATCGGCGACCGGCTCGACCGGCTGCCGCGGTTCCGGCAGCGGCTCGAGGACGGCGGCCGGTGGCGGCGCCCGGTCTGGCGCGACCATCCCGCCCTCGACTGGTCGTGGCACGTCACCGAGCGCGGCGTCGACGGGATGGACGGCCTGCGCGCGCTGATCGCCGAGATCCAGGCCGAGCCGCTGCCCCGCGACCGGCCGCTGTGGCGGATGATCCTGGTCGGCGGGGCCGCGCCCGGCCGCACCACGCTGGTGTTCCTGATGCACCACGTCGTCGCGGACGGCGTCGGCGTCGTCGCGCAGGCCATCTCGCTGATGGAGCCCGCCGCGCCGGGCCCGTCCGGCGGCGCCGAGCCGGCGATGCCGCCGCGCCGCCGCGTCCGCGAGGCGCTCGCCGGCGCC
>NZ_WBMS02000039.1:99695-101295 GCF_008923205.2 Actinomadura physcomitrii | reverse complement strand
CGGGCGGGCACAAGGCCTCCAAGGTCACCGTGATCTGCGACCTGGAGACACTGACCGGCGGCAACGCCCCCGCCCGCCTCACTGATGGGACGCCGATCCCGGCCGCCCAAGCCCGCCGCATCGCCCTGGCGGCGGGTGTCTCACCGTTGTTGCTGGGGCGCGGGAACACCCCGCTGTACCTCGGGTACCGGGAACGGTTCGCGAGTGCTGCGCAACGCCAGGTTCTCGAAACCCTGTACCCCTCGTGTGCGGTGCGGGGATGCGAGATGCCTGGCACGCTGTGCGAGGTCGACCACGTCCACGGATGGGCCTTGGGGCGATCGCCCACCGACATCGACCAACTCGCCCTCACCTGCGGATGGCACAACCGGTTCAAACACACCAGCCCCGACCAGATCCACATCAGCAAGGATCCCGACGGGCGATATGTCTACCGGCTGCTGCCACCGGCCGACGCCCGAGGCGCAACCGGGCCGCCGGGCGGCACCGGCCCACCCGACGACCCCCTCGACTGGGCCGCATAACCCACCCCACCAGCACGACCGGCATGACCGCCGAGTCCGCCCGGAACCACTCGGGTCCTGGGCGGCCTCGGCATGCCCACACTGCACCGCACACCCACACCCACACCCGCACCGCACCGCACGCCAGTGGGTCACCATCGAAGCCGGGCCACCTGGTCCTACACCTGGATGACCACCGAACGGCCCCCAACCCGGTCGGCGGCTTCACGGCCCGTCGGGGGATCCTGCCCTGGCCTCGCGGCCCCATCATGACTCCAGTCGATGCCTTGTGACCGGGCCGCAGGTAGATCGACGCGGCAGAACTGGACGTACCGGCGGTGCCGCAAGGGCGGGCGGTGGCGTCGGCGGCGCGTGGATCTGGAAACCGGTGTTTGGACCAGGCCACTGCTTCGGTCGCCTTTCGGGCAGTACCCCGGCGACGACGATCCCGACGTCGGCTGTGTGGCCATGGGGCTGCGAAGCGGCGCGGCGAGGTGCTGGGAGGACGCCCCCGTGCCTCGGTGGGGGCCGTCCGCGTGCTGATCGCGGGCCGCTGTGGCGGGATGGGCGGTGTCTGGGGCCTGCGCACCCCAGGCGGCGGACGAGTTGATGGGAACCGGCCCGGGGGTGTCGCGCTGGCCCCGGTCTGCGGACCTGCGGTCGCGGCGGCGGGTGGTGAGAGCGGTCAGGTGTGGGTGCTGGACGACACCGACGCGCCGCTGATCGCAACGCGCCTTGGATGCCGTCGTCGGGGTCGGCGATGTTTTCCCATGGTCACCGGCTCTGTGGAACGGAACCGTCCAGATGGAGGACCTGGCTCAGGGGCGGCCGGTCGGGGCTCCGGAGGAGGTCCGCAGAGCGGGCAGGGTGGTGTCCTCAGCTCGGGCGGCGCCGCCGGTATCGCGCAGGCGAGGCGGGTTTCGAGGACGTGTCTCGTCGTCGGGTGCCTCTGCGGCGTCCCTTTGGTTCTCGTGGTTCCTTGCGGAGGGGGGTGGTGGGGTGGCGCGACCCGGGGGCGGGGGCGGGGGGGCCCCCCCCCCCCCCCCCCCCCCCGGCCCCCCAGGGGACCCAAACCAAGGGGGGAGGAATGCCAAACC
>NZ_WBMS02000039.1:7334-99685 GCF_008923205.2 Actinomadura physcomitrii | reverse complement strand
GGGGGGGCGCCCCCGGGGGGCGGGGCCGGCGGCCCCGGCCCCCAACACCTGCCCAGGGGCCGCAGAGGCTCCACAGTCAAGGGTGGACGAAGTCCATCGCGTAGCGACGCCGAAGGCGCCCTTGACTTTGGAGGGGCGGCCCCGTACGCAAGCGCCACCTCATCACCCGAACACCCCTCTTGTGGATTTTCGAACACCCGAACACTCCTCGCGAGGAACACCCGAACACCCCCTTGAAGAACAGCCGAACACCCCCTTGAAGGCCTCCGGCACGTGTGCAACCCATGGCCGATCGTCTGAGCGAACTCAGGTCGGGCGGTTGATGCGTCATGTGCTGCCGCATGCTTGGGGATGTTCGGTGCTCGCACCATCCCCCCTTATCCACAGGCTGTGGATAAGGGGGGATGTGAGGACAGGGACAGAGAAACCGCGCCGATCGCGCCTACCGCACTGACCGCACCGAGCGCGCCGACTGCGGCACCTGATCGTTTCAGGGTAGGGCGGCGGTCAGGGCCTGGGGGAGGGACGTGATGCCTTCGGTGGCCAGGAAATGGCCTGCGCCGGGGACGATCTCGGCGGTGGTGCCGAGCCGCCGGGCGAGGCGGTCGGTGTGGCCGGGTGGGACGACCGGGTCCGCGTCCGAGCGGAGGACCGTGAGGTGGTCGATGCGGTCGGCGAGGCCCTCGACGTCGCAGCCGTCCGCTATGTAGGCGTCCAGTCCGGGGAGGGCGGGCAGCGGCTCGGTGAAGCCGGCGACCAGGACGAGGGTGCCGAGGCGCGACGGGGCCGGGAGGGCGCGCAGGTGGCGCAGGGCGGTGAGACAGCCGAGGCTGTGCGCGACGATGATCGAGTTCTCGTCGGGGGCGCCGGCGGCGGCGCGGACGGCGGCCGTCCACGCGGCGGGGTCGGGGTCCAGCGGGTCCGGGAGCGCGGGGATCGTGGTAGCGACGCCGGCGCGGCGGAGTTGTCCGGCGAGGTCGCCGAACCAGTGGTCGGCGGGGGTGGCGCCGTAGCCGTGGACGATCGTCGCGCGTCGCTGTGGTGTCCGGGTGGTCATACCGGGACGGTAGGGCCTCGCATGGGTGTGAAGGTCAAGCGGATTTGGCTTGGTTTCTGGGGGGATGTACCGGTGGGCTGAGGAGGGACGGTGGCGGAGTCGGGCGGGACGGCGTTCGTGCTGGGCGGCGGGGGCGTGCTCGGTGCGCACGAGGTGGGGATGCTGCGGGCGCTGGAGGAGGCCGAGGTGCGGCCCGATCTGGTGGTGGGGACGTCGATCGGGGCGTTGAACGGGGCGTTCGTCGCGGCGGATCCGGAGACGGCGGTGGAGCGGCTGACCGGGGTGTGGTCGGACGACGCGGCGCGGGAGGTGTTCGGGGCGCGGGTGTGGGAGCGGTTGTGGACGCTGGCGCGGTCGGGGACGCATCTGCATTCGGCGGAGCCGCTGCGGCGGATGCTGGACGGGCTGCTGCCGGCGCGGGCGTTCGAGGAGATGGCGGTGCCGTTCCAGTGCGTGGCGGCGGGGATCGAGACGGCGATGGGGCACTGGTTCTCGCGGGGTCCGGTGATCCCGGCGGTGCTGGCGTCGTGCGCGGCGCCGGGGCTGCTGCCGCCGGTGGAGGTGGACGGGCGGCACTACTTCGACGGGGGGCTGGTGCACAGCATCCCGGTGGGGCGGGCGGTGGCGCTGGGCGCGACGAGGATCTTCGTGTTGCAGGTGGGGCGGGTCGAGCGGGCGCTGGCGCCGCCGCGCAGGCCGTGGGAGGTGGGGATGGTGGCGTTCGAGATCGCGCGGCGGCACCGGTTCTTCGAGGAGATGGCGGCGCTGCCGGACGGGTTGGAGGTGCACGTCCTGCCGGCGGGCGGGAAGCGGCATAAGGCGGGCGTCGACTACACGCAGATCCGGTACCGGGATGCGTCGGGGATCGCGGGGCATATCGAGCGGGCGTACGCGGCGTCGGCGAGGTATCTCGAGGAGCGGGTGTGAGATGGTGCCGCCCCCCGTGGTCCGGCGGCTGGTCTGCACGCCGGTGCTGTTCCTGCTGACGTCGCTGGTGGTGCTCGCGTTCCCGTTCGTGTGGTTCTTCGGGACGGTGTTCGGGCGGGAGCGCCGGCGTGCCGTCCGGTTTCTGTGGTTCGCGCTGGCGTGGGGGCTGCGGGAGTCGGCGGCGGTGCTGGAGTGCGGGTGGCTGTGGTGTACGGGGCGGGGGCGTGACGAGCGGCATTACGACGTCATCCGCCGTTACGTCGCGGGCCTGTACGCGGTGGCGGGGCGGCGGCTCGGGCTGCGCGTCGAGGACGAGGGGAGCTGGGACGGGACGGGCGGCGACCGTCCGCTGATCGTCCTCAGCCGGCACGCGGGTCCGGGCGACGCGCTGATCCTCGTCCACCACCTGCTGTCGGGGTACCGGCGGCGGCCGCGGGTGGTGATGAAGGGGGAGCTGCAGCTCGATCCGTGCATCGACATCGCCGCGAACCGGCTGCCGAACGTGTTCGTGCAGGGCGGCGGCGCGACGGAGCGGATCGGGCGGCTGGCGGAGGGGCTGGGGCCGCGGGACGCGCTGCTGATCTTCCCGGAGGGCGGGAACTTCTCGCCGGAGCGGCGGCGCCGGGCGATCCGCCGGCTGGCGCGCCGCCGCCGGCGGCGCGACGCGGTGCGGGCGGCGCGGATGCGGAACCTGATGCCGCCGCGGCCGGGCGGCGTCCTCGCGGCGATCGAGGCGGCGCCCGGCGCGGACGTGGTGTTCGTCGCGCACGTGGGGCTGGATCACATGGCGTCGGCCGGGGACATCTGGCGGCGGGTGCCGCTGACGGAGCCGGTCCGCGCGCGGTGGTGGCGGATCCCGGCGGAGGACGTCCCGGAGGAGCGGGAGGCCCGGATCAACTGGCTGTACGCGCAGTGGGAGCGGGCGGACGCGTGGATCACGGCGCATCGAAGATCGGGATAAGCCGTTGACGTGGTCAATAGACTCCTGGGCATGGCGGACGAGGGGACGGTGCGGGTCGATCTGTGGATCTGGTCCGTCCGGCTGCTGAAGACGCGGTCGATGGCGACGACGGCCTGCCGCGCGGGGCACGTGCGGGTGAACGACGAGCGGGCGAAGCCGGCGACCGCGGTGAAGATCGGCGACGAGGTGCGGCTGCGGCACGACGGCCGGGAGCGGATCGTGGTGGTGCAGAAGATCGTCCGCAAGCGGGTGGGGGCGCCCGCGGCGGCCGAGTGCCTGATCGACAAGAGCCCGCCCCCGCCGCCGCGGGAGGCGCTGATCCCGATCGGCCGCCGGGACCGGGGCGCGGGGCGCCCGACGAAGCGGGACCGCCGCGAGCTGGACCGGCTGCGGGCGCTGAACTCGACGCTGAACCGGCCGCCCGGGGCCTGACCCCGGGGCCGGAATCAGACGCTGACGGCCTGGACGGCGGACCGGGCGAGGAGACCGCCGTCCGCGCCGAGCGCCTCGGCGATGACGCGCGGCGCGACCGGCATGGTCGCGGCCGTTTCGAATCCGGTGCGCCGGACGGTCGCGGCGGTCGTGAAGCGGGCCGCGTCCGCGTCGGTGCGGAACCGCCAGGCCGCGACGTCGGTGGCCCCGTTCCAGCTCGCGTGGACCCGCATCCGCCCGCTCGCCACCGACGCGACGGCGACGGACGGCGCCGTCGCGGGCCGCGCCGACCAGGGCGAGCGGTACGCGCGGTAGGAGCCGGCGCCGGTCATCTCCATGACGGGCTCGCCGTCCGGCCCGTACTCGATGACCGCGGCGGTCGAGCCGTACCCGACGAGCACGTTGCCGCCCTGGAGTTGCTGGACGTTGCCCATGTACTGCCCGTAGGTCTTGCCGTCGGTGTACTCGCGCAGCAGCGTGGCCTTGCGGGCCTTCTCGTCGATCTTCAGGACGAGCCCGCGGGACGCTCCGTCGCCGACGTTGGTGATGTGGTTGTCGAACAGCGAGATCGTGGTGGCGTCGAGGCGGCGGGCGTCGTGCTGCCAGGCGAACGCGGCGCGGGAGCCGACCGCGAAGTCGCTGCGCCGGCCGCCGAGCCGCCACCGCACCGCGCCGGTCCGCCGGTCGACGCAGTACAGCGCGCAGGTGTCGCGGGCGGAGATCAGCAGCGTGTCGCCGTAGGCCTGCACGGAGTTGACGTGGACGGGGTCGAACGTCTTGCCCTCCGTCCCGTCGGTGTCCTTGGTCATCGGCATCCTGGTCTCGGCGATGTCGATGTGGTCGAGCGCCTGCCAGTCGAGCAGCACCTTCCCGGACGCGATGTCGACCTCCTGGACGCGGCAGCCGTACACGTGCCCGTCGCGGGGGCCGCCGATCGGCCGCAGGTCCGCGGTGACCTCGGGGTAGGCGGTGAGGAGCGCGGTGCCGCGGTCGGTGAGCTGGAACTCGTGCAGGTCGCCCTGCACGCCGTCGCCGGCCCGGACCTCCGCGATCTTGGTGTAGGTCCGGTCGAGGACGACGCCGTTGCCCGCGCCGTGCCCGCCGGTGAGCCGGGCGCCCTCCCAGTACGTCAGCACCGGCTCGCCCTTGTAGGTCTGGACGCGCAGGTCCGTCACGAGGTCGGTGGAGCCGCGGAACCAGACGGGTTCGCCGTCGTCGTCGACGATCAGGGCGTCGGCGTAGTCGGTGCCGCGGAACGGCCCGAGGAACACCAGCCCCGGCGCGACCTGCCCGGTGCGGCGGACGGTCACCTTGGGCGGCTGCGTTCCGGGCAGCGTGAGGTATCCGCTCGGCTCGGCGGCGGCTGCGGTATCGGCATCGGCGTCCGTGCCGCCGCCGCGTTGCAGCGTTCCGGCCGCGCCCGCCAGGGCGGCCCCGCCGGCCAGTACCGTCCCCATCAGGAACCCGCGTCGTGTCAGACCCATGACGGACGGTCTATGCGGCCCAGTTCAACGTCCGGTGAAAGAACCCTGAGAGGTTCCTGGTGGGTCGCGGTGGATCCTCCAGTGCGGGCGTGAAGTATGTGGACATGACGGGCCGGCGTCTGCCAGCATGCGGTACATGATCGATGAAAGGGGCGCCGCCGCCCGCATCCGATGAGCGGAGCCGTGCAGCGGGACGCTGCCGCCATCCGCGACGCATGGCTGGGCCGGGCACTGCGCGCGCGGCCCGCCGACCGACCGGCCGCCGAAGCGGCCATCTCCGGCCTCTACCGCCTGGCCGGACTCGCTCCTCCCCGGTTCCACTGGGTTCCCTCGCCGCTCGCGGCCTTCGAGACCGTCCCGCCCGGGATGCGCCTGCGCCCGGAGGGCCCGCACGTCTTCGACGGGCCCGCCGCGCGCGCACTCGCCGCGTCCGCGCTCCGGCTCCGCCTGGACCTGGACGAGGCGGTCAGGGAGCACTGCTCCGGCCTGGCCGGCCTGTTCCAGCAGCAGGTGCGGTTCTCGCTGGCCCGCTCGGTGCGCGGCACGCTCGCCATGGCCGCACGCGAGGCGCACGATTTCCGGCGCCTGGCCCCCACCTGGTACGGCACGCTGTGCGTCTCCTGGATCGCCTACTACGACGTCGTGCGCCGTCTGGCGGGCGTCCCGTTCACGTCCGGGCAGGCCGAACACCTCGATCTGTGGGAAGCCGCGCTCACGTCGGCCGGCTGGTGGTGGCCGCACGACGACGTGTGCGCGGTGTCCGAGCGGCCCGTCGCCGTCCGCACCGAGCCGTGCGGGGACGACGGCGAGGTGCGCCTGCACGCCCCGGACGGCCCGGCCGTCCGCTACGCCGACGGCTGGGACGCTGCAGGCCCAGGGCGACCTGATCGTCATCCCGCTGGACGCCGTCCCCGGCGTGAAGGTCCTGCCCGAGCGCCCCGGCCCGTCCGCCCGCCCGGGCTGGCGGGACGTCCCGCCGGAGGGCGTCGAGCTGCTGCGCGCCGAGGCGGGCCGCAACACGCACTCGCTCGTCGCCGAGCCCGGCACCTGCCGCTGGACGAGGAACGTCGTCGACGACACCCTCCTCGCCATCGGCGTGTTCGAGGCGTCGGAGGTCGTGTACCTGCTGCATCCCGAGCACGGCGCGTCCGGCTGCGCGCCGGGGACGTACGTCGTCCGGCGGCAGCGCGAGCACGACCGCCGCCGCGGCGGAACCCGCTACGTCGCCGACTAACCCGTTGACTTGTGGCGTGTCGTGGTTATCGCGCGCGGAATAACCACGACACGCCACAACTCAACGGTTAGTGGAACCGTAGGCCCGCGAATGTCGTGCGCCAGCGTTCCAGGTAGGAGAAGTAGGCGGTGGGGCCGGCCGGGTAGCCGACGTTCAGCAGCGACCACGGCGACGGCGCCTGGCCCTCGTTGTTGTAGTAGCCGGGCGTGCAGTCCGGCAGGAACGCCATCCGGGGCGGCGCGGTGCGCAGCAGGTCGAGCCAGGCGTCCTCGGCCTCCCGCGTCACCTCGACCTCGGTGTACCCGCCGTCGAGGGCGTGCCGGATCACCGCCGCGGTCGTCGCGCCCGCCTCGGTGAGGTTGTGCGGGATGTTGGAGATGAGGTTCGCGCCCTGCGCGGGCTGCACGATGAACGCGTTCGGGAAGCCGTGGACGTGGGTGCCGTGCAGGGTGCGCATCCCCTGCGACCAGTACTCCGACAGCTTCACGCCGCCGCGTCCGGTCATGTCGTAGCCGGCGCGGCGGGTGTGCTCGGTGCCGACCTCGAACCCGGACGCGTAGATGACGCAGTCCACCTCGTACTCGCGGCCGCCCGCGACGACGCCGGACGCGGTGACGCGCTCGACGCCCTTCCCGTCGGTGTCGACGAGGTGGGTGCCGGGGACGTTGAACGCCTGCAGGTACTCGTCGTGGAAGCAGGGCCGCTTGCACAGCTGCCGGTACCAGGCCTTCAGCCCGGCCGCGGTCTCCGGGTCCTCGACGATCGCGTCGACGCGGGCGCGGATCTCCTCCATCTTCTCGTGGTCGGACTCCTCGTAGACCTCCGCCATCCGCTCGGGCGTCGCCTCGCCGGGGCCGAGCGCGGCATAGCGGGCGCGGATGCGGCGGCTGAGGTCGGTCCAGCCGTCCATGACGAGGTCGGTCTCGGCGGTGCCGCCGGTCTGGTTGGAGGTGAAGTTCTCCAGCCAGCGCCGCTGCCAGCCCGGCGTCGCGATCCCGGCGAACCACTCGGGGTCGATCGGGTGGTTGCCGCGGACGTCCACCGACGACGGCGTCCGCTGGAAGACGTACAGCTCGCGGCAGGCGCGCGCGAGGTGCGGGACGCACTGGACGGCCGTCGCGCCCGTCCCGATGATCGCGACGCGCTTGTCCGCGAGCCGGTCCATGGGCGCGCCGGACGGGTCGCCGCCGGTGTAGGCGTAGTCCCAGCGGCTGGGCGCCCGGGTACCGGTTCCAGTACCAGGTGCCGCCGAAGTCGCCGCCCTTCTCGACGATCCGGACGTCGTCGACGCCGGCCTCCTTCAGCCGGGCGCCGGTGACGAGCCCGGCGAACCCGCCGCCGATGAACGCGGCGGTGACGTGGTCGGTGCGCGGCTCGCGCGGCGCGACGGGGGTGTACGGGTCGGCGAGGTAGTGGGCGAACCGGCCGGTCAGCCGCTGGTACTGGGCGTTGCCGTCGGGGCGGAGGCGCTTGTCGCGTTCGGCGCGGTACTTCCGGCGGAGGGCTTCCTTGTCAAGCATGCGTGCTCCGGGGGCGGGGCCGGCGGGCGGGCGCGCGCACCCGCCCTCGTCCAGAACAGAATGACATTCAGGACCGTGCAAAGGCGACACTCATGAACTGATCACCTGCTCGCGGTCGTCCGGCCGGATACGATCGCCGCGGGCGGCGGACCGAGGACGCCGCCCGTGCACGGGGTTCGGAGGGAGGCGTCCGGGTGGTCGAGCGGAACGCGGCGGGCACGGCCGGGCCGGTCACGGCGGCGCCGGCGGAGACCGCGGGGGCCCCGGCTCCGGCGGTGGAGGAGCTGCTGGACGCCCTGTGCGCGATCGACGCGGACGGCTGGTATCCCGCGATCGACGTCGAACGCCCCTGGTCGGCGGCGAACCCGCACATCACCGGCGAGTTCGCGCGGCCGGGCGCGATCCGCGGCTACCTGCGCCGGGAGCTGTCTGCGCTGATCCGCGCCGGCGCGAACGTGAGCGTTCGGGCGTCGCGGCGGGCGCTGCCGTTCGACGACCCGGGGTTCTTCGCGGCGCTCGACGAGGACCACGTCGACCTGCGCGGCAAGAAGCTGTTCCTGTTCGGGCCGGAGCGGATGGCCCTGTCCCTGGACCGGCTCTCGCACTACTGCGGGACTCCCGCCGAGTCCTTCCAGCGGCACGTGCTGTTCACCAACTACGCGATGTACGTCGAGACGTTCCGGGAGCGGTTCCCGGGCGCGGAGGGGCCGGAGCGCCCCGGCGTCCAGATGGCCGCCTGGCACCACCGCACCCCGGAGGGGGACGGCGTCAGCCTCGTCGACATCGGGGTCGGCCCGTCCAACGCCAAGACCATCACCGACCACCTGGCGGTGCTGCGCCCCGACACCATGATCATGGTCGGGCACTGCGGCGGGCTCCGCAACCACCAGCGGCTCGGCGACTACGTGCTCGCCACCGCCTACCAGCGCGGCGACCAGGTGCTGGACGAGGTGCTCCCCACCGACATCCCGGTCATCCCCAACCACCGGCTCAACACCATCCTGCTCGACAGCCTGGAGGCGGCCGGGGCCGGCTACCGGCTCGGCGTGGTGCACACCACCGGCAACCGCAACTGGGAGTTCAACCAGCGCCGGACGCTCGCGGCGATGAAGGGCGCCCGCTGCATCGCCGTCGACATGGAGTCGGCGACGATCGCCGCGAACGGGTTCCGGTACCGCATCCCGAACGCGACGCTGCTGTGCGTCTCGGACAAGCCGCTGCACGCCGCGCCCAAGCTGTCGGACGGTGCGAGGTCCTTCTACGAGACCAGCAAGCGGCGCCACCTCGACATCGCGCTGGCCGCGCTCGAACGGGTGCGCCGCGACTTCCCCGACGGCCTGCCGAACCAGGACCTGCGCGCCTCCGACGAGCCGCTGCTCGGCATGGAGACCTGACACCGGCACCGGTGACCAGGACCGACGTCGGCTCGTACCAGGCCCGCGCGCCGACCTTGTCGACCTGCTCCCACGCCTTCGCGACCACCGTCGTCGGCTCCAGCAGCATGCCGACGTCGGCGAGCCGCGGGTCCAGCTTCACCGCGTAGTCGGCCTCGACCGTCCACGCCCGGCTCGCGTAGCCGTCGATCTCCTTGATGCCGCGCTCGGTGTACCGGCCGTTGCGGCACATGTCGAACTGGCCGTGCGCGCACGCCCCGCAGGGCTCCGGGTCGGGCCTCCGCACCACGTGCGAGTACGCCTGCGGGACGTTGCCGACCTGCCGCCCCGCCGCCGTGTCGTACTCCTCGCTCAGCAGCGTCCCCCTGCCCTACCCGAGGGGCCGGTTCCATGCGGGGACGTGGGGCGATTCACCACGTCGCGGGCCGAATGGAGGCCGCGTTCGCGGGCACCCCGGCAGGGAGGACCGGACGCAGACGTGCGGAGAGGGGACAGACCATGAAGTACGGGCAGTTCATCGCGACGGTCCGCGACAACGGGGACTACAGCGGCCGGGAGGAGGCCGAGCGCGTCACCCAGGCGGTGCTGAGCGTCCTGCGGGACCGGCTCACCGAGGAGGGCGCGGACCACCTGGCGGCGCAGCTCCCCGAGCCGCTGGACGAGCTGATGCGCGACCGCGACGCGGCGCGGGCCGAGTCGTACGGGTCGGCGGAGTTCTGCCGCCGGGTCGCCGGGATGACCGGCGCCACCGAGCGGACCGCCGAGTGGGACGCCGACGCCGTGCTCAGCACGCTCGCGGGCACCGTCTCCGGGGGCGAGCTGAACCACCTGCTGAGCCAGCTCCCGTCCGGGTACGCGCCGTTCTTCGGCAAGAACGAGCTCACGGACTGATCCCGGCGCCCGCCTCCCGGTAGGCGGAGGGGGCCTCGACGGTGCCGCCGGGCGCGGCACCGGCGGTACCGGCGTGGCGGGCGGGGTCGCGGCGTGATCACGTCCGTGCGGGTCGGGGGTGCCTTCCCGGCGGAAAAGGGAAGGACCGGACGCGGAGGGGGGAGTTTCGGTGGACCGGAACGTGAGGATCTTCGCGGGGGCCCTGGCGGGCACGGCGCTGCTGCTGGCGGGCTGCGGCGGGGGTGACGGCGGGAAGGTGCGGACGGCCGCGGCGGCGCCCACGCCGGCCGGCGGCGCGGCGCAGCTTCAGCAGCAGTACGAGCAGGTCGTCGGGTCCGTGCTGCCCTCGGTCGTGAAGATCGAGACCGACCAGGGCGAGGGGTCCGGCGTCGTCTACGACGGCAAGGGCGACATCGTCACCAACGCCCACGTCGTCGCGGGCGCGAAGCAGATCCGGGTCACCGCGTCCAGCGGCGGCAGCCCGCTGAAGGCGAGCCTCGTCGGCTCGTTCGTCGCCGACGACCTCGCGGTGGTGAAGGCGAGCGGCGGCAACCTGCGCCCCGCCTCCTTCGGCGACTCCACCCAGGCCAAGGTCGGCCAGATCGTCCTGGCGATGGGCAACCCGCTCGGCCTGGCCGGCAGCGTGACGAACGGGATCGTCTCCGCGCTGAACCGGACCGTGTCCACCAAGCAGGAGGGCGCGTTCCCCGGCGCGACGATCGGCGACGCGATCCAGACCAGCGCGCCCATCAACCCCGGCAACAGCGGCGGCGCGCTCGTCACGCTGGACGGGCGGGTCATCGGCATCCCGACCGCCGCCGCGTCCGACCCGCAGATCGGCGGGGCCGCCGCCGGCATCGGGTTCGCGGCGCCGAGCGCGACCGTCAAGAAGATCGTCCCGCAGCTGATCCGGAGCGGGAAGGTGTCGCAGTCCGGGCGGGCCGCGATCGGCGCGACCGTCCGCACGATCGTCGACCCGGACAGCGGCGAGAAGAGCGCGGTCGCCGTGGTGGAGGTGACGAAGAACGCCGGCGCCGACAAGGCCGGGATCAAGGCCGGCGACCTGATCCTCGCGGTGAACGGCACCGCGACGCCCGACCAGACCGCGCTCGCCGCCGCCCTGGCGAACCTGAAGCCCGGCGACACCGCCAAGGTGCGGATTCAGCAGCCGGACGGGTCGAAGAAGGACGTCCAGGTCAAGCTTGGCGAACTCCCCGGCGGCTGATCTCTCCGGCCCCTTCCTGACCCCTGCCGGGGCCGGCCGGGGTCAGCGGAGGGCCTCGCCGATCGGGCCGGACGAGACGTCCCCGACCGACAGGACGGGCCCGTGGCCCGGCAGCCGCGCGATGTCGCCGACCTCGACGTAGGCGGTGCCGCGGACGGGGCCGCGTGCCGTCGTCCACTGGCCGCCGCTGTAGTGCAGGTACAGGGACGAGCCCTGGGCGGACGTGGCGGACATCCACACGCCGCCGCCGCCGTCCGGCGTGAGGCCCGCGAGGGCGCCGGTCGGCTCCGGCACGGCGATCTCGGTCCAGGCCGTCCCGTCCCAGTGCAGCAGCGTGTGCTCGGCGCCGAGGATGAGGTCGGTCCGGTAGGCCCACACGTCATCGGACGCGACGGCGGCGATCCGCTTGATCGCGCCCCAGGCCGGCTTCTGGATCCGCGCCTCGGTCCACGTCCGGCCGTCCCAGTGGTAGATGAACGGCGTGTCGGTGGAGGTGTCCATGCCGCCGATCCACACGTCGCCGTCGGAGCGGGCCGAGACCGACAGCAGCGCGAACGTCCCGGCGGGCATCTCCTTCTCGACCCACGCGCCGTGCTCGTAGTGCAGGACGGCCGCGGCGTACGTGCCGTAGTCCTGCGCGGCGGCCCACGCCCCGCCGCCGCGCGGTGCGGACACGTCGAGCCCGGTGAGCCCGGCGGGGAACGCGACCTGCCGCCAGGCCGTCCCGTTCCAGCGGACGGCGGTGCCGGAGCCGTCCGGCTGCGGGTCGCCGAGCGCCCAGGCCGAACGCGGGCCGGACGCGGCGACCGTCCGCAGGCCGCCCCGCGCGACCGCCGCGGGCAGCGCCTCGGTGCGCCAGGCGCGCCCGTCCCAGCGCAGCATCACCGGTGCGGACGGCGAGCTCTGCGCCCCGACGGCCCACGCGGCGCGCGGCCCGGCGGCGGCGACGTCGGTCAGGCGGGCGGACGCGGGGAGCGGTGGAAGGGAGACGTCCTGCCAGGTGGGCGCGGTGGCCGGCGCCGCCGGGCCGGCGGGCGCGGCGGCGGACGCGGCCGGAGCGGCGGCGGCGACGCACAGCGCGGCGGCGAGCCCGGCCGGGAGCGCCCTGCGGACGGCGGTGGCGTCGGTGATGCGGTGCCTCATGGGATGCCTCCTCGGTGTGACGCCGAAACTATGCCAGCGAACACTGGGAAGATCAACGGTGTTGGCCGGACCCGGCTAGCGGGGCCGCCGGGGGAGGCCGCCGCGCCCGGCTCGCTGCGCGCCCCGGCGCGCCGCCTCCAGCAGCACCCGCCCGACCGCGCCGAGGAACACCAGGTCGCCGAGCATCTGCACGGTCGCCAGGATGCGCGCCGCCGTGGACAGCGGCACGATGTCGCCGAAGCCGACCGAGGAGAACATCGTCACCGTGAAGTAGAACGCGTCCACCTTCGACAGGCGCTCCGAGAAGTGCCCCGGCCCGCCGCTGTCCATCAGCCGGTACGCCGACGCGAACACCACCAGGAACAGCACGAGCGACGTCACCAGCGCCTCCAGCGCGCGCAGCCACGGCGACGGCGAGGACACGATCGACCGCGCCTGCCAGCCGACGAGCACGCCCAGCGCCGCCAGCGCCCCGAGCAGCGCCAGCGCCGACGCGGGCCCGAACCGCACGTCCAGCGGCGCCACCGCGTACAGGGTCAGCGCGCACGCGGCGGTCAGCAGCATGCGCGCGGTCGTCCGGACCAGCGGCCGGCGCCAGGGAGCATCCACACCCTGTGGATGCCCGCATTCACTCTCCGTGATGCTGGACGATCACCGCCGCCGGATGCGAGGCTGCCGGACGTGCTGATCCCGAGCGTCCTGGCACTGCTCTCCCTCGCGGCCTGGCTGTACCTGGCGGCCGGGCACGGCGGCTTCTGGCGCACCCGGACCGGGATCCCGGACGGCGGCGCCGACCCGTCCGCCGACCCGTCCGCCTGGCCGCACGTCACCGCCGTCATCCCGGCCCGCGACGAGGCCGCCGTCCTGCCGGCGACGCTGCCGACCGTCCTCGCGCAGCGCTACCCCGGCCGCTTCGACGTCGTGGTCGTGGACGACGCCAGCACCGACGGCACCGCGGAGGCCGCCGCCGCGCTCGGCGCGTCCCGGGTCGTGCGGGCCCGCGAGCGGCCCGCCGGATGGGCGGGCAAGGTGTGGGCGATGTCCGAGGGCGTCCGCGCCGCCGGCGAGCCCGCGTTCTACCTGTTCACCGACGCCGACATCGCCTACGCGCCCGGCACGCTGGCCCGGCTCGTCCGCGCCGCGCACGACCGCGACCTCGTCTCCCGGATGGCGACCCTGAGCACCGCCACCGCCTGGGAGCGGTGGATCGTCCCGGCGTTCGTGTACTTCTTCGCGCAGCTGTACCCGTTCCGCCGGGTCGCGCGGGGCCGCCGCACCGCCGCCGCGGCCGGCGGCTGCATGCTCGTCCGGCGCGAGACGCTCGAGGCGGCGGGCGGGCTCGCCGCCATCCGCGACGCGCTGATCGACGACGTCGCGCTCGGCCGCCTCCTCAAGCGCGCCGGCGCCCGCTGCCGCCTCGACCTGGACCGGGACGTCGTCAGCCGCCGCCCCTACCCGCGCCTGGGCGACCTGTGGGCCATGATCGCCCGCAGCGCCTACCACCAGCTCCGCTACTCGCCCGCGCTGCTGGCCGGCACCGTCCTCGGGCTGCTGCTGATCTACGCGGTCCCGCCCGTCGCGGCGGTCGCCGGCCTGGCGGCGCTCAGCCCGCTGCCCGCCGTCGCCGGGTTCCTCGCCTGGGCGCTGATGGCGGCCACCTACATTCCGATGCTGCGCTTTTACGGACTGTCCCCGTTCCGGGCGCCCGCGCTGCCGCTGATCGCGCTCATGTACGCCGCGATGACCGTCGACTCCGCCCGCCTCCATTGGATGGGCCGTGGCGGTGCGTGGAAAGGCCGCGTCAGGTGACCGGCGGTTTCCGCGCGACGCCGCAGAATGCCGTCACCTCGGGCGGGTTGCCCCACGGATTGGGCTCCGGACGCCATTGCGACACCGAGACCACGCCGGGATCCAGCAGTTCCAGGCCGTCGAAATAGCCCGCGATCTGCTCCGGAGTCCGCAGCTTGTAAGGGTCGCCCGCCTCCGCGCGGGTCTGCTCCGCCTGCGCCGCCGCCTCCGGGTCGACCTTGTCGGTGCCGTCCTCCAGGACGAGGAAACTGCCCGGCGCCAGCGCCCCGATCAGCCGGTCGCGGATCGCACGCGCCTCCGCGTCATCCCACACGTTCCCGAGGATGCCGAGCATCATCAGCGCGACGGGACGGCCGAGGTCCAGCGTCGCGGCGGCCTGTTCAAGGATGGCGTCCGGCTCCCGGACGTCCGCGCTGATGTAGTCGCACGCGCCCTCCGGGGCGCTGTTGAGCAGGGCGCGGGCATGCGTCAGGACGAGCGGGTCGTTGTCGACGTAGACGATCCGGCAGGCCGGGTTCGCCCGCTGCGCGACCTCGTGCGTGTTGTCCACCGTCGGCAGCCCGGTGCCGATGTCGAGGAACTGATCGACGCCCGCCTCGCCCGCCAGGAACCGCACCGCGCGGCCGAGGAACGCCCGCGCGTGGCGCGCCACGTCCACGATTCCCGGGTACACCGCGCGGACCTGCTCGCCGACCTCCCGGTCGACCGGATAATTGTCCTTGCCGCCCAGCCAGTAGTTCCAGACGCGCGCCGAATGCGGAACGCTCGTGTCGATGACCGGCTCGCCCGCTGCCATGAACGACGCCCTTCGCTCGGGGATTCCGCCCCAAATTACCGCACCATCCCCGGGACCCGGACGGCCGCGGCCGGACCCGCCGCACGCCTTTTCCGGAAAGACGTCCCGGAAATGCGCTCGGGTCAGCGGATCTGCTGGATGCGGATCAGGTTGCCGGCGGGGTCGCGGACCGCGCAGTCCCGCACCCCGTACGGCTGCTCGGCCGGCTCCTGCACGATGTCGGCGTTGCCCGCCTGCAGGCGCTTGAAGGCGCCGTCGAGGTCGGGCGTGGCCAGCTGGATGATGGCGTAGGTGCCCTTCGCCATCATCTCGGCGATGGTGCGCCGCTCGTCCTCGGTGACGGCGGGGTCGGCGGCCGGCGGGTGCAGGACGATGGCCGTGCCCGCCCCGCCGGGCGGCCCGACCGTGATCCAGCGCATCCGCCCGCCGCCGACGTCCAGCCGGACCTCGAAGCCGAGCACGTCGCGGTAGAAGGCGAGCGACTCCTCCGGGTCCTCGTGCGGGAGGAACGTCGAATGGATGGCGATGTCCATGCAGGCCAGGCTAACCCCGCGGCCCGTCCGGGCCCGGTGAACGGCCCCGCACCGGCCGCGTCACCTGCTTCGCCACGCACGATGGCAGCTCGCCCGGCGTTTCCGCAGCCCGCCGCCGGTAGACGCTCGGCGGCATCCCGACGAGCTCGGCGAACCGGGTGCTGAACGTGCCGAGCGACGAGCAGCCGACCTCGAAGCACACCTCGGTGACGCTGAGGTCGCCGCGCCGCAGCAGCGCCATCGCCCGCTCGATGCGCCGCGTCATCAGGTACGAGTACGGCGACTCGCCGTAGGCGGCGCGGAACTCCCGGCTGAGGTGTCCCGCCGACATGTTCACGCCGCGGGCGAGCGCCTCGACGTCGAGCGGCCGCGCGTACTCCCGGTCGATCCGGTCGCGGACGCGCCGGATCCGCGCCAGGTCGAGAAGGCGCTGCTCCGAGGCTTGCCTGCGGGCCACATCGGGATCGTACGTCGCGCCGGTGACATCCTCGCGGCGTGCCGGCCGTCCGAGGCGCGGGCGCACGGCGGGTCAGCCGCCGACGTAGGCGGCGAGGTGCTCCCCGGTGAGGGTGGAGCGGGCGGCGACGAGGTCGGCGGGCGTCCCCTCGAACACGATCCGGCCGCCGTCGTGGCCGGCGCCGGGACCGAGGTCGATGATCCAGTCGGCGTGCGCCATGACGGCCTGGTGGTGCTCGATGACGATGACGGACTTGCCCGCGTCGACGAGCCGGTCCAGCAGCCCGAGCAGCTGCTCGACGTCGGCGAGGTGCAGGCCCGCGGTCGGCTCGTCCAGCACGTACACGCCGCCGTCCTCGCCCATGTGGGTGGCGAGCTTGAGCCGCTGCCGCTCGCCGCCGGACAGGGTGGTGAGCGGCTGCCCGATGCCGAGGTAGCCGAGCCCGACGTCGACGAGCCGCCGGAGGATCTTGTGGGCGGCGGGCAGCCGCGCCTCGCCGCCGCCGAAGAAGTCCTCGGCCTCCGCGACCGGCATCGCGAGCACTTCGGCGATGTCGCGGCCGCCGTAGCGGTAGCCGAGCACCGCCTCCTGGAACCGCTTGCCCTCGCACTCCTCGCAGGTCACCGCGACCCCGGCCATCATCGCGAGGTCGGTGTAGATCACGCCGGCGCCGTTGCAGGCGGGGCAGGCGCCCGCGGAGTTCGCGCTGAACAGCGCGGGCTTCACCCCGTTCGCCTTCGCGAACGCCTTGCGGATCGGGTCGAGCAGCCCGGTGTAGGTCGCGGGGTTGCTGCGCCGCGAGCCGCGGATCGCGCTTTGGTCGATCGCCACCACGCCCGCGCCCGCCGGGATCGACCCGTGCACGAGCGAGCTCTTGCCGGACCCGGCGACGCCCGTGACGACCGTCAGCACCCCGAGCGGGATGTCGACGTCGACGTCCCGCAGGTTGTGCGCGGACGCGCCGCGGATCTCCAGCCTGCCGGTGGGCTCGCGCACCGCCTTCTTCAGCGCGGCCCGGTCGTCGAGGTGGCGGCCCGTGACCGTGCCGGACGCGCGCAGCCCCTCGACGGTGCCCTCGTAGCAGACGGTGCCGCCGTTCGTGCCCGCGCCGGGCCCGAGGTCGACGACGTGGTCGGCGATCGCGATCGCCTCCGGCTTGTGCTCCACGACGAGGACCGTGTTGCCCTTGTCGCGCAGCCGCAGCAGCAGGCCGTTCATCCGCTGGATGTCGTGCGGGTGCAGGCCGATCGTCGGCTCGTCGAAGACGTAGGTGACGTCGGTGAGCGACGACCCGAGGTGCCGGATCATCTTGACGCGCTGCGCCTCGCCGCCCGACAGCGTGCCCGACGGCCGCTCCAGGGACAGGTAGCCGAGCCCGATCTCCACGAACGAGTCGAGGGTGTGCGCCAGCTTCCCGAGCAGCGGCGCGACGGACGGCTCGTCCAGCCCGCGCACCCATTCGGCCAGGTCGCTGATCTGCATCGCGCACGCGTCGGCGATGCTCATCCCCGCGATCTTCGACGACCGGGCCGCCTCGGTGAGCCGGGTGCCGCCGCAGTCCGGGCAGACCGTGAACGTCGTCGCCCGCGTCACGAACGCCCGTACGTGCGGCTGCAGCGAGTCGACGTCCTTGGACAGCATCGACTTCTGGATCCGCGGGATCAACCCCTCGTAGGTCAGGTTGATCCCTTCGACCTTGATCTTCGTCGGACCCCGGTGGAGCAGGTCGTCCAGTTCCTTCTCGGTGTACTCGCGGATCGGCTTGTCCGGGTCGAAGTAGCCGCAGCCCCGGAAGATCCGCCCGTACCAGCCGTCCATGGTGTAGCCGGGGATCTTGAGCGCGCCCTCGTTCAGCGACTTGTCCGCGTCGTACAGCTCGGCGAGGTCGATGTCGGAGACCGTGCCGCGGCCCTCGCAGCGCGGGCACATCCCGCCGGTGATCGTGAAGCTGCGCTGCTCCTTGACGGTCTTGCCGCCGCGTTCGAACTTCACGGCGCCGCCGCCGCTGATCGACGCGACGTTGAAGGAGAACGCCTGCGGCGAGCCGATGTGCGGCCGGCCGAGCCGGCTGAACAGGATCCGCAGCATCGCGTGCGCGTCGGTGGCGGTGCCGACCGTGGAGCGCGGGTCGGCGCCCAGCCGCTGCTGGTCGACGATGATCGCCGTGGTCAGCCCCTCCAGCACGTCGACGTCCGGCCGCGCCTGCGCCGGCATGAAGCCCTGCACGAACGTGCTGTACGTCTCGTTGATCATCCGCTGCGACTCGGCGGCGATCGTGTTGAACACCAGCGAGGTCTTGCCGGAGCCGGACACGCCGGTGAACACCGTCAGCCGCCGCTTCGGCAGCTCGATGGCGACGTCCTTGAGGTTGTTCTCGCGGGCGCCGTGCACGCGGATCAGGTCGTGGCCGTCGGCGGCGTGCCGCGCCCCGTCCGGCGCGTCCGTGCTGGTGGTGGTGCTCATGCTCTCCCCATCGGGTGGCGGGCCCGGACCGGCGGGCCGCGTCGGCGCCGCCTGCTCAGTCCGACAGTATGTCCCGTTCGCCGCTCCTCCGGCCCGCGCCGCGGCGGGCCGGAGGGACCCCGGTCACTTGTCCTGGACGAGTCCGAGGACGTTGCCGTCGGGGTCGGTGAACGAGGCCACCAGGCGGCCGCCGCCGACGTCGCGCGCCGCCTCCTTGAGCGTCGCGCCCGCCGCCGTCACCTCGGCCAGCTTCGCCTCGATGTCCGGCACGTGCCAGTACGCGACGGGGGAGTCCATCCGCTGCGGCCCGCCCTGCGGCACCAGCCCGATGTGCTGGCCCTCGGCGTCGTAGCCGACGTAGTACTCCGAGTCGGCCGTCGGGGGGACGCCGAGCAGGGCGGTGTAGACGGCCTTGGCGGCGGCCAGGTCGGTCACCGGGTGCAGGACCGTCCTGATCCCCAGGGTGGAAGACTCGCTCATGATCGCTCCTCGGTCGGTGGGGGACGCCCCGTCCGGCGGCGCCCGCGCCGGTCACGCTAGTTCCGGCCCGGTCATCGCCGCTTCTCGATTCCTGACCGGTCTGGTCAGCCGCCCCACCTGCGCCGACGCCGGCCCGCGAGGGCATGGTGGCCGTCCTGGACGGCATGGACCCGGCCGCGGCGGTGGAGCATCGCGCCGCGGCCGGGGACGTCCCGCGGGACCTCAGCCTCGGGCCCGCGGCGGCGGCGCGGTGAGCGCGTAGATCAGCAGGATCGACATCGCGATGGTCAGCACCGACCAGAGCGGGAACGCCCGCAGGAACGCGATGTGGCCGATCGCCGCGAGGACGGCGAACAGCACCCCCACGGCGCGCGCCCACATCCGCCCGGCGATGATCCCCGCGCCGACGGCGATCTGGACGGCGCCGAGGATCAGCCAGAACCAGCCCCAGGCGGTGAAGTCGAACACCATGATCTTGTTGTTGCCGACGAGGTAGTAGTCGTCGTTGAACAGGCCGACCAGCCCGTCGATCACGTTGAACGCGCCGATCACCATGGCGAGGGTGCCGGCGAACGTCAGCCAGCCGGACGTCTGCGGGAGGTGCCGGGCCGAGCCGTGCGCCATCCTGGTCATCGTGGGCCTCCTCGAACTTTAGCCGGACTGGATGTCCGAAAGGTGCCCTTTCAATCGTCAACGGCAACCGCACCCGGCGCCCTTTTGGCACGCCCGAGACCAGACCGTTCCCAGAAACTGGAACTGTGCGGCGATCCGGGCTCAGGCGGGACCGGGGGCCTTGCGGGCGAGGACGAGGCGGGCTCGCGGGGCGCCGTCGTCCCGCCGGCCCAGGGCCGTCAGCGGGACGGTCGTCACGCCGAATCCGGCCGCCGCCAGATCGTCGCGGACCGCGCCCAGCGGGCAGGTGCGGTAGTACATCACGAACGGCGGACGCCAGACCGCGTTCCGGACCCGCATGACCGCGTCGAAGGCGAGCAGCGCCCAGTACAACGCCGACGTGACGGGCGGCGGGCCGCCGATCGGGAAGGCGAAGAGCCCGCCGGGACGCAGCGCGCGATGCACCCCGGCGAAGACCGCGGGCCGCTCGGCGGGCAGCAGATGCCCGAGCGCCCCGAACGTCACGGCCAGATCGAATTCCCCATCGAAGGAAAGGCTCCGCACATCGGCCCGGACCAGGTCGGCGTCCGGATGCGCGTTTCGGGCCTGCGCGAGCATCCCGGCGCTGAAGTCGACCCCGGCGATCCCGTCCCGGCACACGGCCTCGAGCGTCCGCATGCCCGCGCCGGTGCCGCAGCACACGTCCAGCCCACGCCCGAACGGCCCGAGCGGCCGGAGCGCGCCGGCCGTCGCGTCGAGAACGCCGTCGGGCGTCCGGAACGGCGTGCGGTCGAACTTCGGTGCGAGCAGGTCGTATCCCCGCTCGACCGAGGACAGCGCCTGCACCGCCAGCTCCCGCAACGAGGGCCCCTGATCCGAGAACACCGCCCAAGGCTACTCGGACGCCGGGTCGAACGGCCGTCGCTCAGGTCGCGGGCACGAACCGGCAAAGTTCTGGAAAGCGCCGGATAACGCCCGCTCGTCCGAACACATCCCGGTGGACGTGACGAGCGAAGGCGTGGACATGTCCGATGAACGGGTCATCGACCCGAAGAACGCGTACACCTGGGACGGGTGGGGGACGTGCCTGTCCTGGTGGGCGAACACCGAACTGGGAACGCGCGACGACCTGGCCGCAGCCCTGTTCGGCACGGACACGGTCGGCGTGGAGGCGGCGGGCCGGGACATGGCCCTACCCGGGCTGGGCCTGAACATCGTGCGTTACAACCTCGGGGCCTGCACGTGGACGGACGGATCGGCGATGGTCGAGTCGCCCGCCATCGTCCGGCGCAAGCAGATCGAGACGTTCTGCGACGGTGACGCATGGGACTGGCGCGCCGGCGCGAATCAGCGGAGCATGCTGGCCAAGGCACGCGAGGTCGGCGCCGACACTTTCGAGATGTTCTCCGTCTCGCCGCCGTGGTGGATGACGGTCAACGGCAATCCCTCCGGCGCCGAGCACGGTGAGCAGGACAACCTGGAATTCCAGTACCAGAAGGCGTTCGCGCGGTTCATCGCGGTGGTGGCCGGGCGGGCCCGCGACGAATGGGGCATCCGCTTCGCGTCCGTCGAGCCGTTCAACGAGCCCTCACTGTCCTCGTGGCATGCGAAGCAGAACCAGGAGGGCTGCCATTTCACGCTCGGCGCGCAGGAGGCGGTCATCGAGTGCCTGCGCGGCGCCCTGGACGAGCGCGGCCTCGACGACGTGCTGATCGCCGCGTCCGACGAATGCCACTACGCGGGCGCGGCGAACACCTGGCGGAAGTTCACCGCCCAGACCCGGCGGCTCATCGGACGCGTCAACGTGCACGGATACGAGCGCGACGAGAGCTGCCGCAGCCGCGCCGCGCTCCGCGAAACCGTCGGAGACGGAATGCCGATCTGGCAGTCGGAGTATTCCGAAGGCGAGCCCGACGGCTTGGCGATGGCACTGAGCATCAGCCGCGACATCCGTTATCTCCGCCCCTGCGGATGGGTCTGCTGGCAGCCGGTCGAGGCACTCGACTGGGGCCTGCTGGACGGAGAGTACGACGACCAGACCCCGAACCCGAACGGCGGCGCCAAGGGAACGCTTAAAGGGCAAGTGGGCGGCGTCAACACGAAGTATTACGTCCTCGCCCAATACACGCGCCATGTCAGGCCGGGAATGCGCATCCTCGGTTCCGGCCATGCGAACACCGTCGCCGCCCACGACCCGTCCGCAGGGCGGCTGGCCCTGGTCACCGTCAACGACGGCGCGCAACGGACCGTCACCTACGACCTGAGGCTGCTGACCAGCGGCACGAGCACCGCCCGCGTGCGGGTCACCGACACGATCGACGCCCCGGACGCACGCCGGTACGCCCGCGAAACCGACGCTCACTCGCGAGACGGAATCCTCACGGTGACCCACGCGGCGAACACGGTCACGACCCTGGAACTCACCACCCATGGACGCACGTCAGGCGTGTGAGAGAGTGGCCCATGCCCCTGAGCGCGCATCAGGTCAGGACTTCGATCGCCGTGTCGGACATGGAGCGGGCGGTCGACTTCTACGAAGGCAAACTGGGCCTGCGGGCCCTGTGGTCCGGTCCCAGCGCCAGGATCGCCGGCGGCAGCCGCGTCTACGCGTCCGGCGGAGGCCCGGCGCTGAACGTGTACCAGTCGGCCACCGCCGGGAAGACCGACGCGACGCTGGCGACCTGGTACGTCGACGACATCGACCGGATCGTGGCGGAACTCGCCTCGTCCGGCGTCGAGTTCGTCCGCTACGACCAGTTCGAACACGACGCCAGAGGCATCACCCCGCGGGCCGGCGGCGGGCGCATCGCCTGGTTCCAGGACCCGGACGGCAACACCTTCGCCATCGAAGCCGACGCCTGACCGCCGCCGAGGCTCAGCCGTGGCGCGCCGTCACGGCCCGACCTCCCGACTCCGCTGCCTCAACCGCCGAACACGCCGCTCATGCTGCCCGGCCCGCCGCCGTTGGGCGCGGTCGATGACCAGCGTCCGCGGGTCGGCTGCCCGTTCGTACAGTTCGACCTCGAACGGGTCGGCGTCGTCTTCGACGAGACGGGCCAGAGCGTCCCGGTCCTGCTCCGCGGTCACGCGCCGGCGCACCTCGTCCCGCCAGACCTGCCCGCTCGCCTCCGCCTCGTCCATGGCCAAGGGACGGCCGCGTCGCTTTCTCATGGTCACGAGCTGGGGAGGCGCTGGTACCGGTAGACGCCGTAGGCCTTGTGGCCGTTGATGTGGCTGTGCGAGTGCAGGCACAGCTCCATGCCGTGCGGGGCGATGACGCCGAGGTATTCGACCGTCCCCTCCTGGGACGTCGCGTCGAACGACAGAACGTTGCCCTCCACCGAGTACGGGCCACGGGACGCATAGGGGTGGTCGGGGAGTAGCCAGGCGGCAACCGCCACGACGGTCTCCTCCATCGGAAGGCGACGCTGGACCGAGACGGACATGCCCTCGCCCGTGCGGAAGAAGCGCAGGAACGAGGTATACGTCTGGCCTTGCTCGGCGTACAGGCCATCGAAGCGGAGCCCCACCTGATTCCTCCAGGGGGTCGGGACATCTTCCGACACACGGATCTGACGTCCGTACGCGGCCGGCAGATTCCATCCACCCGGCGGGAGTTCATATTGCGGCCCGGGCCTTCGCCGTGAAACGCGCCGAGTTCGTCCGCTACGGCCAGTTCGAGCACGACGCCAGGGGATCACCCGCGGGTCGGCGACGGGCGCATCGCCTGGTTCCGGGATCCGGATGCCCCCGCCGCACCATGACGCCGGGCAGGCCCGCCACGGTCCGCGCGAGCAGGGCCTCCATCTCCGGCTGGTAGAAGTGGTAGGAGGGCGGCCAGCCCGAGGGGGCGCTCCAGGTCCGGGGCAGCCGCGCGAGCACGCTCCCGTCACGCGACGCTCTGGCCCGGCGAGAACCCGCCCATCAGCCTGACGGACCCCACGATCATCGCGATGCCGCTCGCCGTGCTCGGATGCGTGGCCGGGACGCTGCTCACGCGACGCTCCCCCGCGGGCGACTTCGACGACATCCAGGTGGAGTCGGAACTGGGCCGGGCCGACCAGACCGCCGAGGCCACGTCGGTGAGGTGAAGTCGACCGAGGCCGGTCGAGGGATCGCCGGGTGAGGCGCGGCGCAGGTCCACGGCTCCGTTGATCCGCGCCCGACCCGCACCACCGCGAGCCGCGGCTCGCTGCGGGGCGTCACGGGACCGGCTCAGGAGATCGTGCGAGCCCTAACCCCTTCGCGCACGGCGGCGCGGCTCAGGTGACGTCGATGCGCAGGAGCGTCTTGTCGGCCTCAAGGACGATTTCGGCTTTGATGACACCCGGCGCGTGCACGGGCCGCACCCCGATGATGCAGCTCCTTTCGTCGCGGGCCATCGCGGGCGGGTTCACCGCCGCGATGCCGGGCCTGGTCTGCAGCCACTGCAGGACGGCTTGGAACGCCGCGCGATCGGTCGGCGTGGCGGGGCCGGAGCACGCCGCGCCGCAAGCGCGGGGAGCGGTGAGGGTGACCTGTGCTCTGCCGCCGCCGACGTCCTTCTCCGACGTACGGGTGTAGCCGCTGGGCGCCCCGAGTTTCTCGGCGATGTGCAGGTTGTTCTTGTAGGTGGGGTCCGAGCCGGGACGCAAGACGAACCCGAGCACCGCCGCGACCGCGACCACCGCCACCGCCGCGCCGATCAGCACCGGCCACAGGAGTCTCCCGCGCCGCGCCGTCGGCGCCCTCGGCATCGGGGCGTAGGGGACCGGCGGTGGTCCTGGGACGGGCATCGGCGGAGGCGGTCCGGCGGGCGCAAGCCGGCCCGAAGCGATCGGGGCCAGCATCGCCCGGAGTTGGTCGGCGGTCGGCCGCTGGGCCGGGTCCTTGCGGAGAAGGCCGCTGATGACCGGTTCCAGGGGGCCCGCGTGCGCGGCGGGTGCGGGATCTTCCGTCGCGACGGCGACGAAGACCGCGCCGGTGCTCGTTCCGGTGAACGGGGGACGGCCCTCCACGGCGGTGTAGAGGGTCGCGCCCAGCGACCAGAGGTCGCTCTCGGCGCCGACCGGACGCCCCCGCACCTGCTCGGGGGACATGAAGGCGGGCGTCCCCACGACCTCGCCCGAGCGGGTCAGGGCGGCGTCGCCGTCGACGGCGGCGATGCCGAAGTCGGTCAGGACGACCCGCTCACCCTCCAGCAGGACGTTCGCCGGCTTGATGTCGCGGTGGGTGATGCCCGCCAGGTGCGCGGCCTGGAGGGCGTCGAGCATCCGCAGGCCGATGGACGCGGCCTGCTGGAACGGGAGCGGCCCGCTGGCCTTGAGGAGGTCGTCCAACGACCCGCCGTGGACCAGTTCCAGGACGATCCAGGGGCGCCCGTCGTCACCGACCACCAGGTCATGGACGGTGACGATGCCGGGGTGCTTCAGCCGCGCGGCCGCGCGCGCCTCCCGGTCCAGCCGCGCGATCCAGGTCCGCCGCTGGTCGGCGCCCAGATGCTCGGGGAGCCGGAGTTCCTTGACGGCGACGTCTCGCCCCAGTTGCTCGTCATGGGCGCGCCAGACGGCCCCCATGCCGCCCCGTCCCAGAAGACCCGTCAGGCGGTACCGGTGGGCGAGGACGTGGCCGAGATCGCTCACGGGCCCGACCCTAGCCCCGCCCCGCACAAACGAACAACTATGTCTGGCACGGGCCTCGGAGCCCGTGCCCGCGAGCGTTCGGTGATCGCTTTCGTGCGGCGTTACTGGCCGCTTCCCGCACGCGTCGCCGGGAGTTCGCAGACGCCTGCTGATCTAGTGCCCCCTCACCGCACCGCCCATCAGGGAGGCACCCCAGCCATGACGGAGTTCAACCGGCGGCGCTTTCTGCAACTGGCAGGTGGAACCGCGGCGTTCACCGCGCTGCCGAACAGCATCGCGAAGGCGGCCGCGATCCCGGCGCACAGCCGCACCGGCACCATTCGCGACGTCGAGCACATCGTCGTGCTGATGCAGGAGAACCGCTCGTTCGACCACTACTTCGGCTCCTTGCGCGGGGTGCGGGGCTTCGGCGACCCGCGGCCGGTGACGCTTCCGAACGGCAAGACGGTGTGGCACCAGCCGGACGGCACCAGGGACGTCCTGCCGTTCCATCCCGACGCGGACGACCTCGGAATGCAGTTCATCCAGGGCCTCAACCACGACTGGACCGGGGGCCACAAGGCCTGGAACGACGGCAGGTACGACCAGTGGATCCCCGCCAAGACGGCGACGACGATGGCCTACCTGACACGCGAGGACATCCCGTTCCACTACGCGCTCGCCGACACGTTCACCCTGTGCGACGCGTACCACTGCTCGTTCATCGGCAACACCGACCCGAACCGCTACTACATGTGGACGGGCTACACCGGCAACGACGGCGCCGGCGGCGGGCCCGTCCTGGCCAACGACGAGGCCGGCTACGACTGGACCACGTACCCGGAACGGCTCGAGAAGGCCGGAATCTCCTGGAAGATTTACCAGGACGCAGGCGACGGACTGGACGCGGCCGGATCCTGGGGTTGGACGAACGACCCGTACATCGGCAATTACGGCGACAATTCACTGCTCTACTTCAACAATTACCGGAACGCCAAGCCGGGCGACCCTCTCTTCGACAAGGCCCGGACCGGAACGAACGCCAAGGCCGGGGACGACCTGTTCCGCATACTGAAGGCGGACGTCCAGAACGGCAGGCTCCCGCAGATCTCGTGGATCGCCGCCCCCGAGGCGTTCAGCGAGCACCCGAACTGGCCCGTCAACTACGGCGCCTGGTACATCGCGAAGGTCCTGGACGCGCTGACGGCGAAGCCGGAGGTGTGGAGCAAGACCGTCCTGCTCATCACCTACGACGAGAACGACGGGTTCTTCGACCACGTCGTCCCGCCGGTCCCGCCGTCCTCGCGCGCGCGGGGCCTGTCGACCGCCGAACCCGCGAACGAGATCTTCCCGGGGTCGGCCAAGTACGCCGCCGGCCCGTACGGTCTGGGCCAGCGGGTCCCGATGCTCGTCGTCTCGCCGTGGAGCAAGGGCGGCTGGGCCTGCTCGCAGGTGTTCGACCACACCTCGATCATCCGGTTCATGGAGCGGCGCTTCGGCGTGCGCGAACCCAACATCTCGCCCTGGCGCCGCGCGGTGTGCGGGGACCTCACGTCCGCTTTCGACTTCGCGCGCCCGAACGAGCGGCCGGTGCGCCTCCCCGACACCAGCGGATACTCGCCCGCGGACCACGAACGGCACGACGACTACGTCCCGACCCCGCCGTCGACCCCCGCCCTGCCCGAGCAGGAGCGGGGCGTCCGTCCCGCGCGTCCGCTGCCCTACGCACCGGTGGTGGACGGCAGGCTCCGCGACGGCGAGCTCACCGTCGACTTCTCCACCGGGACTCGGGACGGCATCTGCTTCCACGTGACCTCCGCCGTCCGGACGGACGGCCCCTGGACCTACACCGTCCACGACGGCAAGAAGCTGTCGGACTCGTGGAAGGTCGACGGAACCTACGACCTCTCGGTGCACGGACCGAACGGATTCCTGCGGCAGTTCAAGGGCGCCGCCGGCACCGGTGTCGAGGCGACCGTCCGCGACAAGCACGGCACCTTGACGCTCGTCCTGGTCAACAACGGCAGGTCCGCCCGCCGCGTCACGGTCTCCAACGCCTATGGTGGCCGCTCGGCGAACTACACGCTCCTGCCCGGCGGACGAGCCGTCCACACGACCGACCTGGGCCGGACCAAGGCCTGGTACGACCTGTCCGTGACCTGCGCGACCGACAGGTCCTACCTGCGGCGCTTCGCCGGACACGTGGAGAACGGCAAGCCCAGCACGACCGACCCGGCCCTGAGCCACTGACGCTCTCGCCGCCTGGTCAGGGAGCGGCCGGTTTGCGGGCGCTGAGCAGACGGGTCGGGACCCACGGGCTGCCCCACCACGCCCGCCAGCCGAGGCCGCGCACCCGGATGTCCTGGGCGTCCAGCCCGGCCAGCACCGCGGCGTACTCGAGGGGCGTCCGCGCCAGATCGGCGATCAGCAGCCGGCCGCCCGGCCGCAGCACCCGGTACGCCTCGGCGATCGCCCGGGCGCGGGCGTCCGCGCCGAAGATGGTGTGCACCGTCAGGCTGGACACGACCAGGTCGAAGCTCGCCTCCGCGTACGGCAGTCTGCGCAGGTCACCGCCTTGCACGCGGACGCGGTCGGCGACGCCTTCGGCGCGGGCGTTGCGCAGGGTCGCCGCCGGGGAGTTGCCGGACTGGTCCCGTCCGCGCCACAGGTCCACGCCGACCGCCCGGCCCCGCGGGAGGCGCCGGGCGGCGGCCAGCAGGACGGCGCCGCGCCCGCAGCCGAGGTCGAGCAGCCGCTCGTCGCCGCGCAGGTCCAGCTCGTCCAGCACGTCCCGCCAGACCAGGAACTTGCCCCGCAGCGTGGCGTGCAGGCTCAGGGCCAGGCATCCCGCCAGCAGGGTGCCGGAGACCAGCGCGGGCAGCGCGGCGGCCAGATCGGCGGTGACCGCCATCACCAGCCCGGTCGCCCAGAACCCCACCACGACCAGGCCCACGAACCCGAACCCGTAGGGCGCATCCATCCCGTACCGCGCGCCAGGCATCCCGCCACTCTGCCACGCCCCGACGGCCCCGTCCGCCCATGGCCGGTACCCGCCACCACGGTGACACCGACCCGTCAGGGGCCTGGCGGCGACAAGGACGAACCGGCGAGGGCCTGGTACACGGGATCGAGCAGGTCGAGCAGTGGCGTGCCGCGCACCTCGACCTGGGGAGGCTCCAGAGCGCGCAGCAGCAGGTCCGCCGGGGCGGGGGCCGGGGCGACGCGCGACACCCGTCCACCGGTGAAGAAGTCTTCCAAGCGCTCGGCGAACGGGGCGTCCTGCACATCGAGCAAGCCGGGGCGTCGCGGCTCCTCATCGGCGGGGGCGCCGCGCAGGTCGTCCAGCAGGTCCTCCTTGGCCCTGCCCCGCCATGCCAGGACCAGGAACGGGTCGTCGTCGAACGCCTCGGCCAGCAGGTACAGGGCCGCGGACACGTGCTTGCACGGCCACCCCCAGTCCGGGCACGAGCAGTCCAGTTCCAGTTCGGAGCCGTCGGGGAACAGCGGCAGCTCCAGGTCGCCGAAGACCTGCTCGATCTCCGGCGGCATCTCCCCGGCCAGCAGCTTGGCGCGGTGGACGGCCCGCGCGGCCAGCGCGTCGGTCAGGTCCGCCCACTCGTCCGCGTCGTAGGCGTCGATCCGCAGCACGACCTTGTACGGGCGGGGACGCGACCCCTGCACCAGCGCGCGGACCTCGCCGGGAGCGACTTCCAGCGACATGACCTGGCCCTTGCGGGCGTAGGCGCGGCCGCGCGAGAGCCTGCCGGGGTCGCAGATGTCCTCCAGGACGTCGATGAACCGCCGCGACCACCATTGCGCACCGATGGAGCCGCGCCGCGATCTCGCTTTGAGTCCGCCCTCGACCTGGATCGGCCGGGACGATTCGAACCAGGGGCTCATGTCACCGCCTTCTCCCGGTCCAGAGCGAACAGGTCGCGGAGCCGGTCGGTGGACAGTTCCGAGATCCAGTCCTCACCGGTGCCGACGACCCGCTCGGCCAGTGCCTGCTTGCGTTCGATCATCTCGTCGATCCGCTCCTCCAGGGTGCCGAGGCAGATGAACTTGCGGACCTGCACGTCGCGGGTCTGGCCGATCCGGAACGCCCGGTCGGTCGCCTGGTTCTCCACCGCCGGGTTCCACCAGCGGTCCAGGTGGATCACGTGGCCCGCGGCCGTCAGGTTCAGACCGGTCCCGGCCGCCTTCAGCGACAGCAGGAAGACCATCGGCTCGTCGTCGTGCTGGAAGCGGTCCACGAGCTCGGCCCGCCGCCGCTTGGTCAGGCCGCCGTGCAGCCACAGCACCGGGCGGTCGAGCCGGGCCTCGAGGTGCGGCTGCAGCACCGTGCCGAACTCGGCGTACTGGGTGAACACCAGCGCCTTGTCGCCTTCCTCGACGATCTCGCCGGCCAGTTCCTCCAGCCGGGCCAGCTTCCCCGACCGGTCCGGCAGCGCCGAGCCGTCCTTGAGCAGCAGGGCGGGATGGCCGCACACCTGTTTCAGCCGGGTCATCGCGGCCAGCACGTTCCCGCGCCGCTCGATGCCCTCGCTGCCGTCGATACGGGCCATCATGTCCTCCACCACCGCCTGGTAGAGGGAGGCCTGCTCGGGGGTCAGGGTGCACCAGGTCTTCATCTCCATCTTGTCCGGCAGGTCGGAGATGATCGACTTGTCCGTCTTCAGGCGGCGCAGCACGAACGGGCCGGTCGCCCGCCTGAGCGCGGCGGCGGCCTCCTCGTCGGCGCGGGCCTCGATCGGCTCCTGGAACCGCCGCCGGAACCGCCGGGCCGGGCCGAGCAGCCCCGGGTTGGTGAACTCCATCAGCGACCACAGCTCGGCCAGATGGTTCTCCACCGGGGTACCGGTCAGCGCCAGCCGGAACGGCGCGGGGATCGCGCGGACCGCCTGCGCCTGCTTCGCCGCACTGTTCTTGATCGCCTGCGCCTCGTCGCAGACGACCCGCGCCCACTCGACCGCCGCCAGCGCCTCCCGGTCGCGCAGCGCCGTCCCGTAGGTGGTGACGACCAGGTCGGCCTCGTGGGCGAGCGCGACGTCCCGGTCCGTGCCGTGGTGGACGTACACGCGCAGGCTCGGCGCGAACCGCTCCGCCTCCCGCTGCCAGTTCCCCACCAGCGACATCGGGCACACCAGCAGGGTCCGGCCCGGTGCGGCCAGCAGCAGCGCCAGTGTCTGGGCGGTCTTCCCCAACCCCATGTCGTCGGCCAGGATGCCGCCCAACCCGAGCCCCGACAGGAACGACAGCCACGCCAGCCCCCGTTCCTGGTACGGACGCAGCGTGCCGCGGAACGTCTCCGGCGTCGGGACGGGCGCCAGCCGGCGGTCGGTCTCGCCCGACAGCAGGTCCCCCAGCAGCCCGTCGGCGTCGACCTCCACCAGCGGCAGATCCTCCTCGCCCGCCAGCGCGATCTCGCCGAGCGCCTCGGCCACGGTCATCTCACCTCGACCGCGCTCCTGGACGGCCCGCAGCGCCGCATCGAGCTGGCCGCCGTCCAGCTCGACCCACTGCCCGCGCACCCGCACGAGCGGCACCTTCAACCGGACGAGCTCGGCCAGCTCGTCCTCGCCGATCGGCTCCCCGTCCATCGCCAGGTCGATCCGGAAGTCCAGCAGCTCGTTCAGCCCGAACCCCTGCGCGGTCGTCGCGCCCGGCCCCTTGCGCTGCCGCGCCGTCATCCTCAGCCCGACCCGCCGCCGACCCGCCCAAGCCGGGAGCCGGACCCCGAACCCGGCCGCCTGCAGCAGGGCCGCGCTGTCGCGCAGGAACGCCGCCGCCTCGGCCGTCGTCAACTCCAGCGCGCACGGCCGGGCATGTCGCAGCGCACGGTCGAGCGCCGGATAGAGCCGCGCGGCGCGGCCCAGCCCCGCCAGCAGCCTCTCCTCGGCTCGTCCGCCGTCCGCCCAGACCTCCTCGGCCGGCACGTAGACGCTCAGGTCGTCGGCCGACTGCAACGCGAACTCCAGCCGCCACGCGTCGTCATCGCCGTCCGGTTCGGCCAGCCGGAAGCACGTCCGCACCGGTTGGTCCAGCGCCTGCGCGTCGGCGAACCACCCGTGCAGCGCGGCGGCCAGCTCCTGTGCCTGGTCCTCCCGCACGCCCGGCAGCGAACCGTCCGTGCCGGTCAGCGCCGCCGCCCACCGGTCGGGCAGCGCGGATCGCGCCCCCGGACGGCGGCCACCGACGACCGGCCCGGGCAGCGCCGCGCGGACGGCGGCGTCGACCAGGCACACCAGTGCCTCGATCAGCACGTGCGCCGACGGGCGCTCCTCCTCGACCGCCCGGCCCACCGGCGGCATCGCCGCCGCCGTCTCGCGGAACCACCGCGCGTCGTCCCCCGTCAGCACCGGCCGCCAGCGCGCCGCGAACCCCGCGGACTCGCGCACCAGCTGGGGGAGGACCCGACCGCGCCGCACCAGGTCACGCGCCCGCGCCGCGACGGCGACAAGGTACCGCAGCGACGCCCCGGCCTTCTCGCCGACCGACCCGTCCGTCAGCAGCGCGAATGCCTCGGGCCCCGCGACGAACAGCACCGGCACGCGCCACCGCCCCAGCCGAAGGGCGCGCGCGGACACCGCCACCCCGCACTCCGGCGAGGCCAACGGGGATCCCGCCGACCCCGGCAGCGCGAGCGTTACCTGCCCCTCCACACCGTCCACCTCGGGAAAGGCACCGACCAGGTCCGCATGGGAAGCCGCGAACGGGTGGGGCCTGACCTTCGCCCGCGAGGTGCTCCGGGTCACCTCACCGGACCGCTCCGCCCACAGCACGAGCCGGTCACCGGCCCAACTCCCATGCGCCACGAGCACAGCGATCGACCCTTTCCACTCGGCGGCATTTTCACGAGGGTACGCCGCCGCTCCCATGGCCGCGCACCAGAGCCTTAGGCGGGAAGGTGCGGTCGTAGGCGGGCCAGGGCATGTTCGGCGTCGGCCTCGGCGGCGAGCGCGGCCATGAGGAGCAGCCGGGCCTTGGGGGCGCCGAGGCGGCCCGCGAAGACGGCGCCCGCCTCGGCGAGGTCGGCGCCCCCGCCGGCGCCGTAGACGGGAACCGCCGGCCCCTCCGCGCAACGCGACGTGACCAGGACAGGAATGCCCTGATCGAGGCAGGTCCGGATCTCGGTGAGGACGCCGGGAGTCGGGTTGCCCGTGCCGAGCGCCTGGACGACCAGACCGCGGGCTCCCGCCGCCCGGCAGGCCGCGATCTGCACGCCGTCGGCGCCCAGGTGGACGGGCACGATGTCCACCCGGGCCTCCAGCGCGCCCAGTTCGGCGAGCCGGAACCCGTCCGGGCGGGCGGGCCGGGTGATCGCCTCGATCCCGCCGTCCCGGACGAGGGCGATCGGCCCGTGCCCCGGTGAGGCGAAGGCCTCCGGCGCGAGCGTGTGGGCCTTGGTCGCGTACCGGGCGGCATGGACCTGCCCGGCCATCGTGATGACGGCGCCCGCGCCCCGGGTCTCGGGGGCGGCGGCGACGCGGACGGAGTCGGCGATGTTGCCCGGGCCGTCGGCGTCCGGTGCGGACGCGTGCCGCTGGGCGCCGGTGAACACCACGGTGCGTCCGGGAGGCAGGACGAGGTCGACCAGGTAGGCCGTTTCCTCCATGGTGTCGGTGCCGTGCGTGACGACGACACCGTCCGCGCCGGAGCCGTCGGCTTCGGTGAGGATCCGCCGGGCCAGCCCGAGGACGTCGGCAAGGGTGAGGTTGAAGCTGTGCGCCAGCATCACCTCGCGGACGCGCACCGCCCCGGGGACGGGCAGGGCGGCCCCGGGCACCGCCACCCGGACGCCTCCCCGCGAGGACGGGCGCGACGCGATGGTGCCTCCGGTGGTGAGGACGGTGACTCTCATCAGGACACCGCCCCGGCCGCCATCGCCGCGCCGGCCGTGGCCTGCCGTCGTGCCCGGACGGCGAGGGCATAGTAGAGCCCGCCCGCGACCAGGCCGCCCGACAGCCAGGAGAAGTCGGTGTGGCCCAGCGTCCGCGCGAGCGGTCCCTGCAGCGCCGGCACCATGCCGAACTGCCACGCCCACCCGGCCGGCAGCCCCAGCGCCAGGCTGACCAGCGCGGGACCGCCGCGGCCGCCGCCGGCGCGGTACAGGGCGGCCACGTCGACGCGCCCGCGCCGCAGGACGAAGAAGTCCACCAGGCAGATGGCCGCCCACGGGCTGATCCAGACCAGGATGGACGACATCCAGTTGTCGAAGGCCTGGGCGAAGCCCGAGGCCTGGAGGAACACCGCGAGGAAGAGGGACGCGACCGTGCCCGCCGCCAGCGTCACCTTCCATCGCGCGGCCCGGATGCCGATCGACAGGGCGGCCAGCGAGCAGGAGTACAGGTTGAGGATGTTGGTCGCGACCGGCCCGTGCATGATCAGCAGCAGGACGGGGATCGCCATCACCCCGAAGGTGCCGGTCACCAGGCTCGAGGGGTCGCTGCCTTCGCCCGCACTGGCCAGGCAGGCGCCGAGCGCGGCCAGCCACACCGTCGGGACGTACATTCCGAGCGCGGTGGACCAGAACACCGACCGGTCGGAGGCGCCCGTGCGGACGAACCGGCTGTAGTCGGCCGAGTACGGCAGCCAGGTGATCCCCCAGCCGATGCCGATGGCGGTGAGCAGCTGGGTCACCGCGGTGACCTTGCCGCCGGCGGTCGTGGCGGTCGCGGCCGTCCAGTGCGGGGCGGTGTGCGCCAGCGCGAGGACGGTCATGACCACCATCACCAGCACCGTGGCCGGGACGGTGTATTTCTCGAACGTGCGGATGGCGTAGAACCCGTACAGAGCCAAGGCCAGCTGGAGAGCCATGATGAGCCCGGCCACCAGGTACTTCAACCCGGTGCCGCCGTGCACGCCGAGCTGCGCGAGGATCTCGATGACCAGGTCGAGCACCACCCAGGTGTTGACGCCGACCCAGCCCGTGGTGAGCAGCCCCTGCACCAGGCCGGGGACGAGGGCGCCGCGCCGGCCGAACGGCCCGCGGCCGAGGACCATCTGGTTGACGCCGGTGCGGTGGCCCATCACGTTGAACAGCCCGAAGACGGCGCAGCCGAGCACGTTGCCGAGGGCGATGACCGTCAGGGTCTCCACCAGGCTCAGGCCGAGGGTGACGCCGAGCGCGCCGAGCACCCAGTTGATGGGCGCGATGTTGGCGCCGCACCAGATCCAGAACTGCTGCCATGGCGTGGAGTCGCGCGAAGAGCCGGGGATGGGGTGGATGCCGTGCTCGTCGAAGCGGACCGCCTCGGGCCGGACGCTCTGTGCCGGATCGTTGTTGGCCATGGTTCCTCCGTCCGTGATGTGTAACACAAAAGCACCAGGGACCGACGATGCGAAGTAGAGAAACCTCTATCCCTGACTCCTTCGGCTGTGTAGATTCACATCATGTTCACCCTGCGGTCGCTGCTGGAGGACGAAACGCTGGAGCTGCGGCTCCTGGTCCCGGGACCCAGGGGCGCGCTGGACGAGCCGGCCGCCTGGGTCCACGGCACCGAGCTTCCCGACCCCTCGCGCTACGTGCGCCGGCGCGAGCTGGTGCTGACCAACGGCCTGTGGAGCGACCGCGTCAGCGCCGCCGAGTTCGTCGCCGACATCCGGCGCGCCGAGCCGGCGGGACTGGTCTTCGGCCTGCGGCCGGAGTGCCCCGCGACGCCGGACGACCTGGTCGGCGCCTGCGCGGAGGCCGATGTGCCGCTGCTGGAGATCTCCGCGGCGGTGCCGTTCACCGCGATCTCGCAGGCGGTGGCCGCCCGCTACACCGAGGAGCGGCAGGGCGCGCTCGTCGGCCTGGTCCGCCGGGGCGAGGCGCTGGCGACGGCGATCTCGCAGGGCGCCGGCGCCTCCGGGGTGCTGCGGGTGCTGCGCCGCGACCACGAGCTGCCCCTCGCGGTGGTCGACCGCATGGGGCGCCTGCTCGCATCGGCCGGCACCGAGCTGGAGTCCGGGCAGCTCCACGCGGTGGCCACCGGCCTGGCGCGCCGTCCGCCGCCCCTGGAACTGGACCTCGGCACCGCGGGCAGGGCGGCCCTGTACCTGGTCGGGGCGGTCGGCGAGGCCGACGCGGCACTGGTCTGCCTGCGCCCGGTGACCGGCCTCACGCGCGCCGAGCAGGACGCGCTGGAGCAGGCGGCCCGTTACCTCAGCCTGGAGGTCGCCAGGAAGCAGGCGATGCAGGCGATCGAGGGCCGGTTCGCCGGCGAACTGCTGGAGATGGTGCTGTCGGGCGGCAGCCGCGCGGCCGAGGTCCCCGGCCGGCTGCGGGCGTTCGGGGTGGACGCCGAAGGGCCGCTGGCGGTGTGGGCGCTCGCGTTCGCCGGCACCGACGCGGCCCTGCCCGGACTCGCGGAGACGGCCGGCGAGTTCTTCGCCGCCGCGGGCGTTCCGGCCGTGGTGGCGGGCGGATCGCAGGACGTGGTGGCCGTCCTGGCGTGGCGGCACGGCGACCGGGAATCGGCGCCCCTGGCCGAACGGCTCGTCTCGGCCGTGGCCGGCCGCTTCCCCGGACACCGGCCCGTCGTGGGCCTCGGCGGGGTCGTCCGGCACCTGGACGGGCTGCGCGAATCCCTCGTCCGATCGCGGGAGGCGTGCCGGGCACTGCGGCAGGGCCGTTCCGGACGCGCCGTCCAGACGTTCGCCGAGCTCGGCGCGCACCGGCTGCTGCTCGGCATGCAGGACGCCGAGACCCTGCGGACCCTGTCCGACGCCGTGCTCGCTCCGCTGCGCGAGCACGACGCCGGCCGGGGCGCCGAACTGGAGGGCACGCTGCGCGCCTTCCTGGACCATGACGGCCACTGGTCGGCCACCGCCGCGGCCCTGCACGTCCACGTCAACACGCTGCGCAACAGGCTCGCCAAGATCACCCGGCTGACCGGCCGTGACGTGACCCGCACCGCCGACCGCGTCGATCTCTTCCTCGCCCTTCAGGCCGCCGGCATGAAGTGACGGCCGTTCCCGCTCAGTACGGGTGGATCTCCGGGTCGACCCGGGGCCGCTCGTGCGGGCGCGACCGGACCTGCGGGTCGGCGAGGGCCGCCGCGGCGACGTCCCGGCAGCGCGCGAACGCCACGTCCCCGCACTCGCGGGCGTACTCGATGAGGTGCCGCAGCGCCATCGCGCGGCCCGGCCGCCCCGACAGGAACGGATGCGCGCACAGGTTGAACAGGCACCGGTAGGCGCGCATACCGTCCAGCTCCGCGCGCCACAGCTCCAGCACCTTGCGCGGCGACTCGATCACCGACCCGATGTTCGGTTCGGGCAGATAGGCGTACTGCTCCCAGTCGTCCAGCGACCAGTGCACCGGCAGCTCGACGATCTCTCCGGCCGCCGTCGCGATCCGGTACGGCCGGTCGTCTCCCATCAGGGACGAGTCGTAGCGCAGCCCGTGCTCGGCCACCAGGTCCGCCGTCGCCCAGGACGCCTCCCACAGCGCCGCGCGGAACCCGGTGACCTCGATGCCCTGCAGCGCGAACACCTCCAGGGCGCGCACGAAGTCCGCCCGCTCCTCCTGCGGGCTCATCGACGTGGGCGGGCGGTGCGCGTAGGAGTGGTGCGCCACCTCGTGGCCGCGCTCGACGATCGAGGCGGCCAGCCCCGGGCGGCGCTCGGCCACCCAGCCCGGCACGAAGAACGTCGCCGGCACCTCCAGCTCCTCCAGCAGGTCCAGGATGCGGGGCAGTCCCACGTCGGGCCCGTAGGACTGGTGCGACATCGTGCCGGCGTGCCCGGCGTAGCGTCCGCCGTGGGCGAGGATCGGTGTCTCGGCGTCCACGTCGAAGGTCAGCGTCACCACGGCCGCCGCCCCGCCATGCCAGCTTCCGGCCCCGTCCATGATCTCGTCCCTTCCTGGGTTTCCGGCTTCCGTCAGACCCTCGCCCCGGCCGCCCGGCGGCGGGCGTTGTCCAGGGTGACCGTCGGTTCGAGAAGCCCGTGGTCGAAGCGCTCCAGCGCCCCGCCCTCCGCCAGGCGGCGCGGCAGGTCGGCGTTGACCAGGGCGGCTCGGGCCACGGACACGAAATCGGCGTGCCCGTCCCCGAGGACCTGCGCCGACAGCTCCGCGTCGTGCATCCCGCCGTTGGCGATCACCGGGAGCCCGGCCACCCGGCGGGCCTGGCCCGTGATGGTGAGGCCGCCCTCCAGCTGCGCCGATTCGATCCAGTCGCGGCCCTCGCTGGCGATGTGCAGGTACGTCGCGCCCGCGTCGGCCAGCGCGGCGAAGATCACCTCCCCGTCGCGGGCACCGCCGGGCCAGCGATAGTGGAAATCGTTCACCTTCGTCTGCGACAGCCGCACCCCGACGCACCAGTCCGGCCCCACCTCGGCACGGATCGCCTCCACGACCTCGGCCGCGAGCCGAACGCGTGCGGCGACCGGCCCGCCGTAGGAGTCCTCGCGCAGGTTGGTGTAGTCAGTGAGGAACTGGTCCAGCAGGTACCCGTTGGCGGCATGCACCTCCACGCCGTCGAACCCGGCGTCCCGGGCGTTCACCGCCGAGGCGACGAAGCCGGCCACGGCCTCCTCGATGTCCGCAGAGTCCATCTCCTCGGGGACCGGCCATGGGCCGCTCCCGCCGTACTCGGGCATCATCGCACCGCGCGGCTTCACCGCCGACGGCCCGGCCGTGCCGTCGCGATGCGGGTTGCCCTGCGACAGCGCGCCCGCGTGCATCAACTGCGCCACGATCAGGCCTCCGGCCTCGTGAACCCCGTCGGTGACCTCACGCCACGCTCCCATGTGCCGCGCCGACACCAGCCCCGGCTGGTTGAGGTAACCCTGGCTGTAAGCGGAGTCGGTGTAGACGCCCTCCGTGATGACCAGCCCGAACCCGCCGCGCGCGAACTCGGTGTAGTAGGCGGCCATCTCCGGTGTCGCCGTGCCGTCCGGGGTGGCCGACACCCTGGTCATCGGCGCCACCACCAACCGGTTGGCCGTCCGAAGCTCCCCGATACGTCCCGGCTCCAGCGCGGGATGGCTCTCACGAACGCTCATTGGTCTTCCCTTCACTTCTCAGCGATACGCCTGCACTGGGGCGTCACCACACGTCGATCGCCAGTGGCGTCGGCCGGTCGTTGTTGATGCCGACCATGTCCTGCGGGCACGCCGACACCACGACCACGCAGTCCATGGCCGCCTCGAAGGTGATCGAGTCCCCGGCCCGGCTCTCGGCCGGCAGCCACCGCAACCGCCCCGACTCCTGCACCGGAATGCGCATGAACACGTTGACGGGCTGCGGCGTGACGGCGACCTCGATTCCCAGCTCCGCCAGCGCCAGCTCCAGGTTCCGGGCGCACGAGCGATGCTCCGGCACCCCCAGCGCCGCATAGCGCGCGGGGTCGCAGGCGGCGATCAGCATGTCGTGCGAACCCGGCGAGGCGTCGCCGGCGAGGACGAGGATCGGCCTGCGCCGATCCGTCACGAAGGCCTCCCCGACCTCCGGGAAGAGCCGGCTCGTCACGCTGCGGGTGTGCGCGGCGCTCAACCGCTCGCGCGGATCGCCGGCGGCGAAGGCGAACAGATCACCGACCTGCCCGCCCTCCAGATCCACCACACGCACCCGTCGCCCGGCGGCCACGCGGACCGCCCGCCCTTCCCCGGCGGGCACCGTCGTCCGCTCTGTCGTCGACTCCATGCCGCAAGCACACCACCAACTCCACCCCCACCCCCATAGACGTTCCTCTATGGCTAATCGCGAAAAATGGACATTCCTCCAGCCCGGCCGGTGAGGGTCACGGAGGTGCTCGGCCGGTCGCGCGACTGGCCGCGGTCAGCGAGACTGAACCGCGGGCTCACGGTCGACCAGGCGCGCGATGCTCTCAAGGCGGCCGAACATGAACGGCTCCGCGCACTGTACGTCCTGGCGCTCTGCCTCGGCCTGCGGCGCGGGGACCTGCTGGAAGGACGTCCGGCTCGTCGGCTGCCGGGCCTGCGGCGGTGAGGGCGGCACCCACGACGGTGAGCCGTGCGGGCGCTGCAGGGAAAGCGGCACCGAGTCGGCGACACTCGAAGTGGTACAGACGCTTCAACGTATGCGCTGGGCGGCGCTCGGGAAGCCGGGGGACGCGCTCGGCTGACGCCGTTGTCGTCAGCGTTGTCGTCAAAAACGCCCCGGGCCTGTTGGCTCCGGGGCGTTTTCGCTGGTCACGAGGTGTGGGCAGGGGCGGGGTCGAACCGCCGACCTTCCGCTTTTCAGGCGGACGCTCGTACCGACTGAGCTACCTGCCCAGGACGCGCGTCGGCGCGTCTGGCGGTCCTGACGGGATTTGAACCCGCGGCCTCCACCTTGACAGGGTGGCGAGCACTCCTAACTGCTCCACAGGACCTTGCTTGCCTCGAGCTTAGCGGCTTCGGGGCGGTGGCCTCACCGGCGGGCTGCCGGTCTTTGGCGACGTCCGAGAGCATACGCGACTCCCGAGGGCGGCGCCAACTCGTTAACCGCGGGCGGGACGGGGGAGGACGGGGGGATACGGAGCGTCATCGGCCGGATGCGGGGGTGTGTTTCGCGTTCGGGGGGATGGTTCCTAGTCTGGCCAGGCCAGAGCCGTTCCGGGAGGGGCGGCCGTAGACGTGAGAGGCTGGAAATAACGCGTGGTCGCAAAGCTCCCAGACCAAGCGGACGGCTATCAGCGCGGGCTTGGAACCCGCCAGATCCAGATGCTGGCCATCGGCGGCACCATCGGCACGGGGCTGTTCCTCGGGGCCGGGGAGAACATCGCCAAGGCCGGCCCGAGTCTCGTGCTGACGTACGCCGTCGCGGGGTTGATGCTGTTCTTCGTCATGAGGGCGCTCGGTGAGCTGCTCACCTACCGGCACGCGGAGGGGGGTTTCGCCGGGTACGCCCGTGAGTTCCTGGGCCCGTTCTGGGGGTACGCCACGACGTGGACGTACTGGATCATCTGGGTGACGACGGGGATGGCCGAGCTGACGGCCGCCGGGAAGTACGTGCAGAAGTGGTTCCCGGGGGTCGAGCAGTGGCAGACGGCGCTGGTGGCGCTGGTCGTGCTGTTCGTGGTCAACCTGATCTCCGTGAAGCTCTTCGGGGAGCTGGAGTTCTGGTTCGCGATGATCAAGGTCGCGGCGATCGTGATGATGATCCTGGTGGGGATCGGGGTGCTGGCCTTCGGGTTCAGCGACGCCGGGCGGACGGCGAGCGTGGGCAACCTGTGGGATCACGGCGGGTTCTTCCCCGAGGGGTTCAGCCCGACGCTGATGACGCTGCAGATGGTGATGTTCGCCTACCTGGGCGTCGAGCTGGTCGGGGTGACGGCCAGTGAGGCGAAGGAGCCGGAGAAGAACATCCCGCGGGCGATCAACGCGCTGCCGGTGCGGTTCGCGCTGTTCTACCTGGTGTCGCTGCTGGTGATCATGGCGGTGGTGCCGTGGACGGCGTTCAGGGGCGGGGCGAGCCCGTTCGTGCTGGCGTTCGACAAGATCGGCATTCCGGGCGGTGCGGACATCGTCAACTTCGTGGTGCTGACGGCGGCGCTGTCGTCGTGCAACGCGGGCGGGCTGTACTCGACGTCGCGGATGCTGCGGACGGCCGGGGTCAACGGGGACGGGCCGCGGGTCCTCGGGGCGTTGAACGGGCGCGGCGTGCCGGTGCTCACCGTCGTCATCTCGGCGCTGGTCATGGGCGTCGGGGTGGTGGTGAACGCGGTCGTGCCGGACAAGGCGTTCGAGTACATCACGTCGGTGTCGACGGGTGGCGCGATCCTGGTGTGGAGCGTCATCCTGGTGGCGCACATGGCGTACCGGCGCAAGGCGGCGGCGGGTCTGCTGCCGAGGGCGCCGTACCGGATGCCGTGGGCGCCCTACACGAACTGGCTGGTGCTGGCCTTCTTCGCGTTCGTCACGGTGACGATCGCGTGGGAGGCGGACACGCGGGTCGCGCTGTACGTGATGGCGGGCTGGTTCGTGCTGGTCCTCGCGGGCTGGCCGCTGGTGTGGCGGAGCTCGCAGCGGCGGGCGCCGGCGGACGCCGCGATCGCCGAGGAGAGCACCACCGCCTAGTGCGATGATTTCCGTGGACCCTCGGGGACGGAGGCGCACAGGTGGCCAGGACGGTGGCGCGCGGACTTCTCCCCGGGGTGCCCCGGACGATGCTCGAGGTGCGGGTCCGGTGGGTGCTCGCGGTCGTGGTGGTGGTCGCGAACATCGTCGGCGGTCTGGTGGTGCTGCTGTTCGCGACGTTCGTGGTGCCGGACCCGCCGCTGCGCGATCCCGAGCACGTGCATCTGGTGAACGCGGTCGCGTTCTTCGGGTATCCGGTGGTGGCGGGGCCGATCGCGCTGCTCGCGGGGCTGTGGCTGTGGCGTCCGGTGGTGAGCCTGGTGCGCGGCGGCGGGATGCCGGACCGGGTGCAGGGGCGGGCGGTCCTGCTGGGGCCGCTGCGGCTGACGTTCCTGGTCGGCGCGCTGTGGGGGGTCGGCGCGGCGGGCTGGGCGGGGCTGGACGTGGTGCTGTTCACGGGCCGGCTCGCGGTGAAGACGGGCCTGACGTGCCTGCTCGGCGCGGCGACGACCTGCACGATCGTGTACCTGCTGTCGGAGCGGCTGCTGCGTCCGGCGGCGGCGCTGGTGCTGGCGGCGGAGCGGCCGCGCCGGTTCCGGCTGCCGGGCGTGACGACACGGGTGATGCTCGCGTGGGCGCTCGGGACGGCGATCCCGGTGTTCGGGCTGATCTGCGTGGCGGTGGCGGCGCTCGCGGCGCCGGACATCGACGTCACCCAGCTCGCGATCACGATCCTGGGGCTGGGCGGCGCGGCGCTGGCGGTCGGGGTGTACGTGACGTACATGGCGACGCGGGCGATCGCGGACCCGATCAAGTCCGTCCGGACGGGGATGGCGCAGGTGGAGCGGGGGGACCTCGGCGCCGAGGTGGCGGTGTACGACGCGAGCGAGGTCGGGCAGCTGCAGGCGGGCTTCAACCACATGGTGGCGGGGCTGCGGGAGAACGAGCGGCTGCGTGACCTGTTCGGCCGGCACGTCGGCGAGGAGGTCGCGGGGCTGGCGCTGGAGCGCGGCGACATCGAGCTGGGCGGCGAGACGCGCGAGGTGGCGGTGCTGTTCGTCGACCTGACGGGGTCGACGCGGCTGGCGGACACGCGGGGCCCGGACGAGGTGGTGGGGCTGCTGAACCGGTTCTTCGGCGTGGTGGTGGCGGTGGTGGCGCGGCACGGCGGGTGGATCAACAAGTTCGAGGGGGACGCGGCGCTGGCGATCTTCGGTGCGCCGACGGAGCTGGAGGACTCGGCGGGCGGGGCGCTCGGCGCGGCGCGGGAGCTGGCGGTGCGGCTGCGGGCGGAGGTGCCGATGCTGGACGCGGGGATCGGCGTGTCGGCGGGCCCGGTGGTGGCCGGCTACATCGGCGCGGAGCAGCGGTTCGAGTACACGGTGATCGGCGATCCGGTGAACGAGGCGGCGCGGCTGAGCGATCTGGCGAAGACCTCGCCGGGGCGGGTGCTGGCGTCGGGGACGGTGCTGGAGCTGGCGCATCTGGCGGAGTCGGACGAGTGGGAGTTCGGCAGGTCGGTGACGCTGCGGGGGCGCAGCCGCCCGACCCGGCTGGGCGCGCCGAAGTCGCCGGAGTCGACGCGGGGGCCGGTGGTGCCGGGTCCGGCGCCGGCGCCGGACGCGGAGGGGGTGCGGCGCGTCCGGTTCCCGCGTCCGCTGCGGCGCGGGCGGCGGGTGCTGCTCGGCGCGCTGGTGCTGACAAAGGCGGCGAAGAGCGCGAAACGGGTTACAAACGGGCGGGCGAAGGAAGCGCCGCAAGAGGACGGATGAGTCGTTCCGGGGAAGAAACTGTGTCCGGCGCGTGACGTACGCTCCGAATGCGTAATGTCACCCTGTGTACATGGTCTGCTATGGACTCGTAACCCGGGTGTCACCGGCCGAATCGAGGGTCGAGGCAGGCAACCCCCCGCCCTCGAGAGGTGACAATGTCCCGTCGGCATGGTCTCGCCCTCACCGCCGTCCTGACCGTGGCCGTGAGCACCGGTCCCGCGACGGCGGCCACCGCCGGCCCGCAGCCGGCGGCCGCCGCCGGCCCGCGCCCCCTGATCCCGTCCCCCGGCCCGCTCGTCCCGTACGTCCCGCTCGCCGTGCGGCAGGCGGCGGCGCCCGCGATCCTCGACGTCGGGCACCGCGGCGCGTCGGCGTACGCGCCGGAGAACACCCTCGCGTCGTTCAGGCTCGCGAGGTCCCGGCACGCGGACATGTTCGAGCTCGACGTCCAGCAGACGAAGGACCACAAGCTGGTCATCATGCACGACACCACCCTGGCCAGGACGACGAATGTCGAGCACGTCTACCCGCAGCTGAAGCCCTGGAAGGTCTCCCAGCTCACGCTCAAGCAGATCAAGCGGCTGGACGCGGGGTCCTGGCACGCGAAGAAGTACAAGGGCGAGCGCGTCCCGACGCTGGACGAGGTGCTCACGGCGATGGGCGGCACCGGCGCCGGCATGCTGCTGGAGCTGAAGAACCCCGCGCTGTACCCGGGGATCGAGGGACGGGTCGCCGCGGCGCTCGAGCGGCACCGGCCGTACTGGCTCGGCGCGAAGGGCGCGCCGGCGCGGAGCCGGCTGATCGTGCAGTCGTTCGACTGGGGGTCGGTGAAGCGGTTCCACAAGGATCTGCCCGGCGTCCCGACGGGCCTGCTCGGAATGCCGAAAGCGAAGGACCTGAAGAAGGTCAAGGCGTACGCGGACCTGGTACACCCGGCCTACGGCGACCTGACGAAGACCTACGTGAAGCAGGTGCACGCCGCGCACCTGGGGCTGCTCACCTGGACGGTCAACAACAAGACGAAGATGGCCAAGGCGGTCGACCTCGGAGTCGACGGGATCATCACCAACAAACCCGACGTCCTCTACACCGTCCTGAAGGCGAGCGCTTAAGACGCCTGACCCAGTGAGGGCAGCGCCGCGCGGGCGCGGGCGATCAGCGCCCGCGCCGCCGGGCCGCGCGGCCCCTCCGCCCGCCACGCCAGCGCGATCCGGCCGCGCAGCCGGGGCCGGACGATCGGCATCGACGCCAGCTCGTCCGCCCGGATCGCGGTGGCGGACTCCGGCAGGACCGCCACGCCCAGCCCGTGCGCGGCGAGCTGGGCGAGGACGGGCGGCTCGCCGGCCTCGAACGCGATCCGCGGGCGCAGGCCGGCGGCCGCGCACGCCTCGTCCAGGACGGCCCGCAGCCCGGTGCCCTTCGGCAGGCTGACGAGGTCCTGCTCGGCGAGCGCGCGCAGGGTGATCGACGAGCGGCCGGCCAGCGGGTGGTCGCGGGCCATCGAGGCGAACAGCTCCTGCTCGATGACGGGCTGGACGGCGATCCCCGGCGGCGGCTCGGCGCCGAGGCTGAGGAAGGCGAGGTCGGTGCGCCCGGCGAGCAGCGCCTCGGCGAGCGACGCCGACTCGTCCTGGACGACGGTGATCTCCACGTTCGGGTGGTCGCGGTGGAACCCGGCGAGCAGCCCCGGCAGGTCGAGGGAGGCGATCCAGTCGATGGTGCCGATGGTGACATGGCCGCGCAGCAGGCCGGTCAGCTCGTCCACAGACAGCCTGGCGCCCTCGACGGCGGCGAGCGCGGCCCGCGCGTAGGGCAGGACGGCGGCGCCGACCTCGGTCAGCCGGACGGTCCGCCCGGAGCGGTCGAGCAGCGGCTGCCCGAGCTCGCGTTCGAGCTGGCGGATCTGCGCGCTGACGCCGGGCTGCGCGACGTGCAGCTTCGCGGCGGCCTTGGTGAAGCTCGCCTCCTCGGTGACCGCCACGAAGTACTCCAGCTGGCGCAGCTCCATAACCGGGGATGCTAACAGCGAGAGCATTCAGCTCTTGGACTTCTGGCCGACTCGGGACGCACGCTGATGGCATGCGCGCAGAATCGTTCGTCGGGGCGATCGTGTACTTCAGCGCGTTCTTCCAGCAGGTCCAGGGGCGCTCGCCGGTCGAGGCAGGGCTGGAGGTCTCGGCTCGGCAGGTGAAAGCGGTGTCATCGCAGGTCAGCGGCCGGTCATGGGCAACCATTTCTTTGGCCTCTCTTGGGCGCCGGGCACCCGTCGCGAGGACTGAACCCGGTCCTGCGGGTGATTACCTCACCTGCGGGAGGTCGGGTGTACGGACGGCGCACATGGTCCATACGGGTGCGGATGACCGTGATTGCCGGGACGGTCGCCGCCCTCATCTGCGCCGTGCTCATCGCCCTGATCGTCCTCGGGGTGCGCGGGCGCGTCGTCGAGTACGAGCGCGGCCGGGCGGTGTCGGCCGGGATGAAGGTCGCCGAGGACGTGCGGCGCCGCCCGGTGCGCGGCGCCGTCGGCGCGCCGCACGGCGTCGCCGTCCAGGTGCTGGACGCGCGGAACAACGTGATCGCCGGGACGCCGGGGCGGGTGAGCGGCCCGCCGATGGCCACGTTCCGGCCCGGTGCCGCGACCGGGTTCAGGAACGCCCAGGTGCTCTGCCCGCCGGGCGGCCTGCACGGCTGCCACTGGGTGATCGAGTTCACGGTCCGGCTGCCGTCCGGGGAGTGGCGGGTCTACGCGGCCGCGCCGGAGGTGCCGTGGTTCGTCAGCGGCGGCCTGCTCACCTTCGTGATCAGCGCGGGCCTGCTGCTGGTGCTGATGGTGTGCCTGCGGACATGGCGGACCGTCGACCGCACCCTCGCGCCCGTCGACGAGATCCGCCGCGAGCTGACCGAGATCACCGCGAGCAAGTCGGGCCGCCGGGTCACCGTGCCGGAGAACCGGGACGAGATCAGGATGCTCGCCGAGGCCGTCAACGCGACTCTCGACCGGCTGGACGCGGCGCTCGCCCGGCAGCGCGGCTTCACCTCCGACGCCTCGCACGACCTGCGCAGCCCGATCGCCGCCGCGCGCACACAGCTGGAGGAGGCGCTGCTGTACGCCGACGACACCGACTGGCCCCGCACCGCCCGGACCGTCCTGCAGACCCTCGACCGGCTGCAGGCGATCGTCACGGACCTGCTGCAGCTCGCCCGGCTGGACGCGGGCGCCTGGCAGGACTCCGAGACGATCGACCTCGCCGCCATGGTCACCATCGAGCTGGCCCGGTCGGACCGCAGCAAGCGGATCGTCCCGCACCTGCAGGAGGGCGTGCAGGTGCGCGGCGACCGGCTGCGGCTGGTCCGGCTGTTCACGAACCTGCTGGACAACGCCGAGCGGCACGCCGAGTCGCAGGTCGACATCACCGTCCGCGACGACGGCGGCGTCGCCGTGCTGGAGGTGCTGGACGACGGCGCCGGCATCGCGGCGGAGGACCGCGAGGTGGTCTTCCAGCGGTTCGCGCGGCTCAAGGACGGCAAGGCCCGCGACGCCAACGGCACCGGCCTCGGCCTCCCGATCGCCCGCGAGGTCGCCAAGGCGCACGACGGCACGCTGAAGGTCGAGGACAGCGACCGCGGCGCCCGGTTCGTCCTGCGGCTCCCGCGCGAGTCGTGACCGGCCGCGCCGCGGCGGCCACCGCCCGGCCGGTCAGCCGGCGTGCCCGCCGTCCGCCACCCGGATCCAGCCCTTGAGCCGCGACTCCTTCACCCGGCACGTGAACGGCGCGTAGCGGGCGGCGTCGTGGCCGGGCGCGTGCGCGAGCACCGTCTCGTACAGGAACGCGGACGCGACGAAGGCCAGGTCGGCGCGGGACTCGGCGAGGCGCTGCCGGACCGGCCGGGCGTCCAGCAGCCGGGCCGCGTGGATCACCGACGAGCCGGACACGCCCTGCGGGTCGGCGGTCACCGGCCCGACGTGCAGCGCGACCCGCAGCTGGATGCGGACGGCCTCGTCCGCGGTCCGGTTGTGGCGGTGCAGGGACGCGGCGAGCCGCGCCACGACCGGCTCGACCGCGGCGGCCGGGGTCTCGGGCGGGACGACGATGAGGGCGCCGTCGCCGCGGTCCTCGCGGTGGCACTCGTCCCACGGGACGCCGGCCTCCGCGAACGCCTCCCACAGCAGCTCGTACATGATCCTGCGGATTTCGAGCCGGTCCTTGTCGGTGCGGTAGGGCGCGCTGAAGGACGCTATGTCGACGAACATGATGGAGCACATGTGGCCCGTCCACGGCCGCCGCGCCGGGGGCTCCTTGAGGGCGGTGGCGTACACGCCCTCGGGAATGGCCCTGGTCCGCGTGGGCGGCGTGGTCTGCGCATAGGACGGGGTTAGCCGCAGTGGGGGCTCCGCCGCGCGCGCGGCGTAGGGGGACAGGACTCCGTCGTCGTAGGCGGTGATGGCGGCGTAGGCGCTCGTCCCGGTGTAGGGGTCGAGCGGGGCCGCGGTGGTGCGGGCGTGCTCCTGCGGCGGGAACACGCGCTCGGTGAGGCGGTCGTACACCTCCTTCTCCACCAGGGCGACCACCCGTGTGTGCGCGGTCAGGTACGCGGCGAACTCCTGGGTGGACATCCGCAGCGCGCGGACGGTGTCGACCGCGACGACGGTCGCCGACCGGCGCCGCAGCAGCAGCGCGGCGCGCTCGCCGATGATGTCGCCGGGGCCGCGGAACGCGACGATCCGCTCGCCGCCGTCCCGGTCGGCGCTGATGCGCACCGCGCCGGAGCGGATCACGAGGAGGTGGTCGGCGGTGTCGCCCTCGCGCCACAGCACCTCGCCGAGCGCGTACTCGACGTCGTGCGCGGCGGCGAGGAACCCGGCCTGCTCCAGCGGCGCGAGCGAGGCCCAGAACCCGGACCGCGCGGGAAGCCGCGGCGCGCCAGCCTCGGGACGCGGCGCCTCGGACGGTGCGGGCCGGGGGACGGCGCCTGCCATGGCGGCGCCTCCCATTTCGAAGAGGGCGGCGGACGTGGAGAAGGCGGTCGCGTCGGGGTCGTGCAGGTGCGTGCGCTCGGCCATCACCACCCCCGCTTCGGGACGGCCCCGCCGGCGGCGGCGTGGCGGAGGCTCGGGTGGGGGAGAGGAGGGACGGAGGAGCCCGGGAGAACCGGGAAAGGCGGGTGAATAGGGAGAAAGACAAGAGTCGGGGGACGATTCTGCTTTTCTGACATGTCGCTGAACCCCATGCCTCGAAACGCGTTTCCGGGCAGGTCACGCCATTCGTCCTGTGCGCCGGGGGCGCCGGCGGCGGGCGGACCGATGCCGATGTCGCGTTCACCTATGGCCCATGCCGCGTGATCGCGGTTAGACTGGGGGCGTCCGCGGAGCACGTTTCACCAGGTCAGTACGGTGTTCCCGCAGTCGCGCAGGAGGGCCCGCAGACCCGGTGCGAAAGTGCCCGGCGGTGCCGAGGAGTCGCCTCCCGCCTTCCGGCCGATCGTCTTGGCTCGCAACCGGTGATCGTCCGAAGGTGGGGGCGACTCTTTCTGTTCTATGTGGAATTACCGAAAAGAGCCGTCTGTGGATCGCCTCCCCGTATGCCCGCCCGGCGGCGCTGCCCGAGCCGCCGGGTCGTGCGGTTCCGCTCCCGGTCCCGTCCACCGGGCCGCCGCGGTGCCCCCGCCGCGTGTTCACCCTGTGTCAGGATCGTGTCCGTTCTGAGGTGGCAGCCCGCCCTCTTGCAGGGCGGTTGCTGCTATTCTGCTACCTAGCACATTACAACATAGTCTACCGACATACAGCACGCCGAAACCTTCTGATCGTCCGGTTTCACGGGTCATCGCAAGCGCAGAGCCTTGACACCGCCGCTCGACGGGCCGTCAGGTGTCGGTGTGTCGACATGCGTCCTGACATCTTGCGCCTTGCCAGGTAGCATGCAGTGAGGTGGCGACAACTACGCAGAGTGAGCCGTCCTATGACCAGTGACCAGGGGCCCATCGTCCAGAGCGCGCTGCTGCGCACCGAGCTCGTCCGCCTCCGCAAGGAGAAGGGGCTGACGCAGGAGCAGGTGGTCCGGCAGCTCGAGTGGTCCCCGTCCAAGCTCATCCGGGTCGAGGGCGGGAAGAACGCCATCACCCGGACCGATCTCCAGGCCCTGCTGAACGTCTACGACGTGACCTCGGAGGGCCGCCAGGAGCGGCTCCAGGCGCTGGCGCGCGGCGCGCGCGAGCCCGCCTGGTGGAGCGCCTACCGCGGCGAGTTCGACCCCAACTTCCTCAACTACGTGGGGTACGCCGCCGGCGCCGCCTACATCCGGCACTTCCACGGCTCGGTGATCCCCGGCCTCCTGCAGACCCGCGAGTACGCGGAGGTCCTCGCGACCGCCAAGGTGTCCCCGCAGGCGCGGGCGATGGGCGTGAAGCTGCGCATGCAGCGCAAGGAGGAGCTGGCCAAGCGCGAGAACCCGCCGCGCCAGCTCTACATCGTCGACGAGGCGGTCGTCCGGCGCCATGTCGGGATCAAGGTCGACCCCGGGATCATGCCCGCGCAGCTGCGCGCCATCGCCGACCAGGCCGAGTCCGACGACCTGCTGACCGTCCGGATCATCCCGTTCAGCGCGGGGGCGCACCTCGGCCTCGAAGGGCCGTTCACCCTGCTGGAGTTCGACGGCGACCTCGACGACGTGCTGTTCCTGGAGGGCCGGTCGGGCAGCAGCGCGATGATCACCGGCGAGGACGAGCGGATCACCGAGTACCGCGACACCTTCGAGCTGCTGCTGGACGACGCGCTCTCCGCCGAGGAGTCCATCGCGCTGCTCCGCCGGGCCGCCGAGGACCTGATGGCCTGACGCCCCTTTCCGGGGAACGAATCGACCGCGGCGGGAGGTGACGCCCTTCCAGTCCCAACCCCGGGCCGAGTGGTCCGCATAGCACACAGAGTGATCTTGTGTTCCCTTGTAGGCGGGATAACTGGAACCGTTTACACTCGTGATCGGGAAAATTTCCACAAGGTCGTGGTTCGCTGTGCCCTGCTTGGCTTCTCACCGGCGGGTGCCCTCGGCCCGATCGGTCGCGAGGCGGCACCGCCGGCACCGGATGGAGGGTTGCTGGATGGTCTATCGGTCGGCTCCGGGGGCCGCGCTGAACTGGCGCAAGGGCCGCAGAAGCAGCGACAAGAACGAATGCGTGGAGGTCGCGGCGGCGGGCCCGGCGGTACTGATCCGCGACTCCCGCGACCACGCCGCCGGCACGCTCGCGCTCGACGCCGCGCAGTGGCGGACGCTGCTGCGCTCCGTCCGGAACGGAGATCTGGACGGCCGCTGAGTCACGCGACTCAATCCGACCGCGCTCGCGACAATTGTCGTCCGCCGCAATCGCGGACGCCGTTTACGGGCGGATTCCGGCAACGCCGCGAAACGGCCCCGGGGCCGTCCGGCGGCCGACCCTGAGGCGTCCCTGACCGCACCCTGAACCGTCCCTGGTCCCCCTGCCGCGCGCCGGGAGCGCGGCCTAGCGTGATCTTGCGGTCCGGGGCCGCAGGGTGTCCCCGGCCGTCCCGGACGATCGTCCGCCGCTCGGCGGAGCTCCCTCGACGTCCCTCCCGGAAGGACATCCATGCAGCTCAAGCACAGGCGTATCGCCATGGGCGCGGCGGCGGGCATTTTGCTCGCGGGCGCGGCCGTTCCGCTGTCGCCGCCGTCGGCGGACGCGGCGCCCGCGGCGTCCGCGACGCCCGCCGGGACCGGTACCGGCACCGGCATCGACTGGAAGGCGTGCGGAGACGACGGCAAGGCGCAGTGCGCGACCCTGCGGCTCCCCGTCGACTGGGCCCACCCGGACGGCCCGACGTTCGGCCTGGCCATCGCCCGCCGCAAGGCCCTCGACCCGTCCGCCCGCGCCGGCACGCTGGTCTTCGGCCCCGGCGGGCCCGGCGACTCCGGCGTCCAGCGGATCACCACCGGCATCAGCCGGTTCAGCGAGCGGATCCGGCAGCGCTTCGACATCGTCAGCTTCGACCCGCGCGGCATCGGCGCCAGCAACCCCGTGACGTGCTCGGCCGCGCTCCTGGCCGAGCGTCCCGACCCGAACATCACCAGCGCCGGGGAGTTCGACGCGACGCTCGCCTACAACAAGCGGCTCAGGGACGACTGCCGCAAGCGCACCGGACCGCTGTACGACCACGCCGACACGATGAGCACCGTCCGTGACGTGGACGCCATACGCGCCGCTCTAGGCGAGACCCAAGTGAGCTTCTGGGGCAGCTCCTACGGGACGCTCTTGGGCGCGGAGTACGCGGAGACGTACCCGGGCCGTGTGCGCGCGATGGTGCTGGAAAGCACCATCGACCACGGCGTCCGGTCCACTCAGCCGTTCCTCGATGCGGAGATGAGCGCCGCGCAGGACTCTTTCGACCAGTTCGTCAAGTGGTGCGACGCGACGGCGAGCTGCGCGCTGCACGGCCGGGACGTCCGCGCCGTTCTGCGCGACCTGCGGGCACGCGCCGCACGCGGCGAGCTCGCGGACCCGCAGACCCCGGGGCGCGCGCTGACGGAGTTCGAGCTGCTCGTGGTGACGTACAAGCAGTTCTACGGGCCCGACTGGGCGAAGCTGGCGTCGCTGCTGTCGGCGCTGGAGGCGAGCAAGCCCGTCCAGCCCGTCGCGGCGGAACCCGCCGAGGGGACCGGGACCGACAACTTCACCGCGCAGTTCTGCTCCGACTGGAACCTGCCGGTCCGCGACTACCGCGAGTTCGCGCGGCTGTCGCGGCCCAGCGAGCGGATCGCGCCGGACATGCACGGCACCCGCCCGGTCATGGCCGTCACGGCGTGCCTCGGCTGGCCGAAGCCCGTCGCGAACCCGCAGCACCGGCTCAAGGTGCGCGCCGAGGCGCCGGTCATGATGCTGAACGCCGTCCACGACCCGGCCACCCCGTACGCGTGGGCGCGGAGCGTCGCGCGCCAGATCGGCCCGAAGGCGACCCTGCTCACCTACGCGGGCTCCGGCCACGGCGTCTACAACAGCGGGCCGTGCACGCGCGACGCGATCGACGACTACCTGATCTCGGTGAAGGCGCCCGCGCGCGGCACCGTCTGCCCCGCCGTGCCTCAGTAGAGGAACGGCAGCTCGACGCCCTCGGCGCCGGTGAGGTCGCGGCCGTCCGCCCGTCCCATGAGCCACGCGAGCAGGGACGACGCCGGCCCGGACACCACCGTCCCGCCGTCGCCGTGGGCGGCGCCCGTGTCGGTGGCGCGGACGCGCAGGCGCGGCGCCTCGGCGCGGCGCGCGTAGGACGCGACGATGTTCGGGAGCATCCGGGCGACGTACTCCGCGGGCCAGTCGCCCGGCCCGAATCCGGCGTCGAGGTCGACGTGGTGGGTGAGCACTTCGGTGAGCCGCGAGTCGGTGGCCCGCGCGATGGGGCGCCGCGCACCCGACGTCCATACGACGACCCGCTCCCACGCGTCGTCCGGCATCGCCTCGTACGCCTCCGCCCACCGCTCCGCGCTGTCGCGGACGTCCGCGACGAGGACGGCGGCGGGACGTCCGGCACCGTCCTCGATCTCGGCGGCGCGGGCCTCCACGCTCGGGTACTCGCGCGCCTCGACACCGGTCCGCGCCCAGGTCAGCAGGCGGGTGCCGCCGTCGGCGTTGCGCGCGACGTGGGTGAGCACGTGGCCGCGCGTCCAGCCGGGCAGCAGCGACGGCGCGCGCATGTCCGCCTCGCCGAGCCGGGCGGCGGACGCGATCAGGTCACCGGTCGCCGCGGTGATCGCTTCGAGCGGTTCGACGCGGGTCATGCACGGTCCTCTCAACGGGGGTCACCAGGGGACTTTCAGCGGACGCCGCGCGGGCGGAACTGGACGCTGATCCGCGGGCCGACCGCGCGGGTGCTCTTCGGGATCGCGTGGTCCCAGGTCCGCTGGCAGCTGCCGCCCATCACGATCAGGTCGCCGTGCCCCAGCTCCCGCCGGATCGCCGGGCCGCCGCCGCGCGGCCGCAGCAGCAGCGGACGCGGCGCGCCGACCGACAGGATCGCGACCATCGTGTCCGCGCTCGCTCCGCGCCCGATCCGGTCGCCGTGCCAGGCGACGGAGTCGCGGCCGTCCCGGTAGAGGCAGAGGCCGGCGGTCCGGAACGGCTCGCCCAGCTCCGCCGCGTAGTGCGCGTTCAGTGCGGCCTTCGCCGCGTCCAGGACGGGGTCGGGCAGCTCGGCGTTCTCGTCATAGAACGACAGGAGGCGCGGCACGTCCACGACCCGGTCGTACATCCGCCTGCTCTCCGCCCGCCACGGGACGGACGTGTGCAGCCGCTCGAACAGCGCGTCCGCGCCGGGGATCCAGGCGGGCAGCACGTCGATCCAGGCGCCGTGGGCCAGCCGCGTCCGCCGCGCCTCGCTCAGCGGGCGGGGGCCGGCCCCGTCGGCGCGGTCCAGCAGCGAGCCTTGGAACATGCCCCCACTGTACCCAGCTGGTCAAACACATGTTCGATCAGCTGTGGTACATCGCGTCGCAGAACACCAGCCCGGTGCTCGGGGCCTTCTTCTCCACCGGCTTGCCGTCGACGAGCACCTCGCAGCCCATGGCCGTCGACGGCGCCGCCGCGCCGGTGATCGACAGCACCGCGGTCGGCCGGCTGCCGGTGTTCGGCATCGGGAACTCCTTGTGCCAGGGCAGCTTCACGTTCTTCAGCGTCACCGACTCGCCGCTCACCGGGTCGCTGTAGGCGAGCTGGAGCGCCGCCCCTCCCGACCCCACACCAGGTACTTCACCTGGTGCACGATGCCGGTGTCGGTCTTGCCCACGTCCGGGATCCGCTGCAGCACCAGCGCCGCCAGCGCGGCCAGCATCCCCTTCGGGTCCTTGTCCGGATGCTGCGGCACCTCGGACAGGACGATCCCGACGGTCAGCCCGCCGCGCCGAGCCTGCACCTCGTACTCCGTCGGGCCGCCGCTCAGCGCGTCCTCCAAGGCCGGTGGCAGGCCCTGATCGCCTCGATCGCCCCGGAGCGCGAACGTCCCCGCTGGTTCGCGTTCTTCGGCTCGTCATGGGGCGTCGCGCAGCCGGCCGTGCCCGGCCTCGCCGCGCTGGCCGGCGGCGCGATGCCGGTCGCGGCCGCCGCCTTCCTCGTCGTCCCGCCGGCTCTCCGCCGCGCCGGACCGACCCGCGACCGCACCGCCGGCCCGGCCGCCGCTGTCGAGCCCGTGGCGGACCGGTCCTGAGGACGCCGCGTTGATCAGGGCGGCAGGGGTTGCGGCGGCGCCGGGCTCAGGTGTTCAGGGAGGACACCTGGCGGCGCGGCTTGCGCTGCGGCGCGGCGCCGCGCCGGCCTCTCTGCCCGCCCGCGCCTTCCGCCGAGGCGGCGCGGGTGTCCTGCGCGTTCGTCCGCTGCGCGTCGGCGCGACGGCGTGAGTTCCGGCCGGACGCGGTGTCCGTCGCGGGCGTGCCGGTGGTCTTTCGCCGTGCGTCGCCGGTGCCGCCGCCGCGACGGCGGGGGCTCTGGCCGGACGCGGCGTCCGACGAGGCCGAGCGGGCGGCCTTGGCCGGGGCGGTGCCCTGCGCGGCGGGCTCGGCGGGCGGGGTGCGGGCGCCGGTGATGCGGGCCAGCTCGACATCGCCGGGGCGCACCTCGGTCACGCGCGGGGTGATGCCCGCCTTCGCCATCAGGTCGGCCATCTCGCGGCGCTGCTCGGGCAGGACGAGCGTGACGACGGTTCCGGGACGTCCCGCGCGGGCGGTGCGCCCGCCGCGGTGCAGGTAGTCCTTGTGGTCGGCGGGCAGGTCGACGTTGACGACGAGGTCGAGGTCGTCGATGTGGATGCCGCGGGCGGCGACGTTGGTCGCCACCAGCACGGTGATGTCCTCGTTGTGGAAGTTCTCCAGCGCGCGGTTGCGCTGCGACTGGGACTTGCCGCCGTGCAGCGCGGCGGCGCGGACGCCGCGCGCGGCCAGCTTGCGGACGAGCCGGTCCGCGCCGTGCTTCTTGCCGACGAACATGATGACCCGGCCGTCACGTGCCGCGATATGTACAGTCGTGTCCAGCTTGTCGGTGTCGGCGATGTGCAGGACGTGATGCTCCATCGCGGTGACCGCGCCCGCCGACGGGTCGACCGAATGGGTGACCGGGTCGTCGAGGAACCCGCGGACGAGCCGGTCGATGTTGCGGTCGAGCGTCGCGGAGAACAGCATCCGCTGCCCGTCGCCCGGGGTCAGCTCGAGGAGCCGGGTGACCTGCGGCAGGAAGCCCATGTCGGTCATCTGGTCGGCCTCGTCCAGCACGGTGGTGCGCACCTCGCCGAGCCGGCAGTCGCCGCGCTCGACCAGGTCGGCGAGCCGTCCGGGGGTCGCGATCAGGACGTCGACGCCGCGCCCCAGGGCGCCGGCCTGGCGGGAGAGCGACATGCCGCCGACGACGGTGGCCGTCCGCAGGCCGACCGCGTCCGCGTACGGCGCGAGCGCGTCGGTGACCTGCTGGGCGAGTTCCCGGGTGGGGACGAGGACCAGCGCGAGGGGCGCGCGCGGGGCGGCGCGGCGGCCGGCGGTGCGGGTGAGCAGCGCCAGCCCGAACGCGAGGGTCTTGCCCGAGCCGGTGCGGCCGCGTCCGAGGACGTCGCGTCCCGCGATGGCGTCCGGCAGCGTCGCGGCCTGGATGGGGAACGGGTCCGTCACCCCTTGCGCGGCCAGCGCGGCCAGGAGCCGGGGCGGCATCGGCAGCTCGGCGAACGCCGCGACCGGCGGCAGCGGCGGGGTGCGGGTCTCCGGGAGCGCGAACTCGGCGTCCCGCCGTGCGCTCGCGGTCTTCGCGGCCTTCGTGGCCTGCGCCGGACGGCGGCGGCCGGTGGAACGGGACCGGGACGAGCCGCCGCGGGCGGCCGGGCGTCCGGCATGGTGCATGGTCATGTGAAACCTTCCTCGGAAGCGGTGCGTCCCGAGGAAGAGCTCCGCCTGCGCGGCCGTGCGCGGCGGCGCGGCGAAGAGCTAACAAGAACGAACCGTGCGCGCGGCCGTGCCGCGCGCTGTGAAATCGGGAGCGTCGTGCGGCGGCGGGCTCGCCCGGGGGCGCGCCCGCCGCGCCGGTCCCCGGTCAGGCGGGGACGATGTTCTCCGCCTGCAGGCCCTTCTGGCCCTGCGTGACGTCGAACGACACCTTCTGGCCCTCCTGGAGCTCACGGAACCCCTGGGCGGCGATGTTGGAGTAGTGGGCGAAGACGTCGGCGCCGCCGCCGTCCTGCTCGATGAAGCCGAAGCCCTTTTCCGAGTTGAACCACTTGACGGTACCGGTGGCCATGATCGTTCTCCTTCTGGGTGGTGCCCGTGCCGCACACCTTGCGCGGCACGGCGCCGCGATGGCCCATCCGGAAGATCCAGAACAACAAAAAATGCGCCCGAGGATGAACCGTCAGGCGCACATACATGTCTATGGGAACCGCAACTCCGACTACGCTACCACATGGTAGCGCGGACGGAACCGGTCGCCGAATTTTGCCGTCGACTGCCGGTGAGACTCCCCGCAAACGTCCGGCCGGGCGCATACTGGCAGGAATGAAACCCTTCCGGCCCGCCAAGCGGCGACACCTGCCCACCAGTCCCTTCGCGCCTCCGGCGGCGGCCCCGCCCGCCAAGGAGTTCGACCCGGACGACCAGGTCACCCACGACAAGTACGGTCTCGGACGCGTCCTGGAGGTCGAGCCGGGACGCGCCGTCCTGGTCGACTTCGGCACGCGCAAAGTCCGGATTCTCGCCCCCTACGCCAAGCTTTTCAAGCTCTGAAACCGGCCTCCGCGCCGCTCGGAAACACCACACGAAACCGCCTCCCCGCCGCTGCCCGAATCGCGATATTCGCCGGCCGCCGCGGGAAAGATCGCCCATGGCCGGCGCGGCCGGTTCACGTTCGCGCCCGCCACGGCGGGCGGTGACCGCCGGGCGCCCGCGCGCCGCCGGCGGAGGCACGGCGGTCCTCGGCGAGCTCGACCAGCCGGGCCGCCATGTCGGCGAACAGCAGCAGCCGGCGGGCGGTGCCCGGCCCGAACGGCTGCGCGCCGGGACGCCCGAGGACGGCGAGCACGCCCCGCGTGGTCTCGCCCGTCTCCAGCGGCAGGATCAGGATCGGGCCCGGCGGCAGCCGGGTGAGCGTCCGGTCGTCGACGATCCGCGCCGACAGCGCCCGCCGCGACGCGAACGCCCGGCCGAGCATCGACCGGCCCTGCCGCACCGTCAGCCCGCGGAGCCGCTCGCCGTCCGCGCCGACCGCGACCTCGATCCGGAGCACGGGGCCGTCCTCGACCGGCAGCGCGATGAGCGCCAGCGGGACCCGCGCGAGCGCCCTGGCCTGCGTCGCCACGAGTTCCAGCAGCTCGGGCAGCGGCGCGCCGTCCAGGACCGCCGCCATCAGCTCGAACGACGCCGCCGACCGCTGCTCGTCCGCCGCGTCCCGCGGTGACCGCACCGGGCCCCACGCACTCGGGAGCGGACCGCTCGCCTCCGCGGTCACGCGGCCGCCGGGCGGGCGCCGAGCGGTTCCGCCGCCTGCCGCACGGTGAACACCCGGTCGAGCCCGGTGACGTGCAGCAGCCGGAGCAGCTGCGGGCGCGGCGCGGCGAGCACGACGGCCCGGCCCGGCCCCACCCGGCGGCGGGCGTCGATGAGCAGCGCCAGCCCGGACGCGTCGCAGAACGCCACGCCCGACAGGTCGATCACCACGTACGGGCCGGTGTCGATCAGCGCCGCGTGCAGCCGTTCCCGCAGGGACGGCGTCGAGGCGATGTCGAGTTCGCCGCTGAGGGCGATGAGGGTGTGCTCGCCGCGCTGCTCGCGGCTCAGCCCGACCTCGGACGAGGCGGTACGGCTGGGCATGTGGATCTCCGATCCGAAGTCTGTGGATGCCGGCTCCCGGTGCCCGGCGTGCCCGGGCGGCGTCGCGCGGCAGTGCGGGCCGCGGCGCGGAAGGCGCCCGTCCGCGGGCGGGAACGGCGGTGTCGCGGCGTCACGTGCGCCGACCTGTCTGGCCTCCTCGGAGGCCGAGTAGCGGGAAACCAGGGGGACGCGGGCTTGGCCGCCCGCATCGAAAACCCCTCGCTCACCCTCACTGTACGCCGCGCACCCGCCGCCCGGCGGGAACCCAGGGTCAGCGGTGCGGGACGAGGAGGTCCAGATCGGCGCGCGTGACGCGGGCGCGTTCGGCGAGCGCGTCGCGGTCCGTGCCCGCCGCAGCGACGACTTCCAGCGCGCGCGTCAGCATCGTCGGCTGCTCCAGCGCGCGCGCAGGGCCCGGCTCCTGCCGCCGCCACCCGCGCGAACTCAGCGTGCCCATCGCGTTCCGGTACACGCCCTCGTCCATCACCCGCAGCGTCCGCGCCCGGTACAGCAGCGCCGCGAGGCTGACGCCCCACTCCGCCTTCAGCGCGCCGAGCCGGTCCCAGTCGGCGGACCGGGGGAGTTCGCCCGCGATGTCCTCGGCCGGCATCAGGAACTCCGCCGCGAACCGGTGCGCCTGGTCCTCGACGATCTTCCCGCCCGGCTCCGCGTCGGCGTGCATCACCAGATGCCCCAGCTCGTGCGCGCCGTCGAACCGGTTCCGCCAGTAGTCGGCCTTCGCCGGGTTGAAGAACACCATCGGGCGCGGATGCAGCCCGACGCTGAACGCGTCCACCCGGTCAGCCGCGTCCGGCAGGACGAGCACCACCACGCCCCGCGCCTCCAGCGTCCGCACCACGTGCGGCACCGGCCCCGGCTCCCCGACCAGCGCCTTCCGCGCGACCCGCGCCGCCTCGACCGGCCCGCCGCCCGCGATCTCGTCCGGCGGCACCGCGTACTCCGGCACGTCCACGACCGGCAGATCGACGAGCTCCTCCAGCGCCGCCACCACGTCCGCCGCGATCCGCCCGTACGCGAGGGCCTGGTCGCGCTCGATCTGGCTGGTCGACCGCAGCGACCGGAAGTGCGCCCCGTCCAGCGACACGCCCCCGGGCCCGCCCCGGAAGAACTCGACCGGCACCCCGAGCGCGATCGCCAGCCGCGACACCACCGCGTCCTCGGGACGCTGCACCCCGGCCTCGTACTGCCCGATCGCCCGCGGCGTGCTCCCCACGGCCTGCGCGAGCTGGTTCTTGCGCAGCCCCCGGAGCCGCCGGGCCAGCGTCAGCCGCTCGCAGTCGAACAGCAGCCGCGCCCCGGCGACCCGTCCGCTCATCGTCCCCTACGCCGTTCCTGTGCTCGTCTCTTCGCGCAGCCGCACGGGCACGTCGGCCTCGTCGTCCCAGAGCGGCATCGTCCGTTCGACGAGCTTACGGCGTGGATCACCTCCCAGCGCGTCGTCCAGCTCCCGGACCCAGTGCCACGCCGTCCCGCCGTCGGCGTTCCACCGGGGACGTCCCAGGAAGAGCTCCATCTCCAGCGGCTCGTCGCTCGCGCTGTGCGCGAGGACCAGCGTCACGACCTCGGGCGTGTCGGCGCCGATCCCGATGTCGAGCGCGAGCTGCCGGTCCTCCGCGTACTCCTGCCGCGCGACGGCCTGCTTGGTGGGGCTGTCCCGGTCCCACCTGATCTTCCGCACCGCCCCGAACTCGTGCCGCTTCAACAGCACCCGGTACTTCCCGTAGCGCCACCCGGGCGACCCGTTCAGATCGTCCCGCACCACCCGGCGGTCCCCGTCGAAGACCCGGTCGATCCAGGACGTCAGCACGTCGAACGCCGTCACCCCGTACGACCGCTCGGTGAACCCGGCCGCCCGGCTCAGCCCGCCGAACACGGCCAGCGTCGCCTCCCGGTGCGCCTCCCGCACGCCGTGCAGGAACCCGCCCGCCCGCAGCTCCCCCCAGACAACCGTCTCCTCGCTCACACCCCGGACCCTAACCGCCGCCACCGACAGAACGTCCGATGGTGAACAGCCGCACCTCCCGCAGCCGCGGCACCGGCCCGGCCCGCCCCTCCCGAACCCACAGCGCCCGGACGGTCGTCAGGACCAGCGTCCGCGCCCCCAGGAAGAACAGCGCCGCCAACGGCAGCTCACCCAGCAACGCCGTCACGACGCTGACCGGGAACTCGCCCGACCCCCACGACAGCATCACGTCGAACCACGCATCGCACACCAGCAGCGTCCCCGTGACGACCTGCCCCAGGATCGCCAGTTGCAGCCGCCGCCACACCGCGAACGCCGTGAACGCGAACGCCGCCGTCAACGCGGCGTCGAACCCGATCCACGCCACGCCCCACTGCCTGGACGTGTAGTGCTGCGGCAACGTGACGCCCAGCAGCACCGTCCACGGAACGAGCCACGCGCAGCACGCCACCAGGAAGAACAGCACCAGCCCCCGCCGCCGCCGGTACCGCGGCTGGTCCAGCGGGTCCTCGTCCGCGAGCGCGATCAACGCCCGCAGCAGCTCGGCCCGCTCCTCGGCCGGCAACCCCCGCAACTCCTCGACCGACACCACACCGAACCACCGCCTCCCGGCCGACGACCCGCCCCCAGCATAGGAAGCCGGCCCCGCGGTGCCTCGGATCCCCTACTTGGCCGCCTTCCGCGTCTTGACCGGCGAGGCCTTCCCCTCGGCGACGAGCCGCTCATGCTGCTGCCACCCCTGCAACCACTTCCACCCGGCCCCGAGCGCCGCCGTGGTCGCCGCCACCATGAACGAGGTCACCTGCGTCTCGTCCAGATGCGCCCCCGGCACCCACTGCGCGACGACCCCCGCCAACCACCCGGCCGCAACGGCGAACACGGGCGTGAACAACGCCACCCCCCGCCCCAACCAGGACCCCTCCGTAACGGGATCCTCGACCCCCTGCACCGGCGCCTCGCCCTCACTCACACCCATCACCATCCCGCTCCAGTAGGACGGCCCACCCGCCCACGCCCCATGCTGATCCGCCGCCACCACAGCCGCCCCCAAAACCCCAAAACCCACAGCGCCAAGTCGCGCCGCGCCGCCCTCCCAAGGCCGCCACACCACGTCAGCAGCAGCACCCGCCGCCGATACGATCAACGTCTCCGCGCCCCGCTGGACGATGAGCAGCTCGGTGCTCTCACGCTTGCGCCGACTCCGGCGAAGACCTCGTCCGTATCGTCGAGCAACTGCTCGACAACGACCCTCGGAGCACCGAACAACTGAACGCCCCTAAGTGCCGCTGTCCTGCGCGGCCTCGGTCGACGGCTACATCGACGAGCGTCTCCTGCTGTCCGACGACGAGGACTTCGACCGCGTCGACGACGTCCGTGCCGGTTGTGACGCCATCCTCGTCGGCGCCAACACCATCCGCCGAGAGAACCCGCGCCTGCTCGTCCGAACCGAGGAGCGCCGTGGCCCGCATCGCCCGCGGTCTGCCCGAAAGCCCGATCAAGGTCACCTTCACCGCCCGCAGTGACCTCGACCCCGACGCCAAGTTCTTCGCCGCCGGCGACGTCGAAAAGATCGTGTACTGCTCAAGCACCGCGGTCGACGGCTGCCACAAGAACCTCGGCGACGTCGCCACCGTCGTGGACGCCGGTGACCCTGTCGACCTCGACACCATGCTCGCGGACCTCTCCGGCCGGGGTGTGCAGCGGCTGATGGTCGAAGGCGGCGGCACCGTCCACACCCAGTTCCTCACCGCAGGGCTGGCCGACGAGCTGCACCTCGTCATCGCGCCGTTCTTCGTCGGCGACTCCGCAGCCCCGCGCTTCGTCGGAACGGGCGAGTTCCCGCACCACCCCGGCAACCGGATGACACTCGAAGAGGTCCGCCCCATCGGCGACGTCATCCTCGCCCGCTACCTCCTCGCCCGCCCCTGACCGTCGAGACAAGAGAGGGTGCCCTCCCGGCGGACGCGGCGACGGCCCCGGCGCGTCGCAGGCAGAGCCGATCGGCTCGAAGAGACTCAGAGCCGACGACGGCCCTGACGCACGTCAGGCGCCCTGGCCCGTCAGTGAGCGTCCTTCAGCCTCCGGACGAGCGCCGCGAACTGCGCGGGTGCCAGGGCGAGATGGCCACCATGAGGATCCTTGCTGTCTCGCATTCTGATGCAGTCGGAGAACGCGGCTACCTCGACGCACTCGCCACCCTGGTTGGTGCTTCTGTTGCTCTTACGCCATGCAAGAGGAGTCATGCGAAGCCCTCCGTCCGCTCCTCGATCAAATGCCGCGACGTGGCGCTCGTCAGGCGAGGCGCTTCAGGCATCGGACGAGCGCTGCGAACTGCTCGGGCGTGAGGGCGAGGTGCCCAGCCTTGCGGTCCTTGCTGTCCCGTACCCCGATGACGCCGGAGAACGCAGCGACCTCGACACACTCGCCGCCCTGCGTCGTGCTCCTGCTGCTCTTCTGCCATGTCGGAGCGGTCATTTGACGTCCTTGAGCCGCTGCAGTACCACGGCGAACTTCGCGGTCGTGAGGATGAGGTGCGACGCATGAGGCTGCTTGCTGTCACGTACCCCGATGGTCTTGCCGAAGCGGGCAACCTCAACACATTCGCCGGAGGTTCCCTGTGTCGATCGACTGCTCTTACGCCATGTCATGGACGTCCTCCATGCGTTGTCGATCAGTCGTCGTTACGTGACGCTCGTCAGACGAGGTTCTTTATCTGCCGGACGAGGGCTGCGAACTGCTCAGGTGCGAGGGTGAGGTGCCCGCTGTCGGGCTGCCTGCTGTCCCGCAGACCGACAGCGTTCGAGAGTGCGGCGACCTCGACGCACTGTGCGCTGGTGCCCTCCGTCGAGTAGCTGCTCTTGCGCCAGGCTGGGGAAGTCACGTCATGGCCTCCATGTACTGCTTGATGAGGGTTCGAGACGAGTCTACGGGTAGCGCCACCGCTCCGATGCGGTCGAATCGTAGCTTGAAGCTTTCCACCTCCGGCACGTCCGCGACCAGGCGTCCCCCGTTCGGCGCCTCGACGAAGGCCACTTCGCCCTCCTTCACTTTTATGATCTTGAATGAGCCGTCCAGGCCCAGGTTCGCGCCTGCCGAGTTAGGGACGATCCGCAGTGTGACGTGCGAAAGCGCCGACATCTCCAAGAGTCTTGCAAGTTGCTCCCGCATGGCTTTCGTGCCGCCCACGGTGACCACCAGAGCGGTTTCGGCGAGCAGTACCCACAGTTCGGGAGGAGTGTCGTTCTCCAGAATGGACTGCCGCTTCAGCCGATCGGCGACTGCCGCCTCGATCTCCTTCTCGCGTCCTGCGGCGAGCAACGCGCCCGCGTAAGCGGGCGTCTGGAGGAGGGCAGGGATGAGCTGACCGCTGTACTGCTTCGTGAGTGACGCCCTGCTTTCGAGACCGGTAAAGCTCTTGAACCAGGTCGGATCGTGTCCTTGGCGGGCATACCAGACGAGAAGGGAGAAGTGTCGCCCCGTGTTCCACGCCTCGTCCAGGATGGCAGCCTGCTTCTCGTCGAGCTTCGCCTCGCCGTTCTCGAGTCTGGAAATTGAGGAACGGGCGCAGTTGAGCAGCTTGGCCACGGCGTCCCCGGTCAGGCCGCGCTGCATGCGGTGAAAGCGTAGTGAGTAGGCGATCCAGGCCCACATCGAAGATCGCGGGTCCGGTGGCTCGTTGACGTTCATGATCGTCTTCTTCCTCCCGAAGTTCCAGAACTTCCTGGGAACCGGAAAAGAGTAAGCCGAAGGGCGCACCCTGTGGGTCGGAAGTGAGAAACCTCTGACCTGCGAGGACGGTGCAAAATGGTGCAGACAGTGCAGGCCGGGCAAATATCGATCGGTCACGCGGCCGAAATAGCGCACGGTGGGATGTGCGCATGGCGCCTGCCCTCGGACGCGACGAGCGCGTCCGTCAGCCGATCACTCATCGCCATGGCGCTGAAGACCCTCGGGCTCGACCGCGACGTGATCGACGACGTGGGACTCGCCGCCAGCGAGCTGACCACCAACGCCTACAACCACGGCGCGCAGCCTGACGTCCCCGCCACGTCGTTCCCCCCAGAACTCTGGCTCTGGGCCCGCGCCACGCCCTCGCCGCAACTCGTGGTGTCGGTGTTCGACTCCTGTCGCGACTCGTTCCCAGACACCGCCCCGCACGACCTGCTCGACGAGCACGGCAAGGGCCTGGGCATCGTCGCCATGCTCGCTGCCGCCTGGGGAGCGCACCCCTCGCGTTCGAGACTCGGCGGCGGCCAGCGAGGAAAGGCTGTCTGGTGCGCGTTCCCTCTCCTCGGCGCTTGGCCGAACCCCAAGCTGACGGCCCCGCCCGTCCTCGCGGCCCGCCACCTCGCAGCATCTTTGACCGCTAGGGGCATCCGCGATGTCGAGCATCGACATGGCCGAGGTGTTTCGCTGGTCACCGTCCCAGTGCCTAACGGCAAGATCAACGTTTGGGTGGAGCCGGCTCACCTCGCTTACGCGACGGGAGACGGATCGCGCCGGCGCCGCCCTGTCGCCGACCTCCATGACGTCGCCGAACATCTCACTGCTCACCATGAGCAGTGAATCAGCTCGCGTTGCGGAAGGCCTCGTAACGCTGCTCTATGGCCTCCGAGTTCGGGCGGTCGGCCCGTCGCCGGGGGAGCGTGAGAGTCAGGCCATTCATCTCCTGAAGGCCGTGTTTGAGCATCGGCCCGTCGATCTCTTGGAGTATGTCGGTGCGGACCTGGATTGTCAGGTCGGGGCGTATTCCTAGGATGTTGGCGTCGTACGCGGCGTGGTGAATCTTGCAGAGGGACAGCCCGTTGGAAACGGCCGGCAGGCCTCGGTCGTCCCTGTCGGGGATGATGTGCGCGGCGTCGAGCAGCGAGACATGCCTCAGGCGGCACATCGCGCAACTGGTGTTGTAGGCGCGGATGACTCGCTGCCGGAACACGGGCTGGTGGAGCCGTTGCCTGCTGATCCGTTCGGAGTACCTGCGCTCCAGGGGAGTCAGCGACGTATGGTCGGCCAGCCTCGTCTGCGACTCGTCGAGCGCGACCGCGACCTGTGACTGCTCCGGTTCGTCCGCGACGATCCAGACGGGGTAGAAGGGGAGGTACAGGCCCTGCTGGACGCCAAAGAACCAGATGAGCGGTACTCCGAGCGTGTGAGCCTCCCGTAGGCCTCTGTTGGTGTAGTGCTGCGGGTTGCCTTGGTACTTATACCTGAGAAAGCCGTCCGGGCCGAGGGCGTCCTCGTAGGGGGCGCGTTGTCCATCGGACGTGTACGTCGTCAGCATGGACAGCGCCGCCACCAGATCTTTCGGTTTGCGGATGCCGAGCTGGTTGTCGATGAGCGGAATCCGGCGGCCTTCGAATCGGAAATCGAGGAGTTCGGTGCGCTCGACGACAGGATTGTCGGGCGTGCACCGGCCGTCGAGCCATGCCATGGCAGCGCTGCGCAGGCGTCGGTCGAAGTCCTCGATCTCCAGGTGGCTCATGGAGAACTTCTACTACTTCGTTGCTCACCGCGCCATAGCGATGGCCGGAGACGGCGTCGGCGGTCCGGTACACGCTGGCCCACGCCCAAGTGGTTCGACCCAAAAGTCATCACGGTCTGTTGATGGCGTATGACGGCTTGGCAGACACGTGGCGAGAGGGTGCCCGCGCCCAGGTGCCCGTCGCGCATCGGATGAGCAGAGCCGCGCGACTGCAAGCGATGTCCGGCAGGGGCGGCGTCTGTCGCGCCTCGCTCGAGATGGTCTGTTAGCTCCGCGGCATGCACGCGGAGCGGAGGGAATCTTCGGCCTCTTGACCGCGACCACCCGAGGCTCGCGGCTGCCGCGGATGTCGTGGTTCCCCTGGTCATAGGAGGGCCCCGGGTCTTGGTGTCCCTCCATCGTGGCGGGCCGCGCCAGCCCGCCACGACCTGAAGCGTAAGTTCCCTGTGGCCCTAGCGCTTCCATGGGGCTGCAGGGGTGCGTGGCTTCCCTGGCCGGCCTCTCAGGCAGAAGCGATCTTGATGGTGGTCAGCAGCGAGGTCCAGGCATTGGGGGAGACGGCAAGGACTGGGCCTTGAGGGTCCTTGGAGTCGCGAATCAGCCGTGTGGGGCCCAAGGCAGCGACCTCGATGCAGCTGCCGCCGTTGTTGCTGTAGGTGCTCTTGCGCCACCGCACGGCGGCAAGGTCGGACGTGCTGTATGAGGGGGTCATGTGACTTCCCGGATCCGCTGAGTGATCAGCGCGTGGGACTGATCGGGGTCGAGTGCCTTCGCGCGCAGCTGGTCGAAGATCGTGTGATACCTGGCGACTTGGGGCTTTTCTTCTAAATACAGGGCGCCAGTCTGTGACTCAAGGTAGGCCACGTCATGAATCAGGATCCCGGGGAAACCGAAAACTCAGCCCGTACGTGGGCTACACGGTTTGGCCTGACATCGACCTGCGCTCCGACGCCAACGGAGACCCGGCCCGCAAGTTGTCTTTGGTGTCCCTGAGGAGGGGTCGGGCTGCCGGTGACAGGCTGGCCCCTCAAGGGCTTCTCCGGCGCTGGTGTTTCGTCCGGGCGCCTGACTTGAGCGCCCGGCGGCCTGAAGAAGGCGTGTTCACGGGTGTGGCCGCCTTGGTGTCTACGCGTCCGGTGTGGTGGGTGACGTTACTGAGGGTGGCCGCCAGATCGTCTTTTTCAAATGGGCAGCTTGCCTTGGGGGCGGTGACGTGGGGGCCGGGTGCTGCGGAGTGGGGGCGTCCTGTCGGAGTGGTGGGGCGGTGAGGTGGATGGGGTGGGTCACACTCGGGTGTTGCGATCCAAAAGGACATCGGTGTCTGTATATGCTGGGCCCTCCTGAGGGCGCTGCTGGCGTCCGTGTCTGTGGAGGGGCGTCTTCATGTCCGGGCCGCTGTTGGTTAGTGATCCCCGGCAGTTGGGCGGGTACTGGCTGGCCGGGCGGCTGGGGGCCGGTGGGCAGGGTGTCGTCTACGAGGGGTACGACGCCGGGGGGCGCGCGGGTCGCGGTCAAGGCGCTGCATGTCGACTCGGTCAATGAGGCGCTGCGGAACGGGCTCCGTAAGGAGGTCGCGACGCTGCAGCGGGTGGCGTCGTTCTGCACGGCGCGGATCATCAGCGCGGACCTCGACAGCGTGCCGCCCTACATCGTCAGCGAGTACGTGCCCGGGCCGGACCTCGAGAAGTGGGTGCGGGAGCGGGGGGCGTACGGGCCGGACGAGCTGCACCGGCTGGCGATCGGGATCGCGACGGCGCTGGCGTCGATCCACCGGGCCGGGATCGTCCACCGGGACCTGAAGCCCGCGAACGTGCTGCTGGGGCCGGACGGGCCGCGGGTGATCGACTTCGGGATCGCCAAGACCGAGGAGATGTCGCGTAGCGCGACGGGGATGCTCAAGGGGACGCCGCGGTGGATGGCGCCGGAGTTGTTCCAGGGGAGGCGGGCGACGCCCGCTGTGGGCGTGGGCGCTGGTGGTGCTGTTCGCCGCGACGGGCAGCGCGCCGTTCGACGCCGACACGATGGCGAGCCTGCATCACCAGATCGTGAACGAGCGTCCGAGGACGGACATGCTTCCGACGCCGCTGCGGGGGCGCTGGTGGATGCGGCGCTCAGCCAGGATCCGGAGCGGCGGCCGAGCGCGCAGGACGTGCTGGACGGCCTGCTCAGCGGGGTGACCGGGGACGCGCTGGAGGCGGGGACGAGGGCGGCGGGGGCGGGGGAGCCGCCGTCGTTGACGTTGCCGCCGGCGCTGGGGGACGTCGCGGAGCAGGTGTACCGGCGGCTGGGGTGGGAGGCGCAGCAGGCGGTCCCGCGGGTGCTGCTGAGGATGGTCGCGGCTCCGGCGGACGCGCAGGGGGCGCTGCGTCCGGTGCCGGTGGGCGATCTCGTGGACGGGATCACGAGCGAGCGTGCGCTGCAGGAGATGCTGGACGCGTTCTGCGGCGCGGGGCTGCTGCGGCGGGACGAGGTGACGATCTCGATCGCGACGCCCGCGCTGCTGCGGGCGTGGCCGCGGCTGGCGGACTGGGTGCGGGCGGAGAGCGACGGGCTCGCGGCGCAGCAGGCGCTGGCGGGCGCGGCGCGGTTGTGGAACGCGAACGGGCGCAAGCCGGCCGATCTGCATCAGGGGTCGGCGCTGGACGGGGCGCTGGCGTGGGCGTCGGTCGGGCGGCGGCAGCTCACGTTGAACCTGGTGGAGCGGGCTTTCCTGGACGCGTCGGTGAGGCAGACGCGGGATCGGGCGCGGACGCGGGCGGCCGTCACGACCACGCTGGCGGTGCTGCTGGTCATCGCGTTGTGCGCGGGGGCGGCGGTCGCGGTGCAGAGCCGGGACCTGCGGCAGACGAACGCGACGGTGGCGAACCAGCGGGACACGGCGGTCGGGCGGCAGCTCGCGACGCGGGCCGTGCAGCTGCGCCGGACCGATCCGGTGCTGGCGCGCAGGCTCGCCGTGGCCGCGTCCGCGCTGGCCGGGGACACGTTCGAGACGCGGGACGCGCTGCTGACGCTGACCGAGCAGTGGGAGGAGGGGATGTTCCGGCCGGCGGGGGTCGGGACGGACTGGGCCACGCTGAGTCCCGACAAGGCCGGGCCGTACGCGTGGTGGAAGGGCAACACCGTCGTTCTCGGCAACCCGGACACGAGGAAGGCGCTGACGCTGCGCGTCGCGGGCGCGGCGGTGGCCGGTCTGGGGATGACGCTGGAGGGCAAGCGGCTGCTCACGCTGCAGCAGGACGGCACGCTGGCGCTGTGGGACACCGCGTCCGGGGCGCGGACGGCGCTGCCGTTCAAGCACACGCTCGGCGACGGTCTCTGGTTCAGCCCGCGCGGCACGCTCCTCGTCACGACGCACGGCGGGACGGTGAACGTCCTCGACACGGCCACCGGGCGGGTGCGGTTCACCGCGAAGGAGGAGTTCAGCGTCGCGGGCCCCGTCATCTCGCCGGACGAGAAGACGCTGGTCGGCGCGGTCAAGGACGGCGGCCACTGGCATCTCATCGGGCGGGACCTCACGACCTTCAAGCCGATCAAGGTGCCCGATCAGTTCCGGGACCTCACGCAGGCGTCCCGGATCGCCTTCAGCCCCGACGGGCGCTTCCTCGCGGCCACCGACGCCGGCGGCCTCAAGGACCAGATCACCGTGGTGGACGCCAGGACGGGTGAGCTGCGCACGAGGCTGAAGGCGCCGAAGGGCTCCGACAGCCTCGACACCGACTTCACGTTCAGCCCGGACGGGAACTTCCTCGCGTCCGGCATGGCGCTGTGGAGCACCGAACCCGGCACCTCCGAGCCGCCCTACCTGTTCTACAAGCCGGACGACATGTGCAACACGACCCGGTTCAGCGCGGACGGAAAGAGCCTGCGCTGCGTGGACTCCCAGGGGCGCGTCCAGTCCATCGACGTCTCGGTGTTCGTGCATCCGGTGCAGGTGTCGCGGCCGTACGGGGACTCGGCGATCAGCCTGGACGGGTCGACGCTGGCCACCACGGACCCGCCGCCGTCCAACGGCGTCCAGATCTGGGACACCGCGAAGCGGACACGCCTCGCGACGATCCCGACCGTGTACTCCAACGGCTACGGCGGCGACCGGATGGCGCTGTCGCGGGACGCGCGGCTGCTCGCGCTGTTCCGGCAGGACCGGACGGTCGAGATCTGGGACGTCCGGTCCCGCACGAAGCGGGCCGCCATCGACCTCGGCCCGGCGCCGCGGCCGCTGTCGCGGGCGCTGCCGTCCTTCTCGCCGGACGGCAAGGCCATCGCCACCGTCACGCTCGGCGGCCCGACGGCCCCGCCGGGCCGACGACGCTGCGGTTCTGGGACACCTCGACGGGACGGCAGCTCGGCCAAGCGCGCGCGGGCGGCGTGACCAGCACGTCGGAGAACGCGACCAACCTGCGGATCGTGTGGAGCGCGGACGGGAAGAGCGTCGTGTCCGCGAACGACCTCGGCGTGGTCGTGTTCCCGTCCGGCCGGACGCTCGCGCCGCCGAACCCGCTCGCGACGACCGTCCAGGCCGCTGACAAGCAGGGGACGCTCGTCACCGTGCAGGACCGCGCGGACCGGCGGTCGCTGGCGTTCTGGAACGTCCGGACGCTCAAGCAGATCGGCACCCCGGTCGCGATGCCGGACGGCAAGTCCCCGATCGCGGCGCTGTCGCCGGACGGACGGCTGCTCGCCACCGCCGACGTCAAGGGCAAGATCGACCTGTGGGACGTGCAGGGTCAGCGGCGGCTCGGGCTGCCGCTCACCGGGCACACCTCGAGTTCGGTCGACGCGACGATCGAGTCGCTGGCGTTCGGCCCGGACGGCACCCGGCTCTAAAGCGTGAGCGGCGACGACGGCAAGCTCGTCACCCACACCGTCGCGCCGGACCTGCTGCAGGACGGTCTCTGCGAGCGGGTCGGGTCGCTGTCGCGGAGCGAGTGGAAGCAGTACGTGCAGGACATCCCGTACGAGAAGACCTGCTGAGGCATCAGGCCGGCGGCCGGCTCAGCAGGATGTCGAGCATGCGGTCGCCGGGGTCGGTCCCGGCGGCGGCGCCCGGCGCACCGGACGGGACGAGGTAGCCGCCGACCCAGGAGCGCAGCATCAGCAGCGCCCGCAGCCGCGCGTCGTCGGCGCCGAACCCGAGGCCCTCCAGGCACGCGGCGATGTGCCCGAGGAGCGCGCGGTCGGCGTGCCGCACCGCCTCCTCGGCGGCCGGGTCGTGCTGCGCCCACAGCCGCATCGCCCGGTCGACCGGCGCGATCTCGCGGCCGAGCGCCTGGATGCGGCGCAGCCGCTCGCGCGGGTCGCCGGTGCTGCCGAGGGCGAGGCCCAGCATCTCGTCGGTCCGCTCGTGCGCCCACCGGTCGAGCAGCGCCCGCATCAGCTCGCCGCGGTCCTTGAAGTGCCAGTAGAAGCTGCCCTTGGTGACGCCGAGCCGGGCGGCGAGCGAGGTGATCGCGACACCGCGCTCGCCGGTGCGCGCGAGTTCCTGGTAGCCGGCCTCCACCCAGTCCCGCCTGGCCATCCTCGTACGGGCCGTCATCGCCCTCCTCGCGCTCCGTTAGACCAGGACCACCGGACCAGGGTCCATGCCCAGCTCGATCCTGCCGTACAGGGCGTACGCCGCGTCCGGGTCGAAGACCACATGGCCGCTGATCGTATTCACATCGCGCTGCGCCCGCTGGAACGGCGAGTCAGCGAACTGGGTGCTCGCCCCGGCCGCGCCGCACAGCTCGTTGACGACGCGCCGGGAGGTGGCGGCGACGTGCGCGGCGACCAGCCGGGTCCGGGCGCGGCGGGGCAGCCCGGCGGCGTCGCCCGCCGCCGTGGCCTCGGTGACGTCGCGCACCGCGTCCTCGAGCAGCAGCCGCGCCGCGGCCAGGTCCGCGGTGGCGGTGGCGAGCCGGATCTGGGCGCTCATCAGGTCGCGCTGCCGCTCGCCGCTGTAGGCCATCCGCCGGCTCCGCATCCGCTCGGCGAACAGCGCGAGCACGCCCTCGGCGACGCCGAGCACGGGCGCCGCGCTGGTCAGCGCGAACACCGGGACGAGCGGGGTCCGGTAGAGCGGCGCCTCATGCACGCGCGACCCGGGTGACCGTCCCTCGGTCAGCGCCGCCATCGGCACGGACCGGTGCGCCGGGACGAAGGCGTCCGCCACCTCGATGTCGTTGCTGCCGGTCCCGCGCATGCCGCTGGTGTGCCAGACGTCGTGGACGGTCACGTCCGCGCGCGGCAGCAGGAACAGCCGCGGCTCGATCGCGCCGTCGACGGTGACGAGGCCCATGACCATGGCGTGGTCGGCGTGCATGGAGCCGCTTCCCCACGACCAGCGTCCGGTGACCCGGTGCCCGCCGTCGACCGGCTCGGCGGTGCCGGTCGGGGCGAGGACGCACGGGATCAGCGCGTACGGCCGCTCCGCCCAGACCTCCTCCTGCGCCTGCTCGGGGAAGAGCGCCACCATCCAGTTGTGCAGCGTGTAGATGACCGACAGCCACCCGGTGGACGCGCAGGCGGCGCCGATCGCGCGGCACGCCGCCGCCATCGGCTCGAACCCGAGTTCCGCGCCGCCGAACCGCTTCGGCACCAGCATGCCGAACAGGCCGGACGCGGCGAGGTCGGCGATGGTGGCGTCGGGCAGGCGGCGCGCGTCCTCGGCCTCGCGGGCCCGCTCGGCGAGCGAGGGCGCCAGCTCCCGCACGCGGCGGACGATCTCGTCTCCATACTCCATGGTATGGAACCATACTCCTAAGTATGTGATTCGGGCAGGCCGGCCGCGTGGCGCATGGCGGCGCGGGCACGCGCCGGGGCGGACGGGTCCTGTAGAAGCTGGATCTCCTGGTTGACCGCCATGGACAGGCCGACCAGGGTCGTCGCGACCTCCTCGGCGGGACGGTGCGGACCCGGCAGCTCGGCCTGGGCGGCGGCGATGTCCGCCGCCAGGGCCCGCCGCTGGGACGCGACGATCTCGCGCAGCCGGTCGCGCAGCGGCCCCGGACGCCCGTCGAGCTCGCACGAGGCGGAGGTGACGAAGCAGCCGCCGGGGAACGGGCAGTCGGCCAGGTAGTCCACCCACCCGTCGATCAGGCGTCCCAGCCGTTCCGCACCGGGCGGCAGGCCCTCCAGCGGTGCGGTGACCGCCGCGCGGAAGACCTCACCGGCATGGTCGAGCGCGGCCATGAGCAGCCGGTCGCGCGTTCCGAACGGGCCGACCAGGCCCGCCTTGCTCATCCCGAGCCACGACGTCGCCCTGATCCCCGACGCCGCGATGAAGGAACCGACGCCCTGTGACGGGTGGACCGTCACCGACCTGCTGCATCACATGAACGAGCGGCACGAGGCCATGGCCCGCACCGCGCTCGCGCCCGTCGAACCGGCCGGCGACCCGCGGGACGACTTCGCCCGCATCGCCGCACGTTGCCACGCCGTGCTGGAACAGGCCGGCGAGACCGTGCACCTGCCGCAGCGGGGCCCGGCACCGACGCGGATGGTGCTGGGCGTCCACACCGTCGACATGCTGGTCCACCGCTGGGACCTGGCACGCGCGCTCGGAACCGCACCCAACGCGCCGTCCCGCCTCACCGACGCCGCGCTGCCGCTCGCCCGCGCCAACACCGCACCCGGCAGCCCGCTCAACGGGCCCGGCGGCGTCTACCGGCCGTCCCTCGCCGAGGATCCGGCCCGGCCGCCGATCGACAACATCGCCGCACTGCTGGGCCGCGACCCGAACTGGGCGCCACCGGCCTGACACGCGGCTCCGCGCGGGTGGCGGCCGTCCTGGCGTGCAGTGATGCCTGATTCGTATCGCGCATTGCGAAACAGCGATTGGACGTCGGAGGCCGCCCTTCCGCACGGTGGAACCACGGCATCCGCTTCCGGGAGGAGTCCATCACCATGCGCGTCGTCGAAAGGGCCCGCCGGGCCCTCGGACCGGTCGGGACCTACGTGCCGGTGCCGTTCACCCGCTGGATCCCCATCGACGAGCAGCGCAAGGCCGTCCGGCGCCTGGAGGCCGCCGGCCGCGACTTCGGCCGCCCCCTCGAGACGATGCGCGCCTACCTGGACGCCATGGCCGAGCCCCCGCCGATGCCCGGGCCCGATGCGGCCTATCCCCGGGTCATCGGCGCGAACGGCCCGAAGATGCTGGGGCTGGCCGCCGACACCGCCGACGGCGCCTTCCCCGCCAACCAGCCCCCCGAGTTCACCGCGGAGACCCGCCGCACGCTCGGCCCCGACGAGCTCCTCGTCGTCGGGACGGCCCACAACGCCGACGACGAGCCCGCCACCGCCGCCGAAGTGCGCGCCCACCTCGCCGCGGGCGCCGACCACGTCACCCTGTTCCCCGCGACCGGCGACGACTTCACCGCCGACGTCGACCGGCTCGTCCACCTCGCCCCGGCACTCCTCCGGTAACGCCGAGGCCGGAGACCCGGACGGTCAGGACGCCGGCTTCACCTTCCGAAGGTGCGGCGGTAGGCGGTGGGGGTCGTGTCCAGCGCGCGCCGGAAGTGCAGCCGCAGGTTGGCGGCGGTGCCGAGCCCGCACTCGCGTGCCACGCGCGCCACCGGCTGATCGGTGGTCTCCAGCAGTTCCCGTGCCCGGCCGAGACGGGCGTTGAGCAGCCACTGCAACGGGGTCGTGCCGGTCTCCTCGGTGAACCGGCGCATGAGCGTGCGCTGCGAAAGGCCGGCGTGCCGGGCGAGCTCGCGCAGCGTGATCGGTTCGCCGAGGCGTCGCAGAGCCCATGCGCGGGTGCCGGACAGCGATGCGTCGCCGGCCGCCGGGACGGGCGCCGGCACGTACTGGGCCTGCCCGCCTTCGCGGTGCGGAGCCGCGACCAGGCCGCGGGCGACGCGGTTGGCCACCGCCGCGCCGTGGTCGCGGCGCACGATGTGCAGGCACAGGTCGATGCCGCAGCACACCCCGGCCGAGGTGAGGACGTTCCCCTCGTCGATGTAGAGCACGTCGCGCTCCACCGACACGGCCGGGAAGGCGCGTTCGAGATCGTCGATGTACTGCCAGTGGGTGGTCGCGCGCACACCGTCCAGCACTCCCGCCGCGGCCAGCGCGAAGGCCCCCGTGCAGATCGACACCATCCGCTTGCCGCGCTCGTGCGCCTCGGCCAACACGGCGAGCACGGCCTCCGGCGGACGTCCGGGCGGCTCGGCCCCCGGCACGATCACGGTGTCGGCGGCGCGCACCCGCTCCAGGTCCGCCTCCGGCAGCACGGTGAAGCCCCCGGTGGTGTCCACCTTCGTGCCGAGGCCGCACACGGTCGTCTCGTACGAGGTCTCCGGCCGGGACCCGAAGATCTGCGCCGGGATCGCCAGGTCGAGGGGCATGACGTCGTCCAGGGCCAGGAGCGCGATCCGGTGAACCGTCATGGCAATATCCTATCGAAGTATGGAAATCTTGCCTATCACCAGGTCAGGAGGGTCTCGGACACGCTGAAGGGCATGACAGCACCGTTCGGCCTCCTGCTGCCGGCCTCGATCGTCATCTCGTTCCTGGCCTCTTCCAGCGCCCCCACGCCGCTCTACGCCGCGTATGCGGACCGATGGCACTTCTCCCCGATAACGACCACCGTGGTGTTCGGCACCTACTGCATCGCCGTCCTGGCCGCACTGCTCGTGCTCGGACGGGTGTCCGACCACCTCGGCCGCAAGCCGGTGCTCCTGGGCGCGCTGACGTTGCAGATCGCCGCCATGGCCGTGTTCAGCGAAGCCGGCGGCATCGGCGCTCTGTTCGCCGGCCGGATCCTGCAGGGCATCGGAACGGGCAGCGCACTGGGTGCGCTCGGCGCCGCGATGCTGGACGTCGACCGTGAGCGCGGCACCCGCGCCAACGCCGTCGCCCCCGGGCTCGGATCCGGGATCGGCGCCTTGGCGTCCGGCTTGATCGTCCAGTACCTGCCGGCGCCCACCCGGCTCGTCTACCTCGCGTTCATCGGAGTCTTCCTCGTGCAGGCCCTCGGCGTGGCGCTGCAGCCGGAGACCGCCGGCCGCAGGCCCGGACTGCGCGCCGCCCTCAAACCCGAACTCGCGGTGCCCCGGCACCTGCGGCACCTCCTCCTCGCGGTGGCGCCGGTGCTGTTCGCCGTATGGTCGCTCGGCGGCTTCTACGGCTCACTCGCACCGGCGCTGGCGCGGCGGTTGTCGGGCTCGGACTCCGCCGTGATCGGCGGTCTCGGATTGTTCGTGCTCACCGTGGTCTCGTCCGCCGCCATCGTCGCGATCGCGCGCGTCCCGGCCGGGACGGTGATGCTCCTCGGCATCACGCTCCTCGTCCTCGGCTCGCTCAGTACCTTGCTCGCCGTCGAGGCGTCGTCGGTCACGGGATTCTTCGCCGGCACCCTCGTCTCCGGGATCGGTTTCGGCGCGGGATTCCAGGGCGGGATGCGCACCGTCGTGCCACTGGCCGCCGACCACGAGCGCGCGGGCGTCCTCTCTTCGCTCTACGTGATCTGCTACCTGGGCATGGGGCTGCCCGCCGTCGTCGCGGGGACCCTCGTCGTGTACGGCGGTGGACTGCCGACCGCGACCCGGGACTACTCGCTGTTCGTCGTCACGCTCGCGCTCGCGACCCTGATCACCCTGCTGCGCATGCGCGGCAGGACGCGTCCCGCGAACTCGGCGAGCGCCGCGCACGACGACGCCCACCGCGCGCCTTCCCCGAACCGCTGACCGCCCGTCCCGCACCCGCATCAGCCTTGCTCAGGCGCTACGAGAGATTCAGACTTTTAGAACCATCGACGGGCGACGTGCCGTCAGGCGTTGCTCGACCTGCAGGATTTCGCGGCGGACCGGCAAGCGAGGCCGGTCTCGACCGCGCCGGCCCTCGGCCACTACCGGGTGGGGAGGCGGCTCGCCTTGTCCCGGATGTGAAGCCGGGGTACCTTACGTTTTGAGATCTATCGAACTGTGCAGGACGTTGCGGCGTCTTGCGGAAGCACGGGGAACCGGAGCCGAGTCGACAGCGGCCTCTTCCATCACCGACTCCCCAGGCAAGGAGCTTCACGACCGTGACGTCCACCGCGTTTGTCACCGGGGCCAGCCGTGGTATCGGCAAGGCGATCGCCGTGCATCTGGCTCGAGCCGGCCTCGATGTCGCGCTCACCGCCCGCACCGTGAAGGAGGGCGAGCGGCGGGAGCACTCCTCGACCCTGCACCGCTCCGACACCAGCCCCCTGCCCGGTGCGCTCTCGTCGACCGCCGGGCTCGTGGAAGCGGCCGGCGTGCGATCGCTCGTCGTGCCCGCCGACCTGACCGACCGCGCCTCGGTGGTCGCCGCCGCCGACACCGTGCTGGCCGAGTGGGGACGCATCGATGTGCTGGTGAACAACGGGCGCTACATCGGTCCCGGGCACATGGACCACATCGAGGAGACCCCGCTCGATCTGCTGGAACTGCACCTCCAGGCCAACGTGATGTCCCCGTTGGCGCTCATCAAGAAGGTGCTGCCCGGCATGCTCGAGCGCGGGTCGGGGACCATCGTGAACATCACGTCCGGTGCCGGCTTCCATGATCCGCCGGCCAAGGCCGGTGAGGGAGGCTGGGGTCTGGCCTACGGCTTCAGCAAAGCGGCCCTGCATCGCGTGGCGGGCATCCTCGACCTCGAGGTCGCCGACCGCGGGGTCCGCGCCTTCAACGTCCAGCCCGGTTTCATCGCCACCGAACGGATGGCGCAGGACATGGGCGACTTCGGTTTCGACGGCGGCGCCCCGCCCGACGTGGTCGGCGCGGTGGTCGCCTGGCTGGTGAACAACCCCGACGCCGCCGAGGACGCCATGGAGGACAAGGTGTCCCCGCCTGTCATGCGGTCGACCAAGGACGGCCGCAACATCGAAGCCCAGGAGGTATGCCGGGACCTGGGCCTGCTGCCCGGATGGCCCGGCTGACATGGAATCCGAGCGAACTGGGAGGACCCCCGCTCGCGTGAGCGCCCGCGACGACGGGGTGCGGCGGCCGGGCGGCGACGCGGTCTCCGTCTTCGTCGACAACGACGGCGTCCGGCTCCATGCGCTCGACAACGGCCGGGTCTCGGACTCGCCGCCGGTCGTGGTGATCCCCGGAATGGGCGAGTACGCGGACGAGTACGCGTGGATGCTCGACCGGCTCGGCGATCGGCGGGTCGTCGTGGCCGACCTTCGCGGGCGGGGCCGCAGCGACGCGCCGCACACCGGCTACGCGTGGGAGGACCACATCGGCGACCTGCGCGCGGTCGCGGAGGCGCTCGAGCTGGAACGGCCGATCCTGGTCGCGATCTCGCGCGGCTCGTCGTATGCCCTGGGGTACGCGCTGCGGTTCCCGGACCGTCTCAGCGGACTGGTCGTCGGTGACTACTCCGCGCGGCATGTCGGCCTGCCCGCCGAGTACGCCGAGCAGCAGCTGCGCATGAAGGTCCGCGGAGTCCCGGTCGCCGAGCGGATGCCCGAGCACGCCGTCCGAGCCGTGATCGCGGAAAGCCGCGAGGCCCCGCTGTGGGACCGGCTGGTCGAGCTCCGCTGCCCGGTGCTGGTACTCCGCGGGGGCCGACGCGGCCGCGTCCTGACCGATGAGCTCGCCGAGCAGTGGCGGACGTCGCTGCCCTCGGTCGAGATGGCGACCATCGCCGGCGCCGGACACGACCTGTGGAGCCGCGACCCGGACGCCTACCTCGCCGCCCTCCTCCCGTTCCTGGACCGGATCAGCCCGGATTGACCGCCGGGGCCGCGTGCCCGCGAAGACCACGTCGACCCCGCTAGACGAAAGCGGGAGCACGGCGACCAGCCGGTCCCAGAACCGGGACGGGATGGTGCGGTTCGTTCATGTCGAACTACGACCGCCGCCGAAGGTCACTGGTCATCGGCGGTGGCCACCGTCGGCGCGACCGTGACATGGCGCGGACGAGGCGAGGACACGGCCGACCGGCAGAGGATGGAGTCCAACGGCGGGCGGATCACGGAGCGTGCGGTGAAACTCGGCGGCGTGTCGCAATGAGATTCCAGCCGCATTTATTGATCGATGAGGCGTCGCTGTCGTTGGTGCCGGTGGGCGCGGGCTCGGTGGCGGCGTCGCCGGAGTGACAAAGTGGAAGCGGTGTGCGGGTGGGTGTCAGAGGTGGAGATGCGCACTCGGCTGAGGGTGAGGCGCTCGGCGGAGTGGTGATGGGTTCCGGTCGAGCCGGTTCCGCAAGTACGTCCTACGGTGAAACCCACCAACCGGCTCGCCCCATCCCCGGCGCCCGCCTGACAATCCCGTCCCGCATCCGCATCTCCTGAGTGCACGCGACGCACCGGGTACGGGGAGGTCCGGTACGACAGATGAGAAATGACCTCGCGGTTCCTGCGTTCTGCTCTTCATCCTGCGCTCCTCGATGCGGGAGCACAGGATGAAGGGAGGGACTTCAGGGCGCACGGGGCCACCGGCGCCGCCGCCTGATGTGCGGGGACGCGGTGAGCGGGCCGGACGAGACAACCCGGGCCCGGTGGCGGATTCCGGTTGTCCGGACCGCTCCGGGTGGCGTTCGCCGGACGGACTGGACTGCCCCGGCGACGTCGGCAGCGGACAGGCGGGCGGGCAGGTCCGGTAGTGCCGTCGTGGTGCGAGACCTGCCCGGTGGATCGGCACGACGTTTGACCGCCATCAACGAATGGCTCACCTGCTTCGAAACACGTTTTTAGGAAGCCTGCGATTCACCGCGAAAGGGCGTCACGAGCGGAGCCGGTCCGACAGTATTCCGATATGCCGTACACGCTGCCGATCGTCCTGCCCGCCCGGCTCATCGAAACCCACCGCGTTGACCTGTCCGCGCCGTATTCGACCGGGTGGAGGGTCACGGCCCACGACGTCGCGGCGGCTCCCTGCGGCGACCTCTACGCGCTCTACCAGTTGTATCGGCACGGCGGCGGCCTCGCCGCAGACCAGACCGGCCCGGCCACAGGCAATTTCAACTACCGGATCATCACGCGATACGCGCCCGACGGCGTGCCGCTGGCCACCGCGCTGTGCTGTCCTTCCGGCGCCGGCGCCGGCGAATGGGCGTCGGCGGTGGTCGACGGACCCGACATGACGCTGTGCGTACTGCCCGACGGCCTGCTCTCGGTGAACGCCCATCCCGACTGCACCACACTCATCGCACCGGACCTGAGCGCGGTGGTCGGCACCTACCACACGCGAGGGCGACAGGCCTTCGAGGAGTTCGCACCGGGCGACCCGTTCGCCTGCTCGATCAGCGTCACACCGTCGGGGCGGCTGCTGTGCACGACCACCGAGTACGGGGTGCAGGGATACGGCAACAGCCTCGCCAACATCGTCGGAGTGGCCGATGGTCCGCTGACCCCCGACCACAAACCCTCCATCCAGGCGGTGGCCGCCTTCGACCCGGAACCCGCCGGCCAAACCCAGGACGACCTACGCCCGCACGTCCTTTTCGATGGGCAGCCGGTGGGCCTGCAGAACCGGCCGCGGCCCGCACTCAGAGAGATCTTCGAGCCCGGTAGGCCCATCAGCCGCTGGAACCTGTCGGAACTCTTCCGGCCGGCGGCCCTGTCGGACGAGTTGTTCGTCGTGCCGATGCGCGCCCGCCGCGGCAGCAGGGGCGGCGCGTTCGCGTTCGCGCTCGTCAACGACCAAGCCGAGCAGAAAGGGCGGCTGCTGGGCATGGACCCGTGGGCCGACAGCCCCTTCACCGGCGAGTGTTTCAACGTGGCGGCCGGCGGCGGACACGCGTTCCACCTCAACCGGTACGGCCTTTTCGCATGGAACGCCGACGGGACACTGGCGATCAAGCTGAGCACAGCCGACAAGACCTTCAAGCCCCTGACGCGATTCACCCTGACGACCTGCTCACCCGCCGGCGAACTGCTCCTGACACACGGCGAGCAACACCTCGTCCTCCGCGTTCCCGTACCGGAAGATATCGCCGACCTGGGCAAGTCCGTGGAGACGGCCCTGACGGCCTATCGCCGGGAACGCGCGGCCCTGAAAAAGACCTGGACCCCGATCGGATGGCACTGGGTCCAGGACGGCGCAGCCGTCCACCACCTCTGACTCACACCTACCCAGCGGGTCGATACCGTAGTCCCGAAAGGAAACAGTCTGGCCACCGCCAACGGCGTCGGTCCCGCATTGACTCCATCACCTGGGCAAGAAACGCTTCAAGCTCAGGACGAGTGGCTGAACGGGAGTTCCGAAAGGAACGCGGCCGCCCGGCTGCTGCTGCTGCGCCTGGTCGCCGTGCACAGCGATGATGCCCCGCCTGCCCGGCGGCGGGTCCCGCGGGCCCGGTTGAAGTGGGCGCAGCAGGTGGTGGAGGTGTTCGCCCGGGCACGTCTGGTCACCGTCACCCAGGACACCGTGGAGATCGCCCATGAGGCGCCGCTGACCGGGAGGGGGTACGGCGGCGGCAGCGGCTGGACGCCGACGCCGAGGAGTGGCGGCAAAGCCCGCCGCCCGAGCTGCTGTACCGCGGCACGCGGCTGGCGGTGACGCTGGAGTGGGCGCGGTCCTGCCCGGACTTGAGCGCGGCGGAGCAGGCGTTCCTGGACGCCGCAGTGCAGGCGCGCGATCGGGAGATCGAGGAGGCCGAGCAACGGCGCAAGGCCGAGACCGAGGCCCGGATCGAGCGGGAACGCGCCGAGGACCGGCACCGCGCCGACCAGGCCGAACTCGCCAGAGTCCAAGCCGAGCGCGCGGCCAAACAGATCGTCGCTTTGGCCCTGAGCCCGGACCAGCGGCGGCTGGCGACCTCCGCCCGCGACGGCAGCACCTGGGTCTGGGACCTGCGCCGCCGCACCCCGCTGCTCAGCCTCACCGACCCGATCCCGGGCCAGGAGATCAACGGCGTCGCCTTCGTCGACGAAATGCATCTGGTGACTGCGACCAACTACGCGGTCCGGTTCATCGGCTGACGCCGGTGCGCCCCGGGGACCGCGCCCCCGGGGCGCGCAGCGGCGGGCACGGAACCCGGTCGGGCGGGTCACCGATCAGGGCGCGCCAGTAGCCGGCGGAGACGCCGGTCACGGCGCGGCACACCTTGGCTTCGGCCCGGTCGGGGTCCAGGTCCCAGAAACGCAGCACGCCTTCGCTGGTCGGAGGCCGGAGCCCCTACCGGGACCAGGAGCGTGCGCGAAGCGGCCTAAGCCCTTGACCTGTCTCGTCTTGGAAGCAGATTTAGGCGCGGGCGGCCCGTCCTGCGGCCGGGACCACCCGAACGGGCCGGAGGACTCCAAGCACATCGGCTACGACTGCTCGGGTCTGACCGCGTACGCGTTCTGGAAGGGCGCGGGCATCGACATCCATATACAGCGCTTCGGAACTCAACGATCCCACCGGAGGGCGAATGCCCGAGCCCATTCAAAAGGAGCGTCTTCTCGCTTCGCCTGACTATCGCATGTTCGCCCTCGCAGATGCCGACAACGCCGCCAATGACGCGCCCGTTCCCGACGATATTGGCTCGCAAGGTTGGCTTGGTTTGAGGAGTGCCATGTTCTACATCGGGACAGCGCAACCATTATTTCCAGTTACACTCGATATCGAATATTGGGATAGAGGGCCACCCTCATGCAACGACGGTCCCGAAGTGATGGAACGTTCCCGACTGTCCCTTCCTTCTGGTCGCCCAATCCTGTCAGAGGTCACCGCCGGCTCGCCGGGTGTCGTCTTCGTTGTACCGACTGGCACCTATGCCAGTCTTGTAGCCGCGTGGTCTCGACGGCAAGCTTTTCGTGACTATAACCGTCTTCTTTCGATGGACGCATCTTCCACCAAGTATGAACTGCTGGAGCAAGAACTGTGCGGCCGTGAGCGCTATGCTTTTCAACTCTGGGCAGAGTAAAAATGTTCGAGCCGCTTCCTTTTGAAAGCTGGTTCATGACACTTTTACGGAGACGGCGGCATCTCATTAGGCTTTCGAGGGGGACCTAAAGTACCCGCGCTGCAAGAACGCAGATGTCGTCGTCGGAGCTAGCGCCGAGACGTTGCAGGGTGCAGTCGATCAGGTCCTCGGGGTCGGTCAGTGTGCAGGACTGCAAAGCGTTGACCAGGGCCTGGATGCCGGTCCCCAGGTCACGGTTTCGTTGTTCAACTAGGCCGTCGGTGTAGAGTAGGAGGAGGTCGCCGGGTTGCAGTTGTGTGGTGTTCATCTGGTAGTCGCACTCGACGCCGCCTAGCAGTGGGCCGGATGCCCCTTCGAGAGTCCCGGCATGACCTCCGCGGATGAGGATAGGGCTGAGATGGCCGGCATTGGCCCAAGAAAGAGTGCGCTCGGCGACGTCGAAGCGGCTGACGATCGCGGTGCCAGTGGTGGCGATCTCCCGGTTGTTGTGCAGTACCAGCTCGTTCAGCCAGGTGGTGAGCCGGTCCGGGGCGGCGCCGGTGTAGGCCAGCCCGGCCAGGCCCGAGCGCATCTGCATCATGTTGCTGGCTGCGGCCAGCCCGTGCCCCATGGCGTCGCCGATGACCAGCAGGACCTGGTCGTCGTCGATTAATCGGGCTTTGAAGAAGTCGCCGCCCAAGCGGGCCAGGCGCTCGGCCGCCTGGTAGCGCACGCCGACGGCCAAGCCGGGCAGGTCCATCAGGCGCCGGCCCGGTGGCAGCAGGATGTTCTGCAGGTGGGCGGTAATCCGGCGCTCTTCGGCGGTGCGCTCTTGTTCCCGGGCCGCTCGTTCCCGGGCCCTGGTCACGGCGCGTTCGCGGTGCCGGGCAGCGGTCAGGTCCTGGACCAGTAACCTGACCTTGAGCGGGATACCGTCGCAGTCCAGTAGTGGCTCGCCAATGACATGCAGGCGCCGCACCCCGTGCCGATGCTGGATCGAGAACTCGGCTTGTACCGATTCCCGGTTGTGCAGCAGCGAGTCGATCACATCGTCGAGCACTGGGCGGTCTTCGGGTACCGCCATGGCCGGAAGGTCTTCCAGCGAGATCGGCTCGCTAGTAGGTTCGCGGCCAAAAATCTCATACGTCTGCGGGGTCCAGGTCACCTTCGGGCTGGCCAGTTCCCACTCGGCCCAGCCCAGCCCTGCCAGGTGCTGGACCCGTGCCCAGCCGGAGAGGAACAGTTCACGTTCATCTATCCTGGTGAAGTTCAGCAGCAGGCCGTCCAGGACCCGGGCGGCGCGGACGTTCAGCAGGATGGGCCAGGGCCGCTCGTCCACGATGTCCACATACTCCATCGACTCCCTGTGGAAGGGCACACCGCTCTGGTAGGCGGCAGTGAACTCATCCAGCAGCCCGGCGGCCCACACGCCTGGACTGACCTCCAGAAGGCTTTTGCCGACCAGCTCGTCATGCTGCCGGCCATCGGCGGTGCAGCCATGGCGGTTGACGGCCAGCCAATAAAAGTCGATCACCCGGCCGACCGAGTCGGTGATAGGGACGGTATAGCTGGCCAAGTCGTCGTGGGTATCCAGCATGCCCTGGATCCAGTCGGGCAGCTCGGGCGGGCTGAACGCGTGCGGCGTATCCTCGATCCCCTCGGCCACCTCGATCAGGCTTATCCCACTGTGCTCGGCCATCTGCTCCAGATGCTCAGCCGCCTCGCTCGGCCGGGTGTTCAGCTTCCTGGCCAGCCGCGTGATGGCCCTGTTCACGATTGCCTTATCCCGCATGACGCTGCTGACGCGTGTGCACTGCTTGCGTACGGTGTCCGATGCGGCGCTCCCGCTGCGGCCGGACTGGGCGTAGTCGATCACACATTTTTCATGCCCACGATCACCTTTCTTGATGATCGCCGGTTGGGGCAGAACCTGGTGTTCGTTGAGTACACCAGCCGTCAAAACCCTGGACGTACGAGGTGTTCCGGGCCACGCCCTGGTCAGCGACAGGTCATCAGCGTCATCGCCGCCCAAAGGATGTGCGCTTGCGGAATGTGCGGGCGCCGCTCGTACGCTGCGGCGGGCCTGCGTACTACAGACGGAGGAGGGGGCGGGTGGTGCCGATCCAGTCGGGGCGGTGGTAGGTCTCGACGCCGATGGCTGGGTGGCAGGTGGAGCAGCGGGCGGCGATCATTTGGCCGTGTCCGATGACGAGGCCGACGTGGCCGGGTGTGGTGGTGGAGGTGGCGGGGCCGGAGTTGAAGAAGACGAGGTCGCCGGGTTGGGCTTGGTTGTTGAGGATGCGGACGCCGAAGGGCCATTGGGCGAAGGTGGTGCGTGGGATGGTGAGGCCGGCGGCGGCGTAGGCGGCTTGGACGAGGCTGGAGCAGTCCCAGGCGTCGGGGCCGGTGGCGCCGAAGACGTAGGGCTTGCCGCGTTGGGCCATGGCGAAGGCGATGATCTTTGCGATGGTGGTGTTGGGTGCGGTGATGGCGGCGGCTTCGGTGCACTCGGCGGGTGGTGAGGCGTTCGGCGGGGTGGTTGCGGTGGGTGTGGTCTTGTACTTGTGGGCGCGGTTGAGGACGTCGTCGACGTAGGTGTTGCTGTGGTTGTAGGCGAACAGGGCGGCGCGCATCTTGGGTGGTGCTCCGTTGTGGCGGAGGTAGTTGGCGGCGGCGGGGATGGCGTCTGCGGGGTCGTAGCGGTTCGTTCTGCCGTCGTGGTTGCCGTCGACGCCGTAGGTCTTCCAGGTGCCGGCGAGGAACTGCATGGGACCTCCGGCGCCCGCGTGGTTCTCGCCGGAGTGGATGCCGGGCGCGTGGGAGCGTCCGTGGTCGGACTCGATGGATCCGACGGCGGCGAGGATCTCCCAGGGGATGCCGTAGTCGGCTGCGGCTTTTCGGTAGAGGGCGAGGTAGGTGGCGGGTATTCCGGCGACCGGCGGACCGTCGACCTGTGAGTCGCAGGGGTCGGTTTGGGGCGTCGAGCCGGTGACGGCGCCGGTGGCCACGGCCGCGCATCGGACCATCGGCAGGTGGACCTACTCCTTGGTGCGCGACGTCCTGTCCAACCCCAAGTACACCGGCTACATGGTGTGGAACCGCAAGGCCACATCGTCGGGAACCGGCAGGAACAATCCGCCGGAGGTGTGGGTGTGGTCCGGCGAGTCCACACACCCCGGGCTGGAGTCGATCGAGGTCTTCACCCAGGCGCAACGGGTCGCCCGCGCCAAGGCCGGGACCCCGAGCCGTTCAGATGGCCCGCGCAAGCCCAAGAAGCCGCGGCGGATGTTCGTGCTGAGGTCCTACATGACGTGCGGGCTGTGCGGGAGGCGCATGTTCGGCAAGCAGGACTCCGGCAACACCTACTACGTCTGCAGCCCGAAGCGCTCCTACCTGCCCGACGGGCATCCGGCCGTGATCCGGGTGCGCGAGGAGCCTCTGATGGCGGGGCTGAACGAGTTCTTCAACCGCGAGATCTTCGGCGCCCAGCGCCACCAACGCCTGCAGGCGCTCCTCGCCCGGATGAGCGACCAGCATCTGGACGAGCACCAGGAGCAGGTCGCGATGGCCAAGGCCAGGATCAAAGACCTGGTCCGGCGGCAAGCACGTGTGCTCGATCCGCTGGAGAACCTGGACGATCCGACTCCGGCGCTCGTCCAGCGGGTCAACGAGCGCGCCGCCGAGATCGCGACCGAACTCAAGGCGGCACAGGACAGACTCCGGGAACTCCACGAGACCGCGCCCGTTCACGCGGCGCCCGAACTGCTGGATCTGCTGCCGACCGGAGCGGTGGACCTCGGGCTGCTTCCTGAGGCGACCCTGCGGAAGCTGCTGGACGTCTTCGGGCTGGCGATGCGCCACGACGGCGAGAAGAACTCGTCGAGTGCGAGGTGACGATCACGTCCGAAATCGTCGATATTCAGCGGGATGTCGCGAACGCGGTGATCGGTTCCGGTCGAGCCGGTTCCCGTTGTACCCCCTACCGGATTCGAACCGGCGCTACCGCCTTGAAAGGGCGGCGTCCTAGGCCGCTAGACGAAGGGGGCCCGGTGGTGGCAGAGATGGTTGCCACTCGACCCGGTCAAGTGTAGAGGACGGGGCGGGGCGGCGCGCAAACGGTTACCCGCGCTCGCGGGTGGGCGACGGCGACGAGGGGGGCGGCGAGGTCGGGGACGGGCTTCGGGACGGCCAGTCGGACGGGAACCTCGACGGGAACGGGGAGGTCGGGGACGCGGGCGGGGCGGTGGCCGGGGGCTGCGGCTTGATGGCGCGGTCCGGGTCGGGTTCGAGGTGCCGCTCGATCTTGGCGGAGGTGAGGCCGAGGCCGCCGAGCTGCAGGTCGTCCCAGCCCTGGAGGCGGTGCGAGGCGCGGTTGAAGTACAGGACGGACAGCTCGATGGGGGTCGGCTGCTCGTGTTCGAGGCCGCGCAGGCCGGCGCCGCCGGTGGAGCCCTGGACGAACAGGCGGGTGCCGGTGGGCAGGAGCTTGGTCTGGCGGGCGTGCAGGTGGCCGGAGAGGATCAGGGGGGTGAGGCCGGAGAACGCCTCGCCCTCGGACGGGTCGTGGGTGAGGACGACATCGGGCGTGGTGCCGGACTTGCGGAGCTTGTCGGCGAGGACGTCGCCTTCGGCGCGGACCTGGTCGGAGCCGACGAAGTCGTCGCGGGTGCTCTTGTCGGGGGTGAAGCGGGGGTCGCCGACGCCGTAGAGGCGCAGGCCGCCGACCTCGCGGGTCCGGTCGTCGAGGACGATCGCGTTCTTCTGCCGCGCGACGGCCCGCTGGGTGCTCCGCGAGTCGTGGTTGCCGCGGATGTAGACGTACGGGATCTTCAGGTCGGAGATCGAGTCGGCGAACCTGTCCTCGGGCTTGCTGCCGTGGTCCATGAGGTCGCCGGTGTCGATGATGAAGGTGGCGTGGAACTGGGTGCTGACGGACTTGATGACGTTCCACGCGGTGGGGTTCAGGTGGATGTCGGAGACGTGCAGGACGCGGATGGTGGACGGGTCCGGCTCGTAGGTCGGGAGCGTCGAGGTCGCGGCGTAGAGCTTGGAGGCGTTGCCGACGAGGCGGGCGAGGTTCGCGCGGTAGGTGGAGAAGCGGGTGAAGACGGTCTCGGCGTCGCCGACGACCTGGGGCGCGTTGGCGAGCAGGCCGGTGTAGCGGGGCTCGGCGATGGAGTCGGGGTTGAAGGTCGTCCAGGCGAGCAGGGCGACGGCGACGAGGCCCGCGGCGGACGCGCCGAGGGCGGCGAAGGCGCGCCGCCACGATCGGAACAGCACCAGCGCGGCGAGGAACGCGAAGGCCAGGGCGAGGACGGCCGCGCGGATCAGCAGGACGGTCACGCCGTGCCGGATCTGGTCGGCGATCTGGTCGGTGACGCGGTCGAGCGCCGAGTCGTCCTCGATGAGCTGCTGCGCCTGGTCGGGGCGGACGTCGGTGAGGTGCGCCTCGACGGACACGGGGCCGGAGTGGGTGTCGAGGTGGACGGCGCCGAGCGGCGGCAGTTCGAGGGTGGTGCCGCCGTGCAGCGACGGGTGCAGGACGAGCTGGACGTTCGCGGGCCCGACGGGGGTGACGGTGCGGCCGCCGACGAGGAGGCCGACGTAGCCGCCGGCGAGGCCGATGACGACGGTGAGGGCGATGCGGGTCCAGCGGCTGCGGGCGGCGCGGGCCCCGGCGGCGCGCGCGCGGCCCGTCGCGGCGGCGGCGCGGCGCGCGGCGGACGCGGCGTGGGGGTACCGGGCGGCGAGCGCCGCCGCGCGGGCGGACGCGGCGCGGGGCAGTCGTGCGGCGAGGGCGGTGATCCGGGCGGCGAGGGCGGTCGGCCGGAACGGCAACGATCCTCCTTCTGTCGAGCAGAATGGCACTGTGATCGAGATGTCGCGGGAGGCGTTCGAGGACCTGGTCGGGGCGGCCCTCGACACCATCCCGGCCGAGCTGGCGGCGCAGATGCGCAACGTCGTCGTCGTGGTCGAGGATGACGCACCCGAGCCTGGCCTGCTGGGCCTCTACCAAGGCGTACCCCTCACGGAGCGCGGTGACTGGTACGGGGCCGTCCTGCCCGATCACATCTCCATCTACCGCCGGGAGATCCTCCGGATCTGCGACACCGAGGAGGACGTCGTCGAGGAGGTGCGCATCACGGTGATTCATGAGATCGCGCATCATTTCGGGATCGATGACCGTCGGCTCCATGACCTGGGGTATTGAGACCCGGCGGCAACGCGTTTCAATATTTGGGCACGGTAGGTCACATAACTGCCACGCAGCGTGAGTTAATAGGAGGGTCGTCCACCCCTGGGCGAGCCGAACTGGAGCGTGCGTGGCGGGAAGGCAGACCGGCCGGCATCGGCGTCCGGCGGAGGAGCAGGCCACCTACCGCGAGGTTTTCGCGGTCGGTGAGTTCCGCGCCCTCTGGCTGGCGCAGGCGCTGTCGTTCGTCGGGGACCAGCTGGCGCAGGTCGCGCTGGCCGTGCTGGTGTACCAGCACACCGGGTCCGCGCTGCAGACCGCCGTGACCTACGCGCTGACGTACCTGCCGCCGATCGTGGGCGGGCCGGTGCTGTCGGGGCTGGCCGACCTGTTCCCGCGCCGCACCGTGATGATCGTCTGCGACGTGCTGCGGGCCTGCCTGGTGGCGCTGATGGCGCTGGTGCAGATGCCGTTCGCGGGGCTGTGCCTGCTGGTGTTCGCGGCGGTGCTGCTCGGCGCCCCGTTCACCGCCGCGCGCGCCGCGGTGCTGCCGGACGTGCTGGAGGGCGACCGGTACGTGGCCGGGTCGGCGATCAACAACATGACGCACCAGGGCACCCAGATGCTCGGGTTCCTGGCCGGCGGCGCGATCGTCGCGGCGGTCGGGCCGTACGACGCGCTCGCCATCGACGCGCTGACGTTCGGTCTGTCGGCGGTGATCCTGGTCGGCGGGCTGCGGCCGCGCGCCGCGCCGAAGCGGCGGGAGCGCGACTCGCTCGGCCTGTGGCGCGGGACGCGGGACGGGGCGAAGCTGGTGTTCGGCGACCCGGTGCTGCGGGCGCTGGTGTCGTTCGCGTGGCTGTGCGCGTTCTACGTCGTCCCGGAGGGGCTCGCGGCGCCGTACGCGGCGACGTTCGACGGCAGCGCGGTGACGGTGGGGCTGCTGATGTCGGCGATGCCGACGGGGATGGTGCTCGGCGCGTTCCTTTTCAGCCGCTTCGTCCGTCCGACGAACCGGCTGCGGGTGATGGGGTGGATGTCGATGGCCGCGTGCCTGCCGCTGGTCGGCGCGGGCGTCCACCCGCCGCTGTGGGGCGTCGTGGCGCTGTGGGCGCTGTCCGGGATGGGCAGCGCGTACCAGCTGGCGGCGAACGCGGCGTTCGTCGCGGCGGTGCCGGCGTCCGGCCGCGGGCAGGCGTTCGGTCTCGCCCAGTCCGGCATCCTCGCCGGTCAGGGCCTCGGCATCCTCGTCGCCGGGGCCGCGACGCAGGTCCTCGGCCCGCAGACGGTGGTGGCGCTCGCGGGCGTCGCCGGGCTGTCGGTCGCGGCGATGCTGTCGCTGTCGTGGAACCAGGTCCGCGGCGGCGTCATCTCCGGCATGACCGAACCGGCCGAGCCCGTGGAGGTCACCGCGTCCCGCGAGGACGACCTCCCCGGCATCCGCCGCTCCGCCCCGGCCCCGTGAACCCCTAAGCGTGTCTTATGTGGGGGGGGCGACCCCCACACCCCCGGAGAGGGCGCGCTCAAGCGTGCGTGCGGTTCTTGTTCACCGCGTTCTTCGTGCGCTGGACGGCGTCCTGGACGTTCGGGTTGTCCTGGGCCTTCTTGAACAGGTCCTCGGCGACGGACGTCGCGGCGCCCTCCTCCGGGATCAGCAGCCAGGCGATCACGTAGAGGGCGATGCCCGCGCCGCCGAAGACGGTGAAGACGGCCAAAACGAGCCTGACGATGTTGGCTTCGACGCCGAGGAACTCGGCGGCGCCGGAGCAGACGCCCGCGAGCATGCGCCCGTCGCGGGTGCGGCGGAGCCGCCGTTCGGTGGTGCCCTTGTTCATGTCCATGCCCTCGATGATGCCCATCCCGGCGGGGACGCGACATCCGGAACCGCCCTGATTCGCCCCCGATGCCGCCCCTGAGGCCGTCCAGGGCGGGGAACCGGGGCCCCCGCGCCCGCCGTTGACACCGGCGGATGCGTGTGCGCGTCCGTTGAGCGCCGCTTAAAGTCGGTGTGAAGGGTTAATTACTGGACGTCCCCGACCGGGCCTCGGCAGACTCGTCGGCCCAGGTAGGGACGTGAGAACGAGCAGCGCGGGACGAGCAGAGGGAGCGGCATGAGGATCGGGATCGTCGGGGCCACCGGCCAGGTCGGGGGCGTGATGCGCCGCATCCTGGCGGAACGCGGATTCCCGGTGGACGAGCTGCGGCTGTTCGCCTCGGCCCGCTCGGCCGGGCGCAGGCTGCCCTGGAACGGCACCGAGATCACCGTCGAGGACGCGGCCGCCGCCGACTACGCCGGTCTCGACATCGTGCTGTTCTCCGCGGGGAAGGGCTCGTCGAAGGAGCTGGCGCCGAAGGTCGCCGCGGCGGGCGCCGTCGTGATCGACAACTCGTCGGCGTGGCGGATGGACCCGGACGTCCCGCTGGTGGTGGCGGAGGTCAACCCGCACGCGGCGGCGGACCGCCCGAAGGGGATCATCGCGAACCCGAACTGCACGACGATGGCGGCGATGCCGGTGCTGCGGCCGCTGCACGCCGAGGCGGGGCTGTCCGCGCTGGTCGTGTCGACGTACCAGGCGGTGTCGGGCAGCGGCCTCGCGGGCGTGGCGGAGCTGCACGAGCAGGCGCGAAAGGTCGTCGAGAACGCCGACCGGCTCACCCACGACGGCTCGGCGGTGGAGTTCCCCGACCCGCAGGTGTACGTGCGGCCGATCGCGTTCAACGTGCTGCCGTTCGCGGGGTCGATCGTGGACGACGGGCTCGCCGAGACCGACGAGGAGCAGAAGCTCCGCAACGAGAGCCGCAAGATCCTGGAGATCCCGGACCTGAAGGTGTCGGGGACCTGCGTGCGGGTGCCGGTGTTCACCGGGCACTCGCTGCAGATCAACGCGCGGTTCGAGCGTCCGATCGGGCCGGAGCGGGCGAGCGAGCTGCTGTCCGGCGCGCCCGGCGTGGTGCTGGCGGACGTGCCGACGCCGCTGCAGGCCGCCGGGCAGGACCCGACCTACGTGGGCCGGATCCGCCGGGACGAGACCGTGGAGAACGGGCTGGCGCTGTTCTGCTCGGGCGACAACCTGCGCAAGGGCGCGGCGCTGAACGCCGTGCAGATCGCGGAGCTGGTCGCCGCACAGTAGCGACATAACCCGCATTTCGGGCAAACTGAACCGTTCGCGTGCCGGCTCCGTCTGATGGGCCGGCACGTGACCGTTTCTGGGGGAGTCCGGATGAGGTGTTCGGCGATCGTGACGGTGGGGACGGCGGCGGGGGCGCTGCTGCTGACGGGCTGCGGGGGCGGCGGTGGCGGCGGGGACGTCGCGGGCGGCGGGACGGCCGAGGTGTCGGCGCCGGCGATCGGCGCGACCAGCACCCCGAAGCTCGGCGGCGGGGGCGGTGGAGGCGGCGGGCAGCCCGCGCCGCGCCGGACCGGCGCGCCGAGCCGCGCCGCGACCCTCGGCCCGCTCGGCTATGGAGCGTTACGACTCGGCATGACGGCCAGGCAGCTGCGCGGCAGCGGCCTGCTCGTCGGGAAGGTGCGCGCGGGCGCGAACGGCTGCTCCGGCTACGACCTGCGGACGCGCCGCACCCCGAAGGGCTCGGTCGGCGTCTACTACTCCGCGCGCTACGGCATCGTGTCGATCTTCGCCGTCGGGGGGATGCGCACCCCGCAGGGCATCGGGGTCGGGTCCACGCTGGCGCAGGTCAAGCACGCGTACCCGAAGCTGGCGAACGGCGTGAACGGGGCGTCCGCCCCCGTCCCCGGCAACCCGAAGGCCGTCTACAGCCTCCTGCTGTCGGGCGGGCGCGTCGCGTCGCTCGCGCTGGACCTCGCCGGCCAGAACTGCCACAACTGACCGGACGGGACGGCCCGCGGGCTAGCTCGCGCGGCGGCCCCGCATCTCCAGCGCGTCCAGGAGCGCGGCGGTGGAGCGCGCGATCTCCTCGACGGCGCGGTCGAACGCCTCGGCGTTGTGGGCCGCGGGGGCCCGGAACCCGGAGATCTTGCGGACGTACTGGAGCGCGGCCGCCCGGACGTCCTGGTCGGTCACGTCCTCGGCGAACGGCGGGCGGAGCGTCTTGATGCTGCGGCACATGCGTCCATTGTGACCCTCGCCACCGACAGAACCGCACCCCCGGACGGGCCGGAAGGGACGTGTGGGGCCCCGGCGCGCCCAGCGGAGGTGGGGCGCCGGGGCCCGGCGGGGGGCGGTGTCCCGGAGGGCCGGTGTCCCCGAGGGGCGGCGGCCGCGCGGGGGCGGTGCGGACGGTTCTCGGGGGACTGCC
>NZ_WBMS02000039.1:899-7324 GCF_008923205.2 Actinomadura physcomitrii | reverse complement strand
CCGGGGGGGGGGGGCCCGGGGGGCAGGGCCCGTCACCCGGGCCGGCGCGCCCCGCCGGCGGCCGGCCCGGCGCGGGGGCGGCCGGCCACCGGATGCGGGTGGCGCGGATACGGCCGGGCGGGGACGGCCGCATCCGCGAGCGTCCGTCGTCGAAGGCGTCGCGCGGGGGCGGTGCGGACGTTTCTCGGGGGACTGCCCCAAAGGTTCGTGTGAACGAGCGCCGGTGTCAACGAATCCATGGGCCACTGGATTTTCAATCCCGGTGAACGGCCCCTCTGAAAACATTGAAAAACCAGTCAACAGCGGAAACGGCGCGCCCAGGGAGGTGGGCGCGCCGTTTCGCAGGATCGTGGGCGTCAGGGTGCGATGCGCTCGCAAAGCCAGGCGAGCGCGAGCGGGTAGCGGTAGTCGATGCCGCCGTGGCCCGCGTCGAACAGCTCGAAGTGGATCGCGTCGGGGGAGACCCCGGCGTCCAGCAGCGCGCGGTGGAACGCCTCGGCGCCGATGTCCAGGAACCATTCGTCGCGGGTGCCGCCGTCGATCCAGATCGCCCGCTGGGAGCGCATCGCGGCGGCGTGGTCCGGCACCATCCGGACGGGGTCCCAGGCGAGCCAGCGGTCCCAGACGTCCGGGCGCAGGACGCCGGTGACGGGGTCGAACGGCAGTTCCGGCGTGCCGTCGGACCGGGCCGAGTAGCAGACGGCCATGCCGAGGACGTTCAGCAGCTCCATGTCCTCGGGCTTGGTGAACGAGACGCGCGCGTTGAAGTCGTCCCACCAGCGGGTGATGTCGCCGTCGTACTTGCGCAGAAAGCGGACGCACTTCGGGAACTCGGGCAGGTAGCAGTACTCGAACAGGGCGTCGCCGGCGTGGGTGGCGAGCGCGCCGAACAGGTCGGGGCGGAGCATCGGCGTGATCATCGCGCCGTAGCCGCCGCTGGACTTGCCGCTGATCGCCCGGTGCTCCGGCGCGTCGAGCGTGCGGTAGTGGGCGTCCACCCAGGGGACGACCTCGTCGCAGATGTAGGAGTGGTACTTGCCGGTCCCCGGGGAGTCGACGTACTGGCTGCCGCCGTGCGCCGTCCACGCGTCGACGAACACGACGATCGCGGGCGGGGCCTGCCCGGATGCGAACACGGCGTCGGCGGTCTCGGGGAACGGCTGCCGGTACGGCATCCGGTTCCGCCAGATCCCGACGTGCCCGGTGAACCCGGTGATCACGTAGACGGACGGGTAGCGGCGGTCCGGCTCGTCGTCGTAGCCGGGCGGGACGTACACCAGCAGCGGGCGTTCGTGCGGGTCCTTCAGCGGGTTGCCGCGCAGCAGCTCGCTGCTGACGACGTGCTCCTCAAGGCGTCCGGCGAAGTCGGCGGACCACGGCAGCATGCGCACTCCCTCGTGTCACGGGCCACTCGATCATCTCGACGCTAACCCAGTCCCCGGCGTCGCGGTATCCGCGTCCCGCCGGGTGCCGGACGGGCCGGACGGGGCATATGTCACGTAATGCGGCCGGATCCGGTCCCCTTGGTGAATGAGCGAGTGACGAAGGAGAGAGACAGATGACCGAGAATGCCGCCCGGCTGCGCGACCTGCACCGGCCCGGGGACCCGCTGCTGCTGCCGAACGTGTGGGACGCGGCGAGCGCCGAGATCGTCCAGGAGGCCGGCTACCCGGCGCTCGCGACGGCGAGCGCCGCGATCGCCGCGATGCTCGGCTACCCCGACCACGAGGGCGCGCCGGTGGAGGAGATGCTCGCCGCCGCGGGCCGGGTGATCCGCGCCGCGTCCGTCCCGGTGACGGTGGACGCCGAGGCCGGGTACGGGCTGCCGCCCGAGGAACTGGTGGAGCGGCTGCTCGCGATCGGCGCCGCGGGCTGCAACCTGGAGGACACCTACGCGGGGACGCTCGCCGAGCCGGAGAAGCAGGCCGAGTACCTGGCCGCGGTCCGCGCCGCGGCGGGCGACGCCCTGGTGATCAACGCGCGGGCCGACACGTTCGTCGCCGGCGTCGCGGACCCGGTGGACGCCGCGATCGAGCGCGGCCGGCTCTACATCGAGGCGGGCGCGGACTGCGTCTACCCGATCACCGCGCCGCCGGACGCGGTCGCGACGCTGGTCAAGGGCATTCCGGGGCCGGTGAACGTGAACTGCTTCCCGGGCTCGTCGCTGGTCGAGCTCGCCGAGGCGGGCGCCGCGCGCGTGTCGTTCGGCCCGGTGCCGTACATGCGGGCGCTGGACGGGCTGAAGGACTTCGCGGGACGGGTGCTGCGGAAGGAGGACCCGTACGCCTGACGCGGGGCGGGGGCGCCCGGACGGCCGGTGCGGGCTCGCCGGGCGCCCTTGCAAGTGCTTGCTTACAAATGGCACAGTGACACGGAATTCGCTTCTCTGTACCAGGAGTGAGGCCCGGATGACCGCGACCGCCACGTCCACGGAGCGTCCCCCGGAGATAGTCTTCGACGCGATCTCCGGCATGGCCCTGTCCGCCGCCGCCGCGAACGTCGTCATGCAGCTCTCCCGCCTGCCCGTCGGGCACGGCGTCGCCGAGAGCACCGTGGACAGCGGCCGCGTCGACAAGCACCCCCTCAAGCGCGCGCGCACCACCCTCAGCTACATCGCCGTCGCCATGCTCGGCGACGAGGACGAGCGCCTCGCCATGCGCCGCGAGGTCAACCGCGCCCACAAGCACGTCCGCGCGAAGGAGCCCGTCCCCTACAACGCCTTCGACCGCGACCTCCAGCTGTGGGTCGCCGCGTGCCTCTACTGGGGCACCGAGATGATCTACACGATGCTCTACGGCGACCCGGCCCCCGAGCAGATCGACGCCCTCTACCGGCACGGCGCGCGCTTCGGCACCACCCTCCAGATGACCGAGGACATGTGGCCCGCCGACCGCGCCGCGTTCGAGGAGTACTGGACCGAGTCCGTCAAGAGGATCGAGATGGACGACGTCACCCGCCGCTACCTCCGCGACCTCACCGAACTGCGCTTCCTGCCCGCCCCCGTGCACCGGACGCTCGGCCGGCCGCACCGCTTCCTCACCCTCGGATTCCTTCCGGCGCCCTTCCGCGACGAGCTCGGCTACCCGTGGACGCCCCGCGACCAGGCCCGCTTCGACCGGTTCGTCCGGCTGATGGCGCTCGCCAACCGCGCCATGCCGCGGCCCCTCCGCGAGTTCCCCTTCAACGCCTACCTGTGGGACGTCCGCCGCCGCATCAGGAAGAACCGTCCGATCGTCTGACCCCCGCGTCAGCGGTGCGCGACGACGTTGATCATGCGGCCGTCCGGGTCGCGGACGAAGAACCGCCGCACGCCCCACTCCTCGTCCTGCAGCGGATGCACGATCTCCGCGCCCCGCTCCCGCATCGCCGCGTAGGCCGCGTCGACGTCGTCGACCTCCACGCTGATGTCCGGGTCGACAGGGGCCGACTTGTCCGCGGTGATGAAGTTGATCTGCGCGCTCGGGACGTCGGGGGAGGCGAGCGTCATGACCCACCCGATGTCCATGACCTCCTCGAACCCGAGCAGGCCGTAGAACTCGCGGTTCTTCCCGGCGGCATCGGAACGGACATTGGGCACGACGCGGCGAACGGTCATCGAGCGGCTCCAGGTGAAGTCGAGGTCTCCGGCACGACGCTACGCGGCCAGGACGCCCCGGTCTTGGACGAATGGGAGCTGGGCACCGGGACGACGACGGACTTGAGCCCCCGCACCTGCCCCCACGGGATCCTGCCGCCCCCGACGACGATGCCGTCCGGAGCCAGCTGCGCGGGACCGAAGGAGAAAGCCTCGCCGCGGCCGAGCGCCGCCCGCGCCCGTCCCATGAGGAAGGCGTTGTAGCGCTCGCGGACCGCCAGGCCGACCGCCGTCAGCGCCGGCGTCCGGCCGGCGCCGAGATCATTGATGCTCAGGTGCGGCAGCCCGTCCTGCGAGAGCTGGAAACCGTACTCGACGGTCGTCGCCCCGACCACCCCCGCCCGGTGCTCCCGCTCGCCGCGGACGAGCAGCATCCGCGTGACCTTCGGCCACTCGTACACCCGCAGTTCCTGCTCGCCGTCGCGACGCCGCAGGCCCCAGACGACACCGCCCTCATGCACCCGGACGATCTGCACGCCGTCCCCGCCCAGCCGTCGCCGGCGCGCGATGACCCGGTCCGGACCGCACCACCAGGAACCCGGCGGCCACCACCACCGCCACGATCAGCACCTTGATCAGAGTCGAGTAGCTCCCGATCAGCAGCACCGGCACCGCGATGACCACGCAGGCGACGGCCAGGCAACCGAGATCCACGAACCCGGTCGGCTCCGTCAGCGGCAGCGACGCCCGGACGTCCTCGGCGCCCGGCCCGTGCCGGTCCCGCGCCTCGTCCATCGCCGCCACCAGGGCGCCTTCCAGCGCTTCGCTCACACCGCTCCTCCCCCCCGACACCGCGCCATATGGTGGCCGCCACCGCTTACAAACCGCTTACACAGCGGATTCGCCGGGACCTCGCGTTCGTCCCGCCGTGCCCCAGACGTCCTGTGAACGCTTACCGCCCGGCCCCGCGCCCGCCGCCCGGCCCCGCGCCCGCCTCCCTTGCGTGCCCCGCGGGCGGGACGCTCCGCCGCGACCTCAGCGACCTGACGGCGTTCACCCGCGCGGGCCTGGGCTCGCCTGAACACTCGAGCCGGCGTCACTGCTGGTCTAGCTCGGCGACGGACGTCCCGCGACCTATCACCGTCACGATCAGCCCGCGCTCGCGTAGCTCCTGCGCGGCGCGGCGGACCGTCAGATATGCGACGCCGTACTCTACGGCGAGGTCCCGTTCCGCGGGGAGCCGCGCACCGGGCCGCAACTCGCCCGCCTCGATACGGGCCGCGATGTGGTTCGCAACCTGCATCTACACGCACACCGGAGCTCCCGGGGCCAACTCGGCGGCGGCACCGACCGGCGCCACTCGCGCGATCTGGAGGAGAAGGCCTCGCCGTGGTCAGTCGTTCTCGGGCGGCTTGACGAACGTGCCGCGCCCCGGTGACGTCACGACCAGGCCCTCGGCCTTGAGCGCGTCGATCGCTTTGCGAATCGTCTTCGGATTCAGCCCGTACTCCTGCTCCATCACGACCAGTGATGGCAGGCGCTTGCCGGGTGCGTACTCCCCGTTCTCGATCTTGCCGCGCAGGATGGCGACCAGCTGGAGGTAAGGCGCGGTCAGATCGTCCGGGTCGATGGACATGATCGAAACGCTATCGACCATGGAAAACCCTTCCAAGGTAGGGAAGGCCATGGCACACCATGGTGTGGTTACGTATGGTGATGGAATGACTACTTCAATCCCCCATGCCAGTGCGTTCGCGCGGCTCGGTGCGTTGATGAACCGGCTGGACGTGTACCGGCTGGACATCAGGATCAGCAGGGACGGTCTGCGGGTGACGAACCCGTTCGCGGACGGGTGCTGCGACGACGCGCCGGAGCCCGGGGACACGATCACGTGCCGTCCGCGCGAGGACGACGGCGGACGGCTGTGGTTCTTCCACTCGTGGGGCGAGCCCATCGCGGAGGCGGACCGCGTAGTCGACGCGGCGCTGGCCATCGCCGCGACACTCGGCGCCGTGCACGGAGCAGGCTGAAAAGCGAATGACTCGGGGGGAGAGGAACCCGCCCGGGTTGACGCGCACGGGACCGGCGCATTCCTACATGCCTCGTCGCGGAGATCTAAGGGCCGCCGTTCTCAAGACCCGAGCTGGACGCGTCCTTCACTGAGGAGGCCGGAGCGGGCGCTGGGCCTGCGGCGGCGCGGACTGGACGTCGACGGCGTCGACTCGTCCGCCAACAAGCTGGAGCGGCTCGACGGCCAGGCGGACGTTCCGGGTCTCGTAGACACGGTGTTCCACCAGCGCATCAAGCGCCTGGAGATGCCTCGCGGGTACGGGGCGGCCTTCCATGCCAGGTCGACCTTCACCCTCCTCCCGGACGACGCGTCGGCCCTGGCGTGCTACGAGATCCGTGTGTGCCCCCGTTCGTACTGCGGTCGCCCCTGGCGGAGACATTGGCCGTGTGCGCGCGGCGGTGGCCTCGGACGGGGCCGACCTCCGGGTGCGTGCAATGCGACGAGCGTGCGGACGCAGACGACCCTGCTGCGGTACGAGCGCCGTTGCGGTGCGGGTGGGTCGTCGTGAACCTGCACTGGTGCTCACGGTGCTCCAGCGGTGGATGAGGTCACCGAGCCGGCCGTCCGCTCCCACGTCGTGGGGTGAGCGGCATCGCCCAACGCGTTCGAGCTGTTGACGCCGTTGCGCACGTTGCTTGTAGAAGCGAAGGGGCGATGCGAGGACGAAGCAGTGCCCTGGGTGTGGCGCATCAGGCGCGTCGGTGGGAGGGGTGTTCGGGTGGTGGGGTGGCGCTTGCGTACGGGGCCGGTGTTGGGGGCAGGCTCCGCCTGCCTCGCCCC
>NZ_WBMS02000039.1:0-889 GCF_008923205.2 Actinomadura physcomitrii | reverse complement strand
GGGGGGGGGGGGGGGGGGGGGGGGGGGGCCCCCCCCCCCCCCCCCCCCGGGGGCCCCCCCCCCCCCCCACCCCCCCTCCGTCAGGAACCAAGAGAACCCAAGGGGACACAGCAGGGGCACCCAACGACGAGACGGTCAACGAATCCCGCCCCGCCTGCGCGAGACCGGCATCGAGGCCCTGACGCCTTGCCGCGTGATCATCACGCGTTCGTTGCCGCCCGGCGTGCACAGCCCCCAGACACCGCCCATCCGTCGCAGCGGCCCGCAACCAGCACGCGGACGGCCCCCACCGAGGCGCGGGGGCGTCCTGCTCGTTCACTTCTCGCAGTACCTCGCCGCGTCGCTTGGGCGCCGGACGACACCGACGCGCCGCTGACCGTCACGTGGCCCTTCGCCAGGAGCGCTTCAGCGCCTTGGATCCCGTGGGGGCGGCGACCGTTCTCCCATGGCCACGGGCTGTGAGGACGGAACCGCCCATGGCCGGGACTCGACACAGGCGCGGACAGCTCGCGGCTTTCGGGACCGGAGACAGGTTCGAGATAGCCGCATTAGTCTTGACTTGTCGCCAGGGTGGGAATGGTTTGCTCGACACATGTAGATCCTTGGGCCGGTGCCGGAGAGGTGACCAGGGGCACGGAGTCGGAATGGTCACTGTCTGCCTGGCCAGGCCGGTCTGGTCGAGCCGGCCGTACGGGCTTGGAACAGGAACCGCGCGGCGGGATGCTGCCGCAGTCCGTCTGTGGTGTGTTCGTCGGCGATGCGTGTCGACGACGGGTGAAAACTGACCCCCAGGCGACGGCCGAAAACTGACCCCCTCCCACTCTGTGGAGGGTGATCAAGGTGGAGGACTGGGCGGAGATCCGCCGGTTGCACCGGTCCGAGGGCATGC
>NZ_WBMS02000038.1:13041-102318 GCF_008923205.2 Actinomadura physcomitrii | reverse complement strand
TCCGCTCCGCGGAGACGGTCGAGGGGCGCGCGCGCCTGTACCGGGCGAGCCGCGCCCGGGACCGGGCCGCGGACGCGCTGCGCTCGGGCGCGCGCGAGCGCCTCGTCCCGCTTCTCGGGCTGCCGCGCACCAGCGCGCAGGACCCCGCGGCCGCGCGGGAGATCGTCGCGGCCGTGGCCCGCCGGACCGCCCGCGACGAGGCGTACGTCGGCGCGGCCCTGTACGGTCCCGAACCCGTGGACGACGCCGGGCTGATCGCCCTCACCTCCGTCCTCGACGACCTGGAAAGGCAGGTACGCCAGTCGTGAACCACCCTGTTGACCTCGGGAAGGACGACGCGCCAGGGCCGGTGCCCGGCGACGCGCCGGCCGGCACCCCGCCGGGCGCCGTGGGCATGTCCGAGGAGGTCCGGCGGCAGGCCGAGACCGCCCGCGCGGCGCTCGCGGCCCTGCGCGGCGAGGTGGCCAAGACGGTCGTGGGCCAGGACTCGGTGGTGACCGGGCTGGTCATCGCGCTGCTGTGCCGCGGCCACGTGCTGCTGGAGGGCGTCCCCGGAACCGCCAAGACGCTGCTCATCAAGACGCTGTCGCGGGCCCTGGACCTGGACTTCAAGCGCGTCCAGTTCACTCCGGACCTGATGCCCGGCGACGTGACGGGGTCCCTGGTGTACGACAACCGGACCGCGGAGTTCGAGTTCCGCGAGGGCCCCGTCTTCACCAACCTGCTGCTCGCCGACGAGATCAACCGGACGCCGCCGAAGACGCAGGCGTCGCTGCTGGAGGCCATGGAGGAGCGGCAGGTCTCGGTGGAGGGGGCGGCCCGCGCCCTGCCGGACCCGTTCGTGGTCTGCGCGACGCAGAACCCGATCGAGTACGAGGGCACGTACCCGCTGCCGGAGGCGCAGCTCGACCGGTTCCTGGTGAAGCTCACCGTGCCCGTCCCCACGCGGGACGAGGAGATCAAGATGCTGCAGCGGCACGCCACGGGGTTCGACCCCCGCGACCTGTCGGAGGTCAAGGCCGTGGCGGGCGCCGCGGAGCTCGCGGCCGGGCGCGCCGCCGTCCGGGCGGTGCACCTGGACCCGAAGGTCGCCGCGTACGTCGTGGACCTGTGCCGCGCCACGCGCCAGTCCCCGTCGCTCCAGCTGGGCGTCTCCCCGCGCGGCGCCACCGCGCTGCTGGCCACCTCGCGCGCGTGGGCGTGGCTGTCGGGCCGCGACTACGTGACGCCGGACGACGTGAAGGCCCTGGCCCGGCCGACGCTCCGGCACCGCGTGCAGCTGCGTCCCGAGGCCGAGCTGGAGGGCGCGACCGCCGACGGGGTGCTGGAGGGCATCCTCGCCCACGTCCCCGCGCCGCGCTGATGGCGCTCACCGGACGCCTGGGGCTGCTGGCGCTGCTCGGCGCGCTCGTGCCGATCCTGCTGCCGAGCTGGTGGACGCTGCTCGCGCTGTGGGGCGTCCTGCTGCTCGGCGTCGTGGTGGACCTCGCGCTGGCCGGCAACGTGCGGGCGCTGCGGTTCCACCGGTCGGGCGACACCAACGTCCGCCTCGGTGAGACGGCCCATGTGGCGCTCATCGTGGAGAACCTCGGCCGGCGGCGGCTCAAGGCGCGGCTGCGGGACGTGTGGCCGCCCAGCGCCGCCGCAGCGCCGCGGACGGTGCGCGTGGACGTCCCGGCCGGGGAGCGCCGCCGCGTCGACATGGCGCTGACGCCGACGAGGCGCGGTGACCGCCGCGCCGTCACGGTCGTGGTCCGGTCGGTGGGGCCGCTGGGGCTGGCCGCCCGGCAGCTGTCGCGGTCCGCGCCCTGGACGGTGCGCGCGCTGCCGGCGTTCCCGTCGCGCCGCCATCTGCCCGCGAAGCTGGCGCGGCTGCGGGAGCTGACCGGGGCGCACGTCGCGCTCATCCGCGGCCAGGGGACCGAGTTCGACTCGCTGCGCGAGTACGTCGACGGCGACGACGTCCGCTCCATCGACTGGCGGGCCACCGCGCGGCGCGCGGACGTGGTGGTCCGGACGTGGCGTCCCGAGCGCGACCGCCGGATCTACCTGGTGCTGGACACCGGCCGCACGTCCGCGGGCCGGGTCGGGGACATCCCGCGCCTGGACTGCTCCATGGACGCGGCGCTCCTGCTGGGCGCCCTGGCGTCCCGGGCCGGGGACCGCGTCGACATGCTCGCCTACGACCGGCGCGTCCGTGCGCGCGTCGAGGGCGCGTCCCGGACCGACCTGCTGCCGTCGATGGTGCACGCGATGGCCCCGCTGGAGCCGGAGCTGCTGGAGTTCGACGCGGCGGGGATGGTGTCGACGCTGATGGCGCGGGTCCGCCAGCGGTGCCTGGTGGTGCTGCTGACCGAGCTGAACACCGCGGCGATCGAGGAGGGGCTGCTGCCGCTGCTGCCGCGGCTCACCGCGCGGCACCTCGTCATGATCGCCGCCGTGTCGGACCCGCGGGTCGGCGAGATGGCCGGCGGGCGCGGCGACCTCGCGGCGGTGTACGACGCGGCGGCGGCGGAGCGGGCGCGGGCCGAGCGGGGCCGGCTGACCGCCGAGCTCCGCACGCACGGGGTCGAGGTCGTGGACGCGCCGCCTCAGGACATCGCTCCGGCCCTCGCGGACGCCTACCTCGCCCTCAAGGCCGCCGGGCGGCTCTGAACGGCTCAGCGGCCTTCTCAGCGACATCTGGACGGCCATCGGAGGCCGTGAGCCCCCCGGCCGGACGGACACTCGCGCCGGTTAATGGCGGTTTCACCTGGTATGACGCGTTCAGTCGAGGGATCAGCCGGCGACCGGGGCGAGGTCGGGGCGCAGCTCCGCGTCGCCCGTCTCGCCCCGCCGGGTGGCGCGCCGGCCCAGCACGATCACGTACCCGAGGAACGCCGCCTCGGCGGCGACGCCGATCGCGATGCGCAGCCACGTGACGTGCACCCAGCCGGTGACGAAGCCCTCGATCAGCCCGGACACCAGCAGCACGCCGACGAGCCCGATCGCGATGCTGATCGCGGCGCGCCCCTCCTCGGCGAGCGCCTGCCCGCGGCGGCGGCGCCCGGGGTCCACGACCGTCCAGCCGAGCTTCAGGCCCCCCGCGCACGCGAGGTAGACCGCGGTCAGCTCCAGCAGTCCGTGCGGCAGGATCAGGCCGAAGAACACGCCGCCCTTGCCGTAGGCGAACATCAGCCCGCCGTTGATGCCGAGGTTGACCTGGTTCATCAGCAGCACGTACACGGTCGGGATGCCGAGCAGGATGCCGAAGATGAGCGCGATCGCCGACACCCACGCGTTGTTCGTCCACACCTTGAACGCGAACGACGCCGCGGAGTGCTCGGTGTAGTAGTTCGCGAAGTCGTGCTCGACGAGGTCCCGGAGCTCGTTGGGGGTGCCGATGCTCGACTGCACGTGCGGGCTGTGCACGATCCAGATCGCCAGGGCCAGCGCCAGCAGGTTGCCGATGACCGCGTTCCCCAGCCACCACCACCGCATCCGGTAGGCGGCGGCGGGGAACGACACGGTCGCGAACCTCGTGACGTCCCGCCACATCGGCGCATGGGCGCCCGCCACGGCGGCCCGTCCGCGCGCCACCAGCGATGACAGCCGCCCCACGAGCTCGGGGTCCGGGGAGCTCGACCGGACGACCGACAGGTTCGTGGCGGTCCGCTGGTACAGCTCGACCAGTTCGTCGGCCTCCGCGCCGGTCAGCCTGCGGCCGCGGTTCACAAGATGCTCGAGGCGCAGCCAGTCGGCGTTGTGCGCGGCCACATAGGCGTCGACGTCCACCCGGGGAGACTAACGCCTCGGCCGGCTAAGGCGGCAAAATGGACCGCCCCGGCATTGGAGGATCAGGACATGGCCGAACTCGTCACCGGCGAGGCCGTCGCGCTCGACATCCGGGTCGCGCGGCTGGCCAGCCGGGGCTGTGCCCTGCTGCTGGACCTGATGTTCCAGCTCATCCTGCTGAACGTCGCCGTCTACGTGACGGGCCTGACGGCCCTGGTCGCCGACGAGGCGTGGACCATCGGGCTGTCCCTGGTCGCCGTCGTCGCCGTGATGGTCGGCTACCCGTGCGCGTTCGAGACCCTCTCCAGGGGGCGGACGCTCGGGAAGATGGCCCTGCGGATCCGGGTGGTGGCCGACGACGGAGGCCCGATCAGGTTCCGGCAGGCGCTCGTGCGCGCGCTCGCCGGGTTCATCGAGTTCTGGACGCTCTACGGCGCGCCCGCCCTGATCACCTCGTTCTGCAACCGGCGCGGGAAGCGCCTCGGCGACCTGTTCGCCGGGACGATCGTCATCCAGGAGCGGATCCCGTCGTCCGGCCTCTTCGGCCCCGTCGCCGTCATGCCCCCGCAGCTCGCCTGGTGGGCGCGGTCGCTGGAGATCTCCATGCTCTCGGACGAGCTGGCGATGACGGCCCGCCAGTACCTGTCGCGGTTCTGGGAGTTGCTGCCGGAGGTCCGGGACTCTCTGGGCCAGCGCATAGCGGCCCAGGTCGTCGCCGCGATCAGCCCGCCGCCGCCTCCGGGCGTCCGCCCGGAGATCCTGCTGTCCGCCGTCCTGGCGGAACGCCGCCACCGAGAGGAGTGGCGGCTGGCACAGCGCCGGGCGCGCCGCCTGCGCCGCAGCGGGCGGACGGACTGGGCGCAGCCTCCTGCTCCCGGCGCCGTCCCTATACCCGTCCCGGCGATGGCCACGGCCGGAGCAGGCCAGCCTCCCCCGCCCGGGTGGCAGGGACCTCCTGCCGGTCCGCCGTGGAGGCCCGGCCCTTACCCGACGGGTCCTTATCCCACAGGCGCTTATCCGGCCGCCCCTTACCCGACCGGCTCGTACCCGTATCCGGCGCAGGGCGTGCCGCCAAGTGCCTACCCCAACAACGGCGTACAGCCGGGCCGGTAGCCGAACCTTCCACTGGGCCGCGCCCCATCGGAGTGCGCCGGTCAGCGGCCGACGTGGTGCGGGGTGCGGCTGCGGCCCGGCTCAGTCGAGCCCGCGGACGTCCCGCGCCGTTCGAGCCGGACGAGCGCGACCAGCGCGGCGAGCGCGAGCACCGCGACGGCCGCGGTGAACGCCACGGCGGCGCCGCGCAGCCCGAGCACCTGGGCGGCGACCCCGACGAGGATCACCGGCAGGGAGATCCCCGCGTAGGCGGTGAGGAAGAAGCTCGACACCGTCTGGGCGCGCTGCGCGGCCTGGGTGCCCGCCGTGATGGCGGCCAGCCCGGCGCGGAAGCCTAGGCTCTGCCCCAGGCCCGCCACGACGGTCCCGGTGACGAGGAGGGGAAGGGACTCGGCCAGGAGCGCGCCCGCGATGGCGGCGAGCCCGGCGATGAGCACCGCGCAGCCCGCGGGCAGGGCGATCCTCTCCGGCACTTTGGCGAACACCACCTGCCCCACGGTGGACGCGCCGAACATGGCGAACACCACGGCGCCCGCCAAGGCGCGGTCGGGGCGGTGCAGCACGTTGACGAGGATCCCCGGCGCGACCGCCGTGACGAGGCCGAAGACGGCGAACGCGGAGAACGCCGCGATGGCGGCGGGCACGAACACCGGCCGCACCTCCGCCGGCACGGCCGGGCGCTGCGCGCGCGGCCACACGAGCCGGCGGCCCCGCACCGTCTCCGGTGCGGCCAGCACCGCCACCAGCGCGAGCGCCAGCACCACGAGGTCCACCACGAACGGCAGGGCCAGCGGATGGGGCGCGTACTCGGCGAGGAGCCCGGCGAGCAGCGGGCCGCTGCCGAGCCCGAACATGTTGACGGCCGCCGCGAGCAGCGCCGCCGCGCCACGGCGCTCGGGGCGGACGAGTTCGACCAGCGTGACGGTCCCGGTGGCGGTGACGACGCCCGCGGACAGGCCGGACAGCACCCGCGCCGCGAGCAGGACCGGGACGTCCTCGGCCACCAGGTAGACCACAGCCGCGAGCATCGACACCGCGACGCCGGCGAGCATCACGCGGCGGCGGCCGAGCGCGTCCGACGACCGCCCGAACAGCAACGCGAACATAACCCCCGCGGCGTAGACGGCGAAGACGACGGTCGTGACGAGGCTGCCGAAGCCGAGATGCCGCTGGTAGATGGGGTACAGCGGCGTCGCGAGCGTGGTGCCGAGCATGACGGCCCAGAAGGCGTACGCCATGCACGCCGGGCCGATGACCCTACGCAGGTGCCGCCCCGAACCGTGCCCCCGAATCCCCATCAATCCTCTCCTTCCACCCGAATCACCCTTCCCAGTGCCACGGGGTCGAACATCTGGTCAGGCCCGCAGGTTCGGTGGTGAGTCCAGGTCGGTGAGTTCCACACCGGGAGCCGCCACAGCGATGTCACCGGCCAGATAGAGCGACTCCACCTCGCCAGTCGACAGGTCGGTGATCTGGTATTCCGAGACGGGCAGCGGCTCCGTCTCGGTCTCGTAAGGGGTCGTCCCGCACCGGCGCCACCGCCACGACACCGATAGCGCCGACAGCGACGTCCCGCTCAATCGGACGAGACGCACATCGGCCTCGGCGCCCTCGTCCAGTTCCAGGGAACGCGCCACCGCGACGAGGAATCCCGGCGAGCCCGACACGAAGCCCGACGCCCGATCCCCGTGCTCGGTGCGGTCCTCTCCGGCCGCGCGCACCCACGCCAGTTCGGACCCGGTCAGCCCGCCGCGCAGCCACCAGCCCGGGGTGACGACCTCGACGCGGATCTGCCGCCAGCGCGCGTCCACGACGAGGTCCAGCCGGACGCCGTCGTCGCGCCGGGACGTGTAGCGCCAGCCGCCGGGCCCGGGAGCGCACTGGAAGCGCTCCTCGATCCCGTCGTCGAGATGCAGGTACGCCCCGGACGGCACGGGTCAGGACCCGATGCGCCAGGAGTGCAGGTAGTCCTCCTGGTCCGGGGTGAGCAGGTCGATGGAGATGGCCATGGACGCCAGCTTGAGCCGGGCCACCTCCGTGTCGATGTCCTTGGGGACGTCGTGGACGGCCGCGGGCAGCGACGCGTGCGCAGTCGCGAGCCACGCGCACGTGAGGGCCTGGTCGGCGAAGGACATGTCCATCACCGCGGCGGGATGCCCCTCGGCGGCCGCCAGGTTGACCAGGCGCCCCTCCGCCAGCAGGACCAGGCGCCGGCCGTCGGCCAGGACGTACTCGTCCGCCTGCGGGCGCACGCCGTGGTGGACGGCGACCGCCATCTCCTCCAGGGCGCGCACGTCGATCTCGACGTCGAAATGGCCGGAGTTCGCGAGGATCGCGCCGTCCTTCATCAGCGCGAGGTGCTCGGCGTTCACCACGTCGCGGTTGCCGGTGACCGTGATGAACACGTCGCCGTCCGCCGCCGCCTCCGCCATCGGCTGCACGGCGAAGCCCTGCAGCGCCGCGTCCAGCGCCTTCACGGGGTCGATCTCCGTGATGACCACGCGGGCGCCCAGTCCCCGCGCGCGCTCGGCGAGGCCCCGACCGCAGTAGCCGAAGCCCGCGATGACCACCGTCTTGCCCGCCAGGAGCGTGTTGGTCGCGCGCACGATGCCGTCCAGCGTCGACTGCCCGGTGCCGTAGCGGTTGTCGAACATGTGCTTCGTATCGGTGTCGTTCACCGCGACCATGGGAAACCGGAGGGCGCCCTCACGGGCCATCTGGTGCAGGCGGATGACGCCCGTCGTCGTCTGCTCGCAGCCCGCCTTCACCGTGGGCAGCAGATCAGTGCGTTCTATGTGGAGCGTGTTGACGAGGTCGCAGCCGTCATCCAGCACGAGATCGGGACCGGTCTCCAGAGCCTGGTGGATGTGCGCGTAGTAGCCCTCACGGTCGATGCCCGCGCGCGCGAAGACCTCCGTGCCGTCCTCCTGCACCAGCGCGGCGGCCGTGTCGTCCTGCGTGGACAGCGGGTTCGACGACGCGAGCGCCACGCTCGCCCCGCCCGCCTGCAAGGTCCGGATCAGGCAGGCCGTCTCCGTCGTGATGTGCATGCACGCCGCGATGCGCAACCCGTCCAGCGGACGCTCCCTGGCGAACCGCTCCCGGATCTGCCGCAGCACCGGCATGCTCCGGTCGGCCCACTCGATCCGCTTGACGCCCTCGTACGCCAGCGACACATCCGCGATATCGCTCATCCGTCCCCCTCAAGGCACAAACCGCCGCACGGCCCGGGGCCGTGCGGCGGTCCGAACGCTACAGGCGATCAGTAGCGGTAGTGGTCCGGCTTGTACGGGCCCTCGACGTGGACGCCGATGTAGGCGGCCTGCTCCTTGGTGAGCGTGGTCAGCTTGACGCCGAGCGCGTCCAGGTGCAGGCGGGCGACCTTCTCGTCCAGGTGCTTCGGCAGCACGTACACGCCGACCGGGTACTCCTCGGTCTTGGTGAACAGCTCGATCTGCGCGATGACCTGGTTGGTGAACGAGTTGGACATGACGAACGACGGGTGGCCGGTGGCGCAGCCGAGGTTCATCAGCCGGCCCTCGGCCAGCACGATGATCGAGTGGCCGTCGGGGAACCGCCACTCGTGCACCTGCGGCTTGATCTCGATCTTCTCGATGCCGTCGATCCTGGCGAGGCCGGCCATGTCGATCTCGTTGTCGAAGTGGCCGATGTTGGAGACGATCGCCTGGTGCTTCATCCGGGCCATGTGGTCGGCGCGGATGATGTTGAAGTTGCCGGTCGTCGTGACGAAGATGTCGGCCTTGTCGACGATGTCGTCCAGGGTGGTGACCTGGAAGCCGTCCATCGCGGCCTGCAGCGCGCAGATCGGGTCGATCTCGGTGACCACGACGCGGGCGCCCTGGCCCTTCAGCGCCTCGGCGCAGCCCTTGCCGACGTCGCCGTAGCCGCACACCACCGCGACCTTGCCGCCGATCAGCACGTCGGTGGCGCGGTTCAGGCCGTCGATCACCGAGTGCCGGCAGCCGTACTTGTTGTCGAACTTCGACTTGGTCACCGAGTCGTTGACGTTGATCGCCGGGAAGGCGAGGGTGCCGGCCTTCGCCATCTCGTAGAGGCGGTGCACGCCGGTCGTGGTCTCCTCGGTGACGCCCTTGATCGCGGCGGCCGTCTCGGTCCAGCGGCCCGGCTTCTCGGCGATGGTGCGGCGGAGGGTGTCGAGGATGATCCCCCACTCCTCCGGGTCGTCCTCGGTCGCCTGCGGGACCGCGCCCGCCTTCTCGTACTCGGCGCCCTTGTGGACGAGCAGGGTCGCGTCGCCGCCGTCGTCCAGGATCATGTTCGGGCCGGAGCCGTCCGGCCACTGCAAGGCCTGGTCGGTGCACCACCAGTACTCTTCGAGCGTCTCGCCCTTCCAGGCGAACACCGGGACGCCCTTCGGGTCCTCGGCGGTGCCGTCCTTGCCGACGACGATCGCGGCGGCGGCGTGGTCCTGGGTGGAGAAGATGTTGCAGGACACCCAGCGGACGTCGGCGCCGAGCTCGACCAGCGTCTCGATCAGCACGGCGGTCTGGATCGTCATGTGCAGCGAGCCCATGATCTTGGCGCCGCGCAGCGGCTTGGCGGCGGAGTACTCCTCGCGCACCGCCATCAGGCCCGGCATCTCGTGCTCGGCGAGCCGGATCTCCCGCCGGCCGAAGTCCGCCAGCGACAGGTCGGCGACCTTGTAGTCCATGCTTTCGTTGCTCCTTGTCTGCTTGCTCGCAGCAGGGTCCGCCTTGCAGCAGGTCCGCCCGTGCGCGGCAGGTCCGTTGGCGCCCGCGGGCCGCGTCGTTCGTCCGCGAGGACCGGCCCCGCGGGCCGGCCGACCCGGCCGAGTCTACGGGCGGGGACGGTCCCGAGGCACGGTCGGGGGCGCATTTCTGACACAGATTTGTCAGAATCGACGGTATGCGCATCACGGAGGCCGCCCGGCGGCTCGGCACCTCGCCCCGCATGCTCCGCTACCGCGAGACGCTCGGGCTGCTGCCCGCGACCCGCGACACCGCGCCGGCCTCCCCCGGCACCGGACGGAGCGGCGGGACCGGACGCGGCGGCGGGCACCGCCGGTTCGGCGACGCGGAGCTGCGCGCCGTCGCGCTCGCGCTGGCGCTGGAGAAGCGCTACGACATCGGTCCCGCCGAGCTGGCGTTCGGGCTGCGCGTCCTCGCCGAACCGCAGGTCCAGGCGCACGTCCGCGAGCTGGGCGAACGCATCGGACGGCTGTCCGCGCCGCCCGCGCGGGCGCTCGACTTCGAGAAGGAGAAGGCGCTGCGGCTGCTGCGCCGCCGGTAGCGGCCGGCTCACGTTCCGTCGGCGGCACCCACTACCATCCCGCTGGACGGACGGGAGACGGCGCGTGAAGAACTGGCTCTACGGGGTGCTCGGCCTCGTGCTCGGCATCGGACTGTTCGCGGGCGGCCTGGCGTCGATGCCCGGCGGCACGGTGAAGTGCGGCGAGCGGGTGATGTCGCCTGGCGACACGTGCACGACGCTCCGGAACGGGCGCGCCACCAACCGGTCCTACGACGAGCAGAAGTCCAAGGACGGCCGCGAGGCGGTCATCATGATGATCGTCGGCCCGTTGCTGGCGATCGGCTGCGGCGTGCTGTTCCTCGGCCCGGCCCTCACGCGCCGCCGCAAGGGCGCGGCGTACGCGGCCGGCCCCGCCCCCGGCCACGGATACCCGGGCCCCGCCGGCCCCGGCCACGGCGGCCCGCCACCCGCATACCCGCCACCCGCATACCCGCCACCTGCGTACCCGCCCGCACCGCCCCCGCCCGGCTACCCGCCCGCACCGCCCGCCCAGCCGTACGGCCCGCCGGGCCCGTACCCGCCCGCCTGACGCGGCGGCCCGGCCGGCCCCTGATCAGGTCGCGTTCTCTCCGGGGACGACGACGCCGGACTCGTAGGCGAGCATGACGGCCTGGGCGCGGTCGCGCAGGCCGAGCTTGGTGAAGACGCGCGCCACGTGCGTCTTCACCGTGTGCTCGCTGACCACGAGGCGGGCGGCGATCTCGGCGTTCGACAGCCCGCCCGCGATCAGCACGAGCACCTCGTTCTCCCGCGCCGTCAGCGTGGCCAGCTCCGACGGCGCCTGCGGCCGGTTGCGCCGCTGCTTGGTGAACTCCCGGATCAGCCGCCCGGTGACCTGCGGCGCCAGCAGCGAGTCGCCGCGCGCGACGACCCGGACCGCGGAGACCAGCTCGTCGGCGGTCGCGTCCTTGAGCAGGAACCCGGACGCGCCGACGGCCAGCGCCTCGTAGACGTACTCGTCCACGTCGAAGGTGGTCAGCACGAGGACGCGGACGCCCTCGGAGCCGGGCCGCGCGAGGATCCGGCGGGTCGCCTCGATGCCGTCCATGCCGGGCATCCGGATGTCCATGACGACGACGTCGGGGCGGTTCCGCTCGGCGAGCGCGACGGCCTGCCGCCCGTCGCCGGCCTCGCCGACGACGGTGATGTCGTCCTGCGCGTCGAGCAGCGCGGCGAACCCGGCGCGGACGATGGTCTGGTCGTCCGCCACCAGCACCCGGATCACCGGCGGGGCTCCGTCCCGGGGCGGGCGAGAGCGCGGTCAGCGGCGGCCGGGGGGCGCCTCGGAACCGTGTCCACTGGTGGAATTCCCCTCCCTCGTGAGCGGCAGTTCGGCCTCCACCAGGAACCCGCCGTCGGTGGCCGGGCCGGCGGAGAACCGTCCGCCCAGCATGGTCGCACGTTCCCGCATGCCGACGAGACCATGTCCGCCGCCCGGTCCGCCGCCCGGTCCGCCGCCCGGTCCGCCGGGCCGCGGCGGGGCGCCCTCCAGCCGGGTCGGACCGGCCGGGCCGCCGCCGGCCGGGTCCAGTACCGCGGTACGCGCGGCGGGATCGTCACGGTTCAGCACCCGCGTCGACCCGGCGGAACCCTCGTCGCGGACCCGCACCGCGAGCCGGTCCGGCAGGAAGGTGAGGTCGACGTGCACACCGGCGCCGGGCGCGTGCCGCCGCGCGTTCGTCAAGGCCTCCTGGACGATCCGGTACGCCGACAGCTCCACGGTCGTGGACAGCGCGCGCGGGTCGCCGTGCACGGCGAGGTCGACGGCGCCGCCCGCGCCGCGGTGCTGCTCGATGAGGTCGGGGAGCCGGTCGAGGCGGGGCTGCGGGGAGTTCGCGGCGTCCGGTTCCGGCTTGGCGTCGGCGCGCAGCACGCTGAGCAGCCGGCGCATCTCGACCAGCGCGTCCCGGGCCGTCTTGGCGATCTCGGTGTAGCCGGCGCGGGCCTCGGGCGACAGGTCGTCCATCGTGTACGGGGCGGTCTCCGCCTGCACGGCGATCATGGAGACGGAGTGCGCGACGACGTCGTGCAGCTCGCGGGCGATGCGGGCGCGCTCGCGCATGACGGCCTGCTCGCGCTGGACGGCGGTGAGCCGGGTCAGGGTCTCGTTGGTGCGCTCCTCCGCCTCCGCCTCGGTGCGGCCCGCGGACTCGACGGCGCGGCGCGCGTCGCCGAGGCCGATGGCGGCCAGCACGGCGACGACCGCGGCGGGCCAGGGGACGTCGTCGAGCGTGCCCGTGGCGAGGTAGACGACGGCGACGGTGGCGACGCTCCCGGCCGCGAGAACGCCCGCGGACTGCCGGGGCAGCTGCCGGCCGAGCGCGTACAGCGTGTAGAGCGCGGCGAACGCGGTGGTGATCAGCAGCTGCTGGCCGGTGAGCAGCCCGGCCGCGAACGCGCCGAGGACGACGGCCGCGACGGGCCGCAGGTTCTCGCGGCGCCAGACGAGCGGGACCGTCGAGGCGACCGCGAAGCCGCCGGCGAGGCTCACCGGGGACCCGGTGCTCGGCGCCAGCTCGGCGAGGGCGGCGATGGTCAGCGCGAGACCGGTGAGGGGCGCGAAGTACCAGGCGCCGGTGAACTCGGTCCAGGTGCTGATCCAGCGGGGCAGCGGCGCCGTCTCACCACCGGGACGCGGCGGCATGCCGGGAGCGCCGGGCATGCCGGGGACGGGCGCGCGGCCCGCGCCGTTCAGCCGGGCGCCGAGCCTGACGGCGAGCGGCCGCAGCAGGTGCCCGATGCCGGTGAGGATCCAGAGCAGCAACTGCCCCACCCCCGCGACGATCCGGCCGGACAGCCGCCACGCCTGGTGCGCGAGGGCTGGGCCGAACCCCGCGGGGTCGGGTCCGGTCCGGGCCTTGTCATCGGTGGTCACTCCTCAATACTGACCGCTGGTCGGGCATATCACCTCACCGTGCGGTGGTATGCGCGCGGCCGGAATCCCCCTGGAGGACGACCCCTGGTCCCTCCTTGCGGTGGACGTGCGGACGACCGGCGCAGACGTAATGTCTTAACCGTGACCGCGACGGCGGCGCCGCCGACGTAGGGGGTTCGGCGGGGCTGCCGCGGTCACGCCAACCGCCCGGTTTCAGGGGTCCGGGCGGGGAAGCATGGGAAGCACCTCGCCGGACGGCCGCGCCGCCCGCCTCCGCGGAGGCACTCGCCGGTCTCGCCTGGGCTGGGGTTCGGCCGGCATCCTGTGCCGGCCGCCCGGCGAGGGATCCCATGCGGCCGCCCGCGCGTCACACCTCGCCCGTGGCCTTCCCGGCCGGCTTGGCGGGGTTCCTGCGGTCCGCCTCGTCGAGCGCCGGCTCCAGGTAGATCAGTTCCGCCTCGGGGATCACCGCGCGGACCTTCGCCTCGGCGGCGTCGATGCCGCGCGCCACCTCGGCGGCCGTGTCGTCGTGGTAGACGGCGATCTTGGCGGCGATCAGCAGCTCCTCCGGGCCGAGGTACTCGGTCCGCATGTGGATGACGTGGTCGACCTGCTCCACCGACTCCAGCGCGTCGATGATCCGCTTCTCCTGCTCGGCGTCGACGCCCTCGCCGATCAGCAGGCTCTTGGTCTCGATCGCCAGCACCGTCGCGACCAGGCCGAGCAGCAGGCCGATGCCGACGGTGCCGATGCCGTCCCAGACCCCGTCGCCGGTCGCGACCGCCATCGACACGCCGAACAGCGCGAGGATCAGGCCGATCAGCGCCGCCGCGTCCTCCAGCAGGACGACCGGCAGCTCCGGGGCCTTCGCGCGGCGGATGAACGCCCACCACGAGTGCCCGCCGCGCAGCTGGTTCGACTCCTTGATCGCGGTGCGGAAGGAGAAGCCCTCCATCCCGATCGCGATGACCAGAACCGCGAACGCCCAGATCGGCGACTCGACGTCCTCCGGGTGCCGGATCTTGTGGTAGCCCTCGTACAGCGAGAACGCCGATCCGACGGTGAACAGCACGACCGCGACGACGAACGCGTAGAAGTAGCGTTCCCGGCCGAAGCCGAACGGGTGCTCGGGCGTCCGGTCGCGTTCGGAGCGCTTGCGGCCGAGCAGCAGCAGGCCCTGGTTGCCCGAGTCGGCGACCGAGTGGATCGACTCGGCCAGCATCGACGACGAACCCGTGAACGCGAACGCGACCATCTTGGACGCGGCGATTCCGAGGTTGGCGGCCAGGGCCGCGATGATGGCCTTCGTCCCACCCTCAGCACTCATCTAGGCAATCCTCGCTTTGAGCTCTTGAATGGCCGGCACGGGCGTCGGGTCGACGCCCAGCGTGATGGCCAAGTAAACCGTGACGTAGTCGGCCAGCGCGATCATTGTCGCGATCCTCTCGAGCGGATGGTCGCCCTCGGCGAGGATCTCGGTCACCGCGACGCCCCGGTCCCGGGCCATCTCGACGGACGCCGCGCGCCGCTTGGCGGTCTGCGGGTGCTCCTCGGTGTCGCGGAGGACGACCAGGTGCAGGCCGTGCTCGGCGTCCTCGGCGCGGTCGCGGAAGAAGTCGTCCGGATCGGCCGGCGAGCCGCCGCCCGCGAAGAAGCCGTCGAACGCCATCACCTGGTTGTGGTCCGCCTCCGGCAGGCCGCCGAAGACGCCCGGGTACTTGGCGTTCTCGTTCAGCTGGCAGCACATCCGGTACGCGGCCGTCTCGGCGAGCGGCGACGTCCCCCACACCAGCGGGACGTCGCCGGCGAGGTCCAGCGCGATCCGCTTCGCCGGGTTCACGAACGGCTCGCTGTCCGGGCGGCACCGGTGCGCGACGTCTTCCAGGCGGGCCGCCGTGGACTCCAGCACCGCGTCGGGGACGTCCGCCAGGCCGAGCGTGCGGGCCGCGACGAGCAGCGGGACGGTGAGCCCCCACAGCGTCGACCGGGGCTGCCCCACCGACCGCACCGGCACGAACAGGCCACGGCTTCGGGCGGCGAGGTCGGCCAGCGGCGAGCCGGCGCCGCCGACGCACAGCAGCCGGCAGCCGCGCCGGGCCGCCTGCGCCGCCACCTCGAGGGTCTCCTCGGTGGAGCCGGAGCAGGACACCGCGATCACCAGGTCGGCGGCGCCGACCCAGCCCGGCAGCCGGTACCCGCGGACGGTCGTGACCGGGACGGGGCAGCCGAGCCCGCACACCGCCGCGAGCACGTCCCCGGAGATCCCGGAGCCGCCCATGCCGGTGACGACGATCGCGCGGGGGCGGCCGTCCTCGGCGAGCGCCGCGACGCCCGCCTCCTCCGCCGCGCGCCGCGCCTCCCGGATCTGCGCCGCGGACGAGGCGACCTGGCGGAGCATCCCGCCCGGATCGGACGCCTCGACGTCCTGCGCGTCCTCCAGCCGGGCGGGGTCCAGCGTGCTCACGAAGCGGGGGCCCGGGCCTCGTCGACGAGGAGGACGGGGATGTCGTCGCGGACCGGGTAGGCGTAGCCGCAGGAGCCGGTGCACACCAGCTCGGCGGCCGCCTCGTCGGGGCGCAGCTCGCCGCCGCAGTTCGGGCAGGCCAGGATCTCCAGCAGCCAGTCGTCCAGCTTCATGCTCATAGCAGCGTCACTTCTCCCTCACGATGGCCAGGACCTCGTCGCGGATCGCCGCCATGGTGGCCTCGTCGCCGGCCTCCGCGTTGAGGCGCAGCAGCGGCTCGGTGTTGGACGGCCGCAGGTTGAACCACCATCCGGCGGCCTCGTCGCCCACGGTCAGGCCGTCCAGCTCGTCGATCGTAACGCCGGGGCGGCCGGCGAACGCCTCGCGGACCTTGCCGGCGGCGGCGTCCTGGTCGGCGACCTCGCTGTTGATCTCGCCCGACGCGACGTACCGCGTGTACTCGCCGAGCAGCGCCGACAGGGGGCCCTTCTGCTCGCCCAGCGCGGCCAGCACGTGCAGCGCGGCGAGCATGCCGGAGTCGGCGAACCAGAAGTCGCGGAAGTAGAAGTGCGCCGAGTGCTCGCCGCCGAACACCGCGCCCGTCTCGGCCATCGTCTGCTTGATGAACGAGTGGCCGACCCGCGTCCGCACGGGGGACCCGCCGTTCTCGGTGACGATCTCCGGGACGGCCTTCGAGGTGATCAGGTTGTGCACGATCGGGGCGCCCGGGTGCTTGGCCAGCTCGCGCACCGCGACCAGCGCGGTGATCGCGGACGGCGCGACGATCTCGCCGCGCTCGTCCACCACGAAGCAGCGGTCGGCGTCGCCGTCGAAGGCGAGGCCGATGTCGGCGCCGGTCTCGCGGACCTTGGCCTGCAGGTCGCGCAGGTTCTCCGGCTCGATCGGGTTGGCCTCGTGGTTGGGGAAGGTGCCGTCCAGCTCGAAGTACAGGGGGACGAGGTCGATCGGCAGCCCCGCGAAGACGACCGGGACGGTGTGCCCGCCCATGCCGTTGCCCGCGTCCACGACGACCTTCAGCGGGCGGATCGCCGACAGGTCGACCAGCGTCTTGAGGTGCTCGGCGTAGCCGTGCAGGACGTCGCGCCCCGACACCTTCCCGGGCTCGCCGCCGTACGCCGGGACGCCGCCGTCGACCATCTCGCGGATCTCGGTGAGGCCGGTGTCGCGGCCGACCGGCTTCGCGCCCGCCCGGCAGAGCTTGATGCCGTTGTACTTGGCCGGGTTGTGGCTGGCGGTGAACATCGCGCCGGGGATGCCGAGGTCGCCGCTGGCGTAGTAGAGCATGTCGGTGGAGCCGAGACCGGCCTCGACCACGTCCGCGCCCTGCGAGGTCGCGCCGCGCGCGAACGCGGCGGCCAGCGGCCCGGACGACTCGCGCATGTCGTGCGCGGTGACGACGGCGTCCGCCCCGGTCACCCGCACGAACGCCGCGCCGGCCGCCTCCGCGACCGCTTCGTCCAGCTCGTCGGGCACGACGCCGCGGATGTCGTACGCCTTGAAGATCTTGGCGAGGTCGCCCACTCCTGCTCCCCTGTACGCAAGTGATGGCCGTGTACGCATGTGATGGCCGACGGGTCGGCGGGACCACCGAGCCTACCGGGAAGCGCGGCGGCGGCCCGAGCCGGTGCCGGTCACCGGCGTGACCGGGGTCACTCCTGCGGCTGGGTGCCCGCCGGTTCGGAGCGCAGCACCCGCAGGTGCCCGCGGCGGCCGACCTCGGTGCCCTGGCCGACCGGCTCCTGGCCGGTGCCCGGCGCGGGCCGCGCGGCCTCGCGGACGGCGTCGGCGAGCGCCTCGAGGTCGTCGGCGCTCGGCTCGGTCTCCTCCTCGACGGGGAGCCGGACCAGCTCCCAGCCCATGGGGGCGGTCAGCCGCTCCGAATGCTCCGCGCACAGGTCGTAGCAGTGCGGCTCCGCGTACGTGGCCAGGGGCCCGAGGACGGCTGTCGAGTCGCGGTAGACGTACGTGAGCGTGAAGACTGCGGGCGCCTTGCAGGCGGTGCGGGAGCAGGTGCGGACGGGGCTCACGATGGCCGACCGTACCTCGCTCCCGGCGCCGCCGCCACCACCCGGGCGCACGTGTCGCCGTTACCGGCCGATTTCCGGGGTAACAGTTACATACCGTGTGGCCCTGAACCCTTACCGTGGGGTCGCTGTCCGGGACGTCACGATGGTGTTCCCGGGGTGGAGAAGGTGTTCCTGGTGCGGGGACCGGGATTCGCGTGCGGCGGGAGGTAACCTGAGGGAGTGCGATCCCGTGTGGCAGGCGTACGGCGCCGCGATCGGCACGGTCGCGGCGTCCGTGGCCCTCTGACGCCCCCGCAGGCGCCGGTCTCGCGGACCCGCGCGGAGAAGTTCGACGACCTCGTCCACGACGAGGTGCGGCGGCTCGGCGCGCGCTGGGGCCGGGAGCTGTCCGGTGTGGAGTTCGGTGTCGAGGAGGTGCCGGACGTCGAGCCGTGGTTCGACGGTCCCGTGCCGCTCGGCCGGACCCTGCCGAGCGAGGCCGGCCGGCCCGTCCGGATCGTGGTGTTCCGGCGGCCCGTGGAGGCGCGCGCGGCGGGCGAGCAGGAGCTCGGCCGGTTGGTGCGCGACCTGCTGGTGGAGGAGGTCGCCGACCTCCTCGGCCTCTCCCCCGAGTCCGTCGACCCGAGCTATGACTCCCCGGACGACTAGCGCGACGACCGGGACGGCCCCTAGCGGATGAGGGCGGTCTGGCTGTCGCCGGTCGGCGGGAGCCGGACGGTCGTCGGCGCGGGCATCAGCGGCAGGACGGTGAACAGGTACCCGTCGCCCTTGCCCTTCGCCATGGTCCGGGCCGCGTAGACCGGCCCTGAGCCCGGCTTGACCGTGATGACGGCCCCGTAGCCCTTGTCGCCGCTGCCGTGCGGCGCGGCGAGCTTGGTCTCGACGGTGCGTCCGGCGCCGATCTCGACGTTCTGCGGCGCGCCGCTCCCCTGCGCGTCCATCGTGGTGATCTGGACGGCGGCGCGTCCGGCCGGGGCGGTGAGGACGACGGACGCGTCGTAGCGGTCGTCGGCGATGACCGCGGACGCCCCGGACGCGCCGCCGAGCGGCTCGGTGGCGGTGCCGTAGGCGACATCGGCGCCGCGCGAGGCCGAGAAGCCCGCGATGATCGGCCGGTCGGAGTCCAGCCGGATGGCGGCGGCGCGGCCCGAGAGCGCGCCCGCCAGGTCGACGGAGGTGACGCTCTGCGCGGGGGCCTCCACGGTGTCCTGGCCCTGGGGGGCGAAGGCGCCGGCGGCGGTGACGGCCCGCACCCTGATCCGGGCATCGGCCTCGCCGGGCACCGCGACCAGCAGCTTGCGCTGCCCGTCGCCGCCGGGCACGCCGGGCACGACCACCGACCGCGCTGGTCCCGGCGAGAGCGGGAGCCACTCGACGCCCTTCCGCTCGCCGATCCGGACCCGCAGCGACGCGGCGACGCGGCCGGCGGTGGTGTGCACGTTGAGCGCGAGGTCGCGGGCGGTCTCGACGATGTCGCCGAGCCCCTCCGGCTGCTTCCCGATCTTGATGACGCTGGTGCTGTACGGGGCGACGGGCGTGGCGCGGCCCTCGGTGGTGTCGAGCGGCCCCTCCCCGGACAGGCCGGTGACATCGACGGACGCGGGCCGCCCGTCGATGTTGGTGAGGTACAGCTCGAGCCGGTCGGCGGCGAGCGGGCCGGGGCCGAGGAACCACAGGTCGGCGCCGGGCCGGGCGCAGCGGCCGGTGGCGAGGCCGCGGTCGTCGCCGTGCGGCCAGTAGGTGGTCTGCTCGGCCTCGAGCCCGGCGGCGAGGGCGCCGGTGGCCCGGACGGTGAAGGAGTCCTCGGTGGTGCCCATGTCCTTCTCCCAGCCCTGGCCGGTGGTGGTCATGGAGGCGAGCGGGGAGCCGCCGCGGGTCTCGGTCACGTCGAGGCGGCCGCCGGTGCGCTTCTGCCGAAGGGACTGGACGCTGACGCGGCCGCCCTCGTGCCCCGGGCAGACCATGACGGCGGCGTTCACGGGCGCGCTGCGTGCCTTCTCAACCGCGTTCCCGGGCCGGGAGAACGAGGCGGCACCGTAGAGGGCCGCCAGCCCGACCAGGACGAGGGCGGCGATGGCGTACCGCATGCCGAGGAGCTTCAGCACTCTGTCCATGTCAGCTCTGCTCCTCCGAGACCACAGGCTCCGGCTCGGTCTTCGGCTCGGGCGGAGTCTCGGCCGGCGGCTCCGGTGCCTCCGCGACCGGTGCCGGTTCGTGGCGGACGCCGGCGCGGTGCCCGCCGCGCGTGCCGCGCCTGGCCCGGCGGCCTCGCCGTTCGCGCCGCTCGCGGTTGCGGTCGCCGTCCGGCACGAGGGTGTCGGCGCGCGCGCCCGGCAGCGCGAGGACGGCGACCAGCAGCACGGCCACGCCCTGGACGGCGAGCCAGGCGTGCCGCATGAACATGCCGCGCGTCAGCGTGAACTCGCCGCCGGACGGCGGGACGTCGTAGCCCTGCGCCCATCCGTCGACGGTCCGCGACTTGAGGCCGTGGCCGTTCAGCCGCGCCTCCCAGCCGCCGTCGGCCGGTTCGGCGAGCAGCAGTGTGCGCGCGCCCGTACCGGCGGGGATGCGCACTCGCGCATCGATCTTGCCCGCGCGCAGCGGCGTGATGGCGGAGCCCTGCAGGAGCATCATGCGGGCGGAGTTCGCCTGCAGACGCCACACGGCGAACGATCCCGTGCGGCTGAGGCGCGACAGTTCCGGCGCCGCGTCCAGGACCTTGGTGACGGGGTCGGAGCCGGGATGCGGCACCAGCACGTACTGGACGCCCATACGCGACAGCGCGGGGCCGTCGTCGCCCTCCCGGTTCGCGGCGAGGCCTGCGACCAGCTCGTCCAGGCGCCGCGCGCCGGGCCCGTCCGCGAAGGTCTCGGCCTCGCCGAGCCTCGGCCGGTCGCCGCGCAGCAGCGTGTAGGAGACGCGTCCGGACGGGGCGCCGTGCAGCACGAGGGTGCGCGGCCCGCCCGGCGCCTTGACGAACTCGGGGACGGTGTCCGCGTCGACCGTGCCGAGCGGCCCGCCCGCGCCGTGCGCGATCCACGCGCCCGCCGCGAGCAGCGGCGCCGTCAGCGCGGCGAGGACGACGACCGCGCCGCCCGCCTTGTAGATCAGGTGCTTGCCGGCGAGGACCTCGGTGCCGCGCTGGACGGCGGCGGTCGCGGCCAGCAGCACCCCCGCGCCCGCGAAGACCAGCGCGACGCCGGGCCAGGCGGGCGCCGCGTCCGCGCCCTTGGTGACCGTCGCGGCGCCGGCGAGGATCGCGACGAGCAGCCCGGCGACCGCCAGCAGCCAGCCCGCGAGGACGGCGGTGCGGCGGCCGCGCAGCGGCAGCGCGCAGACGGCGGCGGCGAACAGCCCGGCGAACGTCCACCACACGGGCGTGCCGGGGCCGCCCGGGTTCAGGGCGAGCAGCTCGGTGGCCGACGCGGGGCCGAACGAGCGGTGCAGCCCCGCCTCCAGCAGGAACCGCGACGGATGCAGCAGCAGCCCGGCCGTCCAGGGGAACAGCAGCAGCGGCGGGACGGCCAGCGCGATGACGAGGTTGCGGCGGTCCTGCCCCCTGCGGCGGTCGAACAGCGCCCAGACCAGGCCGCCGCCCGCCAGCGCGAGCGGCCATGCGAGCGGGACGAACGCCGTCGCGACGGTCAGCAGCAGCGCGACCGCCCAGGCCGCGCGTCCGGCGCGCTTGCGCAGCGTGGCGGGGTCGGCGGCGAAGCGCGGCAGCCCGTACATGCGGGCGACCTGCACCGCGATCAGCGGCAGCAGGACGAGGACGACCGCGGTGCCGATCCGGCCGCCCGCGATGGCGCCGGTCGCGGCGGGCAGCAGCGCGTACACGGCGGCGAACCACACGCGGACGGCGGAGACGGGGACGCGGCGGCCGGCGGCGGCGCGGGCGCGGCGGCCGGTCCGCGGCGGCTCCAGCACCAGGATCCGGGACGCGCGGTAGGCGGTGAGCCCGGCGAGCGGGACGCTGCCGAGCAGCAGGACCGCGACCGCGAGCCACGGCTTGCCGAACAGGACCGTCGACAGCAGCGCGAGGAAGCCGACATACGGGGGGCTGCCCGCGCCGGTGCCGAGCCCGACCGGGTGGAAGCCGGACAGGTACTGGTCCCACAGGTCGCTCGCGCCGCCCCACGCGGGCACGAGCGCCCCGCCGCCGAGCCGCGCCGCTCCGGTGATCAGCGACCGTTCCGCCGCGACGGTGACGGCGGCCAGCGCCAGCACCAGCAGCACGCCGGGGCGGGCGAGCAGCCGGCGGATCGGACCGGGCTCGTCGGTGATCTCGTCCTCGGACTCCCGCTCGTGCTCGTGCGCCGCGAAGAACTCCGAGACCGCCTCGGCGCCGCGGCGCAGCACGACCATCCGGGGCTGGAACCGCCGGACGCTGCGGTGCACGCGCGCCCGCCCCTCGGCGCGGACGGCACGGGCCCGCCGCAGCCGGCCCGGATCGCGCAGCACGTCGGCCAGCGCCGCGAGCTCCGCGCGCGCTTCGGCGGGCCGCTTGGTGATCGTCAGGGCGAGCGCGTGCAGCAGCGACGCCCACACGTTGCGGACCAGCGACCGGAGCATGGCGCGGAACGGCTGGTTCGCCAGCAGCGTCCACAGCGCGTTGCGGCGGTCGCGGCGCAGCGGGTGCTCGGACGTCATGCCGATCTCGCGCAGGCCCCGCCGCGCGGCCTCGGCGTGGTACACGACCGCGTCGGTCGCGACGACGACGCGGTGCCCGGCCGCGTGCGCCCGCCAGCAGAAGTCCAGGTCGTCGCGGAAGATGCCGTACTCGACGTCGAACCCGCCGAGCCGGTCCCACACGTCGCGCCGCACCAGCATCCCGGCGCTGGAGACGGCCAGCACGTCGCGGACGCCGTCGTGCTGGCCCTGGTCGAACTCGCGGCGGTCGACGCCGGTCCAGCGGCGCCCGGCACCGTCCACGGACGTGCCGGTCTCGCGCAGCACCCGCCGGTCGGCGAAGTCGCGGATCTTGGGGCCGAGGACGGCGATGCCCGGGTCGGACTCGGCGGTCCGCAGCAGGTGGCCGAGGGCGTCGCGGTCGGGCACGGAGTCGTCGTGCAGCAGCCAGATCCACTCCGTCCGCGCCGGGAGGTCGGTCGGGGTCGGTTGGTTGGGGTAAAGGCGGCCCGGCTCGTCGTCGGGGACCGGGGCGGACGCGGCGTCCTGGCGCAGCGCCTCCGCGACGGCCTCGCCGTAGCCGGTGGTGCGGGGCAGCGTGAGGACGTCGTGCCCGCCGATCACCTCGGCGAGGACGGCGGGGCCGCGGTCGCGGCTCCCGGTGTCCACGGTCACGAGGCGCTGCACGGGCCGCGCCTGCGTCAGCAGCGCCTTGAGCGCCTCGGGCAGCCAGCGCGCGCCGTCATGGGCGACGAGGACGGCCGTGACGACATGGCGATCGAGTGTGGGGGCCAAGGATCGCTCGATCTGTGGGACGACGGTTGTTCCCTGCTGAGAAGACAGCAGCCGTGCCGACCCTCGGGTCGGCACGGCTGCTTACTGTACGCGTGGCCTCGCGAGCACGCTCCGGATCCCCGGGATCCGGGCCCCGGCGCGGCCGCCGCGGGCGTTCCGGAGGGGCTCAGCGCGGCGCCGCTCCCCTTCGGCGCCCGCGAACCGGCCTGCCGGTGACCCGCGGGTCGTGGACGTCAGACGGCTTGGCGCTTCAGCTTGCGGCGTTCGCGTTCGGACAGTCCCCCCCAAATACCGAAACGTTCATCGTGCTGCAGCGCGTACTCCAAGCACTCCGTCCGCACCTCGCATGCCCGGCACACCTTCTTGGCCTCGCGAGTGGAGCCGCCCTTCTCCGGAAAAAACGCCTCCGGGTCCGTCTGCGCGCACAGTGCGCGCTCCTGCCAGCCCATCTCTTCGCCGTCTGTGCCGTGCGCCAGCGGGATGACGACCTCGCTCACAGCGCACCTCCTGCCCGTGGAACCCCCTGGTCAATGCCGTCCTCAAGATCTCTCCCCCGGGAAGGCATTGAAACTACACCGACGAAATTACACGCGTGTAGCGCCCGCCCCGTCAAGCGGAACGAGTTTCCAGGGCGACATAACGGGCTATGTGGTGAACCCCTCGCCGACCCTCAGATGAAGATCAGTCAATCGGCGGGTCAGCGCGGCGGATCACCGCGGACCGGCGCCGGTCACTGCGGCGGCGGGGGCCGGTCGTCGCGGTACCAGTCGCCGCCCTCGTCGGGCCGCTGCTCGCCCTGCGGCTGCCCCGGGTGGGTGCCCTGCGGGCCCGCGCCCTCCTGGCCGGACCCGCCGTAGGCGCGGGTCCACTCGCCCATCTCCTCCTGCTGGTCGGCGGGCTGCTGCGGCTGCTCGCCCCCCTGCGGCTGGGACGGCTGCCCCGGCTGCGGCTGGCCGGGCTGCGGCTGGCCGGGCTGGCCGGGCTGCGGCTGCACCGGCTGGCCGTACTGCTGGTACTGCGGCTGGCCGTACTGCTGCTGCCCGTACTGCTGGGCGTACTGCTGCTGGGCGGCCTGCTGGCCCTCCGCGCCCGGCTGGCCGTACTGCTGGTACTGCTGGTAGCCCTGCTGGCCGTAGCCCGGCTGCCCGTACTGCTGCTGCCCCTGCTGGTAGCCGAAGTCGGGGTAGCCCTGCTGCATCTGCGGCTGCGGGCGGGCCGGCTGCATGGCCTGGAAGACGGTGAAGACGAACCAGGCGCCGACACCGATCACCGCGAGCTTCCCGCCGCCGGCGAGGAACACCGCGAGCTTGCCGAGCGCGCTCACGCCGTCGGCGGCCATCGCGCTCAGCCAGGAGATGACGGCGAACAGCGCGGTGACGCCGAGCACGCCGAGCGCGCCCATGGTGATGGTGCGCGCCTGCGGGGTCGGGGCGCCCCAGGTGCTCAGCAGCACCGCCAGGACGACCAGCCCGACACAGACGATCTGCGTGAACAGGGTGTCCTGGGCGGCCGACAGCGCGCGGTACGTGAAGGAACCGTCACCGCCGAGCAGCAGGATGATGCCCGCGAGCAACTGGACGCCCGCGGAGGCGAGCAGTACCCAGGCGGCCGGTTCGCGCAGGCGCTGGACGGCTTCCTTGTTCACGGTGGCTTCTCCAGACCGAGGCAATCGGATGACACGCAAAGCTTTGCACATCCCACCCGGCCCCGTCTCTGTCCCCCGCGGCACGCCAAACCGCTGGAAAGGCCCGGTTCGCGGACGCGGAACCCGCACCGCGCGTCGAGAACCGCCCATTCGGCGCCCTAGGCTGATCCGCATGAGGATCGTGGCGCTGGCGGGCGGCATCGGGGGCGCCCGCTTCCTGCGCGGGCTCCAGGCCGCCGCCCCCGAGGCGGAGATCACCGTCATCGGCAACACCGGGGACGACATCTCCCTGTTCGGGCTGCGGGTCTGCCCCGACCTGGACACCGTGATGTACACCCTCGGCGGCGGGATCAACGAGGAGCAGGGCTGGGGACGGACGGACGAGACGTTCACCGTCAAGGAGGAGCTGGCCGCCTACGGCGTCGGGCCCGGCTGGTTCGGCCTCGGCGACCGCGACTTCGCCACCCACATCGTCCGGACGCAGATGCTGGCGGCCGGGTACCGGCTGTCGTCGGTGACCGAGGCGCTGTGCGACCGGTGGAAGCCGGGCGTGCGGCTCATCCCGATGACCGACGAGCAGGTCGAGACGCACGTGGTCGTGGACGACCCGGAGCACGGCCGGCGCGCGATCCACTTCCAGGAGTGGTGGGTGCGGCTGCGCGCGTCGCTGCCGGCGCTGTCGATCGCACCGGTCGGCGCCGACGAGGCGAAGCCGGCGCCGGGGGTGCTCAAGGCGATCGAGGAGGCCGACGTGGTGCTGTTCCCGCCGTCCAACCCGGTCGTCAGCATCGGGACGATCCTGGCGGTCCCCGGCATCCGGGAGGCGGTCGCGGCGAACACCGTGGTCGGCGTGTCGCCGATCATCGGCGGCGCCCCGGTGCGCGGGATGGCGGACGCGTGCCTGACCGCGATCGGGGTGGAGACATCGGCGAAGGCGGTGGCCGAGTACTACGGGCTCGGGCTGCTGGACGGCTGGCTGGTCGACGGGGCGGACGGCGACGTGCGGGTGGAGGGCATCGAGGTGCGGTCCCGCCCGCTGCTGATGAGCGACCCGGAGGCCACGGCGGCGATCGCGCGCGCGGCGCTCGACCTGGCCCTCGAACTGAAGAAGGAAGCCCCGTGAACCTGCAGGTGTCCGGCATCCCCGGGCTTCCGGAGGTCGGCGAGGGCGACGACATCGCCGCGCTCGTCCCGGCCGGCCTGGTCGAGGACGGGGACGTCCTCGTCGTCACGTCCAAGATCGTGAGCAAGGCGGAGGGCCGGGTCCTGGTCGCCGGCGACCGGGAGAAGGCGATCGACGCCGAGACGGTGCGGGTGGTCGCGCGGCGCAGGCACGCGCGCGGCGAGACCCGGATCGTGGAGACGCGGCAGGGCCTGGTGCTGGCGGCGGCGGGGGTGGACGCGTCCAACACCGCGCCGGGCACCGTGCTGCTGCTGCCGGAGGACCCCGACGCCTCCGCGCGCCGCATCCGCGCGGGCGTGCGGGAGCGCACGGGCCGGGACGTCGCGGTCATCGTGTCCGACACGCTCGGCCGGCCGTGGCGCACCGGGCTGACGGACGCCGCGATCGGCGTCGCGGGACTCGCGCCGCTCAGCGACCTGCGCGGCACCGACGACAGGTACGGCAACCGGCTCGAGGCGACCGTCACGGCCGTCGCGGACGAGATCGCGGCGGCGGCCGAGCTGGTGAAGGGCAAGCTCGACGGGGTGCCGATCGCGGTGGTGCGCGGGCTGTCACACCTGGTCACGGCCGATGACGGGCCGGGGGCGCGGCAGCTCGTCCGGCCGCCCGCCGAGGACATGTTCCGGTACGGGTCGGCGGACGTCCTGCACGCGCGCCGCACCATCCGCGAGTTCACCGGGGACCCGGTCGACCCGGAGGCGGTGCGCCGCGCGGTCGCCGCCGCGATCACCGCGCCGGCGCCGCACCACACGACGCCGTGGCGGTTCGTCCTGCTGGAGTCGGCGGAGTCGCGGACGCGGCTGCTGGACGCGATGCGCGACGCGTGGGAGGGCGACCTGCGCCGCGACGGGTTCTCCGAGGAGTCGGTCGCGAAGCGGCTGCGCCGCGGCGACGTGCTGCGCCGCGCGCCGTACCTGGTCGTCCCGTGCCTGGTGATGGACGGCTCGCACGACTACCCCGACGCGCGCCGCGCGACCGCGGAGCGCGAGATGTTCGTCGTCGCGGCCGGCGCGGGCGTGGAGAACCTGCTGGTCGCGCTGGCGGTGGAGGGGCTCGGGTCGTGCTGGGTGTCCAGCACGATGTTCTGCCGCGACGTCGTCCGCGAGGCCCTGGACCTGCCCGACGAGTGGGACCCGATGGGCGCCGTCGGCGTCGGCCACCCGGCCGCGCCGCCCCGCGACCGCCCGCAACGGACACCCGACGCCTTCATCGAGGTCCGCTAACCCGCCGCGCCTCAGCGTTTCCAGGAGGAGAGGGCCGCGGCCAGCTCCTTGGACGTGGGGAGGCGGAGGGCGCGCGGCGGGGTCGCGGCGAGGCCGTGGTCGCGGGCGTAGGCGTCGCCGAACGTGCCGTCGGGCGCCCGGAACCCGGCCTGCTGGAGCGCCTCGCGGGCGGACCGCGCGCCGAGCGCGTCGCCGAACGCGGCCGCCGCGTCGCGGTGCCGCCGGTCGCGGGCGGTGACGGCGTACGGGTGGTCGAGCATGAGCGTGCCCTCGTCCGGGACGATCGGGGTGACCGGGTTCGGGCGGTGCGCGCCGTTGTAGGCGACGGCCGCCTGCTCGGTGGTGACGACGAGCGACCGGTCGAGGCGTCCGGCGGTGGTGAGCCCGGTCAGGACGGCGGCCGATCCGCCGGCCGCGTCGTCGGCCGGTGACGGTGCGGCGGCGCGCAGGTCGCCGGCGATGTCGCGGGCCTTCCCGCCGGTCTGCTCGACGGCGAGCATCGCGACCATCCCGCTGAGGCCGACCGCCGGGTCCGCCGCCCTGCGGGCGAGGCCGACGCCGTCCGCCCTGTCCTTGATCAGCAGTTTCCAGCTCATGGCGACGTGGTCGGCGGCGAACTCCCCGGCCACCGGCCGGGTCATGGCGAGCACGACGGGCGTCGCGGCGAGCGGCGTCCCGCCCGCCGGGACGCTCTTGTCGCCCGCGTCGCGGACGATGCCGAGCCACACCGACGACTCCGGCACCCACGCGTCCGCGCGCCGCCGCAGCTCCGGCCGGCGGGCGAACTCGGCGGGCGCGACGGCCGTCACGCGCGCGCGGACGCACCGTCCGCCGACGCGGTGCTCCTCCACGTTGAACCGGGACGCGACGTCGCGCAGCGCGGGCGCGATCTCCGGCTGCGCGGCGACGGCGACGCGCACGGTCCCGCCCGCGCACGACGACGGCCCGGGCAGCAGCCCCAGCGCCCACGCCCCGCCGCCCAGGCCCGTCACGACCAGCAAGGCCGCCGCCCACACCTTCCACCGCACGCGTCAGTCATAACACGCGTTCACTTGTGGCGTGTCGTGGTTATGAAGCGCGCCATAACCACGACACGCCACAACTCAACGGGGGGTGAGGGTGAGGGTGGGGCGGCCGAAGTGGCCTATTCCGTCGGTCTTGCGGGCGGCCTCTCGGCGTTCTGGGGGGACTTCGCCGTAGAGGGTGGTGCGCTGCCTGGCGGGGCGGCCCGCGCGCGCGGCGATCTCTTCGAGCTCGCTGATGGGCTTGAACGAGCCGTTCTCCGACCCGGCCATCCGGCTGATCGTCTCCTCCATCAGCGTCCCGCCGAGGTCGTTGACGCCGCCCTGCAGCACGCGCGTGCACAGCTCGTCGCCGAGCTTCACCCAGGACGTCTGGATGTTGGAGATGGCGCCGTGCAGCAGGATCCGCGACAGCGCGTGGACGGCGACGTTCTCCCGCACGGTCGGCCCCGGCCGGGCGAGGCCCGCCAGGTAGATGGGCGAGTTGTGGTGGACGAACGGCAGCAGCACGAACTCGCTGAACCCGCCGGTCCGCTCCTGGACGGAGCGCAGCAGCTTGAGGTGCGCGACCCAGTGCGCCGGGGTGTCGACGTGCCCGTACATCATCGTGGACGTCGTCGGGATGCCGATCTCGTGGGCGGTGGTGACGACCTCGATCCACTGGTCGGTGGGCAGCTTGCCCTTGGTCAGCACCCACCGGACGTCGTCGTCGAGGATCTCCGCGGCCGTCCCGGGCAGCGAGTCGACGCCCGCCTCCTTCGCCGCCTCCAGCCACTCGCGGATGGACAGGTCGGTGCGGGACGCGCCGTTGACGACCTCCATCGGGCTGTAGGAGTGCAGGTGGATGCCGGGGGCGCGGCGCTTCACCTCGCGGGCGAGGTCGAAGTAGGCGGTGCCGGGCAGGTCCGGGTGGATGCCGCCCTGCATGCAGATCTCGGTGGCGCCCGCCTCCCACGCCTCGTCGACGCGGTCGCCGACCTGCTGGAGCGACAGGGTGTACGCGTCGGCGTCGGTGCGGCGCTGCGCGAACGCGCAGAACCGGCAGCCGGTGTAGCAGACGTTCGTGAAGTTGATGTTGCGGGTGACGACGTAGGTGACGTCGTCGCCGACCGCGTCGCGGCGCAGGTCGTCGGCCAGCTTCGCGAGCGCGTCGAGTTCGGGGCCGTCGGCGTGCAGCAGCGCGAGGGCCTCGTCGTCGGTCAGGCCGGCCGGGTCGCGTTCGGCGGCGGCGAGGGCGGCCTTGACGTCGGCGTCGAACCGCTCAGGGGCGGCTATCCGCTCCTTGAGCGCGTCCCAGTCGCCGTAGACCTCGTCGAAGTCGTCGCGCCGGTCGGACGTGCGGCCGGTCGTGTCGATCTCGGTGTGCAGGTCGGTGCGCCCGGACGCCTCGAACCCGCCGTCCGGCTCCTGCCACGGACGCCCTTCGAGCACGGCGTCCTCGCGGGCGAGGCCGGTCGCCGGGTCGGCCAGCGCGGACACGTGCCCGAGCAGCCGCGGGTCCAGCCACGGCTCGCCGCGCCTGACGTACTCGGGGTAGATCGTGAGGCGTTCGCGCAGCTCGAAGCCCGATTCGGCGGTCCGGGCGGCCAGCTCGTCGATCTGCGGCCAGGGACGCTCGGGGTTCACGTGGTCGGGCGTCAGCGGGGACACCCCGCCCCAGTCGTCAATGCCGGCGCGCAGCATCAGCGAGTACTGGTCGGCGACGAGGTTCGGCGGTGCCTGCACGCGCGCCTTCGGGCCGAGGACGATCCGCGTCACCGCGATCGTCGCGGCCAGCTCCGCCAGCTCGGCGTCGGGCGTGTCGCGCATCCTGGTGTCCGGCTTCGCGCGGAAGTTCTGCACGATCACCTCCTGGATCGCGCCGTACTCGCGCATCGTCCGGCGGATCGCGAAGATCGCGTCGGCGCGCTCCTCGATCGTCTCGCCGATGCCGATGAGGATGCCGGTGGTGAACGGGACGTTCGTGCGGCCGGCGTCCTCCAGCACCCGCAGCCGGACGGCCGGGTCCTTGTCCGGCGACCCGAAGTGCGGGCCGCCGCGCTCGCTGAACAGCCGCGTCGCGGTCGTCTCCAGCATCATGCCCATGGACGGCGCGACCGGCTTGAGCCGCTGGAAGTCGCGCCAGGTCAGCACGCCAGGGTTGAGGTGCGGCAGCAGGCCGGTCTCCTCCAGCACCCGGATCGCCATCGCGCGCACGTACGAGAGCGTGTCGTCGTAGCCGTGCGCGTCGAGCCACTCGCGGGCCTGCTTCCACCGGTCCTCGGGACGGTCCCCGAGCGTGAACAGCGCCTCCTTGCAGCCCATCGCCGCGCCCTGCCGGGCGATGTCGAGGACCTCGTCGGGGCTGAGGTACGGCGCGTCCAGCCGGTGCGGGACGGTCGCGAACGTGCAGTAGCCGCAGCGGTCCCGGCACAGCCGGGTCAGCGGGATGAAGACCTTGCGGCTGTAGGTGATGATCCCGGGACGTCCCGCGGCGGCGAGGCCGGCGTCCCTGGTCCTCGCCGCGTAGGCGAGGAGATCGTCGAGCTGCGGGCCGCGGGCCTGCAGCAGCGTCGTGGCCTCGGACTGGTCGAGCGTCTTCCCGTCACGCGCACGGGCCAAAGCCCGCCTGATCGCGTTCTGCGTGGCCTCCATGCGGGCACTCTATGCCAATCGTCATATTTCGCGCCGCGCCGGGGGCCGAGAGACCGGCAACGACCCACCGATCACCCCATACAGCCCGCGACGTGCGCCGACTATTCCCCCGAGACCACCGCGAGGCGGGATGTAGCGGAACTTAATAAATACCTCTAGAAAGAGTCGCTAGTCCTCAATGTTGGACTGAGTCAAACTATAAGGGCGAGAGGGTCGTCCCCCCGGGCGGAACCACCGCCGCACGGCCCTCACCGAAGGACAGTCCCATGCTGGTCATGCTCGCGATCATCGTCGCGCTCGCCGTCCTCGCGCCCGTCTTCGGCGCCGACACCCGCGACGGCCTCAACTGGACCCCCGGCAACTTCTGGCTCTCCAGGCCTTCCACCCCGCCGCAGAAGGCGCGGAGGACATGGAAGGAGAGGGTCAGAAACTCCGGTAGTCGCGGACGGGAAGACGCGGCCCGCGCCGCGGAGGCCGCGCGCCGGACGATTCCAGCAGCCGGGTGACGCGGTGCCGATGCCCCGCGTACGGCGCCAGCAGCTCCAGCATCCCGTCGTCGTCGACCTTGCGGCCCGCCAGCGCCCAGCCGACCAGGCCGGGCAGGTTGTAGTCGCCGACGGAGACGGCGTCGGGATCGCCCGCCGCCCGCTGCCGGACCTCCGCCGCCGTCCAGACCCCGACGCCCGGCAGCGTCCGCAGCCGGGCCTCGGCCGGGTCGTCCTCCAGCCGGGCGGCGACCCGCGCCGCGCCGATGATGGTGCGGGCCCGGACCGCCTCCAGCCCCGACCGGTGCCACTCCCACGACGGGATCCGGACCCAGACCGCGGGCGGCGGCGGGACCCGCAGCCGCAGCGCGGCGGGCGCGCCCGGCGCCGGCTCGCCGAACCGGCGCAGCAGGTACCCCCAGGCCCGCCACGCCTCCTCGGCGAGGACCTTCTGCTCCATCACCGCCGGGACGAGCGCCTCGAACACCCGGTTCGTCCGGCCGATCCGCAGCCCCGGCCGCAGTAGCGCCTGCCGCCGCACGATCTCATGGTGCGCCTCGAAGCCGGCCGGCTCGTCGGACGCCCCGAGCAGGTCCGGGAGGCCGTCGAGCAGCCACTCGGCGCCCGGCCCCCACGCGCGCCCCTCGACGACGCCTCCGCGACTGCGAATCCGCAGCGTGCCCGGCCCCTCCGGGGTGTAGGACGCGCGCCAGACGGTCCCGTCCCGCTCCACCCGGAACGCCGGATCGTGGTGCCCGCGCCGGTGCGGCCCCAGCGTCGCCCCCACGTCGACGGCGAACGACGGCGCCCACTCCCGCCGCAGCCCCTCGGCGGCACGTCCCGGCAGCGGCCCGGACGCGACGCCCGCCGGGCCGTCAGGCATCGGTGGAGAAGCGGACCGCGGTGGGCGGGAGCTCGATGCCCGGCCAGACGCGCAGCCCGCAGCACAGCTCGTTGCCCGGTCCGACCACCGCGCCGTCACCGAGGATGACGCCGTCCAGGACCGCTCCGGGACCGACGCGCGCGCCGCGGCTCAGCACCGAGTCGCGGACGGTCGCGCCCTCCGCGACGAACGCGTCGTCCAGCAGGACGCTGCCGATGACGGTGGCGCCCGCCTCGACCACGGCGCCGCGCCCGACCGTCGTGCCGCCGCGCACCACCGCGCCCGGCGACACCGTCGAACCGGCGAGGGTGAGGCGCTCGCCCGGACCGCCCGGCATCGCCGGCGAGTCGATCCTGCCGAGGACGAGGTCGCAGGAGCCGCGGACGAACGCCTCCGGAGTGCCGACGTCCAGCCAGTAGCCCGACTCGACGTGGCCCATCACGACGGCGCCGGACGAGATGAGGGCCGGGAACGTCTCGCGCTCGACGGAGACGACCTCGTCCTCGGGGATCGTGTCGATCGCCGACCGGCGGAACACGTAGCAGCCCGCGTTGATCTGGTTCGTCACCGGATGGGACGTCTTCTCCAGGAACGCGGTGACGCGTCCCGCGCCCTCGGTCGGGACGCAGCCGAACCGGGTCGGGTCGTCGACTTCGGTGAGGTGCAGCGTCACCTCCGCGCCGGCGTCCTCGTGCAGCTTCACCTGGGCGCGCATGTCGTGGCCGGAGAGGATGTCGCCGTTGAGGATCAGCACGGGGTCGTCCGGGCCGCAGTCCAGCGCGCGCGCCGCGTTGCGGATCGCGCCTCCGGTGCCGAGCGGCTGCGACTCGCTGACGTAGACGAGGTCGACGCCGTACGCGTGCGGGCCGAACGCCGCCTCGAACATCTCCGCCCGGTAGGACGTCGCGAACACGATGCGCTCGACGCCGGCGGCGTGCGCGCGCGCCAGCTGGTGCGCCAGGAACGCGACGCCGGCCGTGGGCAGCAGCGGCTTCGGGGTGGAGATCGTCAACGGGCGCAGGCGCGTGCCCTGGCCTCCCACCAGGAGGATCGCTTCCACTCGGCTCCTTTCTCCACCACGGCCGTGGTGACGAAGCCTAGTGGGTTGCGGACGCGGGACCGCGACCGTGCGAGGCCTCGTGCTGGCGGATGGCCCGCTCGTAGGACGCCAGGTGCGCCTCCGCCGACGCGGTCCAGGTGAACTCCAGCGAGCGCGAGTACGCGGCCTCCGCCAGCCCGGCGCGGCGCGCCGGGTCGCCGCTCAGCGCGGTCAGCGCCGACGCGATGCCCTCCGGGTCCGGCTCGGTGTAGGCGACCGCGTCGCCGCCGACCTCCGGCAGCGGGCCCCGGCGTGTCGTCAGCACGGGCGCGCCGCACGCCATCGCCTCCAGCACCGGCAGCCCGAACCCCTCGCCGCGGCTCGGCAGCGCCACCACCAGCGCGCCGCCGAAGAACCCGGGCAGCGACGGCCACGGCAGGTACCCGGGGCGCAGCACCCGCAGCCGTGGCGGCACCGTCGCCATCGCCGCGTCGACCTCGTCGTCCCAGCCCGCGCCGCCGGCGAGGACCAGCGCGGGCGGGTCCTCCAGGCCGGAGCAGGCCCGCACCCAGCCGCGGATCAGGTTCGGCACGTTCTTGCGCGGCTCCAGCGCGCCCAGGTAGGCGACGTACGGGCGGCCGTGCAGGCCGAGCCGGTCGGAGACCTGCTTCACCTCGGCCTCGGACGGCCGGTGGAACACCTCGTGGTCGACGCCGTGGTACGCCACGTCGATGTGCTCGGGATCGGCGCCCAGGATCCGGACCAGCTCGTCCCGCGTCGCCCGCGACGGGACGATCAGCCGGGTCGCGCGGCGCGCCGCGGTCCGGGTCGCCGACTTGACGTAGGTGGTGCGGACCGGGTCGTGCACCTCCGGCTCCGCGAACAGCGTCACGTCGTGGATGGTCACCACCGTCGGCCGGACGGCGCTGACCGGCATCGTGTACGTCGGCAGGTGGATCACGTCGGCGGCGACGCGGTCGGCGACGTGCGGCAGGCCGGTCTGCTCCCACGCCAGCCGGGTCGCGCGGTGCGCCAGCGCCGCCGGGCCCGCGACGATCCGGGCCCCGGGCGCGAGCTGGCCGTACCGCTTCTCGTCCGCGCGCTGGCACGCGACCGCGAGGTCGGCGTCGAGCGCGTGCAGGGCCGACAGCAGGCCGTCCACGTACCGTCCGAGCCCGCCCCTGTCGGCGGGTACCGAGGTGGCGTCGAGCAGGATCCGAGGCGCCACGGTCCACTCCCCCATTCCGGCGCATCCGCCGTAGTGGCGTAGATCACTCTTTACCGTCCGAGCCTACGCCCGCGACCGTGCCGGGCGCGCGACCTCCGCGCCCCTCGCCGCCGCGAGTCATGGTGAGGCCCTACCCGAGCCCCCGGGCCCCTACCTTTCACCGGGGCCCGTCCCCGCACCTATCTCTTGCGCGCGTGCACCAGCACGATGCTGCCCTGCCGGTTCGGCGCGCTCCGGTCGGCGAGGGCGACCAGCGGAGCCAGCGGGGCCGCCGCGTTGAAGCCGACCTTCCCGCCGTAGGTCGACAGCGACAGGTACAGGCGCTCGGTCGCGGCCGTCCTGAACTGGTAGGAGTGCCGCACCAGGTCGAGGCCGCGCTCGTCCATCAGCTTGCGCAGGCTCTCGTGGGTGTAGGTGTGCTGGACGTGGTACTTCGCCTTGTGCGCGTCCCGCAGCTTCGGCCATTCGTCCGCGCGGCTCAGCACGTCGGCGGACATGAAGATCTCACCGCCGGGCTTCAGCACCCGCGCCATCTCGTCCAGCGACCTCCCGCCGTCGTCGAAGTGCTCGATCGCGCACACCGACAGGACCGCGTCGAAGGCGGCGTCGCCGAACGGCAGCCGCAGCGCGTCGCACTCGATCAGCGCGGGCGCGTCGGCGAGCGTCCGGCCGTACACCATCTTGCTGCGGGCCAGGTCGATCGAGACGGCATGGGCGCCGCGGCGGCGCGCCCGCCCCGCCCAGTAGCCGTCGCCGCCCGCGACGTCGAGGACCCGCTTGCCGCGCAGGTCCCGTCCCATCCAGGACAGCAGCGTCCCCGCCTCGCGGTACCGGCACACGTGCACCTGGTGCCCCATGAAGGCGACCACATCGGAGAGTTTCATCGCCCCCAACTGTAGGGCGCGGCGGGCGGCGGCGCGGCCGAAGCGGCACCGCCCGCGCCGCGGCACGCCGCGATCCGGGTTCGCCTACGCTGGGCGGGTGAACTTCAAGGTCGTCGCCATGCGGGTCCTGCGCGTGCTGCTGGTGCTGCTCGCGCTCGGGTTCTGCGCCTACAGCGTCATCCACCAGTGGGACGCGACGACCAGGGCGTTCCGGGAGATGTCCTGGCCCACGCTCGCCGGCGCGCTCGTCACGGGCCTGGCCGGGCTGTTCGCCTGGACGCTCGGATGGCGGACGTTCCTCGGCGGCCTCGGCTCGCCCCTGCCGCTGAAGGTCGCCTACCGGATCTCGGCGGTGTCCCAGCTCGGCAAGTACGTGCCGGGCAAGGTGTGGGCGCTCGTCACCCAGATCGAGATGGCCCGCGAGCACAAGGTGCCCGCCGAGCGCAGCTTCGGCTCGACGCTGCTGGCCGTGGCGACCTCGACCGCGTGCGGGCTCGCCGTGGCGGCGGTGACGCTGCCGCTGACGTCGGCGGCGGCGCGCCGCGAGTACTGGTGGCTGTTCCTGCTCGCCCCGTTCATGCTCGCGGCGCTGCACCCGAAGGTCGTGACCTGGGCGCTGGGCATCATGCTGAAGCTCGTCCGGCGGCCGGCGCTGGAGCATCCGGTCAGCCTCGGCGTGACGCTGCGGGCCGTCGGCTGGACGGTCCTCGGCTGGGCGCTGTTCGGCGTGCACACCTGGCTGCTGTGCCTGGCCGTCGGCGGCGACGGCCCCGGGCTGCCGTTCCTCGCGACCGGCGCCTACGCGCTCGCGTTCGTCGCCGGCTTCCTCGTCTTCATCGCGCCCGGCGGCATCGGCGCGCGGGAGGCCGCGCTGACGGTGGTGCTGACGCCGGTGCTGCCGGCGGGCGCGCCGGTCGTGGTCGCGATCGCGTCCCGCGTCGTGCTGACGGTCGCCGACCTCGTCAACGCCGGCGCCGGCCTCCTGCTCGGCCGCTCCGCCCGCCGCCACCGCGCGCAGGCCGCGCCGCCGGCGGACGAGGGCGGGAATGAAGCCGGCCGCCACGCGCTTGTCAGGGGTACCAAGCCTACGAAGGAGTGACCGTGACGGCCCCCATCAGCGTGACCGACGCCACGTTCGCCGAGGAAGTCCTGGACAGCGACGTGCCGGTGCTCGTCGACTTCTGGGCGGACTGGTGCGGCCCCTGCCGCATGATCGCCCCCGTCCTGGACCAGATCGCGGCCGAGCAGGACGGCCGGATCAAGATCGCCAAGCTGGACTACGACGCCAACCCGCAGACCCCGCAGAAGTACGGGGTGCTGGGCCTGCCGACGCTGCTGCTGCTCAAGAACGGCGAGGTCGTCGAGCAGATCACCGGCGCCAAGCCGAAGCGGGCGCTGCTGAAGGTCATCGAGCCGCACCTGTGAGCGCGGTGAGCGCCTCCAGGTAGGCGGCCCAGACCGGGCCGTGGTCGACCGGGCGGACGCCGGAGCGCAGGCGCTCCGGCTCCCCCGGCGCGTAGAACCGGGTGATGGCCTCCGCCAGGCCCGGCACGTCGCCGGGAGGGCAGATCAGCCCGTCGACGCCGTCGCGGACCTGCTCGGCGAACGCGCCGACGTCCGTCGCGATCACCGGGAGGCCGTGCTCGTAGGCCATCCACACGTTCTGCGACGCGGTGGCCGTCCGGTACGGCAGGACGAGCGCGTCCGCGGCGGCGAACAGGCCGGGGACGTCCGCGGCGGGCACGTAGCCGGGCCGCAGGTCCACCCGGGACGCCAGGTCGAGCGACCGGATCAGCTCGCGGGTCTCGTCGAGGCCGCCCCAGAACTCGCCGGCGACGGTCAGCGCGACGTCGCCGGGGCCCTCGGCGAGCGCGCGCAGCAGCACGTCCAGGCCCTTGTACGGCCGGACGATCCCCCAGAACAGCAGCCGCCGCCGCACCTTGCCGCCATCGGCGGGCGCACCGCCGGACGCGGGCAGGTGCGCGGGCATCTCCGCGACGCGGACGGGACGCGGCGCCAGCCCCCGCGCCAGTTCCGCCTGCGCCTCCGAATGGACGAGGACGCCGTCGGCCTTGCGCAGCAGCCGCTTCATCAGCGGCTCGTCGTAGGCCTTGCGCTCGTGCGGCAGCACGTTGTGGCACAGCGCCACGACGGGCGTCCGGCGCCGCAGACCGGCGAGTATGCCCAGGTAGGACGGCACCTGGACGGGGCTCAGCACCGCGAGGACGACCAGGTCGTGCGCGCGCAGGGCGCGGCCGGTGCGGTACCAGCCGTCGGGGCGGCGCCAGTCGAGGCGGCGCCGGGTGCCGGGGAACGGCTCGCCCTCCGGCTCGGAGATCGTCTGCTGCCCCGGGTAGAGGAAGCCGGGGTACTGGGCGCGCCACGACTCGATGGCGACGTCGTGCCCGGCGGCGGCGAGCCGCCGCGCCAGCTCGGTGGTGTGGTGGGCGCCGCCCCCCTTGTACGGGAAGGCGGGGCCGACGATCGCGATCCGCACTAGACGTCGCCGCGCGATCGGACGATCAGGTCGGCCAGCAGCGCCAGCGAGGCGATGATCAACCCCGTCACGAAGATCATGATGGTGTTGTTGGCGAAGTAGCCGAAGTGCACCGCCATGTCGAACACGCCCTTGAGCAGCCCGATCCCGATCAGCCAGAGGGCGAGCGGCATCAGCACCTTGAGCGGGTTGAAGTACATCACCATCCGCAGCACCTGCAGGATGTAGCGGTAGGCGTCCTTGGTGAAGTGGAACTTCGACTTGCCGGCCCGCTTGGCGTACTCGATCGGCAGGTAGTGCACGGGGTGCTGGTTCGACAGGAACGCGATCGTGATCGTGGTGACGCAGGAGAACCCGGGCGGCAGCAGCCGCAGGTAGGGCAGGGACACCTCGCGGCGGAACGCGCGCAGCCCGGAGTTCAGGTCGGGGATCTTGGAGTTGGTGAGCCGCTCGGCGACCTTGCGGATGAACCACTTCGCGGGGACGCGCAGCAGCTTGTGCGTGCCCTCCTCGGTGGTCCGCGCCCCGACGACCTGGTCGATGGACGGGTCGCCGTCGAGCAGGTCGACGAGGTCGGGGATCCGCTCGTTCGGGTACGACATGTCGGCGTCGGTCCACACGACGATGTCGCCGCGGGCCTGCTGGGAGCCGATCCGCCGGACCGTCCCGGACCCGCTGTTGTGCTGGAACGCCATGACCCGCATGTGCGGGAAGCGGGGCGCCGCCTCCTCCAGCCGGGCGAGCGTCGCGTCGGTGGAGCAGTCGTCGACCGCCAGCAGCTCGTAGCTCTTGCCGCTGTTGTCCATGGCCTTCGTGATCCGCTCGACCTCGTCGATCACGTGGTCCTGCTCGTTGTAGCAGGGCAGGACGATGGTCACGTGGACAGGCGCGGCATCGCTCACGGGGTCGCTCGGCTCGGCGGCTTCGGGTGCGGGCCGCTGCGCGGGCTCGGCGGGCTGGGTACTCACGCACGGCGAGAATACTCGCAACGGCGCGCCCCGGCCGACTCACCGGCCGACACGGAACATGGACGCCGCGTGCGAGCGCCCCGGCGGGGCGGCGTCAGGGGGCCGTCGGCTCGGCGATCCACACGTCGATGGCGAGGCCCCAGGACCCGCCCGGCGGTTCGTCGAGCGTGCGGCCGTCCTGCCGGGTGCGCAGCCGCATGATCTGGCGCGGGCGGCCGTAGGGCGCCACCTGCTCCGGCTTCGACCCCATGACCACCGGACGCCGCCCGGCACCGTCGATCTTCCCGATGACGCGGCGGACGTCGGACTGCTCGGCGAACGTGGCGGCCCGCGCGGCCGGCAGCCCGCACATCCCGCGCAGGACCTGCAGGAACCGGTCGGCCGTCCCGACCTCGACGACGACGACGGAGCGGCCGGGCCCGAGCCGGTCGCACATCGCGTTCACGGCGCCGACCTCCTTCTGGTCGGTCCGTCCCACCATGTACGCGGCCGAGGTGATGACGATCGGCACCAGCATCAGCGCGACGCCGATCACCGCGGTCGCCCGCACGACCTTGCGGGAGTAGCCGATCCGCCGCAGCCGCTTGGTGATCCACGCCGCCGCGAACACCGTGAAAAGCAGCAGCCCGGGGATGACCAGCCCGATCAGCCGGCGGGACGCCCACGGGTGATCGGGGGTGATGCCGGGCCTGACCAGCACCTGGACGGTCGTCCACACGATGACCGCGTACGGCAGCAGCCACTCCGGCGACTGGCGGCGCATCAGCCGCCGTACCAGCAGCGCCGCGCCGAACGTGGCGAGCAGCAGCGCGGGGATGCCGATGTACCAGACGACCCAGTACAGCGACAGCTCCGAGTACTGCCGGGTGCCGTCGAGCGGCAACCGGTCGATCTTCTGGACGGCCTCGATGAACTGGGCGTTCAGCCGGTCGTCGGTGTTGGTCGGGACGCGGCGGACGGTCTGCACGAGCGGCCGGACGGCGAACCCGACCATGACCAGCGCGGTGAGGATCGCGGCGGCGCCGGGCAGCCGACCGCGCCCGGCCGCCGCCCCGGCCGCCCGCAGCCGGCGGCCGGTGGCGTTCCAGCGCAGGAGGACGACCATCAGCGCCGTCGCGGCCACGATCGCGCCGGAGATCACCAGCAGCGGGTCGAGCGAGGCGTGCAGGTAGTCCAGGTACGGGCGGGACTTGAGGTAGCCCTCGGCGAGCCCGGCGGCCGCGCCGAGGGCGAGCCCGCCGGCGAGGGCGTAGCCGGTGCGGCGCCGCCGCGCGACGAGCAGCCCGGCGTACACCACGGCGGGCAGGATGTCGCGGATCCCGTCGATCCGGACGAGCACGATCAGCCCGAGCGCGAGGCCGCCGAGGAACGCCTTCACCAGGGCACTGCGCGGACGCTCGGTCCGGGCGTCGTGCAGCAGCGACAGCCCGCCGAGCAGCAGGATCAGAGCGGGCGGCTCGCTGAAGGTGGACCGCGACACCCACAGCATCGGCAGGGTCAGCGCCAGCAGGAGCGCCGCGGCGGGCGCCCAGCGGGGGCCGACGAGCCGCGCGGCGAGCCCGCCGAACGCCAGCACGCTGCAGGCGCCGAGCAGCGGCGCCATCAGCAGCATCCCGTGCGTGCCGCCCGCCCAGCCGCCGAGCGCGAGAATCATCGGCAGGCCCGCCATGAACTGCGGGACGACCGAGCCGCCGTGCGCGTAGAAGGCGGGGCTGTCGAACCTGAGCACGGGGTCGCCGCCGCCGAACGCCCCGCGCAGCTCCGGGATCGGCAGCGAGCCGTGGTCCGTCAGCCAGGTCGCGAACTGCACGTAGGAGGCGGGGTCGCGGCGGACGATGATCTGCTCGGAGCACATCAGCGCCTCGAACACCAGGAACGCGGCGGCGACCGCGACCACCCCGGCCGCCGACCACCACGGCGCGGGGCCGAGCGGCCCGTCGCGTCCGGCGTCGTCGTCGCGGGGGCGCCGCCGCAGGCCGAGCCAGAGCGCCGCCGCGCCGACCGGCACCCACAGCGCGATCGCCGGGCCCGGCCGGAACACCCCGCCCATCAGCAGCGGAAGCGCCACCGCGAGCCAGGCCGCGACGAGCAGCGCCGGGGCCACGGTGGTCCGGGCGAGCAGCCGACCCGCGTTCATGCACCCGCCCCGCGCTCGTCCGATCCGTGGTCATCCATCGGTGCGGAGCGTAGCGGGAACGGCCGGTCGGCGAGTCCCGGCCGGTCACGGGGCTCTACGCTCGCCCCATGAGCCACCGCGAACCCGCCGTGCCCGGACCCGCCGATCTGCTGCGCCTGCGGCTGGCCGGCGACCCGTCCCGCCCGCTCGTCACCTACTACGACGACCGTGTTCGCCCCGACCAACCGACCCCGACCGACCTCCCGGGCGCCGAGCGCGTCGAGCTGTCGGCCCGGACGTTCGACAACTGGGTGGCCAAGACCGCGAACTTCCTGGTGGACGGGCTGGCGGCGGAACCGGGCGGGCGCGTCGTGCTGGCGCTGCCGCCGCACTGGCAGACCGCGGTGTGGCTGATGGCCTGCTGGTCGGCGGGGCTCGTGGCCGAGCCGGTCGACCCGGCGACGGTGCTGGAGCGCGCGGCGGCCGGGTCCGAACCGCTCGGGGCGTCCGGGCCGTACCTCCTGGCGGCGGCCGAGGAGGTGCTGGACGTGGTGCTCGCGGACCCGGGCGTGGACGCCGAGGCGGAGGAGATCGTCGGGCTCTCGCTGCACCCGCTCGGCGGGCCGCTCGCCGACTGCCCGGTGGGCGTCACCGACTACGCGGCGGAGGTCCGCTCGTACGGCGACCGGTTCGCGGCGGGCCCCGAGGTGAGCCCCGATCTGCCCGCCCTCACTGTGACAAAGACCACACTGACCGGCGCGGAGCTGGTCGCGGAGGCCCGCGCGGCCGCCGCGAAATGGGAGCTGGACGCGGACGCGCGGCTGCTCACCGATCTGCCGTTCACGACCCTCGACGGGGTTATGGCCGGCCTGGTCGCACCACTAGCCTCGGGTGCTTCCGTCATAATCCAACGAAACTTCGACAAAGCCGCCCTAGACCGACGCGTGACCTTGGAGCATGTGACGGCGGTGGCCGGAGTGCCAGGATGGAAAGACGCATCCGGGTCCGTGCGCCGGCTCGCCTGACCTACGCTCTCTTTGCCCGCGCTTTGTCAACCGAGCCACGGCCAGCACCGTCACAGCACTACAGGACAGAGTCAGCAGAACAGACCGTTCCAGCAGAGCAGACCAAGCCGACCGACCCCCTGAAAGCGGGCCGCGCCCCCGGACACGGAGCCGATGAACAGCAACCCGATGTACATGGAGTACGTCGACGACGCCGATCCGCAGCCGGCGCATCGTCGACGCGGCTGGCGCATCCTCGGCTGGGTGTGCGTCGGAATGTCGGCGGTCATGGTGGCCGGCTCCCTCACCGCCTACGGCCTGTACCGCAGCGCGATGGGCAACATCAACCACGAGGACGTCAACTCGGCGATCGGCCCCAACCGGCCGAAGAAGCTGAACAGCGCGATGAACATCCTCCTGCTGGGGTCCGACACCCGCGCCGGTGCCAACGCCAGCTACGGCCGGTCGCTGAAGAACGACCCGCCGCGCTCGGACACGATGATCCTGCTGCACCTGTCCCCCGGCGGCAGCCAGGCGATGGGCATCAGCTTCCCCCGCGACCTGATCGTGCACATCCCGCCGTGCAAGACGCACGCGGGCGGCATGTCGGCGGACCAGCCGAAGGCGCAGATCAACTCCTCGTTCACGATCGGCGGCGCGGCCTGCGTCATCAAGACGATCGAGGGCCTGTCCGACATCCGCATCGACCACTTCATGCAGGTCGACTTCACCGGGTTCAAGGCCATCACGAGCGCGATCGGCGGCGTCCCGGTCTGCCTGCCGAAGGACGTGAACGACCCCAAGTCCAAGCTGCACCTGTCCCGCGGCAGGCACGTCATCAAGGGCGACACCGCCCTGGCGTACGTGCGCGTCCGGCACGGCCTCGGTGACGGCTCCGACCTCGACCGCATCAAGCGGCAGCAGAAGTTCATGGGCGCGCTGGCGAACAAGGCCATGAGCGCCGGGGTGCTGAGCAACCCGACCAAGCTGATCCCGCTGATGAACGCGGCGACCAAGTCGCTCACCACCGACAAGGAGCTGACCCCGCAGGTCATGCTGAAGATCGCCCAGGGCATGCAGGGCATGACCTCGGGCAAGCTGCGCTTCGTCACCACGCCCAACGGCCCCGACCCGGCCGACCCGAACCGGGTCGTGCTGACCTCGGCCGCGCAGCCGTTCTTCGCGGCGGTCCGCAACGACAAGACGGTGCCGACCGAGTCCAAGTCGGCCGCCCCCAAGATCCAGCCCGAGCAGGTGCGGGTGCGGGTCTACAACGGCAGCGGCATCGCCGGGCAGGCCAGCCGCGTCGCCTCCGACCTGGAGGCGCAGGGCTTCCAGGTGTCGGTCGGCGGCAACGCCTCCCGGACGAGCACCACCAAGGTGCTGTACGGTGCCGGGGCGGACCAGCAGGCGCAGACGCTCACCGCGCTGATCCCGAGCAAGCCGGCTCCGACGGCCCGCACCACGGGCGCGAAGCCGGGCGTGGTCGACCTGGTCGTCGGCTCGAACTGGACGGCCCTGAAGAACGCCAAGGGGGGCATCCCCAAGCAGCAGGGCGAGATCCGCGCCAACGACGACATCTGCAAGGGGGCTTGAACCGGCAGGCCATGACGTACAGCAGCAGGCCCTCGGAGGCCGAGACGGGACCGCCTGCCGCCGCACCGGCGGCGGACGACCAGCGAGCACCGGACGATCGGGGCGCACCGGACGTCCCCGACCCCCGTCCCGATCCGGTGGCGGCGCCCGCCGCCGCGGGCGCGGGGTTCCCCGGCGGCGCGGCGGGGACGGCCGCTGCGGGCATGGCCGGCGCAGTCGGCACGGTCGTCGGCACGGCCACCGGCGCGGCGCCCCCGGACGGGGAGCGCGCGGGCTCCGGGCCGGTCCGGATCTCCTCGCCGCCGAAGCCGCGCAAGGAGCGCGACCCGTTCTTCGACAACGCGAAGTACTTCGCGATCCTGCTGGTGGTGTCGGGCCACTCGATCGCCAACCTGCAGAACGTCCCGATGGCCAAGGGCCTGTACATCTTCATCTACATGTTCCACATGCCGCTGTTCATCGTGATCACCGGCTACTTCTCCCGGAACTGGACGTTCTCCCCGGGCAAGGCCCGCAAGCTCATCACCAACGTCGGCGTCCCGTACGTGGTGTTCGAGATCGCGTACTCGCTGTACGACTGGCTGGCGGGCCGCCACGACCTGGAGATCAGCCTGCTGAGCCCGTACTACCTGACGTGGTTCCTGTGCGCGCTGTTCCTGTGGCGGCTGTCCACCCCGGTGTGGCAGCAGATCCGGTGGCCGATGGCCGTGGCGATGGGGTTCGCCCTGCTGTCGTACATGAGCGACCTCGGCAGCACCTTCGACATCCACCGGGTCTTCGGGCTGCTGCCGTTCTACGTCCTCGGCCTGAAGCTCCGGCCGGAGCACTTCGAGCTGCTGAAGAGGCCCATCGCGCGGCCGATCGGCGCGGCCGTCCTCGCGGTCGGGCTGGCGTGCTCCTACCTGGTGATGAAGCACATGTCGGTGCGGTGGATCTTCTGGAAGGACCCGCACTTCAAGCTCGGCGTCGGCGACTTCCAGGGCACCCTGATGCGGCTGGCGATGTTCGCGTGCGCCACCGTGCTCGTCGCCGCGTTCCTGACGCTGATCCCGCGCAAGCGGCACTGGTTCACCGCGCTGGGCGCGACGACGCTGTACTGCTACCTGCTGCACGGCTTCGTCACCCGGCTGCTGAACTTCACCGGCTGGTGGGGTGCGGACTGGATGCACACGCCGGGCGGCGTCGTCGCGGTGATCTGCGGCGCCTGCGTCGTCGGAACGTTCCTGTGCTCGCCTCCGGTCCGCCGGGCCATGAGCTGGGCGCTGGAGCCCAAGATGACCTGGGTGTTCACCCCGCTGCGGCGTCCGAGCCGCGGCTAGCCCGGCCCGCGCTCGCGCCGCCGCGGCGGCCGAGCCGCGGCGGACCGGCCGTACGGAACCGGAACAATCTCTCATCCGGCCCCAGGGCCGCCGATCGCGGACTAGAGTCGCCCTGCCCGCACGTGAACGGTTGTCACGGACGAAATGAATCCTTCGGAGACATGACGGAAACCCTCCCTCAGCCGCGCCCCCAGGAGCCGGGCCGGCCTCCCGCCGGCGGGCCGGCGCACGCCGCGCGCCCCGCCGCGGAGGCCCCCGCCCCGCCGCGCCCGCGCGACGCCTACTTCGACAACGTCAAGTTCTTCCTCATCCTGCTGGTCGTCGTCGGGCACGTCTGGGAGGTCCTGCGGGCGAACAGCCACGCGGTGGACGCCGCCTACACCGTCGTGTACGGCTTCCACATGCCCGTGTTCGTGTTCGTCTCCGGTTACTTCGCCCGCGGATTCATGCGGTCGACCGACAAATTCCGCAGCGTTTTTCCGACCCTGGTCGTTCCCTACGTGATCTTCGCCGTGCTTTACCGGCTGCAGCTCGTGTTCGTCCGGGGAAATGAATTCCGGCTGCACGAGCTTTTCCGTCCCCAGTTCCTGATGTGGTTCCTCGTCGCGCTGGTGCTGTGGCGGCTGAGCGCCCCGCTCTGGGGGCACCTGCGGCACCCCGTCGCGGTGTCGGTGGCGCTGTCGCTGATCGCCGGGAGCTGGAGCTTCAACGCCGACGCGACGCTGTGCCGGGCCGCGGCGCTGCTGCCGTTCTTCGTCCTCGGCCTGACGATCAGGCCCGAGCTCGCGCAGGCCCCGCGCCGGCGCGGCTGGACCCGCTGGGCCGGGCTCGCGGTGCTGCTGGCGGCGCTGCCCGCCGCGTACGTGTGGGAGCGCGGCACCGTCGTCCCCAAGATCGCGCACGGGGTCCTGCTCTGGAACCGCGGCTACGAGCACATGCACTTCAGCGCCGTCGAGGGCATGTCCTACCGGCTGCTGGCGATGGTGCTCGCGGTCGTCCTCGGCACCGCGTTCCTCGCGGCCGTCCCGCGCGGCCGGGCCTGGTACACCACGCTCGGCACCCGGACGATGTACGTCTACCTGCTGCACGGCCTGATCGTGAAGACGCTGGACTACGGCGGCGTCCTGGACGCGCACTTCTTCAACACCCCGGCCGGGGTGGTCGCGGCCACGCTGGGCGCGCTCGCCGCCGGCGTGCTGCTCGGCACCGACCCGGTGCGGCGGCTCACCCATTGGGCGATCGAACCCACGGGCAGATGGCTACTCAAGCCCTCTCATGGCAGGACATAAGATTCACTTGCCGGATGCGGGTATGATCCAGATTAATCGAGTAGTTGATTGGCGTTCGCGTGAGCAGTGAAAACGACATCTCCCTGAGCATCATCGTGCCCGTGCACAAAGTGCAGGGGTACCTTCGGCAGTGCCTGGATTCGCTGCTGGTCCCGGACGTGCCGAATCTGGAGATCATCGGGATCGACGACGCCTCGCCGGACGCCTGCGGAGAGATCCTGGACGAGTACGCCGAGCGCGACTCGCGGCTGAAGGTGCGCCACCTGACCGACAACGTGGGCCTCGGCGAGGCCCGCAACGTCGGGCTGGACATGGCGACCGGCGACTACGTCTGGTTCTTCGACAGCGACGACTACGCGACCGAGGGCGCCGTCAAGGCGATCTGCGACCGGCTCGCCGAGACCCGGCCGGACGTGCTGATGTTCGACTACGCGCGGTCCTACTGGAACGGGCGGGTCAAGCGGAGCATCATCAACCACCTGTTCCGAGAGCCGCCCGCGCCGGAGGTGTTCACGCTCGCCGACCGGCCGAGCCTGCTGGAGATGTTCACCTCGATCTGGAACCGGGCGATCCGCCGCGAGTTCATGATCGAGCACGGGCTGCGCTTCAACAGCGGCTACTACGAGGACGTCAGCATCACCTACCCGGTCCTGATGGCCGCCGAGCGGGTCAGCTTCCTCGACCGGGTCTGCTACATCTACCGGCAGCGGCGCAGCGGCGCGATCACCAAGACGGCCAGCGCCAAGCACTTCGACGCCTTCGACCAGTACGACCGCATCTTCGCGTTCATGGACCACCTCGGCCCGAAGATGGACCGGTTCCGGCCGCTGATGTTCAACCGGACGATCTGGCACCTGCTGGTCATCATCGAGCGCGCCGACCGCGTGTACCCCTCGGAGAAGCAGCGGTTCTTCGCCGAGATGACCAAGACCTACAACCGCTACAAGCCCCCGGGCCACGTCCCGCCGGACGACGAGCCGAACCTGGCCGACAAGCACCGGGCGATCGAGCGCGGCGACTTCCGGGCCTGGGAGCGCCTCAACGCCCCGACGCTCACGAAGAAGGCGAAGAAGAGCGGCCGCAAGGTCCGCAAGCTGCAAAAGCGCAGCGTCGTCCGCTCCAAGGAACTCGCCAAGGAGCGGTACTACGCGATGCGGCGGCACATGCCGATCGACGAGAACCTCGCGGTGTTCGCCGCCTACTGGTACCGCGGCTACTCCTGCAACCCGGCCGCGATCTACGAGAAGGTCCGGGAGCTGGCGCCGCACATCCGCGGCGTGTGGATCGTGAAGCCGGGCGCGCGCAAGACGATGCCGGACGGCGTGGAGTACGTGGTGGCCGGGTCGGCGGAGTACTACCGGACGATCGCCGCCGCCAAGTACTTCGTCAACAACGTCAACTTCCCCGACAACGTCGTGAAGCGGCCGGGGCAGGTCCATCTGGAGACCCAGCACGGCACGCCGCTGAAGAAGATGGGCCTCGACCAGATGGAGTACCCGGTCGGGGCCGCCGACATGGACTTCAAGGCGCTGATCGAGCGGTCCGACCGGTGGGACTTCCTGCTGTCGGCCAACCCGCTGATGAGCGAGGCGTGGGAGCGGGGCTTCCCGTGCAAGTACGAGCTGCTGGAGATCGGCTACCCGCGCAACGACCGGCTGGTGCGCGCGACGCCGCAGGAGCAGGCGCGGCTGCGCGACGAGCTCGGCGTCCCCGAGGGCAGGACGGCGATCCTGTACGCGCCGACCCACCGTGACTACCAGCGCCGCTACTCCCCGATGTTCGACATCGGCCGGGTCATGGAGCAGCTCGGCGACGACCACGTGCTGCTGCTGCGGGCGCACTACTACTACAAGCTCAAGAACATGGCGGCGGACCTCGGCTGGTCGGAGGACCAGGTCATCGACGTCTCCAAGCACCCGTCCGTCGAGGACCTGATGATCGCCTCGGACGCGCTGCTGACGGACTACTCGTCGGTCATGTTCGACTACGCCAACCTCGGCAAGCCGATCGTGATCTACGCCAACGACTGGGAGACCTACCGGCTCACCCGGGGCGTGAACTTCGACCTGACCGAGTTCCCGCCCGGCGTCATCGCCTACACCGAGTCCGAGCTGGTCGACGCGTTCGCGTCCAGGGCCGCGTGGGGGGACGCGGCGGCGAAGCACCTGGAGGCGTTCCGGGCGCGGTTCTGCCCGTGGGACGACGGGCACGCGGCCGAGCGGGCCGTGCGCCGGGTGTTCCTCGGTGAGCCGCTCCCGCCGGCGGTCGCCGCCGGCCCCGCCTAGCGGCGGCGCTGCGCAGCGCGGCCGGGCCGCGCCGGCCACCATCCCCTGACCGTCCGCGACCGGACCGCCGCGTCCGGCTCGCACAGCCCCCGAAGGAGTGGGCATGACCGCCCCCAGGATCAGTGTCATCGTGCTGTCGCACGGCGCCGGGGACGACCTCGGCGACGCCCTGGACTCGCTCGCGGCCCAGACGTTCCGGGACCTCGAGGTCCTGGTCGTGGACGACGGCACCGGGACGGCCGCGCGGGCGGAGCTGCCCGACGACCGGTTCCGGATCGTCCGCGACGGGGCGCCGAGCCGGGGCGCGGCCCGCAACCTGGGGGTGGCGGAGAGCACCGGCGAGTTCCTGCTGTTCGCCGACGGCGGCGACCCGATGCCGCCGGAGGCGGTCGCCGCGCTGCTGACCGCGCTGGAGGCGTCCGGGTCGCAGCTCGCGACGGGCCCCGACGCGTCCCGCAAGTGGACGGGGCAGGTGTCGCAGTGGAAGGCGCGCGGCGACAACCCCGCCCCCGCCAAGGCCACCGACCTGCACCGCAGCCCGGACCTGCTGCGCAACCGCAAGATCACCGGGACGCTGCTGCGCCGCGCGTTCTGGGACTCGGCGGGCCTGGAGTTCCCCGACCTCGGCCGCTACGACGACCTGCCGGTCATGGTGCGGGCGCTGCACGCGGCGACGTCCGTCGACGTGGTGCCCGACATCGTCCTGCACCGCCGGTCGCGCCGGTACGAACCGACCACCGAGCCGCAGGAGATCGCCGACGGGTTCGGCGCGGCGAACCTCGCGACGACCTGGGTCGCCGAGCGCGGCGACGCCAAGGAGCTGCGGCGGCTGCAGCTCGAGCTGGTCACCACGGAGCTGAAGACGTTCCTGGACGCCCTGCCCGACCTGTCCGGCGAGGAGCGCGAGCAGGTCGTCGCGCAGGCCGCGGCGTACGCCAAGGGCGTGTCGCCGAAGGTGTTCGCCGAGGCGCCCGCGCTGACCCGGCTGAAGTGGCACCTCGCCGAGGCGGGCCACACGATGGAGCTGGTGAAGGTCGTCCGGTACGAGCGCGGCAAGTCGTCGCCGTCGATCGTGCGGGACCCGCTGCGCCGCTACGTCGTCTACCCGTACTGGAAGGACGCGAAGGTCGACGTCCCGCGCGAGGTGTACCGGGCGCGCGACGAGGTCAAGATGCGGGGCCGGGTGCACGCGGTCCGGTGGGAGGACGACCGGCTGGTCGTCACCGGCGAGGCCTACATCAACTCGGTGAGCTCACGCCGCCGCTGGACGTCGATCAAGACGGTGACGCTGCGCGACGGCCGCCGCAAGATCGTGATGAAGGCGCGGCAGACACCGAAGCCGGGCAAGTCGACCGGCGGCTGGACCGGGTTCGAGTTCGCGCTCGACGCCGCGAAGCTGAAGGACCGCGGCGCCTGGCGGGAGGGCACCTGGGAGGTGCACGCCTCGGTGCTGAACGCGGGCGTGTTCCGGCAGGGCCCGGTCCGCGGCGGCGGCTCGGGGACGGGCGCGCACCCGCCCTACCGGTACGTCGCCGACGACGTCCGGATCGTGCCGAAGGTCGTGGACGGGCACTTCGTCGTGCAGGTGGAGCGCGTCCGGGAGCGGGCGACGGCGCTGGCGTGGGACGAGCGCGGGCTGCTGGTCGAGGTGGAGTCGGCGGCGGCGCCGCCCGCGGAGCTGGTGCTGACGCTCGGCGACGCGCGCGTCCCGGTGCCGGTGGAGGCGCGGTCCGGCGGCTGGACGGCGCGCGTCGACCCCGATGCGCTCGACGTCGACATCGAGCCCGGCTCGATCGACGACACCCGCGACTGGACGCTGTCGGCGGACGGCCGGCCGCTCGTCCTCGCCGAGGGCGTGGCGGAGGCGCGGCGCACGTTCGGCGCGCTGGAGGTGAGCGCGGGCCGCGGCCCCGGCGGGTACGTGCGGGTGCGGCGGGCGACGATCCGGCTGTCGGTGAGCGAGGTCGCGTGGCGTCCGGACGGGACGCTGGCGCTGGCGGCGACGCATCCGGCGCACGCGTCCGGGCAGATCGTGGTGCGCAGCCGCGGCCGCCGCAAGGAGCACGCGTTCGACCTGGTCGCGGACGCTTCGGGCACGCTGCGGGCGGAGGTCCCGGCGGCGGCCGTGCCGGGCGTCGCGGGCGTGCTGCCGCTGCGTCCCGGCCGCTGGGACGTGCTGTTCCGGCCGGCGGGCGGGCGGGCGCTGACCGTCCGGCTGACGCAGGAGGCGCAGCGCGCGCTGCCGGGGCCGCTGGAGGTGGCGCGGCGCGGCTACGAGCCGGAGACCAAGGACGGCCGGCTCGTCATCGCCGTCACCGGCGACGTGTCCGGCGAGGAGAAGAGCGCGGGAGCGAAGTACCGGGAGGAGGCGCGGCGCCGGGTCGCCCGCGACGGGCTGCGCGACGCCGTGCTGTTCTCCTGCTTCAACGGCCGGCAGTACTCCGACAGCCCGAAGGCGATCCACCAGGAGCTGCTGCGCCGCGGGATGGACCTGGCGCAGTTCTGGGTCGTCAACGACGCGCAGGTCGAGCTGCCGAACACGCTGCAGGGCGTCCGGCTGAACGGCCGGGAGTGGCAGGAGGCGGTGACGACATCCCGCTACATCGTCACCAACCACCGGCTCGGCGACTGGTTCCAGCGGCACCCCGACCAGGTCGTGCTGCAGACCTGGCACGGCACCCCGCTGAAGAAGATCGGCCGGGACGTCAAGGAGGTCCACTTCGCGTACGCGCCGGGGATGAAGTCGGCGCTGCAGAGCAAGGAGAAGAAGCCGGAGGGGCCGGCCGTCCCCGAGTGGAGCCACCTGCTGTCGCCGAACCCGTTCAGCACGGAGATCTTCCGCCGCGCGTTCGCGTTCAAGGGCGAGATGCTGGAGGTCGGGTACCCGCGCAACGACCTGCTCTACAGCCCGGAGGCCGACACGGTCGCCAAGGCGGTGCGGGCGCGGCTCGGCATCCCGGAGGGCAAGCGGGTCGTGCTGTACGCGCCGACGTGGCGGGACGACCAGTACTACAGCCGGGGCCGCTACAAGCACGACATGCGCCTCGACCTGGACCGCGCGCGCGCCGCGCTGGGCGACGACCACGTCCTGCTGGTCCGGCTGCACTCCAACGTGGTGGACGGCATCACCGAGGACGAGCACGGCTTCGTCCGGGACGTGTCGCTGTACCCGGACATCACCGAGCTGTACCTGATCTCCGACATGATGATCAGCGACTACTCGTCGGTGATGTTCGACTACGCCAACACCGGCCGGCCGATGCTGTTCTTCACCTACGACCTCGCCGACTACCGGGACCGGCTGCGCGGCTTCTACTTCGACTTCGAGGCGGAGGCGCCGGGGCCGCTGGTGGAGACCTCCGACGACCTGATCGACGCGATCCGCGACGTCGAGGCCGCCACGGCGGGCCACCAGGACCGCTACAAGGAGTTCGTGGCGCGGTTCTGCCCGCTGGACGACGGTCACGCGGCGGCGCGCACCGTGGACCGCGTGTTCCCCCCGCCCCGCTGACGGACTCCCCCTGAGGACTTCCCAGTGACTATCCCCAAGGTCAGCGTCATCGTCCCGGTCCACAACTGCCGCGCGTCGGTGGCGGAGACGCTGCGCTCGGTGTTCGAGCAGACGATCGCGCCGGAGCTGGTGGAGGTCGTGGCGGTCGACGACGGGTCCACCGACGGTAGCGGCGACGAGCTGGACCGGCTCGCCGCCGCCGAGCCGCGGCTGGCGGTCGTCCACCAGCCGAACTCCGGGGGGCCGGGCGGGCCGCGCAACACCGGGATCGAGCGGGCCCGCGGCGAGTACCTGTTCTTCCTGGACGCCGACGACCGGCTCGGCCCGCAGGCGCTGGAGCGGATGTGCGCGCTGGCGGACGAGCAGGGCTCCGACATCGTGATCGGCAACTATGTCGGCGTCGGGCGGGGCGCGGCGCGGTTCGCGGAGAACATCGCCAGGGTCTCGGTGGACGACCCGGAGATCGACGTCTTCTCGCAGTCGCTGACGGCGCAGAAGCTGTTCCGCCGGGAGCTGGTCGAGGCGAACCGGATCCGGTTCCCGGAGGGGCTGCTGTCCGGCGAGGACAAGGTGTTCGCCGTGCACGCGTACCTGCACGCGTCGGGCGTCTCGGTCATCGCCGACTACGACTGCTACTACCTGGTGGAGCGCGACGACGGCACCAGCATCATGCAGACGGGCGGCGCGTCCTCCGCGGACTACTACGCGAGGGCGGCGCGGCCGCTGCTGGAGATGGTCGTCGCGCACCGGCGCCCGGGTCCGATCCGCGACCGGATGCTGCTGCGGCTGTTCACCCGGGACGTGCTGCACCGGATCAATGCGCACCGCTTCCTGGAGGACTCGGCGGAGTACCGGCGGCAGACCCGGGACGGGGTGCGCGGCCTGTGCGAGGACTTCCTCACCCCGGCGGTGCTGATGCGGATGCCGCCGCGGCTGCGGCTGATCGCGCACTGCGTGCGGAGCGGTCACGACGAGCTGCTGACCCGGATCGTCGAGACGGCTCTCGCGCCCGGCCCGGTCCCGGTCGTCGTGGACAAGGACCGCGCGTACGAGGTGTACCCGGGCTTCCGGGAGCCGTCCGCGGCGATCCCGGACGCCTACTTCGACGTCACCGACCGGCTGCGGACCAAGCGGAACCTGACCGGGCTGGGCTGGGAGGGCGGGGCCCTGCGGGTCGCCGGGACCGCCGTGCTCGCCCGGGTCGACCGGGACGCGCAGTCGCTCGCGCTGCTGCTGCGGCACCGCAGGTCCGGCGCCGAGCGCAGGCTGCCGGTCGAGGGGGGCGTCGACGGCTTCACCGCCGCCGTCGCGGTGCCGGCGCCCGGCCCGGTGGAGGGCGGCGCGGGCGCGAGCGCCGCGGAGGGGCTGCTGGAGGCGGGCATCTGGGACCTGTACGCCGAGGTCACCGCCGGCCGGCTGGTCAAGGAGGGGCGGCTCGGTGCCGACCGCGCCGAGGGCGCCGCGCTGCCGCCGGAGCGGTTCGTCGCGTCCGCGCGGGGCGCCGCCGCGGTCGAGCCGTTCTTCACGCGCGAGTACGGCAACCTGAGCTTCACCGTGCGGCCGGGCGCGGCCGGGCTCGCCCGGCTGGCCGCCGTGCAGGAGATCGGCTGGGACGGCGACGGGCGGCTGCTGGTGCGCGGGCGGGTGCCCGCCGCGCCCGGCGCGCATGCGCACGTCCGGGTGGGCCTCGCGCTCGACCGGCGCGGCGGCGGCGAGTCCTTGCGGGGCGAGGCGCGGGCCGCGGAGGACGGCGACGCCGTCGCGTTCACCGCCTCCGTCGACCCGCGCGGGCTGTCGTCGGGCCGGTGGGACGCGTGGCTGGAGCTCGCGGTGGGCGGCGACACCGCCCGGGTCCGGGTGCCGATCGCGGAGGCGGGACGGTCCGCGGCGGTCGCCTGCGCGCCGTTCGGGATGCGCCGCGCCCGCTACTACCGGACGGGCAGCGGGAACCTCGCGGTCGAGGTCGTGCCGGGGAAGGTCCCGGCGATGGCGCGGTCGGCGCGGCGCCGGCTCGGCGGCCGGGGACGCCGCTGACGCACCCGGGAGCCGCGGCGGGCGTGCTCACGATCGGCCGGCTCGGCGCCCCGCCCGCGCCGCCGGACGGGCCGGCGCTAGGCGCTGAGGGACCTCTCGGCGGCGGGTTCGTCGTCGTCCTGTCCCGCGCCGGGCTCGGCGACCGGGTCCAGGCGGACGCGGCGCGGCGACGGGAGGAGCGCGAGGCCGAGCGCGATGCAGGCGAACGGCACGGCAGGCAGCACGTAGCGGTAGTCGAAGTCGGCGGTCGCCGCCGGGATGACCAGCAGCGCGAGGCTCATCCCCCACGGCATCAGCGCGCCCGTCCCCCAATGCCGGACGGGCCCGAGCAGCCGCCACCGGGTGCCGCGACGACCGATGTGCGGCAGCGCGAGCACCAGCCCGCCGAGCAGGACGAGCCCGAGGACCGTGCCGGGCATCGACATGCGGTCCTGGTAGTCCAGCATCGTCCCGGCCCAGGGCCGGACGACCTTGGCCTCGCCGCCGGACGGGTCGTACTTGACGGCCTCCAGCGCCTGGTCGTCGTCCCACGACTCGCCCTCCGGGAAGACGTACTCCAGCCACGTCCACGGCGTCGGGTACGGCTCGCGCTTCCAGTCGAACGACCGCCATGTGTCGCGGAACACCACGTGCGCGTAGTCGCCCGGCTGCTTCTCGATCGCCTGCTTGGTGAACTCGCTCGCCAGCCGGTTCGCCTCGTCGCCGGTGATCCAGCCGGGGATCCGGTGGAACGGCGAGTCGTCGGTCCACAGCACCGCGAACGCCGGCGCGATATTCGGGTTGGAGTCCTTCGGGCACATGATCTGCAGCTCGGGACTCGGCTTGATCTTGGCGCAGTCGGCGAACGCGGCGGTGCGGCCGTAGATCCAGACGGAGCCCGCCTTCGTCACCGCGAACTCGCCGTGGACCTGCTTGAACCAGTACATGTAGCCGCCGAGCGGCACCGCGAACGCGATCACGACGGCGACGAGCGCGCGCCATCCGGCGCGCCGCAGCAGCATCCCGACCAGGATCACCGCGACCAGCGGCAGCCCGGCCGACCGGGTCACCGCGGCGAACGCGGCGAACAGCCCGGCGAGGGCGCCGAGCCACCAGGTCGAGCGGCGCCGCCACAGCGCCGCGGCCACCGCCGCCACCAGCAGGAACGTGAAGAACGAGTCCGACATGAGCATGTGCTCGAGGGCGATCTGGTAGCTGTCCAGCAGCACCGGCACCGGCGCGGCCGCCGCGAGCAGCCCGGGGAGGAAGTCGCGCCACGCCAGGCGGCCCGCGTGCCGCCCGGGGCCGAGCGGCCACGCCGCCCGCGCCGCGCGCCACACCACCAGGTACACCAGGACGCCGGCGAGGACGCCGATGGCGTGCTGGACGGCGACCACCACGGTGAAGCTGTGGAACGGCTTCAGCGCCCACAGCAGCAGCGAGTAGCCGCTCGGCCGCGTCTCGCCCGGCTGGAGCTCCAGCGCCGCCCGGAGGTATCCGGAGGAGTCCCCGCTCCACCTCGGCGCCGGATATCCGCGCACCGCCACGACCCGGATCCAGACCGCGACCGCCAGCACGCCGGCGAAGGGCAATTGGGCGAGAACTGCCGTAGGTCTGACGCGCACCGGCAAAGCCTACCCAGCCCCTCCCATCAAAACGATCGGGACGAGCCGGGCACCGTCCTCTTGCGTCCCGTACGTCCCACTAACGGAGTCACGACTCGGTGACAATGCCGGAGACCGCATCCGGACAGCCGATAGCATCGACCGGTCCCGGCACGAAAGGAATCCCTCCATGGCGAACTTCACGCTCGACGACGTTCGGCAACGGACGTACAAGGCGCGTGACGCGTGGTGGACGGTCCTGCTGGTCGACCCGCTCGCGTCCCGCCTGGTGAAGTTCACCGCGAACCGGACCCGGATCACGCCCAACCAGCTCACCGTGGGCGCGCTGATCCTCGGCCTCGGCGCGGGCGCCTGCTTCGCGGCGGCGTCCTGGCCGTGGCTGCTGGCCGGGGCGCTGCTGTACCACCTGTCGTTCACGCTCGACTGCATGGACGGCAAGATCGCGCGGCTGAAGGGCACCGGCTCGGTGTTCGGCGCGTGGCTGGACTACATCTTCGACCGCGTCCGGGTGCTGGCCTGCGCGGTCGCGCTGATGGCCGGGCAGTACGCGGCGACGGGCAACGTCGCCTACGTGTGGACGGCGCTCGGCGTCGTCTTCCTGGACATGCTCCGCTACATGGACGCCCTGGAGATCTACAAGGTGCGCGCGCAGATGCGCACCACGCTGATGGACGCGCGCCGGGAGGCCGAGGCGCTGGAGGCGGCGGCGCGGGGCGGCGCGGCGCAGGGCGCGGTGCCGGACGCCGCGGAGGTCGACACGGACCTGCGCTCGGCCGAGGGCGCGCTCGGCGCGGACCCGCAGGCCGAGGAGGAGCGGGTCGTCGGCGACACCGAACGCGCCAACGCCGACCTGCAGGCCGGGTTCTACAAGCGGTTCCCGTGGTACATCCGGATCCGCAACGTGCTGCTGCGCGGCCGGATCCGCCCGCACCTGATCAGCGGCATCGAGTTCCAGATGGGCGTGTTCATCGTCGCCCCGGTGATCGCCGCCGCCGTGCCCGGCGCGATCATCCCGGTGGTGTGCGTGAGCGCGGCGGGCATGCTGGCGTTCGAGCTGTTCATCATCTACAAGTTCTGGCTGTCCAGCCGGGACTACAGCCGCAGCCTCGCCAAGCTGAACGCCAAGATCGACGAGTACCGGGCGCAGCTGCCCGAGGACGTCGTGGAGCACCACGTCGGCGCGGGCGCCGGCAGCTCCGGCTGACGCCCGCGCCGCGGGTCACGCCGCGGCGAGGAGGTCGGTCCACTGCCGGCAGACCTCGTCCAGGCCGTATGCGGCGCGGACCTGGTCGCGGGCCAGCCGCGCGTCGGCCCCCCACCGGTCCAGCGCGACGGTGCCGGCGATCGAGGCCGCCATCGCGGACGGGTCGGCGTGGATCCACCGGGTGTCGTAGATCGTCTCCGCGCCGGGCCAGCCGAGCAGCGCCGGGACGGCCCCGGACGCCATGCCCTCGGCGGGCGCGAGGTGGAAGCTCTCGTCGTCGCTGGTGGACAGGACGAACCCGATCCGGCGCAGCCAGGACGCCACGTCCCGCCCGTAGGAGTCGAACACGACGCCGCCGGACAGCACCGGGGACCGGCGGATGCGGCGGAACACCTTCTCGTAGTGGGCGCGCTCCTCGTCCTTCTGCCAGATCCACCAGTACTCCCACGGGAGCTTGGACTTGACGAAGAGGGTGAAGCGCGGGTCGTCGCGGCGCAGCTCCTCCAGCGCGTCCAGGGCGAGGTCGAGCCGCTTGCGGGACGGCGCGATGCCGATCATGCCGAGGTGGTGCTCGGCGCCGGCCAGCTTCGGCCGGTCGAGCTGCCGGTCGTCCACCCAGTTCGGCACCGTGGTGATCTTTGACATCGGCCAGCCGAGGATCTCGTGGGTGAGCCGCGCGTAGTGCGGGCTGACGCAGATGACCTGGTCGACGGCGTCGATGTCGAGGTGGCGGGGCCAGCGCGCGTACAGCTCGAAGCGGTGCAGCCGGACGACGAGCCGCTGCCCGGGCCGCTTGCGCTGCGCGAACCAGATCGCGTTCGGCCCGCACCACTCGCACACGATCACGTCGGCCCAGTCGACGAGCTCCTGGCTGCGCTCCTCGTCGTGGACGCGCAGCGCCGCCCACGGGTCGACGCGGACCTCCATGTCGGGCCGCGACCTCAGGTAGTCGAGCAGGCGGGTGAAGAACTTCAGGTCGTGGCCGGCGACGCCGACGCGCAGGCGCCGGCCCCCGGCCGGAGCCGGCGGCGCGGCCGGAGCGCCCGGCGCGGCGGAGCGGCGCGCGTGCTCCTCAGCGGCGGCGAGGACGGCGGCGGACGGCTCCGGGAACGTCTGCGCGAGGCAGTCCTTCAGGCGTCCCGCCGCGGCGTCCAGCGTGAACCCGGCGGCGGCGGACCGGCAGCGCTCGGCGGCGAGGGTGTAGACGTCGGGGTTCTTGCCGATGATCGTCAGCGCGTCGAGGACGTCGTCCTCGGTGGCGGAGAACAGCGGGTAGTCGGCGCCGAACAGCCGCTCGTGCATCGGCGTGCGGTTCAGCACGACCGGGACGCCGAGCGTCCCGCACTCCAGCACCTTCGTGGACAGCTCCAGGCTCGCGTCCATCTCCGGGTGCCGCCACGACAGCCCGACGTCGGACGCGGCCGTCAGCCGCATCGCCTCGCCGCGCGGGTGGCCGCCGTGCCAGACGACGCCCTCCCCGGTCTCCAGCGCGGTCCGCATCCGGGTCGCGAACCCGGGGTCCTTCGGATCGTCGTGGATCTTGTCGCCGACCATGTGCAGCTCGGCGTCCACGCCGCGCATCGCGAGCAGGCGCGGCAGCGACGTCATCTCGTAGGTGTTCCAGCGCGGCGCGAACTTGCCGGTGTAGACGAGCTTGAGCGCGCGGCCGTCCGGGGCGCCGCCGGGACGCGGCTGCAGTCCGTCGGGCAGCACGACGACGGGCGGGAACAGCACGCTCTTGCCGGCGGTCGCGGGGACGGCGCTCTCCAGGAAGCCGCGCAGCTCCTCGGTCTGGCAGAGCAGCACCCGGGACGCGTCCGCGATGCGGCGCAGCTCGCCCTTGGCGGAGCCGGCGAACCCGGCGGCGGACTGCGGGACGTCGGTCAGGTACGTCCACAGCCGCCCGGCGAGCGGCCCGGCGGACAGCTTGCCCGCGAGCCGGCGGCCCCGCACGACGACGAGGTCGAACGGCTCGGGCTCGTCGATCCGGGCGAGGACGCCGGCGGCCTGCTTGGCCGGCATGCCCGCCTCGCCTTCGACGAGGCCTTCGGCGTGCGGGCTGCGGACGGTGACGCCGGGCAGGGCGCGCAGCGGGTCGACCAGCCGGCCGGTCCGGACCGGGGCCTTGAGCACCAGGGTCACCGCGCAGCCGGCGCGGGCCAGCGCCTGGACCATGCCCTGGGCCCAGATCGCCGATCCGTCGATCAGGTTCAGGTCGACGTCGCCGTAGACGAGGGCGCGAGGTGGCACAGCAGTTCCTTTCAACGAGGCAGCGTCATTTCCGGGGGCGGACCCCCGGACCCCCCGGGCTGCGCCCGTTGCGAGGGTTCGAGCAGGTCGTGCAGCCGGTCCGGGGCGGTGGCGGCGGCGTCCCAGTCCAGCAGCGCGAGCGTGGCGGGCGGCGCCTCCCCCCACAGGACGAGCGGCAGCGAGCGGGCCGCGGCGATCTGCCGGACGTCGTGGAGCGCGCGGTCCCGGTCGTACATGCCGGGGACGCCGAGGTAGGCCCACGGCCCGCCGGGCTCGCCGGCCGCCGCGTCGACGACGACCAGGTCCACGTCCGCGGTGTCGAGGACGATCGTGGCGTCGTGCGGGTAGAGCGGGATCACCTTGGCGTGCTCGCGCAGCGCCGCCGCCGTCGCGGGCGCGAAGATCCCCGCGATGACGATGCCGTCGTAGGGCGCGGCGGCGAGCAGCCGGTCCTCGGGCCGGTCGATCCGGTCGAGCTGGAGCCGGTCGCTCCCGGACGCCGGCGGGCTCTGCTCGGGGCCGTTGCGCTTGCGCCAGAGCCGGTACAGCTCCTTCGGCAGCCGGACGCCGCGCCTGCGCGGGTTGCGGGCGGCGCCGGCGACGAGCCGGCCGAACTGCAGGGTGACCGAGGTCTCCAGCGCGCTGAGGCGCCGCTCCAGCTCCTGGACGCGCGCCTCGCGCTCCCGCAGGGCCGCGCGCAGCCGCGCCGCCTGCCGGTTCGCCTTCGCGCCGTCCGCTCCGCTCATCCGAGGGCTCCGTTCTCACTGAGGTAGTTCATGACCACTTCCGCGATGCGGGGGCCGGCGTGGCCGTCCCACAGCGGCGGCTTGCGGTCCCCGGCCTGCGCGCCGGACTCCAGCACCTTGCGGACCCCCGGCACCAGTTCCGCGAAGGTGACGAGCCGGTTCGTCCCGTGGGTGATCGTGATGGGCCGCTCGGTGTTGGGCCGGACGGTCAGGCACGGCACCCCGAGGATCGTCGTCTCCTCCTGCAGGCCGCCGGAGTCGGTGACGACCGCCGCCGCGCCCCGCACGGCCGCGATGAAGTCGATGTACCCGAGCGGTTCGAGGACGTGCACGCGCTCGTGCTCGTCGAGCCCGGCGGCCAGCAGGTTCGCGCGGCCGCGCGGGTGCACCGGGATGACGAGGTCGGCCAGGTCGGCGACGCCGTGCAGGTGCCGGACGAGCGCCGCGGCGGTCTCCGGCACGTCCACGTTCGCGGGCCGGTGCATGGTCGCGAGGACGTACCGGTCCGGCAGCCCGTGCGCCTCCCGGACGCGTCCGGTGTCGAACGAGTCGAGGTTGGCCAGCAGCGTGTCGATCATCGGGTTGCCGACCAGGTGCGCCCGCTCCACCGGGACGCCCTCGTTCGCCAGGTGCCCGATCCCCTCCGGGCTCGTCACCAGGCAGATGTCGGAGAGCTGGTCGGTGAGCCGCCGGTTCACCTCCTCCGGCATGGTCATGTCGAAGGAGCGCAGCCCGGCCTCCACATGGGCGACCGGGATGTGCAGCTTGGCCGCGACCAGCGCGGCGGCGATCGTCGAGTTCACGTCGCCGTACACGATGACGAGCGCCGGTGAACGGCTCGTGAACTCACCGTCGAGGCCGACCATGAGGGCCGCGGTCTGCTCGGCGTGCCCGCCGGAGCCGACGCCGAGGTTCACGTCCGGCTCGGGCAGTCCCAGCTCGGCAAAGAAGATCTCCGACATCCGGGCGTCGTAGTGCTGCCCGGTGTGGATCACCGCCTGGTCGGCTCCGGCCGCCCGCAGGGCGCCGATGACCGGCGCCGCCTTCACGAAGTTGGGCCGCGCGCCGAGGACGTGCACGATGGGTGACACCACAATTTCCCTTCTGTTCATCGGGGTTGCCTACGCTCCGTCGCCGTGCGGAACAATGCCCTGAAAAAGCCGGTCTACCTGCTGGGACTCACCTGGCGCCAGATCCGCGACGATCCCGGCCGGGCGCCCCGGCTGGCGGTGCGGCTGCTGGCCCGGGCGGCGCCCGGCCCGCTCGGCGGGCGGCTGCGCCGGTCCCGGCTGGCGGTGCCGCGGCCGCGCGGGGCGCGGCGCGAGAACGCGGAGCTGCGCGAGCTGCTGGCCCATACCCCGCCGGCGCGCAAGCGTCCGGCCGGGCCGGCCCGGCCGGCCGGCCGGGGCGGTTCGGGGACGGGCGTGCTGCAGTTCGTGACGAACGCGCTGCCGGCCACGAACGCCGGCTACACCGTCCGGACGCACCGGATCGCGCTGGCGCAGCGGGAGATGGGGTTCGGCACCCATGTCGCGACGCGGCTCGGATACCCGCTCAGCCAGGGGCTCGGGGACGCGCGGGCCCGGGTGGAGGTCGACGGCGTCCCGTACCACCGGCTGCTGCCGTGGCTGCCGCCCGCCGGGCCCGTCCGGGCCGTGGCGAAGGGCGCCGACCTGGCCGGGCGGCTCGTCGAGGAGCTGCGCCCGGACGTCCTGCACGCGGTCAGCAACCATCTGAACGCGGCGGTCGCGCTGGAGCTCGGCCGCCGGCACGGGCTGCCCGTCGTGTACGAGGTGCGCGGCTTCCTGGAGGACTCGTGGCTGTCGCGCGACCCGGCGCACAGCGCGTCCGACGAGTTCTACCGGCTGACCCGGGAGCTGGAGACCCGCCGGATGGCCGAGGCCGACGCGGTCGTCACGCTCGGCGAGGCGATGCGCGCGGAGATCGCGTCCCGCGGCGTCCCGGAGGAGAAGATCTTCGTGGTGCCGAACGGGGTGGACGAGGCGTTCCTCGAGCCGCTGCCGGACGCCGCCGGCCTGCGCGCGGAGCTCGGCATCGCCGCGGACGCCACCGTCGTGGGCCTGACGTCGTCGTTCTACGGCTACGAGGGCATCGACACGCTGATCGACGCGGCGGCGCTGCTGCGCGACCGCGGCGCGCCGGTCACGCTGCTGCTGGTCGGGGACGGGCCGGAGCGCGGCGCCCTGGAGCGGCGTGCGGCCGGGCACGGCGTTCACGCCGTGTTCACCGGGCGGGTGCCGATGGGTTCCGTTCGCCGCTACCACGCGCTCCTCGATGTGTTCGCGGTCCCGCGCCGGGCGGACCGGGTGTGCCAATTGGTGACGCCTCTCAAGCCGCTGGAGGCGATGGCCGGGGGAATCCCCGTCATAGCCAGTGATGTCAGGGCACTTCGCGAAATCGTGGAACCGGGCGTGACCGGGGCGTTAACAGTTCCGGAAGACGCGGAAGCATGGGCGAATTGTCTGGAAGAGCTGGCTTACAGTCCCGAAAGTAGGCGAAAAACAGGTCAGCGGGCCCGGGAATGGGTTCGGGCGGAACGCACCTGGCGGGCCGTCGCGACGGGGTACCGGGCCGCCTACGGCCTCCGCTGAGGCCGTCCCGACGGACCTCGACTCGATCGAATCGCCATACCTGACATCCGGGAGCGCGCCGGGCGCGCGCACCGATCTCGAAGGGAGCCGGGCATGGATCTGGTGGTCATCGGACTCGGCTATGTGGGCCTTCCGCTGGTACGGGAGGCGTGCCGGGCCGGTCTGCAGGTCGGCGGCCTGGACCGCGACGCGCGGGTGGTGGAGGGGCTGAAGGCCGGCCGCTCGCACATCGACGACGTCGCGCCGGCCGAAGTGGCCGACATGCTCCGGGCCGGGTTCGCGCCCAGCCTGGAGGCGGACGTGCTGGACGGCGCCCGGACGGTGGTGATCTGCGTGCCGACCCCGCTGTCGCCCGACGGCGGCCCGGACCTGACCGCCGTGCGCGGCGCCGCCGAGACCGTCGCGGCCCACCTGGCGCCGGGCACCCTGGTGGTGCTGGAGTCCACCACCTACCCGGGCACCACCGACGAGGTCGTGCGGCCCATCCTGGAGGCCTCCGGCCTGGTCGCGGGCGAGGACTTCCACCTGGCGTTCTCCCCCGAGCGCATCGACCCGGGCAACACCGTCTACGGGGTCCGCAACACCCCCAAGATCGTCGGCGGTCTCACGCCCGCCTGCGCGTCGGCCGCCGCCGCGTTCTACGGCAAGTTCGTCGAGCGCGTCGTCGAGGCCAAGGGGACGCGCGAGGCCGAGATGGCCAAGCTGCTGGAGAACACCTACCGGCACGTCAACATCGCGCTGGTCAACGAGATGGCGGTGTTCTGCAACGAGCTCGGCATCGACCTGTGGGACGCCATCGACTGCGCCGCCACCAAGCCCTTCGGGTTCCAGGCGTTCCGGCCCGGCCCGGGGGTCGGCGGGCACTGCATCCCGATCGACCCCAACTACCTGTCCTACAAGGTCCGCTCCCTGGGGTACCCGTTCCGGTTCGTCGAGCTGGCGCAGGAGATCAACGACCGGATGCCCCGGTACGTCGCCGAACGCGCCCAGCAGCTCCTGAACAGGGAGGGCCGCGCGCTCAAGGGCGCCAAGGTGCTGCTGCTGGGCGTCACCTACAAGGCCGACATCGCCGACCAGCGCGAGTCGCCCGCCCGGCCCGTCGCCCGCCGCCTCGCCCGCCTCGGCGCCGACCTGGCCTTCCACGACCCGTTCGTCGGCGACTGGCAGGTGGACGGCACCCCGGTGCCCGCCGCCGGGCCCGACCTGCCCGCCGCGCTCGCGGACGCGGACCTGGCGATCGTGCTGGCCGACCACGCCGCCTACGACCCCGACACCCTGACCAAGCACGCCCGGCTGCTGTTCGACACCCGCGGCCGCACCCGGGACGTGCACCTCGAGACCGTCGAACTGCTCTAGAAGGAGGGCGCCCGGCGGACCGGAACGAGTCGCCCGCGGCCGTCCACATCGCGGCCAAGGGGAATTCATCGGCGATTTCCATGGGCGACGAAGACTCGAGCAGCAGGCGATTTTACCGGCACCTTGCGGAGTGAGTAATGCGGATCTGTGTTTGCACGGTGGTGCACCATCCGGAGGATGCGCGCATTCTGCACCGGCAGATACGCGCGCTCCTCGACGCCGGCCACGAGGTCACCTACATCGCGCCCTTCCGGGCGTGCAACGTGACCCCCTGGCGCGAGGTCAGCCCGGTGGACGTCCCGCGGGCGACCGGACGGCACCGGCTCCGGGCCCTGCGGGCCGCCCGGCGCGCCATCGGCGAGCACGCCGGCTACGCCGACGTGATCCTCCTGCACGACCCCGAACTGCTGATGGCCCTGCCCCGCGAGACGCGCGGCCGGACCGTCGTGTGGGACGTGCACGAGGACACGGCGGCGGCGCTCACCGCCAAGGGCTGGGTGCCCGGGCCGGTCCGCCCGATGCTGCGGCCGGCCGTCAAGCGGCTGGAGCGGCGCGGCGAGCGGCGGCTGAAGCTGCTGCTCGCCGAGGAGGGGTACCGGGCCCGCTTCCGCGGCGACCACCCGGTCGTGCCCAACACCACCTACGTGTCGGACCTGCAGCCCGGGCCGCCGGACGACCGCCGCGCCGTCTACGTCGGCAACCTGTCGGTGGCGCGCGGCGCGCTCGACATGATCGAGATGGCGCGGCTGCTGGCCCCGGAGGGCATCACCGTCGAGCTGATCGGCTCCGCCGACCCCGACGTGCGGCCCGCGCTCCGCGAGGCGCAGCGGACCGGGCTTCTACGCTGGTACGGGTTCGTCCCGAACGACCGCGCGCTGCGGATCGCCGAGGGCGCGATGGCCGGGCTGGCGCTGCTGCACGACGAGCCCAACTACCGGCACTCGATGCCCACGAAGGTCGTGGAGTACATGGCCCGCGGCGTCCCGGTGATCACCACGCCGAACCCGCCCGCGGTCGACATCGTCGAGCCGGCCGGGTGCGGGCTGGTCGTCCCGTTCGGCGACCCGGCCGCCGCCGCCGGCGCGGTCCTGCGGCTGCGCGACGACCCGGAGCTGCGCGTCGGGATGGGCGAGCGCGGCTACGCGGCGGCCCGCGCCCGCTTCCACTGGCCGGTCCACGCCGCGCGCTTCGTGGCGCAGCTGGAGGCCTGGGCGGGCCGCAGCCCCGCCGTCGTGCCCGACCCCGACCCCGTCCCCGCTCCGCAGGCCCCGTCCGAACCGCTTCCCGAGCCCGTCCCGGACTACTGACGCGCGGCGAGCACCCCCGTTGAGTTGTGGGGGGGGGGGGGGGGGGGGGGGGGGGGGGAGGACCCCCCCCCCCCACCCCACGCGGCAGGGGGGGGGGCCCCCCCCCCCGTTTGTGGGGGGGGGGGGGGGGGTGCCGCCCCCCCCCACCCCCCCCCCCCGCCACAAGTGAACGGTCAGGTGCCCGGCGACCAGGCCCGCAGGCGGTCGGCGACGGACCGGGCGAGGCGGGCCGCGGCGCCGGGCGGGCGGTCCACGTCCACGACCACGACGGCCCGGTCGACGCGCAGCGCGATCATCCCGGCGGTCGGCCCGAGCTCGTAGGCCCGGCCGGCGGGGATGTCGGGACGCTCCCGCGCCTGCGACTGGATCGCCTGCAGCGCGTCGAGCATCTTCTCGGCCGCGTCGGGGGTCTCCGCCACCCAGCGGACGCTGACGCTCAGGCCGCGCACCGCCGTCTCGGGGACGGCGTCGTCCGGCGGGTCCGCGCCGCCCGAGGCGTGCGGCGCCGGCGACGTCCCCGCCTTGCCGCTGGCCCTGCCGGTCGCGCTCGCCTCGGCAGTGGGCGTCCCGGACGGCTCCGCGCCGCCCGTCGGCTTCCCCTTCCCGGGTTTCTTGCCCGCCGTCTCGTTCCCTGCCGTCCCATTTCCGGCCGTCTCGTACGCGCAGGACACCGGGTGCGGCAGCGCCACGTCCCCGACGCTCGCCCGGGCAGGCCGGACATCGTGCTCGTCGGCGTGCACGGCGGCCAGGTCGGCCTTCTTGAGCAGCGCGCAGGCGTCCGGCCAGTCGTCCACCGGCACGCCGCCCAGCTCGGCGGGACCCGTCCCGTCCGGGCCGCCGCGCAGCGCGACCAGCCGGGCCGCGCCCGCCGGACGCGGCGCCGCCTCCGCGACCGCCGCGTACAGCAGGCCCCCCGCCGCCGCGAGCCACGGGCGCGCGCCGGTCAGGTCCGGGTCCATGGCGAACGGCGCGGGGGTCGTGGACGCGCGGCCGTCCGCGGGGTCGACGACGTCGACGCCCGCCGGGAGGAGCTGGTCGGCCAGGCGCGGCCGCAGCGCGTAGACCGTGCCGCCCGCCTCCGCCAGCGCCGCGTAACCGGGGACGTCCCGCGACCACGCCACCGCGCCGGACGGGACGTCGACCGCCTCCATCCGGTCGGTGCCGCCGCCCTTCCCCTCCTGGTGGCGGACGACGATGAGCCGCCCGCCCGCGCGGACCGCCGGGCACATCCGGTCGCGGCACACCCCCTCGCCGTCCCAGCGCGCGATCTGGTCGCCGCCGGCGGTGAACGCGCGCAGCGCCGTCGCGTCCCCGACGAGGACCGCGCCGTCCAGCACCTTGACCTCGGGGGACTCCTTCGCCGCGAGCGTCCGGCTCCACAGCACCCGCCCGTGCCCGGGGTCGAGGGCCAGCAGCCGGCCGGCCTGGCGCGGGCAGCCCACCGCGAGCGCCGCGAGGGCGTCGCCGCCCGTTTCGCCGGTGCCCGCGCCGGCCGCCGGGTCGAGGGCGTCGGAGGGCTGCGCCGCACCCTCGAACAGCCGGCATCCCTTCGGCAGCGGCGCCCGCCACAGCCGCTTGCCCGTCAGCGCGGACACCCCGTACAGGGTGCGGCGGCCGTCGTCGGTGGTCAGCACGACACCGGCTCCAGCGGGCCAGCGCAGCGTCGCGCGCGACACCGCCGCCGGGCGCTCGCCGTCGCGCCGCCACAGCTGCGCGCCTGACAGCTCGTCGAACCCGACGAGCAGCCGGTCGCCGCGCCGGCCGTCCCGCTCGAAGTAGGCGACGAGCCGGGACCGCGTGGACGTCCAGCCGAGCAGCGTCCACCCGGTGCGGCGGTAGCTCCAGCGCTCGGCGCCGTCGCGCGCGTCCCGGACGACGATGCCGCCGCCGGACGCCGTCACCGCCTGCCCGCGCGCCACGTCGTAGGCGACGCCGTCGTACCCGGCGGCGGGCCCGCCGCGGATCGGCGTGGTCCGCTCCCAGCTCACGGCGAGCGGGCCGGGCGGCGGGCCGACGTCGCTCTGCGGCGCGACGGGCCGTCCGGTGACGGTGTGGCGCACCTGCCACCACTCGGCGTGCAGGACGAACCGCTCGACGAGGACCGCGCACAGCGCGACGGCGAGGGCGCCGGCGACGAGGCCGAGCGCCATGCGGACGCCGCCTCCCCGCCCCGGCCGGCTCCCGCCCGCGCCCACGCCCGCGCCGCCTCCCTGCTCCGCCGACCGCATACCCGTTCCACTGGCCGTATGGTGTGGACCTCCACCTTGCCGTGTCGCGCCCGCCCGCGCGACACGGCCCGGACGGAATCGCCCGCGGGACGCCCCGCCCTCCCGGCCGGGCCCGCGCGACCAGCAGGGAGGATACGTGGAGGTCTTCACCCGGTGGCGCACCTGGGACGCAGCCCGCGCGGACCTGGAGTCGTCCGGCGACGGCGTTGGCCGGGACGGTGCGCGCTTCGACCTCGCCGCGCTTGCGGCGGCGGTGGACGCGGCGCGGCGGTGGCACGGCGACCAGCGGCGCCCGACCGGCGCACCGTACGTCGAGCACCTGCTGGAGGCCCTGGAGGTGCTGGCGCGCGGCGCGGGCGTCACCGATACGGCGGTGCTGTCCGCCGTCCTGCTGCACGACGTCGTCGAAGACACCCCGGCGACGCTCGCCGATGTCGAGGACGCGTTCGGGCCGGAGGTGACCGAGCTGGTCGACTGGGTGACCAAGCCGCCGGCGGGCGGCGCCGGGCGGCAGGCGAAACGCGCCGCCAAGGCCGCGTACCTGCGGCGGCTGCGCGACGCCCCGCCGAAGGCGATCCTGGTGAAGCTCGCGGACCGGGTCAGCAACGTCCAGCAGTTGGACCGGATGCCACCGGACTTCCAGCGCCGCTACTACGCCGAGACGGTCACCTACATCGTCCCGCTGGCCGAGCCGCATCCCTGGTTCGCGGCCTGGTACGGCGAGTGGCGCGAGGCGTTCTCGCACCTGCGCTAGACCACCTAGTGACCAGGCGGTCATGGAATGGCATGATCGGCCCATGGAACGCGAGTGGGTGGTCGAGGAGAGCGTCGCGGTCGGCGCCGGGCCGCGGGCGGTCTACGCCGCGGTCGCCGACCTGCGGCGGATGCGCGAGTGGAGCCCCGAGGTCTTCGCGACGTGGATCCGCGGCCGGGCCGTCAAGGCCGGCACGAAGTTCGTCGGGTTCAACCGGCTCGGCTGGCGGGTGTGGTTCACCACCTGCGAGGTGACGGTCGCCGTCCCGGGCGAGGCGTTCGCGTTCCGGGTGTCGAGCTTCGGCCTGCCGGTGGCGCTGTGGGGCTACCGGATCGAGGCCGTCGGCGGCGGAGACGGCGACGGAGACGGGGACGGCGCCCGGACGCGGCTCACCGAGTACTGGGAGGATCTGCGGCGCGGCAATCGCGGCGCCGGGCTGGTCTCGCTGCTCGGGAAGGTGTTCACGGGCGTCCCGGCCGAGGAGCGCGCCGCGGTGAACCGCGCGGGGATGCGGGCCACGCTCGACCGGATCAAGGCGGGCGTCGAGCGCGGCTGATCCCGCACGCCGGCCGCGGACGGAGCGCGGAGCGGGACCGCCCTTGGCAGCAAAACGAGAACCTGTTCTACTTAACGGTGTGACAAGTGCCGCGCAAGTCCATCCGATCCAGGGGCACGAGGTCGCGCTTCCGGTGCGGATCCGGGACGCCGCCGTCGCCTCGGCCATGTTCACCGTCCCGGCCGCCGCAGCGCAGGCCGTCATCGCCTACAGCGGCCTCGAGATCGCCGAGCCCCTGGCGGGCCGAGGAGGTAGGTCGGGGTCTGTTGGTCGGGGAGGAAGAGCGATCTGCTCGCTGGCGTTCGTCCGCTACGCCGACGGCGACCTCGGCCCGTACCACGAGTTCGCCGTCGCGTTCCTGGTGCGCCCGCCCGGGACGCCGCCGCCGTCCGGCAGGGGCGGACGGCTGCGTGCCATGCGGGACGTGGGGGCGTTCATCCACTGGCTCCCCGTCAACCAGGAGTTCACCCTGGAGTGCGGGCGCAGCATCTGGGGCTTCCCCAAGGAGCTCGCCGACATCCCGATGGACCTCGCCGGGCGCGTCAAGCGGTGCGCCGTGCGCTTCGGCGGCCGCACCGCCGTCGAGGTCGCCGTACGGCCCGGCGCGCCGATGCCGGGCGGCGCCGGGGCGCCGAAGGTGGACGCGTACTCCTGCCTGGACGGCGTCACCCGCCGGACGCCGTGGACGCTCACGCCGTCCGATGTCCGGATGCGGCCGGGCGGCGCCAAGGTGGTCCTGGGCGACCACCCGGTGGCCGAGGAGCTGCGGGCGCTGGGACTGGACCGGGCGCGCGCGCTGAGCAGCACCACGGTCGGGCACCTGTCGATGACGTTCGACCCGGCCGAGGAGGTGCGCCCGTGAGGCGGACGGCCCTGGTCGCCGGCGCGGCCCGCGGAACCGGCGCGCTCGCAGCACGGCGGCTCGCCGCGGCGGCCTGGGACGTCGTCGCCGTCGACACCGACGAGGCCGGGCTCGCGGCCACCGCGTTCCGCTCGCCGAACACCCACGTCCGCGCCTGCGACATCACCGACCCCAAGGACGTCGCGGACATCCTGGGCGTGACCGGGGCCGTGCACCGGCTCGTCATCGCCCCCGCCCTGCCTGCCCCGGAACCGCCCGTGGACGAGGCGATGCGGGACGGCTTCCTCGGCCCCGCCGGCCTCATCCGCGCGGCGCTGCCCGGGATGCTGGAACGCGGCGCCGGCGAGGTCATCGTCATCGTCGCGTCCGGCGCGTCCCCCGCGACCGCCGCCGCTGCCGCCGCCGCCCGCGCCTACATCGAGGCCCTCGCCGCCGAGCAGCGCGGCCGAGGCGTCGCCTTCCGCTGCGCGAGCCCGCCCGCCGAGGTCCCCGCCCGGCTCGTCCTCGACGAGATCGACCGCTCCCTGGCACGGCCCGGCGAGGTGCACGTGGCGCCCGGCCGCAGACCGCTGCGCCTCGCCCCGCGCCGCCCGCGCCGGGCCCGGGCGTCCGCACCGCCGCGCTGAACATCGGAGGGACCGCATAGGCTTGTCTCTTTCGCCCCTTAGGGCGCCGGGGTCGCCCCGGCGAGCCGAGCGCGAGGAGCATCCTGCATGTCGTCCCAGGTCAACGGGCGGCCGACCGGACACGGCGGCACGGTCAAGGACCGTGAGATCGCCGCCGAGCAGCGGTACGTCGACATCGCCTACGCGCGGCTGGAGGAGATGCGCGCGGACGCCCAGGCGATGATCCGCGAGGGCTACCGCCAGTCGCTCGCCGGCACGAAGGGGTCCCTGGTGGACCGGGACGCGATGGTCCACCAGGCCGCGCTGCGCGCCCAGGCCCTCGACGTCGCCGACGACGGCCTCGTGTTCGGCCGGCTCGACCTCGCCCCCGGCGAGAAGCCGTCCGGCGAGGTCCGCTACGTCGGCCGGATCGGCGTGCGCACCAGCGAGCACGACTCCCTGGTCATCGACTGGCGCGCGCCCGCCGCCGAGGACTTCTACCGCGCCACCCCCGAGGACCCGCGCGGCGTCGTCCGCCGCCGCGTCCTGCACTCGCGCGGCCACACCGTCGTCGACCTGGAGGACGACCTCCTCGACCCGGACGCCGCCGGCGGCATGACGATCGTCGGCGACGGCGCGTTCCTGGCCTCCCTCGCCCGCGCCCGCGAGGGCGCGATGCGCGACATCGTCGCGACCATCCAGCGCGAGCAGGACGAGGTGATCCGCGCGCCCGCCGACGGGACCGTCCTGGTCCGCGGCGCCCCCGGCACCGGCAAGACGGCGGTCGCCCTGCACCGCGTCGCCTACCTGCTGTTCCGGCACCGCCGCCGGTTCGGGTCCCGGGGCGTGCTGGTCGTCGGCCCGAACCGCCGCTTCACCGCCTACATCGAGCGGGTGCTGCCGTCGCTCGGCGAGGGCTCGGCGACGCTGCGCTCCCTCGGCGACCTGGTCGACGGCGTCACCGCGACCGTCCACGACACGCCCGCGCTCGCCGCGCTGAAGGGATCGGAGACGATGGCGGCCGTGCTGCGCCGCGCCGTCGCCGACCACGCCCCCGGCGCGCCCGACGAGCTGCGCGTGGTGTACAAGGGCGTTGTCGTCTCCCTCGACCGGCGCGCCCTCGACCGCGTCCGGGGCGACGTGCACCGGCGCAGCCGCGGCAGCGTGAACGCGGCCCGCCGGCAGGTCGCCGAGATGCTGCTGGACGCCCTGTGGCGGCGGTTCACCGACCTCGGCGGGCCGGAGGCCGCGCGGGAGGCGGAGGGCGCCGAGGCCGGGCTGTGGAACGCGATCCTCGCCGCCGACGGCCTCGCCTCCCTCGACGGCGAGCCCGGCCGCCCGGCGCGCGACGGCACGCCCCGCGAGCAGTTCGACGCCCGCGTCCGCGAGCAGCGCGAGTTCGCCGGCTTCCTGGTGGCGTTCTGGCCGATCCGCCGCCCCGCCGACGTGCTCCGCTCGCTCGGCGACCCGGCCCGGCTGCGCCGCGCCGCCGGGCGGGAGCTGCACGGCGACGACGTCGCGCGGCTCGCCTCCTCGTGGGCCGGCGACGCGCCGTTCAGCTACCAGGACGTCGCGCTGCTCGACGAGATCGACGCGCTGCTCGGCCCGCCGCCCCGCCCGGCGCGCCGCCGCGCGTCCGCCGCCGCCGACGACCCGTTCGTCGTCGACGGCGTCAACATCCTCACCGGCGAGGAGGTCGCGGAGGATGACTGGGAGCCGGAGATGCAGGAGCTCACCACGTCGATGGAGCGGCTGGAGCGGTCCCGCCGCGTCGACGACGGCGTGGTGGAGGAGCGCCCCGAGTACGCGCACATCGTCGTGGACGAGGCGCAGGACCTGTCGCCGATGCAGTGGCGGATGCTCGGCCGCCGGGGCCGCCAGGCCAGCTGGACCGTCGTCGAGGACCCGGCGCAGAGCGCCTGGGAGGACCTCGCCGCCGCCCGCACGGCCATGGACGCGGCGCTCAGCGGGGAGCGCCCGTCGTCGCGGAACCGCCGCCGCAAGCCCGCGCCGCGCCGCACCCGGCACGAGTACGAGCTGACGACGAACTACCGCAACTCCACCGAGATCGCCGCCGTGTCCGCGCGGGTGCTGGCGCGCGCGCTGCCCGAGGCGCGACCGGCCCGCGCCGTCCGCTCGTCGGGGATCGCGCCGGTCGTCCGCGTGCTGCCCGAGTCCGGGCTCGCGGGCGCCGCCCGGCAGGACGCCGAGGAGCTGCTCGCACAGGTCGAGGGCACGATCGGCGTCATCGTCCCGTTCCATCCCGCCGAGGCGCACGACGAGGGCACCATCCCGCTGCCGCACGAGATCGCGTCCGCGCGGTGGGACGCCGCCGCCCGCGCGCGCCTCGCCGCCGGGCTGCCCGACCGCGTCCAGGTCCTCGACGTCCTGGAGGCCAAGGGCCTGGAGTTCGACGCCGCCGTGATCGCCGCGCCGGAGACGGTCGCCGCGCAGTCCCCCAACGGGCTCCGCGTCCTCTACGTGGCCGTCTCCCGCGCCACACAGCACCTGGTCGTCCTGACGTCGGAGCCGGAGTGGGAGGGCATCCTGCTGTCCGGCTGACGCGCGCGGCACGGCCCCCAGCCCGGGCCTCGCAGTGCCCGGGCCGGGGGCCGCCGGTCAGTTCTCCAGGTCGGCGAACGCGCCGGGCTCGTAGGAACCGCCCTTCTGGCGGAGCGTCACGCCGAGCCGGTTCGCCGCACTGCTCGATCGCCAGGCTGACGTTGTACATCCGCTTGGCGATCTTGGCGCCGACCGCATTGGCCATCAGGTCGAACCGGGAATCCATGGCTTCTCCTCTGTAGCGGGGCCGCGCGGCCCGTCCGCGCGGCGTCCTGATGCCATGGAGATGCCGGTGCCCCGGCCCCTGTGACGGCGCGGCCCTATGACGTACGCCACCGCCCACAGGTGTCACAGGACGGCGGCGGGCGGCATCTCGTATGCGGCTCGACGGCGAGATCGACACCGTCATCGCCGTCCGCGTCGACGACGGCCTCATCACCGGCCTGTACGCCGTCCGCAACCCCGAGAAGCTCTCCCGCATGAGCCGCGAGACCCCCGTCCTGCGCTGACTCGCGGCGCGGCCGGGCGCGGGCCGCGGCGTCCCACGGCGGGGCCGGGTGGGAGGCGGGGCGCCGCGGGCGCGGTTAGGCTGGCGCTGCCAGCTCGACCCCCGCCGGAATGGAGTTTGATGAGCGGCCGGAACCCCGCCCCCCGCCGCAGCTACGGCGGCCGCTCCGCCGAGGAGCGCCGCGCCGACCGCCGGGAGCGGCTGCTCGGCGCCGGTCTCGAGCTGTTCGGGACCCGCGGCTACGCGGCGACCTCCATCGAGCGGCTCTGCGCCACCGCCGGCGTGTCCACCCGCAACTTCTACGAGGAGTTCTCCGGACGCGAGGAGTTGCTCACCGCCCTGCACCGGAGCATCAACGAGCGCGCCCGCGCGGCCCTCGACACCGCCTACGCGGGCTCCGCCGGCGAGCCGCTGCCCGCCCGCGTCGAGCGCGCGGTCCGCGCCTTCGTCACCGTCACCGCCAGCGACCCGCGCTGGGCGCGCATCGCGTTCGTCGAGGTCATCGGGGTCAGCGCCGGCCTCGAACGGCACCGGCTGCAGTGGCGCGCGCACTGGGAGGAGACGATGCTCGCGATGATCGCGGAGGCGGTGCGGCACGGCGAGGCCGCCGACCGCGACTACCGCCTCACCGTCATCGCGATCATCGGGGCGGTGAACAACCTCGTCCACCACTGGTCCGCCCGCGACCAGACCATCCCCCTGGACGACATCACGGCGGAGCTGACCCACCTGATCCTGGCGGCGGTCAGATGATCGGCGGGCGGCCCGTCCGCGTCATCCGCCACGCGGTGCGGTAGGAGATGGGCCGGCGCGGCCCCGCCGGCTTCCGCCAGCCCTCCACGAAGCCCTTGAACCAGGGCCTCAGCGCGCTCGGCTTACGCTCGCGCAGCAGCGTCATGCCGACCCACACCGCGAGGTAGGTGAACGCCAGCGGCCACGGCAGGTTCCGGCGGGCCAGCCAGACCCGGTTGCGGGCGTTGTACCGGTAGAACATGTCGTGCCGGGTCGGCAGGACGGCCGGGTGGAACATCACCGCGGAAGCGTCGTACACGATGTGGTAGCCGGCGTTCAGGATCTGCCACGCGAGGTCGGTCTCCTCGTGGGCGTAGAAGAAGTCCTCCGGCAGGCCGCCGCCCGCGTCGAACGCGGCGCGGCGGATCGCGCAGGCGCCGCCGAGGAACGTCGTGGCCTCCGACGAGCGCTCCGGGTCGCCCGCGCGCAGCCGCGGGACGTGCCGGCGCTCGCCGCGCCCGCCCTCCGGGTCGCGGACCCGGAACGACACGACGCCGAGCGCCGGGTCGGCGGCGAACCGGTCCCGCAGGTAGGTGCCGAGGCGGGTGGAGCGGTACCAGCCGTCGTCGTCGAGGAACAGCACCACGTCGCCGCTGGACGCCTCGACGCCCCGGTTGCGGCCGGCCGGGATGCCGACGTTCTTCGGCAGGCTGATCGTCTTGACCCGCTCGTCGTCGAACGGCGGGACGCCGGCGCGGTCCCCCACGGGGTCGACGCCGTTGCCGACGAGGACGACCTCGACGTCCGCGTGCTCCTGCTCCAGCGCGCTGCGCACGGCGCGGGCCAGCTCGTCCGGGCGGTTGCCCATGGTGAGGACGACGACGCTGAGTTTCACTTCAGTCTCCGGGAGGCCAGGATGCTGACCAGGTGCAGCAGGGTCTGCACGACCGCGACGAGCGCGACCGCGACCATCAGCACGCGGATCGCGACGGGGGAGTCCGCACCGGTCAGGGTGTCGATCAGGGCGGCGGCCAGGATCAGCAGCGACAGCTCGACGGCGCCGATGATGCGGTGGAAGCGCAGCATCGACGCGGCCTGCCGGGCCAGCGCGATCCCGGTGGAGCGGGGCCGCAGCGCCCGGTCGCCGCCGGACGGGTCGGCGGGCAGCCCGGACTTGGCGCGGGCCACCACGACGTTGTCGGTCTCCGCCTTGATCAGCGCGGCGCCGAGCGCTGCGACCAGGCCGAGCTCGGCCCAGCCGCCGTTCTTCCAGCCGCCCTGCGCGGCGAAGCCGAGCCCGATGAGCAGCGAGATCTCCGACAGGTAGTGGCCGATGCGGTCGAGGAAGACCCCCGCGACCGACGTCTGCCGCAGGTAGCGGGCGACCTCGCCGTCCACGCAGTCGAGCAGCAGGTAGACCTGGATGAGCAGGGCGCCGCCGAGGGCCGTCCACAGCCCGCCCGCGCCGGACGCGGGCACCGACACCACGGCCCCGGCGACGATGCCGCTGAGCATCATCAGGTAGGTGAGCTGGTTCGGGCTGAACCCGAGGCGCAGCGCGATCCACCCGAAGTACGGGGACAGGTCGCGCATGTAGAGCCGGCCCGCCCAGTGCTCCTCGTTGCGCCGGTCCTTCAGGCCGGGCGGCTGCCCGTACCGGCGGATGTCGGCGACCCGCGCCGCGTTGCGCGGCGGGCGGTGGTCGCCCGGGTCCGGGGAACCGGGGCCGCCCGCCGGGGTCTCGGGGGTTCCGGAGGGGCCGGGGAGCTCAGCCTCCATGGGCCTGGACATACTCTTCCACCGCCTTGAGCGTCTCGCCCTTGTCGAGGCCGAGGTGTTCCAAGATCGTATAGCGGCCCGGCCGGGTGCGCGGGGCGTACTGCACGGCCTCCGCGAACTGCTCCTCGGTGAGGCCGACGTCGGCCGGGAACCGGGGCAGCCCGTGCCGGCCGAGGCAGGCGAGGATCTCCGCGAGCCGCTCCTCCGCGGGCTCGCCGGCGGCGTCGCCGCCGGAGAGCCGGGTGGCGCGCAGGTGGTAGCAGAACGCCGCGCCGATCCCCGCCAGCTCGCCGTGGTTGGCGGTCCCCGGGTAGAGCTGGTCGATGGCGTGCAGGATCTCGTGGTCGCCGCCGCTCGCCGGGCGGGAGTCGCCCGCGAACGACATCGCCATCCCCGACAGCACCAGGCCCTCCGCGAGGACGGTGAGGAACCGGTCGGACTCGATGGAGCCCGGCTGGTGCAGCAGCGCCTCGGCGGCGGTGCGGGCCACGGTCAGCGCCATCCGGTCGACGCGCTCGCCGCACTGTTCGGCGGCGAGCAGCCAGTCGTCCACCGCGGAGAAGTTGCTGACCACGTCGCCGATCCCGGCGCGGACCAGCCGGTGGGGCGCGGTGTGCACGTAGTCGAGGTCGACGACCATCGCCAGCGGCATGACGACGCCGAACGAGCCCTTGCCCTTGTCGTGCTCCAGGGACGCGACCGGGGAGCAGATCCCGTCGTGGGACAGGTTCGTGGCGACCGACACCATCGGGATGCCCGACAGCGTCGCCGCGTACTTCGTCGCGTCGATCGTCCGGCCGCCGCCGATCCCGACGACGGCCTCGAACGTCCCGCCGCGCAGCCTGCCGGCGAGGCCGACGGCGGCGTCGACGGTGCCGCCCTCGACCTGGAACACCTCGCAGGCCGACAGGGACGGGCGGACGTGCTCGGCGATGTGGTCGCCCTGGCCTTGGCCGACGGCGATGGCCACCCGTCCCTCGGTGGCGATCCGCTTGTCGGCGAGCAGCTCGCCGAGGGCGGCGACGGCGCCGCGCCGCACGTCGATGGAGAGCGGCGCGTTCAGCATCCGCGTCAGCAGGGGCATGGGCCTCCTCGCTCGGGGTCGTCCCGCGTATGGCGCCGGCGGCCTCAGTAGGTCTTGGCGATCCGGCGGGCCTTCTCCAGGTCGTCGTGGTTGTCCACCTCGACCCACTCGACCTCGCCGATCGGCGCGACCGCGATGCGGCCGCCCCGGTCGACCAGCTCCTGGTAGCCGTCCTCGTAGTACTGGTCGGGGTCGCTCTCCCAGGTCGCCTTCAGTGCGTCGGCGAGGGGCTCCGCGGCGGCGGGCTCGATCAGGGTCGCGCCGATGTACTCGCCGTAGGCGGTGGACGGGTCCATCAGCTTGGTGATCGTCTTCAGGTGCTCGCCCTCGTCGAGGACGACCTTCATCTCCTCGTCGGCGAGTGTTTTCACGTTGTCCACGGCGAGGAGGATGTCCGGTCCGCGGTTCGCCAGTAGCGTCTTCTCGACGCTCACCGGATGGACCGTGTCGCCGTTGACCATGAGGACGCCCTTGGAGAAGTGCTCGCGAGCCAGCCACATGGAGTAGGCGTTGTTCCACTCCTCGGCCTTGTCGTTGTGAACCAGCGTGATGGACACGCCGTACCTCTCCTCGAGGGCGGCCTTGCGCTCCTCGACCGCGCCCGCGCAGTAGCCGACGACGATGACCACGTCGGTCAGCCCGACCTCGGCGAGGTTGCCGAGCGCGATGTCCAGGATCGTGGTGTCGCCGTCCACGGGGACCAGGGCCTTCGGGAGGGTATCGGTGTACGGCCGCAGCCTCCGGCCCGCGCCCGCCGCCAGCACCATGCCGATCATGCTCGTTCTTCCTCCCAGTCGACCATCACACCGCCGCCGCGAACGGACCGCGCCCACATGGCGACGCCCTCGCTGCCGAACAGCACACCAAGGTAGGCGGCCAGCGCAGCGTACGCGATCGGAAGGAGCCCGCAGAGGCCCGCGAAGGCCACCCAGAGCATCCGCCCCTCCCAGCCGAGACCGGCGCGGAGGACGAGCCCCCATGGCCGGACTCCCTGGCGGGAGCGGTACGCGGCGTCGCAGTGGTGGAGCGCGAGGACGGCCGCCGGCACGTAGACGAGCGGTGCCGGCACTCCCTGCGCAAACCCCAGTACGGCGAGGTAACCATACTCGATCGCGCGGATTATGGGCGGTACGAGCCAGTCCAGCCGTCCCTCGTGCGGGTGGCCTGCGGAAGGACCGGCCAGCAGGATCGCCACGATCGGGGCGAGCAGCGCGGGAGCCGGCGGACCCTGAGCGCCGGCGGCCAGCAGCAGCGCGGTGACGCCCGCCGCGGCGGTGACGGCGGGCAGCGGCGGGAGCCTGCCGCGCGCCGTCATGCCCAGCACCAGGCACACCGGCCCGTCGTCGCGGTGGTCCCCGACCTGGACGGCGGCGTTCACCGGTCCGCCGATCCCGGCGCGGGCACCGCACGGGCGAACGCGCCGCGCGCATGCCCGGCGAGGACGAACGCGGCGGCGGCCGAGCCCCACACCAGCAGGACCCCGAAGGTGACGCGGGCGCCGGCGAGCGCGGCGGTGACGGCGATGAGCGCGAACCGCTCGCCGGCCGGGAGCGCGAGCGCCCGCACCGCGCGCCGCGCGACCTCGTTGCGGAGGCGGCCCGGCCGCGGGCGCCCGCCGTACCGGGACGACGCGTAGGACACGTCCAGGGTCTGGCGGACCGACAGCAGCACCAGCGCGGCCACGGCCGCCGCCCACGCGTTCCCGGCGAATCCGGGCCCGCCGGGCGGCTCGGCGCCCGCGCCGGCCGCGAGGCCCGCGTACACGGCGGCCTCCTTGGCCCGGCCGAGGACGCCCGCGGGCCACGCCGCCCAGGGCGTGCCCGCCGCGCCCGCCAGCCCGCCGCCCACGCAGTCCAGGACGAACGAGACGTAGAGCAGCCCCGCCCCGGCGATCGTCCCGTCGCGGGACCCGGCGGAGAACCAGACCGCGGCCAGCGCCCCGAAGCAGAACGAGATGCCCGACACCGTCTCGGGCGCGAGGCCGCGCGACGCCGCCCAGCGCACCAGGTACGGCGCGTACCCGCCGACCGCGTAGGCCGCGACGAGCCCGTCGCCCCGGTGGCGGACGGCGTGCGGGGCGGCGCGGTTCCGCGCCGCGGCACCGGCCGCCTCCGGTACGTTGAGCTTGGCGCGCCGGCGGCGAAGGCGCACCCTGACCATCGGCGCCTCCAGGCCGGATCGAAGCGTACGGGTGACAGCTCAGCGTAGCGACTCGGTGACCGGCTGTCGCAGGAACGGGCGCACGTCCTGCGCGCGGCGCGGGGCGGAGCGGCGAGAGGGAGAGATGGCGGCGCGGACGGTGGCGGTGGTGCTCGCCGGCGGGATCGGCGAGCGCATGGGCGCGGGACGCCCCAAGCAGCTCATCGAGGTGGGCGGGCGGCCGATCCTGGCGCACGCGATCGCCGCGTTCGACGCCCATCCCGGCGTCGGCGAGGTCCTGGTGGTGATGGCCGCCGGGCACCTGCGCGAGGCGGGCGTGATCGCCGCGCCGTTCCGCAGCGTCACGGGCGTGGTGGAGGGCGGCGCGACCCGCACCGCCTCGACCGTCGCGGCGCTGCGCGCCCTGGAGGGCCACGCCGACGACGCGCGCGTGCTGTTCCACGACGCCGCCCGCCCGTTCGTCGGCGCGGCCGTCATCGACCGGGTGCTGGACGCGCTGGACGGCCACGACGCCGTCGCGGTCGGCGTGCCGTCGCCGGACACGATCGTCGTCGTCGAGGACGGCGTGGTCGCGTCCATGCCGCCGCGCGAGACGATGAGCCGGTTCCAGACCCCGCAGGGGTTCCGGCTCGGCACCATCCGCAAGGCCTACGAGCTGGCGCTCGCCGATCCGGCGCTGCGCGCCACCGACGACTGCGGGATCGTGCACCGCTACCTGCCGGACGTGCCGATCCGGGTGGTCGCGGGCAGCGAGCGCAACCTCAAGGTCACCCAGCCGCTCGACGCGGTGATCGCCGAGCACCTCGCCCAGGAGGACCTGCCTTGATCTTCGACAAGTCCCCCACGGTCATCGGCCACCGCGGCTACGGCGCGGGCACCCTCACCCCGCCGGGCGCGGCGGCGCCGGTCGCGGAGAACACCCTGGAGTCGCTGCTCGCCGCCGCCTCCGCGGGGCTGTCCTGGGTCGAGATCGACGTGACCCGCACCGCCGACGACCACCTCGTGCTGCGGCACGACCCGACCGTCGAGGGCGGCGACCACATCGTCGACATGCCCGCCGACGCCAGCGGCCTGCCGCTGCTCACCGACGTCCTCGACGCGCTGCCCGCCGACATCGCGGTCGACGTCGACGTCAAGACCGTGCTGGAGGACGCGGTGGACGCCCCGTCCCGCCGGACGGGCCCGCTGCTGCTGCCGGTGCTGAAGCGCGAGGCGCGCCGCCGCCGGCTGCTCGTCACCTCGTTCGACCCGGCGCTGCTGGTGTTCCTGCGCGGCGGGCTGCCGGACGTCCCGCTGGGCCTGCTGACCTGGCTGCGGTTCCCGATGTGGCACGCGGTCCCGGCCGCGGCGGGCCTGGACCTGCAGGCCATCGCGGTGCACACCGGCTCGTGCGGGTTCGAGCACCCCGACAGCCGGCTGCGGCCCCTGGAGCACTGCGTGGACGTCGCGCACCAGGCGGGCCTGGACGTGATCGCCTGGTGCCCCGCCGCCGACCGCGCCCCGGACTACGCGTCCGCCGGGGTCGACGCGATGGTCGTCAACGACGTCCCCGGCGTCCTCACCGCCCTGTCCTAGCCGAACCCCGGCCCCCCCAGGGCCGTCCTCAAACGGAACCGAGGTCGACCTCCATGGCGAACGGAGCCGACACCTCGACCTTGCCGGTGAACACCTCGCCCTCCCGGTACGCCGCCGTCGCCGGGTCCAGGACGTAGGTGTACAGCAGCGGCACCCCGGTGGCGGCCTGTTCGACACGCCAGTAGAACGCGATGCCCGCCCGGGCGTACTGGTCCACCTTCACGACCCGGTCGGTGGTCTCCGAGCCCGGTGAGACGACCTCGGCCACCAGGAGCACGTGCTCCGGGCGGGTCGGGGTCACGTCGATCGTGTCCGCCCGGTACACGACGACGTCCGGCCGGCGGTTGGTCAGCGGAACGTCCTGCAGCCGGACGTCGAAGTCGGTGTCGGCGTTCCACTCCGGGCCTCCGGCGTCGTCCAGGGCGTTCGCCAGGACGCGAGCGAGGCGGTTGTGGCGCTTGGACGCGCTGGGGCCGCCCGCGACGACCATCCCGCCCACGACTTCGATGCCGGCGCACTGCTCCTCGGACCAGGAGTCGTACCGCCCGGCCGTGATCTGCTCGTGAATCACGCGGGAGCGACCGGCTCGGCGGTCATGGCATTCCTCCCCGTACCCGCCCGGCGGACCGGCCCTGACGCAGTCAGGGTACTGGCCCGGCGACGTTAGCGGTCGCCGCGTCGCAGGTCGTCGCCGCCGTACATCTGCGTCCACTCGCCGACGCCCTCACCGGAGCCGCCGCCCTGGGCGGACGGCTTGCCGTCGTTGTCGTCGAACGGGACGGCACCGGACGCGGGGCGCGCCGGAGGCTGGGCCGGCGGCGCGGACGGCGCCGGGGAGGCCGCAGGCGGGAGGCCCGGCTGCGCCGAGCGGCCGTACTGCGGCTGCCCGGGAGGCTGCTGCCCGTACTGCGGCGGCCGTCCCCATGGCGAGTCCTGTGCGGGCGCCTGAGGCGCGCCCAGCGGCGCCGGAGCGCCCGCGGCGGGCGGCGGGCCCAGCGGGGCGGGCGGCGGCCCGCCGTAGCGCGGCGCGGCCGTCCGGGCGCGCCACCGCGACGGCGGCACCGACGCGACGAGCAACGCGACGCCGAGCAGCAGGAACACGCCGAACGTGGCGAGGTTCAGGTACCCCAGGGTGAGCGAGTTGGGGAAGGACTTCTTCGCCGTGTTCCGCATCGCCCATCCGGCGTCGGCGATCCACAGCACGCCGGTGGCGGTGTAGAGGACGCCCGGGATCAGCGAGGCGACCGGCGACACCCGCGACCCCGTGACGAGCCCGAGCACGATCGCCGCGCCGATCAGGAGCACCGCGCCGATCCACAGTTCCTTGCCATGGTAGTTGCGGAACGTCGCGGAAAAGTACCGCTGCGCCATGGACATCTTGTAGGCGCCCATGGTCAGGCAGTACGTGAGTACGGCCGTCGCGACGAGCCCCACCACCGCGCCTATGCCGTGGCGTGCGCCGTTGGACATGGCAACCTCCTCGCGCCCGGCGGGCGTGTTCCCGTCGAACCTAACCCTGAGACGTGCGAAAACGCACGGGGGTTCAGGGGAGGTTGGCCGGATTTCGCCGCTACACCACCGGTTCGCCGGGTTTGGCGGGGGTGGGCTGGCCGAGCCGCGGCGGGCTGGTCAGGAACCCGATGCCCCAGGTGACGTGCATGGTCGCGAAGACCAGCGGCAGCCGGATCCAGGCGGACGGCGGCAGCCCGCGGCCCTCCACGGCCCCGCCGACGATCATCGCCACCGCGTACCCGCCGGGCAGGATCCAGCCGGGCCAGAACCCGAACGCCCCGGCGACCACGCCCGCGGCCATCGCGACCACGGCGATGGGCGGGGCGAGGTAGCGCAGGTTGAGGGTGCCCTGGTGCTCGCGGCCGACGACGCGGCGCCAGCGCCCGGTGTGGAAGTACTGCCTGGCGAGGGCGCGCAGGTTGGGCCGGGGACGGTAGGTGACGCGCATCCGCGGGGTGAAGAAGATCCGCCCGCCGGTCTGCCGGATGCGGTGGTTCATCTCCCAGTCCTGGGCGCGCGTGAAGGTCTCGTCGTAGCCGCCGACCCGCTCCAGCGCGCTGCGCCGGAACGTGCCGAGGTAGACCGTCTCGACCTCGCCTGCCTCGCCGCCGGTGTGGAACCGGGCGTTGCCGACGCCGATCCGGGACGTCATGGCGCGGGCGACGGCCTGCTCGAAGGGGGTGACGCCCTCGGCGGCCATGATGCCGCCGACGTTGTCGGCGCCGGTCTCCTCCATCGTCTCGACCGCGGCGCGGACGTAGTCGGGCGGCAGCAGCGAGTGCCCGTCCACCCGGACGATGATCGAGTACTGGGACGCCTTGATGGCGATGTTGAGGCCCTGCGGGGTGCGCCCGGTGGGGTTGGCGACCACGACGATGCGGGAGTCCTCGCCGGCGAGGCGGCGGGCGATCTCCTCGGTGCGGTCGCGGGACGGCCCGACGGCGAGCACGAGCTCCATCTCGCCGGGGTAGTCCTGGGTCATGATGCGCCGGACGGAGTCCGTCAGGTGGCGCTGCTCGTTGAGGACCGGCATGACCACCGACACCGCGGGCCAGGTGCGTTCGCCACCGGTGCGCGGCCGCGTTCCGTGCCGTGTCGTGCGCTGGGCGTGGGGAGGTGGATTCATGTGGGCTCGCGGGCGTACCTCGGCCGTGGCGACGGGGTGCCGCGGCCAGAGGGAGGCCCCCCTTCCTCTCTCTCGCTTGCTTGTCTGACGCAGCCCACGCCACCCAGGTTTGCGTGCGGGCCGCCGGGGTGTGGTCAAGACGGCGCCACGTTACTGCAAGGACACGAAGTACAGGTAGCGAACGGACGGGTGTTCCCCACTTTAGAGTGGTGGGGACCCACGCGAGAACGAGGTCTTCGGGAGGCGGGCGTCGGCATGGTGGACGGGCACGACTCGGGACGCGGCGACGCCGACCCGCTGGAGCGCTACTTCCGGCCCAGACCCGCAGGTGGAGCGGCCGACGGCCCCGCCGACGACGGCGACATCGAGGGCGTCACCATCGACGGGATGCCGGCGCCGCGGGTGAAGGTGGACGGGCCGCGGGGGCCTCGGCGCCCGGGCCGCCGGATCAGCCCGCGGGCGGCGATGAGCGCCCGGCGGCAGAAGCGGTTCCTGACCCTGACCGGGACGGCGTCGGCGTTCGTGCTGCTGACCTCGGGCGGGGCGTGGGCGTTCCAGAACTACGTGACGGGCGCGATCGACAAGGTGCACGTCGGCGGGCTCGGTAAGGGCAAGGACGGCCCGAAGGGCGCGATGACGATCCTGGTCGCCGGGGTCGACCGCCGCGAGGGGCTGACGAAGGCGCAGCAGAAGGCGGCGAAGCTCGGCCACGACGCGGGCGAGCGCTCCGACACGATGGAGCTGGTGCACGTCTCCCGCGACCACGACCGGGTGTCGATCGTGAGCCTGCCGCGCGACTCGTACGTGACGATCCCGGCGCACAGGTCGAACGGGTCGGAGGGGCCGAAGGGGCAGCAGATCGGAGCCCGTCCGGGCAAGCTGACGTGGGCGTACCAGTTCGGCGGGCCCGATCTCACGGTGGCGACGATCAAGCGGGCGACCGGCGTGTCGATCGACCACTACATCGAGGTGAACTTCTACGGGTTCGTCAACATGGTGGACGCGCTCGGCGGCGTCGACGTGTGCACCGAGCAGGCGATCAACGACCCGAAGAGCGGGCTGAAGCTGCCGGCGGGCAAGTCGCACGTGGACGGGCTGAAGGCGCTCGGGTTCGCGCGGGCCCGCTACACCCTGACCGGCGGCACCGACCTCGGCCGGATCGACCGGCAGCAGCAGTTCATGGCGTCGATGATGAAGCAGGCGCTGTCGTCGAAGACGCTGAGCGACCCGGTGAAGTCGACGAAGTTCCTGGACGCGGCGCTGAAGTCGCTGCGGGTCGACCCGGAGCTCGCCAAGGGCCTGCCGAAGCTCGCCGACCAGATGAAGGACCTGTCGACCGACAGCCTGACGTTCGCGAACGTGCCGCTGGCGAACCCGGGGTACAACGCGCTGCTGTGGAACTCGCCGTCGCCGCAGTCGACCGTCCAGTGGGACCAGGCGAAGGCGAACGACCTGTTCGGCCGGATCCGGCACGACGAGCCGCTGAGCGAGGCGAAGAAGACGCCGAAGCCGAGCGCGACGCCGTCCAAGACCCCGTCGGACGGGCCGACGGTGCCGCCGGACGACATCAGCGTCCGGGTCCTGAACGCGATCGGGACGCCGGGGCTGGCGACGCACGCGGGCGCGCAGCTGACGAAGGACGGCTTCCACGTCACGGTGGTGCCGGGGGTGGCGCGGCGGGGGCTGCAGCGCACCCAGATCCAGTACGGCCCGGGCCGGGAGGACTCGGCGAAGACCCTGGCGGCGGCGATCCCGAACGCGAAGCTGAAGGAGGTCTCGTCGCTCGGGTCGCGGGTGCAGGTGATGGTGGGCGCCGACTGGGACGGGGTGAAGAAGGTGAAGGTGGCCTCGCCGTCGCCGACGGCGTCGCCCGCGTCGGGGTCCGCGCTGGACGCGGGGACGGCCACGGAGAAGCTCTGCCACTGACGATCTAGAATATCGTTCTAGATCGTGGAGAGGAGCAGGGCGTTGGACGGTGACCTTCCGGAGGCGTTCTACCGGCCGCTCGGCGGCGGCCGGTTCGCGAGCACCCCGGCGACGGCGGGCCCGTGGTCGCCGTCGCTGCAGCACGCCGGCCCGGTCGCGGGCCTGATGGGCCGGGCGTTCGAGCGCACCGACCCGGTGCCCGGCACCCGGGTCGCGCGGGTGACGGTCGAGATCCTCTCCCCCGTCCCGGTCGCGGAGCTGGAGGTGTCCGCGCGGGTCGTCCGCCCGGGGCGGCGGGTCGCGCTGCTCGAGGGCGAGATGACCCACGAGGGGCGGCCGGTCGTCCGGGCCACCGCGTGGCGGATCATGGCGACGCCCGCCGAGGTGCCCGAGGCCGTCCACGCGCCCGCGCCGCCGCCGCTCCCCGACGCGGGCCGGACGTTCACGGCCCCGGGGCTGCACACGCACGGCTACCTGTCGGCGATGGAGTGGCGCATCGCCGAGGGCTCGTTCTTCGAGCCGGGCCCCGGGACGACCTGGGCCCGCGCCCGCATCCCGCTGGTCGCCGGCGAGGCCGACTCGCCGCTGGTGCGCGCGCTCACCCTGGCCGACAGCGCGTCCGGCGTCGGCAGCCAGCTCGACCTGGCCAAATGGATGATCATCAACACCGACCTCACCGTCGCGCTGCACCGCGACCCGGCCGGGGAGTGGCTGTGCATGGCCGCGTCGCTGAGCGTCAGCCCGCGCGGCGGCGCGCTGTGCGAGGCGACCCTCGCCGACGGTCACGGAGTGTTCGGACGGGTCCTGCAAACCATGTTCGTGGACACGCAGCCAACGCCCTGACCTGGCACGACATCGCCCCACCGAATCGGCCTCTGATTCTTGATCGACTACTCTGGGTAGTGATAGGCGTGCACACAGTAGTCACCTTCAGGAGTCCAGAGAATGTCGACAAGGTTTCTCGGCCTGATCAGCACGACCGCCGTCGCCGCGCTCGCGGTGACCGGCTACGCGGCGCAGACCCACGTCCGGCTCTCCGCCGCGCACGAACCCGTCCTAGCGCCGCGCAAGACGGCCGGCCCACCCGCGCCGTCCGCGAGCCCGAAGGTCAAGAAGGACACGGCGAAGGACGGCAAGAACCTCGACGCCTGCCTTGACGCCGACTGCGAGGTGGAGGTCGAGAGCGGGCAGCGCATCCCGCTCGACCCGAAGTACGGCGTCAACGGCATCGACGTCCGCACCGACGGCCCGCGGGTCGTCTTCACCGCGAACGGCCGCAACAGCAAGATGGTCACCTCGATGGACGCCACGATCGCCGGTTCCGGCTCGTCCTCGACCGTCAACGGCCTGACGTTCCGCCCGCGCATGACCAAGGACGGCAGAATCATCGTCCAGGTCACGCATGACTGATCTCGCTTGAGCGGCGGTCACCGGCCATCCGGTGACCGCCGCTCAGCGCCGGTACCTGACCTCGTCCACATGAGCGACGGCCTGAGCGAGGGTGTGCGCTTTGACCGCCATGCACGTGCGCCGCAGCGAAGGGCGCTCCGCCTCATCGGCGAGCCGCCCCCAGTGCCTCGCCTGATCGGCCAGACCTTCCCGAAGCTGCGCCAACGCCGCGTCCACGGCCGTCTGGCGCGGCCCGGAGCGCCACGGCAGGCGCCAGATCACGCGAGTTGCCACGCGGCCCACACGACCTTGCCTTGCGCGACCCCGTACACGCCCCACTCGGACGCCAGCGCACCGGCCAGCGCCAGCCCTCGCCCGGACTCGTCCAACGGAGCGGCGTTCGAAACCCGGGGACACTCGGAACTGCCGTCGCGGACTTCGACGATCAGATGCGCCGGGGAGCACTGGAACCGGAGAAGGATCATCGCCACGTCGCACGTTTCGAGCCGCAAAGGCGCCCCGCCGGGTTCTCCGGTCGCCTCCAGCGCGTTGCTGACCAGCTCGGACAGCACCTGCCGACAGGCCCAGCCGTACGGCTCCGCCAGCCTCCACGCGCCCAGCAGCGCGTGAGCGAAATAGCGGGCGACGGGCACGGCGGACGGCAACGCGGCCAGCCCGAGCACTTCCGCCCGAGCAGGCTCACCCGCCACCGGCGGACGCGTCTCCGGCTCGGTCATGGCAGACGGCACGATCATGGCTTCCTCTCCTGTCGCCGGGGGTTCACCACCCGAGGGCACCACGATGCGATCACCTCTCAACTCTCCGTGATCGACACGAGGCGCAGGCATCCCCTTCGGAGGTCCTCGGATCGCCAGCATGACCCAGCATGCTCAAGAATGGAAGTTCCATTCTGGAAGTCGTCCGATAGATTGTCATGTGTCCGATACGGAAAGTGACTACGATGCTGGACGCCCCTCGCGCTGGTCCTGATCCGGAGAGACCCATGTCCACTACGCCCGACCGCCGCAGCCCGACGATCGCCCGCCGCCGGTTGTCGCGGGAGCTGCGGAGGCTGCGGCTGGACGCCGGCCTTACGGCGGACAAGGTCCGCGGCGACATCGACCTGAGCCAGGGCAAGATGAACCGGCTGGAGACGGGCATCGGCCCCCAGCCGAACATGAGCGACATCCGCGTCCTGCTCGACTACTACAAGGTGAGCGGCGAGGAGAAGGAAGCGCTCCTCAACCTCGCGCGCCTTTCCCGCGAGCGCGGCTGGTGGGAGAAGGAGTACGCCGACGTCCTCGGCAACGCGTACGCGGGCTTCGAGGCCGAGGCCGCCCGGATCCACACCTACCAGCCGCTCGTGATCCCCGGCCTTCTCCAGACCGTTCCCTATGCACGCGCCGCGATACGCGGCGGGCTGATCCGCGACCCTGAGGAGATTCAGCGGCGCATCGACTTCCGCATGACCCGCCAACGGATCCTTGACCACCCTGACCCGCCGCACCTGTGGGCCGTCCTGGACGAGGCCGCCGTCGCCCGCCCGTTCGGCACCGCGTCCGAGCGCGAGGAACAACTCCAGCGCCTGATCGACACGGGCGAGAGCGAGCACATCACCGTGCAGGTCATCCCGTTCTCAGCCGGCATGCACCCCGGCCTGGCCTGCAGTTTCACCCTCCTGGAGTACGCCGAGGACCCCACGATCGTCCACATCGAGATGGGGCGCAACGCGCTGTACCTGGAGCAACCCGAGGACATTGAGAGCCATAGACTGAAATATCAGCACCTCTTGGCTGCCGCCCTCGACAAGGACTCCAGCGTCGCCTTCTTGACCAAGCTGCGCGACCAAGTGAAGGCAGGGACCTGATGAACCCGACGCCACCATCCCCTGACGCGCCTTCTTCACCCTTCGATCACGTGGCTTGGCGGAAGTCTTCCCACAGCCAAGGTGACGGCGCAGACTGCGTGGAGATCGCCCGGATGCCCGGCCTCATCGCGATCCGCGACTCCAAGGACCCCGACGGCCCGCGCATCATCCTCCCCGCCGAGACCGCGAAGGCCGTCGCCGCCGCCATCAAGGCCGGGCTTCACGTCCACGAGTAAGCTGAGGCAAGCCAGGTTGTGTCGGCCTCTGACATCACACTCCAGGGAAGTCGAGGGCCGTACCATGGTGAAGTAGCTCCAGATCGGAGACAACCCAAGTGATGTCTCCATCTGCCGAACGGCCGATCCACGTTGGATAGGCTCCATCACCCATGCCGCACTTGAACACAACGATGTTCAATTCCGGATCCCCCGTCCGAAGCTCCAGGCCACAGACACGCGCTCGATCGCTCGAATCAGCAAAGCGTCATCAAAATCACGCATCGCTCCAAGCCTTTCGTGGGCTGCAGCATCAAGAAAACAGCCAGTACCGGAGTCAATGCCGAATCCAAAGAACGCGCCCTCGTCAAGTGATGCCGACTCCTGCCCCGGCCGGAGCGCCGGTTCCCAGGACGCCGAAGGTTCGTCTCGCACCGTAATCCTTGCGGCGTTGACCAATCGCATCGGGGGGTCTGGTAACCAATTCCAGTGGGAGATCGAAAGAGTTACCGGATACGACCTGGGGGGATCTTTACAGTGAACGGTCGCACCTCCGGATGGCGTCCCCAACTCGGATCTTGCACGATCAAATGTCCACTAGGAAGGCTCAAACTGCCAGCCGACTGAGCGTCAATCATCGAGTGGGTACCGTCACCCCAACGATAGCGACTTCCGGCACGGAACATACCGGCGCACTGTATTTCTTAAGTGAATCCGATGCGCGCCCCGGTCGGGGACGGTTGTTCGCCGAGAAGGTCCGCTCGAGCAAGGTTGCCGAGTCCGTACGGTGCGGTGGGGGGGGGGCGGGGGGCCCGGGGCCCCCCCCCCCCGGGGGGGGGGGCGGGGGGCGGGGGGGGGGGGGGGGGGGGGGGGGGGGGGGGGGGGGGGGGGGGGGGGGGGGC
>NZ_WBMS02000038.1:0-13031 GCF_008923205.2 Actinomadura physcomitrii | reverse complement strand
GCCGCCTCCCCAACGTTTGCCTCGCCCGACGGGGGGGGGGGGTGGGCCCGGGGCCCCCGTGCCGCACGCACCGCGTTCAGGTCGAGCGTGCCCGTCAGCGGTTCGAGGCGAGGGCTGGGGCGGTGGGGCTTGGCGTCGGGACGGCTGCGCGGCCTGGGGTCGCCAGGGCCGCGACCGCGCCAGCCAGCGACAGCGCGAAGGTCGGCATCCGCCAGCTTGAAGGGCGGCTATTTAAAGCATAGGAGAGGAAGTTGAAAACGGACGAAATCTAGTGGTTACGCCGATTTGTGATCGATCAAGCTTCAACAGCGAACTGATCGATCCTTGAACTCGACGGGAACCTTCGTGGGAAAATAGGACATATAATCGCCCTATCCAGCAAGCCCCCCACGAAGGATATAATATTGCCATCGTAGCGCCAATATTGAATTCCATCAGTTATTATTATTGGCCATTTTTCCGAATCCTCATTCTCTGTAAGCCACAAGCAACGATCTCCGTTCTCGGTAGCACCCCAATCCAAGAGACCTCCAGGCTCGGGATAGAAAGGAAATCTGGGCACCATTGCTTCCTCGCCGTTATCGTCAATGAGCGCTACCTGCACTCCGGCGAGCTCTCTAAGAGGCTCCATGGCATCATCAATCAACCGCAACTGCTCATCGACGTCCGAATTGGGCGCGAAGATGCCGAGGAACTTGTCGATTTGAAGATTCGGGTACCGCTGGAACAGTTGGCGATAATCTCGCGGCAACCGTAGGCCGAGCCTCGACTCTAGTAGATTCCAGTCCACAGGAGACGGAGCATACTCGGCCGGCCCCACTAGTTGTTCGAATTCAACAAACTCCACCAGGAAAGTCCACTCCCCACTTACCGGTTGCCGCAGACCGTTTACGGTTGACTATACATCGGTCCAAACTTATCCCCGGTGTTCCATCTTGGCGACGGCCACGCGCAACCAGGTGAAACTTATTTGGAATAAGTTTTCCTCGATTGTACAGAGGAGTGATCCAATAATCCACGATTTGGTGACTTTTGACTGCGGCAGCAATTTGCTGCTCATAGCCGCTCATAACCGGAGAATTTACTGGCTTCTGCAGACAGGTGACAAGATTATCAGCATCTTCTCCGTTCCCTCCGAGTACCCTTGCGATCAGATGGCATCGCGCATACTTGTAAGCATTGCCGATCTTCGGATTCCCTGAACGACCGTCAGGTAGATCGACAGGCCAGCCTGGTGGATAAATGTCTGGATCCGCCTTACTCCCCCCCTTAAGATCCTTCTGTGAACAAAATCGGGCATATGCAGTGCCGTGTTGGCCATTAGCGTCGAATTGACCGTAATCCTTGACCGGAGCGCACTCATTCCTCTCGTTGCCGTCGTCGGTGCCACTCGGAGTGTCGTCTGGGCGGGAGTTGAGGACGGGGCCCGGGAGGTCATCGCCATCCGGCTTGCCTGCGTTGTTAATTCCGCTTTGAACCTTGACCCTTGCTTCTTGACCGTCACGGATCCTGTCGACCTGGAGCTGGCTGACGCCGGGCTTGGACACGGGTCGCGGCGCATAAGTGTGGAGAACCTTGAGCGCCAGGGACTTCTGAATCTGTGCGAGGGACGGCGGCTTGGGTCGTGGTACCGCTGGATAGGTCGGGGCACCGCTTCCATAGCCGGGGTGGGTGCGCGGGTAGGTAGGTGTACCGCCGCCACCGCCGGTCGTGGGAGCAGTCGGGACGTAGGGCGGGAAGCTGGGGATGGGCGGGTTGTAGGTGCTCGTCCCGCCTCCGCTGTGGCTCCAAGGCCAACTCCAGCTAAAACTCGGTACCTGAATCGGGTGACTTTGGAGCCACGAGTACGTCGCCATCGATGCGGCAGCCGCCCCTGCCAGGGCCAAGGCCCCGCCAATAACACAAACAGGGCAATGGCCAGAGGGGTCGGTCTCATCGAGCGGGTCCGCGTTGGCGTAGGTGTAGCGGTTGGCCTGGATGGCGGGGTCGGGGTCGAGGGTCCAGTCGTCGCGGCTGGCGAAGGTACCGGTGTCGGGGGTGTACCAGCGGGCGTGCATGTTGACGACGCCGTTGGTGGGCTCGATGTACTCGCCCTGATAGCCGGTGGGGCTGGTCGCGCCTGTGGTGGTGGTGACCTGGCCGAACGGGTCGTAGGCCGTGGAGCCGTCCAGTTCGGTGACACCCTGGTCGTACAGGGCGATGAGGTCCTGGTGCTGGTCGGAGAAGGCTCGATAGGGCTGGCCATTTGCGTCGACACTCAAGATGTCGCCATCGGGTGTGCGTTCGTAGCCGGTGTCCACATTGCCGGAGCCATCGGTAATGGCGGTGAGGTCATTACCGTCGTCGGCGTACAGGAAGTTGGTCGTAACACCCGATTGGAGCCGCGTGGCGATGCGGTCCAGACCGTCATAGGCGTACTTGACATCACCGTCGAAAACGAGGCGGTCGAAGGCGTCCCACTTGAGGGTGGTGCCGTTGGTGGCTTTGAGAGTGCCGCGAGGTGAGTAGGAGTAAGTGTTGGTGCCGTCAGACGTCAAGCGGTTGCGTTCGTCGTAGGTGTAAGTGGTCGCACCGGCGCTGGTGCGGTTTCCAGCATCGTCCCAACCATAGGCCGTCTCCTTGCCGGCGGGATCCGTCCAGGATGCGAGGCGCCCCGAGTCGTCGTAGGTGTAGGTGTTCTTCCCGGCACCGGCGGTGCCGGTTGTCGTCTTCTCCGTCATCTGGTCGTCGCGGTTGTAGCCGTAGACCGTGGACGCGAGAACGGTGCCGGTGGCGGAGGTGAGCTTGTCTGAAAGGGTGCGGTTGAGGTCGTCGTAGCCGTAAGCACGGTGGGCGGTGGATGTCCCGTACTGCGTGGTTATGCCAGTGAGTCGGCCTGCGTCGTCGTAGGTACGGGTGGAGGTGCCGCCGCCGATGTCGTCTGAGCTCGTGACGATCTGGTCGTCACCGTTGTAGGTCAGAGTCGTCGAGCCGGCGGGGTCGGTGCGCTGCTGGACCCTGCCGTTGGCGTCGTAGGTGAACTGCGTCGTCTTGTCGCCGGGACTGATGCTGGTGAGGATCTGGCCTCGGTCGTTGTAGCTGAAGATGATGTCGCCATCGGGCGCGGAGACGCGGGCTCGACGTCCAGCAAGATCGTAGGTGAACTGCCGATCGAGGGTGGTGACAGCACCGCCGCTGCCGCTCTCCTTCGTGAGGCGGTTGAGTTCGTCGAAGGTGCGGGTGATGGTCACGGCGCCCGGCTCGGCCTCGGTCACGGGGTTGCCGGCCGCGTCGTAACTGGTGGTCCAAGTACGGCTGGCGTCATCGTAGTGCGCGGCCGTGCGCGGTTCGATGGTCTCTTCCGGAAGGCCGAAAACGTTGTAAGTAGTAATGGTCGAGTTGTTGCGACCATCGGTCAGCCGGGTGCGCTCCCCGGCGGCGTCGTAACCGAAGGTGGTGTCGACGCTCTTCGTGGCCGACACGGGTTCGGTCAGTTTCGTCAGCCGGTTGAGGGCGTCGTAGGTGCGATGGGTGGTGTGGCCTTCGGGAGTGGTCTCGGTGGTGCGGTTTCCGGCCAGGTCGTACCCGTAGTCGTAGGTGCGCAGGGTGTTGCCGTCCGGGTCCAGGTCCCGCGCCGATATCTGGTTGCCGGGCGGGTCGAATTCGGCGACCGTGCTCGCACCGCGGGGATCGGTGACCTTGGTGAGACGGCCTGCGAGGTCGTAGCCGAAGGTGGTGGTGTGCTGGAGGTCATCGGTCAGCGCGGTGACGTCTCCGGTGCCGCTGAGAGTGTAGGTAGTGGTGTCACCTGCTGGACGGGTCCGGGATGTGAGGTTCCCGGCATCGTCGTAGGCGAGCTTGATCGTGTAGGCGACCGGTGCGGGGTAGCGCTCGACCTCGGTGGTGGTGACCTGGTGGCCGAGGTCGTCATAGGTGGATTCGGTGCGCGCCCCGGTCGGCCCGGTCGAGGACAGTTGTTCACCGAGCAGGTCGTACTCGAACAGGTGCTTGCCGGGCTCGTTCTCGGTGCTGAGCTGAGGATCCTCGATCTTCACCAGGTTGCCGAGCGCGTCGTAGGTCAGATGGCTGGTGTGGCCCCGCGGGTCGGTGCTCTCGATGAGTTGTCCGGCCGCGTCGTACTTCATGTGGGTGGTCGGCGTGCTGGTGTCGCCCGCCGGCGAGTTGTAGGACGGCAACGTGATCAGCGTCTGGTTGCCTGTCTTGTCGTAGCCGGTGGTGACGGTGCGGCCTTCAGGGTCGGTCACCTGGGTTCGCTCGCCGGCCGTGTCGTATCCGTAGCGGGTCACCGGTCGAGCCGTCGTCGCGGGGGTACCGTCCCGTTCGACCTGCACGGGAGGCTGCGTGGTTTCGACCAGGCGTCCAACCGCGTCGTACCTCATCGTGGTGGTGTAGTCGGCCGGGGTGGCGCCTTCAGCGCTCCCTCGTGGATCTACCACTTGGGTGACCAGACCGCGCTGGTCCCGGGTGATCTTCGTGATCTGGTCGGTGTCACCGTTCTCGATCGTCTGTTCCACGGGCAGATCGAGAGGGCCATAGGCGTATGTAGTGACGTCCTGACGTTCGGTCCCGGCAGCGCTCTGGATGGTCCGGACCACGTTGTTGTCAGGGTCGAGTTCGTAGTCGGTGCGGCGGGCCTCGCCGTCCGGATCGATCGTCTGAGCGGTCAGCTGGCCCGTCTGGTCGTACTCGTAATCGGTGCGCTGCTTGCCGCCCGTGACCAGCGAGGTGAGGTGGCCGGCGCCGTCGTAGGAACGGGACTCCAGAACGACGTCCCGTGGGGTGGTGGAGTCGTTGACCTTGGCGCCGGTCGCGATCATCTGAGCGGGCCGATCGTCGCCATAATAGGTGTAAGTCGTGGTGCGCCCCATGGCGTCGGTGTGGGAGGCCATGCGTCCGCCGGGGTCATAGGCGTAGGAGTCCAAGACGACGTCGGTCGCGGAGGTGGGGTCGTTTGGGTTGCCGGTCCAGCCCTTGATCGTCCGGGTGGCGAGCTCTCCTCGGGGCGTGTACCCGAACGTGAACTCGGCCCCTCGTTCGTCCGTCAGGCTGGTCCGGGCACCGGTGTCGTCGTAGCCGTAGGTCTCGTGGCCGCCCTCAGGGTCGGTGACCGTCTCAACCTGACCGTGGTCGTCATAGGTGTAGGTGGTGACGCGCTCGGGGTCGCCGCCGGTCAGGTCGACGACCGACTGGGTGAGGGCGTTACCGTCGGCGTCGTAAGTGAGGCGCGTTTCCGCTGTGTGGGTGACGCCGGTGACCTCGTTCTTCACTGCGGGACCCGTGGTGCGGACGAGGCGTCCGTGGTCGTCGTAGCCGTAGTTCGTGGCCGCTCCGGCGGGTTCGGAGTCAGTGATCTCCGTCTGGCCCGTCATTCTGCCCAATGCGTCGTAACTGTACTTGGTCACCTTGCCAGCGGCATCCGTGATCTGGGCCAGATCACCGGCTGCGGTGTAGACATAGGTCGCAGCGGTCGACCCGTCGGCCTTGCTGCGCCATTTGAGCAGGCCAGCGGGTTGGGTGCCGCCGCCATCAGCCGGCTCAGTACCGTCGGTGTACTTGTAGCCAATGCCTCGGAGATTGTAATCGTCGGTCGCCGGCCAGAGTTCGGAGGTCTGCTGACCGTAGTTGTCATATTCCCAGACCGTGGTGTACGGACTGGAATAGGGGTTGACGGTCCGTCCGTCCAGATGCTGGGTCATCTGGTCATTGCGCGGATCGAACGGATCATCCGCGTTGAGGTAGTAGTTCCAGTACTCGGCGTGACACGTGTCCGAATCGGCGCAGCGTTGCTCGTAGCGTTTGTTGCCGCGCTCATCGAACCAGAGGTTGGTCTCATTGCCGTTAGGGTCGGTGATCTTGCCGAGTTGCCCGCCGACGTCGTAGCCGTACGTGGTCGTCTTGCCGAGCTGATCCGTCTCCGACAGCAGTCTGTTTCCGCTCAACGGTTCGTAGACGTAGGTGAGCGTGCCGTTCTTCGGATCGGTCAAAGTGATCGTGCGGCGCAGGTCGTCGATCTTTCCCGAGAAGACCGGGGGACCGATCTTCCAGGTGCCGCCCTTGTCATCGGTGTGCTGCGAGAGGCGATCGGTCCCGACGTCGTAGGCGTTGACCGCGTGAACGCGTCCGCTCGGTTCCGAGATCTTCGTCAGCTGCTGGGACGCCAGTCGAGCCTTGTAGTGGTCCTGGACGGCGGGCAGGCCGAGGGGCTTGTCGTAGATCGCGACCTCGTCGATGTCACCCGTGAAGTCGAACCAGCCGGCGGTCGACGGCGTCTGGGCCCAGCCGGAGGAGGTGTAGCCGCTGCCGACGAAGACATACGGCTCGTTCAGGTGATCGATCGTCCCTGCCAGGGATCCGACGGCCTGACCGTCCAGGTAGAGGGTCTGTTGGCTGCCTTCGCCGGAAAGCACCGCGTGATGCCACTGGCCGTTGTTAACGGCTGCAGGCGAGGTCATGACGTTGGAGCTGCTCCCGTTCCAGAACTGACCTCGGAGCTTGCCGTCCGCGCCGACATAGAGCGCCGGCGTGTATTTGTTCGCGTAGTTTCCGTAGGTGGCGTTCTGGTAGGAGAGGATGACCCCCTGCCCAGTGGTTTTGAACCAGGCCTCGATCGCCAGATAGCCACCTTCCCGGCTGATGTACCGGTCGGGCATCCGCACACGCGACTGTGTGCCGCTGAGCTTTAAGGCCGTGTCCGACGTGCCGGAGAGCGCGCCGGCCTGGCCGGGCGTGGCGCCATAGGCGGTTCCGTTGTCAGTGCCGAGGTTCTCCGCGACCGCACTGTGCATGGTGCCGCCACTGGGCTCGTCGAACCGCCAGTACGACGTCGGGTTGTCGTCCAGCACGGTGCTCCGGTAATGGGAGCCGGTGTCGTAGTCGTATGTGGTGCACTCGGTCGTGCTGCCTGGCGGGCATACTTTAGTGAGAGTGTTGCCTGTGTAGTCGTACGTCCAAGTTAAAGGCGTGCCGTCGACAGGCTCCGTGCTTACCGAGTGGACGTGGCCATCCGACCAACTGAAGGTCAGTGACCGGCCTCCCGTCACCGTTACCTTGGCCAGGTTTCCGTCCGTTCCGTAGACGAGGTCCTGCGCCCGGCCGCGGTTGTCGGTGACCTTGGTCAGCTTGCCCGCACTGTCGAACAGGTAGGTCGTGGACTCTTTGTCCATCAGTTTCCACCCACCGCCGGATACTTCGGCGAACGTCGCTTGGCGCCCTGTCGGCGGTGTGAAGGTCCCGTCGGCGTTCCGGGCGAAGCGCACCTCCTGCCCGTCCGGGTAGGTGACCACGACACTGCCAGTGCCATCGCCATCCGGGACCGCCTTCATGTCGAAGCGTGTGGTCCAGCCCGCACCGAACGCATTCGACGTCCGCGGATCGAGGCTGTTATACGTGCGTGTCACCGACAGCGGTGGACCGGCGCTCGCCACATTGGCGTCGGTGACCGTGGTGGTGTAGTTGCCCGCCTGCTGATCGAACTCCTGGTTCTCCGACGCCGGGCTCGCCAGGTGCGAGGTGATCGCAGGCTGCTGCACCCCGGTGCGCAGTTTGTACCAGGGGCCGTTGGTGGTCGAACCGCCGCTGTCACTGACCGAGACGGTCCAGTAGTACTCCTTGCCCCACTGCAGCTTATCGGCCGGCACAGTCCACTTCGGGGTCTGCTGCCACGGCGAATTGACGCACCATTCCCAATCAATCCACGGTGGCGCACACAAGGTGAACTGGTAGGTCACATTCGCCGACGGCCACGCGTCTACGGACTCCGCCGCGGCGAACAACTGCGGCCGCAATGTGCCGACTTGAAAATTGTTCTTAGGGAACATCTCCGTCAGCTTGGACGGCACGTCAGGTACGTTGATCTGAACCTGCGCAGTGCGCGGCACACCCCAGTCGGAAAACAATGCATAGCCGTCGCTGGTCGTCTTGACCATGTCGAACTTGACGGTCCAAGTACCTGGCGGGAGCGGGTTAATCTTGGCGTTGACTGTGACCGTCTCCCCATAGGATACGGTTTGCGGAAGCGTCGTCTGGGCGGCTTTGTGGTAAATCTGCCGTCCCGACTGGTCGAACACTCCATAGGTCAGCTTGTAACCCGATGTATCCCAGGCTTCATTTCCCTTGTTCGTCACCTTTACCTTAACGTTTCCAGCCTGGTTGTTGAGCACTGGCGGGTCGATCACCGGCGGATTGGCAGCGAAGGCGTATGCAGCGTTATAGGGGCTGTAAGTGATGATCAAGTACGGGCCATTAGGCGATTCTCGACTGCCAAACTTTTTCCAGCCGTAACTGCTTGTCGTAGACGACCGGACCGTCAGCCCGTAGTTGGGCTTCGTCCCGTTCACCCAGCCCTGGATAAGCGAGTCGCCTGCAGATCCGAGGTCGATGCTCTGCCACTTGGCCGGGCAGGCGCTGCTACTCGCCCCTTCTGCGATATAACCGCTGGCGAAGCTTTTCGAGGTCAGTGCGGATCCGTACTTCGGCCCCGGGTAGGCGGCGATATCGGACTGCGACCACGATTGAGTGACCCCGTGCACCGTGACCGGCATGGCCTTGCAGGAGTACGACCACCAGTTGTAGAGGTTTAGGTTGACGTCATAAATCTTCGAGTGCGCCAGTTCGTTGTCGACCTGGGTGAACGCGAGGTAGGTGGCGGCCTTGGTCGAGCCTCCGTCGTAGGTGCCGGCCTTAAGTTCCTCCTCTGCGTAGGGACTGGTCCCATATCCGGTCTGCACATAGGTGTCGTGGGTGTCCGCGTAGTTCCACACCGCTGTGGGGTCGATCGTGACCGGGTACACGCGCGCCGGATCGGCCAGCCACGTCTTGTCGGCCGACACCTTGAGCGCCCACGCGCCGTCACGCTTTTCGAGGGAGTAACTCACACTCTCGGAGCGGGCGGGGTCCCCGGACCTCGCGTTCACCTTAGAGTCGATCATGAAGCCGTGCGGGATTCGTCCGGCCACCTCGCCCTTGGAGTCCACCAGTTCGATGCTTCCGTTGGCGGCGAGGCGGGGAGTCAGTCCGTCGGTCCGCAGCGGAAACTCCCACTCCGCAGGAGCATTCTGCGTCCGAAGGACGATCTTCTCCTTCACGCTGGCGCCGTTCAGCACCTGCAGGAGCAGGTCGGAGTCCGGTCGGAGGTCTCGATAGGTGATCGTGTCACCCTGCGCCTGTGCCTGCGTTGCGGTGGCTCCGTCGACTCCGAACCCGAAACGCTTACCCGTCCCCATCTCCAGAACAGCCAGGTCTCGGCCGGTCGCGCGGCCGGCCAGATCCACGCGGTTCTGATCGGCCTTGTTGCGCCAACGTCCGTTGCCTTCCCGCACCAGTGAGGAATCGATCGGCTGCCAACTGCCGTCGGAATCCTGATAGTTGACGGGCCTGGTGTTGACGCGGGCCGTCCAGGTGCCATCGGGGTTCTTGTAGCGATAGCCGTAGCGGGTGCGCTGGGAAGGATCCTCAACGCTTCTCTTTGGATCAAACCCCGTGACCTTGACCGGCTCGCGCTGGGGCATCACCTTCGCCTGTGCAGGCTTGGGCGGCTCGGGTCGTTTGGCCGCAGTATCGGTGACCACCTTGGGCGAATAGGGCTTCTCCAAACCTGGAGCACCCTTCGGACGCCGCGGCTTCTGCTTTTTTGGTCCGCCTTGGCCGTCGTCTGCTTCTGCGAAACGAGATGCGGCTTCCCCGTGGCGGACCCGAATCGCTGCTTAGGCGTTCGAACCTTCGCGACCGCCATCAGATCCGGCGGTGAAACGTTTCCGCCCGCGACTACTCCGACAAGCAGCCCAAGGGCGACTATCACCGCAGTCGGCCTGAGAAAAGCTGAATCCGCCAGACGCACGACAAACCTCAGCCCGCGCACCGTTCATCTCCTCCGACACCGACTCGAACCAGCCGCCGTCGACGTCGGAGACAACGAAGAACGGGCCGAAAGTTGTCATTCGACCGCCTTCACGCCCATACGTCGTATCAGGCAAGGAAGAGAGTAAATCAACTTCCTCTCCCACAACACGGCCACAAGATAACATGAAGATCACAACACACTATGTAGGTTCTCAATCACCCAGAATCATGTAAACCCATTGGCGGGCTGACGCGGCGGTCGCGAGTTCAGCACACCGGCTACGGGACGGCCCGTATCCCAGGCAGGGCGGTCCGGTGCGTGCGGCACGGGCGCCCCGTGCCGCACGCACGGCGTTCGGTTCGTCAGCGGTTCGAGGCGAGGGCCGGGGCGGTGGGGCTTGGCGTTGGGGCGGCTGTGCGGGCTGGGATCGCCAGGGCGGCGACCGCGCCGGCGAGCGACAGCGCGGCGCCTACGCCGATCGCGCCGCCGAAGCCGTCGGCGAAGGCGGACGGTCCCGCGTAGCCGCCGGCCTTGGCGAACGCCAGGGCGAGGACCGCGACGCCGAAGACCCCGCCGAGCTGCCGCCCGGTGTTGAAGACCCCGGACGCCTTCCCGATCTGCTGCGGCTCGACCGCGTTGAGCACGGCGGCCTGCGCGGCGGGCATCGCCATGCTCACCCCCGCGCCCGCGATCAGCATCGGCGCGATCAGCTCCCAGTACGGGACGGACGGCGTCGCGGCGAGCGCGAGCCAGCCCATCCCGGCCGCCTGCATGGCCAGCCCCAGCGCCGCGAGCGGCCGGGCGCCGACCCGGTTCACCAGCCGGCCCGCGGCCGGCGCGACGACCGTCACCGCGGCCGTCCAGGCGAGCAGGTGCAGGCCCGCGGCGAGCGGCCGGTCGCCGCGCGCCGTCTGGAAGTACTGCGCCGCGAAGAACAGCGCCCCGTAGAGCGAGGCGTACATGAACACCCCGGCGGCGTTCCCCGCCGCGAAACCGCGCAGCCGGAACAGGCTCAGGGGCACCATCGGACGGGCCGCGGCCCGTTCCCACACGACGAACGCGACGCCGCAGACCGCGCCCGCGGCCAGCGTCCCCGTGACCTCGGCGCTCCCCCATCCGGCGGCGTCCGAGCGGATCAGCCCCCACACCAGGCCGAGCGCGGCGCCGGTCACCAGCAGCAGCCCGCCGGCGTCCACGCCGTCGCCACCGCCGCGGCTCTCCGGGACGCGGCGCAGCACCAGCGGGACGACCACCAGGCCGATCGGCACGTTCAGCCAGAAGATCCACTCCCAGGCGAGCCCCTGGGTGACGGCGCCGCCGACCACGGGGCCGCCGACCACCGCCAGCCCGGTCAGCCCGGCGAACAGCCCCAGCGCCTTCGGCCGGTCCGGCGGCGGGTAGGCGGCGCTGAGCAGCGCCATCGCCAGCGGCATCACCAGGGCCGCGCCGGCTCCCTGCACCACCCGCGCCGCGATCAGCCAGCCCGCGTCCGGGGCCAGCGCGCACGCCGCCGACGCGGCGGTGAACAGCCCCAGCCCCGCCGTGAAGAGCCGCCGCCGCCCGAACCGGTCGCCCAGCACGGCACCGGTCATCAGCAGGACGGCGAAGCTCAGGCTGTAGGCGTTCACGGTCCATTCGAGCTGTTCCATCGAGGCGCCGAGATCCAGCCGGATCCGGCTCAGCGCCGTCGTCACCACGGTGGCGTCCAGCGCCACCATCACCGAGCCCGCGGAGGCGAGCCCCAGCACCCATTTCCTGTCCATGTCCGTACCGACCCGCGGCCCCGCGGAATCGGCCGGTGCCGACCCGATGAATCCGGCTGGCTCGCGGGTCTGTACAAGCGAGGGAGGAACATGGGATGACGAGGTACAGAGAATGACGATGACCGAGCAACCGAGCGACGAGTTCGTCCGGCTGGCCGCCCCGTTCCGGCGGGAGCTGCTGACCCACTGCTACCGGATGCTGGGGTCGGTGCAGGACGCCGAGGACCTCGTCCAGGAGACCTACCTGCGGGCCTGGCGGTCGTACGGCGATTTCGAGGGCCGCGCGTCGATGCGCACGTGGCTCTACCGGATCGCCACCAACGCCTGCCTGAACGCGCTGCGGCACGGCGGACGCAGGGTGCTGCCGGCCGGGCTGGGCGGGCCGATCTCCGACCCGGCCGCGATCGACCGGCGCGACCCCGAGGTCCCGTGGCTGGAGCCGATCGCCGACGAGCAGGCCGACCCGGCGGCGATCGTCGCCGGGCGCGCCGGGCTGCGGCTCGCCCTCATCGCGGCGCTGCAGCATCTGCCCGTCCGGCAGCGGACGGTGCTGATCCTGCGGGACGTGCTGGCCTGGTCGGCGGAGGAGACCGGCGACGCGCTCGGCATCAGCGCGACCGCGGTGCACAGCACGCTGCAGCGCGCCCGGGCCCGGCTGGACCGGCTCGAACCGGCGATCGACGAGATCGCCGAGCCGCCCGAGCCGGAGCGCCGCGACCTGCTCGACCGGTACGCCGACGCCTTCGAGCGCGCCGACGTCGCGGCGCTGGCCCGGCTGCTCACCGAGGACACGGTCTGGCAGATGCCGCCGACCCCGTCGTGGTTCGCGGGCCGCGACGCCGTCGTCCGGCTGCTGGAGGCGAGGCTCCGCAAGGGACGGATCCGGCTGATCCCGGTCCGGGCGAACGGGCAGCCGGGCTTCGCGATGTACGTGAACGACGAGGCCTTCGCGGTGCAGGTCGTCACCCTGCGAGGCTCCGCCATCGCCGCGGTGACCGCCTTCCACGCCCCCGCCCTGGTCCGCTGCTTCGGCCTCCCCCTCCGGTTGTGACGGCCTCGCGACGCAGAGGGGGTTACTTGAGGAGTTGGCGGGCGATGACCATGCGCTGGATCTGGTTGGTGCCCTCGTAGATCTGGGTGATCTTGGCGTCGCGCATCATCCGCTCCACCGGGAACTCCCGCGTGTACCCGTACCCGCCCAGCAACTGCACCGCGTCGGTGGTCACGTCCATCGCCACATCCGACGCCAGCGCCTTGCACGCCGAGGACACGAAGGTCAGGTCCGGGACCTTCTCGCCCTGCATCGCGCGTTCGGACTTGATCGCCGCGTGGTAGGTCAGCTGCCGCGCCCCCTCCAGCCGCATCGCCATGTCCGCCAGCATGAACTGCACACCCTGGAAATCGGAGATCGGCTTACCGAACTGCCTGCG
>NZ_WBMS02000037.1 GCF_008923205.2 Actinomadura physcomitrii | reverse complement strand
GACGGCCAGCCCCGCGGCGGCCGCGGCGCCGGTGAGCAGGGAACGGCGGCTGATCTCGGACATGGCTCCTCCATCGGGGTGGTCTGCGCGCGCCCCGGCGCGGGCGGCTTCGCCCGCGGGCCGCCGTGCCGTACGCTCACTGCGGCCAGGGCGCCGGGCGGCGCGACGCACGCCTCGTCACGGCGTCGGGAGGGGAGCGGTCACGCCATCCTTAGCGAAACGGCAGCGTTTCTTTAAGGTGCGCCCACTGTAAGGACACGGCGGCGCCGCGGTCACTCACGGATCTGACGATTTCCCGGGAGAGAATGTGGGTTCGGAGACAAGACCCGCGGCCCGCAGGCGCAGCCGCATCTCCCCCGACCGCGCGGCCGAGCTGTACGCGCTCGTCCTCGACCGGCTCCGCGAGGTCGGCTACGACGCCCTCAGCGTGGAGGACGTCGCCGCGCGCGCCCGCATGAGCAAGGCCACCATCTACCGCCAGTGGGGCGGCAAGCCCGAACTCGTCATCGCGGCCCTGCGTTCGCTCGGCCCGCCGGAGATCGACGCCGCCGACACCGGGAACCTGCGCGACGACCTGAAGGCCTACATCGGGCGGTACCACCAGCTGGCCGCCCTCGACCGCGGCATGAACCGGGCCGTCGCCCACGCCATCCACCGCGACCCCCGGCTGATGGACGCCGTCCGGCAGGCCGTCGTCGAACCCGGGCTCGCCGCGCTCGACACCGTCCTGTCCCGCGCCGTCGCCCGCGGCGAGGTCCCCGCCGGCTGCAAGGCCCTCCCGTACGTCAAGTACATGCTGCTGGGCACGCTGCACGGCGGGGCCGTCCTCGACGAGGACGTCGACATCGCCTTCCTGCACGGCTACATCGACCACGTGATCGCGCCCGCCCTCGGCCTGCGCGACCCCCGGGACGGACCCGCGGCGAGGCCGGACCGCTGACGACGGCGCCGGATCGGTACCGCTCTGTCACACCGGGTCGCTATCGTGCCTCGCGATGACAGGGGAACGATCATGGGGGAGCGGCCCGCCGGACGGGCCCGTCCTGGCGGACCTGCGCCGCCTGCTCGCCGAGGAGCACGCCGACCCGGAGGCGGTCGAGGAGGCCCGGCGGCGCAGGGAGGCCGCGCTGCTGGACTTCGGGGTGAGCGAGAGCGCGGTGGCGTCCTGGCTGTACGCCAAGTGCCACCACCACACACGAGGCGAGGTCGCCGGGCTCCTCGCGGAGCCGGCGCTCGAGGTCCGCCGGGTTTTGCACGTTTCCCACAACTCGGGCCGCGCAGTGTGCGATGTCAGCGACATGGAGCTACTCGCGGGTAACCGGAAGGGTGGGCACAGCCGAGAGCCGTCGTTCCCGGCGGACAGCGTGGTCTACAGGAGGGCTCGGACGGGTGTTCAGACGTGTCGCCATCGTCAATCGCGGTGAGGCCGCCATGCGGCTCATCCACGCCGTGCGGGACATCGCCGCGGAGACCGGGAACCGCATCGAGACCGTCGCCCTGTACACCGACGTCGACCGGACCGCCACCTTCGTGCGCGAGGCGGACCTGTCCTACGACCTCGGCCCCGCGTCCGCGCGCCCGTACCTCGACCTGAAGGCGCTCGAACGCGCGCTGGTCGAGACCGGCGCCGACGCCGCCTGGGTCGGCTGGGGCTTCGTCGCCGAGGACCCGGCGTTCGCCGAGGTGTGCGAGAAGGCCGGCGTCACGTTCGTCGGGCCGAGCCCGGAGGCGATGCGCCGGCTCGGCGACAAGATCGGCGCGAAGCTGATCGCCGAGGAGGTCGGCGTCCCGGTCGCGCCGTGGAGCCGCGGCGCCGTCGAGACCCTGGACGCCGCCCGCGCCGCCGCGGCCGAGATCGGCTACCCGCTGATGCTCAAGGCGACCGCCGGCGGCGGCGGGCGCGGCATCCGCGTGATCACCAGCGAGGCCGAGCTCGACGGCGCCTACGAGCGCACCAGCCAGGAGGCCGCGCGCGCGTTCGGCAGCGGCGTCGTCTTCCTGGAGCGCCTGGTCACCGGCGCCCGGCACGTCGAGGTGCAGGTGATCGCCGACGGCGAGACCGCGTGGGCGCTCGGCGTGCGCGACTGCTCGGTGCAGCGCCGCAACCAGAAGGTCATCGAGGAGTCGGCGTCGCCGGTGCTGCCGCCCGCGCGGGCCGCCGAGCTGAAGGCGTCCGCCGAGCGGCTCGCGGTCGCGGTCGGCTACCGCGGCGCCGCGACCGTCGAGTTCCTCTACCACCCGGGCGAGGATCTGCTCGCGTTCCTGGAGGTCAACACCCGGCTGCAGGTCGAGCACCCGATCACCGAGTCCACCACCGGGTTCGACCTGGTCAAGGCGCAGCTGCACGTGGCGTCCGGCGGACGGCTGGAGGGCGCGCCGCCGGTGGAGCGCGGGCACGCCGTCGAGGCCCGGCTGAACGCCGAGGACCCCGACCGCGACTTCGCGCCGTCCCCGGGCCGCATCGCCCGGCTGGACCTGCCCGCCGGGCCCGGCGTCCGGGTGGACACCGGCGTCGCCGCGGGCGACACCATCCCCGCCGACTTCGACTCGATGATCGCCAAGATCATCGCCTACGGCCGGGACCGCGACGAGGCGCTCGGCCGGCTGCGCCGGGCGATGGCGCAGACCACCGTCATCATCGAGGGCGGCGCCACGAACAAGAGCTTCGTGCTCGACCTGCTCGACCGGCCCGAGGTGCTCGACGGCAGCGCCGACACCGGCTGGATCGACCGCGTCCGCGGCGAGGGCGGCCTCGTCACGCACCGGCACTCCGGCGTCGCGCTGGCCGCCGCGGCCATCGAGGCGTACGAGGCGGAGGAGGCCGCCGGGCAGCGCCGGCTGCTGTCCACGGCGTCCGGCGGGCGCCCCCAGGTCCGGCACGAGAGCGGCCGGCCCCTCGACCTGAAGCTGCGCGGCGCCGGCTACCGGGTGTGCGTCGCGCGGATCGGCGCGCAGCGGTTCCGCGTCGGCATCGAGGCGGGCGGCGACGGCGTCCGCACCGCCACCGTCGAGCTCGACCGCTTCGACCGGCACACCGGCCAGATCTCCGTCAACGGCGCCCGGTACCGCCTGGTCACCGGCACGCACGGGCCGGTCCACCTGGTCGAGGTCGACGGCGTCACGCACCGGGTCAGCCGGGACGAGGGCGGCGTCGTCCGCTCGCCCGCGCCCGCGCTGGTCGTCGCGACGCCGCTGGAGGTCGGCGCCGAGGTCGAGGCGGGCGCGCCGGTGCTGGTGCTGGAGAGCATGAAGATGGAGACGGTGCTGCGCGCGCCGTTCAAGGCGCGGCTGAAGGAGTGCGTGGTCTCCGTCGGCGGCCAGGTGGAGACCGGCGCGCCGCTGCTGCGGCTGGAGCCGCTGTCCGACGGCACCGAGGCCGAGGACGTCGCCGCCGGGGCCGTCGAGCTCGACCTGCCCGCCGAGCCCGCCGCGGTCCCGGCGCGCGAGCGCGCCGCGCGCGGCCTGGAGGAGCTGCGCAGCCTGCTGCTCGGCTTCGACGCCGACCCGCACGACGAGCGCCGGGCGCTCGACGGCTACCTCGCCGCGCGCGGGGCCGCCGCCGCGGACGGCCACCGGGCCGCGGAGGAGGAGCTCGCGCTCATCGACGTGTTCGCCGACCTCGCCGAGCTGACCCGCGACACCCCGGCCCCGGGCGCCGAGGGCGGCGACGGGACGGGCGGCGGCCACGTGCACAGCGCCCGCGAGTACTTCCACACCTACCTGCAGAGCCTCGACGTCGAGCGGGCCGGCCTGCCGGCGGAGTACCGCGCCCGGCTCGCCAAGGCGCTCGGCCACTACGGCGTCACCGACCTGGAGCGCTCGCCGGAGCTCGAGGCCGCGGTGTTCCGGATCTTCCTCGCCCAGCAGCGCGCGTCCACCGACGCCGCCGTCGTCACGGCGCTGCTGCGCGAGTGGCTGCAGGAGCCGCCGCCGGAGGAGGCGCTGCGCGAGCCCGTCGGCCTCGCGCTGGAACGCCTCGTCGCCGCGACGCAGATGCGCTTCCCGGTCGTCTACGACCTCGCGTGCGGCGTGGTGTTCGCGTGGTTCGCGCAGCCGCTGCTGCGCCGCAACCGCGCCCGCGTCTACGCCTCCGTCCGCCGGCACCTGCGCCACCTGGACGCGCACCCGGACGCCCCGGACCGCGCCGAGCGCATCGCCGAGATGGTGCGCAGCACCGAACCGCTCGTGCGGCTGCTCGGGCAGCGGCTCGTCCGCCACGACCTCGACAACTCGGTCATGCTGGAGGTGCTGACCCGCCGCTACTACGGCAACAAGGGCCTCACCGGCGTCCGCACCGTGCTTACCCCCGACCAACACAACCCCGACCGACCTCCCGTCACCCCGGAGGCCGGCGACGGCGCGGGCTGCGCGTTCGTGGTCGCCGAGCGCGCGGACTCGTCGGTGGCGTCGGCCGCGGTCCGGTTCGAGGAGCTGGGCGGCGCGCTGCGCGGGCTCGCGGCGCTCGCCGGCGGCGCGGACGCCATCGACGCCGACATCTACCTCGCCTGGGAGAACCAGCCCGAGGACTTCGACGCCATGGCCGCCGCGCTGCAGGAGGTCATCGCCGCGCATCCGCTGCCGCCGCGGGTCCGCCGGCTCACCGCCACCGTCGCGGGCAGCGCCGGCGCGGTGATGCACCACCACTTCACGTTCCGCCCGTCCGCCACCGGGATGGCGGAGGAGCGGCTCATCCGCGGCCTGCACCCCTACATCGCGCAGCGGATGCAGCTGGAGCGGCTGAACAGGTTCGACCTCACCCGGCTCCCGTCGGCGGACGAGGAGGTCTACCTGTTCCAGTGCGTGGCGCGCGACAACCCGTCCGACGACCGCCTCGTCGCGTTCGCGCAGGTCCGCGACCTGACCGAGCTGCGCGACAACGAGGGCCGGCTCGCGACGCTGCCGATGGCGGAGTACTCCATCGCGACCTGCGTCGACTCGATCCGGCGCGCCCGGTCGCGGCGGCCGTCCAAGAACCGGTTCGACACCAACCGGATCGTGCTGTACGTGTGGCCGCCGATCGACCTCACCCGCGCCGAGCTGGAGATGATCGTCGGGCGGGTGCTGCCGACGACCGCGGGCGCCGGGCTGGAGGAGATCCTGCTCATCGGCCGGCAGCGGGACCGGAGCACCGGCGAGCTGACCAAGATCGCGGTGCGGCTGGCCTTCGACGCCGCGGGCGGCGTCGAGCTGACCGTCGGCGAGCCGTCCGGCGACCCGATCGAGCCGGTCGACGGCTACCGGCAGAAGGTGCTGCGCGCGAGCGCCCGCAACACCGTCTACCCCTACGAGCTGACCGCCATGCTGGGCGACTTCGTCGAGCACGACCTCGACGAGGACAACGCCCTGGTGCCGGTCGACCGGCCGAAGGGCCGCAACACCGCGGCGATGGTCGCGGGCGTCGTCACCACGCCGACCGACCGGCACCCGGAGGGCGTCACCCGCGTCGTGCTGCTCGGCGACCCGACGAAGGCGCTCGGCGCGCTGTCGGAGCCGGAGTGCCGCCGCGTGATCGCCGCGCTGGACCTCGCCGAGCGGATGCGGGTGCCGCTGGAGTGGTACGCGCTGTCCGCGGGCGCCCGGATCTCCATGGAGTCCGGCACCGAGAACATGGACTGGGTGGCCGCCGCGCTCAAGCGGATCGTCGAGTTCACCCAGGACGGCGGCGAGATCAACATCGTGGTCGCGGGCATCAACGTCGGCGCCCAGCCGTACTGGAACGCCGAGGCGACGATGCTGATGCACACCAGGGGCGTCCTCGTGATGACGCCGGACTCGGCGATGGTGCTGACCGGCAAGCAGGCGCTCGACTTCTCCGGCGGCGTGTCGGCCGAGGACAACTTCGGCATCGGCGGCTACGACCGGGTGATGGGCCCGAACGGGCAGGCGCAGTACTGGGCGCCGAACCTGACCGCCGCGCGCGACATCCTCATGGCGCACTACGCGCACACCTACGTCGCGCCCGGCGAGCGGTCCCCGCGCCGCGTCCCGACGGCCGATCCGGCGGGCCGCGACGTCTCCGGCTTCCCGCACGTCGTGGAGGGCAGCGACTTCACCACCGTCGGCGAGATCTTCTCCGCCGAGGCCAACCCGGACCGCAAGAAGCCGTTCGACATCCGCACCGTCATGCGGGCGCTGTCCGACCAGGACCACCCGGTGCTGGAGCGCTGGGCGGGCATGGCCGACGCGGACACCGCGGTCGTGCAGGACGTCCACCTCGGCGGCGTCCCGGTGTGCCTGCTCGGCATCGAGTCGCGGCCGGTGCCGCGGCACGGCTTCCCGCCCACCGACGGCCCGGACGCCTACACCGCGGGCACGCTGTTCCCGCGGTCGTCGAAGAAGGCCGCGCGGGCGATCAACGCGGCCAGTGGCAACCGGCCGCTGGTGGTGCTGGCGAACCTGTCCGGCTTCGACGGCTCGCCGGAGTCGATGCGCAAGCTGCAGCTGGAGTACGGCGCGGAGATCGGCCGCGCGATCGTCAACTTCCGCGGGCCCATCGTGTTCTGCGTGATCTCGCGGTACCACGGCGGCGCGTTCGTGGTGTTCTCCAAAGCGCTGAACCCGAACATGACCGTGTTCGCGCTGGAGGGCTCGTTCGCCTCGGTGCTCGGCGGCGCGCCCGCCGCCGCGGCGGTGTTCGCCCGCGACGTCGACGCGCGCACGGCCGCCGACCCCCGCGTCCGGGAGCTGGAGGCCCGCGTGGCGGCCGCCACCGGCCCCGGCCGCGCCACGGTGACCGCGGAGCTCGACGAGCTGCGCTCGGCGGTCCGCGCCGAGAAGCTCGGCGAGGTCGCGGCGGAGTTCGACCGCGTGCACGACATCCGCCGCGCGGTCGAGGTCGGGTCCGTCGACGCCGTCATCGGCGCCGCGGAGCTGCGCCCCCGGATCATCGAGGCGATCGAGGCCGGGCTCGCCCGGAGCTGAGCCGGGGGCGCCTCGCCGGAGGCTTGTCCCCAGGTCAGCGGGGTACCAGCTGGAATGTGCCGGCGCGCGTGCCGGGGACGTGAGCCCGAAGTGCGCGCGCCGGATACAGCCTGGACACACGCCGGCTACGGGGGAGCGCGCGATGGGCAGGGGATCCGGCGGGAACGACGCCGAGGCGGACATGGCGCGCCGCGTCAGGCGTGTCGGCACCGGCGCGAGCGGCGAGCGCGGGACGCTCGGCGACCGCACCGAGACCGGCGGCGCCCGCAAGGACGTGGCGCGCCGCCTCAAGCACATGGGGACCGGCGGGCGCGCGGACGCCGGCGACGTGGCGCCGGACACGGCCCCCCGGATCAAGGACGCCCAGGCGGACGTGCGGCGCCGCGTCCAGCACGTCGGGACGGGCTCGACCGCGGACGCCGGGACCCTCGAAACGGGCAAGGCGCCCGGCACCGACGGCGCCCGCAGGGATGTGGAGCGCCGCGTCCGGCGGATCGGGACCGGCGCGTCCGGCACCGCCGGCGAAGCCCTGAAGGGCCGCCCGCCGCGCTGAGCCGGTGCCCGCCCCGAACCGCGCGGTTTCCGGGTTCGTAGGGGAGGCGTTACGCCCCTTTTGCAGCGCGCCGACCGAGCGCCGCGCCACGGTGCCGCCTAATAGAGGGGGAAGGGAAGGGCCGACGGCGACCGGGGGGTGACGGCAGGGTGCGTCCGCGTTTCGCGCCGGCCTCGATCCGGGCGCGCACCGCCCTGGCCATGACGGGCGTCTCGCTGCTGGTCTACGCGGTCATCGGGATCGGCGTGGACACCGCCGTCCGCGACCGGATCGAGCGGGACGCCTTCCGCGACACCCGGCGGGCCGCCACCCTGTGGATCGGCACGATCCGCTCGCCCACCCCGCCGCCGCCGCTCACCGGTGTGCGCGTCCCCTACCTGCAGCTCGTCGACGCCTCCGGGAGCGTGGTGTCGGCGAGCCGGGCGGCGAGCGGGCTGCCCGCGCTGAGCACGCTGAAGCCGCCCTCCGGCGACCAGATCCAGAGCCGCGTCCAGTGCGGGAACGGGCGGTGCCTGGTGATCACCGCAAGCCGCGTCTCCCCGGAGAAGGCCGCCCGGCTGTGGAACGGCCAGACCCACATCGTCTACGCGGCGTTGCCGCGGTCCCCGCTGCTCGGCACGCACCGGCTGGAGGCTCTCGTCGCCGCGGGCGTCCTCGCCGCCGCCCTGCTCACGGGATGGGCGACGTGGGCGCTGGTCGGTCGCACGCTGCGGCCCGTCGAGGCGATGCGGACGCGGATCGCCGAGATCACCATCAGCGACCTCAGCCTGCGCGTGCCGCAGCCGTCCGGCGACGACGAGATCGCCCGGCTCGCGCGCACCGCGAACCAGACCCTCGCCCGGCTCCAGGACGCGATGGAGCGCCAGCGCCGGTTCGGCTCGATGGTCTCCCACGAGCTGCGCCGCCCGCTCACGGGCCTGCGGACGCAGCTGGAGGAGGTGCTGCTGTTCCCCGAGGCCGACGCGCGCCGCGGCGTCGAGGACGCGCTCGCCTCCGCCGAGCGGCTCCAGGCGATCATCGACGAGATGCTGATGCTCACCCGCGTCAGCACCGGGCCCCGGGCGGTGGAGCGGGTCGGGCTGGCCGCCCTGGCCCGCGAGGAGGCCGCCAGGCGCGGCGGCGGGCCGCCCGTGCGGGTCAGCGCCGATGAGGAGCTCGCCGTCACCGGCAACCGGGTCCAGCTCGCCGGCGTGCTGGCCAACCTGCTGGTCAACGCCCAGCGACACACCCGCACTGACGTGCGGGTCACGGTGCGGCGCGCGGACGACGACGCGATGGTCACCGTCGAGGACGACGGCGGCGGGATCGCGCGGGCCGACCGGGAGCGCGTCTTCCAGCCGTTCACCCGGCTGTCCGAGGGCCGCCGCCGCGATCCCGGCGGCAGCGGCCTCGGCCTGGCGATCTGCCGCGCCGTCGCCGAGACCCACAACGGCGCCCTCCACGTCGAGGACTCCCCGCGCGGCGCGCGGTTCGTGCTGCGCCTGCCCCTGGCGTCGCCCGACGCCTGACCCGGCGGGCGGGTGGCGCGGTGCGGCCGGTCATCTGCAGTGGAAGCCGAAGAGCTCGCGGACGTACGCGCCGGACGGGTCGTGGGGCAGGTCGGGGTCCGGCCGGCAGGTGACCGTCACGGGCTTCGCCTTCTCCGGGACGTAGCCGCGGATGGTGAAGGTGCCGTGGATGTCGCCGGGGGCGCGGGAGCCGGCCTTCTCCGGCCGGCAGCCGCGCACCCCGCGGGCGAGCCCGCTGGTGGACAGGACCAGCTTCGAGCAGCTGAAGTCGGCGGCGGGCCGGCCCGGCCGCGCGGCGGCGGACGCGGCGGTCGCGGTGATCGGCCCGGTCGTCGCGGCGGCCAGCGAGGCGGCCGTGAGCATGCGCAGGCAGGAGAGCATGGAAGACGTCCTAACTGCCGGGGCCGGCGGGTCCTGGACCCGTGCCGGCCTGACCTTGAGACTTCTGTGTCATGCCGTCAGCGGGGCGTCCTACCCCGCTTCCGGCGGCTCTCACCGGCTTCCGGAGGAACTTGAGAATCGGGTGAAACACCCTTATCGGGCGGCAGTCCCCATGCCGGGGGCGGGGTCAGAGCTGGACGCGGCCGGTGAGCCAGGCCTTGACGAAGTGCTCCAGGGACGGTGCGACGCAGCGCCGGTTGTCGGTCCGGTGGTCCCAGACGAAGATGTCGGGCCGTCCCTCCGGGACGAGGGCGTAGGCGAACAGGTTGCCGTCGCCGGGGGCGTCGGAGAAGAACAGCAGCTGGTCGAACGCCATGTAGAGCCGCTTCAGGGCGGGGTAGGTGCGCATCTCCAGGTTGCCCTGCAGGAGCTGCTCGGCGGAGAAGATGAGGTTGTAGCCGTTGGCGTCGACCACGCCGTCGGTCTCGCCGAGCAGCTCGGCCAGATCGTCGGGGAGCAGGTGCCCCAGGCTCTCCTCGACGCGCTGCAGCTCCCGCTCCGCGGCGGGCGGGGCGAAGCGGGCCTCGCGGGTGTGTTCGTCGATCAGCTCACGCCACATTCGCGAATCATGACGAAAGGGAACCCGTGCCGTCCAGCCGACGGGCCGGAGCCCCTGACGACGGGCTCCGCGCCCCTTGCCGGACCGCCGCTCCGGTCTCAGCCGGCCTTGAGGGGGACGGGAACGCGGTCGCGGAGCTCGTCGATCGTGATCCCGAAGGTCTCGCGGACCGACGCGCCGTCCGGGCCGACGTCGATGACGGCGACGTCGGTGTAGATCCGGCTGACGCAGCCGACGCCGGTCAGCGGGTAGGTGCACGCGGGCACCAGCTTCGACTCGCCCTGCTTGTCGAACAGCGTCATCATCACGAAGACCTGCTTGGCGCCGATGGCCAGGTCCATCGCGCCGCCGACGGCCGGGATGGCGCCGGGCTCGCCGGTGCTCCAGTTCGCGAGGTCGCCGGTGGCCGACACCTGGAACGCGCCGAGCACGCACACGTCGAGATGGCCGCCGCGCATCATCGCGAACGAGTCCGCGTGGTGGAAGTACGACGCGCCGGGAAGCTCGGTCACCGGGACCTTGCCGGCGTTGGTGAGGTCCGGGTCGATCTCGTCGCCGGTCGCGGCGGGGCCCATGTTGAGCATGCCGTTCTCGGTGTGCAGGACGACGCCCGAGCCGTCCGGGAGGTGGTCGGCGACCTTGGTGGGGCGGCCGATGCCGAGGTTGACGTACGAGCCCGCCGGGATGTCGCGGGCGACGACCGCGGCCAGCTCGTCCGGGGTGAGGGCCATGTCAGCGCGCTCCTTGGACGGTGTAGTGGCGTTCCTCGACCCGCACCACGCGGTCGACGAAGATGCCGGGCGTGACGACCGCCTCCGGGTCGAGCTCCCCGGCCGCGACGACGCCGCCCACCTGCACGATCGTGGTGGCCGCGGCCGTCGCCATGACCGGCCCGAAGTTGCGGGCGGTCCTGCGGTAGACGAGGTTGCCCATCGTGTCGGCGCGGTGGGCGCTGATCAGCGCCACGTCGCCCTTGATCGGGTACTCCAGGAGGTGGACGCGCCCGTCGATGGTCCGGGTCTCCTTGCCCTCGGCCAGCGGGGTGCCGGCGGCGGTCGGGCAGTAGAAGGCGCCGATGCCCGCGCCCGCCGCGCGCATCCGCTCGGCGAGGTTGCCCTGCGGCACGACCTCCAGCTCGATCCGCCCGGCCCGGTACAGCTCGTCGAAGACGTAGGAGTCGCTCTGCCGGGGGAACGAGCAGATCACCTTGCGGACGCGTCCGGCCTTGAGCAGCGCGGCCAGCCCGACGTCGCCGTTGCCGGCGTTGTTGGACACGATGGTGAGGTCCTTCGCGCCCTGCCGGATCAGCCCGTCGATCAGGTCGAACGGCATGCCGGCGAAGCCGAAGCCGCCGACCAGGACGGTGCTGCCGTCCGCGATGCCGCGGACGGCCTCGTCGACGCTCTCGGCGATCTCCGTGCGGCTCACGCGCCCGCCCCCGCATTTTCCAGGACGACGGCGAGGCCCTGCCCCACGCCGATGCAGATGGCGGCGACGCCCCAGCGCTCACCGCGCTCGCGGAGCACCTTCGCGAGCGTGCCGAGGACGCGCGCGCCGCTGGCGCCGAGCGGGTGACCGATCGCGATCGCGCCGCCGCGGGTGTTGACGATCTCCGGGTCGACGCCCCAGGCGTCGACGCAGACCAGCGACTGGACGGCGAACGCCTCGTTCAGCTCGACGGCGCCCACCGCGTCCCAGCCGATCCCGGCGCGCGCGAGGGCGCGGTTCGCCGCCTCGACGGGGGCGTAGCCGAAGTCCTGCGGGTCGAGCGCGAACGCGCCCCGCCCGGCGATGCGCGCGATCGGCTCCAGGCCGATCCGGCCGGCGGCCGCGGCGGAGCCGAGCAGCAGCGCCGAGGCGCCGTCGCTCAGCGGCGAGGCGTTGCCGGCGGTGATGGTGCCGTCCGGGCGGAAACTCGGCTTCAGCGCCGCCAGCTTCTCCGGCGAGGTGTCGGCGCGGATGCCCTCGTCGCGCTTCAGCCCCTCGACCGGCACGACCAGGTCGTCGTAGAAGCCGTCGTCCCAGGCCGCCGCCGCGAGCCGGTGCGAGCGCAGGGCGAACGCGTCCTGCCGTTCGCGCTCGACGCCGTACTTCTCCTGGAGCAGCTCGTTGGCCTCGCCCAGCGAGACCGTCCACTCCTCCGGCATGCGCTCGTTCACCAGCCGCCAGCCGAGCGTCGTCGACACGGCGGTGACGTTCCCGGCCGGGAAGCCCCTGGCCGGCTTCGGCAGCACCCACGGCGCCCGCGTCATCGACTCGACCCCGCCGGCCAGCACCACATCGGCGTCGCCGGTCTCGATCGTCCGGGACCCGATCATCGCCGCGTCCAGGCTGGAGCCGCACAGCCGGTTGACGGTCGTGCCGGGCACGCTCGTCGGCAGCCCGGCGAGCAGCGCGGCCATCCGGCCGACGTTGCGGTTCTCCTCGCCCGCGCCGTTCGCGTTGCCCCACACGACCTCGCCGATCTGCGCGGGGTCGAGCCCGGGCGCCCGCTCCAGCAGCGCGGTGATCACGCCCGCCGCCAGGTCGTCGGGCCGGACGCCCGCCAGGGCGCCGTTGAACCGCCCGAACGGCGTCCGGACGGCCGAGTACAGGTAGGTGCTCATGCCCTCGAGGCTAGGTGGCCTCCCTTGATACAGTGAAGTATCAATATTCGCTCTGATTGATATGCAGACAATATGGATCTCCGCCACCTGCGGTACTTCGTCGCCGTCGCCGAGGAACTCCACTTCGGCCGCGCCGCCGACCGGCTCAGCATGGCCCAGCCGCCGCTGTCACAGGCGATCCGCCGCCTGGAGAGCGACCTCGGTGTCGAGCTCCTGCACCGCAGCACCCGCCGGGTCGACCTCACCGACGCGGGCCGCGGCTACCTCGCCCGCGCCCGCGCGATCCTCGCCGAGGTCGACGAGGCCGCGCACGAGGCCCGCCGCATCGCGGCCGGAACCGTCGGCCACCTCACGATCGGCTGCGTCGGCTCCGCCACCTACAGCCTGCTGCCCGCCATCTCCCGCGGCCTGTCCCGCGAGCTGCCCGGCGTCGACTTCTCCTTCCGCGGCGAGATGCTCGTGCCCGACCAGGCCGCCGCGCTGCGCGCCGGAGAGATCGACCTCGCGCTGCTGCGCCCCCCGATCGCCGACCTGTCCCTCACCGTCCTGCCGCTGCGCCGCGACCGGCTCGTCGTCGCCGTCCCCGCCGACCACCCGCTCGCCGCGCTCCGCCGGGTGGAGGTCGCCGACCTCGCGGGCGCCGACCTCATCGTGCACTCCGCGGACCGCCGCTCCGTCATGTACGACGTCGTGCTCGGCCTCTTCCGCGACGCCGCCGTCGAACCCCGGATCCGGCACGAGGTCGGCGAGACCTCCACCCTGGTCACCCTCGTCGCGGGCGGGCTCGGCGCGGCGGTCGTCCCGGAGCCGGTGACGGCCCTGGACCTCGACGGCGTCGTCTTCCGCCCCCTCGCGCGTCCCGCCGTCACCGTCGACCTGGCCATCGCCCACCGGACCGGCCGGACCGAACCCCACCTCGCCCGGGCGGTGTCCGTCGTCCGGCGGCTCGTCCCGCACGCACCCGCGTGAGCCCGCGGCCGCGGACCCTGCGAAGCGGATCACCGCAGGTCAGGTGCCATGGCCGAAGAGGGCGCGTGGTTGTATGGGGCACATGGCCCGCAGCGACATCTGGGAGCACGGCAGCGACTCGCCCGTCCCCGCGGTCGCCGTGCTCGACGCCCGCGGCGACGTGGTCGGATGGTCCAAGGCCGCTGAAGAGATCCTCGGCTACCCGGCCGCGGAGATCCTCGGCCGGCCGGGCACGGACCTGCGCATGGAGCGCGACCGCGCGACCCGGATCTGGACGTGGCACGGCGGGCACGGCGACGACGACTACCGGATCGGCATGGTCGACCTGCGCCACCACGACGGTGACCAGATCGTCACGCACCTCGAGCGGATCCGGATCACCACCCCGGACGGGGCGCCCGCCTGGGTGATCGCGGCGATCCCCGCCTCCGCCCTCACCCTCGGCACGTCCGTGCTGGAACCGCTGCTCAGCGCGGCCCCCGTCGTGATGGTCGTCTGGGACACCGACCTGCGCTCGGTCTGGCGGAACGAGCAGGCGCAGCGGCTGGAGGGCTTCTTCCCCTGCTTCGAGGCCGGCCGGCCGCTGCCCGAGGCGCGCGGCGAGGACGACCCCCTCGTCCCGCCGGAACTCATCCGCGAGGTGCTCGACGGCGGAGACCCGGTCCTGGACCGCGAATCCCGGTGGGGCGGGACGGGCCGGGAACGCACGTTCTCGACCTTCCTGTTCCGCGTGGAGGCCCTCGACTCGCGTCCGCTCGGGGTCTGCCTGATGGCCATCGACATCACCAACAGCAGGGCGCGCGAGCGGCTGGCCCTGCTCCGCCGGGCCAGCGTCCAGATCGGCACCACCCTCGACGTCCAGCGGACCGCGCAGGAGCTCACCGACCTCGCCGTCCCGGCGTTCGCCGACTACGCCACCGTCGACCTCACCGAGGCCGTCCTGCCCGGGACCGAGCCGCTCGAGCGGCTCGCGGCCAACCAGAACGGGATCCCGGTGTTCCGCCGCGCGGGCCTCACCTCGATCCATGAGGGCGTCCCCGAGGCGCTGTGGCCGCTGGGGCAGCCGGTCTACGTGCCGCCCGGATCCCCGTTCACCAAGGTCCTCGCCACGGGCCGCTCGTACTTCGAGCCGGAGATGAACACCGCGCCCGGCAGCTGGCTCGACGAGGACCCGCACCGCGCCCGGGTCATCAGCGCCATGGGCATGCACACGCTGATCATCGTCCCGCTGCGGGCCCGCGGCAGCCTCCTCGGCATCGCCGTGTTCGTCCGCACCGACAACAAGGCCCAGTTCACCCGGGACGACCTCGTGCTCGCCGAGGAGCTGGCGGCCCGCGCCGCGCTGAGCCTGGACAACGCGCGCCAGTACACCCGCGAGCACGACGCGTCCCTCGCCCTGCAACGCCGGCTCCTGCCACGCAGGCTGTGCGGCGGGGACGTGATGGACCTGGCCTCGCGCTACCTGCCGTCCGACGTCCACCAGGGCGTCGGCGGCGACTGGTACGACACGATCCCGCTGCCCGACTCCCGCCTCGCCCTGGTGGTGGGGGACGTGACCGGACACGGGATCGACGCCGCCGCGAGCATGGGGCGCCTGCGCACCGCCATGCGGACGCTGGCCTACCTCGGCCTCCCCCCGGCCGAACTGCTCGCCCGCCTCGACGAGCTGTACGCCCGCCAGGACGAGGAGGAGCAGGGCGCGCTGTCGCCCATCGCCGCGACCTGCCTTTACGCCGTCTACGACCCGGCCACCCGGCGCTGCGCCATGGCGTCGGCCGGGCACCTCCCGCCCGCGATCGTCCGTCCCGGCGGCGGCGTGTTCTTCCCCGACCTCCCGGCGGGCACCCCGATCGGGCTCGGCCTCGGCGCGCACGAGTCCGCCGAGTTCGACCTCGGCGACGGGGCCCTGCTGGCCCTGTACACCGACGGCCTCATCGAGCGCCGCGACGCCGACCTCGACGACGGCATGCGGCGCCTCGGCGCCGCCCTGGCCCGGACCGGCGTCCCGCTGGACCGCCTCTGCACCAGCGTGATCGGCGCCATGGTGACGAGCGCCGCCGAAGACGACGTCACCCTCCTGCTGGCCCGCGCCCGGCCGTAGGGCCACCGGCCTCCGATCCCGGTGGCGCCGCGGGTCACTCCAGGTGGAGGTCCTTGGGGATCTGCATCGGGTGCAGGTCGGTGCGCGTCCGGACGTACCGCACCGAGTGGCGCCACCGGCCGTGCTCCGCCGCGGCGTCCACGCTGATCTCGACGACGAGGTCCGGGACGACCCGGACGTACGGGGTCGGCGCCTCCGTCCCGGGCAGTCCGCCGGCCCAGCCGGGCGGCAGGACCGCTGGCCACGGGTGGTCGTCCCCGGCGGGCGTCAGCAGGCCGGCGAGTTCGCGGCGCGCGGCCGGCGGCAGCGGACCGGAGCGCCCGACGACGCGCAGCCGCCCGTCGGGCCGGTGACGGCCGAGGATCAGCGTCTCCGGGGCGGCGGCGCCGCCCGTGACGCCGCCGACGACGGCTTCGGTGGTGGTGCGGTGCTTGACCTTCCACCAGCCGCGCCTGCCCTCCTGGTAGCGGCCCGACGCGGCCTTGACGACGAGGCCCTCGATGCCCTGCGCGGGCAGGATCTCGAACCACACCCGGGCCTCGCCCGCGTCGCGCAGCTGCGGGCACAGCACGATCGGGGAGGTGTCCGGCACGCCGGACAGGAGGTGTTCGAGGATGTTGCGGCGCTCGGACAGCGGCCTGGGCCGGTGGTCGGTCCCACCGGTCTCCAGCACGTCGAACACCACGTAATGGCACGGTTCGGTCAGCGCGAGCTCGCGGCGGCGGCGTCCGGCGACATGCCGCCGCTGCAACGCCGCGAAGTCCAGGCGCCCGTCACGTCCCCAGCGGACGATCTCGCCGTCGACCACGGTCCCCGGCGGCAGCGCGTCGAAGACGGCGAGCACGACCTCGGGGAACGCGTCGTTGAGGCTCTTCAGCCGCCGCGACCACAGCCGCACGCCGCCCTTGTCGTTCACGACCGCCAGCGCGCGGAACCCGTCCCACTTGGGCTCGTACCGGCACCCGCCGGGACAGGCCGCCTCGTCCGGAACGCGGTCGATCGCCGTCGCCGCCATCGGGACGACAGGCCCACCGATGCGCATAGCCGCCACCCCCTGAAGGGCGGCTACCCGCAACGCCGGCACGGACAGCGCGGCCACGGGATTCTTGACCGCGGCATGCCCGGCCCATTGCCCACCTAGGCGTGACGGGCGCGGCTGCGTCAGACGACCCCGGCCTCGGCGAGCCAGCGCCACAGCTCGTCCTGCCGGACGACCGTGACGCCGAGCTTCTCGGCCTTGCCGGTCTTCGCGGCGCCCACGTTGGCGCCCGCCAGCAGGTAGTCGGTGCTCGCCGACACCGACGAGGCGGTCGTCGCCGCCGCCTGCTCGACCAGGCGCGTCACGTCCGGCCGGCTGATCTTGGCGCCCGAGCGCGGGTCGGTGAACGCGCCGGTGATCACGACGGACCTCCCCTTGAGCGGCGAGTCGCCCGCGGCCGCCGCGTCGACCGGCCGGTCCTCGTCCAGGACGTCGAGGTTCACGCCGCGTTCGCGCAGCGCCGCGATCTCCTCCCGGACGTCCGGGCGGGCGAAGAACGCCACGATGCTCTCGGCGACCTTCGGCCCGATGTCGCGGATCGCCACCAGGTCCTCGACGGTGGCCGCCGCGACGTCCTCGATGCGCTCGTACCCGGCCAGGCACAGCCGCTTGGCCGTGCCCTCGGACGCCATCGGGATCGCCAGCCCGATCAGCGCCCGGCGCAGCCCCATGCCCTTGGACGACGCGATCGACTCGACCATGTTCCGGGCGCTGACCTCGCCCATCCGCTCGTAGCCGAGCAGCTGCCCGGCCGTCAGGTCGTACAGGTCGCTGCGGCGCCTGAGCACGCCCTCCTCGGCGAGCTTCTCGATCCAGACGTCGCCGACGCCCTCCATGTCGGCCGCCTGCCGCGACGCCCAGTGCATCAGCCGCCGCGTCGCCTGCGCCGGGCACTGCAGGTTCAGGCACCAGCGCTCCTCGCCGGTGCCGCGGACCTCCAGCTCCGAACCGCACGACGGGCAGTGCGCCGGCGGGACGATCTCGACCTCGCTCCCGTCGCGCCGCTCCGGCAGCGAGCGGCCCGCGAACGGGATCACGTCGCCGCGCCGCACCACCGCCACCGTGTCGCCGATCCGCAGGTCGCGCTCGCGGATCAGGCGCGGGTTGTGCAGGGTGATGTTCTCCACCGTCACGCCGCCGACGAACACCGGCGCGACCTTCGCGCGCGGCGGGACCCGGCCGATCTTGCCGACCGGCCACTCGACCGACAGCAGCGTCGTCAGCTTCTCCTCCGGCGGGTACTTGAACGCGATCGCGCCGCGCGGCTCGGCGCTGTTGAAGCCCGCCGCGTCGAACGCCGCGGGCTCGTGCAGCCGCACGACCGCGCCGTCGATGTCGTAGTCCAGCCCGTCGCGGCGGCCGCCGATCTCCTCGATCGCGGCCACCACCTCGTCGGCGGTGCCGCACACGTACTGCGCGACCGGCTCGAAACCGTCCGGGATCTCGATGGCGTCGCCGTCGCGGTCGGCGCCGAACGCGTAGAACCGCAGCACCCGCCTGGCCTGCGCGGCCGCCTCCGGGTCCTTCAGCACCAGCGTCCCTGCGGCGCCCGAGCGCGGGTTGGTCAGCGTCTTGTCCGGGTGCGCCTCGTTGTAGGCGGCCCACACCGACCGCAGCATCACCGCCTCGCCGCGGACCTCGACACGTCCGGGCGCCCGGATCGCGGCGGGCAGCCCCGGGATCACGTGGCGCACCTTCTCGGTCACCAGCTCGCCGACCGCCCCGGTGCCGCGGGTGGCGACATAGTCGAGCCGGCCATCGGTGTAGACGACGCTGAGCGAGAGCCCGTCGAGCTTCTCCGACACGCGGAACACCTGGCCGCCGAAGCGCTCGCAGAACGCGCGGATCTGCTCCTCGCTCGTCGCCTTCCCCAGCGACAGCATCGGCCGCGCATGGCGCACGGTCGGGCCGGTCAGCTCGGCCGGCGCGTTGACCTTGCCGAGCGGGCTGTCGGCCGGCTCCAGCTCGGGATGCTCGGCGACGAGCGCCGCCAGCTCGTCCTTCAGCGCGTCGTAGTCCGCGTCCGGCAGGGGGCTGTCGCCGGCGCCGTAGTACAGGTCGTTCAGCCGCCTGACCTCGGCGGCCAGCTCCGCGATGCGCTCTTCAACGTCCACGCTCCGATTAAACGCGACCCCACCGACAGTGCTCATCGCGCCTTGGACCACCGGCCCTACTCGGCGGCCGGCGCGTACACCAGCTCGAGGACCCCGGACGGGAAGGCCGTGCTCTTCACCAGGCGCAGGTTCAGCGGCCGGTGAAGCAGGCGGCCGGCAACTGCATGTTCGTGTGCGTGTCCCGCTCCAGCAGCCCCCGCCTCGTCCTGGGCCGACCACACGGGTTCAGGTGCTCGTCGCAGGGTCTCTGTTCTGCCGGAACGCGGTGGGCGTGCGTCCCGTGTAGCTCTGGAAGGCCCGGCTGAAGGCACTGGCGCTGTCGAAACCGACGGCGGTGGCGACGCTCGTGATCGTGGCCTCCTGATCGACGAGCAGCGTCATCGCGTGCAGGATCCTGCTGTGCAGGGCGTACTGCCGCCAGGTCATCCCGGTGGACGCGTGGAACCGGCGGCGCAGGGTCCGTTCCGAGACGCGGACCGCTTCGCAGACCTGGCGGAGGTCGACGGTGTCCAGATGGTCGTCGGTATGGCGCATCACGGCGGCGACGAGCGGATCGGTGCTGGTGGGAAGGTAGAAGGGCAGTTCGTACCGCAGCCCGTCCGACACCAGATGGGCCAGGGTCTCGAAGTAGCTGTCGGCGACCGGGTCGCTGGACGTCCGGTCGATGCGCCAGCGCAGCGCATAGATCATCATTTCGCGGAGCACCGGCTCCACCGGCAGGACGCGGGCGCGGCCCGCCCGGTCGTGCACGAGGGACGGCTCGAAGAACACCGACACGGTCTTGGCCGCCGCGAAGGTGCTCTTGTGCGCCAGCCCCGCGGGAATCCACACGGCCTGGCGCGGCGGGAGGCGGTAGCGCGCCACGGCGGTCTCCAGCAGCACGACGCCTTCGAAGGCGTATTCCAATTGGTGAAGATCGTGCGAGTGCCACGGCATATCCGGCGGAAGATCGCGCAGATCGCCTTCGAAGGCGTAGGACCCGGCGGCCATCCCGCCGTACCGCCCGGGCACCACCCGCCTGACATTGGCCGCCGAAGGCGCGAGAACGGCCGTTTCTGCAGAGCCGGCTGCCATGCCCGAACGGTACCAATGTCGCATGAACGAATCCCACCTGTCCTACCTGGCGAGCCCCGCGTGGGCCGAGACGTTGCGCACCGATCTGCTTCCCTGGCTGCGGCGCGTCGCCGACCTCGGTGACGACGTGCTGGAGATCGGTCCGGGGCCCGGTCTCACGACCGACCTGCTCCTGGAAACGACCGGCCGGGTAACGGCGGTCGAGGTGGATCCCGACCTCGCCGCCGGACTGCGCGAACGCCTTCGCGGAAGCAACGCGGAGATCATTCAGGGCGACGCCCGGACCGTCGAACTCGAAGAGGGCCGGTTCACCGCCGGGACGTGTTTCTCGATGCTGCACCACATGGAGTCGCCGCAGGCTCAGGACGAGTTGTTCGCCCGGCTCAGCCGTCTTCTGAGGCCCGGTGCCGCACTGATCGGCGTCGACTCGCTCGACACCGAAATGATCCGGCAAGGGCATCGCGGCGACACCTATGTCCCCGTCGACCCCGACACTCTCGAAGCGCGCCTGCACGCTGCCGGATTCGCGGACGTCACCGTGCACCGGTCGAACGCCCACCAATTCCGCTTCACCGCGAGAAAGCCCGCACCCTCCTCGTGACCGCGTCCGAAGGCGTCCGGTGAGGCGGCCCGCGGCCCGGTCATCTGCTGTCCCTGTTCCCGCTGAGCTGCGCCCGGTCGCCGGTTCCGGCCGCGTGCGGGGTTCGGCCGCCGGAGGGCAGGGCCGCCTCTTCGGCGTCGACGATCCGCCTCAGCTTGGGCACCTGGAGGCGGATCAGGCCCAGCGCTCCGGCGAGCAGGACGATCCCGGGCACCTCCTGGGCCCAGACCGCGTCGGCGACCGAGGCGGCGGTGAAGATGATGACCAGGCGCAGGACGGCGTAGGCCAGCATCCCGATCCCCACGGACGAGCTGAGGCGGATGTGGATGCGCCGGAACTCGGCCGAGCGGTCCCACACCGCCGCGTACGCGCGGGCGCGCACGGGGTCGCCCTTGGTGGCCATCGGCTCGGCCGCGGGGTAGGTGATCGGGCGCCCGGCCGCGCCCGAGGCCAGCAGCGCCCCTCCGCCGATGGCGAGGTAGAGCGCGCCGCGGGCCAGGACGAGCCGCGGGCTGTCGGTGGCCAGGGCGAGCCCGACCGACAGGACCAGTTCCGCGCAGACCAGGGCGCCGAGCAGGTCGGCGCGGCGCCTGCGGACGCTGTTGACGGCCGTGGTGACGGCGGCGGCCGAGCCCGCGACGGTGAGCGCCCGGACGTCGTCCATGCCCAGGGCGTGCAGCAGGAAGTAGCCGGCGGTCGGGACCACCAGATCGAGCAGCAGGGGGAGGAGGGTGGCGAGACGCTTCAACGGGTGCTCCTTAGCGGCCTTTCCAGCCGGGGGCGCTGGGAGGCGGCTCTTTCTCGTTGACGGCCTGTGCGGAGGCGCGGAACTTCTCCAGCAGGCGGGCCAGTTCCGTGACCTCCTCGTCGGTCCAGTCCGCGACGAAGGAGGCGAACCGGGTCTTGCCCTGCCGGGTGAGCCGGTCGACCGTCTCGCGCCCGGCATCGGTGAGGGTGAGGATCGACGCCCGCCGGTCGGCCGGATCGGGGCTCGCGGTGATGTACCCGGCCTTGGTCAGCGTCCGCAGCTGGTGGGTGACGGCCGAGCGGTGCACCTCGAGCCGGTCGGCGATCTGCGAGGGGCGGACGCCCCCGGAGGGGTCGTCCCGCTGGGCGGCGCCGACGACCTGCAGGACGGCGAGCGCGGCGGCGTCGGGGATCGCCCTGCGCGCGCGCCGCATGTTCTCCAGGACCGCGAACAGCGCCTCGGTCAGGCGCTGGACTCCCTCTTCGCGTGGTGGCATGGCCGTACCCTACTGATAGTTGGTTTAGTAAATCAACTATATCCCGGGATCGCCGGTGGTGCATCCGCTCCTTCTGGGCATGATCGAGATGATCGCGCGGCGGACGGGCACGGCCGTGTCCGGAGAGCGCCGCGATCCACGGGGGGATGACGGGTGGGGAAGACATCGGCGTTCACGGTGGCGCACGAGCCGATCGACCGGGTGGAGGGCGCGGTCGCCGGACTGGCGGGGAGGCGTCGATGGCCGAGGTGATCGTCGTCGGCGGAGGTGTCGGCGGGATGGTCGCCGCGCTGCTGCTGGCGCGGGGCGGCCACCGGGTCACGGTGCATGAGCGGCTGGACCGGCTCGGCGGGAAGCTCGCCGAACGCGAGCGAGACGGGTTCGTCTTCTCCCTGGGGCCGTCGCTGCTGACCCTCCCGGGGATCTTCCGCGAGCTGGGCGTCGCGCGCGAGATGGTGGAGCTGGACGAGCTGTGCCGCCACCGCTTCGCCGACGGGTCGCAGCTGCGCGCCTACCGCGACCCCGACCGGATGGCGGCGCAGGTCGAGCGGCTGGCCCCCGGCGAGGGGGAGGCGTGGCGCGCCTTCCACCGGTGGGCGGCGCGCTGCCTGGAGGCGTCGCGGCGGACGTTCTTCGCCGGGCCGCTGGGCCGCCGGCCCGAGCAGGCCCGGATCGGCGACCTGTTCGCGGTCGCGCCGGGCCGGACGCTGGACGGTCTGGCCCGCCGGTTCTTCCGCGACCCGCGGCTGCGGCAGTACGTCGGCCGGTACGCGACGTACGCGGGGTCGAGCCCGTACCGGGCGCCGGCCGCGCTCGGCTGCGTCCCGGCGATCGAGCACGGCGACGGGGGCTGGTACGTCCCGGGCGGGCTGCCCCGGCTCGCCGACGACCTGACCCGCCTGCTGGTCGAGGCGGGCGTCGACGTCCACACCGGCAGCGAGGTGGTGGAGGTGGTCGCCGACCGGTCGGCGGTGTCGGGCGTGGTGCTGGCGTCGGGAGAGCGGGCGAGCGCGGACGCGGTGGTGGTGAACGCCGACGCCGCCGCGCTGTACGGCCGGCTGCTGCCGGACCGGCGCAGGTCGCGGCGGATCGAGCGGCTCGGCCCGTCCTCGTCGGCGTTTCTGGTGCTCGCCGGTGTGGAGGGACGCACCGAGGGGCTGCCGCACCACTCCGTCGTCTTCTCGGCCGACTACCGGCGCGAGTTCGGCGACATCTTCGAGCGGCGGATACCGCCGGAGGACCCGACGGTCTACATCGGCTGCTCGGCGGTGGACGACCCGTCCCAGGCGCCGGCCGGGGCCGAGAACCTTGTGCTGCTGGTCAACGTCCCGGCCGGTGATCCGGGCCGCTGGCCGATGTCCGTGGACGCCTACCGCGACCTGGTGCTGGAACGGCTGGCGCTGCGCGGGCACGACCTGTCGGGTCGGCTGCGGTTCGCGGAGACGTTCAGCCCCGCCGACCTGCGCGACCGGTACGGCGCGTGGGGCGGGGCGATCTACGGGACCGCCTACCGGGGCGCGTTCGCGCCGTTCCGCAGGCCGGGCAACCGGGGGCCGCGGCGCGGGCTGTACCTGGTGGGAGGGTCGGCGCATCCGGGCGGCGGGCTACCGCTGGTCGCGATGGGCGGCCGGATCGTCGCCTCCCTCGTCGAGCAGGACCTTCCGGTGCGGAAGGACGTGCGGGTGGGATGAGGACGCTGACTCCGCTCCAGGCATGGGCCGCCGCGGTGGTGGCCGCCCGGCTGGCGCGCGGCCGGAACCGTCCCGCGCCCTTCGTGCCCGGTCACGCCGGCCCGCCGCCGCAGCCGGTCTCCGTGGTGATCCCGGCGCGTGACGAGGAGGCCCGGCTCGCGGCGTGCCTCCGGCCCCTGCTCGCCGATCCCGACGTGTCCGAGGTGATCGTCGTGGACGACGAGTCGCGCGACGGCACCGCCCGGCTCGCGGCGCGGCTCGGCGCGAAGGTCGTGTCAGGGGAGCCGCTGCCGGACGGCTGGGTCGGCAAGCAGTGGGCGCTGGACCAGGGCGTGCGCGCCGCCGCGGGCCCGATCGTGGTCCTGCTGGACGCCGACACGCGCCCGAAGCCGGGCCTGTGCGCGGAGCTGGTGTCGCTGCTCGACGCCTTCGACCTGGTGTCGGCCGGGCCGAGGTTCGTCTGCGGCGGCGTCGCCGAGCAGGCGCTGCACGCCTCGTTCCTGGCCGGCCTGGTCTACCGGTTCGGTCCCATCGGCCCGGCCGCCGCGTCGCCCGGCCGGCTCCTGCTCAACGGCCAGTGCCTGGCCTTCCGCAAGGCGCCGATGCTGCGGGCCGGCGGGTTCGCCCGGGTCCGCGGCCACCTCACCGACGACGTCGCCCTCGGCCGGCTGCTCGCCCGGGACGGCTGGCGGGTCGCCTTCCGGGACGCCGGCGCCCTGCTGGAGGTCGACATGCACGAGTCGGCCGCCGGCGTGTGGCACGAGTGGGGACGGTCGATCTCCCTGCGGGACGTGACCGCGCCCGGCGCGCTGGCGGCGGACCTCGCGGTCGTCTGGCTGACCCTCGCCCTGCCGGTGATGCGGCTGGCGAGGGGACGTCCGACGGCGCTGGACCTCGGCCTGCTCGCCCAGCGGTTCCTGCTGGCCACGGCGCTGCGCGGCAGCTACGCCAGGCCGGGCCCGGGGCTGGCGGTCTCGCCGTTCCTCGACGTCCTGACGGCGGTGCGGCTGACGTGGTCGGCGCTGCGGCCGTCGCGCACCTGGCGGGGACGGACCTACGCCCGTCCGGCGGTCACGCGCGGCGCCCGGCCACGGCGGCCTGACCGAAGCGCAGCCCGATGAGGCTCATGAGCGCACCGGTCCCCGCGACGTGCTCGGCGGGCGCGAACAGGAGCTGCAGCGCGGGCAGGGAGAAGACCGCGGCGCGCGTGCCCAAGGCGAACGAGCGCGACGCCAGGCCCACCCCGGCCAGCAGCGCGACACCGAGTGTGAACGCGGGCGGGCAGATCACCGCGAAACCGCCCGCGAAGGTGAGGATCGAGCGGCCGCCGCGCCGGCCCGCGAACGCCGGCCAGGCGTGCCCGGCCATCGCGGCGGCCACCGCCGCGTACACGGGGAGGACGCTCGCCCCGGCGACCGTCCCGAGCGCGCCCGTCGCGCCGCCGCCCGCGGCGAGCCCGACCAGGCCCGCGGCCGTGCCCTTGAGCAGGTCGCCGGCGAACACGGGGGCGGCGGCCCTCCAGCCGAGCTGCTCCATCATGTTCCAGAAGCCGGGGTTGCGGTCGCCGACGTCGCGCGGGTCGAAGCCGTGCGCGCGTCCGACGAGCACCGCGACCGGCACCGAGCCGAGCAGGTAGCCGCCGATGGACGCGCCGAGCACGGGAGCCGCCGATACCAGGGTCATCGCCTCGTTCCACCTCATCAGGTACGCGGGTGTAAACGCCATGCGGTACATGGCGTTCGACCGGCCGCTGCTGCGCCGCACTGCCGGGCTTCAGTTCTGGCGGCTGCTGGGCACGGGCCGAGGCCGGTCCATGAGCCTGGGCGCGGACCTGCGCCGCTGGGCCCTGTTCGCGGTGTGGGACGGGGAGCCCGCGCTGGAGGAGTTCCTCGCACGGTCGCCGGTGGCCGCACGGTGGGAGGAGGCCGAGGAGTCCTGGCATGTCCGGCTCGTACCGCTCGGGTCTCGCGGCCGGTGGGGCGGGCGCGATCCCTTCGCGGCCGGGATTCCTGTCAGCAAGCCCAGGACCGGGCCGGTGGCCGTGCTGACCAGGGCTTCGATCCGCCCGAGCCGGCTGGTGGCGTTCTACCGGTCGGTTCCGGACGTGGACCGGGAGCTGCGCCGGGAGGACGGCTGCCTGGCGTCGATCGGGGTGGGGGAGTGGCCGCTCGCCCGGCAGGCGACCTTCTCGCTGTGGGACGGCGACCCCGCCATCGCGCGGTTCGCCTACCGCACGGGCGCGCACCGCACCGTCATCGGACGCGTGCGCACGGAACGCTGGTACGCCGAGGAGCTGTTCGCCCGTTTCATCCCTTACGCGAGCCGGGGCACCTGGGACGGCCACGACCCGCTGCGGGCTCGCCGTACGGAGTGAGCGCCTCACGCGACCGGTCCCACGGGAGCGGCCGTTCTCGGGGAGGAGCGGCCGTCCACGGGCACGGGCCCGCCCCCGGCGGCCAGCTCTGACGCGACCACGCAGGCGCGCGCGATGGCGGTCGATCGCGACGAGCCGTGGCCCACGACGACCGTGCCTGCGAGCCCCAGCAGGGCGGCACCGCCGTGCGTGTCCGCGGTGTAGAGGCGTGCGACCTCCGCGAGCCGGTCGGGCGGGGCGATACCGGCTTCGGCGACCATTCCCAAGACCGTCCGGACGCAGCCCTCGATGTTCTTCAGCACGACGTTGCCGGTGAAGCCGTCCGTCACGACCACGTCGACCGTTCCGGCGAGCACGTCGTGCCCTTCGACGTTGCCGTGGAAGCGGGCGGGCAGGCCCGGCAGCAGCGCGGCGGCCTCCCGGGCGAGCCGGTTGCCCTTCCCCGGCTCGGCACCGATCGACAGCAGGCCCACCGACGGATCGGGCACGCCGAGGACATTCCGTGCGTACGCGGCGCCGAGCAGAGCGAACTGCCTGAGCATCTTCGGGGTCGGATCGGCGGTCCCGCCCGCGTCGACCAGCACGGTGGAACCGGACGGCGTGGGCAGCGCCACCGCCAGCGCCGGGCGCAGCACCCCCTCCCGCCGTCCGAACGCGCGGACCGCGCACGTCACCACGGCTCCGGTGGACCCGGCCGAGACGAACGCGGCACCTCGCCGGCGGGCGAGCGCGCACCCGACCGCGAGGCTCGACTCCGGCCGGGCGGCGGCCCGCGCGCCGCGCTCGGCCATCGGCACGACCTCGCCGGCGTGCTCGACCTCCACCTCCCCGGTCCCGCCGTGCCGCCGCAGTTCGCGGTGCAGGTCGTCCGCCCGGCCGACGAGGACGACCGGAACGCCGTGCTCGCGGCGCGCCGCCAGAGCCCCCGGCACCGTCTCGGCCGGTCCGTGGTCGCCGCTCATCGCGTCCAGCACCACCGGACGCGCCGTCCCGGCCATCTCAGACCGCCTCGACCGGCCGCCGCCGTTCGGCGCGGCCGGCGGCGGAGGCGGCCAGCATGTGCCGAGCGAAGATCGCGGCCCGGCGGCGGCGCGGCACCCGCGCCCGCGCGGTCAGCACGTCGTGCCCGGCCGCGGCGATCTCGTCCAGGATGCCGCTGTACAGCTCGTACGCTGCGCGGATGCAGGGACGGGAGGACGGCGCGAGCAGCTCCACGCCGGCGAGGGCGCGGCGGTAGTGGTCGCGGGCGCGGCCCGACTCGAAGGCGACCAGGTCGCGCAGGGCTCGTGCCGGGACGCCGCGATGGAGGTCGTCCTCGGTGACCCCGAACTTGGCGAGGTCCTCCTGCGGCAGGTAGACGCGGCCACGGGCCAGGTCCTCGGCGACGTCCCGCAGGAAGTTCGTCAGCTGGAACGCCCGTCCCAGCTCGCGGGCCGCCTCGCGGGCCCGCCGCCCGGCACCGGGCACCGTCTCCAGGACGGGAAGCATCATCAGCCCGATCGCGGCACCCGAACCCTCCATGTAGACGAGCAGGTCGTCGTAGGTGCCGTACCGGGTGACGGTGAGGTCGGCGCGCATGGACCGCAGGAAGGCGTCGAGATCGGCGCGCTCGATGCCGAAGGACCGGACGGTGTGCACGAAGGCGGGCAGCACCGGGTCCTCGATCGTCTCGCCCGCCAGGCTCGCGCTCAGCCGCCCGGTCACCTCGTCGAGCGCGCGCGCCCGGTCACCGGCGTCGGCGGCCGTCCCGCCGCGCGCGTCGACGATGTCGTCCACATGGCGGGTGAACCCGTACAGCGCGTGCACGTGGCGGCGCTTCCACGCCGGCAGCAGTATCGTGGCCAGGTAGAATGAGCGGCCGTGCCGGGCGTTGAGCCGGCGGCAGTGCTCATAGCTCGCGGTCAGCGTCATCGGCGGCCTTCCAGGATGCGGGCGGCGGCGAGCCGTCCGGAGATCAGAGCCGGTGGGACGCCCACACCGGGCGCGGTGTACATCCCTGCGAAGTGCAGGCCGGGGACGCGGCGGCTGCGGCCGGCGGGCCGGAACCAGGCCGTCTGGGAGAACCGGTGGTCGAGCGCGAAGGGCGTGCCCGCCGAATGGCCGAGGCGGGCCCAGTCGCGCGGATCGAACGTCCGCCTCGGGGCGCCGGACAGGTCGCCGTACCCGAGGTCGGACAGGCGGGCGAGCAGGCGCTGCTCCAGCCGCGGCGCGAGACGGTCCCAGTCGGCTCCGCTCGCGGTGTTCGGTGCGGGTTCCAGGACGCTCAGCGTGCCGTGGCCGGGCGGCGCCGCGGCGGCGTCCGGCTCGGGGCAGGTGACCAGGAGGCTCGGGTCGGGTTGCGGGCGTCCGGCGGCCAGGGCGGAGAAGGTTCCGGCCCACTCCCGGCCGAAGTGCAGCGTGTGGTGCGCGCGGCCGGGCGGCCGGCCGTCGAGCCCGAAGTGCATCACCAGGCAGGACGGCGAATACCGGGGGCGGTGCAGCCGCCAGTCGCCCGCCGCGTCCGGCAGCAGCCCGCGGCGGGCCCGCGCCAGGTCGCACGCGACCACGACCGACCCGGCGGCGAGCCGTTCGCCGCCCTCCAGCCGCACTGCCGCCACCCCGGACGCGTCCGTCTCGACCCGCTCGGCGCGCACGCCGTACCTCAGCACGGCGCCCGCCTTCTCGGCCACGGCGGCGAGGGCCTGCGGGACGGCGTGCATGCCGCCCGCCGCCGGGAAGTACACCCCGCCGATGGTGTCCATGTACGCGACGACCGCGTACACCGCCAGCGCCTTGCCGGGAGGGAGCCCGACGTACAGCGACTGGAACGTGTGCGCCCTGATGAGCCGTTCGTCGGTCAACTGGCTTGCCACGAACCGGTCCAGCCGCCGGAAACCGCCCGCCGCCGCGAGCCTGAGCAGCGCGACGGGACGGGCCATGCTCCGCAGCCGGGTCATGTCCGCGTCGATGAACGCCGGCCATTCGGCCTCGAACATCGCTGCGAGCCGCCGCCGGAACCGCAGGTAGCGGGCCGCCTCGTCCGGCCCGCACAGCTCGCGGACGTTCTCGGCCATCCGCTCCGCGCCCGCCACCACGTCCAGCCGCGAGCCGTCGTGGAAGGACAGCCGGTAGAACGGATCGAGGCGCCGGAGCGGCAGGAGGTTCTCCATGTCCTCGCCCGCCGCGCCGAACGTCTCCGCCAGTACCTGCGGCATGGTCAGCACCGAAGGGCCCGTGTCGAACCGGTAGCGTCCCGCGTGCGCCGTTCCGCAGCATCCGCCCGGTTCGTCCCGGACCTCGACCACCACGACCTCGCGGCCTCCGGCGGCGAGGTGGATCGCCGCCGACAACCCGGCCAGACCCGCCCCGATGACGACGACCGGACCGCTCTGCGCCATCAGCGCCCGCCACGGCGCACCGTGGACACGAAGTCGCGCTCAATGCCCGTCATGTGCAGTGCGCCGATCATGTCCCCTCCTTGATTGTCCGCCCGTACCCCCCCTCTGACCTGCACACGCACGCCTGAAGCGAATTTTGCCCGCCATGCACCGTCCCGATGGCCGCCGCTCCCAGCGCCCGTTCAGCTCGTCCGTCGCCGCCCGGTCAGCACCGCGGCGGGCACCGCGAACGCGCCCATCGCCACCCCGCCCGCCACCGCCACGACGGGATCCCTCGGCTCGAACACCACCGCGAACGCCAGCGTCTCCATCACCGCCATGAGCCCGTACGTCGCCACGAGCCCCGCCGGGGCGTCCGGCCCGCCGACCCACGCCTCGGTCACGGCCATGAGCAGCGCGGACACGCCCAGCCAGCCGGCGAAGTTGCTCGCCGGCACCCCCCGGTAGGCGCCGCGGCGCGCCCATCTCCACAGGTCGTGCCGGAGCATCTGCGGGTCCAGGAACGCGTCCCACGCGGTCAGCGCCAGCGCTCCGACCGCCGCCCGGCGCACCGGCCGCCGGCCCGGAACCAGAACGGCCGCGACCGCGTGCGCCGCCAGCCCCATCCCGGACCACGCCACCGCGACCGTCACGGGGACACCGCCCACCTGCGGTCGCAGCACCGGTGTGTAGGTGTACCGCCCGAACGGCAGCCCGGTCCGCACTCCGATCCGTTCCGCGGTGTGCCCCAGCGCCATCGCGGTCGCCACCGCGCCGGCCGCCCGCGCGGAGCCCCGCCGCGACGCGGCGAAGCAACCGGCCGCCGCCGCGAGCGCACCCACCACCGGGTTGATCCAGCGCACCGGCTCCGCGCCGACCCCGGACGCCACCTGCGCGGCCACCATGGACGCCAGGAAACCGGCTCCGGCGACCGCGTACCCGTCCGCTCTGCGCCGCGCGCCTTCCCGCACCGTCCGATCCTCGAGCCGCACCATCGACTCGGCCCCGCCCCGTCCCCGCTTCATACGAGCGTGCTTACCCAGCGTGACCTGGATGAACGGTGCCGGTGACCGCCCGGCCCGGCGGGGCCCCGTCGAGCGATTGTCCCAGCGCATCGGGGGCATCTCATTTCGCGTGACCATACCGACCAGGCACCCCCGGCCCCGGCTGGCGGTGTCCAGCTGCCTGCTCGGCGCGCCCGTCCGCTACAACGGCGGCCACAGCCGGAGCCGGTTCCTCACCGACATGCTGTCACGGCACGTCGACTGGGTGCCGGTCTGCCCGGAGATGGAGATCGGGCTCGCGGCGCCCCGGCCCGCGATGCGGCTGCGGACCGACGGGCACATCGTCACCAAGGACGGCGCGTCCGACCACACCGCGGCCATGACCGCCCTGGCCGAGCGCCGGCTCCCCGACCTGGACGGCATCGACGGATACGTCCTGAAGTCCCGCTCTCCCAGCTGCGGCCTGTCCAACCTGCCCCGGTACGCCGCCGGGGAGCCGGACGAGCGCACCGACGGGCAGCCGGTCGACCGCAAGGGCCGCGGGGTGTTCGCCGCGCTGCTCCTGGACGCCTACCCCGACCTGCCCGCCGAGGAGGACGGCCGGCTCAACGATCCCGTGCTGCGCGAGCATTTCATCGAGCAGGTCTTCGCCCAGGCCCGGCTGCGGGAGCTCTTCGCCGGCGACTGGCGCCCACGCGACCTGGTCGCCTTCCACAGCCGGCACAAGTACCAGCTCCTCGCCCACGCCCCCGACGGATACCGGGAGACCGGACGCATCGTCGCCCGCGCGGGCGAGCGCCCGCCGGACGAGCTGGAACGCGACTACCGCCACGCGTTCACCGCCACCCTCGCCGTCCGCGCAGGACGCGGCCGCCACACCAACGCCCTCCAGCACATCTTCGGCTACCTCACCGACGACCTCGATCCCGCGCGCCGCCACGACATCCTCACCGCGATCGAGTCCTACCGGAACGGGCAGGCGCCATTGAGCGTCCCCATCGCCCTGCTGCGCCACCACGCCCAAGGCGAACATCTCGCCTACATAGCCGAGCAGACCTACCTGGCCCCCTTCCCCGACGACCTCCTCCTCCGCCACAACCTCTGACCGAGACCGCTCTTCAACCCTCGGACGGACGCAAGCGTTCGATCGGCTGCGGTTCTTCACGGGACTCATCGCTGCTCTGCTGGTAAAACGCCAGGACCGCGGCGATGACGGCGGTCCGGAAAAGGAGCGAGAAGACACTGCCCTCCGGACCGTAACCGCCTCCGGTCAGCCACGTGGGGCCTTGGATCGCCGGGTGGACGAGCGCGCCGCTGTAGGCGGTCTCGTCGCTGATGGGAAAGCCTATGACGGTGCCCTGGAGGTAATTCCAAGCGAAATGGATGCCGACGGGCAGCCAGATCCGTCCGGTCCGCAGATAGGCCACGCCGTACATGAGCCCGCCCATGGAGTTGCTGAGGACGGAGATGGCGGTGGCGTTCGGGCTGCCGGTCAGGTGCACCACGCCGAAGATCGCGGCGGAGAGCGCGAGGCCGATCAGCGGGCGGCGGGTGAGCCTGGCCAGGCTGTTGAGCATCAGCGCGCGGTACACCACTTCTTCGCCGACCGCGGCGGCGACGAGCACGGTGGTCGCGTATCCCAGGCGCGATGCGTCCAGCCGGACGTCCTGAAGGTGCGAGTCGGTGCAGACGAGTATCGCGGCGACCGTTGCTCCCATTGCGGCTCCGCCGATGACCAGGCCGCCGGCGATCTCGCGAGCGCATCCGTTCCGGATACCCAGCCCTAAAGGCGCGCCGCGTTTCCAGCGGGCGAAAAGGGCCGTGGCCGCGCCGCCTCCGAGCACGACGGCGAACGCACCGCCGATCAGCGTGTCAACGTCCATCGCGACCTCTGCCTGGTGTTGTCCGGGGTGACGGACAGAGCGTCGTCGATGAGCGATTCAAAAAAAAATCCGGCCACCCCCCGTCGACATTCGGGGGTTGACCCCATGGCCTCGGACTGGCGGTCGCCGGCCTCGATCAGCGATGCCCCCGCCTACCTGGTCGACCGCAACACCGACGTGCCGTCATGGAACCGGCCGACCACGGCATACGAGGCGTGCGGGAATGGTCATCGACTGGCGCGCGGGCGCCCGCGACATCGCGGCCTTCCTCCGCATGGACGGCGCCGAGGAGAAATGGAGCGCGGTCGATGCCGGGGCGTCAACGACCGACCGCGGCTCCCGCCGCGAGCGTCCGCTGAAGACCTCCGACATCAAGCCCGGGTCCGGGTGACGCGCCCCTCGCAGCAGACCGCAACGCTCTACCTGCGCAAGGAGGGTGGGTGCCCCGCTATACGGACCCGACCGCGGCCGTCGGTGCGGATTTTCGTCACTTCTTCATCGACAGCTCTACGCCGCCGTGCCCAGGGAGCGTCACGGACGTGAAGGGTCCAGTGGGAGAGCGGACATATTCAAGGTAGGAAGCGTACTGCTTGTGCCCGCTGACGACGTTGTCGCACATGACGATAGCGCCGGGGCGCAATTTCGGAACGACCAGTTCCAGCGCCGGCAGCGCAAGGGGAATCCAGATGTCGACCAGCATGAAGTCCACCGGGGCGTCGAGATCCTTGAGCGTGTCCCGCAGGTCCCCTTCGCGTATCTCGGCGTACTCTCCGACTCCCGCGTCGTCCAGGTTGCGCCGGGCTGCCGCCGCCTTGCCCGGCTCGTGCTCCGTGCCGATGACCAGGCCGTCGCCCGGGCCGCCGGCGACGTTGTCGCGGATCGCCGAGGCGAGATAGATCGTGGACACCCCGAAGGACGTTCCCGCCTCGACGACCCGGCGGGCACCCAGTGAGCGGCACAACAGGTAGCACAGCTCCGCCTTGTGCGGATCGAGCGCGACCAGCTTGTCGGCGAGCCAGGCCTTGGTGTCGGCGTTCTGCGTCGGGTCCCATGTGCCCGTGCGTATCCGGCTTTTGACCGAGTGGACGAGCAGCGGGGCCAGCGCTCTGCGGGTCTGCCGTCTGCTTCGCGCATGCAGGCGCTCGACGACGGCCGATGCCCGCGAATCCAGGGGCGTTGGGGCTAGCTTGTTCGTCACTTTCGCCTCACCGGCCTTTCGGGTCGGGTCAGGAACTCGAGACTCCACGCCATCGGCACGCGTCCGTACGCATGCCGATGCCGCCCCCGCGCGGCGGCCGGACTCGCGGAGTCTTCGATGGGGTCCGATAGTAACCAGAAGTCACCGGGAAAAGTTAGGTTTGCCTACCCTAATTTTGGTGTGTCGGGAGTGACGCGAGGCCTCCAGTCGCGCACCCGGCGCCGGGCCCAGCCTCTTCGCAGTGCCGCCGTCGAGCCCGACGTCGCCGGACGCGGCCGACCGGGTCCAGCGCGTACGGCGCGGGTGACGCGCTGGACCAGCCGTGCCCGGATGCGGATACCGCCCCGCCGGCCAGCGCGGAGACGTCCGCCACGGCCAAGGCCAACCGCGATCATCTGAGACGGCAACAAGGCTGTCGGACGGCCGCTGATCTCGGGTCCACCACTCCCAAGGGCTAGCGGCGTGCTCTCCGCCGCGTTTTGTAGCCCCTCGCGGGCCCCCGTCGCGGCGTGCGGCGGGGGCCGCTGCGTCCTCGGGTGGTAGGAGCCGCTCGGAAACGCGGAATCGGTGCTAGGCCTGGGCGCGGTCGAGTTCGAACTCGTCGTGGGCGCAGAAGATGTCGGCTTCGCTGTTGAGGGCCAATTCGTTGAGCCGCTTCAGGTTGTGCACGCGTGTGGTCCGGTCCGCTTGCAGCAGCGATTGGAACACCGTGAGGAACGGCGGACTGGAGGGTTCGCGCTCCATATGGCGGTGGTTGAAGTAGGCGTCGCCGGCGTGGACGAGCCAGCGTCGTGATCCGTCCTCGCGGCCGGTGTCGATGGCGACGCCGAGGTGCCCGCGGGTGTGTCCGGCCAGCGGGACGAGCAGGATCGAGGGCGGGAGCCCGGGCAGGTCCCGGACGGCCGAGAACCCGAACCAGGTGTCTCCTGCCGTGGAGTGCGGCACCCAGTCCGGGCCGTGCGCCCATTGCGCGGCGTGGTAGCGGAAGCGTTCCTGCGCGGTGAGCGGACGGCGGGCGGCCTCGAGTTCGGCGGCCGACAGGTGGACCTTGGCGTTCGGGAAGTCCAAGAGTCCTCCCGCGTGGTCGACGTCCAGGTGGGTGAGCACGATGTGGCGCACGTCGCCGACCGCGTAGCCGAGCCGTTCGACGTGGCGGGCCGCGGTCTCGTCGGGGTCCAGCGCCGGCCGGGAGTAGAACCGGAACGTTCGGCTCAGCCTTTCCGGACGAGCGGTGTCGCCGAGCCCGAAACCCGTGTCGACCAGGACGAGGCCGTCGTCGGTCTCGAGCAGCAGGCAGTGGCACACCTGCCGAGCGAACACCAGCGGACGAGCGGCCCCGCTGACGAGACGGCCGGCGACCGGCTGGCAGCCCTGGAAGGAGGTCGCCGCGCTCTGGCGTGACGCCGACCGCCTCGACGTGTTCGTCAGCGGCCAGAACGGGACGGTCATCACCACCCGGTGGGCGCCTCCGATGCCCGTCGGAACCCCGCACCTGGGCATCCCGCTCTGACGGACCGGCCGGGGCCGATCACGGATCGGCCCCGGCCGCGTGAACGGAGTCGGGTCGGTTGCTCAGGTCGTCGGTGTGGTGTCCGTCAGGCCGAGCATCTGGGCGGCGTTGCGGTCGAGGACGGCGGTCTTCTCCTCGGCGGTGAGGTAGGGGGAGTCCTGCACGTAGGCGATGGCCTCCGGGAGGGACGCGAAGATCTCATCGCTGCCCAGCAGGAGCCGGTCGGCGCCGTAGGTCTCCTTGGCGGCGGCCAGTGCGAGCGGGACGTCCTGGATGGCCACGTCGTACCAGAAGCGGCGCAGGCCGGCCATGGGGTCGCCGGGTTCCAGGGGCAGGTCGTTCATCCATGTGAAGTAGCCGCTGCCGACGGCCTTGACCGCGCTCTGCTCCAGTCCTCGGCGGAGGTTGCGCTCCAGCCTCGGCCACAGGAACGGCAGGTTGCCCGCGCACATGGCGAAGACGAAGCGCAGCGAGGGGTGCCGGGTGCTCACACCGGAGTACATGATCCGGACGGGTGCCACGGCGATCTGCGTGGGGCTGCCGAACGCGGTGTGCAGGCCCCAGTCGGCCAGCCCGGGATGGGGGGAGGAGTCGGTGCCGGCCGGGTGGACGTACACGACGGCGTCGTGGCGGGCGAGGTTGGCCCAGAACGGTTCGAAGTCGGGGTGGTCGATGGGCTTCCCGGAGAACGAGCAGGGCAGCGCGATTCCGGTGAAGCCGAGTTCGCCCAGGCACCGTTCGGTCTCGGCGATCGCGGCGTCCACGTGGGGCAACGGGACGCTGCCGAACGCCTGCAGGCGGCCCGGGTGCTTCTGCTTGGCCTGGTGGTAGATGTCGTTGATGCAGGCGGCGGCGCGGGCGGACGCCTCGGCGCCCTCGACCTCGGTGTTGAGGCCGATCGCGCTCAGGATCTGCAGGTCGACCCCCGTCTCGTCCAGTAGCGCGACCCGCTCGTCCAGGTCGTCGCGCTGGCGGCCGGCGAACTTCAGGTCCTCGCGGCCCAGTTCGACGAGCAGGTCGATGTAGGCGGCGGGCCAGTAGTGCGCGTGGACGTCGATCCTCATCGGGCCTCTCCTCGGTGCTCGGGGCGGATCTCCTCGCCGGCCGGTGCTGCGAAGGTCTGCGGGGCGAGTCCGGGCATGACCTCCTTGGCGAACAACTGGAATGACCGGTCGAAGAGGTCGGGGTCGTAGGGGCCGACGGTGAACCGGACGTTGAGGTGCGGGATGCCGCGTTCGGGGTATTCGCGGATCTGCTCGGCGACGCCGCCGGGGTCGCCCGCGATGATCCACGACTGGACGTGCACGGCGTTGCGGACGAGCGGGTCGGCCATGGCCGCCGGTCCGGCCGGCAGGTCCGACAGGTCCATGGCCGCCATCTCGCGCAGCGTGCGGGGGTCACCGCTCCGGTCCATCATCGGGTTGGCGCCGGCCATGCGCTCGGCCATGTCCCAGGCCTCGTCCTCGCTGCGGCCGACGATGACATGCCGGGTGACCAGCGATCGGGTGGACTGCAGTGCGACGTGCTCGTCGGCGAAGCCGGCGGCGGTCATGGCGGTCCGGTGGAGGGCGAACTTGCGTGCCGCGTCGGACGGGAGGCAGGGGCCGAGGAAGACGGGGCGTCCGCGGGTGCCCGCCTTCTCGATGACGGCGTCGGTGTTGCTGCCGATGGCCAGCAGCGGGCCGCCCGCGCGGTAGGAGATCGGCATCAGCCGCCCGTTCAGCTCCCCGGCGTCTCCGGGGATGCCGGGGATCAGCGGCGGATCGTCCGGCCGGTGCTCCTGCGCGCGGAGCAGCAGGTCGAACTTGGCGTCGAAGATCTCATGGCGCTTGTCCGGGTCGATGCCGAAGTTGCGGAAGTCGGGGGAGAAGCCGACGCGGCCCGCCGACAGCCCCATGATGAACCGGCCCCGGGTGAGCAGGTCGATGATGTTGGCGTTCTCGGCCAGCCGGAGCGTCTGCTGCAGCGGCAGCGGCACGATCGTGGTGCCGAAGTAGGCGTCGCCGAGGTCGGGCGACAACCGCGCCGCCATCAGGAACGGGTTGCAGTAGGGCTCGTAGTTGTTGAAATGCTGCTCGCCGAAGGTGACCATGGCGAACCCGGCGGCGGCCGCCGCCTGGGCCTGCCGCAGGCACAGGTCGATCAGCGGCAGATCGTCGGCACCGGACCTGGAGAACGGTCCCATGAAGACGGACAGATACATCGTTGTGCTCCTGTTCGGCGATCTCGCGGTGAGGTATCGGAGAGGTTCCGGGGCGACGCTCAGTAGGCGACGGTGATGCGCCGGCGGATCGCGGTTCGGCGTTCGAGCTCGTCGGCCAGTGCGAGCGCGAAGTCGGGGATGGAGATGGCGCTGGCGCCGGCGGAGTCGGTGAGGACCCGGTCGCCGCCCAGCCGGTAGCGGCCGGTGCGCTCGCCGGGCTTGATGACGATCGCGGGGGACAGGTACGTCCAGTCCAGGTCCTCGACCGTGCGGAACACCGCGAGTGCCGCCGCCTGGGCGTAGGAGGCGGGCTTGTACGGCTCGGGGAAACCGGGGGTGTCGACGAGCCTGACGCCCGGTTCGGTCTCCAGGGTTCCCGCGCCGCCGACGGCCAGCAGCCGCCGGACGCCCGCCCGGCGCAGCCCGCGCACCAGCCCGGACGCGGCGTCGGCGAGCGAGGCGGGGTCGCCGGCCGCGACCGCGGAGACGACCGCGTCATGGCCCGCGGCCAGCCGCGCGACCGAGTCCGGGTCCGCCGCGTCGCCCCTGCGGGCGCTCGCCAGGTCGCCGGCCGGTCCGCCGGCCGTCCGGGACACGCCGGTGACCCGGTGGCCGCGCCCGCTCAGCTCAGCGGCGATGGCCTGGCCGATGGAGCCGGTGGCGCCGAAAAGAACGATCTTCATGCGGGCTCCTGCCGGTGCAGCGACCGGTAGCCGCTGCGGAAGTAGAGAAGCGGTTCGCCGCCGTGCCCTTCGTTGAGCGCGAGCACCCGGCCGATGACGATCTGGTGGTCGCCCGCCTCGTGGACGTCCTCGACGGCGCATTCGATGTGGGCGATGGCTCCGTTCAGCAGCGGCCCGGCCGTCCCGGGGCGCCAGGCGACATCGGCGAACTTGTCGGTGTCGCTCCTGGCGAAGGCGGTGCTGAGCGCGCTCTGCCCGGCGGCCAGGATGTTGACCGCGAAGTGGCCGGTCGGCCTGATCCGCGGCCAGCTCGTCGAGCGGCGGCCCGCGGTGAACAGCACCAGCGGCGGGTCGAGCGACAGGGCGGAGAACGACTGGCAGGTGAATCCCGCCGGTCCCGACTCGCCCCCTCCGGTCACGACGACGACGCCCGTGCAGAAATGGGACAGGACGCGGCGGAAGCGGTCCTCCGTCACTGGTTCGTACTGCGTCATGGTCATCCGAGACTCCCGGCTCGGGCGGCCACCGGTCTCGTCCGCGGCGGCACTGTGCGAGGAACGTACCGACCGACTCGTCAGTCAGTCAATAGCCGCGCCGGCGCCCCAGCCGGCTCGGCGGCCGAGCCGGGTGGTCGGGTGCGGGGTCAGCCGCGCCGTGCGGCGAGCCGTGCGGCGAGCATGTCCGCGAACAGCTCGAACGAGGCTCCGACGTCCAGCGATGCGTCGATCAGCGAGAGTTTCTGCAGGCCGTTGATGGTGCCGGAGATCAGCGCGGCCGCGGCGTCCAGGTCGGTGTCGGCGGCGATCTCGCCGCCCCGCCGGGCGGACTCCAGAAGCGAAATGATCATCTCGCGGATGCCCTGGGCGCGGCGCTCGGCGAATGCGCGGGCCGCCTCGTTTCCGGCGATGCCCTCGCCTTCCAGGACGTGGACCAGCCGCAGCGACAACCGGACCTCCTCGGACGTGCCGAGGAACACCGCCAGGTCGCGGATGTGGTCCAGGAGCGGGCCGGCCTCGTTGACCGGCGCGAACCTGCGTCCCGCCTCCGTCTGCAACTCGTCCAGGACGGCCTGGAAAAGCGCCTCCTTGGAGGCGAAGTGGTGCAGCACGCCGGAGCGGGACAGGCCGCGAAGCCTGGCGATCTCGGACAGCGTCGTCTGCTGGTAACCGCGCTCGGCGAAGACCTCGGTGGCCGCCCGGACGATGCCCGCCTTGATCTCGGCGCTCTCCTCGACCTGCCGCCAGGAGCGGTTGCGGGGCTTGCGGGCGGGCTTGGCGGAGGTGTCGTCCGGCCGACCGGCCGACTCGCGAGTTGGTTGATTCACATCCGGGATGGTACCGGCGGCCGTGCGGGCGGAGGGTCCGGTATTTACAACCGACTGACGGGTCAGTATGTTGCGTCCACGCCAGGTGTGGTCCCCATCACGGCGCACCGCGGGCCGCCTGTCGCACGTCGTCGTTCCTCGCTCGCCGGGAGAAAACGCATGATCCAATTCCTCGCCGGACCCGCGGCGGCCGCCGCCGGACCCAGCTCCGAAGGCTCTCGGCGATGAGCCAGTACCTGCTGTTCGCCCTGCTCGGGCTCGGTCAGGGCGCGCTGATCGCCGGCCTGGCCCTGGCGCTCGTCCTGACCCATCGGGGATCGGGCACGATCAACCTCGGCACCGGAGCCGTGGCGGTGCTCGGCGCCTACGCCTTCTACGGTCTCAAGGCGGAGGGAGCCCTGTTCGGCCTCCCCTTGGGCGGGCCTTGGCGCACCCTGCCCGCGCTGGTCGTCGCGCTGCTGGTGTGCGCGCTGGCCGGTGTGCTGATCGACGCGGTGGCGCTGCGTCCGCTGCGCGCCGCCGCCCCGCTGGCGCGGCTGCTGGCCTCGCTGGGCGTCCTGGTGATCATCCAGTCGCTGATCGTGCTGCGCTACGGGAGCGACGGCCAGGCCGCGCCCGAGGTCTTCCCCGCCGGACCCGGCGCCGTCGTCGAGATCTTCGGCGCCGCCGTGCCGACCGACCGGTTCCTCCTCGCCGGGGTGGTGGTGCTCGCCGCGGTGGCGCTGTCGCTGCTCTACCGGTACAGCCGGTTCGGGCTGGCCACCCGCGCCGCCGCCGAGAACGAGACGCTGGCGATGGCCAACGGGCTGTCGGCCGACCGGCTCTCGATGGCCAACACGGTCGCCGCCTGCGTGGTGGCCGGCGCGCTCGGCATCCTGGCGGCCGCGCAGACCCAACTGGACCCGATGACCATCCCGCTGGCCGTCGTCCCGGCGCTGGGCGCGGCGCTGCTGGGCCGCTTCACCTCCTTCGGCGTCGCCGCGGCCGCCGGCCTGGTGATGGGCGTCGTGCAGTCGATGCTGGTCGGCCTGCAAGCCCAGACCTGGTTCCCGACCTCCGGCGGGCAGCCGGTTCCGGGCCTCGCCGACCTGCTGTTCTTCCTGGTCATCGTCGGGGCCGTGCTGTGGCGGGGCGCCGCGCTGCCGCAGCGCGGCGCGGTCGCCGAGCGGAGGCTGCCGGCCGCCGTGGCTCCCCGCAGGCCCGGCCGGATGGCGCTGGTCGCCGCGGTCGTCCTGGCCGTGCTGTTCCTGACGCTGCCGTTCGGCACCCGGCAGGCGCTCACCAACTCGCTGATCGCCATGGTGCTGTGCCTGTCGCTGGTGGTCATCACCGGGTTCGTCGGCCAGCTGTCGCTGATCCAGGTCGCGCTGGCGGGCGTGTCCGGGTTCGTGGTGTCCCGGCTGGCGGGGCAGGCCGGCATCGGCTTTCCGCTCGGGCCGCTCGCCGGCATCCTGGCGGCCACGGTCCTGGGCGTGCTGGTGGCCTTCTCGGCGCTGCGCGTACGCGGGGTCAACCTGGCGATGGTCACCATCGCCGGGGCCGTGGCCCTGCAGACGTTCGGGTTCCAGAACCCGGTCTGGGGAGCGGGCACCACCGACCTCCGGGTCCCCGAGCCGCGGCTGCTCGGCATCGACCTCGGGCCCAGCGCGCCGTTCCCGGTCAACCGGGACAGCGTCCCGAGCCCCCTGTTCGGGCTCGGCTGCGCCGCCGTGCTCATCGCCGTCGCGCTGCTGGTGGCGCGCCTGCGGCGAGACCCGCTCGGCCGGCGGATGCTGGCCGTGCGGTCCAACGAGCGGGCCGCCGCGGCGGCGGGCGTCAACGTCCGCAACGTCAAACTCGCCGCGTTCGCGATCTCCTCGGCGATCGCCGGTCTCGGCGGCGCGATGTACGCCTACGACTTCGGCACGGTCAGCTCCGGACGCTTCGACCTCGTGCTCGCGCTGGCGTTCATCGCCTTCGCCTACGTCGGCGGGATCACCACCGTCGGCGGAGCGGTGATCGCCGGGCTGGGCGTGACCGGCGGGCTCCTCAGCCACGTCCTCGACGCATGGGTGGGCGTCCCGGCGCAGTGGCAACTGCTGCTGGGCGGCATCGCGCTCGTCCTCACCATCGCCTACCAGCCCGGCGGGATCGCCGCCGACCTCCGCGCACGCACCGGGCGCCTGGAAGCGCGGCTTCGCGGGCACCGCGCGGACCGCCCGGCCGGTGCGACGGGGGCGGCCCGATGAGCGCGACGCTGACCGCCGCCGGGCTCACCGTCCGGTACGGCGGGGTGCGGGCCCTGTCCGGGGTCGACCTCACCGTCGAGCCGGGCACCCTGGTCGGCCTGATCGGCCCGAACGGCGCGGGCAAGACCACCTGCATCGACGCCCTCACCGGCTTCGCCTCCGCCACCGGGCGGGTGCGGCTGGGCGGGGACGATCTGACCGGCCTGCGGCCCGACGTCCGCGCCCGCCGCGGCCTGGCCCGCACCTGGCAGGCGGGCGAGCTGTTCGGCGACCTCACCGTCCGGGAGAACCTGCTGGTCGCCGCCGGCCACCGGTCATGGCGGCAGGCGATCACCGAGTTCCTGGGCCGGTCCGCGCCCGATCCGGCCGCCGCCGAGGAGGCCCTCGACCTGCTCGGGCTGCGCGAACACGCCGGCACCATGCCCGACGAACTCAGCCACGGAACCCGCAAGCTCGTCGGCGTCGCCCGCGCCGTGGCGTCCCGTCCGCACGTGCTCTGCCTGGACGAACCGGCCGCCGGGCTGGACGCCGGGGAGAGCCGGGAACTGGGTGAACGGCTCCGCTCGGTGGCCGGCACCGGGACGGGTGTGCTGCTGGTCGACCACGACATGGACCTGGTGCTGTCGGCCTGCGACAGCGTGGTCGTCCTGGAGTTCGGAGAGGTCATCGCCTCCGGCGCCCCGGACGACGTACGCCGCGACCCGCGCGTGGTCGCCGCCTACCTGGGCGGCGCCGCCGCGACCCCCGACGACCAGCAGGAGGCCAGGTCATGACGCTGCTTCGGCTGGAACGGGTCACCGCCGGCTACGACGGCGCCCCCGCGATCCGCGACCTCGACCTGACCGTCGAGACCGGCGAAACGGTCGCCCTGCTCGGCCCCAACGGAGCAGGGAAGACCACCACGCTGCGCACCATCTCCGGATTCATCCGGCCGATGGGCGGACGGGTCGGTCTCGACGACCGGGACACCCGCGGAACCGCCCCACACCGCCTGGCCCGCGCCGGCATCTCGCACGCGCTGGAAGGGCACGGCGTGTTCTCCGGGCTGACCACCGGCGAGCACTTCCGGCTCGGACGCCGCGGACAGCGCCTCGACACCGAACGCGCCCGCGAGCACTTCCCCGCGCTCGTCCCGCTGTGGGAGCGCCGCGCCGGGCTGCTGTCGGGCGGCGAGCAGCAGATGCTCGCGCTGGCCCTCGCCCTCGCCCGCCGCCCCCGCCTGCTGCTCATCGACGAACTCAGCCTCGGGCTGGCCCCCGCCATCGTGCAGCGGCTGCTGCCGGTCGTCCGGCGGTACGCCGCCGACATCGGCGCCGGGGTGCTGCTGGTCGAGCAGAACCCGCACCTCGCACTGGAGATGGCCGACCGCGCCTACGTCCTCGTCCACGGACGCGTCGTGAACCACGGGCCCGCCGACGCCATGCGCCGCGACCCCGAACTCCTGGTCGGCAGCTACCTCGGCGCCGCCCCGGAACCATCCGCCCCTCGCCAGACCGATGCAGAGCGGCACTCCACAAGGAGAGACACATGAACAAGCGAGGATTGTCCGTCATTGCGGCGGGAGTCCTGCTCGCCGCGGCACTGGCCGGATGCGGCGACGACGGCGACGCGTCCGCGCCCGAAGGATCGGCGACGCCCACCGGCCCCGTCAGCCAGACGACCGTCGACACCCTGGCGCGCTACACCGGCGGCGAGCCCGGCGCCGCCACCAAGGACCCGATCACCATCGGCTTCATCAACAGCCAGGGCGGCGCCAACGCGTTCCCGCAGTACACCGTGGCCGTGGAAGGCGCGGTCAAGCTGGTCAACGAACGGCTCGGCGGGATCGACGGCCACCCGATCAAGCTCAAGACGTGCTTTATCCCCGACAAGGAGGAACAGGGCCAGGTCTGCGCCCAGCAGTTCCTCGGCGACAAGTCCGTCGTCGCCGTCATGCAGGCGGCCACCGACACCGGGGCGCAATCCTTCCACGCCACCCTGGCCGGGAAACTCCCCGTGCTCGGCGTCCAGCCCACCCCGGCGGGCGCGACCGCCCCCAACACCTACTACATCTCCGGCGGGCAGTTCGGCGCGGCGGGCTTCGTCACCTACGCCAAGGACTACCGCAAGGCCAAGTCCGTGGCGATGCTCAGCGCCGCCGGCCTGCCCGTCGCCGTCCAGGCCGCAGCCGCGATGAAGAAGGGCTTCGAAGCCGCCGGTATCAAGGTCACCCAGGCCACCTACAACCCGGCCACCACCGACTTCGTCCCGTCCATCGTCGCCAGCGGGGCACAGAAAGCCGACCTGTTCCTGCCGCTGGTGGTCGTCCAGCCCCAGTGCATCGCTCTGGCCAAGGCGCTCAAGCAGACGAAACTGCGGGCCGAGACCGTCACCTTCAACGACTGCCTGGGCGGCTCGGTGAAAAAGGCGCTGGGCGACTTTCCTGAATGGACGTACCTGTCGACCACCGTCAACGAGAAGGCACCCGCCACCGGCGAGGCCAAGGCCGACGTCGACGCCTACAACGACTGGTTCCGGCAGGTCGCCTCACGAATGGACGAATCACCGGCCGGAGTGTCGGGCTTCCAGATGGTGCTCGTGCTCAGCCGGATCCTCACCAAGGCGGGCGCGGACGACCTGACCGCCGCCACCGTCGGCAAAGCACTCAAAGAGTTCACCGGCCCGGTCTTCATGGGGGAACCGAAAATCGCCTTCGGCCAGAATCCGGCCCTGCCCGCCATCGGCTCGTTCGGCTCCCGCTTCTACGCCTACAAGGGCCACGGGACCTGGACCGACACCGCCGGCGGCCAATGGGTGCGACCCCCGGCGATCCGCCCCTGACCCGCGAACCGACCTCCGGCCCCGGCCGGCCGTGGCTCCGAAACTCCGGCCTCGGCCGGCCGACCCACGCCGATCTCATCGGCCCGGCACCTGCCTGCACGTGGATCGGCGAGGTCCCGAGGGTGCGGGACGCCTGGGCGGTCACGGGGGCTGGACACTGCATCACTGAAAAGTTAACATCTGGTCGGTATTGACCCGGGTGCGCGAGGGAGTGCGGTGTGAGTCCAGCGAAGTCGCGCGGCCCGTACGCCAAGACGGCCGCCCGGCGCGCCGACATCGTCCGTGCCGCGCGCGACAGCTTCGCCGAGCGCGGTTTCGCCCAGTCGTCGCTGCGCGACATCGCCGAGCGGGCGGGCATCACCCACACCGGCCTGCTGCATCATTTCCGCACGAAGGACGAGTTGCTCGCCGCCGTGCTCGCCCAGCGCGACGCCGAGGAATGGGAGCGCGGCTCGGCGGAGGTTCCGGACGCCGAGGCCGTCGGAGAGTACCTCGGCGAGCTGCTCAAGGAGCATCAACGGGCACCCGAACTGATGCGCCTGTGGGCGGAGCTCACCGTCGCGGCCTCGCGGCCCGATCACCCCGCCCACGCCTATTTCGTCGACCGCTACGAACGGGCGCGCGCCCGCACCGCGCAGATGATGAGCGAGCGCCGGCCGTCCGACCCGCCGGACGGGGACGACGACCCCGACACGGCGGCGATGATCTTTCACGCCGTGCTGTACGGGCTGCAGGTGCAGTGGCTGCTGAACCCGCGGCTCGACATCGGCAAGGCACTGGAACACGCCCTGCACCTTCTGCTCGACGGTCCGGCCGCGCCGGCCGACCGGTCCTCGCCCTCGAACCGCTCCACCACGGAGGCATGACCTCCGGCTGACCCCTCCTGCCTCCCTGGGGCACGGCCTGGCCGTGGCTCTGGGAGCACCCATCTCTACTGAGAATGGAGTTCTTGTTTTTCGCAAGTATTACTTGCCACCCATCCTCTTTGGAGGCCGTACTCAATGAGAACCGTTCGACGCAGCACCGTGTCGCGAATGCTCCTGGCCGTTCTCGCCGCCGGTGCCATGGCGATCGGCGGCGCGGCGGCGACGGCGGCTCCCGGCCGGGCCGTCCCACCGGCGCCCAAGCCCGAACCGATCAAGATCGAGGAGCTGCCGCTCCCGCCCGTCGCACCGTCCGCCTCGGCGGGCTCGTGCACTCCGGCGATCAACCCGCACCGCACCGGGTGCATCGGCAAGGCGACCGACCTGCAGTCGGGAGACTTCCTGCCCGACGGGCACCACGTCCTCGCCACGGTCGGCTTCACCGGCGCCCCCGCCGCGCCCGACCCCGCCGCCGCCTACACAGGCGAGCAGCTCATCATCGTCAAGACCGACGGGCGCACCTTCCCGAACGGCGACGCCTGGAAATGCGTCACCTGCGGCGTCCCCGACGCCAACGCGGTCGGCCGCAGTTCGGCGATGGACTATCCGCAGGCGTTCAAGGACGGCAGGCGCGCGCTGGCCGGCACCAACATCATCGACTGCGGCCCGTACCGGCTCACCAGTTCCGCCTGCACTCCGAACCGCGTCCACATCTATCCGATCCGCTGGAACGTCGCCGCCGACGGATCCGGCGCGGGCGGCGGCATCCGCGAGCTGCGGCTGCACCCCGACAACGTGCACCTGGGGTTCAACGCCGCCACTGTCACCAATGGCAAGTTCAACCAGTACGGCTACTTCGCGCGACTGAAGTTCGACCCCGCGCCGAAGACGGGAACACCGCTGGCGCCCCGCTACGACCTGGTCAAGGTGACCCGCCTGTTCGACCCCGACCCCGGCAAGCAGCCCGTCACCGTCGACCCGCGCCACCCCGGCCGCCTGAGGATCAACCCGCAGGCCGTCTCGGTCGGTGAACTGCGCGGCTTCTCGGGCACCGGGGACGAGGTCTCCTATGTCGGCTACCCCGACGAGTCGTCCAACATCGACGTCTTCGCCGCGAACCTGAGGACCGGCAAGGTCCGCCGCCTCACCAGCAACCCCGAGTACACCGACCCGATCGCCATCTCACCCGACGACGGCTGGACCGTTGCCATGGACACCCGCGGCTCGAACCGGCAGATGTTCCTCGCCGCGATGCGCGCCGTCCCGCCCGTCACGGACCTGATCACCACCAGCGCCGTGTCGTCCACCCGCAACAACGGGGAGCGGCGCTTCTTCCAGCCCTATCTCATCGACCGGTACGGCGACCGCGGCGCCTACCAGGGCCAGCGGATCAACGCCGCAGGGAACGGCGGACCCGGCGCGATCAACGACCCAAACTGGAACGGCATGGCCGACCCCCGCTGGTCGCCCGACGGGACCAGCATCGTCTACTGGCAAGCCCTCGCCGTCCCGCCCGCCTGCGGCGGCGCCAACCCGCTGCCCTGCGAGACCTCCACCGAACCCGGCGGACGCACCGCGCGCATGATGATCGCCCACCTCACCAGCCGCAAGCCCCGCAAGCCCCGGCACGTCGCCGTCGCCTCCGACACCGTCCCGTGGGGGACGCCCTACGTTCCGGGCAGCGCCATCCCGGCCCGCCCGTACCCCCCGCAAGGGCACTACACCCTGGTCGGCAAGCGGTCCGGTTCCGCGGCGGTGACCATCACCGAGAACGCCGACCACACCGCGATCAGCACCGTCTCGGTCGCCTACCGGAACTACTCCGACGACGGCGCCCGCATCCTCAACGGCACCGAAAGGGTCACCGCCACCAACCCCAGCCCCACCCTCAACAAACTCGACTGGTACTCCGACCTTGTCCAGACCGGACGCGACCACGGCACCAAGAAGACCGGCCCCGACGGATTCCACCTCACCATCGACGTCCTCACCAACATCTTCCAAGCCACCGGAACGCTCACCACCACCATCAAAGGCCGCACCTATCACCAGCCGGCCAACGGAACCTGACCGCAGCCGAGACGATCGGCTCCGGAAGGCCCGCCCTCCCCACGGCTGGGAGGGCGGGCCTGCGGGAACGTGCGCGGGTGCCGGCCGCCGACCGCCGTGACGGCGCAGCCGCCGGCTTCGGCGAGGGCATGCGCGACGTTGGCGTCCAACAGGGGCTGGCGCCCGTGCCGGACGTCGTCCGCGAACACCGCTGTCAGAACGGAGCATCTGTAGCGGGCCGGACACCTGACCCCGGCTGAACCGTGCGCCGCTCGGACGCCGTCGGCGGAACATGGGCGACATCCGAGCGAACAACGGGTGAATATAACCGCGCGTCACGCGGTCTGCGGCCGAGACGCGGGCCAGTCGGTCCGAGGGCTTCCGGGTCGAAGATGACGTCGGTCTTCGCCTTCCGAACGCGCTTTGTCCCTTTTTCCGTACAAGCGGGAGATCTGCGGTTCGTACCCGCGCCCAGCATTTCGTTCGCTCTTGTGGCGTATCGACCTCGACGAAGTACAGTGATCTTCGCTGCGCGGAGGGAGGTCGGCTCCGCCCCTCCTGGACCGTCGCCTCAGCCCTGGTACGGCAGCCGCATTTCATTAGGTGAGCTGGGGGTATGCGTGCTGGGGTGGTCGGCGGAGGCGGGTTCGTTGGTGGTGCCAGCGGGCTCTGGCTCGGTGGCGGTCTCGCCAGTTCTGCCAGTGGATGGTGTGCTCGATGCTGTGGTGGCGGGGGTGGAGGGCGTTGACCAGGGTTTTGAGCGCTGCGACGGTGAGCGGTGTGTGCCCGGGCTCGGCGGGTGGTGTGTCGTGTGGGCCGGTCGGTGTCGTCCACCCGTTGCGTTCAGGCAGGTCGGAGGAGACCGCACGGACGTACTCGCGGGCCTGGACCCACGGCTCGATCCGGGCGAAGCAGCCCCGGACCGCTTCCATCACCTCATGCAGGCCCGCCATGGCCCGCTCAGCCTCTACGATGAGCGCAGCGGCTGTTCTGGATCTTGCTCTCTTCACACAGACTTGATCACAGAGCAGCCGTCTTCATGTCCGGCGTTCCGATCACAAGATCACATCAACCGCCCGGCCCCTCGCCTCACCCCCGCGACGCATCCGCCCAGCTCAGACTGCAAAGTGCGGCTGCCGTACTAGTGCCGCAGCAGGCAACGTTCGCCCTGTCTTGAGTGCGTGACACGCCTGTCGTCTTCCCGGACTCGAGGGCGTGGCCGCTTCAGACTTCAGTCATGGCTGAGCGGGTGCGGGTGCGGGAACTCGACAACGATGAGGGGCAACGGCTGCTGCGGATCATCCGCCGCGGTACCGGGTCGGTGGTGACCTGGCGGCGAGCACAGATGATCCTGCTATCGGCCCAGGGCATGGACGTCGCCAAGATCGCGCAGGTGGCGTTCACCAGCCAGGATCGAGTCCGGGACGTGATCCACAACTTCAACGCCGACGGGTTCGACTCGCTGTACCCCAAGTACAAAGGCGGCCGGCCGCCGACGTTCACCCTGCCGCAGCGCCGTGAGATCAAGAAGATCGCCAAGTCCAAGCCGGTCGAGCACGGGCTGCCGTTCTCGACCTGGAGCCTGACCAAGCTGGCCGACTTCCTGGTCGCCGAGGGGGTGGTCGACGACATCTCCCACGAGGGCCTGCGTGCCCTGCTGCGTGCCGAGAACGTCTCGTTTCAACGGATGAAGACCTGGAAAGCCTCGCGAGACCCCGACTACGGGGCCAAGAAGGTTCGCGTCGAGCACCTGTACGCCATCGCCGACGGCGAGGTCCGCCCGGAGTCCGGCGAACCCGAAGTGGTCTTCTGCATGGACGAATTCGGGCCGCTGAACATCCAGCCCCACCCGGGGCGGCAATGGACCGACCAGGGCGGTAAGCACAACACCGCCCCCGACCGGCAGTCCAGGCCCCGGCGACGCGCCACCTACCGCCGTACCCACGGCGTGCGGCACCTGTTCGCCGCCCTGGACCTGGGTACCGACAAGATGTACGGGCACATCAAGAAACGCAAGAAACGCGCCCAGTTCCTGGAGTTCTGCCGCTACCTGCGCTCGCTCTACCCGCCCCAGGTGCGGATTGCGATCATATGTGACAACTACAGCCCGCATCTGACCACAAAGACCGACAAAAGCGTCGGCCAGTGGGCGGTGGCCAACAACGTCGAGATCGCCTATACCCCGACCAATTCATCATGGCTGAACCGCATCGAGGCTCAGTTCACCGCGCTGCGCTACTTCACCCTCGACGGCACCGACCACACCAGCCACCGCGAGCAGGGCAGCATGATCCGCCGCTACATCGCCTGGCGCAATCGGCACACCACCGATCCCGACCTCCGCCGCGTAGTCAACAGGGCGAACGTTGCCTGATGCGGCACTAGACCATGTGCCCGATGCGATCGGAGTCGCGGTGCCCGCCGCGGCGGTGCCGGAGGTCCTGGCCGAGGCGGTCGATCTCGGGGTGGGCGGCGCGGTGGTGTACGCCAGCGGCTTCGCCGAGACCGGCGCCGAGGGGCAGCGGCTCCAGCAGGAGATCGCCGACATCTGCCGCGGCCGGATGCCGGTGGTCGGCCCCAACTGCCTGGGTGTGGTCGGCTACCGAGCCCGGGCAGCGCTGTGGGGACTGGACATCCCCTTCGCCCATGCCTCCACCGACGGCGGCGTCGCCGTCGCCGCGCAGAGCGGCAGCCTCGCCCTCAGTCTGATGATGTCCGGCCGGCTGCCGGGGCTCGCCTACTGTGCGTCGGTCGGTAACCAGGCGCTGGTCGACATCTCCGACTGTCTGGAGTACTACCTGCACGATCCTGCGGTGCGCGTGGTCGCGCTGCTGGTCGAGGGGCTGAGCGACCTGGAGCGGTTCCGTGCCCTGGCGTTGCGGGCGGCCGCCGCCGACGTGGCCGTCGTGGTGCTGAAGAACGGCCGGTCCCCGGCCGGCGGAACCCTCACCGTCGCGCACACCGGCACGCTCGCCGGCCACGACGCCGCCTATGACGCGTTGTTCCGGCAGACCGGTGTGATCCGGGTGGACGACATGGACGAGCTGATCGCCACCTGCTCGCTGCTGGCGGGCCCGCGCAAGCCGCGCGGCACCTCGCTCGGCCTGTTCGCCACCTCCGGCGGCGAATGCGGCATGCTCGCCGACCTGGCCCACGACCACGGCCTGCCCTGGCCGCCTTCGACGACGCCACCGAGCAGGCGCTGCGATCGGTGCTGCCCGACTACGGCTATCTCAGCAGCCCGTTCGACGTCATAGCTGCCGGCTGGGGCGACGGCGAAGTCTGCCGTACGGCGGCGACAGCCTTGGCGGCCTGCCCCACCGTGGACCTCGTCGCCTTCACCGGCGACGCACCCACCGCGGGCCCGAACCTGCAGGAAGCCGGATGGCCCGCCATGATCGCCGGGCTCGGCGCCGCGAGCAGCGGCGACGTCCCGGTCGCCGTGATCACCTCGACGACCGACACCGACCCTGAACTGCCCGGTCTGTGCGAGCGTCACGGCGTCACCCTTCTCGCCGGCATGCGGCCCGCGCTGCGAGCGATCCGGCACGCAGGGCTGCGTCTGGAACGTTTGAAGAGCCTCACCGAGGACCCGGCTGGACCCCTCCGAGCGTCCGAACTCGCTGACGTGGGCCAGGAACTTCTCGATGGTGAGCCCGAAACGGTTCCGGAAACGGCGGCCAAAGCGCTGCTCGGCCACTACGGAATCACTGTTCCCGAAGGTGGCTCCGCATCCGACGAGGACGCGGCCGTCGCCATCGCCGAACGTATCGGCTACCCGGTCGTGTGCAAGCTCGAAGCCGACGGCTTGGCCCACAAGTCCGACATCGGCGGAGTCGTCGTCGGCATCCACGACGCCGACCAGCTCCGCGGCGCGGTCCGCGACGTCCTCGACCGGGGGCGAACCGCGCTGGGGCCCGCACCAGTGCGCGGCGTGCGGGTCGAGACGGCCGCCGAAACCGACCATGGCGTCGAACTGATCGTCGGCGGCTCCAACGACGGCCTGGCCAGCGTGGTGGTTCTCGGAGCCGGCGGCGTCCTGACCGAACTGCTCAACGACGCGGTGACCCTGCTCTGGCCGTTCACCCAGCAGGAGGTCCTGCAAGCCCTTCAAGGGCTGCGCGTGGGGGCCCTGCTGCGCGGATACCGCGGCGCCCCCGCCTGCGACCTCGCCTCGGTCGCCCAGGCCACCGTCGCGGTCGGATGCATGCTCGCCGACCTCCCGCAGATCACCGAACTCGACGTCAACCCGCTGCTGTGCACCCCCAAGGGGACGACCGCCTTGGACACCCTGATCAGGCAGCGGCGCGGCACCGCACCCACGGCCCCTGACCGGGCAGAAAGGTTTTAGCTGACATGGACTTCTCGCTACCCGAGGACCTCGTCGCCTTCCGCACGGAGGTCCGCCGCTTCGTCGACACCGAGCTGATCCCGCACGAGGACTACGTCGAAGAGCACGACGGCCTGCCCGACGACGTCAAAAACGACCTGAAGAAGAAGGCTGTCGCCCTGGGCCTGAACAGCATGGACATGCCCGAGGAGGTGGGCGGGCAGGGCAGTGGTCTGCTGGCCCAGGTGCTGGTCACCGAGGAGCTGTCGCGGGCGCTGCCCGGTGTCTCGTCCTCGGTGGTGCCCGAGGCGTCCAACATCCTGATGGCCTGCAACCGACAGCAGCGCGAGCGGTTCCTCTACCCGACCGTCCGCGGGGACAAGCAGGACTGCTTCGCCCTCACCGAACCCGAAACCGGCTCCGATGCCGCCGGTATCAAGACCCGCGCGGTCAAGGAAGCCGACAGCTGGGTGATCAACGGACGTAAACGGTTCATCAGCCACGGCGACAGCGCCGACTTCGCCATCGTCTTCGCCGTCACCGACCCCGAGTCCGAGACCGACCGCATCACCGCGTTCCTGGTCGAGAAGGGAACGCCGGGCTTTTCCATCGGGCAGCTCCACAAGACGATGGGCCACCGCGGCTACCGCCAGGCCGAACTGGTCTTCGACGACTGCCGGGTGCCCGACGGCAACATCCTGGGCGAGGTCGGCAAGGGCTTCGACCTGGCCAGGGACTGGCTGCGCAACGGCCGCATCATGACCGCCGCGAGATGTCTCGGACCGATGGCCCGGCTGATCGACGAGGCGCTCGAATGGTCCAAGCAGCGCGTCCAGTTCGGTGAGCCGATCGGCAACTACCAGGCCATCCAGCTGATGCTGGCCGACTGTGCGATGGATCTGTACGCCGCCCGCATGATGACCTACAACGTCGCGTGGGACACCGACCAGGGCAGCGACTTCCGCGTTCTCAACGGCAAAGCCTCCGCCGTCAAGGTCTTCGCCAGCGAAGCCCTCGGCCGCGTCGCAGACCGCGTCCTGCAGATCTTCGGCGGCACCGGCTACATGAACGAGGTCTTCGTCGAACGCGCCTACCGCAACGCCCGCATCGAACGCATCTGGGAAGGCACCTCGGAGATCAATCGTCTCGTCCTGGCCCGCAACATGCTCAAGCTCGGCATGTTCACCTGATCTGGCCGTCGCGATCCGTCCGGGTGAGGACCTGCTCCCGGCCCGCATCCCGGTCCGCGCGCCGCCCGTCGCTCGGCAGCGGCGGCGCGCGGCCACCGGTCGGCCCCGCCGACCGGCGACCCCTTTTAACCACACGGAGAAACCATCCATATGTCCTATGTCTTCACTGAGCCGCTCGCGGGCCGCGTCTATCTGGTGACGGGCGGCGGAAGCGGCATCGGCGCCTCGATCGCCTCCCAACTGGCGCAGCTCGGCGCACGCGTCGCCGTCGCCGGCCGTCGGCAAGACAGACTCGACCAGACCGTCGCACACATCGCCGAGCTGGGCGGCCAAGCCGACGCCTACCCCCTCGACGTCCGAGACCCCGACCAGGTCACTGGCACGGTCGCCGGCATCGCCGAACAGAGCGGCCGCATCGACGGACTGGTCAACAACGCCGCCGGCAACTTCGTCTGCCCCGCCGAGGATCTCTCGGCCAACGGCTGGCGTTCAGTGATCGACATCGTGCTGAACGGCACCTGGAACTGCACCTCGGCCGTCGGCCGGCACATGATCAACGCCCGGCGCCCGGGCGTGATCCTCAACGTGATCGCCACCTACGCCTGGACCGGCCACCCCGGCACCGTCCACAGCGCCACCGCCAAAGCCGGAGTGCTGACCATGACGCGTACCCTCGCCGTCGAATGGGCCCGCCACGGCATCCGCCTCAACTGCATCGCCCCCGGCCCCACCTCCACCGCCGGCGCCGGAGCCGCACTGTGGGGAACCGACGAGGAAAGAGAACGCGTCCTGGCCTCGGTCCCGATGCGACGTTTCGCCGACCCCGACGAGATCGCCGGCCTCGCCGCCTTCCTGATGTCCGACCAGGCCTCCTACGTCACCGGCGAAGTCCTCACCGCTGACGGCGGACAGGCACTCGGCAAGCAGATCTACGGACCGGCCGTCGTGCCCGCCCCGGCCGAGAATGCGCCGTAAAGCTCAGCGGGTCTGATCAGCGGGGCGGGATTCCGAGGTCTGGGGGGCGGCCATGTCGAGCAGGACCATGGCGTCGTGGTCGGGGGTGCCGGGGTCGGCGTGGTAGACGGACATGCGATGGCCGGGGGCGCCTTCCAGCAGCATGCCTTGGTAGCCGAGGGTGAGGTCGCCGACTTCGGGGTGGTGGAAGGTCTTGGTCCCTGCGGTGTGGGGGCGGACGTCGTAGCGTTCCCACAGTTTGGCGAACTCGGGGCTCTTGAGGAGGAGTTCGCCGACCAGAGCCGCGAGATCGGGGGCATCGGGGTCGGTGCCGGCCAGGGCGCGCAGGCGGGCGACGCAGCCGCGGAGCTGGCTGTTCCAGTTGTCGAAAAGGGTGCGGGCGGCGGGGTGCAGGAAGGTGTAGCGGGCCAGGTTGCGGTGCTTGGCGGGCCAGTCCTGCATGCCCGCGTACAGGTGGAATCCGGCGGGGTTGGCGGCCAGGATGTCCATGGTGCGGCTTTGGACGACGGCGGGGTGCGGGCGCAGGGCTTCCAGCAGTTGTTTGACGCCGGGTTTGACGGTGCGGCTGGGGACGACCGCCGGGTCGGGGATATGGCGTGCGGCGCGGACGGCCAGGTCCAGCAGGTGCTGGTATTCGGGTTCACCTAGGCGCAGGGCGCGGGCGAGGGCGTCGACGACGGCGGGGCTGGGCCGGGTCTCGCGGCCTCGTTCCAGGCGTGTGTAGTAGTCGACGCTGACGCCGGCGAGGGTGGCGAGTTCTTCGCGGCGCAGGCCCGGGGTGCGGCGCAGGCCGGCGCCGGTGGTGAGGCCGACCTGGTCGGGGGTGACCTCTTCGCGGCGGGCCCGCAGGAACCGCCCGAGCTCGGTCCCGCCTTGGTGTCTGTCACCTGCCATGGTTCCAGTGTTACACCTTCTCCGGAAGTGCCGGATCCCGTGTGAGGGGCCCTGCCACACCCCCGAACGGCCCGGCCTGTCACAGGGCCCGCGCCCACGGCAGGGTGGATCTCGAGGAACCGGCCACGAGTAGGAGAGCCCGTCATCGCGCGGGCTGGGATTCGTGCGGGCCGCTCGGCCGTGTGTCTGGCAGCACCGGAGCACCTGGTCGTCCAGACGGCTGCCGCGGCCGCGGTTCTTTACCGATAGCAGGCTGCCGGCGGGGCGGGCGAAAAGCCGCGTGTGCCCTGGCCTGGGTAGTGCTGAGACGACTTCACATGATCGGAGAGATCTGTTTTATGCGTGCGACGTTGATCTACGGTGCCGGTGACGTGCGGGTGGAGGACGTCCCGGATCCGGTGCTGCGTGAGCCGACCGATGCGCTGGTGCGGGTGCTGCGCTCGTGCATCTGCGGCAGTGATCTGTGGCCGTACGGGTCGCGTCCGGCCAGTGAGCAGGGTGCCCGGATCGGGCACGAGTTCCTCGGCGTGGTCGAGGAGGTCGGCGCGCAGGTGTCGGGGCTTCGGCCCGGTGACGTGGTGGTGGCTCCGTTCGTGTGGGCCGACAACACCTGCGATTTCTGCCGCGAGGGCCTGCAGACCTCGTGCAGGCACGGCGGGCAGTGGGGCGCGCCGGGGGTGGACGGCGGCCAGGGCGAGGCGGTGCGGGTGCCGCAGGCGCAGGGCACGCTGGTCAAGCTGCCGGCCAGTGTCGCCGGTGAGGATGCGGCGCTGCTGCCGTCGCTGCTGGCGCTGTCGGATGTGTTCCCCACCGGGCACCACTGCGCGGTGACCGCCGGGGTGGGCCCGCGGACCACGGTGACGGTGATCGGGGACGGCGCGGTCGGGTTGTCGGCGGTGCTGGCCGCGCGGCGGCTGGGGGCCGAGCAGATCATCTTGATGGGGCGGCACAAGGACCGCACCGATCTGGGGCGCGAGTTCGGCGCCACCGACGTGGTCGCCGAGCGCGGCGATGAGGGTGTCGAGCGGGTCCGGGAACTGACCGGCGGCGACGGCACCCATACCGTGCTGGAGTGCGTCGGGCTGGAGCAGGCCATCGTGACGGCGTTCGGGGTGGTCCGCGACGGCGGCACGGTCAGCCGGGTCGGCGCCCCGCAGTATCCGGCGGTGCCGATGGGCTTCGGCGAGTTCCTGCGCAACATCACCCTGACCGGTGGTGTGGCTCCGGCCCGCGCCTACATCGAGGACCTGCTGCCCGACGTGCTGGAAGGGCGCGTCGAGCCGGGCCGGGTGTTCGACCGCACGATCGGCCTGGACCAGGTGCCCGACGGGTACCGGGCGATGGCCGACCGGCAGGCGATCAAGGTCCTCATCCGCCCGTGACGCGCACAGGAACAGGCTGAGCCGCGAAGTGCCGGGAGGCAAAAGATCATGGATCTGACGTTGAACAACGGTGTCGTGATGCCCGCGCTGGGGTTCGGGGTGTTCCAGACGCCGCCAGAGGAGACGGCCGAGGCGGTGCGGGCGGCTCTGGAGACCGGGTACCGGCTGATCGACACCGCCGCGGCCTATGGCAACGAACGCCAGGTCGGTGAGGCGATCCGCGACTCGGGCCTGGGCCGCGATGAGGTGTTCGTCGAGACCAAGGTGTGGATCAGTGACTTCGGTTACGACGAGACGCTGCACGCCTTCGACAAGAGTGCGGGCAAGCTCGGTGTGGAGACGATCGACCTGTTCATCCTCCACCAGGCTTTGCCAAGCCGGTTCGAGTTGACCGTGCAGGCGTATCGCGCCCTGCAGACGCTGCTGGACGAGGGTCGGGTGCGGGCCATCGGGGTCAGCAACTTCATGCCCGGCCACCTGGACGCGCTGATGAGGGAGGCGTCGGTGGTGCCCGCGGTGAACCAGGTCGAGGTCCATCCGTACTTCGGTCAACCGGATGTTCAGGCCGCCGACGCCGCGCGCGGAATCGTCACCCAGGCGTGGTCGCCGATCGGCGGCATCACCAGTTACCGCGGCACCAGCGCCAGTACCTTCGATGATCCGGTGATCGGTGAGATCGCCGCAGCGCACGGCAAGACACCCGCGCAGGTCATGCTCCGCTGGCATCTGCAGCAGAGTCGGGCGGCCATCCCCAAGTCGGTGCGTCCCCAACGCATCGCCGAGAACTTCGCGGTGTTCGACTTCGACCTCACCGACGCGCAATGCGCCGCCTTGGACGCCCTCGACACCGGGGTGCGCGGCGGCCCCGAACCCGACGACATCACCTTGGAGAGCTACGGCAGAGCCATTCCCGAAGCCTGACTTCCAGCATGAGTAAGTCGCCCACACGGAAAGATCCGTGCTTCTGAGGCAGTAGAGGAGAAATCGCCATGGCGATCAGCGACACCGCGCGGCGTAACCACCAGGAACTGTTCCCCGGTCACGTCTCGACGCTGGCGCGGACCGATCCGGAGCTGATCGAGTACTTCGACAACTTCGCCTTCGACGAGGTGCTCCGGCACGGCTCCCTGGACGCGCCGACGCGTCTGATGGCGCAGCTCGCCGCAATGATCGCCTGTCAGGCGGTGAGCGAGTACCGGGTGATGCTGTGGGCGGCGCTGACCGCGGGCGTCACCCCGGTACAGGTCAAGGAGATCGTCTACCAGGCGGTGCCGTACGTGGGCATGGCCAAAGTGTTCGACTTCCTGCACGCCACCAACGAGGTGCTGACCGAGCAGGGTGTGGAGCTGCCGCTGCCGGGGCAGTCCACCACCACACCAGGCACCCGCGCCGAGCGAGGGCTGGCAGTCCAGAAACAGATCGTCGGCGCCTCCGCCGTCGAGCAGATGTACGCGGCCGCGCCCGCCGATGAGCAGCACATCCAGCGATACCTGTCGGCCAACTGCTTCGGCGACCACTACACCCGCGGCGGGCTCGATGTACCGACGCGCGAACTGCTGACCTTGGCGATGCTCGTCTCGCTCGGCGGCTGCGACGCCCAGGTCAAGGGCCACGTGGCAGCCAACCTCAACGTCGGCAACGACCGCGGCCGACTGATCGAGGTGCTCACCCAGCTTCTGCCCTACATCGGCTATCCCCGCACCCTGAACGCGCTGCGGGCTCTGGACGAAGTCGCCCCCGCCCAGCACACCCCTGAACAAGACACCCCCGAACAGGAGGACTAACCATGAGCACCTGGCTCATCACCGGGGTCAGCAGCGGCTTCGGCCGCGAGCTGACCGAGCAGCTCCTTGGGCGCGGCGACCGGGTGGTCGGCACCGTCCGCGACACCGGCAAGGTCAGCGACCTGGCCGGACGGTATCCGGAGAGCTTTCGCGCCGAGATCCTGGACGTGACCGACACCGCCGCGGTCCGGCAGGTGGTCGACCGGGCGTTCGCCGAAACCGGCCGTATCGATGTGGTCGTCAGCAATGCCGGCTACGGCCTGTTCGGTGCCGCCGAGGAGCTGTCGGACGCGCAGGTCGACCACATCATCGCCACCAACCTGACCGGGTCGATCCAGCTGATCCGCTCCGCGCTGCCGCACCTGCGGGCCCAGCGCGGGGGACGGATCATCCAGATCTCCTCCTACGGCGGGCAGGTCGCCTTCCCCGGCAACTCGATGTACCACGCCACCAAATGGGGCATCGAAGGCTTCTGTGAAGCGGTCGCGCAAGAGGTCGCGCCGTTCGGGATCGGGGTGACGATAGTGGAGCCGGGCGGCGCCCGTACCGAGTTCCGCTACGCAAGCGCGCGCGTCGCCGACCTGATGCCCGAATACGACGGCAACCCCGCGCACGCCTTCCAGGCCATGCTCGATCCCGACAAGGGCGGCCTGGCGCCCGGCGATCCCGGCCGCATGGCCGCCCGCATCATCGCCGGCGTCGAGGCCGAGCCCGCGCCGCTGCGCATGGTCCTTGGCTCCCAAGCCCTGGACAACACCCTGGCCGCGCTGCGTGCCCGCGTCGCCGACTTCGAACAGCAGACCGAGCTGGCCGCCTCCACCGACTACCCGCCCGGCGAATGACCGCCTGATCACCCGCTCAACGAAAGGGAGAATTCCATGGCCGCCTGGACCAGCGACGAACTCGACAGGATCGGCGATGCCACCGAGCTGGACCTGCAATCGGCGCGCGACGACGGGACACTGCGCGACCCGGTGACGATGTGGGTCGTCCGCGTCGGCGACGAGGTGTTCGTCCGCTCGATGAACGGCCCGGACGGCGCCTGGTACCGCGGCACCCAGACCCGCCGCCAAGGCCGCGTCACCGCCGACGGCGTCACCAAGGACGTCGCCTTCGACGACACCGACCACGACCTCGACGCCGACATCGACGAGGTCTACCGCACCAAGTACCAGCGCTACGGCGCGAACATCGTCGGCGGCGTGGTCAACTCCGCCTCCCGCGAGGCGACGATCAAACTCACGCCGCGCTCCTGACCGGCACACCGCTCTACGAGACACAGCGAAAGGGCAGAGCATGAAGCACGTCAAGCTGCGTGATCTGGACGTGGCGCGCATCGGCCTGGGCGCGATGGGCATGTCCCACGGCTTCTCCGACTCCGGCACCGACGACGCCGAGTCCATCCGCACCGTCCACCGCGCCATCGACCTGGGCATCACCCTCATCGATACCGCCGAGATCTACGGCCCTTACATCAACGAGGAACTCCTCGGCCGCGCGCTCAAGGGACACCGCGACCAGGTCGTGCTGGCGACCAAGTTCGGCCTGGTCTCCCACGCCGGCGCCGGGCCCTGGAATCTGGACTCGGACCCCGCCAACATCCGCACCGCCGTCGAAGGCTCCCTCAAGCGCCTGGGCACCGACCACATCGACCTGTACTACCAGCACCGCGTCGACCCGGGCACACCCGTCGAGGAGACCGCCGGCGCCGTCGCCGACCTGATCACCGAAGGCAAGGTCAGGCACTTCGGCCTGTCGGAGGCCGGACCCGACACCATCCGCCGCGCCCACGCCGTCCAGCCCGTCACCGCCGTCCAATCGGAATACTCGCTGTGGACCCGCGGCATCGAGGACCGCATCCTGCCGGTCCTGCGCAAGCTGAACATCGGCCTGGTGCCCTTCTCTCCGCTCGGCCACGGCTTCTTGACCGGCACCGTCCGCAACGAGGCCGACTTCAAAGAAGGCGACTTCCGGCGCGGCAACCCCCGCTTCACCGGCGAGAACTTCCAGTGCAACATGCGCATCGCCGACCAGGTCCAGACCATCGCCACCGACGCCGACGCCACCCCCGCCCAAGTCGCCATCGCCTGGCTGCTCGCCCAGGGCGACGACATCGCCCCCATCCCCGGCACCAAGCGCGTCCACCGCGTCGAGGAGAACACCGCCGCCGACCACCTCCAGCTCACCAGCGAGCAACTCGACCGGCTGTCGAGCCTGCCCCCGGCCGCCGGCGACACCCACCCCGAAGCCGCCAGGAGGATGCTGGAACGCTGACACGGCCGCGTAGGACGGTCTTGAGGCACACCCCAATATCCGGTGCCCCGGCACCGGTGAAATGGACACCTCCATGGGCGAGGTCCATCCGGAAGACCGCGTACCGCCCGTGGCCTGCCAGAGGGGATCATGCTGGGGCTGGAGCTCGTTGGCATCCTGGGCGCCGCGATCCTGACCCGAAGCGTTTTGAGCCGCCGCGTAGGCGTCGCCCCGCCCATCGTGCTGCTGGTCACCGGCGTGCTGTTGGGGTTCATCCCGGGACTACGGCAGGTGCACCTGCCGCCGCAGACGGTGCTGCTGCGAAAGCTCGATCTTGGTCCTGACTCGAAACAGGCTCGGCCTCTGCGGGGTGCTCTTCTAGAGATCCCTAATACCGCAGCACCCGCGCGGCCTGCAGAGGCGGGGCGGCAGGCGGGCGGTGCCGCTGGCCCAGTGCACATACTGGTTCGTGCCGCCCTTGGACGTCATCCGGGCGCGGCGGAACTCGCAACTCGTGCGTGTCATCACCGAACAGCTTGTCCAAGCGGGCGTGCGGAACGAAGCGATCGCCGCGCAATCCCCTGCCCAGCTGACGCAGCACCGTTCTCAATGACCGTCGCGGACGGACTCGCCGCCGTCTACCGGTAGGACCGCGCCGGTGATGAACGAGGCGCGTGGGGACAGCAGGAAGGAGATCGGTTCGGCGATCTCTTCGGGTGAGCCGAGTCTGTTCTGGGCGGTCAATGTTGCGATGGAGCGCAGGGCGGCGGTGGAGCCCGAGACGTCGTTTCGGAGCATCGGGGTATCGGTAGGGCCGGGGCAGACGCAGTTCAGGCGGATGCCGGCGGGGGCCAGTTCACGGGCGGCTGCGCGGGACCAGTGGATCAGGGCCGCCTTGGAGGCCGAATACGCGGCGAAGTCGGGGTAGGCGCGCAGGCCCGTTGCGGAGGCGACCGTGACGATGGACGGATCGTCGCCCCGCTCCAGTAGGGGAAGGAACCGGGTGATCGTTTCAGCGGGCGCCGCGGTGTTCAGTGCCAGAAGCGACCGCCAGGTTTCCGACGGCGTGTCCGTGATGGAGCCGTGGTGAGAGGTCCCTGTGGTGATGGCGAGGCCGTCGAGTGCGTGCCATCGCTCGTCCAGGCGGTCCACCAAATCCTGCACGGAGCGGGCGTCCAGGAGATCGACGACGTCTCCATGCGGGATCGGCCGCAGGTCGGCGGTGTGGACGGACGCGCCACGGGCGCGGCAGAGGCCGGCGGTGGCTTCGCCGATGCCCGAGGCAGCGCCGATGACGAGGATTCGCCGGCCGCTGAGCTCTCCACGAGCGTCGTTGGGCACGATGTGCTCCTTCATGGGGTTTTACCAGGTGAAACAGCGGGGTCCATATCGGTTACCTTGGGGGCAAGCTGGGCCGGTGAGACGTGGACCACACGTCTCCCGACCTCGGAGGGGAGACGAGGTGTCCGACGCCGACCTCAAAGGTTCGTCACTGTCGGTGAACCGCGTGCGTTCAGTCGACCGTGCGCTGGAGATCCTCACCTGCTTCAGCAGCGCGCATCCGCGGCTGACCCTGACCGAGCTGGCGCAGGGCGCGGGCCTGTCGAAGGCGACGACGCTGCGGATCGCCGGTTCGCTCCTCGCCTACGGCTTTCTGCGGCGGGACGACGACGGCAGCTACCGCCTCGGTGCCAGGCTGCTGGAGCTGGCGCCGGTGGTCGCCCAGGGGTCCCCGGTGGCCTTGGTGACCGAGCGGATCGTCGCGCGGTTGGCCGAGCGGACGGGGGAGACGGTCCTGGCCGCGGAGATCGACTGGCGCGACCGCAGCCTGGTGATCACTCAGCGCCGGGACGCGGCGCATGTGCTGGGGGTGCTGTCGCCGGTGGGGCGCAGGTCGCTGATCGCCAATGGATGTATCGGCAAGGCGGCGCTGGCGAGCCTGCCGCGCGACCAGGTCGTCGAGTTGATGCCGACGCTGCGGCTTCCCCGGCGAACGGGCAGGAGCATCACCGAATACGACGCCTTCCTGGCCGAGATCGACCGGGCTCGGGAGCACGGTTACTCGGTGGAGAGCGGTGAGTTCGCTCCGGGGGTCGCCGGGGCGAGCGTGGTCGTGATGGCGCAGGGCAAGGCGGCCGGTGCGGTCGCGGTCGTCGCGCCGGTGTCGCGCTGCGGAGCGCGGCGGCTGGCGGCCATCGGCGAGCTGGTCCGCGAGTGCGTCAGCCACGCCGGCGCCGGCCGATGACGGTGGAGACCGCCACGGCCACGATCAGCACGCCGCCGTAGAAGACGTCGGAGATCCATGCGGCCAGGCCCAGCTCCTGGAGTCCGATGACGCCGGTCGCCAGGAAGTACGTGCCGATCCAGGTGCCGATCGGGTTGAAACTGCCCGGGCGGACGACGGCGGTGCCGATGAAGACGGCGGCGTAGGTGGGCAGCAGGTAGGTGGCCGAGGAGTTCGGGTCGAAGCCGCCGACGCCGGAGACCAGCAGGACGCCTCCCGCCGCGCTGAGCAGGCCCGCCAGGACGAACGCACCGAAGCGGATGCGGTCCACCTGGACCCCGGCCAGGCGCGCGACCTCCCGGTTGGCGTGGACGAAGCGCATGTGGCGCCCGAGCGGCGTCAGCCCCGTCACGTAAGCGACCACCAGGACCAGAGCGATGCCGTAGTAGAAGGAGAGCGGCAGTCCGAGGATCTCGTCCAGCGCGAACGAGGAGACGCCGGGGTCCAGGCCGCTGACGCTGTTGAGGTCGGTGCTCCACAGGGCGAGCCCCAGCAGCAGCGTGGACATGCCGAGGGTGACCACGATGGGGTTCACGCCGAGGCGGACGATCAGCGCGCCGTTGACCGTGCCCACGAGCGCGCCGGCGGCCAATGCGGCCAGGCAGGCCAGCAGGAACGGCACGTGGTGCTGGACGGTCAGCACGGGGACGAGTGTGGCGGCCAGACCGAGGATCGAGGCGATGGACAGGTCGACGAACTCGCCGACCATGATCGTGCACAGCACGGCCATCGCCAGGAACAGCAGCGGAGTCTGCGAACCGAAGATCGTCTTGAACGTGCCGGAGGTGGCGAACTTGGACGGCTCCACGATGCCGAACACCAGCGCCAGCAGTATCCAGAGGCCGACCATGGTCCAGCGTTCGGTGAAGCGCAGCAGCGGGGCCGGCACGCCGAGCCGCAGCGGCCGGGATTCGGATCGGGTCTCAGTTGCCATGATGGATGGCTCCCTGCGGTGTGGCTGGCTGATAGATGCCGTCGAGGACGGCTTCGACGGTGCGGCCGCCGGTGAGTTCGCGGCCGCGGCCGTCGTGGACGAGGACGATCCGGTCGCACAGCTCGACGAGTTCGGCGGGGTCGCTCGCGATGACCAGGACGGGCGTTCCGGAGGAGGCGTGGCGGCGGATGGCGGTGTGGATGTCGCGGCGGGCGCCGACGTCCACGGCCTGGGTGGGTTCGTGCAGGACCAGCAGCCGCGGTGAGCCGAGCAGGGCCCGGCCGATCAGGACCTTCTGCTGGTTGCCGCCACTGAGCGTCCGGATCAGGGCGTCGGGGAGGGGTGGCCTCACCCCGAGTTCCTCGATGACCGTCGCGGCGTCGGTGCGGTGCGCGCGCCTGGTCAGCGGGCGGAGACGGCCGCGGCGCAGGCGCGCCAGGGCGATGTTGTCCTCGATCGACAGTTCCAGTGCCAGGCCGTGGCGGCCGCGGTCGGCGGGAACGACGTGGACGCCGGCGGCCAGGGCCCGGCGCGGGGTCAGTCCCGCGAGATCAAGGGTGGTGTCGCCGATACGGAGTTCGCCCCCCGCTCTGGCGCTCCGGGCCCCGGTGAGGAGGGCGGGCAGGTCCTCGTGCCCCGCACCGGTCAGCCCTGTGACGCCGACGATCTCCCCGGCGGCGAGCCGGACGGAGAGGTCGGTCAGCGTCCCGCCGCCGGCTTGGCGCAGGAAGACCTCGTCGGCGCCTTCGGGCGCGGGCCGTGCGGTCGCGGCTGCGGCGTCGAGCGTGTGCCCGAGGATGAGGCGGGTCAGGCCGGCGGCGTCGAGCCCGCCGGTCGGCAGGCCCGCCTCGACGACCCGCCCGCCGCGCAGGACGGTCACCCGGTCGGCGAGGTCCAGCACCTCGTCGAGGTTGTGGCTGACCAGCAGGACGCCGGTGCCCTGCGCCGCCAGCGCCCTGGTCAGCGCATGGAAGTGACCCAGGGAGTCGGGGGGCAGCGCCCGCGTCGACTCGTCGAAGACGGCCAGCCCGCCGCCGGCCGGCAGGTTCCGGACTCCGCGGGCGATCGCGACGCTGACCTGGTCGGCGATCGGCAGGTCGCCGACCAGGGCGTCAAGTGCGACGTCTTCACCGATCCGCTCCAGGGCGTCGCGGGCTTGGCGCGCCGCGCGGCGCCGGTCGATCAGCCGGGTGAGCGGGTGCCGTGGCCACGATCCGACGCAGATGTTGTCGACGACGGAGTCGCCCGCGTTGAGGCCGAGGTCCTGGTGGACGACGGACACACCGAGGCGGCGCAGATCGGCCGGGCGCGCGGGCAGTGTGAGCCGGTGCCCGTCGACGTGGACGGCTCCACCGGGATCGGCCCCGTGGTAGCCGGTGAGGATCTTGACGAGCGTGGACTTGCCCGAGCCGTTCTGCCCGACGAGCGCATGGATCTCCCCGGCGACCACCTCGAAGGCGGCGTCCTGGAGAACGGGGCTGTTGCCGTAGGTCTTGGCCAGCCCGCTGACGGTCAGCCGTGGAGTGCTCAACTGCCCAGCCCCCACAGGCGGGTGAACATCTGCTTGTAGGCGGTGCTGCCGTACCAGGCGCCGGAGGTCTGCGCCTGGCTGGTGAGCTCCAGGCTTCCGACGTTGGCGGAGGTGAACAGCCGCAGCGGAACCTGGTAGGTGACCGGCTTGGCGCCGGTCAGCAGGCGGAGCGTCTGGTCGGCCATGGCCCAGCCTTGGTAGGTGAAGTTGGTGCCCACGTCGGCGCGCAGGAACGTCCCCGACTTCAGGGTCTGCAGTTGGGCGAGCAGCCCGCCGGTGGAGCCGCCCTTAACGGCGTTGAGCTTGCCGGTCTGCTGCACGCCCTGCTGGGTGGGCGCGGCGAAGGCGTCGAACTCTGACACCACGTACTTGGTGGACGGGTTGGCGATCAGCGCCGCGCTGGTGGAGGAGGGCATCATCGAGTAGTTGGCGGACTGGATCTTGTTGATCGTCACGGTGCAGGACGAGCAGGCGCTCTTCAGCGTGGGAACGAAGCCCTGCTGAACGTAGGCGATGGGAGGGGGCGCGTCAGTGACCTCGTTGACCAGCACGCCCGCCTTGCCGCCGCTGTCCTCGGCGATCCATTGCGCCAGGACCTGCAGAGCCTGGGTGGGGTTGCCGGGGACGTAGGCGAGCTGGGCGTCGCCGGGCGAGTCGCCCGCCGGGTTGGGTTCGTCGGCGATGACGACGGGGATGTGCGCGGCCTTGAGCTTGTTGATGCCGTCGGCGACGAACCCGGCCACGATCGAGTCGAAGACGACGCCGGCCGCGCCGGAGTTGATGGCGTTGGTGATGCAGCTGGAGATCGTCGAGGGGTTGGCCTGCCCGCTGCAGGGGTGCACGCCGACATGAGCGGTGCCCAGCGCTTCGGTCAGGCTCGTCTGGACGAGCTGGGTGGTGGTGATCTGCGAGGACAGCGGGATATACCAGACCGTCTTGCCGGCCAGCTTGGAGACCCCGGTTACGGCGGGGCCCGGGTCCTTGTAGTCGGCGTCGGCGGCCGGGGCCATCGCCTTGGTGAGCTTGGCGGACAAGGCCGGCGTGGAGCCGCCGCCTCCTCCGCCGGAGCCGGAGGAGGAACTGCAGCCCGCCAGGGCGAGCGCGGCGGCGCCGGCGGTCGCGGCGAGGCGGACGATGGGCGAACGGAGCATGGTGAGGCCTTCCGGTGGGGTGGGTCAGCGCGGCGCGCTGAGAAGTGCGGTCAGCTGGTGCGGACCAGGTACTGCCAGGCGCGGGCGAGCTGATCGGGTCCGTAGCAGCGGCCGCGTTTGGCCAAGGCCTCGGCTTCGTCGGACCAGGTGAAGCTGGTACCGAGGAGCCCGAGCTGCATGCGGCACGCCTTCTCCAGGAAGATCGCCGTCATGACGGCGGTGGGGACGTCGGGGCCGACGGCCACCAGCCCGTGCTGCCGCAGCAGCACGGCGTTGCGTTCACCGAGGGCGGCGGCGAGCGCGGCGCCGAGGCCGGCGTCGCGGATCAGGTCGCCGGTCTCGGTGAATACGGGCAGGTCGGGCGGCCAGAACAGGGTGCCCTCGTGGCCGATCGGCACGGGAGGCTGACCGGTGGCGGCGAGCGCGACCGCCGACTCGGCGTGGCTGTGCACGACGGCTCCGACGTCGGGCCGGGCCGCCATGACCTCGGTGTGGATGGGGTACTCGAGGTGGACTGGGCCGTCGCCCTCCAGCCGCCGCCCCGACCGGTCGATGCGGATGACGCGGTCGGGCGTGATCTCCTCCAGGCCGAAGCCCGCCGCCTTCAGCCACACCCCGCCGCCGTCGGGGTCACGCTGGGACAGGTGCCCCCAGATCATGTCGGCGTTGCCGTTCGCGGCCAGGATCCGGCAGCCCAGCGCGACCTGCTCGGCGGGGGTCATCGCGGCCGGTTCCCGGTGAGGAAGTCGCCGACGATGCGGTTGAACTGCTCGGGCTGCTCGTACATCGGCCAGTGCCCGGCGTCGGTGATCATGTCGAACCGCGCGTGGGGCATGATCTCGCTCGCCCGCCGGCCGACCTCGGGAGGCGTGGTCGGGTTGTGGTCGGTCCAGACGATGAGGGTCTCGTGCTCGATGCGGGCGAGGCCCGCTTCGTCGATCATGTGGGCCCGGTTGGCGGTGCCGGGCTGCTCGGCGACCAGCTTGGCCTGCGCCTTCTCGGTCCCGGGCAGGGTGTAGTACCGGTAGCGGCACTCGACGAGTTCGTCGGTGACCGCGGAGGGGTCGGCCATGAGCCACTCCAGGCGGGCGCGGACGCTCTCGCGGGTCGGGGCCGCGGCTGCCTTGGCGGTGACGGACTGGACTTGGGCGTGCACCTTCTCGCTCTCGGCCTTGCGGTCGTCGGAGGACAGCAGCAGGCCCGCGCCGGTGACCGAGACCAGCTTGGCGACGCGGTCGGGGTGGTGCAGGGCGGTGTGGAGGGCGATCCATCCGCCGAGGGACTGGCCGACCAGGTGAGCGCGTTCGGCTCCGATCGCGTCGAGGAAGCCGATCAGGTGCTTGGTGAAGATCGGCGCGTGGTAGGTGACGTCGGTGGGCCGGTCGGTGAGGCCGTGCCCGAGCACGTCGATGGCGTGGACGCGCAGGCCCCGGTCGGCGAGGGGGAGGAGGTTACGCAGGAACGCCTCGGCGTGCCCGGTGAGCCCGCCCATGAGGATCACCGGGTCTCCGTCGCCCGCCTCGATAGAGCGGGTGCGCCAGCCGGCGGCGTCGCGGAAGCGGATCTCGGCGCCCAGCGCGTCGGTCCAGAAGGTCATGGGTGTGCTCCAAGAAAGTCGGTGATGAGGGTGTTGGCGGTGCCGGGCTGCTCGTACTGCGGCCACTGCTTGGCGTGCGGCACGGTCCGCACCCGGGCGCCGGCCGCCTGTGCGGCGGCGTCCACGACCGCCGGTGGGGTGTGTCCGTGTTCGCCGCGGATGACCAGCGCGGGAACGGTGAGCGCGCTGAGACGTGCGGGAGTGAGCAGCCAAGGGGAGTGGTCCGCCGCACGGACGGCCCGGTGCACCTGGCGTGCCTCGTCCGGCGCGTACAGGCCGGCGCGGACCTGCACCAGTTCCGGGTCCACTCCGGCCGGGTCGGCCAGCAGGCCGCCGAGCCGGGCCGCGACGGTCTCGGGGGTGGGCCGGATGTAGGCCTGCCCGCCGGTCTGGTGGGCCGCGCGGACGCGGCTGTCGGCGAGCCGGTCCGCCTCGTCCTGGAGCCCGGCCGGTTCGATCAGCACGAGGCTCGCGACGCGGTCGGGCACGTCCAGTGCGAGCAGGGCCGCGCACCAGCCGCCGAGGGACTGGCCGACCAGGTGCGTGCGGTCGAGACCGAGCCGGCCGAGGACGGCCGCGGCGTGCGCGGTAATCCGGTCGACGGTGTAGCGGCCGTCGGCCGGCCGCCCGGTCAGCCCGTGGCCGAGCAGGTCGAAGGCGATCGCCCGGTATCCGGCCGCGGCGACGGCGGCCAGGTTCCGGGTGAAGGTCTCCAGATGCCCGCCGCGGCCGTGCAGGAACACCACGGGTGGCCCCTCGCCGACGAGCGCCACCCGGGTGGTGACACCGCCGGCCGCAAGCATCCGTACTTCGGCGCCCAGCAGGTCCGTCCAGACGGTCACAGCCGGGCCTCGAAGAATTCCAGGGAGCGCTGCCAGGTCAGGTCGGCCGCCTGGGGGTGGTGGTTGGGGTGGGTGTCGTCGTGGTAGGCGTGGCCGGCCCCCTCGTAGACGAAGACCTCGGTGTCCTGGCCGCTGCGCTCAAGCGCGCCGGTCAGCCGCTTCACCTGGTCGAGGGGGATCACCTCGTCGTCGCCGCCGAAGTGGGCCTGCACGGGGCAGCGGACGGTGTGGGCGGTTTCGATGCGGGACCGGGTGTGCCCGGTCGGGCTGTAGGACGGGGGGAGTTCGGGCAGGCCGTACAGCGCGACCGCGCCAGAAAGCCGGTCGGTGCGCGTCGCCCACGACAGCACCAGCCCGCCGCCGAGGCAGAAGCCGATCCCGACCGCCCGCGAGGCGTCGACGTCCCCGCGGCCGGCCAGGTAGTCCAGGCCCGCGTCCAGGTCGGGGACGGCCTGCTCGTCGGCCGCGGCCAGGAACGCCTTGGCGCGGCGCTCCTCGGGCGTGGTGTAGTCCTGCGGCGGGCGCCCGCCGATCCGGCTGTAGAGGTCGACGGTCAGGCAGGCGTATCCGGCCGCGGCGATCCGCTCGGTCACCTCCTGCCGGTGCGAGGTCACGCCGAGGTTCTCGTGCGCCATGATCACCACGGGGGGCGGGGTGCCGGTCGCGGACGGCAGGGCCAGGTAACCGCGGATCTCGTCGCCGCCGCTGGGGAAGGTCACCCACATGGTCGTCTCCTTGGGTGTCGGAAGGGAGTACATGGCGCTGTGCGGGACCCCGAGGCTGACCATGAGGTTGCGCAGCGCGACCGGGTTCATGCCGTTCGCCAGCAGCCAGGCCGAGTCCCGGTTCAGCACGGCCCGGCGCTCTACCGCTGTCAGGGGGTAGTGCTGGAGGGTCTCCGGCAGTTCGCCGGGGAGGTCGGGGCGGTGCTCCAGGTCCCAGGCGAGCCGGTTGAGGCCGACGATGCTCATGCGGCCACCTCGAAGGCGGCGATGCCGATGCCGACGGTCCAGGCGGGCATGGGCCGGTAGGCGTAGGTGCGTGCGGGACCGCCGCCCGCCGCGCCTGCGGCGATCAGCCAGGTCCGCAGTTCCAGCGCGCCGTTGCCGGCCTCCTGCTCTATGGAGGCGTCGCTCCATGCGAGCGCCTCTTCGGCCCTGCCTTGTTCGAGCAGGGACAGGAAGGCCCGGTCGAAGTCGGGGTTGATGTCGCCGAAGCGGGGGAGCCCGACCCAGTGCGACAGCCCGCCGGTCGCGATCACGCCGATGCGGGCGTCGCCCGGCGCCTGGCGCAGTGCCCTGCCGAGCTGCAGGCAGCGCCGCAGGGTCGGCAGCGGCGGGGTGTTGCAGTTGACGAACAGCGGCACGACCCCGGCGGCGACGGCGGACGGAAGTTTCGCGCACGGCACCGTGAAGCTGTGGTCCAGGCGCATGGTGTGCGACCGGGCCACCTCGAACCCGGCTCTCGTCAGCGCGCCCAGCAGTTCGCCGGCCAGCTCCGGGCGGCCGGGAACCCGGCCGCCGGGGTTGCCGAACTCGCCCCAGCCTTCGAAGGAGTCGGCGATGCCGAGGCAGAAAGCCGGGTAGTTGTCCAGCCCGAAGGTCTCGTAATGGTCGGTGGCGACCAGCACGACACCGTCCAGATCGGCGGCAGCGATGTCGGCGTCCAGCCGCCGCCACGCCTCGTGCAGGACGTCGGAGTCGGCGGGATCGGCGTGCGGGTCCTTGACGATGGCGCCCACGTGCGAGGTCGCCCCGGCGAGTACGACGCGGGCCATCACGCCTCCAGCAGGCGAAGGTCGTCGAGGTCGTCGGCGCCGCGGCGGACCACGTCGGTGGCGTGCAGCGTGCCGCAGGCCGGGCAGGCGTAGCGGCGCAGCTCCAGCTCCCCACTCAGCCGGGTCGCATGGCCTACCTCGTGCACGTCGTGGCCGACCTGCCGGGCCGCGTAACGGCGCCACGGTTGGTCCGCGGGTGCGAGGACCGCGCCGCAGGCGCAGCCGATCCAGCGGGCCTCGCCCGTGGACAGCACCGCGAGCCTGTCGCCGAGCGGATGAAGCCTTACCGCTCCCTCGGGCGCGGCGGGCAGCGGCTGCTCTGCGGGCCACGCCAGACGCTCGGCACGCAGTCCGGCTCGTCGCCGTTCGGTCTCCTCGACCGCCACGCGGCCCTCGGCCAGCACCGCCCCGTACAGCCGGACGGCCGCGTCCGGCGTGATCGCGCCGAGGTCCAGGTCCGCCTGGAGGTCGGCGGCGGGCCGGTCGAGGGGGTCGCCCCAGCCGCCGCCCGCCTGCGGGACGGTGGCCAGGACGTCGTGCTCGCCGAGCCCGTACTGGCCCTGCCTGCCGCGCATCACGGGCCGCTCGCCCGACAGCTCGTCCACGTTCGGGAGCTCGCCGGCGGCCAGCCGCGCCTTGACGTCGCTGCCGTGTACGACCGTGCGGGTGTTCTGCGCGCCGGGGTAGCCGCCGAAGATGCCGGTGGAGTTGGGCGCCTCCCAGCCGTGCGCGGAGTTGAGCGCCGTCACGTCGCGTCCCCGGTGGACGGCGTAGACCGCGCCCATGCTCATGCCGCCGCGGTGACGGCCCGCCCCGCCCGAGTCGGGCACCAGGCCGCGCCACAGGTACAGCAGCGGCGAGTCCATCTCGACGGCCTCGACGTTGGAGATCCGCTGCCGCTCGATGTTGTGCTGGCCCTGGGTCCAGGCACCGTCCCGGTGGCTGTAGGCGCCACCGCCGGTCGCCAGGCAGTCCATGATGACGTAGGTCTGCCGTTTGCCGTTCTCACCGGCTCCGGTGAGGACGAACTTGTCCGGGCCGCCCGCCGGGGCGGCCTGCGCTTCCGGCAGCAGTTCGTCGGAGCAGGCGGCGAGCTTGGACAGGCACTCCACGGCTGTCATCTCGACCATCCACCCGGCCTCCAGGGCGCCGCCGCTCACGGCCGCCGGGCGGGCGGCGTTGCAGATCAGGCCCTCGGGGCACTCGACCTCGACGGGTTGGAACAGTCCCTCGTTCCATGGGGCGTCGAAGGCCAGGGTCGGTAGCAGCGCCGCCGCGATGCCGGCCATCATTCCCGACCGTGCGCAGTTGATGTAGCCGTTGACCTGCGGCGATGAGCCCGAGTAGTCGAAGTGCAGGGTGTCGCCCCGCTTGGTGAGGACGAGGTCGACCTCGTACACCTCGCCGAGGCCGCCGTCGTTGTCGAGGAAGGCACGCGAGTGCAGGCGGGCGTCGGGCAACTTGGCCAGGCGGTTGCGCAGCCGCCGCTCCGACAGTTCGATCAGGTTCGCCATGACCGTCCGGACGGTCTGCGCGCCGTACTTCTCCGCCAGGGCCGTCATCGCCCTGATGGCGGTGTTGTTCGCGCCGACGAGCGCACGCAGGTCCAGGTTGACCGTCGCGGGCATCCGCGTGTGGGCCAGGACGACGTTCCACACGTCGCTGCGGACCGTTCCGTCCTCGACGAGCTTGACCGGCGGGAGCTGCAGGCCCTCCTGGTAGGAGTCGGTGGCGTCGATGCAGAAGCTGCCGGGCGTCATCCCGCCGACGTCGACCATGTGGCACATCGCGCCGGTCCAGGCGAGCAGCTCGCCCTCGAAGAAGATCGGTGCGACAAGGCCCACGTCCTGGGCGTGCACCGTGCCCTTCCACGGGTCGTTGACCAGGAACATGTCGCCCCGGCCGATGCCGGGGTCGTCGGTGCAGTCCGCGATGACCGAACGGGTGATCGCGGCCATCGAGGAGGCGTGCGACAGGATCGTGCGGCCCATCGCCGCGACCGAGCCGTCGGGCAGGTACAGCCCCACGTTGTAGTCGCTGGCCTCCACCACATGGGTCGAGCCGGAGATCGCCGCCAGGGTGGCGCCCTGCTCGTCGGTGATGGCCAGCAGCCGGTGGCGGATGACCTCGAAGGTCACCGGGTCGATGGTGGTCACGCGTTCCCCCTGCAGTTGATGACGAGGTTGTTGCCGGCGTCGACGGCCAGCGACTGGACTGGACCGAGGACGACGGTGGTGCCGGCGAACTCGAGGATCGCCGGGCCGTGCAGTTCGGCTCCGGGCCCCAGGTCCTCGCCCCGGAAGACCCCGGTGGCGACTCGACCGGTCTCGGGGAAGTGCACGAACCGCTCGCCGATGCGCGCCTGGTCCGGGTCGGTCGTCCCCGCCGCCGCGGCCTCAGAGATCTCGGTGACGCTGACCCGCCCCTCCACCCGAAGGGTGTGCAGTTCGATGCCCGCGCTCAGCAGTGCGGTACCCGCGCCGTAGATCCGCTCATAGGCCGCCTTGAACTCGGCGACGACCCCGCGGAGCACCTCGGTGCTGACCTCGCCGTCGGGCACGGTCACCGGCAACTCGTGCGACTGGCGACGGAACTTCAGGTACGCGATGCGCGTCAGCCTCGTCCGCGGGTCCCCGTCGAGGTCGGCCCGGCACTGGTCGGCGAGTTCGGTGAGCGCGGCGTCGATCGTCCGGGCGTTCAGGTGCGCGGCCGGGTCCGCCGCACCCGGCGGTGTGCGGTGGACGTCGGTGACCTGCACCGCGCGGTACCGGTCGGAGATGACCGTCCCGTAGGCGGAGTGGACGGTGGCGGTGGGTGGCACGACCAGCGTCTCGATCCCAGCCGCCTCGGTGTAGGCATAGGCGTGGGTGGGGCCCGCGCCGCCGTAGGCGTACACGACGAAATCGCGGGGGTCGTGGCCCTGCTCGACGGTGACCTTGCGGAGCAGGTCGGCCATCTGGTTGTCGGCGACCCGGCGGATCCCTGCTGCGGCCTCCTCTACCGACAAACCGAGCGGGCCGGCGACGTGCTCGCGGATGGCTTTCTCCGCCAACGGCAGGTCCAGCGGCATCTGGCCGCCGAGGAAGTATGTCGGGTCGATGATCCCCAGCACTACGTCCGCGTCGGTCACCGTCGGCCGGTCCCCTCCGCGGCCGTAGCAGGCCGGGCCAGGCACCGACCCGGCGCTCTCCGGGCCGACCACCAGCACGCCCGACTCGTCCACCGACGCGATCGACCCGCCGCCCGCGCCGATCGCGGTGACCTTGATGCGCGGCATCGCCAGGTGCAGGTCACCGACCTCGCTGACCCTTTCGACCAGCGGGGCGCCGTCGATGATCAGACCGACGTCGAAGCTCGTGCCGCCCATGTCGGAGGTGATGACGTTGCGGTGCCCGAGCCGTTCCGCCAGGGCCAGCGACGCCAGGACCCCGCCCGCCGGTCCGGAGGTGAGCATCGACGCCGACCGCCGCGCGGCGTCCCGGGCCCGCATGACGCCGCCGCCGGAGTCCATGATCGAGAACTCGCCCTCGAAGCCCGAGCCCCGCAGCCGGCTCTCCAGCCCCTCGACGTAGTCGCGGATGACGGGACCGAGGTAGCTGTTGACGACCGTGGTCGCGGTCCGCTCGTACTCGCCGATGACCGGCGCGATCTCGTGCGAGAGGGTCAGGTAGGCCTCCGGCCACTCCTCGGCGACGATCCGGGCGGCCTCGGTCTCATGCGCGCCGTTCACGAACGACCACAGGAACGACACCGCCAGCGCCCGGACCCCTTCAGCCCGCAGCCGCCGCAGCGCGCTGCGGATCTCGTCCTGGTTCAGGGCGACGATCTCGGTTCCCGCCGCGTCGGTCCGCTCGCTGATGCCCTCGATCCACTCGCGCGGAACGATCTGGTCGGGATTCCGCCGCCGGCTGTAGTGACCGGTGGCGGCGCCCATCCCGACCCACGACGTCATCGACCGCTGAATCGCCATCGTGTCGGTGAATCCGCGCGTCGTCAGCAATGCCGTGGGGGCGCCTTTACGCTCGATCAGAGCGTTCGTCGCAGCCGTCGTACCATGCGCGAAATAGCGCACCGACCCACAGAATTCAGCAAGATCCATCCGATACGATTCGGCGGCCAACCTCAGGGCGGAAACCACCCCCACCGCGCGGTCGTCCGGGGTCGTCGGCGACTTGAACAGGCGCGGCGGGCTCTCGTCCTCCAGCACCACCAGGTCGGTGAACGTGCCGCCCACGTCGGTGCCGACGAAGAACCGCCTTGTCATAAAAGCCCCCAATTCCGGATGGCCGTCCCGTTACGGCCGTGTTGCGTTCCTGGAACTGTGGGACAAGTCGCGGATTCTTCACAAGTGGGTGTTCCGTGCCGTGAAACCGGACGCCCTGACGGTTCTGCACGATGAAACGCGAACTTGCCCTTGGCGCTGACATCTGCTGGCGGCGGTAGCCCTGCGGCCGCTCGGACACCGAGACCCTGGTCGACCGGAGTCGCCTGGGACGGTCAAACCGGAAGCGTGACGGTAAGAACGGGACATCAATGGTGTCCGGCTCATTCCGTACCTGGGGTGCGTCGATTCTGTGGCGCGGGCTTCAGCCGGGTGGGGTTGCCCCCTATGTCACCGGCGGCCCTTTTCCTGTTCTGGTATAAATGGGCGTGCTGGCCACTTTGGGGGAGAGTGTCAATGACGGGCAGAGCCGTGGGTGACCCGCTGGGTGCTTATGGTCTCGGCTTCGGAATCGGCAGATCGGGTCGAGCAGCATCATGCGTTCGTCGACGCGGCGGCCAAAGCCGAGGTCGGGCATCTGGTGTACATCTCCTTCTTCGGGGCCGCGCCCGCCGCAACATTCACGCTGGCCCGAGACCACTGGGCCACCGAGGAGCGCATCCGTTCCAGTGGCCTGCCGTACACCTTTCTTCGCGACAACCTCTACGCCGACTTCATGCCGGCGTTGGTCGGCGATGACGGAGTGATCCGTGGGCCGGCCGGACAGGGGCGGGCCGCCGTCGTCGGCCAGGACGACATCGCTGACGCGGCCACCGCGGTGCTCCTAGAGGCCGAGGACCATCAGGGTGCCGTCTATGACCTCACAGGGCCCCAGTCCCTGGATCTGGAAGAGATCGCCGCCATCGTGGGCAAGGCGACCGGGCGCACGGTCACCTATCAGTCCGAGACGGTTGAGGAGGCCTACCAGTCCCGCGCACACTACGGTGCGCCCGACTGGCAAGTCGACGCCTGGGTCTCCACCTACACCGCCATCGCGAGCAGCGAGCTCGCCCAGGTCAGTGACGCCGTACCCACCTTGACCGGACATCCTGCCACCGCGCTCGCCGATGTTCTTTCCAGAGGACGATGACGGCGATCGCGACTGTGACTCCGGTAATTCCCTCTGACGTCGGGCCGTATGCGCCCGAGGTCAGAACGAGAACGGGCGAGGGGAGTCGCGCAGAGTGGCCCACTGAAGCTCTGTGAAATCCTCGGCGGCGAAGCCAAGGCCGAACCGGCCCCATCCCGAGTCCTTGAGGCCGCCGAAAGGCATGTGGGGTTCGTCGTTGACGGGCTGGTCGTTGATGTGGACGATGCCGACCTGCAGCCGCCGGGCCAGATCGAGGCCGGCGTAGGTGTCACCGGTCAGGATGGCGCCGGTCAGGCCGTACCGGGAGGCGTTGGCGCGCTCGACCGCATGGTCGCGGTCCTCGACGGTCTCCAGCAGGGCGATAGGGCCGAACGTCTCCTCGAAGGCGAGTTCGGCCTCTTCCGGGACGTCGGTGAGGACGGTGGCGGGGAAGCAGGGAGGCTGGGCGGTGCCGCCGGCCAGGACCCGGGCGCCCAGCGCAACGGCCTCCTCGATGCGGCGGGCCATCAGCGCGACGGCCCATCGGTTGATCAGCGGGCCCAGCACGGTGGCGGGATCGCGCGGGTCCCCCATGGGGAGTTTGGCGACCTTGGCGACGAACCGCTCGGTGAACTGCTCGGCGATGGGACGTTCCACCAGGATGCGGCGAGCGCACATGCATACTTCGCCCTGGTGCACGAATGCGCCATAGGCGGCGGCGTCGACGGCGTAATCCAGATCGGCGTCGGCCAGGACTATGAGGGAATTGTGCCCGCTGAGTTGGAGAACGGGACGCTTGAGATATCGGGCGGCCGACTCCGCCAGCCGCCGTCCGGTCACGGTGGAGCCGGTGAAGTTGATCCGCCGCACGTCAGGGTGGGTGACGAACTCGTCCGCGATCTGCCCGGCGTCGCCTGGGGCGTGCAGGACGACGTTCAGGACGCCCGGCGGCAGCCCGGCCTCGGCGAAGATCTCCGCCCACAGGGCGCCTCCGACGAGGGGGGCCTCTTCCGACGGCTTGAGGACCACGGTGTTGCCGAGCGCCATCGGGCCGACGATGGCGCGGCCGGTCAGGGTGAGGGCGGCGTTCCACGCGGAGATCGCGCCGACGACACCGACCGGGCGGCGTAGCGCCAAAGCTCGGGTGCCCGGCACATCGGATGGCAGTACCTGCCCGGTCGGCGCGAACGCCAGGGCGCCGGCTTGGCGTAGTAGGGACAGGCAGAAGGTGATCTGGTTACGCGCGAAGTCGGCGCCCGTGCCGGTCTCGGCGGCGAGCAGGCCGATGACCTCGTCCTCGCGGCGTTCCAGGACCGTGGCGGCGTTCAGGAAGATGATCTGCCGGTCGGTGGGCGACAGGCCGGCCCAGGTGGGGAACGCGGCGTGGGCGGCCTCGATCGCGACGCGGGCGTCCTCGGCCTCGCCTGAGGCGACCTCTGCCAGCACCTCGCCGGTCCAGGGGTCATGGTCGGGATGGGTGCGGCCGTTGACCGCGTCGCACCATTGGCCGCCGATGAAGTGCCTGATCCGGTGCCCGTCCGCGCCGCCTTCGGCGATGCCGCTCACGTGAGGTCGTCCCTCGTACCGCGGGGCGAGACGGGCAGCTCCGCAGCCAGGCCGAAGCTTACGATGTGCTTTCCCCTCGAGAACTGGTCCCGCCATCGGGCGCTTGGGCGGACGACCCTGCCGATCGTCCGGTGCGGTGAAGCAGATTGTAGCCAACTGGCAGAAGGCGGAGATTGAGCCGGTCCGAGGCCAGGCTCCAGAGCCCGCGCGGCAGGAACAGAGCGAAGGCGACCGCGATGGCGCCGAGCCCGATCAGGTACCAGGCGCCCTGTTCGGCGAACTGGTTCTGGAGGGCGAAGTAGAGGACGGCGCCGATGACGGGCCCTTCGAAGGTGCCCAACCCGCCGACCAGGACCATGAAGAGCATGTACGCGGTCCACTGCACCCCGAAGATCGACTGAGGCTGGATGAAGAGGCTGTTGGCCAGGGTCAAGGCCCCGGCGGCGCCGCACCCGATACCGGCCAGCACATAGAGGCCGAATTTCAGCGGCGCGGTGCGGACGCCGAGGGAGGCGGCGGCGTCCTCGTCGTCCCGGATGGCCTGCAGGGCGATGCCCGTGCGATGGCGCAGCAGGACGACCACCGCGACCAGCAGCGACAGCATGAACGCCAGGGTGAGCCAGTAGGTGAAGGCGCGGCGCAGATCGGGCTCGATGCCGCTCAGGCCCCGCAGCGAGGCGCCGGTGCCGCCGCCCAGTCCTTTGTCCAGGGCGACCAGCAGCGCGAGTGCTTCGGCGACGACCCAGGTCCCGACGGCGAACTGGCCGCCTCGCAATCGGAGCACGAGCGGCGCCAGCGCCACGGCCAGCACACCGCTGGCGACGGGGGCCAGGGCCACGGCGAGATAGGTGGTGACGCCGTGCTGGGTCAAGAAGATGGTGGTGTAGGCGCCGAATCCGATGAACGCCTGCTGTCCGACCGAGACCATGCCGCCGTAACCCGCGAGGGCGTTCCACATGACGGCGAGGATCAGCAGGATGAACAGGCTGGTGAGCTGCTGGACGACATTGGTCCTGAAGCCGAAGGGGACCGCGAACAGCAGGAGTCCCAGGACGACAAGGCCCGCGGACGCCGCGCGGGTGGTGCGGTCGGAGCGGCTGATCGTCCACGCGTGCCCGGCCGCGGGCGGAGTCGGTGCGGTAATGCTCATGCAGGGGCGCTCCGGGTGATGAGGGACCTGCCGCGGGGGCCGGCGAGGACGATGAGGAAGACCAGGTGGCCGGCCAAGATGGAGTACTGGGGGTCGATGGCCGCGCCGACGGTCTGCGCGACGCCGAGGACGACCCCGCCGGCCAGCGTGCCCCACAGCGACCCGATCCCGCCGATGATCACGGCTTCGAAGGCGAAGATCAGTTGAGTGGGCCCGCTGGAGGCGTCGAAGGTGGAATGGACGGCCAGGAAGGCTCCGGCCAGCGTCGCGGTTCCGACGGCGATGGCGGTGGCGCGGGCGTAGATCGACGCCGCGGGGATGCCGACCAGTGCGGCGGTGTCGGCGTCCTGGGCGGTGGCGCGCATCTCGCGGCCGAACGCCGTACGGCGCAGCAGCAGCTGGAGCCCGCCGAGCACGAGGCAGGCGACCGCCAGCGTGCACACGCCGATGTAGGGAACCGACAGCTGGTCGGTGAGCCGCCAGCTGCCGGTGGTCCAATCGCCTGCGGCGGCGCCCAGGGAACGGACGTCGGGGGAGTACCCCTGCAGCAGCGCGTTCTGGATGACGATGGACAGTCCGAAGGTGGTGAGCAGGGGGATCAGCGCACCACCGCGCAGGCTGCGGGCCAGCACGGTCCGGTGCAGCACGTAACCGACGACCAGCATGATCGGCAACGCCGGCAGCAGGGCGACGAACGGGTTCAGGCCGAACTGGGAGTTGATGGTCCAGATCAGGAAGGCTCCGGCGACGGCCAGGTCGCCGTGGGCCAGATTGATGATGCGCATGACGCCGAAGATGAGGGACAGGCCGCACGCGAAGAGCGCGTACAGACCTCCCAGGAACAGTCCTTGAACGACGGCGTTTATCCAGGTCATGTCTGCTCCGGGACAGAGGGGCGGTCCAGGCCGAAGTACGCGGCGGTGACCTGCTCGCGGGTGACTTCGCCCGTGGGCGCGCTGAGGGCGATACGGCCCTCCAGGAAGCACAGCACCCGATCGGCCACGGACAGGGCGCGGCCGAGGTCCTGTTCGACGATCAGGAGCGTCGCACCGGCGTCCTTGAGGGTCCGGACCGATTCGTAGACGGCGTCGACGGCGACCGGTGCCAGGCCGAGGGAGACCTCGTCGATGAGGAGCAGGCGCGGATTGGTCATGAGCGCGCGAGCGATGGAGGTGGCCTGCTGCTGGCCGCCCGACAGGCTGGAGGCACGGTGGCCGCGCAGCGGTTCCAGCATCGGAAACGCGTCGAGGACGGCCTTCAGGTCCCAGGGGCCCGGCCGGGAACGGCGCCCGGCGACGGCGAGGTTCTCCTCGACGGTGAGTTCACCGAAGAGCTTGCGGCCTTCGGGGACCAGCGCGATGCCCAGGCCGACGCGTTTGTGGGCGGGAACGCCGGCCAGGTCGGTGCCGTCGAATCGGACGCCACCCTGCGCGGCCGGATGGGCGCCGGCGATCGTGCGCAGGAGGGTGGACTTGCCGGCTCCGTTGGCGCCCACGATCGCCAGGATCTCGCCCTGGTCGACGGTGAACGACACACCGCGGACGGCCTGCAGCAGTCCGTGCCGGGCGGCGAGGTTCTCCACCTCCAGCAGCGTCATGACCCGGCCCTTCCCAGGTAGGCGTCGACCACGACGGCGTCGCTCAGGACCGTTCCCGGCGGGCCGTCGGCGATGACGCGTCCGGCGTCCATGCACACCAGGCGGTCGACGACCTGGATCAGGACGTGCACGATGTGCTCGATCCACACGATGCTGGTGCCCTGCTCGGATACCAGCTTGATCGTGGCGACCAGTTCGTCGGCCTCGGCGTCGGTGAGCCCTCCGCCGATCTCGTCCAGCAGCAGCACCTGCGGGGCGGTGGCCAGCGAGCGGGCCAGTTCCAGCCGTTTGCGGTGCAGGAGGCCCAGGCTGTCGGCGCGCCGATTGGCCAACCCGGCCAGCCCGCATGTCTCCAGTACCTCGACGCATCGCCGGTAGGCGGCCTGGCGTCCGAGCCCGGCCCCGTAAGAGGCACCGACCAGGACGTTCTCCAGCACCGTCATGCCGGTGAACGGCTTGGGCACCTGGAACGCGCGCCCGATTCCACGGCGGCAGCGCAGCTCCGGCCGCAGGCCCGTGATGTCCTGGTCGTTGAACTCGATCCGGCCGGCGGAGGGACGCTGCGACCCGGACAGGACGTTGAGCAGCGTGGTCTTGCCGGCGCCGTTCGGCCCGACGATGCCGACGGCCTCGCCCGCACCGACGCTGAAGTCCACCTCCGTCAGGACCTGCAGGTCGCCGAACCGCTTGGACAGGCCGCGGCCGGCCAGGACGGTGGGGGCCCGCACCGTTCCGGCGGCCGTCCCGGTGGGGACCGTGCTCATGCTCCGTAGGCCTTGAGCTTGGCCGCGACCGGGACGTTGGTGTCGCAGGAGTTCTCGCACACGACGAAGTCCAGCTTGTACTTGCTCCCGGCCGCGGCGGGCACCCACTGGCCGCCCAGGATGGGAGTGACGACGACGTTGCCGTTCGGGCCCTTGCCCCACTCCAGGCGGCCGACGGGCGTGTCGACCGTCAGCCCGCCGATCGCATTGGCGACCGCCTTCTTGTCCTTGGGATCGGAGACCGCCTTGAACACCGCCGCCGCCACGTCGAACAGGGCCAGGCTGGGCCCCAGTTGCTGGGTCCACTGCTTGCCAACCTCGTTCTGGTACCCCGCTGCCAGGTCCTTGGAGGAGATCCGGGTCAGCGACGAGGAGTAGGGGAAGGTCGGAGTCCAGTACGCCGCGCCCGCGAGCCCCACGCCGATCGATCCCAGCGCCTCGACCTGGGAAGGGAACAGACCGGTCTTGGCCACCTGCACGATCTTGGGCCGGTAGCCCTGCTGGGTGGCCTGGCGCCAGAACGTCGCGAAGTCGGGCGGAAGCGGGAAGGTGTTGAAGATCTCGCACTTCTGGCTCTTGAACTTCGCGATCTGCGCGGAGTAGTCGTTGGTCCCGTCGGTGTAGGCGCCGGGGTCGACGATGTTGTAGCCCTCCTTGGTCAGCAGGGGGCCGAGCGCGGAGCGGATGGCGTTGCCGTCGGAGTCGTTCGGCCACATGACCCCGACCTTCTTGTTGGTCGACACCTGGGGCCACAGGTGGGCGTAGGCCTTGTGGAACTCCTCCACGCCGAAGCAGAAGTGGTAGACGTAGCGGAACGCCTTCTTGTCGGTGGGCTTGGCGTTGCGCCCCATGTACCACGACTCCCACGGCTCCACGGTCGACACGCATGGGACGCCCGCGGCCTCGCAGGCGTCGGAGACCGGGTTGACCGTTTCGGGGGTGGAGGTGGTCAGCATCAGATCGATGCCTTCGCCGTTGATCAGGTCGTTGGCGACCTGGGCGGCGCGCTGGGGGTTGGACTGGCCGTCGCGGTCCAGGATCTCCACCTGGTACTTCTTGCCGCCGATGGTCAGGCCCGCGGCGAACGCCTTGCGGGCGAGCTTGAGGACATATGCGTCCGGCTCGCCGAAGCCCGCCGCCGCTCCGGTGCGGGGACTGACGAAGCCGATCTTCAGCGTCTTGCCGCCGCTGCCCCCGCCGCTGCCCAGTCCGCCGCATGCGGCCAGCAGTGGGCTGAGCGCCAGCCCGGAGACTCCAACGGCGGTGCCGCGCAGTAGATCGCGCCTGCTGAGCGGGGCCGATGAGGTGGTCGAAGACGGCGGAACACTCATGAAGCTTCCTCCGGGCTGTGATGGGGTGCGAGGAACGTAAAGAGCATCTGTCCCGTACGTCAATCACCTGTTCCGATAGTTAGAACGCAAGTGGTAAGGATGAGCCATGAGCGCTTCACGGAAACCCTCCGCCGCGGGTCGCCGAGCCCCCGCGTCCGTTCCCGACCGGGCCGGATCCGTCGAGCCGGAGGACGAACACGGCGAGTCCACCGAGGCGGAGGCCGGATCCACCGGCGGGTCGTCGGGCACGGACGGCACGAGTGCGGCGGGCTTCTCCCAGTCACTGGAGCGAGGCTTGGCGATCCTGTCCGCCTTCGCCGAGAGCGGCGCGGTCCTCGGGATCGCCGACCTCGCCCGCGCGGTCGGGCTCAGCCGCAGCAGCGCTCACCGCTACGTCTCCACGCTGGCCAAGCTCGGGTACGTGCAGCAGGACCCCGACACCCGCAAGTACTCCCTCGGGCCGCGCGTGATCGATCTGGGATTCGCGGCGCTGAGCTCGATGGAGATGACCCGCGTCGCCGCCCGTCACCTGCAGTCCCTGTCGGACGAGACCGGCTTCGCCGCGAGCATGGCGGTGCTGGACGGGCCCGACATCGTCTACGTCGACAGACGCCGCAGCCGTCGGCCGAACGGCCTAGTGGTCGACCTGAACCTGCACGTCGGTTCCCGCCTGCCCGCGTACTGCACATCGATGGGCAAGGTCCTGCTGGCCCATCGCGAACCCGCCGCGCTGAGGGTGCTTCTGGACCGTACGAACCTCGCTCGTCGCGGACCCAACACCATCACCGCGCGCGAGCAGTTGATGAGCGTGCTGGCCAAGGTCCGCCGCAGCGGGATCGCGGTCAACGACGAGGAACTGGCGCCCGGCCTTCGATCGGTCGCGGCCCCGGTACGGGACAGGTCGGGTGCCGTCGTCGCGGCCATCAACGTCGCGGTCCACCTCACCACCTGGTCGGCCTCGGTCGATTCGCTGACCGGCCGCATCGAGGAACCCCTGCGCCGCACCGCCGCCGAGATCTCCACGCGTCTCGGCTACCGTCCGCAGGCCCCGACGACGTGAGCTCTGACCGGCCGCGCCACTGCGGCCCGTGATCCGTTGATCCAAAAAGTGTTCGCCTAGTCGGAACAGCGTGTTGATTAGCGTGAAGGGCCCTTCTACATTCGGCGCACTCGACCGATCAGGAAGGGCTCCGGGGTGTTCCTCGACGCGAAGCAGTGGCAGGGCAAGGTCTTCATCGGCGGGGCGTGGGAGGCGGGATCCGGCGGCGTCGCCGAGGTGATCGAGCCGGCCACCGGCGCTTCGCTCGGCCAGGTCGGCATCGCCGACGCGGCCGATCTGGCACGGGCCGCCGAAAGCGCCGCGGCCGCCCAGCGTGAGTGGGCGGCCACCCCGCATCCGCAGCGGGCGGCGGTGCTGCGGCGTGCGGCCGCGCTGTGGGCGGAGCACGCCGAGGACGTGGCGTGGTGGAACATCCGTGAGGTCGGCGCCGTCCCCGGGATGGCCGGGTTCGCGGTGCACGTGGCCGAGCAGGAATGCCATGAGGCGGCGGCGCTGCCCTCCCGCCCCTACGGGGAGCTGCTGCCCAGTGAAGAGCCGCGGCTGTCGATGGCCACCCGGGGACCGGCCGGAGTGGTCGGTGTGATCGCCCCGTTCAATGTGCCGATCATCCTGGGGATCCGGTCGGTCGCCCCCGCCCTGGCGCTCGGCAACGCCGTCATCCTCAAGCCCGACCCGCGCACCGCGGTTACCGGCGGAGTCACCATCGCCCGGATCTTCGAGGAGGCCGGGCTGCCAGCCGGCGTGCTGCAGATGCTGCCAGGCGGCGCCGATGTCGGCCAGGCGATGGTGACCCACCCGCTGGTGCGGGTCATCTCCTTCACCGGCTCCACCGAGGCCGGCCGTAAGGTCGGCGAGCTCGCGGGCCGGCACCTCAAACGCGCCCACCTCGAACTCGGCGGCAATTCCGCGTTGATCGTCCTGGACGACGCCGACGTGGACGCGGCAGTCAACCTGTCCGCCTGGGGGAGCTTCTTCCACCAGGGGCAGATCTGCATGACCACCGGGCGTCATCTTGTCCACGAGCGGCTGTACGACGACTTCGTCGAACGACTGGCCGCCCAGGCCAGCAAGATGACAGTCGGTAATCCGGCAACGGACCAGGTCATGCTCGGCCCGGTGATCGACGAGGGGCAGCGCGACAAGATTCACGACATCGTCACCGGCAGCGTCCGCCACGGCGCCGGGCTGCTGGCGGGCGGCGAGTTCGACGAACTGTTCTATTCGCCGACCGTGCTGGCCGGAGTCGGCGCCGACACTCCGGCGTTCGCCCAGGAGATCTTCGGCCCGGTCGCACCGGTGGCCCGCTTCTCCACCGCCGAACAGGCCGTCCGGCTGGCGACCACGAGCGAGTACGGGCTGTCGCTGGGGATCGTCACCCGCGACGCCATGAAGGGCCTGGCGCTGGCTCAGCAGATCCCCACAGGGATCGTCCATATCAACGACCAGACCGTCAACGACGAGGCGAATTCGCCTTTCGGCGGGGTCGGCGCCTCCGGAACCGGATCCCGCTTCGGCGGTGCGGCCGCCAACATCGAGGCCTTCACCGAGACCCGCTGGATCACCATGCGCGGCCAGACGCCCGCCTACCCATTCTGACCAGGACGCGAAGGAGCCCCTGTGCAGATCACCGCTGCGCTCGTCGAGGACCTGGACGCCCCGTTCACCCTGACGCAGCTCGAACTGGACGCCCCCGGACCCGGCGAAGTGCTGGTCGAACTGGTCGCCACCGGCATCTGCCACACCGACGGCCTGGCCCGTCACGGCGACCTGCCCTTCCCGCTGCCCGGCGTGCTCGGTCACGAAGGCGCCGGAACCGTCGCGGAGGTCGGCCCCGGCGTCACCGAGTATCAGGTCGGCGACCCTGTCGTCATCGGCTGGCCATCATGCGGAGTGTGTCGGCACTGCCGTGCCGGAGAGCCGCGCTACTGCCAGCGCCTCGGAGTCGCGCTGTGCGGTGGCGGCCGCATCGGCGGCGGAACGGCCCTGCACCGGTTGGACGGCGACGCCGTTTCGAGCCACTTCTTCGGTCAATCCTCATTCGCGAGCCATTCGCTGACCACCGCGGCGGCACTGGTGCCCGTGCCCGAGGACATGCCGCTGGAGCTGATGGGACCGCTGGCGTGCGGTGTGTCCACGGGCGCAGGCACGATCTTCAACACCGTGCAGCCCCGGGCGGGGGCCCAGCTGGCGGTCTTCGGCGTCGGGACCGTCGGGTTGTCCGCGATCATGGCCGCCCGCAACTCGCCCGCCACCCGCATCATCGCCGTCGACCGGCATGAGACGCGTCTGGAGTTGGCGCGTCAACTCGGTGCCACCGACGTCGTCGACGCCACGAAGGACGACGCCGTCGAGGCGATCCACGAGCTGTGCGGCGGGCCGGCCGACTACGCCCTGGAATGCACCGGCGTGATCAGCGTCGTCCGCCAGGCCGCGGACTCGGTCGGAATGCTCGGCACCTGCGTCCTCATCGGCGGCGCGCCGGCCGGCGCGGAGTTCACCCTGGACCACCTGTCCACGTTGTGGGGCAAGCGGATCATCGGCGTGCTGGGCGGAGGTGGCCGCAGCTACGAGCTGGTCACCAGCATCATGCAGCTGTACGCCCAGGGGCGCTTCCCCTTTGACCGGTTGGTGGAGTACTTCGACTTCGCCGACATCCAGAAGGCCCTGGACCGCTCGTACGCGGGGGAGGTGATCAAGCCGATCCTGCGCATGCCCTGATCCGAGGGCTGCGATCCGTTCGGGATGATGATCTCCGGAGATCACGATGCGCGTACGTTCGATGGCGGCCATCGCCGAGCAAGCTCGTCCTGTGGCACGGTGGGCGGATCGGGCGATCAGCCCGTACGGCACCCTGGCCTATCGCCACGCGCTCACGGAGCGAATGGGCGGCCAGGCCGCCACGGAGCGGTTCGCGCGGCTGCTCGTGCTGCCGGGGGTCAACCACTGCGGCGGTGGCCAGGCACCCGACACGATCGACGCGCTGACGTCGATTGTCGACTGGGTCGAACGCGGCACCACCCCGGACCGCCTGGTCGCGATGAAGACGGAGAGCGGCAAGACCGTCCGGAGCCGGCCGGTCTTCCGTACCCGCTGGTCGCTCGGTACGACGGCTCGGGCAGCACCGACGACGCCGCCAACTTCATTCCGGCGAACCCGCTAACAGGCCACAACGACGCCATTCGCTGGCTCGGTTCGTTCCGCTCCGGTTACGAGCGGACCTGCCGCTGGAAGAACGGCCGCTGGGTCTGCTCCGGCAGCTAGCCCGCCGACGAGTCGCCCCACCGCTCTACCCCCACCCCCACCCCCAAGGAGCACGATGCGATCCCTCCGCGCTTCCCAACCCCCACCCTCGAAAGGTGGGCGCCGCCGGATGCCCTGGCGCCTCCCGACCGCGGTCATGGCCACCCTGCTGCTCGGCACCTCTATGGCGCCGCCGGTTTCGGCGCAACCACCGTCCGGCGAGTCCTGGCGGAAGACCTGGCTCTCGCCGGACAACCGAGCCGCGGCGCTGGTGGCAGTAATGACGCTAGACGAGAAGATCCAGCTCGTGCACGGTGTGGCCGTGTGCGCCATTCAACTCAAGCCGACCGCAGCCGGGACGCTCAAGGGCGCCGGCTTCATCCCCGGCATCCCGCGACTCGGCGTGCCTGACATTAACTACACCGACGGTCCCGCCGGAGTGACCAACTGCGGTGGCCGAGCCAACGGCCAGTCGACCATGCTGCCCGCCCCGATCGAGCGAGCGTCGACCTGGAACCCGGAACTGGAGGCCCAGACCGGCCGGCTGATGGGCACCGAGGCTCGCGTGCAGGGCTTCACCGGGATCCTCGGCGGTGTCTCGGACCTCATTCGCGAACCGCGGTGGGGCCGCTCGTTCGAGGCCTACAGTGAGGACCCGATCCTCAACGCCGAACTCGTCACCAGCAACGTCAAGGCGATCCAGGACCAGAAGGTCGTGGCCACCCTCAAACACTTCGCGCTCAACAACCAGGAGACCAACCGGTCCACATACAGCGTTCAGGTGGACGAGCGTTCTCTGCGGGAGCTTCACCTGCTGCCGTACGAACTGGCCGTCCCCGCCTCCGGCGCACAGAACGTCATGTGCTCCTACAACAAGGTCAACGGCGTGTACGCCTGCGAGAACGACTACCTGATCAACCAGTTCCTGAAGAAGGAACTGGGATACACCGGCCAAGTCCAGTCCGACTGGGGAGCCACCCACAGCACGGTCGGCTCCGCACTGGCCGGCCTGGACGAGGAGGAGTTCACCAGCACCTACTTCGACCAGTCTCTCAAGACCGCCGTGACGAACGGCCAGGTCCCCCTGTCCCGCCTGAACGACATGGTCAAACGCAAGCTGCGCGGTCTCATCGCCGTCGGTGTGCTGGACGACCCGCCCGGGCGGCCGGGATCCATCGACGTGGCGCGCGGCCAGGCGGTCGCCAAGGAGGTCGCCGACCAAGGCCTGGTCCTGTTGAAGAACAACGCCAGGACCCTGCCGCTCAAGACCTCCATCGGATCGGTCGCCGTCATCGGCTCGCACGCCGACGCCGCCGTCCTGTCGGGCGGCGGCTCCTCGCAGGTCAGCCCGACCGGCGGTCCGGCCGTTCCGCCGACCTGCAACCCCGAGGGCCCCGGGGGCAGTTCCTGCCCCATCTGGGCGCCGTCCTCACCGCTCAACGCGATCAAGAAGCTGGCGCCCCGGGCCTCCGTCCGGTTCGCCGATGGCACCGACACGGCGGCCGCGACCAGGCTGGCCGCCGCCAGCGACGTGGCGATCGTGTTCGCCAACGAATGGCGGGCCGAGGGCCGAGACCGTGACACCCTCGCCCTCCCGACCCTCGGCGCTCCCGAGTGGCCCACCACGATCGATCAGGAAGCGCTCATCAGCGCGGTCGGCAAGGCCAACAAGCGCACCATCGTCGTGCTCGAGAACGGCGGCCCGGTCACCATGCCGTGGCTGGGCGACGTGTCCGGTGTCATTGAGGCCTGGTATCCCGGCATCCAGGGCGGCCAGGCCATCGCCGACGTGCTGTTCGGCCGGACCAATCCGTCCGGCAAACTCCCCGTGACCTTCCCGCGGAGCCTCGCCGACACCCCCATGGGTGCCGGGCCCGTCGACCCGAACCCCACCATCCCCTACAGCGAAGGCCTGGACGTCGGCTACCGGTGGTACGACGCCAAGAACATCACGCCCCTGTTCCCCTTCGGATACGGGCTCTCCTTCACCGACTACCGCTACTCGCACCTCAGAGCCCAGCCACAGGGGCGTGATCTGCGCGTCACCGCGACCATCACCAACACCGGCCACGCCGCCGGGGCGGAAACAGCTCAGATCTACCTCACCCTGCCGGCGTCCGCAGGCGAGCCCCCGAAACGCCTTATCGGCTTCCAGAAGGTGAGCCTCGAGCCGGGGCGGAGCAAGAAGATCAGCGTGACCGTCCCCCGGCAGCGTCTGGCCATCTGGGACACCACCGCCCACAGATGGAAGGTCCCTTCCGGCCGCTACACCGTCTCCATCGCGGCGTCTTCCCGCGACATCCGCGGCACCGACGCCTTCACAATCCGATAACGGCACCCAGCGATGTCCAGGCGGACGCGTACGTCACGCGTCCGCCTGGATCGTTCAAGGCGTTGGACCGGCGTCAACTCGGGGATGCGAGCTCAGGCCGGCTTCTGCTTGCGCGATGGAATGTTGATCAAGTCCAGCACCTCGGCGATATCGGCCCTGATGGAAAGCCCGCGATCCTCTAGAACGGTCGGAATCTGTGGATGATCGCGGTTGATGCGGACCAGCCTGGTGTTGACGCTGGTCCGCGCGAGGCGTTCCATGGGACAGCGCACAACGGCAGGTGTGTTGAATCCTGCGCCGATTTCTAGGATCAAAAGCTTTTGATCCCGGCGAGCCTCGATCCATTCATTGAGGGCACGGCGAACCGGCCCGAAGTGGTCGTCGATGAACGATTGGTCGATCCGAACATTGAGGAACGCGGGCCCCTGGCAAGTGGGGCAGCGAGGCAGAGCGTCCGCGTCGGTGACGCATCCGCTGGCACGGTCAAGGCCGGCCAGACCTCTGCGCAACCAAGGCTCGACGGGCCAGGTTCGGCGACTGCAAGGAACGGTGCACTGCAGGAGAGCGTAGTCGCCTTGAGGGGTATGGACGTGTCCGGGGTCGAAGCCGTTGCGGGCGAAAAGGCTGTCGACATTGGACGTGTGGACGAAGTGGTCCTTCTCCCCGATGAGGTCCCGTACCCCCAGGTAGATCTGGTTCGGGCCGTGGTCGGCGAAGCGCATGTGATGGACGTGGCGGTACCAGTACCCCCACAGTTGCGGCTGAGGGAGACGGCGGCCGATCATCTGATACTGAGCGGTGAACCCTTGGCGGGCCAGGTCCGGGAAGAGGCGGGCGAAGGTCTCGGTGTCGCCGTAGTCGAAACCCGCCGCCGCGGACAGTCCCGCGCCGGCCCCGACCAGGACCCGATCGGCATCGTTCAACCAGGCTTCGAGCGCCGTGACCTGGGCGGCGACGGTCATCATGCGTGTTCCCAGCGATGGTCGGCGGCCGCGTTGCGGTAGTCGACCTCGTCTTCGGACGTGAACGGGTTGAGCACGATCTGGTCGAGCCGGCCGGGGTGCTCGGCGAGCCAGGTGTCGACGGTGGCGACGGCGATGCGGGCGGCGGCATCGCGAGGAAAGCCGAAGACTCCGGTCGAGATCGCACAGATCCCGATCGAGCGAACGCTCGGAAGGCGGGCGGCGAGGTCGAGGCACGATCTGTAGCAGGAGGCGAGCGCCTCCCGCTGGGCGGCCGTCAGCGTGTGATGGACGATCGGCCCCACGGTGTGGATGACGTAGCGGGCGGGCAGGTGGTAACCGCGGGTCGCCTTGGCCCTGCCCGTCGGCTCGGTCGGCAGGCCGATGGCCTGGCGCTGCAGGCGCATCAACTGGTCGCAGTCCCGCCGCAGCCGAGGGCCGGCGGCGCTGTGGATCGCGTTGTCGATGCAGCGGTGGAACGGGATGAAGCAGCCGAGCATGCGGTCATTGGCCGCGTTGACGACGGCGTCCGCCCCGAGGAGGGTGGTGTCTCCCCGCCAGATGACGACGCGTCCATGGGTGCGCGGAAGCGTGGCAGGGGCGACGACGGTCCGGTCGGCTCGCTCGGCTTCGAGCAGCAGATCGAGCGCCGCCTCCGCCGGTCCGGATAGAGCGCGCGGACCCCGAATGGTCAGCAGCGCTCGCAGCAACTCGCGATCCTTGCCGAGGTCGCCGCTGAGATGTTGCAGCGATCTGCTGAGCACCGCGGCGGTTCCGTCCCGCTCCAGCTCGGCCAGAACAATCTGCAAGCAGCGCCCAGGGTCGCCGCCATCGCCGTCCATGATCCGGAAAGGCTCGTCGAGAGCGAGCGGTTCACGGTAGACCGCGAGATCCAATCCAGCCTCATATGGCTCGTCGGCCTGCACCAAGATCCTCCTCAAGCAGCCATAAGGCAACTTCGATGATGGCCAGGACCTGCGGTGGAAGCGAGATACGCTTACGACTCATGATGGTAAATACGGGACACGCTGAAGGGGCGCCCATCGCCGATCTCGGTTTCCGTAACCCGTCCGCACCCGGCCTGAGCATCGAGACGTTCTCGCTCGCGGAACTGCGGCAACGCGTTCCCCTTGAGACCCTGCGGCGCCCGGCCCGGCTGGAGTTCCATCAGCTCATCTTGATCAGCTCTGGCCGGGGAGCGCAGCGCGTCGACTTTGTGGAGCACCCGTGCGAGCCGGGGACCCTGCTCTGGACGAGGCCGGGCCAGGTCCAGGAGAACACGGCCGCCGTGCTTGAGGGGCGGCTCGTCCTGTTCACCGAGGCGTTCCTGCCCCGATCGCCGGGGTTGCGAGTGATCTTGGATGCCTACGACACGAGCCGGTGGCAGCTAAAGCCGGAGCTTCTCGATCCGGTCGACCGGTCCATGTGCCAGCTGGCCGAGGACTACGCCGCGGCCTGTGGGATGGCGGCATCCCCCGCGGCATCGCCGCCACTCGGCCTGGAACTGCTCAGGCACCAGCTGACCGTGCTCCTACTGCGCATCGCGGCCCTCCCCGGCCCCGAACCCACCGCCGAGACCATCACGGCGGGCAGTGAAATCTACGTACGTTTCCGTCGGCGGCTCGAAGACGATTTCGCTTCGACCCGGCGAGTCGAGAATTACGCCACGGCGCTCGGCTATTCGACCAAGACCATCAACCGAGTCTGCCAAGACGCGACCGGGCACAGCGCCAAGTTCATCATCGACCGCCGCGTGATCCTCGAGGCGAAGCGCTTGCTGATTCACACCTCACTGCCGGTATCGACCATCGCCTGCCGCCTGAACTTCGATCAGGCCACCAACTTCGGCAAGTACTTCAGCCGCCACACCGGCTTGACCCCAGGGCAGTTCCGTCTCAACAGCAGCGGCTGAAGCCCGCGCGTCAGCATGGATCCCGCCGCAGCCCCGGGAGGCGACAAACAAGACCCCATCGCTCGGCCCATCGGCCGTACTTCGACCTGGCTGGCTGATGGACAAACGTGCGCTCACCCCACCCCATCGCCTTAAGATCGCGCCCGCTGGGCTGGCTGCTTCCTGAACGTGGGACTTGCCTGATCCAGGACGCGGACCAGGCAGCCCTGGCGACACGGTTGCGACATCCGAGCGAACATCGAGCTAACACGCGGACATATCGGGCGTGGATCTTGGGTTGTAAGCACACGTTTATGCAGGTCAGGGGTGGCGCGCCCGGCAGGATTCGAACCCGCGACCGTCGGTTTAGAAGACCCCTGCACGGCCGGGGTCCCGGTATCGCCACGTGTGGACACGTGCCGTTTCGTGTGGCTCTATCCGCCGGGCGGCTGTCTTTGGTGCCGCCCCGTGTCGTTCCTTGCCGTGCTGGTCCGCAACATACGAGCAAACAACGAGCGAACATAGCCCCGAGCCAGCATGGGCACGGGTTGGCCGCTTCTCATTGCTGTGAGAAGGCACCCGGTCGCATGGCGGCCCGGCATGGTGCCGCGCTCGGCTGCCTACCGGTGGGTTATCGAACATGTGGGAGACAGAGGATCTACTGGGTGGTGTCGGGTTTCAGTACGAGCAGGATCTCCTGGTAGAAGCGGTCCATGGCCAGGTCGATGCTGCGGACGAAGCCGGTCTCTTCGATGCCTCGCTTGGTGCCCATGCTGGAGGCCAGGGTCAGTCGAAATGAGGTGATCTGCCCGCCGTCGTCGGGTACCAGGAGGCCGGGTTCAGCTATGAGGTTCTTCAGCAGGTCGCATGGCCCGGTGTTGTGCCCGGCGGTGAGCGCTTCGATGCGCAGTTCGGGTGGGGCCTGGTCGAGTTGGCGCAGGAGCCATTGGACGCGGGTGAGGGAGCGTGCGCGGGCTGCGGCGGGGATCTCTACGGTGGTCTCGATCTGGCCGGTGCGCAGGTCGGCTTCGAGGAGGACTGGGCCGCCGGCGTTGGGTATCCGGATTTCGGCGCTCATGCGTCCGGTCTCGACCAGCGAGGTGACGGTCTGCAGGCGACGCACTGAGGCGTCGCCGTCCCGTCGTTTGCGCAGGACGGGGGCGATGGTAAGGCCGGTCTGGCCGCTGAGGCGCAGGCACAGTTGGCGTATGAGCTTCTCCCAGCTTTCGGCGACTTGCATGGCGCGGCGGTCCCCCAGGCGCAGTGTGCCGGCGGTGATGGCGTTGCGGACCGGGACCCAGGCGGCGCCCATGTCGCGGAATCCTTGGCAGCCTGCATTGTCTTGGCGCAGGTAGTGCAGCAGTTCGCTGAGCAGCCAGGCGTGGACGGGGTTGGCCACGCCGTCGTGGTGACAGAGCATGTCGGCTTCATGGGCGACCTCGGCCCAGGACAGGTGGCGCAGCGCGACCTTGCGCAGCAGCCGTTTGTCGACCTGGAGTGGGTGCTCGTTGCTCAGGGCCAGGTCGTTGGACAAAGTGATCACGGTCTCGTAGCCGTGCCGGGCCGCGACTTGCAGATAGGCCTCGACCTGGTCGGCCTTGAGGGGATTGCCGCCGGTCTTGGTTTCGATGAGAGCGGTCCAGATTCTGCCTGCTCGGGCGACGCGCACCACGCCGTCGGGCCGGACCTTGCCGTCGCCGTGCTTGAAGCTCGCCTCGGCGAAGGTCTGGATGGTGCCGGCCGGGGCGTTGAACCGCGCGGTCAGGCGGCGGCCGAATTCAGGGACTTGGGCCATCACCGCCAGCAGAGTGGCGGTGGCGCGTGCTTCGCGTTCCTGGTCATTGCGCAGCCCGGTGACCGGGAACAGGCGTGCATGCTGCCAGGAGGGGTGCTCGGCCAAGCTGACCTTTGCTGCTTTGGGGGCCGTGACCTTCTTCTTGGCGGTCCGGACCCTTTGGGGACGCTTGCCACCGGTGGGGGAGACTTCTGGGGCTGCGTGGTCGGCGATGGCGTCCGGCCCGTCGGTGGGGGGCGGTTCCGCTGGTTGAGCGGGTGCCGGCTCGGGTTGCTCCTCTTCGCTGTCGTCGACGCTGATGCCGAAGTCGGCGGCCAGCCCGGCGAGTCCGGATGCGTACCCTTGGCCGACGGCTCGGAATTTCCAGCTGTCGTCTCTGCGGTAGAGCTCTCCGAAGATGAACGCGGTCTCGCGGTCGGCTTCTTTGATGGGGAAGGCCAGCAGTTCGGCTCCGGTGCTGTCGGAGATCGTCAGGCACAGCTCGTCCAAGGCGCCGAAGGTCGCTCCGGCGTAGCGGCTGGCGGCGATGACCACGCGCTGTACATCGGGGCGCAGGGCGCCGAGGTCGACGAGGATGCGATCCTCGCTCCCTGTGGCAGTGGGTGACTTGCCCAGCAGTCGCACTGATTCGTCGGCGGTGGTGGGCTGGTTGTAGAAGACGAAGTCGCCGTCACTGCCGACCTTGCCGTCGCTACCGGCCAAGAGCACCGAGACATCGGCTTCCCCTTCACCCGAAGGATCGATCCAACTCAGCGCCACCGTCAAAGGCCCGGTCGCGGCGGTGAGGCTGGACAGGTCGATGTTGGCGCCCTTGGACATCTGCTGCACTTCTTCGGCTCCTCGGCTGGTAGCACCTCGCGTGTGCAGAGGGAGCTGTGAAAGCCACGGACCCCCGTGAAAACACGGAGGGCGATCACCTGCACACGCGACGCCAATGTACGGCGATAAGCCCGCTGGTCGAGACTCTCCGCGCGGGAGAGACCACACTCGGCCAGCACGTTCCATACGGCTTGGGCGCCTCTGTGTCAGCAAAGATCGACGGCTTTGGGTCGGGCGGCAGGGTGACTGGCCGGCTCAGTGATGGGCTTACGATCCGTAGCGGCCCCATGTCCTTCCGGGGTGGTCAACTGCGCTGTGAAATCAGAAGATAGCTGATCGTCGCAAAGGTTCCCGAATCCAGCTTCTGAGACCGTTTCGTTGCATTAGCCTACTTAACGATCTCGCGATCTTCGTTTTAAGATCACCATCGTTCAACTGGATCCGGGCGCGGAAGTGGTCAGGGCCGACCCTTCATCGTCTCCGACATTGGTAGTGGCTGCTCTCTTGTTGGGGCCGATGACTTGTGCGCAGGCTGAAGTTGATCAGAGCGGTTGGCGATGCCTCCTATCTGCGGCTTCTAGCCGTTCTGGTGGCTTTCACGCTGCTGTTGTCGTTGGCCAGTGGTGGCTCTGTGGCGCCGCCTTCGTTGGTGGCTGCCGGGCTCGTCGATACGCCTAAGCAGCAGGCGGGGACGGCCAAGGGGCGCCCTCATCAGGCGACGTCAAATCAAACGGCGGCCAAACCTGACCGGAAGAGCCGCACTCCGCGCCGTCCCAAGGGCGCCCCGGAGTTGGAGAAGAAGTTCACGCCGAAGGTCGTCAGCAAGACCGACGCTAAGCGGCCGGCGCCGCCGAAGACCGCCGCGGCGAAGGTCATGCCGAAACACGAGCCGGTGAAGGTTACCGGTTTCGACCCGAAGAAGAGCGTTGAGGATCCGACGCAGCGTACGCGCTTCACCAACCGTTACCGGAACCCGGACGGCACCTGGACGGCGCAGGTCAGTACCAGGCCGGTGAACTACCAGGCGCCGGATGGAACCTGGCAGCCGGTCGACTCCACGCTCGTTGCGGACGGCAAGGAACGCTGGCGCAATCGGGCCGACCAGCAGTCGGTCACCCTGGCAGCACGTGCATCAGGCCAAGACCTCACGACGCTCGACCTCGGCAAAGAACAGAAGTTCGCCTTCGGTGTGAACGGGGCCCAAGCGGTGCAAGGCCGTGTGCAGGGCAACTCGATCACTTATGCCGGAGTCCGCCCGGACGCTGATCTGCAGTTGACAGTGCTTGATGGCGGCAGCGTCAAGGAACAAATCACGCTGCGTTCACCGAACGCGCCGACCGAGTGGGAGTTCCCGCTGCGTGCGGAGAATCTCACACCGCGTATGGCTCCCGATGGAAGTGTGGAACTGCTGGATAAGGGAGGCCAGGTCGCTGGGCGTATCCCTCATGGTTTCATGGTCGACTCCAAGATCGACCCCCGCTCTGGAGACTCAGCGCGCTCAGAAGCGGTTACCTATGGCCTTCAACAGCGTGGAGATACGTGGGTTCTGAAGGTTTCGGCCGATCCGAGTTGGGTGCAGGATCCAGCTCGTGTCTTTCCTGTCGTCGTCGATCCGACCACGGTGTGGAACTACAGCGACACCCACGACACCTATGTGCAGACCGGGTACGGGTCCAGCCCCTACGCCGAGAACGAGTTGAAAGCCGGAACCTACGACGGTGGCTCGACCAAGGCGGCGACATACCTGGCGTTCACGCAAGTCGACAATGATCTCGCCCATTCGAAGATCTACGACGTCGACTTGTACATGTACAATTACTGGTCGTACTCGTGTAAGGCAACGCCGGTAACAGTTTACGGTGTCACCAAAGCGTGGTCGCAGTCGGATCTGGCAGCATACCCGGGCCCAAAGTACGGTTCAGCGCTGGCGTCCAAGAGTTATGCGCACGGATGGACCGACGGGTCGGGGGCGGCGAGCCCGTGCCCGGCGGACTGGGAGGGCATGGACCTCGGCTCGGCCGGCAACGCCTTGGTCCAGGGATGGGTGGACGGCAGCAAGCCGAACTACGGCCTGACCGTCCGGGGCTCGACGAGCAGCAGTTACGGCTGGAAGAAGTTCTCCTCTCGGGAGACCGGAGGCGGCCCGTACCTGAAGATCACCTACAGCCCGTTCAATGCGTGGTACGCATTCGCTGACAGCCCGCCCAAGATTGACCCTCCAGTGCTCAACAACAGTGCTGGAAATGTCAAGGTCAAGGTGCAAAACCGGGGCCATGATGCGTGGAACACCTCGGACTACAAGCTTACCTACGAGGCGTTCGATTCCTCAGGGCGGCAGATCTACCACAAGGCCGCGCAAACCGCGTTGCCGCAGGCCGTCTCCTTCGGGGAGACCGTCACGGTCAACGCGAAGATTAATCCACTGCCGCCGGGTACCTGGACGATCAAGTTCGACATGATCAAGACGACGTCGGACGGGTATGCGCTATTCTCGGACTGGGGGGTTCCGCGCACCGCAGCGCTTAAGGTCACCGTACCTGACGTGCCCACGCAGTTGACGGAGATGTTTCCCAAGAACAACTACGAGACCGGGACACTGCAGCCGCAACTGTTCGCAGAAGCGAAGTCGGTCGACGCCTGGCCGTCGGCCAACGTGAACTACCAGTTCACCTTGTGCGCGCCACCGTGGATCGACTGGGACTGGTGCGTCAACTCGCCTTGGCAGCAGACGCCGAAGTGGACGGTCCCGGCGGGCAAGCTGGCCTGGGGCAAGGAGTATTACTGGACCGTCTCGGTCAACGACGGAGGCGGGTCCACCACCAACGGGCCCTGGTACAAAATGGTGACCGGTGTACCCCAGCCGGCGATCACCTCTCATCTGGCCAGCCCGGCATCCGATGGCCAGCAGTTCGATCAGCAGGCGGGGAACTACACCACCACGGCGACCGATGCTCAGGTCGCGACAGTGGGCCCCCCTTTGTCGATCTCCCGCACCTATAACAGCCTGGACCCTCGTACCGATGGCCTGTTCGGCGCGGGCTGGTCGACGCGCTACGACATGAAGGTCGTCCCGGACAACGACGGGACCGGCAACGTCGTCGTCACGTATCCCGGCGGCCAAGAGGTGAGATTCGCCAAAGATGCCTCCGGCGACACCTATACCGCCCCCGCTGGAACGTTCGCCACTTTGAGTAACGTCCTGGGTGGTGGCTGGAAACTGCGTGACAAAACCTCAACGACTTACAAGTTCGGTTCAGGTGGGAAACTCGACACTATCACCGATAATCGTGGGCGATCCGAGAACCTAACCTACGGACTCACGGGACATCTGGATAAGGTCACCGCGTCCAATGGCCGATCGTTGACCTTTACTTGGGATTTTTGGAACGCGAACCATGTGCTGAGTGTGAGCACCGATCCCGTCGACGGGAACCCGCTCACGTGGAACTACACCTATGACGGAGACTCGCTCACCAAGGTATGCCCACCGGGCACGACCACCGAGTGCACTCAGTACTCCTACACCGCCGGATCGCATTACCAGACGGTCGTGCGCGACGACAACCCAACAGGTTATTGGCGTTTCAATGAATCATCCGGCACGGTAATGCACTCGTCGGTGCCGGAGAATCTCGGCACCGACGCCGCCGGCGGCGTCAATGTCGTGCTCGGTCAGGACGGCGCCCTGGCGGGAACATCCGACCAGTCAACGGCATTCAGCGGGCTCGCCAGCCGTGTGCGGCTCCCCGATCGATACATCAGCCGGGAAGGCGGCTATCTGTCGGTCGAGGCATGGTTCCGTACTATCGGTACCGGTGTGATCCTCTCTTACCAGAACGCCATTTACGGCGGCATCGCCACTAAATTCACCCCCGCAGTCTATGTCGGAACCGACAACAAGCTGCATGGCCAGTTCTGGAACGGCAGCGCCGCCAACGTCATGTCTTCACCGAATCAGGTGACCGACGATAAATGGCACCATGTCGTGCTGTCGGGCCAAGGTGGCTCGCAGTCGCTGTACCTGGACGGCCAGGCGGTGGGCACGCTGTCGGGAACGATCGATCACGGAAACGCACCTTTCGTCATCGTCGGCAGCGGCTACACCTCTCCGAGTTGGCCACATACGTCTCTCTCGAACACCTGGTGGGACTTCAGCGGCGAGATCGACGAGGTCGCGATCTACGACAAGCCGTTGGGGCTGCCGACCATCAAGCAGCACTACGCTGCCCGTCTCGCGTCGCAGCAACTGCAGAAGGTGACCAGCCCGGGCGGCCGTGTCCAGGCGGTGAACACCTACAACACAGGCACCGATCGGCTGTCCCAGCACACCGACGACAAGGGCGGCACCTGGAAGATCAGCGCCCCCACGTTCAGCGGCAAGATCGACGACCTGCAACGCACGATCACCTTGACCGGACCGAACCAGGCGTCCTCGACCTACGTTTACGAGCCGTTGCGCGGCAACCGGCTGCTCTCGGAGACCGACCAGCTCGGCAAGACCACCACCTACGGGTACGACGTCGACGGTCACCTCGGCCAAATCACCGACGCCAACGGCAACGTCACCAACCTTTGGTTCGACGAACGCGGCAACAAACGCTACGAACAGCGATGTTCCGACCCCGATACCTGCCACGCCGAGTACTGGACCTACTACCTCAACGCCGACGATCCCTTCGATCCACGCAACGACCAGCTCACCGAGTACAACGACGGCCGAACCCTCAACCCCTACGACACGCCGTACTACACCACCTGGCAATACGACCAGTACGGCCAGCAGACCGATGAGATCTGGGCGGCGACCGACGCCTACAGCCTGCGCGGCGTCCAGTACCAATACACCGACGGCACCGAAACAGCAGAAGGCGGCGGGACCCAACCCGCCGGCCTCCTCAAACGCCGCGGCAAGGCCAACGGTGGAACATCGGCGACCTACTCCTACACCGCGGCCGGTGACCTAGCCAAGATCACCGATGCCGCGGGCAAGGTCACCACCTACGCCTATGACGCCCTCGGCCGGGTGACCAGCGCCACCGAGACCACCGACGCCCAACCAGGCGGCGTCACCACCACCTACGGCTACGACGGCCAAGGACGACTCATCCGCCAAATCGGCCCAGGGGTGACGAACCAGACCACCAACGTCGTCCACACCGCCGAAACCCGGCTGACCTACGACGCTGACGGCCACACGCTCACCCAAACCCTGGCCGACCTCACCGGCGGGGACCCCGAACGCACCACCACCTACACCTACAACGACCACGGTCTGCCTGAAACCGTCACCGACCCCGAAGGCGGCCAGCAGACCTACGGCTACGACGTTACTGGCGCACGCACCAGCGTCACCGACGAACGCGGCACCAAGTACACGTTCGCCTACACCCTCCGCGGCGAGCTGGCCACCCGCACTCTCAAGGACTGGACGGGCAACCCTAACGACCCCAGCCCCGCCACCGACAAGGTGCTGGACTCCTACGCCTACGATCCCGGCGGACGGCTGGCCTCCCACACCGACGCCATGGGCCGGACCTTGGCCTACACCTACTACGGCGACGACCGCCTGGCACAAACCACCGCCCAGGGCGCCAAGATCAACGGCTCCGCGACACCCCAGGACCTCGTGCTGGACTCACGCGCCTACGACGGAGCCGGCCATCTGACCTCCGAAACCGTCGGCGGCACTCAACGCACCGACTATGAGTACGACGAAACCGGCCATCTGATCGCCACGATCGTGGACCCAGACGGCGCCGCCCGCCGCACCGACTACGGCCTCGACCCCGACAACAACATCACCCGGACCGTCCGCACCGGCGCCGACTCCGAAGGCGAGGAGACCACCACCTACGCCTACGACCCGATGAACCTCCCCGTCCGGATGACCGTGGAGAACGGCGACAACGACCTGGTCACCACCTACACCCGCGACCAGCGGGGCCTGGTCACCCAGATCGTGGACCCGCGCGGCAACGCCGAGGGCGCCACACCGGCCGATTACACCACCACACTGCACTACGACAACGCCGGTCAGCTCACCCAGGTGCTGCAACCCCCGGTCCAGGTCGAGCAGAACGGCCAGCCCGCCACCACCGACCGCCCCACCCTCCAATACGGCTACAACAACGCAGGTGAACAGACCCAGGCCACCAACCCGCTCGGGCAACTCACCACCATCGCCTACGACAAGACCGGCCGACAAACCTCCATCGCCCGCCCCGCCTACACCCCACCAGGCGGAACACAAATCACGCCTACCACCACACTGCATTACGACCCGGCCGGGCAACTCACCGAAAGCACCGATGCACGCGGCAACACCACCCGGCTCACCTACGACGCACTCGGCAACCCGGTCCGGCTGGAAGAACCCGAACTGGACGGCGAATCCGGGCCCGGAACCTGGCGCGCCGAATACGACCTAACCGGTGAACAACTTTCGCTCACCAACCCCGTCGGCGCACGCACCGAGGCCACCTACGACGACCTCGGAAACCAGATCACCACCACCAGAATCGACCGGTATCCCACACCCGCCGCGTTCACCAGCCACTACGCCTACGACGGCGCTGGCAACCTCATTTCCCGTACGAGGCCCGCTGGCGACAGCGTCTCCTACACCTATGACGACGCTGGAGCTTTGACCGCCGTCACCGATCGGACACAGCACACCTCGACCCTGGACTACGACTTCACCGGCCGCCTCACCAAGATCACCGATCCGCGTGGCGCGAGTACCACCGCCGAATACGACCCTGCTGGCAGGATGACCCGCGTCCAGGACCTGGACCCCTCCGGCACAGTCCTGCGCACCTTCGGGTACGGCTACGACGCCGCCGGCAATCGCACCAGCGAAACCACCCCAGAAGGCCACACCACCCACCGCGCCTACGACGCCGCAAGACGCCTGACCACACTCACCGAACCCACCTCGGCGACCGCCACCATCCAAACCACCTTCGGCTACGACGCCGCCGGACAGCAGACCCGCCTCACCGACGGCCGCGGCAACGCCACCATCACCACCTACAACACCCTCGGACTCCCCGAAAAGGTCATCGAGCCGCGCACCTCCACCGCCTACGACGACGCCAGCCGCACCTGGACCACCAGCTACGACGCGACCGGCAATCCCGTACGCCAAGACAAGCCCGGCGCCGTGTCCATCACCCGGACCTTCGACGAACTCGGCCGCCTCACCAAACAGAGCGGCACCGGCGGCTCCGTCAACACCCCCGACACCCGCTTCGGCTACGACCTCGCCGGCAACCGCATCCAGGTATCGGCGCCCGACAACGACACCCTCATCACCTACAACGACCGCGGCCTGCCACTGACCAGCACCAGCCACGGCGACAAAACCACCCAGTTCAGCTACGACCCCAACGGCAGACTCACCCAACAGACCGACCCTGCCGGGACCACCACCCTCACCTGGAACGGCGACGACCAGATCGCCACCACCACCGACAGCATCACCGGAGACACCGACACCCGCACCTACGACGACGCCGGCCGCCTCACCGGCATCGCCACCCTCAACGGAACCACGACCGCCCACCGCACCTACGGCTATGACGACCTGGACCGCCTGACCTCCGACGAGCTGAAAGCCCCGGACGGCACCAGCCTGGCCTCCATCGGCTACGGCTACAACCTCGACGACCAGCTCACCACCAAGACCACCACCGGCACCACCGGAGCAGGCACCAACACCTACGGCTACGACGACGCAGGCCGCCTCACCTCCTGGACCGACCCCACCGGACACAAAACCGACTACGGCTGGGACCCATCCGGCAACCGCATCCAAGCCGGCGCCACCACCTACACCTACGACGAACGCAACCGCCTCACCTCCGACGGCACCAACACCTACACCTACTCCGCCCGCGGCACCCTCAAATCCGACGGAACCAACACCCTCACCTGGGACGCCTTCGACCGCCTCATCACCGACCACGGTGTCCGCTACGCCTACGACGGCCTCAACCGCATCGCCACCCGCACCCAAGGCGCCAACACCGACACCTTCCTCTACGCCACCGACCAAAACGACCTGACTGCCATCCTTGACGGCTCAGGCGACCTGGAATCGAGTTACCAACGCACCCCCGACGGCAGCCTCCTCAGCACCCACCAAAACGGACAGTCCTACCGCGCCTACTCAGACCGCCACGACGATCTCACAGCGCTCACCGACGCCACAGTCACCACCCTGACTGGCTCCACCGCTTACGACCCCTTCGGGGGGCAGGCCGGGACCACCGGCACTACGAGCCTCATCGGCTACCAGGGCGAATACGCCGAACCCGAAACCGGCCGCGTCAACATGAACGCCCGCTGGTACACCCCCGGCACTGCCAACTTCACTACCCGCGACACCTGGACCCTCGACCCCGACCCCAGCATCCAGGCCAACCGCTACACCTACGTCGACGCCGACCCTCTCGACGGCACCGACCCCACCGGCCATCTTGATTTCCCGATTCCTGTTCCGAGCATTGGGATTGGCGCCGAAGTCGGCACCGAAGTCGGTGTCGAAGTGGGGCCCTATGGATGGGCCGCTCTAGGACTGGGTTATGCAGGTTATGGTGCCTATCTCGCAGCGCCCTATTACGGCCGAGCAATGGGCGGACTGATGGCGCCCGGCTTCAGCGGCCTGGCGCCGGGAATGAACATGGCACTCCCATACACCGGATGCATGTTCTGCGGCATCGGCGGGGGTAGCGGTTACGCCGGAGGCAGCGGGCAAGGAGGGACCGGCGCAATCGGCAGCCGTCCCGCCCCGCCGCCGCGCCCCACGCCCGCACAAATCCAAAAGAAGCAGGCGGAATGGGCCCGCGACCATCCCAAGCCGCGCCCCCCGATCGTCAACACGGTCAGCCAACGAGACGTCGACCGGCAGCGAAACAGCATCGAAAGTGGCGTCAAAGCCGCAGCGGGAGTTAACAGCGTAGGCAGCCTGCTTTCGGGTATCGGCAACTTCAACTTCCAATCAGCTCGCCCGGCGGCCCCTAGCATTGTTGACACGCCGGCAATTCCTCGAACAGGCTCTGGCACGATATTTCCGGGCCAAGCGGGCCTGGATGCGCCTCAAATCTTGCCTACCCCGGCATCTAAAGTCGTGGAGACTGGGACGCAATTCATCCCGTCGCCAGTGTCGGGCCCGGGACTTGTTGGAACGCCTGCGGATTCACCTTCAGGTCCCAACATTATGGCTGCTTTTCCTCGGTTCACAGTCGACGGCAACGGGATCGTAACCGAGACGCCGCGCTTCGTTGCGGAGCCTGGGGGGCCTATCGATGACCGGACAGTCAGTCCTGTCACTCTGAACAAGTAGATCGGGGACGGGTATGCTGACGTGATAGCGCATCAACTTCCAGGGTCGGAGCGCGAAGTCAGTCACCCAGGCCTGAATGGTACGATTAGGCGCACTGACATAGAAATACCCGATGGGAGCGGAGGAACGGAAGGACTCGAGGTGAAGGTGGGCCGAATCTCGCTCACTAAGCCGATACGCCAGGAAATGGCAAATGACGACCATTTGCTGAATGGTCCGACACCTGAATATTCGGACCTTACTTGGACATTCGTTCGTAGTCCCCTCACCGGAAAAATCGGACTTAGTGGTCGCGCGGCTCGAAGGCTGCTCAGGATGGGGGTGACTATCAGAATTCACTATTGAGAAAGTTGTATGTTTCATGGATTACCAGCCATATCAGCCGGAAGTTGATCGCCCCCTCAAGGATGTCAGTGAAGAGCAAGCTATTCGCGTGCTTCAGGATGTTATGGAGACGCTTGACTCGCGACTTGTTCAGTTGGCTTCCTTGCTTGGCGCATATGGCATCAGACTCGATTTCTCGGACGAATCAATTACGAAGTTGGAGCAATGGTTCAATGAAAACGTTGAGCCGAGCGAGCGAAATCCCGGGCAGCTTGAGGGGATTTGGTATTCGATAGCTCACGATATCGGCCTTTATTTCGGAGAATTGGTTATAAATCGCGGGCGAAATCTCAAATGGATCCTCTGTAGGGAAACAACATCAAATTCATTTCATCGACATGTTGTTGGGGGGATTGCGGGTGCCGATGGCGAACCTTGGTATGTCGACTTCGAAATAATGCTGATTCTTTATGGATACGAGACAATTGATGGAAAAAGGTCTCGCTCGACTTTTTTTCCGGCCGTGGTTCATGATGTTCTCGAACGTGATTCAAAAAGCTGAGCATCATCGTCAATCCGTGCTTGCGAGTGTGATGCGGGTCAGTTGGGCAGCCAGACGAAAAACTGCCCCCGTCCCCAAGGGGTAGCGGAGCGCAATGGGCGTTGGTGCGCGCAGCTCAGCCTGAATCCACCGCTCGGCATTCGGCGGTGAAGGTGTCCCGGACATGACGATGCCCTCCGGCCTGGGAGGATGGGAGTTCCTACGCTTCCATGCACCCGGATCGAGAGGGCTCGTCGTAAGTGCG
>NZ_WBMS02000036.1 GCF_008923205.2 Actinomadura physcomitrii | reverse complement strand
GCCGGCGACGACGCGGCGAGGAACTGCAGCGCGAGCATCCCGAGCGTGCCGGCGCCGACGACCGCGACGGTCTCGCCCGGACGCGGCGCCGCGTGCCGGACGGCCCCGGCGATGACCGCGGCCGGCTCCAGCAGCGCCGCCGCGCGCAGGTCGGCGCCGGGCGGCAGCACGTGCAGCAGCCGGGCGGGGACCAGCAGGTGGTCGGCGAACGCGCCGGGCCGGGTGAAGCCCGTCTCGTCGTAGCGGCTCGCGCACAGGTTCGGGGCGCCCTCCCGGCAACGCCCGCACGTCATGCAGCCGCGGAACCCCTCGCCGACGACGGCGGCGCCGACCAGCGACGGGTCGGTGTCGGGGCCGACCGCCTCGACCGTGCCGGACCACTCGTGCCCGGGGACGACGGGGTACCCGGCGAACCCCTCGGGGCGCGCGCCGTCGAACAGCTCGCGGTCGCTGCCGCACAGCCCGGCGGCGGCGACCCGGACCCGGGCCTCGCCGCGGCCCGGCTCCGGCGGGTCGCCGGCGTCGATCCGCCAGCGGCCCGGCGCCTCCACGACCACCGCGCGGCTCAACGGCGCGTCCCGCGGAAGTGCCAGCCGTCGGCGTACAGGTCGAAGTCGGCGTGCTGCTGGGGGAAGGCGGCGACCGCGTCGAGGTCCAGCTCGACGCCGAGGCCGGGCGCGTCCGGCAGGGCGAAGTGGCCGTCGACGACCTGCGGGGCGCCCTTCGCGACGTCCTTGACGGCGGCGTCGGCGAAGTCGTTGAAGTGCTCCAAGATTTTGAAGTTGGGGGTGCAGACGCCGAGCTGGAGGCTCGCGGCGGTCAGCACCGGCCCGCCGACGTTGTGCGGCGCGACCTGCACGTAGTAGGTCTCGGCGGTCGCGGCGAGCTTGCGGACCTCCGCGATGCCGCCGCTGTGCCCGACGTCGGGTTGCAGCACGTCGGCGGCCTGCAGTTCCAGCAGCTCGCGGAACTCGATGCGGTCGTGGACGCGCTCGCCCGTCGCGATGGGCAGCCCGGTGTGCGCCGCCACCTTGGCGAGCGCCTTGAGGTTCTCCGGCGGGACGGGCTCCTCCAGCCAGGCCGGGTCGAACGGGGCGAGCAGGCCGGCGAGCCGGATCGCGGTCGCGGGGGAGAAGCGGCCGTGCATCTCGATGAGCAGCTCGACGTCGGGGCCGACCGCGTCCCGCACCGCCTCGACCAGGTCGATGGCCAGCACCGTCCCGGCGTGGTCCAGGTCCATCCGGCCGGCGCCGAACGGGTCGAGCTTGAGCGCCCGGTAACCGCGGTCGACGACGCGCCTCGCCGCCGCGTGGAAGTCGTCCGGGGTCCGGTCGACGGTGTACCAGCCGTTCGCGTAGGCCTTGACCCGGTCGCGCACCTTGCCGCCGAGCAGCCGCCACACCGGCTGGCCGAGCGCCTTGCCGATGATGTCCCAGCACGCCATCTCGACGCACGCGATGCCGGACATGACGATCTCGCCCGCGCGGCCGAAGTCGCCGTACTTCATCCGGCGGACGAGGTCCTCGACGTCGAACGGGTCGCTGCCGGCGATGTGCCGGCGCTCCGCCTCGGCGAGGTAGCCGGCCAGGGCGTCGGTGCGGCCGAGCATCCGGGCCTCGCCGACGCCGGTGAGGCCCTCGTCGGTGCGGACGGTCACGAAGGTGAGGTTCCGCCACGGTGTCCCCAGGACATGGGTGCCGATCTCGGTGATGCGCAACGTGTGCCGCCCCTCTCGAATCAACCTGGCACTAGCTTGTGTTAGCGCTAACATTCGCGCCGCGCGATACGGGCCCCTCCCGCGGCCGGCGTCAGCGGCCGCCCGGCCGCACGGCCGTGCTCTCCCGCACCACCAGCTCCGGTTCCACGGTGCGGCGCGCCGGCGGGCCGGCGCCCTCGCCCGCGGGGTCGTCGACGCGTTCCAGCAGCAGCTGGAACGCGTGCCGCCCGACCTCGCCGAACGGCTGCCGGACGCTGGTCAGCGGCGGCGCGAAGTAGGGAGCCTCCGGAACGTCGTCGAAGCCCACCACGCTCACCTCCTCCGGGACGCGGCGGCCCGCCTCGCGCAGCGCGCGCAGCAGGCCGAGGGCCATCGGGTCGTTGGCGGCGAACACCGCGGTCACCGCCGGGTCGGCGGCCAGCCGCCGGCCGAGCTCGTACCCCGACCGGGCGCTCCAGTCGCCGGACAGCGGCTCGGGGGCCTCCCGGCCCTCCTCGGCGAGCACCGAGCGCCAGCCGTCCACGCGGGCGCTGGCGTCGATCCAGTCCGCCGGGCCGGCCATGTGCCACACCGTCTCGTGGCCGAGGCTCAGCAGGTGCCGGACGGCCCGCACCGCGCCCGCGCGGTGGTCCACCGACGCGACCGGCACCGGCAGGTCGTCGCCCGCGCCGACCGCCACCACCGGCATGTCCGGCGGCAGCCGCCGCAGCCCCTCGGCCGCCGACTGGTGCGGCGCGATGATGACGATCCCGTCCACCGACTGGGCGCGCAGCCGCTGCACGCCGTCCTCGATGGAGCGCCGGGTGAGCGAGCCGAGGCTGGCGATGTTGATCATGTAGTCGGCGCTGCGCGCGGCCCGCTCGATCCCGTACAGGGTCGAGGCGGGCCCGTACAGCGTCGTGTCGAAGCTGACCACGCCGAGCACCCCGGACCGGCCGGTCGCGAGGACGCGCGCCGCCGAGTTCGGCCGGTAGTCCAGCTCGCGCATGGCCGCGAGCACCCGCTCGCGGGTGCGCGGCGCGACCTTGCCCGGGTCGTTCAGCACCCGCGACACCGTCATCGCCGACACGCCCGCGAGCGCCGCGACGTCGTCCATGACCGCCGCGCGGGACCGCCCGCCGCCCGGGCCGGAACCGGACGGGCCGGTGCCGGACGGGGGAGGGGGCGCTGCGGTGGTCACTGTGATCTGCTCCACATCGGTCGGGTGTCCTGAATGTTTGCGCTAACGCCGACCCATGTCAATACCCAGTAAGCAATCGTGATAGCGCAAACATAGGCCGGTGCCATTGCGCGGGGATCACGGCTTCCGCGCAAGCCCGGCGCGACCCGTTTCAGCGGGCGGTCCGGCCCCCGCCGGCGGCGGGCGTCCGGCGGCGTGCGTCGCGATCGGGTAACGCCCTTCTCCCGGACGGGCCGGGCCGGGGACACTTCCGGTGCGTCCGGGAAAGCACGGTGCCCGCCCCCGTGGGATCCCGGTACCGGCGGACCGGCCCGGGCCCGAGCATGGAAAGGATGGTCGTGGTGATATCCGCCCCGCGGAGGCGCAGGTCGCCACCGTGGTTCGGCGCGGAGACGAGGCGCGCCCTCGCCGCCGGCCTCGCGGTGGCCGCGCTCGCCCTGGCAGCGGGGTGGCCGTACTGGCGCGACCACGCCGCCGCCGCGGCCCTCTCCCTGGCCAGCACCGGCGGGATCGCGGTCGTCGGCGTGCTGCTGGCGACCGGCGCCCGCACCCGGCGGACGGGCCTGCTGTTCCTCGCCGCGTCCCTGTCCTGGGCGGTGAACTGGCTGGCGAGCTGGGACGCCGGGCCGGGACCGGTGCTGTCCCCGTACGCCCAGGCCGACTTCTACCTCGCCCTCGCGGTGGGCGTGCTGCTGTACCCGGCCGGGCGGCTGGAGTACCTCGCCGACCGGATCTGGACGGTGTTCGCCTGCGCGGTCCTGTGGGGCTGCCCGACCGCGCTGTGGGTCACCTCGCGTCCGGAGTGGGCGGCGTTCCGGGGCCGGCACGTGTGGTGGCCGGCGCCGTTCCCCGACCACGCGGCGTTCCGCGCCGTCCTGGAGGTCGCCGCCGCGCTGTACATCGTGCTCGCGCTGTCCTTCGCCGTCGTCCTGCTGCTGCGGCTGCCGAGGATGAGCCGGATGCGGCGGGCGGTCACGCTGCCGGTGACCGTGGCGCTGGCGTTCGTCGGGATCTCCGCGGCGCTGACGCAGCGGCCCATCATGGAGGAGTCCATCTCGCTGGACGCGCTGCTGCGGGTGTACGCGGTGCAGGGCGCGGTGTCCGCCCTCATCCCGTTCGCGCTGCTGGCGTCGGGGCTGCGGATCCGGCTCGCGGAGCTGGCCGTCGCCGGCCGGATGCTGCGGCTGACCGCCCCGGTGTCGGTGGAGCGGATCCGCGACGCGCTGCGCGACGTCCTGCACGACCCCTCGCTGCAGTTGTGGTTCTGGGCGCCCGCCGAGCAGGTCTACGTCGACATCTCCGGACGCCCCGTCGCGATGGACGCCGAGGACGAGGTGCCGGCGGGCGAGGACGCCGGCGACCCGGCCGTGGGGGACGGGGGCCGGTGGCGCCGCCGCGTCGAGACCGCCGCGGGCGAGCCCCTCGCGATCGTGGAGCTGGGCGCGGCGCTGCGCGACCACGGGTCGCTGGTCGAGGCGGCGCTGGAGGCCGGCGGCCGGGCGCTGGAGACGGCGCGGCTGCAGTCCAACGTCCAGGCCGGCCTGGAGCAGGTGCGCCAGGCGTACGAGCGGCTCGTGCGCGCCGAGGCCGTGGAGCGCGAGCGGCTGGCCCGCGACCTGCACGACGGCGCGCAGCAGCGGCTGCTCGCGCTCGGCGCGATGCTCGGCACCCTGGAGGCCCTCGCCGAGGACCCGGACGTCAAGGAGCGGGCGCGCACGTGCCGCGCGGAGCTGATGGCGGCGCTGGCCGAGCTGCGCGCGCTCGCCCGCGAGGTGCAGCCGGCGCTGCTCGTCCAGGACGGCCTCGGCCCGGCGCTGGAGGTCGTCGCCGAACGGCTCGGCACCCGGGTGCTGCTGGACGTGACCGCCGAGCGCTACTCCCGCGAGATCGAGTCCACGCTTTACTCGGTGCTTTGCGAGGCATTGTCGTACGCTGTCGAGCGCGCGCGTGCGACCCGCGTGACCGTCCGGGTGCGCCCGGACGGTCACCTGCTGGTGGCCGAGGTCAGCGACGACGGGGAACGCCCGGGCGGGGAGTCCGGCGCGGTGCCCGGCGGGCTGGCCGGGCGGATCAGGGCGCTGCGCGGACACGTGGAAATCGACGGCGAGCCCACCCGGGGCACGACGGTAAGGATGGTCTTGCCATGCGAGTAGCCGTGGCGGAGGACAGCGGGATCTTCCGGCAGGCCCTGGTCACCCTGCTCACCACGGTCGGCGTCGAGGTGACGGTGTCCGCGGCCTCGGGCGAGGAGCTGCTCGCCCGCGTCGCCGAGGACCCGCCGGACGTCGCGGTCGTCGACCTGCACATGCCGCCGACGCACACCAACGAGGGCGTGGTCGCGGCGCGCGAGCTGATGCGGCGCCACCCGGGGATCGGCGTGCTGGTCCTGTCGGCCTACAACGAGACGCCGCAGGCGATGGAGCTGTTCCGCGACCAGCCGCGCCGCGTCGGGTACCTGCTGAAGGACCACGTCACCGACGTCGACAACCTGCGCGGCGCGCTGGAGCGGGTGGTGCGCGGCGAGGTCGTCATCGACCCGGACGTGGTGAGCCGGCTGGTCGAGGCCCGGCACCGGGAGCGGGAGCTGGCCCGGCTGTCCGGCCGCGAGCGGGAGGTGCTGGGCCTGATGGCCGAGGGGCACTCCAACGCCGGGATCGGCAAGCGGCTGCACCTGTCCGCCCGCACCGTGGAGGACCACGTCCGGGCCATCTTCACCAAGCTCAAGATCACCTCGTCGGGCGGCCCGCCCGGCCCGCAGGACAGCAACAAGCGGGTGCTGGCGGTGCTCACCTGGCTGCGCGCCGCCGAGACCCGGTGATCCCGGGGGCCCGGTGACCCGGCCGTCCCGCGCATCGATCGGGTAACGGCCTTTCGCGCACGGCGCCGCGCCGGAGAGAATTCGGCGTACGAGTCCGGTCGCGGAACGTGATGCCGGTGGTGGCCCCCGCACGCCACCGTGCCGCGCCGCGGGCCGTGCCCGTGGCCGTCCGGCGTACCCATCCTCCCGCCGCCGCGCCCCGGGCGCATCCGGGGAAACCCGAGGCCCGCCCGGTGGTTTCCCGGATCGCGGCCGCCGGCTCGCCGTGTGCGCGGTCGCGGCGCGGGCCCGCAGGGCCCCGACGAGGAAAGGGACGGCTGTTGAGGTCGGTGCGCGTGCGGGCGCCGTCGTGGTTCGGCGCCCCGCTGCGCCGCGCCGCCGCGGGGGGCGCGGCGGTGGCGGCGGGAGCGCTCGCCGCGGGCTGGCCGTACTGGCGCGGTCATCCCGCCGCCGCGGCGGTCACCCTGGCGTGCTGCGGCGGGTTCGCCGTCGCGGGCGGGCTGCTGGCGGCCGGGCCGCTCGGCCGCCGGACCGGCGCGGCGTTCACCGCCGGCGCGGCGGCGTGGGCGCTGACCTGGACGGGGAGCTGGAACGCGGGCGCCGGCCCGGTGGTGTCGGTGTTCGCGCAGTCGGTGTTCTTCGTCGCGATCGGGGTGGGCGTGCTGCTCTACCCCGGCGGCCGGCTCGACGGCGCCGTCGTCCGGCTGTGGACCGGTGCCACCGCGGTCGTCATGATCGGCGGCCAGGCCGCGCTGTGCGCGCTGTCGCGGCCCGCCTGGAACGGGTTCGGCGGCGCGGTCGCATGGCCGTCCGTCACCCCCCACCGGGAGGCGTTCGACTGCACGTACCGGGCCGTCACGACCCTGGAGGCGGTGCTGGCCGGGGTGCTCGTCATCATCCTGCTGCTGCGGCTGCCGGGGACAGGCCGGCTCGACCGCCGGTACACGGTGCCGGTCGCCGCCGCCGTCACGGTCGGCGTCGCCGGGGCGCTCGCGGTGCAGAACTCGCTCATCGGCCGCCACGTGACCCTGGACGACGTCATGGAGGTGTACCTCGTCCAGGGCGTGTTCGCGACGGTGCTGCCGCTGGCGTTCCTCGCCGCGGCGCTGCGCGCCCGGCTGGCCGAGCTGACCGCCGCCGAGCGGATGCAGCGCCTCACCGACCCGGTCTCGGTGGAGAAGGTGCGGGACGCGCTGCGCCGCGTCCTGCGCGACGGCACCCTCGACCTGTGGCTGTGGGCGGAGGACGGGTACGTCGACGTCGCCGGGCGCCGGGTCGCGGGCGGTGCCGGGCGGGCGCCGGGCCGGTGGCGGCACGAGGTGCGCACGTCCGCGGGGGAGCCGCTCGCGGCGGTGGACGCCGACGACCGGCTGCGCCGGCACGCGCCGCTCGTCGACGCGGCGCTCATCGCGGGCGGGCGGGCGCTGGAGACCGTCCGGCTGCAGGCCGCGGCGCGGGCGAACCTGGAGCGGGCGCGCGACGCGCGGGAGCGGCTCGTCCGCGTCCAGGCGGCGGAGCGCGAGCGCCTCGCCGGCGAGCTGCAGCGCAGTGCCCAGCAGCGGCTGCGCGCGCTGGAGGACCTGCTCGAAGGGCTGGAGGAGGCGGCCGGCCCGCGGGCCCGCGAGCAGGCGCGCGTGTGCCGCCGGGAGTTGGCGGAGGCGGCCGCCGAACTGGACGGCCTGGCCCGCGGCGTGCACCCGGCGATCCTCACCGACGCGGGGCTGGCCGCCGCGATGCGGCTCGTCGCCGCGCGGTCCGCGGCGCCCGTCCGGCTCGACCTGCCCGACCGCCGGTACCCGCCGGAGATCGAGTCGACGCTGTACTTCGCGCTCTGCGAGGCGCTGGCGAACGCGGCCAAGCACGCCGGCGCCGCGGAGATCCGGGTGGCGGTGCGGGACGAGGACGGCCGCGTGGTCGCCGAGGTCCGCGACGACGGCGCGGGCGGCGCGGGCGCCGTCCCCGGCGGCGGTCTCGCCGGCCTCACCGACCGGGTCCGCGCGCTGCGCGGCCGGGTCGACGTCGACAGCCCCCGCGGCGCGGGCACCACCGTCCGGATCACCCTCCCGGCGCCCCGGTGACCGGCGGGCGCGGCCGCCCGCCCGCTCCGGCCTCGCCGCGGACGTGACGTGGGGGTCCGTGCTTCTGGGACACTGGAACGCGCCGCCGCGACCCGGACCGCCGGGCGGCGGCGGGCGAAGAGGTGCGGACAGGGAGACATGGGCGAGCGGGTACGGGTGCGCAAGGACCGTGACGAGCGGCGCGAGCAGATCCTGGTGTGCGCGCGGGAGCTGTTCAGCGAACGGCCGTACGAGGAGGTCTCCAACACCGAGATCGCGGCGGTGGCGGGCGTCAGCCGGGGTTTGCTGAACCACTACTTCGGCACCAAGCGGGAGCTGTACCTCGCGGTCGTGGAGCGGATGCTGGACATCCCGCCGGTGCCGGTGCCCGCCTACGAGCCCGGCGCGAGCGTCCGCGAGCGCGTCACCGAGAGCATCACCGGCTGGCTGGAGCTGCTGGAGCGCAACGCCGGCACCTGGCTCGTCGCGCTGGACATGGCCGCCGGGACGGCGGGCGACGACGACCTCGCCCGGCTGGTGGACGCGGCGCGGGAGGGCGCGGTCGACCACATCACCGAGGTGGTGGGGCTGGCGCGGCTCGCCGCCGAGCACCCGGAGGTGCGCTCGGCGCTGCGCGGGTTCAGCGGGATGGCGGAGGCCGCCACCCGCGAGTGGCTGCGGCACGGCCGGCTCACCCGGCCGCAGGTGCACCTGCTGCTCGAAGAGACGCTCATGCACCTGATCGGCGAGACCGTGCCGAAGATGACGGCGCGAGTCTGAACCGGCCTGAGCGGCCGGGGCGGCGGTCAGAGCTCGACGCACTCCATCGACGCGTCGGCGATGCGGCGGGCCGGCGCCTCCCAGCGGCGGCGCAGCTCCATCAGCACCCGCTGGCCGCGGACGGCGGGCCAGCCCTCCGGCAGGTGCTCCACCGGAAGCCGCGGGTCGGCGCGGACGAGCTCCAGCCACTCGGCCGACATCCACAGGTAGCGGGCCAGGGCGTCGGGCGCGTCCGGCAGCGGGTCGGGGCGGTCCCAGCGGCGCAGGAAGGCCCGGTGGCCGGCGGCGAGGGGGCCGAGGTCGAACGCCTCGCGGAGCATCGCCGGGACGTCGGTCGGCGGCCGCGCCGGGCCGGTGAACACCTTGAGGCGCCCGTCCAGGCCGAGCCCGCCGACGAGCGCGGGGACGTCGACCGCCGACGGCGCGATCCAGGTGCCGTTGCCGAGCGACCCGAACCCCGCCCAGGCCAGCCGGGCGCGCAGGTCGTGCCGGACGCGGCGCCAGGACTCCGGCAGCGAGAACGCCAGCACCGTCCACGTTCCGTCCCAGTCGGTGTTCAGCACGCCGCGCCGCCAGACCCGGTCCTCGCCGTCGAGCAGGATCGCCTCGCAGCGCGGAGTGAGGCCGAAGTGCATGCGGCGGCCCGCGCGGTGCCGCGCCAGCAGCCCGCGGCCGACCATGCGGGCCAGCGTCGAGCGGACGGCGTGCTCGCCGACGCCGAGCCGGGCGAAGGCGTCGATGAAGCTGCCGGAGAACACCGCGACCCGGCGGCCGAGCACGTAGTTGCCGAGGTAGGTGAGCATCAGCGTCCGGGGCCGGAGCCGGGGCGGCGCCTGCTCGCCGTCCAGGGCGTCCGCCGCCGCGTCGCCCTGTCGTCCCATCCGCCCGGCTCCCGTCGTCCCGCCGCGCAGCGCGGCCCCGGAGGCCCGGGACCTCGATGTTCGGCACAAGCTTGACCGCTGTGAAGCCTACGCCTAACTTCAGGCCTGATGCCCGAGAGGACGGCCCGCATGCCCGACGACGCCTCCGGCGCGGCGTCGCAGGAGCACGGCGCCGTGCCCGCCGGCCGCGCCGTGCCCGGTCGGCGCCCCACCGTGACCAGCCGGGTCCTCGGCATCCTCGGCGCGTTCACCCCCGAGCGCCCGGCGCTGACCATCACGCAGCTCGCGCGCCGCGCCGGGCTGCCGCTGTCCACCGCCCACCGGCTCGTCGGCGAGCTGGCCTCCTGGGGCGCGCTCGAACGCGACGACGCGGGCCTCTACCGCGTCGGGCTGCGGCTGTGGGAGGTCGGCGCGCTCGCGCGCGGGCCGGCGCTCCGCGAGGCGGCGATGCCGTTCCTGGAGGACCTGTACGAGGCCACCCACGAGAACGTCCACCTCGCCGTCCTGGACGGCCTGGACGTCGTCTACATCGAGCGGATCTCCGCCCGCGACGCCGTGCACGTGTTCTCCCGCGTCGGGGGCCGCTGGCCCGCGCACGCGACCGGCGTCGGCCTCGCCATGCTCGCGCACTCCGACCGGGACCTGCAGGAACGGGCGATCGCCGGGCCGCTGCGCCGCTTCACGCGACGGACCATCGCCACCGGGCCCGAGCTGCGCCGCGCCCTCGCCGAGGTCCGGCGGACCGGGGCCGCGGTCAGCGACGGGCAGGTGGAGACGTTCGCGATGTCGGTCGGCGCGCCGGTGTTCGGCCCGGACGACGCGGTGGTGGCGGCCGTCGCGGTCGTCGTCCCGGCGTCCGGCTGGGAGGCGCGCTCGCTCGTCCCGGTCGTGCGGGCCGGCGCCCGGGGCATCTCCCGCGCGCTCGGCGCGCCGCGCGCCCTGCGGCCGCCGGAATCGGCGATGCGCGAGGTCTGACCCACGTCCGGGCGGCCCGCCCGCGGGTTCTTCCGCTGGACGGAATCGGGGTGGCCCGGGCTCACGGGCGGCGGCGAGGGTCGTCCCCACGATCCTTCGCCCACCCCGAAATGGAGCAGCCCATGGCCGTCGCACGCGACCAGTGGTACGTCGCCGCCTACAGCGAGGAGGTGGGCGAGGGACTGCTCGCCCGGACGATCTGCGGGGAGCCGCTCGTCATGTACCGGACGGGGGCGGGCCGGGCCGTCGCGCTCGCCGACCGCTGCGTGCACCGGCGCTTCCCGCTCTCGCGGAGCAACCGCGACGGCGACCGGATCGTCTGCGGCTACCACGGCTTCACCTACGCGCCCGACGGGGCATGCGTCGCGGTGCCGGGGCAGACCCGGATCCCGCGCACCGCCCGCGTCCCCGCCTACCAGGTCGTCGAGCAGGACTCCCTGGTCTGGGTGTGGATCGGCGACGGGACGGGCGACGCCGCCGCGATCCCGCGCGCCCCCTGGCTGACCTCGCCGGACTATGTGACCGTCCGCGGCATGGAGCCGCTCGCCGCGCGGTACGAGCTGCTCGTCGACAACCTGCTCGACCTGTCCCACGAGACGTACCTGCACGCCGGGTACATCGGCACGCCCGAGGTCGCGCAGACCCCGATCACGACGGAGGTCGACGACGAGGCCGGGATCGTCTACGTGAGCCGCCGCATGAAGGACGTCGAGTGCCCGCCGTTCTACGCGACGTCGACCGGCATCGAGGGCCGCATCGACCGGTGGCAGGACATCGAGTACCACCCGCCGTGCTTCTACCTGCTGCACAGCCGGATCGCGCCGGCCGGCGTGGAGCCCGGACCGGACGGCGACGACCCGCGCGCCTTCCACGTGGAGGTCGGGTACGCGATCGTCCCGGAGACCGGCACGACCACCCACGACTTCTGGTGGGTCGCCCGCGACTTCGCGCTGGACGACGCGGAGGTCTCGCGGTTCCTGCGCGACAGCAACCGGACCGTCGTCCTCCAGGACGTCGATGCCCTGAACGTCCTGGAGACGGTGATCGCCGCCGAGCCCGAGGGCTACCAGGAGCTGTCCATCAACATCGACACCGGCGGGCTGGCGGCCCGGCGCGTCCTGCAGCGGATCACGGGCGCGCGATGAGCGCGGGCCGCCTGCGGGTGGAGTGGTCGCCGGGCTCGGACCGGCTCACCGGCATCTGCCACTGCGGCGCCCGGCGCACCGCGGAGGACCCGGCGGCGATCTGGGCGTGGCTGCTGTCCCACCCCGACCACGACGCCTCATAAGCCGGGGTACCGGGACCGGCCCGGTACCCCGGCTCAGCCGATGTCGCGGCGCCGGAAGCCGAGCAGCGCCGCCGCGGCGACCGCGACCGCGACGGCGGTCAGGGCGGCGACCGGCAGGACGCCGAACCCGCCGCCGGGCAGCTTCGGCGTGTGCGTGAACGGCGAGACGTCCATGACCGCCTGCGGCAGCTTCAGCAGCGGCCCGACCTGCCCGAGCAGCAGGCAGGCGGCGAGCACGCCCCAGCCGGCGGCCGTCGCGCGGGGGAGCAGGCCGAAGACCAGCGCGGTGACCGCGGCGACGACCCACACCGCCGGCAGCTGCACGAGCGCGGCGCCGAGCTGCCGGGGGAGCTGGCCGCCCAGGTCGTGCGTGCGGGCGCCGTGCACCAGCCCGACGGCGAGCCCGCTGAGGCCGAGCAGCACCGCCGTGCCCGCGACGGTGACGGCGAGGTTCGCAGCGGCCCAGCGGGTCCGGCCGACGGCGGCCGCGAGCACCGGCTCGAGGCGCCCGCCGCTCTCCTCCGCCCGCATCCGCAGCACGCCCTGCACCGTGAAGGCCGACGCGAACAGGGCCATCAGGCCCATGGCGGTGGCGAGGAACGCGTCGGCGAGGTCCTGCTGCCCGCCCATCTCGCGGATGTCGTCGAGGACGGCGTCGCTGCCGTTGACCAGGTCGCCGACGCCGTCGGCGACGCCGCCGATGGCGAGCCCGTACACCAGGAACGCGGTGGACCAGCCGAGCAGCGTGCCGCGCTGCAGCCGCCACGCCAGCGAGAGCGGGCCGCGCAGCGACGCCGCCGCCCTGGCGGGGCCCGCCGACGGGGAGATGATCCCGGCGCCGAGGTCGCGCCGTCCGGCCAGCGCGTACGCGGCGGCGGCCAGGACCGCGAACGCCAGGAGCGAGAGCAGCAGCACGGCCCACTGCTCGCCGGCGTGCGGGCGCACCCGCTGGGCCCAGCCGATCGGGGACAGCCAGGACAGCCAGTGCGCGGAACCGGCGTCCGCCACGCCCCGGACCAGGTACGCGGCGGCGAGCACGCCGAACGCCAGCCCGTTGGCCAGCCGGGACGTCTCGCCGAGCTGCGCGGTGACGGCGGCGACCCCGGCGAACACCAGGCCCGCTCCGAACCAGGACAGCCCGAACGCGACCGACCCGGCGGCCGGCAGCCCGAACAGCAGCATGACGATCGCGGCCAGGGCCGCCGCCGTCGCGGCGGCCGTCACGGCGGCGGCGAGCGCGGCGGTCAGCGGGGCGCGGCGCCCGACGGCGGCGGCGCCGACCAGCTCCAGCCGGCCCGTCTCCTCCTCGGCGCGCGTGTGCCGGACGACGAGCAGCACGCACATCACGGCGGTGAGCGCGGCGCCGGTCGTGCCGACGCGCCACGCGCTGACGCCCGCGGCCGTGTGGCCGTTCAGCACCGGCCCGTACAGCGCCCGCATGGACGGGTTGCCGTTGATGCCGCGCGCGAAGCCCTCCAGCGAGGCGGGCGTGTCGTACCCGTTCTTGAAGCTGTAGACGGTGCTTGCCACCAGCGCGGTCAGCAGGTAGAGCCAGGACGGCACCATCACGCGGTCGCGGCGCAGCCACATCTTCAGCAGCGTGCCCGCGCCCGCGAGGCCGCCGTCCCCGCGGGCGGCCCGCGCCCGGGGCCGCAGCGTCGTGGCGGTCATGCCACGCCGCCTTCCTGCAGGGCCGCACCGTCTTCCCGGAGCGCCCGCCCGCCGTGGTCGTCCTCGTAGTGCCGCAGGAACAGCTCCTCGAGCGTGGGCGGCCGGCTGGTGAGGGACCGGACGCCGATCTCGGTGAGCTGCCGGAGCGCGGCGTCCAGCTCGGCCGTCTCGACCTCGAAGGAGATGGTGTCGCCGTCGATGCGCACGTCGTGCGCGCCGGGCAGCGGGACGCCGTCGGGCGGCCCGGCGAGCTCCGCGCGGATCGACGTGCGGGTCAGGTGGCGCAGCTCGGCGAGCGTGCCGGTCTCCACCGTGCGGCCCTTGCGGATGATGGTGACGCGGTCGCAGAGGGCCTCCACCTCGCTGAGGATGTGGCTGGACAGCAGGACCGTCCGGCCGGCGCGCCGCTCCTCCCGCACGCACTCCTGGAACGCCTCCTCCATGAGCGGGTCCAGGCCGGACGTGGGCTCGTCGAGGATGAGCAGCTCGGCGTCCGACGCGAACGCCGCGACGAGCGCGACCTTCTGCCGGTTGCCCTTGGAGTAGGCGCGGCCCCGCTTCCTCGGGTCCAGCTCGAAGCGGTCGAGGAGGTCGGCGCGGCGGCGGTCGTCCAGCCCGCCGCGCAGCCGCCCGAGCAGGTCGATGACCTCGCCGCCGGACAGGTTCGGCCACAGCGTGACGTCGCCGGGGACGTAGGCGAGGCGCCGGTGCAGGGCGGTCGCCTCCCGCCAGGGGTCCCCGCCGAGCAGCGCGGCGGTCCCGGCGTCGGCGCGCATCAGCCCGAGCAGGACGCGGACGGCGGTGGACTTCCCGGCGCCGTTCGGGCCGAGGAAGCCGTGCACCTCCCCGGACGCCACGCGCAGGTCGAGCCCGTCGAGCGCGCGCGTCCGGCCGAACGTCTTGACCAGGCCGTCGGCCCGTACAGCGTCAGTCATCCCAGCCTTCTTTCATGGGCCTTCCTCGGTGGGAGCGCCGTTCCCGGCGCGGGCGGTGCGCCCGAAACCTTCGCTCTCGTACGCCCGCATCGCGGCGCGGGCGCGCGCCGCGAGGTCCCGGCTGAGCAGGCGGTCGTCGATGATCTCGAAGAGGGCGTGGCGCAGCCGCAGCGAGCCCTCGGGGGTGAAGGTGTCGACGCCGAGCACCCGCGACAGGTGCTCGTGCAGCACCTCCATCCCGATCGTCATCGCGACGAGGGCGGCGGAGTAGGCGTGCACGTCGGTGGTGGCGGGCGCGTTCACCCCGGGTGGCAGGTCGGCGGCGAAGTAGGCCTCGGTGGTGTCGACCAGGTCGTCGAACACCCGCGCGGCGGCGGGGGAGCCGTCGACGAGCGCGCGGGCGAGGTAGCGGCGCACCGGCAGGTCGATCCGCATCGCCTTCGCCAGGAACCCCGGGTCGCCGATCCCGTCGATCTTCTCGGCGCTGAGCCGGCGGATCGTGTCGAGCGCGTAGGCGTCGCACGCCTCGCGGAGCTCCTGCTTGGAGCCGAAATGGTGCTGGACGAGCCCGACCGAGACGCCGGCGGCCTCGGCGATGCCGCGGAACGTGGCGCCCTTCATGCCGTGCTCGGCGAACATCTCCAGCGCGGCGTCCCTGATCCGCGCCCGCGCCGTCAGATCCTCCGCCGCGGGGCCCGGCTCCGTCACGCTCCACCTCCCATACAAACGTTCAGTCTCCAATACGCATGTATACCATACGCGTGTATTGGTGCGGGCTCCGGGTCGGAAGATGGGAGGGGTGGAAGCGGTGAGTTAGCTTAGGCTAGCCTTATTAACTGTGCTGTCCCTCGCGCGGAGAACCCCCCGCACACCCCCGGCGGAGGAGGCCGCCGCGCCTCCCGCCCGGCGTCCGGCGGGCCGCTGGGCCGGGCTCGGCGCCCTCGCCGTCCTCCTGCTGCTGGCGGCCGCGGCGAGCCTCGCCGTCGGCGCCGAGCACGTCCCGCTCGGGAAGGTCGCGCCGGCCGTGCTCGCGCCGGACGGGTCGCGGGACGCGCTGATCGTGCACGAGCTGCGGCTCCCGCGCACCCTGCTCGGGATCGGCGCCGGCGTCGCGCTCGGCCTGGCCGGCGCGGTGATGCAGGCGCTCACCCGCAACCCCCTCGCCGAGCCCGGCCTGCTCGGCGTGAACGGCGGCGCCGCGCTCGCGGTCGTCATCGTCATCGGGGCGCTGCGCGCCGACGACGTCCTGGTCTACGTGTGGGCCGCGTTCATCGGCGCCGCCGGCGCCGCGGTGCTCGTCCACACGATCGGCGCGCGCGGGCGCGGCGGTGCCTCGCCCGCCCGGCTGGTGCTCGCCGGCGCCGCCGTGAACGCCGTGTTCAGCGCGCTGACGGCCGGCCTGATGCTGCTCAGCCCGCGCGCCTTCAACGGCTTCCGGTTCTGGCAGGTCGGCACCCTCGCCGGGCGGGACACCGCGGTGTTCGTCCGCGTCCTGCCGTTCATCGCCGCCGGGACGGTCCTCGCGCTGCTGCTCGCCCGGCCGCTGAACGCCCTCGGCCTCGGCGACGAGGCGGGCCGCGCGCTCGGCGCGCACCCCGGGCGGACGCGGGGGCTCGGCGCCCTCGCGGTCGTGCTGCTGTGCGGGTCGGCGACCGCGGCCGTCGGGCCGATCACGTTCCTCGGCCTCGCCGTCCCGTACGCGGTCCGCGCGCTCGTCGGGCCCGACCAGCGCTGGGTGCTGCCGTACTCGATGCTGCTCGCGCCCGTCGTGCTGCTCGCCGCCGACATCGCCGGACGCGTCGCCGCGCCGGGCGAGCTGCAGACCGGGATCGTCACCGCGTTCCTCGGCGCGCCGCTGTTCATGCTGATCGTCCGGCGGGGAAGGACGCGTGAGCTGTGAGCCGCGTGGTGCGGGCCGGCGGGGTGTCGGTGCGGTGGGAGCCGCGGGCGGCGCTGGTGTGCGGGCTGGTGGCGCTGGTCGCGGCGGGTGCCGCGGTGCTCGTCGTCGGCTCCGGCGAGTTCCCCGTCCCGCCCGCCGACGTGGTGCGCTCGCTCATCGGGCAGGGCGACGCGGCGACCGACTTCATCGTCCGGACGCTGCGGCTGCCGCGCGCCGTCACCGGGCTGCTGGCCGGGCTGGCGCTCGGCATGAGCGGCGCGATCTTCCAGAGCATGTCCCGCAACCCGCTCGGCAGCCCCGACCTCATCGGCTTCACCACCGGATCGGCGACCGGCGCGCTGCTGCAGATCCTGGTGTTCGGCGGCGGCGCGGTCGCGATCACCGTCAGCTCGGTCGCGGGCGCCTTCCTCACCGGGGCGGGCGTCTACCTGGTCGCCTACCGGCGGGGCGGCGGCGTGCACGGCGTCCGGCTGGTGCTGGTCGGCGTGGCCGCCGCCGCGATGCTGGAGGCGGCGAACTCCTACCTCATCACCCGCGCCGAACTGCGCGAGGCGTACGAGGCCGCGTTCTGGCTGACCGGGAGCCTGAACGGGCGCGGCTGGGCGCAGGCGACGCCGCTCGCCGCCGCGCTCGCGGTGCTCGTACCCGCGGCGCTGCTGCTGTCCCGCCCGCTCGGCATGGGGGAGATGGGCGACGACGCGGCGCGCGCGCTCGGCGTGCCCGTCCAGCGGACGCGGGCGCTGCTGACGGTCGTGGGCGTCGGCCTCGTCGCGGCGGCGACCGCGGCCGCCGGGCCCGTCCCGTTCGTCGCGCTCGCGGCGCCGCAGCTCGCGCGGCGGCTGACGCGGCGTCCCGGTGTGCAGCCGCTGCCCGCCGGGCTGACCGGCGCCGCGCTGCTGGCCTGCGGCGACCTGATCTCGCTGCACCTGCCGGTGGCGATGCCGGTCGGGGTGGTGACCGGCGTGCTCGGCGGCGCCTACCTGGCCTGGCTGCTGCTCGCGGCCGGGCGCCGGACGGCCGCCTGACCGCCCCGCGTTGACGCCGGACCGGCAATCAAATTAGGTTAGCCTTACCTAAGTTGAGGGGGTTCCGTGCTGACGCGAGAAGAGCTGCACGCCGCATTGACCGAGGTGCTGGGCGAGGAGGCGGGACCGGGCGACAACCTCATCGAGCTCGGGATGGACTCGATCCGGCTCATGCAGCTGACCGGCCGGCTCCGCCGCCGCGGCGTCGAGGTGCGCTTCGCCGAGCTGGCCGAACGGCCCACCCTCGCCGGCTGGTGGGATCTGCTCGCCGAGCGGGGCCAGATGGAGGCCCGCCCGCCCGGACCCGCGCCCGAGCCCGACGAGGGCGCACCCGGCGAGGGCGAACCCGACGGCCCGTTCCCGCTCGCCCTCATGCAGCACGCGTACTGGATCGGCCGCGACTCCGGCCAGTCGCTCGGCTCGGTCGCCGCGCACCTCTACGTCGAGCTGGACGGCCGCGCCATCGACCCGGACCGGTTCGAGGCGGCCGTGCGCGCGCTCGCCGGACGGCACCCGATGCTGCGCGCCGCGTTCGGCGACGACGGGACGCAGCGGATCCTGCCCGAGCGGCCCGGGCCCGCCGTGACCGTCCACGACCTGCGCGGCGCCGCCGACCCGGGCCCCGAACTGGACCGGATCCGAGCCGAGATGTCGCGGCAGCGGCTGCCCATCGAGGACGGCCGCGTCTTCGACGCCCGCCTCAGCCTGCTCCCCGAGGGCACCGCCCGGCTCCACCTGGACGTCGACATGGTCGCCGCCGACGCGATGAGCTACCGCGTCATGCTGGCCGACCTCGCCGCGCTCTACGCGGGCGAGACCCTCCCCCCGATCCGCTACGGCTACGCCCGCTACCTCGCCGACGACCCGCGCGCCGCCGCCCGCGAGCAGGACCGGCGGTGGTGGGCCGAGCGCCTCGCCGACCTGCCCGGCCCGCCCGAGCTGCCGGTCGTCCCCGAACCGGGCGACGAGGTGGAGCGGCTGCACCACTGGCTGCCGCCGGAGGGCAGGGCCCGGCTGATCGCCCGCGCGCACGCCGCGGGCGTCACCCCCGCGATGGCGCTCGCCGCGGTGTTCGCCGAGGTCATCGGCGCGTGGTCGGCGACGCCGCGGTTCCTGCTGAACCTGCCGCTCTTCCACCGCGAGCCCGTCCACCCGGACGTGGACTCCGTCGTCGGTGACTTCACCGGCTCGATCATGCTGGAGGCCGACCTCACCGAGGAGCTGCCGTTCGCCGCGCGCGCCCGCGCGCTGCAGGCGAACCTGCACACCGCCGGCGCGCACAGCGACTACTCCGGCCTCGAGGTGCTGCGCGACCTGTCGCGGCTGCGCGGCGAGCAGGTCCTCGCGCCGATCGTCTACACCAGCGCGCTGAACCTCGGCGAGCTGTTCGGCGACGCGGTCCGCGAGCGGTTCGGCGAGCCCGCCTGGATCATCTCGCAGGGCCCGCAGGTGCTGCTGGACGCGCAGGTCACCGAGGTGTCCGGCGGCCTGCTGCTGAACTGGGACGTCCGCCGCCCCGCGTTCCCCGACGGCGTCGCCGAGGCGATGTTCGCCGCCTACACCGCCGCGATCGCCCGGCTCGGCGCGGACGGCGCCGACTGGGACGTGCCGCTGCGCATCGGCGCGACGCCGGAGCAGATGCGCGTCCGGCGCCGCCTCAACGCCACCGAGGCACCGCCGCCCTCGACCCTGACCAGGGGCTTCTTCGAGCACGCCCGCCGCACCCCTGACGCCCCCGCGCTGCACTGGGGCGACGGCGGCACCCTCACCTATGCCGAACTCGCCGACCGGGCGCTGCGCATCGCCGCCGCACTGGCCGCGCAAGGCGTCCGCCCGGGGGACCGGGTGTCGATCGAGCTTCCCAAGGGCCACGGGCAGGCCGCCGCCGCGCTCGGCGTCCTCGCCGCGGGCGCCGCCTACGTGCCCATCGGACCCGAGCAGCCGGCGGCCCGCCGCGAGCGGATCCGCGCGGGCGCCGCCGTCGCCGCGTCCATCACCCCGGCCTTCGAGCCCGCCGCCGAGCCGCTGCCGGAACCGGTCGCGGTCCAGCCAGGCCAGATCGCCTACGTGCTGTTCACGTCCGGTTCGACGGGCGAGCCGAAGGGGGTCGAGGTCTCGCACGGCGCCGCGATGAACACCATCGGCGACCTCGTCGGGCGCTTCGCCCTCGGCCCGGACGACGTCGCCCTCGGCGTCTCCGCGCTCGACTTCGACCTGTCGGTGTTCGACCTGTTCGCCCCCTGGACGGCGGGCGGCGCCGTGGTCGTCCCGGACGAGGACGAGCGGCGCGACGCCGCCCGCTGGCACGCCCTCGCCGCCCGGTGGTCGGTGACGGTGCTGAACAGCGTCCCGTCCGTGCTGGAGATGCTGCTGCGGTCCGGGCCCGTCCCGTCGCTGCGGCTGGTGCTGCTCGGCGGCGACTGGGTCGGCACGCACCTGCCCGGGCTGCTCGCCGAGCGCGCGCCGGGCGCCCGGTTCGTCGCGCTCGGCGGCACCACCGAGACCGCGATCCACTCCACGGTGCAGGAGGTCGCGGGCGAGGTCCCGGCCGACTGGCGCGCCGTCCCGTACGGGGTGCCGCTCGGCGGCGTCGCCTGCCGCGTCGCCGACGACCTGGGCCGCGACCGCCCCGACTGGGTCGCGGGGGAGCTGTGGATCGGCGGCGCGGGCGTCGCCGACGGCTACACCGGCGACCCGGAGCGCACCGCCGACCGGTTCGTCGTCCGCGACGGCGTCCGCTGGTACCGGACCGGCGACCTCGCCCGCTACCGCCCGGACGGCACGCTGGAGTTCCTCGGCCGCCGCGACCAACAGGTGAAGGTCCGCGGCTTCCGCGTCGAGCTCGGCGAGGTCGAGGCGGCGCTGGCCGACCACCCGGCCGTCGGGCGCGCCGTCGCGCTGCTCGCCGGGAACCGGCTGTGCGCCGCCGTCACCCCCGGCGGCGTCCCCGCCGACGCGGTGCTGGCGCACGCCCGCGGCCTCGTGCCGCCGCACATGGTGCCGGAGGTGCTCGTCCCCGTCGCCGAGCTGCCGCTCACCGCGAACGGCAAGGTGGACCGCAAGGCGCTCGCCGCGCTCGCCGCCGCCGAGGCCGGCGAGGACGCCGCCCCCTACGCCGAGCCCGCGACGTCCCTGGAGAAGGTGCTGGCCCGGATCGCCGCCGAGGTCCTGGGGAGGGAGCGCGTCGGCGCGGACGCCGACTTCTTCGCCCTCGGCGGCGACTCCGTCCTCGCCACGACCGTGGTCGCGCGGCTGCGCGAGGCGCTGGACACCTCCGTGCTGCCGGTCCGGGTCCTGTTCGCCGAGCGGACGATCGCGCGCATCGCCCGCCGCTTCACCGAGCTGGAGGACGCGCCCGGCCGCCTGGAGGCCGCCGCCGCCATCCGCCTGAAGATCGACGCGATGTCCGACGACGAGGTCGAAGCCCACCTCGCCGCAACTCAACGTTCGGGGGCGGGGGTGAGGGTGGCGGTGCGGAGGGCGGTGAGGGCGAGGGCGAACGCCAGGGCCAGGACGGCGCTGACCGTGCCGTAGACGACGATCGCCGAGCCCGGGGCCAGGTAGTCGCCGAGGGCGCCGGCGCCGAGCGACCCGATCGCGGTCCCGCCGGTCTCTTGCGCCGCCCACAGGGAGTTCACGCGGCCGAGGTGCGAGTCGGGTGTGTGCGACTGGATGAGGCCGTAGCGCAGGATCTCCTCGACGGACGCGGCGAACCCGTACCCGAACAGGATCGCGACGGCGACCGCCGGGTGCCGGGCGAGGCCGGTGCACGCCAGCGCGGCGAACCCGGCGACGGACGCGGTGAGCAGCGCGAGGCCGGGGACGCGGACCGTCCCCGCCCAGCCGCTGGTGAGCGAGGCGAGGACGGCGCCGCAGGCGGGCGCGGCGTACAGCAGCCCGACCGTGGTGGGCCCGCCGCCGAGGCCGTGCTCGGCGAACGCCGGCATCAGCACGGGGATGCCGCCCGCGACCATGAACAGCAGGCCGAGCAGCATCAGCGAGCCGACGACGCGGTGGGACGCGACGAACCGCACCCCGCCGCCGATCGACTTCAGCGGATGGGCGTCCGTCCCGTCCCCGCGCGCGGGCTCGAGCGCCGGCAGCGAGGTCAGCAGGCCGAGCGTGCCGAGGGTCCCGGCGGCGGCCGCCGCGTAGTTCCAGCCGACGCCGAACGCCGACACGACGAGGCCGCCGAGCGCGGGCGACAGCATCGACCCGAGCCGGACGGTCAGCGCGTTCAGCGCGCCCGCCGCGACGAGCTTGTCCGGGCCGACGAGGGCGGGCGTCGCGGCGAGCAGCGCGGTGACGGCCACGCCGGTGGCGAGCCCGTCCCAGGCGGCGAGGACGTACAGCGCCGCGGACGACGGGGACGGCAGGAACGCGTTCAGCGCGAGCAGCGCGAACGCGATCCCGGAGGCGGTGCGGGCGCGCAGCATCAGCCGCCGCCGGTCCCGCCGGTCGGCGAGCACGCCGCCCCACAGGAACCCGGCGAGCAGCGCGAGGCCCTCGGCGGCCGACACGGCGCCGACCTGCACGGTGGAGCCGGTCAGGTCGTAGACCTGCACGGGGACGGCGACGGCCAGCATGCCGATCCCGAAGACCGAGACGGTGCGGGCGATGAACACGTTGCGGAACGGCCGGCTGTCGCGCAGCGGGCCGATGTCCAGGGCGAGGCGCCGGAGCATCGTCGGGGGTTCTCCTCGGATGGGGGAATAGCTAAGGTAAGCCTATCCTTAGTTGATCGTGAGAGAAGGGGCCCTCCCGGTGCAGCGCACGCTGATGAACGGAAAGATCCACCGAGCGACCGTGACCCAGGCCGACCTGCACTACGTCGGATCGCTGACGATCGACGCCGGGCTGATGGAGGCGGCCGGCATCGTCGAGGGCGAGCAGGTCCACCTCGTCGACATCACCAACGGCTCCCGGCTGGTCACCTACGCCATCACCGGCGAGGCGGGCAGCGGCGTCATCGGCGTGAACGGCGCGGCGGCGCGCCTGGTCCAGCCCGGCGACCTCGTCATCGTCATCACCTACGCCGCGCTCGACGACGCCGAGGTGGCCGCGCACCAGCCGCGCGTCGTGCACGTCGACGCCGCGAACCGGATCGTGGCGCTCGGCTCCGACCCCGCCGAACCCGTCCCCGGCGCCCCCGCCCAGCTCGCCGGACGCTGACCGATGGCGGACACCACTCCGGCCGTCATGGACGGCTTCACCCCCTGGCCCGCCGAGCTCGAAGAGCGCTACAAGGCGGAGGGCTACTGGACGGACCGGGTCCTCGGCGGCGTCCTGCGCGGCGACCCGGACCGGACCGCGCTCGTCGCCGGCGGCGACCGCCTCACCTACGCCGAGCTCGACCGGCGCGCCGAGCGGACCGCCGCCGGATTCCTGCGGCTGGGCGTCCGGCGCGGGGACCGCGTCGTCGTCCAGCTGCCCAACACGGCCGGCTTCGTGGTGGCGTTCCTGGCGCTCGTGCGGATCGGCGCGGTGCCCGTCCTCGCGCTGCCCGCGCACCGCGAGAGCGAGATCCGGTACCTGTGCGAGCTGGCGGAGGCCCGCGCCTACGTGTGCGGCGAGACCGACGCCGGTTTCGACTACCGCGCGATGGCCCGGACGCTGCCCGTCGAGCACGTCGTCGTCGACGGCGACGCGCAGGAGTTCACCGCCCTCGCCGACCTGGACGCCGACCCCGCCGGGTACCCGCGCCCCGATCCCGCCGACGTCGGCGTCATGCTGCTGTCGGGCGGCACGACCGGGCTGCCGAAGCTGATCCCGCGCACGCACCGCGACTACGTCTACAACCTGGAGGCCAGCGCCGAGCTGTGCGGCTTCAGCCGCGACACGGTCTACCTCGTGGTGCTGCCCGCCGCGCACAACTTCGCGCTCGCCTGCCCGGGGCTGCTCGGCGTGTTCGCGACCGGCGGGACGGTGGTGCTGGCGCCGTCCGGGGCGCCGGACGAGGCGTTCCCCCTCATCGAGCGCGAGCGCGTCACGGCCTGCGCGGCCGTCCCGCCGATCGCGCTGCTGTGGCTGGACGCGGCGACCTGGGCCGAGGACGACCTGTCCTCGCTCGAGCTGCTGCAGGTCGGCGGCGCGAAGCTGGCCGCCGAGCGCGCCGCCGAGGTGCCCGGCGTGCTCGGCTGCCGCGTCCAGCAGGTGTTCGGGATGGCGGAGGGCCTGCTGAACTTCACCCGGCTCGACGACCCGCCCGACCTGGTCGAGCGGACGCAGGGCCGCCCGCTGTCCCCGGCCGACGAGATCCGGATCGTGGACGCCGACGGCAGGACGGTCCGGCCCGGCGAGGTCGGCGAGCTGCTCACCCGCGGCCCGTACACGCTGCGCGGCTACTACCGGGCGCCCGCGCACAACGCCCGCGCGTTCACGCCGGACGGCTACTACCGCACCGGCGACCTCGTCCGCGCGCTGCCGTCCGGGCACCTCGTCGTGGAGGGCCGCGAGAAGGACCAGATCAACCGGGGCGGCGACAAGGTGTCCGCCGAGGAGCTGGAGGACCACCTGCTGGCGCACCCGGCGGTCCACGACGCGGCCGTCGTCGGCGTCCCCGACCCGGTGATGGGCGAGCGGACCTGCGCGGTCCTCGTCCTGCGCGACGCGGCGAAGGGCGCGCCGCCGACGCTGCGCGACGTCAAGGACTTCCTCCGCGAGCGCGGCCTGGCCGCCTACAAGTGGCCCGACCGCCTGGAGACCGCCGACTCCTTCCCCCGCACCCCTGTCGGCAAGGTCAGCAAGAAGGCCCTCGCCGCCCGCCTGCGGTAGAGAGCGGGCGCGCCGCCCTCCCGGAGGTCCCCGGGAGGGCGGCGCGGGCGGGGCGTTCAGGCCAGCGGGACGACGTACGGGGCGATGCTGGAGAGCTTCTCGCAGGTCTCCTCGTACTCGCGGTCGGGCGTCGAGCCGCTGACGATGCCGGCGCCGGCGCGCAGCCAGGCCCGCCCGTCCCGGTTGTAGAGCGCGCGCAGGACGAGCGCCGAGTCGAGCGCGCCGGTGTGCGACACGGCGGCCACCGCGCCCGCGTACAGGCCGCGGCGCTCCTCCAGCCCGCCGATCGCCTCGACCGCGTCGGCCTTCGGGATGCCGGAGGCCGTCACGCCGGGGAACAGCGCGTCCAGCGCGTCCCAGCAGGTGCGGCCGGGCGCGAGGACGCCGCCGACGCTGGAGCCGAGATGCTGGACGCTGCCGCGCTCCTTCACCGTCATGAAGCCGGTCACGTGGACCGAGTCCGGGTCGCACACCCGGTACAGCTCCTCCTGCGACGTGCGGACCGACACGGCGTGCTCGAAGATCTCCTTCGGGTCGGTCTCCAGCTCGCGGCGGGTCCGCGCGTCGGCGTCGCCGCCGAACCCGAACGCGCGGGTGCCGGCGAGCGGCTGCGTCAGGACGCGCCCGTCCTCGTCCACGCTCGCGAGGACCTCGGGGCTGAAGCCGGTGGCCTGGAATCCGCCGAGGTCGAGCAGGAACGACCGCGCCGGGGTGTTCGCCGCCCGCCCGCGCGCGTACGTGGCGACGACGTCCACCGGGTAGGGGACGTCCAGCCGCCGGGACACGATGACCTTCTGGTAGCGGCCCGCCGCGATGTCGCCGACGGCGCGGGCGACGCGCGCGCGGTAGACGTCGCCGCCCCGCCGCACGTCCACCGGCGACGGGTCGGGGAGGCGGGACGGGACGTCCGCCGCCAGCAGGTCCGCGACGCGCTCGACGTCGCGGGGGTCGGCGCCGGTCACGCGGGCCTCGCCGTCCTCCACGTGCACCTCGACGCGCGGGACGACGAAGTGCGCGAGGCGTCCGGACGGGCGGGCCGCGGCGAACTCGAACGCGATCCAGCCGTAGGCGTTCCAGGCCGGGAGCGGCGCGGCGGCGAACGCCTCGCGCAGCGCGTCGGCGGGCCGCCCGGCGCGGGGCGCGGTCGCCGGCTCGCGGCCGGGCCAGCGGGTGCGGACGGCGCCGTCGTCGAGGACGACCTCGCCGAGGACGCCGCCGGCGAACGTCCAGCGGCCGGGCCGCTCGTAGACGACGTGGTCGGTGAAGAGGCCGGACCCGGCCAGCCGGGTCATCAGGTCGAGCGGCGCGCGGGCGGCCTCGACCACCCGCTCCGTGGGCTTCTCGTCAGTGCGCAGACCGATGGACAAGGCAGTGGGCTCCCTTTGGACGACGGCGTCCGGCTCCGCCGGATTCGAGCCGAACTTAGGTAAGGCTAACCTTGTGCGTTTTTAATAGGCAAGGCTAACCTAACTTCGGTCGATCAAGCCGATGACGACGGAGCTGAGGCGTGCAGGAGCAGACGACGACGGCGCGGAGCCCGGAGCGGCGGCGCGAACTGATGCGGCGGATGATGGCGGAGGCCGGGCTCCCGGCGGACCGGCCCGGACCCGGCGCCGGCCGCCTCGCCCCCCGCGAGGACGCCGGACCCGCCCCCCTGTCCTACGCGCAGCAGAGCATGTGGCTGCACCACCGCGCCTTCCCGGCGAGCCCCGCCTACAACGTGTGCCTGCTCGTCCGCATGTCCGGCCCGCTCGACGCCCGCGCGCTCCGCGACGCGCTGCGCGGCGTCATCCGGCGCCACGCCGTCCTGCGCACCGTCTACGCCGACGGGCCCGGCGAGAGCGCCGTCCAGATCGTCACCGGCGACGACGCCCTCGACCTCGACCCGGTCGGCTGCGCCGACCCCGACGCGCGCGCGGCGGAACTCGCCGCGACGCCGTTCGACCTGCGCGCGCAGCGGCCGATCCGGCTGGAGCTGCTGCGCACCGGCGCGGACGAGCACGCGCTGGTCCTGGTCGTCCACCACATCGCCTGGGACGGCATGACCTGGGGCTCGATCTCGCGCGACCTGTCGGCGCTGTACCGCGCGGCCGTGACCGGCGAGCCGGACGGCCTGCCCGCCCTGGGCGTGCAGTACGCCGACTTCGCCGACTGGGAGCAGAAGCGGCCCCTCGCCGGAGACGACCTGGCGTACTGGCGCACCCGGCTCGACCCGCCGCCCGCCCCGCTCGACCTGCCCGCCGACCGGCCGCGCGCCGCCGCCGCGTCCGAGCGCGGCGGCCGCCGCGCCCGCCGCTTCGGCGACGACGTGACCGAGGGCCTGACGCGGCTCGCCAAGGAGGAGAACGTCACCCCCTACACGGTGATGCTCGCCGCCTACTCCGTCCTGCTCCACCGCTACACCGGCTCCGCCGACATCGCGGTCGGGTCGTCGGTGATGAACCGCGAGCACGCCGAGGTGGAGCGGCTCGCCGGCAACTTCGGCAACACCCTCGTCATGCGGACGGACCTGTCCGGCGCGCCGACGTTCCGCGACGTGCTGCGCCGCACCGGGCGGACGGTGACCGACGCTTTCGCGCACCAGGCGCTGCCCTACGACGCGCTCGTCCGCGAGCTGCGGCCCGCGCGCGGGCACGGCCGCTCGCCGTTCTTCGACACCATGCTGCTGTTCCTGGCCCAGGAGATCGGCGAGCTGGAACTGCCGGGCCTGACCACCTCGTGGACGCACGTCCACAACGGCATGACGCACTTCGACCTGTCGCTGGAGGCGTTCGTCCGGCCGCAGGGCATGACGGTCGAGGCGACCTTCCGCCGCGAGCTGTTCGACGACGAGCGCATCGACGCGCTCCTCCGCCACCTGGAGACGCTGCTGCGCGACGCGATCGCCGACCCGGACCGCCCGGCCGGCGCGCTCGCGCTCATGGACGCCGAGGAGGCGGCCCGGCTGGAGGCGCCCAACGCCACCGACCGGGACGCCACCGGCCCCGGCATCGCCGCGCTGTTCGCCGAGCAGGCCGCCCGCACGCCCGGTGCGACCGCCGTCGAGACCGAGTCCGGCGAGACCCTCACCTACGCCGAGCTGGACCGGCGGTCGTCGTCGCTGGCCGGCGTGCTGCGGGCCCGCGGCGCCGGGCCGGACGCCGTCGTGGCGCTCGCGCTGCCGCGCACCGCCGGCCTCGTGACCGCCGTCCTTGCGGTGCTGAAGTCGGGCGCCGCCTACCTGCCGCTCGACCCCGACCATCCGCGCGACCGCGTCGCCTACATGCTGGAGGACGCGGGCGCGCTCTGCGCCGTCGCGGCGCCCGAGACGGCCGGTCTGCTCCCGGACGGCACGGATGTCGTCCTTCTGGACGACGACCTGGGCGCCGTCGGTCCCGTCGTCCGCGAGCCCCACCCCGACGACCTCGCCTACGTCATCTACACCTCCGGCTCGACGGGGCGCCCCAAGGGCGTCGCCGTCCCGCACCGCGCCCTGGCGAACCTCGTCGCGCGGATGCGGGCCGAGCACCCGCTCGGCCCCGGCGACCGGTGGGCCGCGGTGACGACCATCGCGTTCGACATCGCGACGCTGGAGGTCTGCCTGCCGCTGACTACCGGCGCGACGATCGTGCTCGCGTCGCGCGAGACCGTCCGGGACCCGGCGGCGCTCGCGCGCCTGCTCGGCCGCGGCGTCACGCACCTGCAGGCCACGCCGTCGCTGCTCGGCTCCCTCGACCCGGCCGCGCTCGACGGCCTGCGGATCATCACCGGCGGCGAGGCGCTGCCCGCCGCGCTCGCCCGCGAGCTGGCCGCGCGCGCCCGCGGCGCCGCCAACATGTACGGGCCGACCGAGACGGCCGTCTACGCGACGGCCGCCGACCTGCCGGAACCCGGCATCGGCCGCCCGCTCTGGAACACCCGGGCCCGCGTCCTCGACGCGTCGCTGCGGCCCGTCCCGGCCGGGATCCCCGGCGAGCTCTACCTGTCGGGGGCGCAGCTCGCCCGCGGCTACACCGGCCGCCCCGACCTGACCGCGGAGCGGTTCGTCGCCGACCCGTACGGACCGCCCGGCACCCGCATGTACCGGACCGGCGACCTCGCCCGGTGGACCCGGGACGGCTCCCTGGAGTACCTCGGCCGCACCGACGACCAGGTGAAGATCCGCGGCTTCCGGATCGAGCCCGGGGAGGTGCAGGCCGTGCTGGCGGCGCGGCCGGGCGTCGCGCAGGCCGCCGTCGTCGTCCGCGAGGACCGGCCCGGCGAACCGCGCCTCGCCGGCTACTACGTCGCCGGCCCCGAGGCGCCCGCCGAGGACGCGCTGCGCGCCGCGCTCGCCGCCGAACTGCCCGCCTACATGGTCCCGGGCGCCCTCGTGCGGCTCGACGCGCTGCCGGTGACCGCCAACGGCAAGCTCGACCGCCGCGCCCTCCCCGCGCCCGGCGCCCGCGCGGACGGCCGCGAGCCGCGCGACGCCCGCGAGGCCGCGCTGTGCGCGCTGTTCGCCGAGCTGCTCGGGTACGAGCGGGTCGGCGTCGACGACGACTTCTTCGCGCTCGGCGGCCACTCGCTGCTCGCCGCCAAGCTCGCCGCGCGCGTCCGCACCGTCCTGGACGCGGAGTTCTCCATCGCCGACGTCTTCGAGGCGCCGACCGTCGCCGCGCTCGCCCCGCGCCTGGTCGCGCGGCACGGCGTCCGCGTCCGGGACGTGGAGCGGCCGCGGGTCGTGCCCGCCTCCGCGGCGCAGCGCGGCATGTGGCTGGAGGAGCGGCTGCGCGGCCCGTCGGCGTCCTACGCCCTGCCGTTCGGCCTCCGGCTCACCGGCGCGCTCGACCCCGGCGCGCTGCGCGCCGCGTTCGCCGACGTCGTCGCCCGGCACGAGGCGCTGCGCACGCTGCTGGTCGAGGGCGACGACGGCCTGCCCGTCCAGCGGATCCTGGACCCCGGCACGCCCGTGGACTTCACCGTCGCCGACGCCCGCGCCGAGAGCCCGGAGCGCCGCGCGGCCATCGAGCGGGACGCCGCGTCGCACGTCTTCGACATCGCCGCCGACCTGCCCGTCCGCGCCACGCTCGTCCGGACCGGCGACGAGGAGTGGTCGCTGACCCTGCTGCTGCACCACGCCGCCGCCGACGAGTGGTCGTTCACTCCGCTGCTCGCCGACCTCGCCCGCGCCTACGAGGCCCGCCGCGCCGGGGAGGCGCCCGGCTGGGAGCCGCTGCCCGTCCAGTACGCCGACTACGCCGCGTGGGAACGCGCGGCCTCCGCCGACCTCGACGAGGGGCTCGGCCACTGGGAGCGGGCGCTGTCCGGGCTGCCGCAGGAGACCGTGCTGCCGTTCGACCGGCCGCGCCCCGCCGAGCCGAGCCACCGCGGCGGCCTCGTCCCGTTCCGGCTCCCGGCCGCGGGGGCGCGGCGGCTCGCCCGCGCGACCGGCACCAGCGTGTTCATGGTCCTGCACGCCGCCGTCGCCGCGCTGCTCCAGCGGTCCGGCGCCGGCGACGACGTCGCGCTCGGCACGCCCATCGCCGCGCGCGCCGACGAGGACCTCGCCGGGCTGGTCGGGGTGTTCGTCAACCCGCTCGTGCTGCGCACCGACCTGTCCGGCGACCCCGCGTTCACCGAGCTGCTGGAGCGGGTCCGCGCCGCCGACCTCGCCGCGTTCTCCCGCGCGGACGTCCCGTTCGAGCGCGTCGTCGAGCGCCTCGCGCCGGAGCGGTCGCTGGCGCGCAACCCGCTGTTCCAGGTGATGATCGTCCACCAGCGGCTGGACGACGTCCGGCTCGCGCTGCCCGGCGTGCGCGCCGAGCCGTTCCTGCCCGAGACGGGCGGCGTCAAGTTCGACCTCGACCTGTACTTCGCCGAAGGCCCCGCCCGCGCGGACGGGGGCCCGGACGAGATCGAGGGATTCGCCGCCTACGCCGAGGACCTGTTCGACGCCGCCACGGTCGAGGGCCTCCTGGACGACCTGGCCCGCCTCCTCGACCAGGTCACCGAGGACCCCGGCCGCCGACTGTCCGCGCTCGGCGCGCCCGTCGAGCACCCGGACACGGCCCGCGGCCTGCCGGCCCGGACGGTCGCGCGGCTCTTCGAGACGCAGGCCGCCCGGACCCCCGACGCCATCGCGCTGGTGTCCGGCGGCACCGCCGTCACCTACGCCGAACTGGACCGCCGCGCCGAGGCCCTCGCCGACCGGCTCGCGGCGGCCGGCGCGGGACCCGAACGCGTCGTCGGCATCGCCCTGCCGCGCTCCGACGCGTTCGCGGTCGCGCTGCTGGCCGTCCTGAAGACCGGCGCGGCGTACCTGCCGATCGACCTGGCCTACCCGCGGGCGAGGGTCGACGCGATGCTGGCGGCCGTCCGCCCGCTGCTCGTCCTCGGCCGCGACCAGCCGCCCCTGCACGCGCCGCCCAGGGCCCGTCCGGACGTCCGGCCGGGCCATCTCGGCTACGTCGTCTTCACGTCGGGCTCGACCGGCATGCCCAAGGCCGTCGCCGGCACTCAAGGGGCCCTCGCCAACCGGCTCGCGTGGGGCGCCGGGCTCACCGAGCCCGGCGTCCGCGTCGCCAAGAGCTCGCCCGCGTTCATCGACGGGACCACCGAGCTGCTCGGCGGCCTCGTCGCGGGCGACACCGTCGTGATCGCCGACGACGCGACCGCCGTGGACGCCGTCGCGCTCGGCGACCTCATCGAACGGCACGAGGTGCGGACGGTCACGCTCGTTCCGAGCCTGCTCGCCGCGCTGGTGGAGCGCGGGCTGCCGCCGTCCGTCACGACCTGGATCAGCAGCGGCGAGGCGCTGCCCGCCGCCCTCGCGGCGAAGGTCCCGGCCCGGCTCGTCGACCTCTACGGCTGCTCCGAGGCCGCCGGCGACAGCCTGGTCGCGGAGGGCGGCGGCCTCGTCCCGATCGCCAACACCCGCGCGTACGTCCTCGACGCCGCGCTGCGCGAGGTGCCCGCCGGCGAGCTGTACCTCGCCGGCGACGGCCTCGCGCGCGGCTACCTCGGCGACCCGGCCCGCACCGCCGAGCGGTTCGTCGCCAACCCGTTCGGCCCGCCCGGCTCCCGCCTCTACCGCACCGGCGACCGGGTGCGGCGCCGCCGCGACGGCGGCCTGGACTTCCTCGGCCGCGCCGACGACCAGATCGCGCTGCGCGGCTTCCGGATCGAGCCGGGCGAGGTCGAGGCGGCGCTGGCCGCGCAGGACGGCGTCCGCCGCGCCGCCGTCGCCGTGCGCGGGTCCCGGCTGGTCGGCTACGTCACCGGCGACGCCGACGCCGGCGCGGTGCTCGGCCGGCTCCGCGAGACCCTGCCCGCCCATCTCGTCCCCGCCGAGCTGATGGTGCTGGACGAGCTGCCCGCCACCCCGAACGGCAAGACCGACCGGCGGGCGCTGCCCGACCCGGGACGGCCCGAGGCCGGGCGCGCCCCCGCGACGGAGGCCGAGCGCGTCCTCGCGCGCCTCGCCGCCGCCGTCCTCGGCCGCGACGCGGTCGGCGCCGACGACGACTTCTTCCGCTCCGGCGGCGACAGCATCGGCGCGGCGCTGCTCGTCGCCCGCGCCCGCCGCGCCGGGCTGTCGTTCACCGTCCGCGACGTGTTCCGGCTCCGGACGGTCGAGGCCCTCGCGCGGGCCGCCGGCACGGCGGCGCCCGCCGCGGCGGCCGAGGACGCCACCGCCGGCGAGCTGCCGCTGTCGCCGCTCCAGGAAGGCCTGCTCTTCCACCTGATGCTGGCGGGCGAGGGCCGGGACGTCTACGTGCAGCAGGCCGTGGTGTCGCTGTCCGGCCCCGTCGACCCGGCGCGGATGGCGGACGCGGCGCACGCCGTCCTGGAGAAGTTCCCCAACCTGCGCGCCGGGTTCCGCACCGACGGCGACCGCGCCGTCCAGTTCGTGCCCGGCGCGTGGCGGACGCCCTGGACGCACGCCGAGGTCTCCGGTGCGGACGGCCTCGACGCGTTCGTCGACGCGCAGCGCGCCGAGCCGTTCGACCCGGCCGCGCCGCCGCTGATCCGGTTCGCGCTCGCGAGCCTCGGCGAGCACGATCACCGCCTCGTCCTGACCTCCGAGCTGATCCTGCTGGACGGCTGGTCCGGCGGCCTGCTCGTCACCTCGCTGCTGAACGCCTACACCGACGCCGCCGCCGAGGCCGCCCGCCCCGTCCCGCCGTTCCGCGCGTACCTGGACTGGATCGGGCGGCGGGACCGCGGCGCCGCCGTGGACGCCTGGCGCCGCGCCCTCGACGGGTTCGACGAGCCTGCGCTCGTCCGCCCCGGCCTCGACGGCCGTCCCGCCGACCTCGCCGCCGCCGGAGAGGTGCACCGCGCGCTGCCCGCCGCGCTCGCCGCCCGCCTGGACGCGGTCGCCCGCGACCTCGGCGTCACCCCCGGCACCCTCTTCGAGACGGCGTGGGGCCTGACGCTGATGGGCATGACCGGACGCGACGACGTGGTGTTCGGCGCCTCGGTGTCCGGCCGCCACCCCGACGTCGAGGGCGTCGAGTCCATGGTCGGCCTGCTGTTCAACACCGTGCCGGTCCGCGTGCAGGCCGGTCCCGCCGACCCGGTCGCCGCCGTCCTGGAACGCGTCCAGGCCGCGCAGTCGGAGCTGTTCGACCACTCCTACGTCGCGCTCGCCGACGTCCAGCGCGCCACCGGCCTCGGCACGCTGTTCGACACGCTGTTCGTGTTCCAGAACTTCCCCGGCATGCCCACCGACCGCGGGTTCGGGCCGGACGGCGCGCTCCGCGTCACCGGCCGCGAGGTCCGCGACGCCACCCACTACCCGATCACCATGGTCGTCGACCCGGGCGCCGCGCTGCGCGTCATGTACCGGGGCGACGCGTTCACCGAGGCGGAGGCCGAGCGGGTCACCGACCGGTACGTGCGGGTCCTCGCGCAGATCGCGGACGCGCCGGACGCGCCGTGCCACCGCCTCGACCTGCTCCTGCCCGAGGAGCACGACCGGCTCCGCCGGGACTGGGACGAGGCGTGGCACCCCGTCCCCGAGCAGACCGTCGCCGAACTGCTCGCCGAGCGCGCCGCCGAGCGGCCGGACGACACCGCGCTCGTCTCGCTCCCGGACGTCCGCCTCACCTACGGCGAGCTGAACGCCGAGATCAACCGCCTCGCGCGGTTGCTCCTGGCGAACGGCGCCGGCCCGGAGCGCGTCGTCGCGCTCGCGCTGCCCCGCTCCGCCGAGATGGTCGTCGCGCTGTTCGCCGTCCTGCGCACCGGCGCCGCCTACCTGCCGCTGGAGCTCGACCTCCCGGCCGACCGGCTCGACTACATGATCGCGGACGCGGCCCCGGCGGTCCTCGTCTCGCACCGCGGCATCGCCGCCGGCCTGACCTTCGGCGGGACCGTGCTCGCCCTCGACGACCCCGGCACCGCGCGGGCGCTCGCCGCGCTGCCCGGCAGCGACGTCGGACCCGGCGAGCTGCCCGGCTTCGAGCCCGGCACCCCCGGACGCCTCGACCACCCCGCCTACGTCATCTACACCTCGGGCTCCACGGGCCGCCCGAAGGGCGTCGTCACCCCGTACCGGGGCCTGACGAACATGCAGTTCAACCACCGCGCCAACATCTTCGACCCCGTGGTGAGGGCGGCGGGCCGGCGGCTGCGGATCGCGCACACGGTGTCGTTCTCCTTCGACATGTCGTGGGAGGAGCTGCTGTGGCTCATCGAGGGCCACGAGGTGCACGTCTGCGACGAGGACCTGCGGCGCGACGCCGAGGCGCTCACCGCCTACCTGCGCGAGCACCGCGTCGACGTCATCAACGTGACCCCCACCTACGCGCAGCAGCTCCTCGACGAGGGGCTCCTGGACGGCGGGCACCGGCCGCCGCTCGTCCTGCTCGGCGGCGAGGCCGTCCCCGCGTCCGTCTGGGACCGGCTCGCCGAGGCGGACGGCGTCCTCGGCTACAACCTGTACGGGCCGACCGAGTACACGATCAACACGCTCGGCGGCGGCACCGAGGACAGCGCGACGCCGACCGTCGGAAAGCCGATCTGGAACACCCGCGCGCACGTTCTCGACGCGTGGCTGCGGCCCGTCCCGCCGGGCGCGCCCGGCGAGCTGTACATCGCCGGCGCCGGCCTCGCCCGCGGCTACCTCGGCCGCCCCGACCTCACCGCCGAGCGCTTCGTCGCCGACCCGTTCACCGGCGGCCGCATGTACCGGACGGGCGACCTCGTCCGCGTCCGCGACGACGGGAACATCGACTTCCTCGGCCGCACCGACGACCAGGTGAAGATCCGCGGCTACCGCGTCGAGCTCGGCGAGATCGAGACCGCGCTCGCCGCCGAGCCCGGCGTCGGGCAGGCCGCCGTCACCGCCGCGGACACCGGCGTCCCCGGCGTCAAGCGGATCATCGGCTACGTCGTGCCGGACGGGTCCCGCCACGGCGCCGCCGACGAGCAGCTCGCCGAGTGGCGGCAGATCTACGACGCCGAGTACACCGAGGTCGGCACGGTCGTCCACCACGAGGAGTTCGCCGGCTGGGACAGCAGCTACGACGGCGCGCCGATCCCGCTCGACGAGATGCGCGAATGGCGCGACACGACCGTGGAGTGCATCCGCGCGCTGCGGCCCCGCCGCGTCCTGGAGATCGGCGTCGGCGCCGGCCTGCTGCTCACCCGGCTCGCACCGGACAGCGAAGAGTACTGGGGGACGGACTTCTCCGAACCCGTCATCGCCAAGCTCCGCGCCGACCTCGGCTCGGACTCGCCCGTCCGGCTGAGCCACCGCCCCGCCCACGACACCGAGGGCCTGCCCGAAGCGCACTTCGACACGATCGTGATCAACTCGGTCGTGCAGTACTTCCCGGGCGCCGCCTACCTCGAGGACGTCGTCGCCAAGGCGATGCGGCTGCTCGCCCCCGGCGGGAGGCTGTTCCTCGGCGACGTCCGCGACCTGCGGACGATCCACCACCTCCACGCCGCGATCCGGCTCGGACGCGGCGCCACCGACCTGCGCGCCGTCGAGCGCGCCGTCCGGATGGAGAAGGAGCTCCTCCTCGACCCGGCCTTCTTCGCCGCGCTGGACGGCCCCGCGCGCGTCGACGTCCTCACCAAGCGGGGCGTCCACCACAACGAGCTGACCCGGCACCGCTACGACGTCGTCCTCTGGAAGCCGGGCCCCGGCGTCCCGCCGGTTCCCGAGACGCCCGCAGTGGAGTGGGCCGCGCTGGACGGCGCCGCCGCGGCTCCCGGATCCCCCGGCGGGCCCGGCGGCCGCCGCCTCGCCGCCCTCCGCGCGCTCGCCGACGCGGCACCGGGCGGGCCGTTGCGGGTGCGGGGGATCCCGGACCCGCGGCTGTCCGGGGAGGCGGCGGCGCTCCGGGTGCTCCGCGACGGCGGATCGTCGGACGAGGCGCGCGAGGCGCTCGCCGCCGCGCCGGAAGGCGTCGCTCCCGAGACGGTCCGCGCGCTGTGCCCCGACGCCGTGCTGACGCCGTCGGCGGAGGCCGGGTACTACGACGCCGTCTTCGGCGGGGGAGCGGCGAGCCTCCCGGCCGAGCCCGGCCGTCCGCCCTCGGCGTACGCGAACGATCCGGTGGCGGCCCGCGACCACGGCGTGCTCGGCGCGCGCGTCCGGGAGAGCCTGAAGCGGCGGCTGCCCGGCTACATGGTGCCGAGCGCCATCGTGACGCTGGACGCGCTCCCGCTGACGGTGAACGGCAAGCTCGACCGCCGCGCCCTGCCGGACCCGGCCCGGGACGCCCCGCGCCGCGCGGGCGGGCGCCCGCCGCGCACGCCGGTCGAGCGGGTGCTGTGCACGCTGTTCGCCGAGCTGCTGGACGCGCCCGGCGTGGGCGTCGACGACGACTTCTTCGAGCTGGGCGGGCACTCGCTGCTCGCCACGCGGCTCGTCGGCAGGGCGCGCGCGGCGCTCGGCGCGCGGCTCGCGATCCGCGACCTGTTCGAGGCGCCGACCGTGGCGGAGCTGGCCGGACGGCTGGGCGCCGGCGAGGACGAGGCGCCCCGTCCCGTCCTCGCGCCGCGGGAACGCCCCGAGCGGATCCCGCTGTCGCCGGCGCAGCGCCGCCTCTGGCTGCTCGACCAGCTGCTCCGCGAGGACGACGGGCCGCGCGACGCCTACCACCTGCCGCTCGCCGTCCGGCTGCGCGGCGAGCTTGACCTGGCCGCGCTCGAAGCGGCGATCGGCGACGTCACCGCGCGGCACGAGGCGCTGCGGACGGTCTTCCCCGAGCACGACGGCACGCCCTACCAGCGGATCCTCGACCCGGACGAGGCGCGTCCCGTCCTGGAGGTCGCGGCGGGCCGCCCCGAGGACGTCATCGCCCGGCCGTTCGACCTGGCGCGCGACGTCCCGCTGCGCGTCGCGGTGTTCCCGGAGGGGGAGCGGGAGCACCTGCTGCTCGCGGTCTTCCACCACATCGCCTTCGACGAGTGGTCGTTCGGGCCGTTCGCCCGGGACGTCGCCGAGGCGTACGCCGCGCGGCTGGACGGGACGCCACCGGACTGGGAGGCGCCGCCCGTCCAGTACGCCGACCACACGCTGTGGCAGGCCGAGCTGCTCGGCGACCCGCTCGACCCGGGCAGCGCGCACGCGCGGCAGCTCGCGCACTGGGTGCGGGCCCTCGCCGGCGCGCCGGAGGAGATCGCGCTGCCGGCCGACCGGCCGAGGTCCGGCGCGGCGGGGCAGCGCGGCGGGACCCTCACCGCGGACCTGCCGCCCGGCCTGACCGGACGGCTGCGCCGCGTCGCGCGGGACGCGGGCGCGAGCGTGTTCATGGTCTGCCAGGCCGCGGTCGCGGCGCTGCTGCACCGGATGGGCGCGGGCGACGACATCCCGCTCGGCACACCCGTCGCGGGACGCACCGAGGAAGCCGCGGCGGACCTCGTCGGCTTCTTCGTCAACACGCTGGTGCTCCGCGCCGACCTGTCGGGGGAGCCGACGTTCGCCGAGCTGCTCGGCCGCGTCCGCGAGGCCGGGCTGGCGGGGCTCGCCCACCAGGACCTGCCGTTCGAGGCCGTCGTGGAGGCGCTGCGCCCGAGGCGCGTGCCGGGACGCAACCCGCTGTTCCAGGTGATGGTCGGCCACGAGAACCAGGACCCGGGCGAGGTGCGCTTCCCCGGCCTGGAGCAGCGGGAGGCCTCGTTCGGGCCCTCGGCCGCGAAGTTCGACCTGGACTTCATCTTCCGGGAGCGCGGCGACGACCTGCGCCTGATCGTCGACTACTCCGCCGACCTGTTCGACCGGCGCACCGCCGAGACGATGGCCGCCGGGCTGGTCGCGCTGCTGGAGACCGTCGCGGACGACCCCGGCACACCCGTCGGCGCCCTGCCCGCCGTGCTCACCGCCCGCGCCGTCGAGCGGGCGGGCGCCGCGCCGGCGCCCGCGGGCGAGCGGCGCGGGGACGACCGGGAGGCGGCGCTGTGCCGCCTCTTCGCCGAGGAGCTCGGCGTGCCCGAGGTGGGGCCGGACGACGACTTCTTCGACCTCGGCGGGCACTCGCTGCTCGCGATGCGGCTCGTACGGCGGATCCGGCGCGAGCCCGGCTGCGCCGGCGTGCGGATCGCGGCGCTGATGGCGGCGCCGACCGTGGCGGGCCTGCTGGCCCGGCTGGACGCGGCCGAAGAGGAGGGGTGAGGCGGGTCATACCGCGCAGGCCATTGATTGGTAAGGTAAGCCTAACCTAAGATCACTCCCCGACACCCCCTGGACCACCTGGAAGGACACCGGCCCCATGCGCACACTGACGCGGCGTCTGGCCGCCACCGGCGCGCTCGTCCTCGGTCTCGCCCTGACCGCGGCATGCGGCGGCGACGACGAGCCGGCCAAGGCCTCCTCCGGCGGCGCGGCCGGATCGTTCCCGGTCACCGTCACCGACAAGCTCGGCACCGCCACCGTCAAGTCCGCGCCGAAGCGGATCGTCGCGCTCGGCGAGGTCGACCAGGACGCGCTCCTCGCGCTCGGCGTCCGGCCCGTCGGCATGGTCGAGCTCACCGGGATCCAGAAGGACGGCCTCGCGCCGTGGAGCGCGCCGAAGGTGACCGGCGGCAGGCCCGCGCTGCTCACGGCCGGCGACTCCGGCTTCGACCTGGAGAAGATCGCCGCGCTGCGGCCCGACCTGATCCTCGCCGCCGGCGACTTCACCATCGACAAGGAGTACGGCAAGCTCTCCAAGCTCGCGCCGACCGTCGCCTACCAGACCGGGCCCGCCGAGGACTCCTGGCAGCAGATCACCCGGCAGGTCGCCAAGGCCGTCGGCCGCTCCGCCGACGGCGAGAAGGTCGTCGCCGCGGCGGAGGCGAAGATCGCGTCGGTCAAGACCGCCCACCCCGAGCTGCAGGGCAAGGGCTTCGCGCTGACCAGCGTGTTCCCGAGCGGCAACATCGGCGTGATGAAGTCCAAGGACGACACCAGCGTGAAGCTGTTCGAGCAGTTCGGGATGGTGCTGCCGCCCAAGCTGAGCGGCCTGCCCGGCGACGGGTTCGCCGCGGAGCTGAGCATGGAGAAGCTGTCCGTGCTCGACACCGACGTCCTGCTGAGCTACTACAACGACGACCCGGCCACCCAGAAGAAGTTCGAGGGCAGCAAGCTGTTCTCCGGCCTGCCGGTCGTCGAGCGCGGCTCCTACGTGCGCCTCGACCTGAAGTCGTTCTGGCCGCTGCGCACCCCGACCGCGCTGTCCGTCCCGTACGTCGTCGACCAGGTCGTCCCGCAGATCGCCAAGGCGGCGGCCGCGGCGAAGGCGGCCTGATGCCGGACGACCGCACCGCGGAGCGGGCCGACCGGCGCGTCCGCGACGTCATCGGCATCGGGTTCGGCCCGTCCAACCTCGCGCTCGCCGTCGCGCTGGAGGAGGCGCACCCGTCGGCGGACGCGGTGTTCTTCGAGAAGCAGCCCGCGTTCGGCTGGCACCGCGGCATGCTCATCGACGGCGCGACGATGCAGGTCCACTTCCTCAAGGACCTGGTGACGCTGCGGAACCCGGCCAGCCCCTACTCGTTCCTGTCCTACCTGCACGCCAAGGGCCGCCTCGTCGACTTCGTCAACCACAAGACGATGTTCCCGACGCGGGTGGAGTTCCACGACTACCTCGAATGGACCGCGGCGGCGTTCGCCGGGCGCGTCCGGTACGGGGCGGAGGTCGTCGCGCTGCGTGAGCACGACGCCGGGACGCTGGAGGTCGTCGTCCGCCGCGCCGACGAGCTGGAGACGCACCTCGCCCGCAACGTCGTGATCGGCGCCGGCCTCGACCCGGTGCTGCCGGAGGGCGTCCGGGCGGGGGAGCGGATCTGGCACACCGAGGACCTGCTGACCCGGCTGGACGAGCGCCCCGGCTGGCGGCCGCGGCGGCTCGTCGTCGTCGGCGCCGGGCAGAGCGCGGCCGAGGCCGTCGAGCACCTGCACCGGACGCACCCGGCGGCGGAGGTCTGCGCGGTCTTCGCCCGCTACGGCTACTCGCCCGCCGACGACAGCGCGTTCGCCAACCGGATCTTCGACCCCGCCGCCGTGGACCACTACTACGCGGCGCCGGACGAGGTGAAGGAGATGCTGTTCGGCTACTCCCGCAACACCAACTACTCCGTCGTGGACCTCGACCTCATCGACGAGCTGTACCGGCGCGCGTACGCCGAGAAGGTGGCCGGCGCGGAGCGGCTGCGGATCCTCAACGTCTCCCGCGTCCTCGACGTCCGCGAGGACGCCGGGTGCGTGCGGGTGCGGGTCGCGTTCCTGCCCACCGGCGAGACGACGGACCTGGACGCCGACGCCGTCGTCTACGCCACCGGCTACCGCGAGCGCGACCCGTTCGACCTGCTCGGCGAGGCCGGCGCCCGGTGCCGGACGCGCCCGGACGGCCGGCCGGTCGTGGAGCGCGACTACCGCATCGCCACCGAGCCCGGCCGCGCGTGGGGCGTCTACCTGCAAGGAGCCACCGAGCACAGCCACGGCATCGCCTCGTCGCTGCTGTCGATGACGGCGGTGCGCACCGGAGAGATCGTCCAGTCCATCGCGCGGCGCTCGGCGCGCCTCGCGAGCGTCCCGCAGGAGGCGTGATGACCAACCCGTTCGACGACCCCGACGGCGTGTTCGTCGTCCTGGTCAACGCCGAGGGCCAGCACTCGCTGTGGCCGGAGTTCGCCGGCGTTCCGTCCGGCTGGACCACGGTGTTCGGACCCGGCGCCCGGGACGACTGCCTGGCCTACATCACCGAGCACTGGACGGACCTGCGTCCGCGGAGCCTCACCGCGTGACGCGGCGACCCGAGGGCGGGCCCGGGGGTGGGCCCGCCCTCGATCCGCCGGCGGCGGGCCGGCGGAGTGCGCGCGGTGCGCGTCAGTCCGCCGGCTTCGGCAGCGACGGGCGGGCCGCGAAGAACTCGCCGATCAGCTTGCTGGCGTAGTCGGGCCATTCGTGGCCGCCCTGCTGCTTGGTGCACAGCGCGACCTCGACGGGCCCCGGCCCGGTGCCCACGCAGCCTTCGGGGCCGTCCGGCACGGGCCACGAGAGGGCGGGCAGTTTGTCCACCCATCTCCAGAATTCCATGAGTAATTGCACGCCGATGAACGGGAAATGCACGTCGGCGTCCATGTTCCCGCCGCCGGTATAGGGAACGGACGGATCCCACGTCCCGTGGAAGGCCAGTACCGACACGGGCCGTTTCGGCGTGCAGCCGATGGCGAGCGCGCCGGACACCACGGCGATCCCGGCGACCCTGTCGGCCCGCTCGCACGCGTACCGGTAGGCCATGCCGCCGCCGTTGGAGAAGCCGGTCATGAACACCCGGCGGCCGTCGGCGACGCCCTGGTCCACCAGGGTGTCGATGAGCTTGTCGAGGAAGCCGACGTCGTCGACGCCCGCCCAGCGGGCGAACCAGCAGCAGGCGCCGGCGTTCCAGGTGCCGAGCAGCCCGTCGGGGTAGGCGACGGCGTAGCCGTCCTGGTCGGCGACCTTGTCCAGGCCGCTCTGGTTCTCCACGTACGCGGCGTCGTTCAGGCCGCCGTGCAGCGCGACGATCAGCGGGAGGCGCGCGCCGGGCTTCGTGCCCGGCGGCAGATGCAGCAGGTAGGGGCGGTTCCAGTCGCCCATGGCGATGGAGTGCTCGGTCGTTCCGGGAGCGTCCTGTGCCGCTCCGGCGGGCAGGGGGTGGGCGACGAACGCGGCGAGCACCGCGGCCACGATCATCGCCGCCCGCACGGCGATCTTCATGAGGCGAATCAAACCCGCTCGCCGCGCCCGCGGCTACGCATCCGGGCGCACAAAAGATCACGGTCTTTTGTGCCCCCGGGGACAGCGGTCACGAAGCGCTACGACCCGGATCCGGAGCCGGCCTCCGCGGCCTCCGTGACCTCCGCGCCGTCGCCGCCCCGCGCCGCCTCCGCGTCCACCTCGGCCTGGTTGCGCTCCGCGCGCGCGAGGTCGCGGTGCCCGATGGCGAGGACGCCGATCCCGAGCACGATCGCGGCGGCGCCGATGGCGAACGGGACGTGGATGTTGGCGTGCTCGGCCAGCTTGCCGGCCGCGTAGGGGGCGAGACCGCCGCCGATGAAGCGGACGAACCCGTACGCGGCGGACGCGACCGGGCGCTCCACCGGCGCCACCATCATCACGGCCTGCGTCGTCACCGTGTTGTTCACGCCGATGAACACGCCCGCGACGATCACCGCGACGATCAGCGTGGCCTGCGAGTTCACGAAGATCGCGATGACCAGCACGTCGACGGCGAACAGCGCGAGGTTGAAGTACAGGGTGCGGGCGAGGCCGAGCCGGCGCTGCAGCCACGGCGCGCCGAACACCGCGAACACCGCGACGAGCAGGCCCCAGCCGGTGAACACCAGGCCGAGCCTCAGGGCGCTCAGGTGCATCGGGAACGGCGCGTAGCCGAGGACGGTGAAGAAGCCCCAGTTGTAGCAGAGCGCGGTCAGGCTCATCACCAGCAGGCCGCGGTGCCGCAGCGCCCTGATCGGGTCGGCGATCGAGGTCTTGCGCGCCGGTTTCGGCTGCGGCTTCACCAGCGTGATCGTCGCGATCAGCGCGATCGCCATCAGCACGGCGACGCCGTAGAACGGGCCGCGCCAGCTGATGTCGCCGAGCAGCCCGCCGAGCAGCGGTCCGACGGCGATGCCGAGGCCGAGCGCGGACTCGTAGGCGATGATCGCGCCGCCGAGCCCGCCGCTCGCGGACGCCACGATGACCGCCAGCGACGTCGCGATGAACAGCGCGTTCCCGAGGCCCCAGCCGGCCCGGAAGCCGATGATCCCGGAGATGCTGCCGGACGTCCCGGCGAGCGCGCTGAACACCACGATCAGCACCAGCCCGGCGATGAGCGTGCGCTTGGCGCCGATCCGGCTGGACACGAAACCGGTCACCAGCATCGCGACCGCGGTGACCACCAGGTAGCTGGTGAACAGCAGCGTGACCTGGCTGGGCGAGGCGTGCAGGTCCTCCGAGATCGCGGGCAGGATCGGGTCGACCAGGCCGATGCCCATGAACGACACCACGCACGCGAACGCCACGGCCCACACGGCCTTCGGCTGCTTGAAGGGGCTCTGCGCGCCCGCGGACGGCTGACTCATTCGCACTCTCCGGAAGCTGGTGGTTCGGGGACGCCGAGGGCGGCGCCGGCCAGCCGGTCCAGGGCCGGCAGGGCCGCGGCGATCGCCGCCCGGTCGGACGCGGGCAGCCCCGCCAGCAGCTCGGCCAGCCGCTTGGCCTGCCCCGCCCGCCGCAGCGCCAGGTCGGCGCGGCCGGCGTCGGTGAGGTGCACCGCGACGACCCGGCGGTCGCCGGCGGGCGCGCGGCGCTCGGCGAGCCCCTGCCGCTCCAGCCGGGACACCAGCTGCGTCATCGCCGGCTGCGTGACGCCCTCCAGCGCGGCCAGCTCCGTCACCCGGCACGGGCCGCGGCGCTCGAGCGAGGCCAGCGTCGACACGGCCGTCATGGACAAGTCGCGGGGCAAAGACAGCGAGCGCATGAGCGAGTAGAGGCGGCCGAGACCGGCCGCCAGCTCCAGCTCGTCGAGCGGGGGCCGCGCATCCATGTCCCGATATATATCACTTGCTTCTATAAGGCGCCTATAGGTTTGCCTGGCTAAGTTCTTGTGATCTGCCGGACAAGCGGCGATCCACCGGCCGGGACGTCCCGGCCGGTGGATCGGTTCGAGCGGTCAGCGCGGTGCGGCTCAGCTGAGCTGGGCCATCTCCTTCTCGATCGCCCTCTGGTGCGCCTCGGCGTCCTCGCGCGCCTTCCGGGGGCTCCAGCGCCCGCTCATGATGAAGATGAACGGGATGAACACGACCTGGCCGCCCAGCGCCACGTACCACCAGGTCTGCCACTGCCCGGGTCCGTCCTTGGCCGCCTTCTGCACCTCCGCGCCGTGCTCCTTGAGGATCTTCAGCTGCGGCTGCGCCTTCGCGACCGTCTGCAGGCCGGCGACGCCGACCTCCTTCGCCGCCCGCGCCTGCAGCTCCGGCGGCGCCTGCCCGGCCGGGTACTTGGAGAGCTCGGCGAAGATCTGCGGGTGCGCCGTCGTGATCGCCAGGGCCTGCTGCGCCTGCGCGGACGCCACCTTCACCTCGGTGCCGTGCTCCACGATCGGCGTCACCGAGTCCACCACGATCGGCACGAACAGCGCCGAGCACGCGATCACGATCCGCAGGATCCAGCCCCACACGGCCAGTCCCGTCGCGGTCGCCGCCGGGTTGTGCTTCTCGACCGTCTCGGTGAAGCCCGCCATCCACGGCGCGTACGCCAGGCCGCCGAAGACCCCGATCCCGACGAACAGCCAGGCGAAGTCGTAGTAGCCGGTCTTCGGCTCGGTCGCCCACGCGGCGAAGATCGCGGTGCAGACCACCGAGCCGATGCCGCCGATGAGCATCAGCGGCTTGCGGACCTTCAGCCGGTCGGAGATCAGGCCGGCCACCACCAGCGCGATCGCGTTCGCCGCCCAGTACCAGTTGCCGAGCGCGTTGGTGCGCTGCTCGCTGTAGCCGAACGTCGCGGAGAAGTAGACGACGAAGTTGCCGACCGCCGCGTAGTACAGCAGCAGGTAGACGCTGATCGCGAAGGCCGAGCCGAGGACGTCCAGCCGCATCATCTGCCGCCAGCTGCCCTTCAGCTGCGCCTCGGGGTCGATGCCCCGGGCCCGCGCCTCGACCAGCGCGCGGTCGCGCATGGACACCATGACCTGGTCGCGCAGCGCCGGGGACAGCTCGCGCAGCCCGAACAGCGCGATGACGAACACCACGAGCGCCGCGATGCCCGAGTAGGTCAGCTCGTCCTGCCAGCTGGAGCTGTCGAGCGTGTGGCTGGTCACCGTGGTGACCACGAGGCTGCCGATGACCGGGCCCATGGTCCAGTAGCCCATGGCGGTGGCGCGGCCGAGCTGCGGGGAGAAGTCGCGGATCAGCGCGGGGGTGGCGACGAGCACGATGCCCTCGATGAGGCTGAGCACCGCGAACAGCGCCAGGTACACGCCCTTGTTCGGGGAGTGCGGCAGCACGAGCACCATCACGCCCGCGACGAGCAGGCCGTACACGACGAGGTTCGCGCGCCCCCACCGGTCGGCGAGCCCGGCGAACAGCGAAGCGAACGCGCCGATCGCGTTGCCGACCACCGACAGCATGATGAAGTAGCCGAACGTCATGCGGTAGTGCTCCATGATGGAGGTCGCCACCGCGTACTGGATGTAGAGCAGGTAGTACAGGACGATCGTGGTGATCACCACGATGCCGAGGTACAGGTAGCGGCGTCCCGTCTCCGGGTAGTGCGGCAGGTCCCGCCGCCACAGCCGTGCCGCGAGGCCGGGCGGTGCGTCGGCGCCGGGCGCGACGCCGTCGTTGGTGGACGATGAAACGGACATGTCAGGGACTCCTCCGGGCGCTGGTCTCCCCCGAGAACCGGTCCTGGGTAGGGCGCGGGGCGGCGGCGAACGCGGCGGCGCGTTCCCGGTCGTCCGCCCGCGCCGTGCCGGGCGCCCCGTGCGGGGCGCCGCCGGCGATGGCGGGTGCCCCGTCGGCGCCGCCGCCGTGCGGGACGGCGGGGCCGACAGGGCCGAAGACCTCCTCCTGCTCGATGCTCGTTCGGGCCGGCCGGACGCCCTCGTCCGGCGCGGTGCCGATGCGGCCGCGCGCCCGGCCGCGGGCGGGCCGGGGGTCGGTCGTCGTCATCGGTCGGTCCTTCGGCCAGGGTGGCGAAGCTCACGCCGCTTCGCGTCGTGCGGCAAAAGTAATGCCGCCGACGGAGAATGGCAATGGGGATTCGGCTATTGCATACCAACTGGTCGGTATGGTGTCATCGGCGCACTACTGCCCGCCTGGTGGGGGCGCGACCCGGGGCCCTCCGGCCCTGGACGGCGAGGGTTCCCATCTCGCAATACTGCGCCATACCGACCGGACGGTACAAGGGTTGATCGGCGAGGAGGCGTGCATTGCGGGTATTCGAAGACGGCGACGTCCCGGGCCTGCCGCTGGACCGGTTCCGGCGCCACGTCGAACGCGTCCTCCCCGGCGTCCTGTGGCCGGCGGACGCCGGGCCGCTGCGCGCCCGCGTCGTCGCGGGCGGCCGCTCGAACCTGACCTACGAGGTGACCGACGGCACCCGCTCCTGGATCGTCCGGCGCCCGCCGCTCGGCCACGTCCTCGCGACGGCGCACGACATGGCCCGCGAGCACCGGGTCATGACCGCGCTGGCCGGCACGTCCGTCCCCGTTCCCGAGACGTACCTGCTCTGCGAGGACCCGGACGTGCTCGGAGCGCCGTTCTACGTGATGGAGATGGTCGAGGGGACCCCCTACCGGAGCGCGGACGAGCTCGTCCCGCTCGGCGCCGAGCGGGTCGCGGCGATCGCCGGACGGATGATCGACACCCTCGTCGACCTGCACCGCGTCGACCCCGCCGAGGTGGGGCTGGCCGATTTCGGGCGGCCGGAGGGGTTCCTCGAACGCCAGGTGCGCCGCTGGAAGAAGCAGCTCGACGCCTCCCGCAGCCGGGACCTGGACGGCGCCGACGAGCTGCACGCGCTGCTGGCGGCGAACGTCCCGCCCGGGTCCGCTCCGGCGATCGTGCACGGCGACTACCGGCTCGACAACCTCCTCGTCGGCGCGGACGACCGGGTCGCGGCCGTCCTGGACTGGGAGATGGCGACGCTCGGCGACCCGCTGACCGACCTCGCGCTCCTGCTCGTCTACATGAGACGGACGGCGCCCGTCCCGGGGCGGCCCGAGGCGACGCACGCGCCGGGCTTCCCCGCGCCTGACGAGGTGGTGGCCCGGTACGCCGAGCGCAGCGGCCGCGACCTGTCGGCGATCGGGTTCTACGTCGGGCTGGCCTGCTTCAAGCTCGCGGTGATCTCCGAGGGCATCCACTACCGCCACCTGCGGGGGCAGACCGTGGGGGAGGGGTTCGGCGGCATCGGCGACGCCGTCGAGCCGCTGCTGCGCTCCGGCATCGCCGCGCTCGAGGAAGCCTGAGCCGCCGGGCCCTCGCGTTGCATACCAACCGGTCGGTATGTTGTCATCATGGCGTCCACGGAGCGGGCGCGCACCCGGCGGAGGAGGTAACGCGATGAGGACGTTCCACGGCATCGACGAGTACGAGAAGGCCGTCGGCACCCATCTCGGCCACAGCGAGTGGCACACGGTCACCCAGGAGCAGGTGGACGGGTTCGCCGACGCGACCGGCGACCACCAGTGGATCCACGTCGACCCCGAGCGCGCGAAGGACGGCCCGTTCGGCGGCACGATCGCGCATGGCTACCTCACCGTGTCGCTGATCCCCAGGCTGATGTCGGAGATCTCCCGGGTCGAGGGCCTGACGATGGGCATCAACTACGGCTCGGACAAGGTCCGGTTCCCCGCGCCCGTCCCCGTCGGGTCGCGGGTGCGCGCCGGCGCGGAGCTCGTCGCACTGGACCGCACCGCGCAGGGCGCGCGGGCCAAGGTCCGGGTGACGATCGAGCGCGAGGGCGGCGACAAGCCCGTCTGCGTCGCCGAGGTCCTGTCCGTGCTGGTCGCCTGACCGCCCCCGCATCCACCCCCGGAGACACCGCCATGATCCCCAGCACCATGCAGGACTTCCCCCTGTCGGTCGCCGCGATCCTGCGGCACGGCCGCCGCGTCTACGGGCGCAGCGAGTGCGTGACGTGGACCGGCGGCGGCGAGCCGCGCCGCGCGACGTTCGCGCAGATCGCCGACAACGCCGAGCGCCTCGCCGCCGCGCTGCAGCGGCTCGGTGTCCGGCAGGGCGGCCGCGTGGCGACCTTCTGCTGGAACGACCAGGAGCACCTGGAGGCCTACTTCGCGGTGCCCGCCATGGGCGCCGTCCTGCACACCCTCAACATCCGGCTGTTCCCCGAGCAGCTCGCCCACATCATCAACCACGCCGACGACCAGGTGATCATCGTCGACGACAGCCTCGTGCCGCTGCTCGCCCGGGTGGTGGACGAGCTGCCCGCCGTCGAGGCGTTCGTCATCGTCGGCGACGGCGACGGCGCGCCGCTCGAGGCCAACCGCAACGGCGCCCCCGTCCTGCGGTACCACGAGCTGCTCGCCGCCGAGGAGCCCGGCTACGAGTGGCCCGAGGTGGACGAGCGGTCCGCCGCGTCCATGTGCTACACCAGCGGCACCACCGGCGACCCGAAGGGCGTCGTCTACTCGCACCGCTCGACGTTCCTGCACGCCATGGCCGTGCAGTCGGCGTCGCTGGTCGGCATCACCGAGGCCGACCGGGTGCTGACGATCGTCCCGATGTTCCACGTCAACGCCTGGGGCCTGCCGTACGGGGCGTTCCTGTCCGGCGCGACGCTGCACATGCCCGGACCGTTCATGCAGCCGCAGCACCTCACCGAGTTCGTCGCCCGGGAGCGCAGCACGCTCGCGTCCGCCGTCCCCACCATCTGGAACGGCATCCTCGCCTACGGCGAGGAGCACGAGCTGGACCTGTCGTCGCTGCGCGCCGGCACGTCCGGCGGCGCCGCCGCGCCCCGCTCGCTGCTGGAGGCGTTCGAGGAGCGGTACGGGCTGCGCATCATCCAGGGCTGGGGCATGACCGAGACCAGCCCGCTCGGCGGCATGGCGTTCCCGCCGCCGGAGGTGGAGCCCGGCACGCCGGAGGAGATGGACTGGCGGCTGAAGTCCGGCCGCGTCGCCGCCGGCGTGGAGATGCGCATCGTCGACGACGCGGGCCGCGAGCTGCCGTGGGACGGCGAGTCCGTCGGCGAGATCGAGGTCCGCGGCCCGTGGATCACCGGCTCCTACCACCGCGACCCCGCGCCGGAGAAGTTCGACGGCGGCTGGCTGCGCACCGGCGACATCGGCACGATCGACGACCGCGGCTTCTACCAGATCACCGACCGCGCCAAGGACGTCATCAAGTCGGGCGGCGAGTGGATCTCCTCGGTCGAGCTGGAGAACCACCTCATGGGCCACCCGGCGGTCGCCGAGGCCGCCGTCATCGGCATCCCCGACCCCCGCTGGGACGAGCGGCCGCTCGCCTGCGTGGTGCTCCGCCCGGACGCCACCGCGACCGCCGCCGAACTGGCCGACCACCTCGCCGGGAAGGTCGCCCGCTGGCAGGTCCCCGAGTACTGGACCTTCATGGACGAGATCCCGAAGACCACGGTCGGCAAGTTCGACAAGAAGCCCCTCCGCACCCGCCACCAGAGCAAGGACCTGAAGATCGAACACATCGACCGCTGACCATTCCTAGCGCCTTGTAGGCCCGGCTGAACACGCCGACGGAAGGCCAGACCCCAGCCCCCACACGGGCAGGCACGCGGAGCGAGTGCAGCGAGCGCAGCGGGCCTGCCCGGCGACGGAGGGGCCGTTTCGCGCGGAGCTCTTGCGGAGCGGGAAACAGCCTGTCAACCGTGACGGGGGGTTCCAGGGGGGGCGTCCCCCCTGGGAAACTCGCCCCCCTGGGTGATGCCGTTCAGGAACAGGTCGACGTAGTGCTCGGCGATGGTGCGGGTCTTGAGGCGGCCGCCGGGGTGGTACCAGGCGCCGATCTGGTGGACGGTGCCGAAGAAGAAGAGGACGGCGATGTCGGCGGGCATGCTCGTGCGGAAGGAGCCCTCGCGCTGGCCCTCCTCGACCAGGTCGCGGAACCGCTCCTGGTAGCGGCGCCGTTCCGCGCGGACGGCCTCGCGGCGGTCGCGGGACAGCAGGTGGGTGGAGCGGAAGAAGACGGTGAAGTCGTCGAGGTAGAGGAACGAGGTCTCCAGGACGTCGAGGGCGGCGGCGCGCAGCCGCTCCCCGGCGGGCCCGGGGCCGTCGGCGATCTGCTCGAGCCGGCGCATCTGCAGGCCGAGGAGCCGGTGGTAGATCTCGTAGAGGAGATCGTCCTTGGAGCCGAAGTAGTGGTACATGGCGCCCTTGGTGACGCCGGCGGCGTTGACGATCTCCTGGACCGAGGTGCCCTCGAAGCCCCGCTCGGCGAACAGCCGGGTGGCGACGGCGAGCAGCCGGTCGGGCAGGGGCACGTCGTCGGAGAGCCGCCCCACTGAGGCCTGTGTCAAGACTCCACCTCCGTCCGGGGCCGGGCCCCGCGCCGCAACGCCGTCGCCCCTGATCAGCCGTCAGCCTACCGGGCGGGAACCCGGTCCAAGAACGGCGGCCGCCGAGGCGGGGGGAATCCGGCTGTTGACGGCGCCGCCCCCCCGATTCTATCTTCAGGGAAATCCGACCAGTCGGTATGTGCAAATGGCCTCGGGGGAAGTCGAGCGTTATCGTCCGGCGAGATGAGGCGACATGTCCGGCGGCCCGTCCCAACCCTTGGAACTACGTGAGGTGACCGTCCGCTTCGGCGGGCTGGTCGCGCTGGAGAAGGTGTCGCTGTCGGCGCCGCCGGGCCGGGTCACGGGCGTGATCGGGCCGAACGGGGCGGGCAAGACGACGCTGTTCAACGTCGTGTGCGGGTTCGTCCGGCCGCGGTCGGGCGAGGTGCGCTGGCGCGGGCGCCCGCTCGTCCGGCACCGGCCGCACCGGCTGACCCGGCTCGGCATCGCCCGCACCCTGCAGGGGCTCGGGCTGTTCCCCGGCCTGACCGTGCTGGAGAACGTGATGGTCGGCGCGGACCGGCACGCGCGCGCCGGTCTGGTCTCCGGCCTGCTGGCGCTGCCGCGCGCCGACCGCGACGACGCGGCGCTGCGCGAGCGGGCCATGGCGCGGCTGGACGAGCTGGGCGTGGCGGGCGAGGCGGCCCGGCGGCCCGGCGAGCTGCCGTACGGCGCGCAGAAGCGGGTCGCGCTGGCCCGCGCGCTGGTCGCCGACCCTGACCTGCTGCTGCTCGACGAGCCGGCCGCGGGCCTGTCGGCCGCGGAGATCGAAGAGCTGGCCGCGCTGATCAGGGGCCTGCGCGGCGGCCCCGCCGTGGTCCTGGTCGAGCACCACATGGACCTGGTGATGGGCGTGTGCGACCAGGTCGTGGTGCTGGACTTCGGCCGGGTCATCGCGGCCGGACCGCCCGCCGAGGTCCGCGACGACCCGGCCGTCCTGGACGCCTACCTCGGCGAGGAGGTGCGCGATGCTTGAGGTCGCCGGCCTCACCGCCGGCTACGGCGCCGTCCGCGCGCTCGACGGGGTGGACCTCACGGTCGAGGAGGGCTCGCTCACCGCCGTGCTCGGCGCCAACGGCGCGGGCAAGACGACCCTGCTGCGCACCGTGTCCGGCCTGCTGCGGCCGCGCGCGGGCCGGATCGCGCTGGACGGCCGGGACCTCGCGCGGCTGCCCGTCGAGGAGATCGTCCGGCTCGGCGTGGCGCACGTGCCGCAGAGCGGCGGCGTCATCACCGAGCTGACCGTCGAGGAGAACCTGCGGCTCGGCGGGCTCTACCGGCGCGACCGCGGCGCGCTCGCCCGCCGGGTGGCGCAGATGTACGAGCTTTTCCCGCCGCTCGCGCCCCGCCGGTCCCGCGCCGCGGCGACGCTGTCCGGCGGCGAGCGGCAGATGCTGGCGCTGGCCCGGGCGCTCACCGGCGCGCCCCGGCTGCTGCTGGTGGACGAGCCGTCGCTCGGGCTGGCGCCGCGGGTCGTCGCCCGGCTCATGGCGGTGCTGCGCCGGCTGTGCGACGAGGACGGCCGCACGGTCCTGCTCGTCGAGCAGAACGCGCGCAGCGCCCTGTCGGTCGCCGACCGCGCGCTCGTGCTCGACCTCGGCACGGTCGTGGCGGACGAGCCCGCCGCCGTCCTCGCCGCCGACTCCCGGCTCCGCCACGCCTACCTGGGGTTCTGATGGTCCGCTTCGTCAATCTCACGCTCGCCGGGATCACCCAGGGCGCGGTGTTCGCGGCGGTCGCGCTGGCCCTCGTGCTGATCTGGCGCGCCACCCGCGTGGTGAACTTCGCGCAGGGCGGCATGCTGATGTTCACCACGTTCCTGGCCTGGACGGTCGTGCACGACGGCGGCTCGTACTGGCTGGCGCTCGGCGTCGCGCTCGCGTCCGGGCTGGTGATCGGCGCCGTCGCCGAGCGGGTGCTGGTGCGGCCGGTGGAGGGCGGCCCGCCGCTGAACGCGGTGATCGTCACGCTCGGGCTGTACGTCCTGCTGCAGGCGGCCGCGGGGATGATCTGGGGCGACACCCCGCACTCCTACCCGCCCGCGTTCACCATCAAGGGGCTCACGGCCGGCGGGACGCGGCTGCTGCTGTCGCCGTTCGACCTGTTCGTCATCGGCGCGGTCGCGCTGGTGATGGCGGCGCTGACCGTGCTGTTCGTGCGGACCGGTCTCGGGCTGAAGCTGCGGGCCGCGGCGTTCGCCCCGGAGATCGCCCGGCTGCAGGGGGTGCGGGTCGGCCGGATGCTCACCCTCGGCTGGGCGCTCGCCGCGCTCGTCGGGTCGCTCGCCGGGGTGCTGATCGCCCCGTCGGTGTTCGTCGGGCCGTCCCAGTTCGACGCGATGCTGGTGTTCGGGTTCACCGCCGCCGTCATCGGCGGGCTCGACAGCCCCGCCGGCGCCGTCGTCGGCGGGCTGCTGCTCGGCTGCGCGCTCAGCTACGTGTCCGGCTACATCAGCTCGGACCTGGTCACCTTCGGCGCGCTCGCCGCGCTGATCGCGGTGCTGATGGTCCGGCCGAACGGGCTGTTCGCCGCCCGCACCGGACGGAGGGTGTGACGCCATGGGAGCCTTCCGCCTCACGCTGGTGCGCCACCTCGCGGGCGCCGCGGCCGGCCTGGTCGCGCTGTACGTCCTGACGACGTCCGTCGGCCCGTACCGGGACCTGCAGATCGCGCAGGCCGCCTATCTCACCTGCGCGGTCGCGGGGCTGACCGTGCTGACCGGGCTCGGCGGGCAGATCTCCCTCGGGCACGGCGCGTTCATGGCGGTCGGCGCGTACACGGCCGCGCTGGTGTCCGCGCACTGGGGCTGGCCGCTGGCCGCGATGCTCGCCGCCGCGGCCGTCGTCACCGCCCTCGCCGGGGTGCTCGTCGGCGCGGTCGCCGCCCGGCTCGAGGGCCCCTACCTGGCCGGGGCCACCCTCGCGTTCGCCGTCGGGCTGCCCGGCCTGGCGAACTACTCCCACCTCACCGGCCTGCTCGGCGGCCAGAACGGGCTGACCGTCACCCCGCCCGTCCCGCCGGCCGCGCTCGGCGAGACGTTTCCGCTGGAGCGCTGGCAGGCGTGGATCGCCTGCGCCGGCGCGGTCATCACGCTGTTCCTGCTCGCCAACCTCACCGGCGGCCGGTTCGGGCGGACGCTGCGGGCCGGCCGCGACGACGAGATCGCCGCCGCGCTGTGCGGGCTGCGCGTCGCGCGGCTGCGGATCGCCGCGACGGTCGTGTCCGCGGCGTGCGCGGGCCTCGCCGGCGGGCTGCTGGCGGTCGTGGCGAGCCTCGCCGCGCCCGGCGCGTTCCCGCTCACCCTGTCGCTGCAGCTCATCGCGGCGGTCATCATCGGCGGGCTCGGCACCCTGCCGGGCGCGGTGTGGGGCGCGCTGATCCTGGTCTTCGTGCCGTCGTGGGCGTCCGACGCGGCCTCCTCGTCGGGGCTGTCGCACGACGTCGCCTCGAACCTGCCCCTCGCCATCTACGGCCTCGTCCTCATCGCGGTGACGCTGGCCTTCCCGCGCGGCCTCCAGGGCGGCCTGCGCGACATCGGCGGCGCCGCCCGGCGCCGCCTCCCGCCGTCCCTCCGGCGGTTCGCGCCGGGCGGCGGCGCACCGGGGGTCCCGGCAACGCACCGAGGAGGAGCAGATGAGCCGACCACCGACCAGGCGAGCGCCCCGGACCCGGACCCTGAGGGTGCGGGCGGTCGCGACGATGACGGCGGCGGTGCTGGCGGCCGCGGCGAGCGGCTGCGGCGGTAGCGGCGACGACAGCGGGTCGTCCGCTCCGGGCGTCACCGCCACCACCGTCACCATCGGCAGCCACCAGCCGCTCACCGGTCCCGCCGCGCCCGGCTACAGCGCGAACTCGGCGGCGTCCAAGGCGTTCTTCGACTACGTCAACGCCCACGGCGGCGTGCACGGCCGCAAGATCGTCTACAAGTACGTCGACGACGCCTACAACCCGACCCAGACCGTCAGTGTGGTGCAGAAGCTCGTCCTGCAGGACAAGGTCTTCGCCGTCTTCAACGGGCTGGGCACGCCCACGCACTCCAAGGTCGTCGACTACCTCAACGCCCAGCGCGTCCCGGACCTGTTCGTCGCGTCCGGGTGCGGCTGCTGGGACGAGCCGAAGAAGCACCCCCAGACGTTCGGCTGGCAGGTCGACTACATCCGCGAGGGCAAGATCCTCGGCGACCACATCCAGAAGACCTACCCCGGCAAGAAGGTCGCCTACTTCTACCAGAACGACGACTTCGGGCAGGACGGCGTCAAGGGCCTCGACAAGTACGTCCCGTCCGGACAGGTCGTGTCGCGGCAGAGCTACCAGCCGGGCGCGACCGACGTCAGCGCGCAGGTGCAGGCGATCGCGCAGGCGAAGGCGGACGTGGTCGTCCTGTTCAGCATCCCGACCTACACCGCGCTGTTCCGGCTCGCGGCCCTGAAGCTGGACTACAAGCCGACGTTCGTGGTCAGCAACGTCGGCTCCGACCCGATCACCCTCGACGGCCTGCTGGAGAGCTTCGCCAAGTCCGGCGGGACGAAGCTGCAGGGCAGCCCGCTGATCCAGGGCATGGTCACCGACGGGTACCTGTCGTCGCCGGGCGACGCGTCCAACAGCTGGATCCAGCTGTTCAGGAAGATCCACGACCAGTACATCCCGAAGCTGCCGTTCAACGGCAACATCGTGTACGGCATGTCCGCCGCCTACACCTTCGTCCAGGCGCTGCAGAACGCCGGGCGGAACCCGACCCGCAAGAGCCTCGTCGACGGCCTCGAGAAGACGAAGCTGACCGGCCCGGGCCTCATCCCGTTCGCGTTCAGCGCGCAGTCGCACGCCGGGTACACCGGCGCGCAGATCGGCGTGATCAAGGGCGACGTGGTCGTCCCGCAGGGGCAGCCGCTGACCACCGACGACGGCGACGGCCCCATCCAGCCGTACACCGCGCCGCAGCCGCAGGCGCCCGCGAGCGGCGTCCCGGCGGGGGGCTGACCGACCCCGCCGCCGTCTCCGCGCGGACCGCCCCCCGCGCGGGACGGCGGCGGGCCCTCACCAGTCGTCGAGGTCCGGGTGCTCGTCCCGGATCCGCTCCTCCAGGAAGCCGAGGTCGGAGCGGCGCCAGCCGATGACGCGCAGCAGGGAGATCTCGTCCTCGTCCAGCACGTCGATCCTGGCGCCGGCGTCCAGCAGGGCCCGGACGAGCGCGGGCGGGCCGTCCTCGAACACCACCACGTGCAGCGGCGTCCGCCCGCAGCCGTCGCGGGCCTCCAGGTCGAGGACGGGCAGCAGCCGGGGCAGCAGCGGCTCCCAGTCGAGCATCGGCAGCGCGTGCAGCAGCGTGCGGCCCCGCGCGTCGCGGACGCGGGGATCGACGCCGGCGTCCAGGAGGGCGAGCACGGCGGGGGTGTCGCCGTGCTGGACCCGCGCCAGCAGCTCGCGCCGCTGGGCGTCCAGCGCCTTCGGCAGGCGGCCGCCCGCCCGCCATGCCCGGTCGGCCGCCTCGCAGCCGCCGACCGCGCCGCCCAGCGCGAGCAGCGCCCGCTCGCGCCGCCGCTCGCCGTCGCCGTGCGGGACGCGCAGCTCGCCGTCGCGGAAGGCGACCTCGTGCCATTCGCCGCGGCACCGGATCCGGACCGGGCCGGGCAGGTCCGGCCCGGGCGGGCCGCCGGGGCCGGTGAACGCGCGGGCCGGCGCGAGCGCCTCGCGGACGAGCGGATGCAGCTCCTCGGCCGGGACGGCGCCGTGCCGCAGCGCCTCCACGTCCGGCGGCATCCGCCACGCCGCGTCGGCGAGCACCGGCGTCCCGTCGCCGAGGTCGGCCCGGGACGCCAGCTCCACGCCGAGCCCGCCGCCGGACAGGCGCAGGACGACGCCCACGTGCTGGTCCGCCGGGATCCAGAACGTCTCGCCGTGCCCGCGCTCCGCCAGCCGCCCGATCTCGTCCGCGAGCCGCGCGGGGGCCAGCGGCAGCCGGGCGAGCACGTCGACCGTCTCCACGACGCCGCCGCCGAGGTACTCCGCCAGCTCGACGCCCGACTCGTCGACGGCGATCCCCGCCGCGGCGCACGCGCCCGGCACGTCGCCGGCCTCGTGCAGCAGGACCGCCCACTCGGCGTGCGCGGCCGGGTCGTCCCGGCCGGGGTCGGCGGACGGCAGCAGGCCCGGCGGGCGGGGCGTTCCGTCCGGCTGCAGGAACGGCGCGCGCAGGGCGTCGCCGCCGCAGCGCTCCCGCAGCTCGCCGGCGTGCCGGACGTCCCACAGATGGCGGGCGGTGTCCCACTGGTGCCGCACGTTGTGCCACACCGACAGGTAGGGCAGGTCGGTGTTGAGGTACGGCCAGTCGTCGGTCGCGACGGCGCCGAACCGGAGGGTGAGCCGCTGCGGCCCGTGGACGAGCTGGCGCGGCGTCGTGACGTGCAGGGTGCGGCGGCGGTCGTCCGGGTCGGCGGACAGCACCAGGGCCTGGTCGGGGACCAGCGTCGTCCGGCCGCGGCCGGCCCGCGGCGCGTGCCACCGCAGCAGGTCGGGCGCCAGGTGCCGGAGGTCGTCCTCCAGGGCGGCGGCGACCTCGCCGCCGTGCTCGCGCGCGACGTCCGCGAGGTCGAAGGCGACGTCCACGTTCGCCGCCGCGCACGCCCCTCGCCAGTCGCCCGCGAGCCGCCGCTCGGTGGCCCGCTCGATCATCCAGCGGGGGACCGCGTAGCGGCGGATCCGCCGCAGCCGCGACGCCTCGTCCGGCCGGAACGCGCGCGGGGCCGCCCGCGTGCCGATCACCGTCACCGCGTCCCCCGTTCCCGCGCGCCGTGCCCCGCGGCCCGGCGCGGACCGAGGCTGGGGTGGCAAGGCCGGTCGGATTCGAACCGACGTCCTCCAGCCCGCTGTAAGGCGCGACGACCTCTGCGCTACGGCCTTGCCGCAGCGCAGCCTAGCGGCCCGGCGGGACGTCCGCCGCCGGATCAAGATCTTCCGCCGCCCTGGAACTGCGCGCCGCCCGAGGGTTGAACGCTCCTGACCGGGAAGGAAGCGGGCGAACGGGCCGTCCGGACGAACAGGGAGCGGGGATGGGCATCGTCTCGCCCGGATTCCACGGCAGGCGGCGGCAGGGGGACGTGAAACTGCCGCCCGGCCAGTACCTCACCGACGACTTCCCGGTCCTGTCCGCGGGGCCGACGCCCCGGATCGACCGGGACGAGTGGGAGTTCGTCGTCACCACCGAGACCGGCGACCGGCGCCGCTGGACCTGGCGGGAGTTCCGGGCGCTCCCGTCCGAGACGCCGACCGTCGACATCCACTGCGTGACCAAGTGGTCCAAGCTCGGCACCACCTGGACGGGCGTCTCCCTGGACACCCTCCTCGCGGACATGGACACGGCGGCCGACCACGCGCTCGCCCGGTCCTACGGCGGCTACACCACCAACCTGCCCCTGGAGGACCTGCTGGACGGGCGGGCGTGGCTGGCGTACCGCTTCGACGACGAGGACCTGCACCCCGAGCACGGCGGCCCGGTGCGGCTGCTCGTTCCGCACCTGTACTTCTGGAAGTCGGCCAAGTGGGTCCACGGCCTCGACCTGCTCACCCAGGACGAGCCCGGCTTCTGGGAGACGGCCGGCTACCACGACTACGGGGACCCATGGCTGGAACAGCGGTACCAGGGCGACTGACCCGGCTGGAGTGGCGGGTGGCGCGGCTCGCGGAGACCCGCGACGAGACGCCCACCGCGCGGACGCTCGTGCTGGACGTCCCCGGCTGGCCGGGCCACCTCGCGGGCCAGCACGTCGACGTCCGGCTCACCGCCGCCGACGGGTACAGCGCCCAGCGCAGCTACTCGCTCGCCGCCGCGGCGGACGGCGACCGCGTCGAGCTGACCGTGCAGAACGTCCCGGACGGCGAGGTCTCCCCGTACCTGACCGGGGTCTTCGCGGCGGGCGACCCGGTCGAGATCCGCGGACCGGTCGGCGGCTGGTTCGTGTGGCGGCCGGACGCCCCGGCGCCCGTCACGCTCGTCGCGGGCGGGGCCGGGGCGGCGCCGCTGATGGCGATGGTGCGGTCCCGGCGGGCGGCGGGATCGCGCGTCCCGTTCCGCCTGGTGTACTCCGTCCGCACGCCCGGCGACCGGTGGTACGCCGATGAGCTGCGGCGCCCCGACCCGGGCGTGGAGGTCTTCCCGCTGTACACGCGCGCCGCGCCGGACGGCTGGCCGAGGCCGCCGGGGCGGCTGGCGAAGGGTGACCTCGCCGCGTGGGCCTGGCCGCCGGAGTTCGACCCGGCCTGCTTCGTGTGCGGGCCCACCGGCTTCGTGGAGGCGGCGGCCGACCTGCTGGTCGCGCTGGGCCACGACCCCCGCCGGATCAAGACCGAGCGTTTCGGGCCGACGGGAGGCTGACATGGGACCGGACACGGGAGCGGGCGCGGGCACGCGAGCGGAGGCCGTCGTCTACGAGGACACCGGCGCTTACCAGGACGGCAACGCGCTCGCCGGGCCCCTGAGCGAGGTGTTCGGCGTGGACGTGACCAGGGCCGCGGTGCGGTGCACCGCGTGCGGCCTCGCGGGACCGCTGCCGCGCCTGCGCGTCTACACGCACGCGCCGGGCGCCGTCGCCCGGTGCCCGCGATGCGAGCACGTCGTCCTGCGGCTGGTCCTCGGGAACGGGACGGCCTGGCTCGACCTGCGCGGCACCGTCGGCCTCCGCGTCCCCCTCGCCTGACGCCCCGCGCGCCGGCCGCCCATCGACCTCACCGTAATGCCCAGGCGCGGGCGGTTCCCGGGTTCTTGCCGCGAAAAAGGCGGCGATCGACCACCCCCTCATGGTCGTCGTGAACGATCGTGGGGAGGATGATCGGTAGGGGGTGGTGCGATGGCAGAGGCGGGAGGAGCGGCGTGACCCGGTGCGAGGCGGCCCCGTCCGGTGCGCGCGAGGACGAGCGCGGGCGCGCGGCCGCGGCCGCGCGCGAGATCGCCGCGGGGCTGGCCGTACTGGCGGTGTACCTGGCCTTCACGCACGCGTTCGCCGGGGCGCGGGCCGTCAGCGACGCCCACGGCCGGTCGCTGCTGGCCCTGGAGCGGTGGGCGCACCTGGACGTCGGGCACCAGCTCAACGGCGTGCTCATCCGGCACGGGTGGCTCGGCGCGCTGGCCGCGTGGGAGTACGCGACGACGTACGTGCTCGCCACCTTCGGGTTCGTCGGCTACCTGTGGTGGCGGCGCAGCCCCGCCTACCCGTGGGCCCGCAACATGCTGATCTGGATCACCCTGATCGCGATCTGCTGCTTCGCGGCCTGGCCGTCGACGCCGCCGCGGCTGCTGCCCGGCGAGGGGTACACCGACATCATCGCGCTGCACCATCCGCCCGCCACCTGGGGCACCGGCGCGGTCTCGGCCGGCGCGAACCCGTACGCGGCGATGCCCAGCCTGCACATCGGCTGGGTGGCGTGGATCGGCGTCGCCGCCGTCCGCGCCCGCTGCGGCGCCGCCGTCGCCTGCCTGTGCGCCCTGCACCTGGTGGTCACCGGCCTGGTGATCGTCGCGACGGCCGCGCACTACGTGGTGGACATCCCGGGCGGGCTGCTGCTGGTCCCCGCCGCGGCGGGCGCGGAGGCGCTGCGCGCCCGGCTCGTCCGGGCCGGGGTCTTGAGGGGCCTGCTGCCGGGGCACGATCTCCGGGGGGAGGCGGTACCGGACGCGCCCTCCGCCCCGCCGCGGCGGGCCGCCGCCGGCGCGCCGCCCGCGTCCGGGGAGAGCGGGGAGGTGCCGCAGGTCGTGGGAGGCGTCGCGGAGTTCACCGGGCCGGGCCCCGCCGCCGCGCGCGTGCGGGCGCTGCTGGCCGAGCGGCTGCCCGACCTGCCCCGGCTCACCGACCTGCCCCGGCCGGCCGGCCGGCTCCGCCCGCCCGGCGGGCCGGACCGCGCGCGCCTGGACGGCGCCGCGGAGATCGACCTTGGCTGGCACGTCCGCGAGACCGCGCTGCCCGCCCCGGGCGACCGCCGCGCCCGGGACGCGCTGGTCGCGCGGCTGATCGCGGAACCGCTCGGCGCCGGCCGCCCGCCGTGGCGGCTGCACCTGATCCGCGGCGGCGGGACGGCCCCGGACGCCGTGGTCGTGCTGCTCCACCGCGCCCTCGCGGACGGCGACGGCCCTCTCGGCCCGCTGCGCGGTATCCTCGACCCGGCCGCGGACGTCCCCGGGCCCGGCCGGAGCGCCGTGCTGCCGGCGCCCGCCCCGCCCGCCATGGCGGCGCCGCCCGCGATCGGCGGCGGCGCCGCGCCCCGGTACGGCTTCGGGACCGCCACGCTGCCGCTGGACCGGGTCCGCGAGGTCGCCCGCGCCGCCGGCGTCCGGCTCACCGCCCTGCTGGCCGCCCTCACCGGCGACGCCGCCGCCGAGGCCGCCGCGGAGGAGGGCGGGGCGCCGTCCGGCGCGTGGACGCTGCGCGTCGCCGTCGTGCCGGAGGAGCGCGGCGGCGACCGCCGGCTGGACGTCCCCGTCGACGACCGCCCGCTGCGCGAACGGCTCGCCGGCCTGCGCCGGGCCGCCGGGGACCGCCCGCCCGCGGGCCCGGCCCCGTTCGCCGGCGCGGTCGTCGCGACCCTGCGCGGGCCGTCCGGCCCGCTGCTGCTGGCGGGCGCGCCGCTCGGCGGCCTGCACCCGATCCTGCCGCCCGCCGGAAGCGTCCCGATCACGGTCGGGGCGCTGAGCCGGGACGGCGCCCTGCACGTCTGCGTGGTCGCCGAGACGCGGGCGCTGCCCGCGCCGGACCGGTTCGCCGGCGGCCTGCTGCGCGCGTTCGAGAAGCTGGCGGCCGAGTTCGGCGTCGACGCCGGTCCCGGCCGCAGCGGCGCGCAGACCGGAACGCCTTGATGGCGTGGTCCGCCGCGTTCAGCGTGCTGGCGGCGCTGCTGTTCGCGGCGGCCGCCGCGCTGCAGTACCGCGCGGCGCGCCGCGCCGTGGGGGAGGGCAAGGGCCGTGTCCCGGCCGCCCGGCTGATCGGCGCGCTGCTGCGCGATCCGGTCTGGCTGGCCGGGTGGGGCTCCAACCTGGCCGGGTTCATGAGCCAGGCCGCCGCCCTGCACCTCGGCTCCACGGCGCTCGTCCAGCCGCTGCTGGTCACCCAGCTGGCGTTCACGATCCTGCTCGGCGCGGCCGTGACCGGCCGCCGCCCCGCCCGCGGCGACCTGGTCGGCGGGATCGCCGTCACCGCGGGCCTCGCGGTGCTGTTCACCGTGCCCGGCGCGATCCCCGCGCAGGGCGAGCCGTCCCGGCCGCGGCTGATCCTCGCCGGCCTGGCCGCCGTCCCGTTCGTGCTGGCGCTGTCGCGCGCCGCGAACCTGCGCCGCGGGACGGTCCGGGCGGTGCTGCTCGGCGTCTGCTCCGGGCTGATGTTCGCGGCGACCGCCGTGCTCATCAAGCTCACCACCGCCGACCTGGTCGAGCGCGGCGTCGGCGCGACGGCGCTCGACTGGCCCGGGTACGCGCTCGCCGGGTCCACGCTGCTCGGGCTCGTGCTGGAGCAGAAGGCGTTCGCCGCCGGGTCGCTGCCCGCCGCGATGACCGCGATGACGATGACCAACCCCGTCGCGTCCTACGTGCTGGCCGTCTTCGCCTTCCACACCGAGCCGCCGCATTCGCCGTCGGCGTTCGCGGCGGTCGCGCTGAGCGCCGTCCTGCTCACCGCCGGGGTGACCGTCCTGTCGCACTCCCAGTCCGCGCCCGGCCGCGCCGACGAGGCCGCGGCCACCTGAGCCCGCCGGTCCCGGCCGCGCCCGGTGCGGATCGCGCGGAACCTTCGCGGCCCTCCGGAGATCCAATCGGGTGACCACGCCCTCCGGAAGGACTCTCGTTGATCTCCAGACGCGCGCTGCTCATCGGCGGACTCGGCGCCTTCGCGGCGGCGGGCGGGACGGGCTACGCCCTCGTCGAGAACGACGTGCTGCCCGGCCGGGTCCGCCTCGACAAGGCCCTCGGCCGGTGCGGGAGCGTGCCCGCGCCGCCGACCGCGTCCACGACCGTCCGGCGGCCGGCCTGGCGGTCGGCGCACCGCCGCACGAACGTCACCGCCACCGTCGTCCTGCCCGCGCGGAACCGGTCCCTGCGCGGCCTCCCGGTCGCCGTCGCCCTGCACGGCAGCGGCGGCGACGGGGCGTCCGCCGTGCGGGCCCTCGCGCTGGACCACTACCTCCCGGACGCGGTCGCGCGCGGCGGCGTCCCCCCGTTCGCGATCGCGGCCGTCGACGGCGGGCCCGACACCTACTGGCACGCCCGGGCGGACGGCGACGACCCCATCGGCATGATCGTCGACGAGCTGCTGCCGCGGCTGGCGGCCGAGGGCGCCCGCACCGGCCGGATCGGCGTCATCGGCTGGTCGATGGGCGGCTACGGCGCCCTCGTGCTGGCGCGCAGGCTGGGCGCGCGGCGCACGGCCGCCGCCGTCGCCTCCTCGCCCGCCCTGTTCGCCTCCTACGCGGACGCGCGCGGCACCAACGCGCGGTCCTTCGACGACGCGGCCGACTTCGCCCGCAACGACGTCTTCGGCGACCTGGACGCGCTGAAGGGCATCCCGATCCGCGTCGACTGCGGCACGAGCGACCCGTTCGCGCCGATGGCCCGCAGGCTGCGCGGGCGCATCCACCCGGAGGGCTCCATGGGCCGCGGATGCCACGACGGCGGCTTCTGGCGCCCGCGCCTCCCGGCGCAGCTCGCGTTCCTCGGCCACCACCTCGCCGCGTCCCAGCCCGGCCGGCCGCCGGGAGGGCCGCGTCAGGCGGACTCCTCCGCGCGCCCGGACCGCACCAGCCAGCTCAGCATCAGCATCAGGTCGAGCCGCCCGTCGAGGTCGGTGAACCGGCCGCCGGTCAGCTCGGTGATCCGCCGCAGCCGGTACCGGACGGTCTGCTCGTGGATGTGCAGCCGCTCCGCCGCGACCACCGCGTTGTCGCCGGACTGCAGGTAGGTCAGCAGCGTCTCGGCGAGCGGCTGCCGGCGCGCCGGCGCCAGGTCGAGCAGCGGGCCGAGCACCGCCCCGGCGGTCGCGCCGACCAGCTCCTCGGCCGCGAGCGTGGCCAGCGGGGCGATGTGCTCGGCGCACCGGACCGGCCCCCCGGCGGGCAGCAGCCCGCGCTCGACCAGCGTCAGCGCGTGCCGCGCCCACCGCAGCGACACCGCGCCCTGCGTGAGCGGCACCGTCGGTCCGATCGCGGCGGTGCCGATCCGCCGCAGCGCCGGCCACAGCCGGTCCTGCCCCGGCCCCTCGGGGTCGGGGACGACCAGGTACGGGACGGGCGCGTCCCACGCGGCGAGCACCGCCGGCGGCAGGATCCGGGCGCCCGCGGGCGCCCCGGCGGGCAGCGCGACCAGCCCGACGCTGCGCGGCGGGTCCCAGCGCGCCGCGACCGCCAGCTCGGTGATCGCCTCGTGCCCGGGCGACGGCTCGGCGACGAGCGCGTCGCGCAGCCGCTCGCGGCGCTGCTCCCGCTCGGTCGCCAGCTGCCCCTGCTCGCGGGCGTACCCCTGCGCCGCCGCGTCGGCGACCCGTGCCAGCAGCATGAACAGCGAGTCGGTCAGCCGGCCCAGCGTCTCGCGCGACCAGCCGAGCCGGTAGGCGTCCTTGATGAACCGGCGGCAGGCGATCTGGCTGCTCACCCGCATCGCGTTCTGCAGCGCCTCCAGCCCGCGCCCCTGCCGGGCCTCCAGCTCGCCGAGGTGCATGTACAGCTCGGTCAGGTGCCGCGCGTCGGCGTCGGGGTGGTCGACCGAGTCGACGAAGAACGCGACCGTGTCGCTGACGGTCCGCTCGACCCGCAGGGCGTACTCGCCGCGGCCGTCGCCCGCGTACTCGGGGACCTGGTCGCGGATCTCCCGCTCCATCTCCTCGACCGCCGCCTGCAGGTGCTGGCGCAGCAGGTCGGGCAGCTCGGCGGGCATGGAGCCGTGCGCCGCGCGGCCTCCGTCCGGCAGGGGACTGACCACAGGGACCTCCCTCCGGGCGGGTGAACCGGCGGCCTCACCCTAGGCAAGAAAGTGATCGCTGTCACCATCCGGTGCACGCGCGGTGAAGGCGGATGCCCGGACGGGAGGTTTCCTCGAATCCTCCTGTCATGCGTATCACGTGCCCCGCCGGCCCCGGCCGTTCCCCCCGGTGGCTAGGAAGCGGCGGGCTCGGGCCGCGGCGCGGGCGGTTCCGCCGGCGGCTCCGGCGTGCGGCCGGGCCGCCGGGCCAGCCGGCGGCCGAGGCGTTGCGCGGGCCGCTCCACGTAGCGGTGGGCCAGTCCGGCGGCGACGAGGACGCCGGCCAGCAGCACGCCCTCCCAGGCCAGCCGCACCCACAGCGGCATCGCGTCGCGCTCCCCGGCGGCCCGCCAGACCGTCTGGACGACCATCGGGTGCAGCAGGTACACCGAGTAGCTGACGAGCCCCAGCCACATCAGTGCCCGGGGCATGCGGCGGTGCCGCAGGGCCAGGCCGCCGAGGAAGGTCAGCCAGGCGGCGGCCACGCCGATCGACCAGTCGACGCCGAGCGACTGCGGGTACCCGTGCTCGGTCCACGTCGCGGGCGGGCGCAGGCCCGCCAGCAGCGTCAGGGCCGGGACGAGGGCGACCATCGCCGCGGCGGGCCGCGCGCGCAGCCGGCCGTCCTGGATGCCGCGCACCGCCGTCCCGGCGAACATCGTGGCGATGATGCACAGGCTCTCGATCCCGCCGATCCGGCTGTCCAGCACGAGCAGCGTCAGCGCGAGCGCCGCCACGATCGCGACGCCCGCGCGGCGCACCGCCGGGCGGGCGCTGACCATGGCCGCGATGCCCGCCGCGAGCGCGAACGCGGCGACCATCGGGGTCGCGCCGGGCCACCGGGTGGCCAGCAGCCCCGACGGCAGCGAGACGCCGAGCATCGCCGCCGCCACGCCGAAGCCGAGGGAGACCCGCGCGCTCGCGCCCTTCACGCCCGCGATGAACATCGCGGTGATGAGCAGGTAGAACACCATCTCGTAGGACAGCGTCCAGAAGACGTTGACGACGTTGGGCACGCCGAGCAGGTCCTGCAGCATCGTCAGGTGCGCGACCGCGGAGATCCACGGGCGGTCGCCGAGCCCCTGCGGCAGGCCCCACGACACCCCGCTCGCGCCGAGCGCCAGCATCAGCCCGACGGACATGAACCAGGCCGGGTACAGCCGGAAGAGCCGGCCGACCCAGAACGCCCGGACGCTGCCCCGCCGCACCAGCGAGAACGGAACGACATAGCCGCTGATCAGGAAGAACAGGAAGACCCCGTACCGCCCGAAGTCGAACCACGGGCTCACGTTCCGGCGGACCTCGGGGAGCAGCACGTCCAGCGAGTGCTCGAACACCACCACCAGGGCGGCCACGCCTCGCAGGGCGTCGAGCCAGCCCATCCGGGCCGCCGGGGCCGCCGGCGCGCCGCTTGCCTTCGTTTCCGTGGTGAGAGTGTTCGTCGGCATCCGGGCCACCCTAGGGGCCCGGCCTCCATGCTCCCAACAGACCCCCTGAACATCACCTGAACGCGGCGTGTCGGGGAACCGGCACTCAAGGTCACCGCGCGGCTAGGCGCGGATGCCGACCCCCGCGTACAGGACCGCTGCCGCCCCGTCCGCCCGGGGCGGGGTCCCGGCGCGCCACCGTGCGGCCGGAACGACGCCCGGGGGCAGCGGCGTGAACGGCCCGAACAGCCCCTCGATCTCGCGGGCGCGGCGGGGCAGCAGCGGGCCCGCGCCCGCCGCCGCGTACCGCCGGGCCGCCTCGGCGACCGCCCCGGGCGCGTGGTCGGCGGTGGCGTGCGAGACGACGAGCGCGCTGCCCGGAGCCGCCGCGGCGCCGAGCGCGGCGACCGGGACGCGCGGGTCCGGCAGGAAGTGCAGGACGGAGGAGAACACCAGCGCCACCGGCTCGGCCGGGTCGATCAGCCGCCGCACCTGCGGGGCCGCCAGGATGGCGGCCGGGTCGCGCAGGTCGGCGCGGAGCGCGGCGATGTTGCCGCCCTCGACCAGCAGCGCGCGGGCGTGCGCGATGACCAGCGGGTCGGCGTCGACGTACACGACGCGGGTGCCGGCCACGTGCCGGGCCGCCATCTGGTGCAGGTTGTCGGCGGCGGGCAGGCCGCAGCCGAGGTCGAGGAACTGCCGCACGCCGCGCTCGGCGCAGGCGCGGACCGCGCGGGCGAGGAACGCGCGGCCCTCGCGCGCGGCGCCGGCCGCCTGCGGCAGGACGTCCAGGACCTGCCGGGCGAGGTCGCGGTCGGCGGCGTAGTTGTCCTTGCCGCCGAGGAGGTGGTCGTGGACGCGGGAGGAGGCGGGCCGGTGCAGGGCGAGCGGGGCGTCCGCGCCCGCGGGCGCGGGGGAGGCGTCCCCGGCCGGCTCGGCCGCCGGCGGGGGCACGGCGGCGAGAGCCCGGGTGCCCACCGCGGGGACGCTCATGTCCGCGCCGTCCTCGCCTCGGGCGCCGGCCGGCCTGGTGCGGCACGACGGCGTGCGCGGGGGAGGCGGGTGCGGGACGGCGGGCGGCACGTCGTCATGGGCGCTTCACCAATCGTGGGGTGGCTACTCCTCGACGGTAGGCCGATCGGGGCGCGGTGCGTCGGCGGCGCCCGCCGGTCCGGCCGAGATCCGCCGCCCGCGATGGCCGCATCGGGTCAACCGCGTTTGGCGGTGTTCCGCGGTTCGCGCGGCGCGGGTGACGGGCAGCAGGGAAGCGGCGGGGTGACGGGCCGTCGCCGGGCGCGCACGCTTCCGGCGGCGCCCTCCCGAAGATGGCCTCTTCCGGCCATGACAGCGGCTTAACCGGAGGTGCACCCGCGTGTCGGGAGCCGGTCAGCCGCCGCCCGGGTCCCGCCACATCAGCCACACCGGCGGGCAGCCGCGGCCCGGCAGGGCGAGCTCCCGCGTCACCCGGAACCCGAACCGCTCGTAGTACGGGACGTTGCGCTCCTTGGAACTCTCGAGGTAGGCCGGGACGCCCTCGGCGTCGCAGCGGTCCAGCCGGGACCGCAGCAGCGACCCGCCGAGCCCGTTGCCCTGCGCGGGCGGGTCGGTGCCGAGGATCGCCAGGTACCAGTGCGGCTCCGCCGGATGGTGCTTCTCGATCTCGCCGAGCGCGCGCAGCGCCGCCGGCACCCGGCGGCCGAGCGCGCGCAGCAGCGGCACGCCCTGCAGCGCCTGGGCGCGCAGCGGGACGCGCCAGAGGCCGGGCGGGTCCCACAGCGCGGCGGCCTCGACGTCCGGTCCGCGGCCGGCCGCCTCGGTGCCGCCGTGCCGCAGGTGCATCTGCCGCAGCAGGATGCCGAACACGCCGGTCAGCCGGCGGACGCGGGACGCCTCGTCGGGCAGGATCCAGCCCCAGACCGGGTCGTCGTCGAACGCGCGCCCGAGCACCGCGGCGATCCCGGCGGCGTCGGCGCCGCCGGCCGCGCGGACGAGCGGGGACGGCTGGGACTGGGACGTCATGGCGCGGCCTCCTCGGACGGGCCGATCCTCGCCCGCCGCCCGCCGTGCGTCAAGCCGGCGGCGGCCCGCCCTCCCGGTGGTGGCGGCATAGGCTGCCGGGGTGGACAGCGATGAGTTCGTCGCCGGTTCCGACTACCCGATGTTCGTGGTGACGGCGGCCGATCCGGGCACGGGGGAGCGGGACGGGTGCCTGGTCGGGTTCGCCACGCAGACCAGCATCGACCCGTTTAGGTTCCTGGTGTGCCTGTCCCGGCGCAACCGCACCTGCAGGACGGCCGAGGCGGCGGCGGTCCTCGCCGTGCACGTCCTCGGGCAGGACGAGGACCAGCGGGAACTCGCCGCCCTGTTCGGTGCGCGGACCGGCGACGACGTCGACAAGTTCGCCCGGTGCTCCTGGCGTCCCGGGCCCGAGGGCGTGCCGCTGCTCTCGGCGGCCCGCCGCCATCTGGCCGGCCGCGTCCTGGAGCGCGTCGACCTGGGAGACCACGTCGGCTTCCTGCTGGACCCGATCGAGGTGGCGGGGGACGGCGGGGCCGCCCCGCTCACCTTCCGCTCGCTGCCGGACCTGGAACCTGGCCATCAGGCCGGCTGACCCGCGCCGGAGCCGGTCCGGCCCCCGCCCGCCCGTCAGCGGCGGCGGCCGCGGCGCTCCTCGCGGGCCCGGCTCAGCTCCTCCAGCACCAGCGTGGCGCCGATTCCGAGCAGCCAGGTGTCCTTGGCGAGCACGACGCCCTGCTGGGTGGGCCGGAGCCCCTCGCGCATGCCGGGAAGCCGCAGGTAGAGGCCGGCCAGCCCGGTCGCGAACGCGGTGAGGGCCGCGCCCACCAGGAGCGTCGGTACGAGCGGGGTGACCAGCGCGGTGCCGAGCGCGACCTCGGCGGTGCCGAGGGTGCGGGTGAACGCGGCCTTGTCCTGCGACTCCAGGAACGGGTAGGCGGTCTTGGCGGTGCCGTGGATGTACTCGGCCGTCCCCTCGTCGCCCTTGAGCTTCGACAGGCCCGAGTTCAGGACGAACGCCCCCACGGCCAGCCGCACGGGCATCTGGTGCGCGCGAGCAAGAAAACGCATGGTTCCCCATAACGATCGGGAGATTCCGGGCACAGGGATCATTCCCGCCGGGTGCCCGCCGCACCTGAAGCCGCGGTCAAGTCTCGGCCACGGCCGGCCGACCGCCGCTCAGGACGCGAGGCGGTCCTCCGTGAAGTGCTCGGCGGCGGCCCGCAGCGCCTCGGCGCACGCGTCGACGGCCGGGCCCGCGGCCTCGGTCCGCCACGCCGCGTGGATCTTGCGGCGCACGACCGGGCGGGTGGCGAGCATCCGGACGCCGGCGGGGACGGGGTCGCGGCCGGGCCGCTGGATCATCGCGGCGGCCGTCCCGGCGGCGACGAGCGCCAGCCGGGTCGGGTAGTCGGCCACGTTGCAGGCGATCTCGGGGTCGACGCTGTGCTCGCGCAGCGTCTGGACGATCTGCCTCTCGCAGGTCCCGCCGGCCGTCCAGGCGGCCCACCGCAGGCCGCCCAGCTCATGCAGGTCGACGGTGCGGCGCCGGGCGAGCGGGTGCGCGGCCGGGAGCGCCAGGTCGATGACGTCGCAGGACAGCAGGACGTTCGGCACCGAGGCGGGGAACGGGGCCGGCAGCGTGTCCCAGCTCTCCACCACCGCCACGTCGAGGTCGCCGCGCGCCAGGGCGGGCAGCAGGTTCTCCGCCTCGCCCTCCCGGAGGGTGGGCGACAGCCCCGGGTGCCGCTCGCCCAGCGCGGCGAGCGCGGGCGGCAGCACCGACCGGGCGGCGGTGACGAACGCGCCGAGCCGCACCGGCCCGGTCACGTCGGCGCGCAGCCCGTCCAGCTCGGCGGCGGCCGCCGACAGCTGCGCGAGCACCCGCGCGGCGGTGCTCGGCGAGCGCCCCGGCCCCGTGCGGATCGCGGGCTGCGCGCTCGTCCTCGCGGCGGTCCGCCTGGCCGGACGCCCCCGCGCCGAGCGATCCGGCGCCCCGACTTCTGGTCGCCCCGGGGCAGACGAGCCGGCGGCTGATTGCGCGTCCGCGCCGGCCGGTCGCGCCGGACGCTGAGCCGTGCAATTCCGTCAAGTAGTGGGGATGCTTTCCGGTCGAGATGGTAATAGGCGATATTTCCGAGAGAGGGTGGTGTGTGGTTGTTTGCCGGTCCGGGTAGTCGGCCCGCAGGCAACCGTGACGTCATGAACCGTCGGGGGCGGGAATGGACCAGCGCGCATATGAACGGGAGCAGGAGCACGAGCAGGAGCGGCAGCACGCGGCCGCGGCGGGCCGGGTGGCCGAGCGGATCCAGGAGCGGCGCGCCCACGAACAAGTACTGGCCGCGCCCGGCGGGCTGGCCCGCGCCGACACGTCCGAGCGGATCGGCCTGCGCGCCGACCGGCTCGGCCGCTTCTCCCCGGACGGAGATCTGCTCGGCCCCGCCGCGGACCGGCCCGGCACCGGGCTTGAAAAGATCATCAAAACCGTGGACTACGTGGGCGTGCGCTACCTCGACGCCGGGGTGGCCGCGGCGCGGGCGGTGGGCCGGGTCGGCATCCGGGACGGGCGCGGGAACCTCGTCGGGTTCGGCACCGGCTCGATGGTGTCGCCGGACCTGCTGCTCACCAACCACCATGTGCTGCCTGACGCGGGTGTCGCCCGTACCAGCCTGATCGAGTTCAACTACCAGGACGGCGTCGACGGCAGGCCCCTTCCCGCCACCGCGTGCCCGCTCGACCCCGACCGGTTCTTCCTGGCCGACGAGGCCCTGGACGTCGCGCTGGTCGCGGTCCGCGCCCCGGCCGGGGCGCCGGCCGCCTTCGGGTTCAACCCGCTGATCGAGGCCGAGGGCAAGGCGATCATCGGGGAGTTCGTCACGATCGTGCAGCACCCGGGCGGCGGCCGGAAGCAGGTGGCGCTGCGCGAGAACCGGATCGTCGACGTCCTCGACCAGTACCTGCACTACGCGGCCGACACCGAACCCGGGTCGTCCGGGTCGCCGGTCTTCAACGACCAGTGGGAGATCGTGGCGCTGCACCACGCGAGCGTGCCCGCGCCCGAGCACGCCGACCTCGGCGGCGTCATCAACGAAGGAGTCCGGATCAGCCGGATCTGCCGCCTGGTCCGGGAGGCGGCGCTGCCCGCGCCGCAGCGCGCGCTCGCCGACCTGGCCTTCGCGCCTGAGACGGCCGCGCTCGCCGCGCCCGCCCCTGTCGGCCCGCCCGCCGCGGCAACGCCCGCCGCGGTCCCGCCGCAGGCCGGCGGCGCGAGGGCCGGGACGCCCGTCCTGCAATCGGCTTCGGCGGTTCCCGCCACCCCGCCCTCCTCGTCCGCCGCGGGGACGGCGACGCCCCGCGCGACGGCGACGCCCCTCGCAACGGCGGAGGTCCACACGGCCGCGCGGCACGGGGAGGTCGCGGTCTCGATCCCGTTGGAGATCACGGTCCGGCTCGGCACCGGAGGCGGGGACGGGGCCGCGGGCGGGGAACCGAAGACGGCCGAGGCGATCACGATCGACCCGGATTACGGCAGCCGGAAGGGCTACGATCCGCGTTTCCTCTCCGCCGAGGTGCCGATGCCGGTCCCGTCGCCGGCGATGGCGTCCGCCGTGTCCGGTGAGCTCCGGTACCACCATTTCAGCGTCGTCATGCACCGGCACCGGCGGCTGGCGCTGTTCACGGCGTGCAACATCAACGGCGTGCTCGCGCGGCCGCCCAGACGGGAGGCCGACCGCTGGATCTTCGATCCCCGGCTGGCGATCGGCGAGCAGACCGGCGAGGACGTCTACCGGGACAACCCCCTGGACCGCGGGCACCTGGTCCGGCGCGTCGATCCCGCGTGGGGGACGACCGATGGGGAGGCCAAGGCGGCCAACGACGACACCTTCCACTTCACCAACTCCACCCCGCAGCACCACGCCTTCAACGCGGGCCAGACGCTGTGGGCCGGGCTGGAGGACTACATCCTGCACAACGCCGACAACCTCGATCTGCTGGTCAACGTCTTCACCGGCCCGGTGCTGGCGCCCGACGACGAGGCCTACCGGGGCGTGCTGCTGCCGCGCCAGTTCTGGAAGGTCGTCTCGATGGTCACCGGGACGGGGCGGCTGTCGGCGACCGCCTACCTGCTCAGCCAGTCCTCGCTCATCGCCGATCTCCCCACCGTGGAGTCCTTCTCCTACGGCGCCTACCGCACCTACCAGGTGCCGGTCAGGCGCATCGCCGACCTCACCGGTCTGGGCCTGGACGCCTGCGTCCAGGCGGATCCCCTGGAACGGCTGGAGACGACGCCGGCGCCGCGCGAGGTCGTGCGCCCCGAAGACCTGGTGCTCTGAGCCCCCGAAGAGGGGTGGATATGGCAATTCCGCCAATGCCGGCTCGCCACATGCTGTCACCTCTGATTTCCGACTTTATGGGAGGTAGTCAATCCGCTGACCCGCGACCAAGAGAGGGCGCGCCGCCGATGGGCATGGAGATTCCGAGGACGACCACGCATGAAGGGAAGCCCCGATGACTCCTGTCGTGTGGAGCGGCATCGAATGCCCGGCCGTCGTGGTGTCGGTCGTGGGGACCTCGATCGGCCCCTTCTCGAACATGCTCCACGTCATCGACGAGAACGGCGAGGTGTGGAGCGGCGAGCTGTGGGCGGGCGCGCCCGGCGGCTTCGTCGTCCCGCCCGGCTCCTGGGTCCGCCAGGGCCCGCCCGCCGCCGGCGTCACCGCCGCCGTGGGCGTCGGGGTGCTGAACATGGAGGGCAGCGAGCCCCGTCCGACCTGGGTTTTCGTGGTCGGCAGCGACGGGCGCCTGTGGGCGAGGACGGCCGAGGACCGGGAGGGCGAGGTCCGGTGGACCTGGGTCGACCACGGCGCCCCCGGCGGCGGGCCGATCAGCACCGCCGCGGCGCCGGTCGCGGTCGACTTCTTCGGCGGGCCCCCGGCCGTCCACGTCCTCGGGGACGACGGGCGCCTCTGGATGCGATCCCTCGCCGGCGGCGACTGGCGCTGGACCGACCGCGGTGTGCCGCAGGGGCAGCCGATCTTCGCGATCGTCGGGGCCGCCGCACCCGGCGGAGCCGGGTTCCTGCCGGTCGCCGTCACCGTCACGGGTGACGGACATCTGTGGGCCGACGTTCCGGAGGGCGACGCCTTCCCGTGGACCGACCTCGGCACCCCGGACGCCACCGAGAGGATCGGCGCGGGGATCGGCGTCGGGGTCGAGGACGCCGGCTCCACGGCGCTGCGCATCGTCGGCGTCGGCGCTCCGAGCGGCCAGGTGTGGAGCAGCCGATGGGAGCCCGGGAGGCCTCCGCTCTGGACGCCGCACGGGCGGCCGGGGGACCAGCGCATCCGCGCCGGCCTCGGCACCGTGCCCGACGCGGACCGGACGGGCCACCTCACCGCGGTCATCGGGCACGACCGGCAGGTCTGGGTCGTCCCGTCGGCGAGCGAGGGCGGGGCGTGGACCCGCTGGGACCCCCCGACCGCCTCCACCGCGATCGCCTGCGGAAAGGCCGTGTCGCTGGGCCGCCCGTGCGCGGTGGTGCTGGACGACCAGCGGCACGTCCACATCGTGAGCCCGGCGCCCGAACCCGAGGACGGGGAGATGCGCTGATGGCGGCCGTCAACCGGACAAGGCGCGCGACGCCGCGGGGATCCGCTCGCTCTCGGCGACCGGCTTCCTCGACGGCGGCGGCCGGGCCCGGGCGTGCGCCGCCCGGCGAGGGCGGCCTGCAATGGGAGCGAAAGGGCGGTCGGACGGTGACGGTGGGGCCGATGTGTCCCGGTTTGGTGTGGACGGCGGGGGTGATGGTGCACGTATGAGCCCACTTCGCACCGGAGGAGGCCGGGATGACCAAGCGACTCGTCGTCTGCTGCGACGGCACCTGGAACTTCGCCGACCAGGCCACCGCGGGGCGGCCCGCGCCGACCAACGTCACCAAGATCGCTCTGTCCGTCGCCCCGGAGGACCCCGCGGGGGTGGAGCAGCGCGTCTACTACCACTGCGGGGTCGGGACAACCCGGTGGGAGCGCTTGCGCGGGGGCGCGTTCGGCTTCGGGCTCGCCAGGAACGTCCTCGACGCGTACCGCTTCGTCATCGACGACTATGCCGCCGGTGACGACCTGTTCCTCTTCGGCTTCAGCCGGGGCGCGTACACCGCCCGCAGCCTCGCCGGGCTGATCCGCAACTGCGGCGTCCTGCGCAGGGAGAACGCCGACCGCGTCCAGGAGGCCTGGGAACTGTACCGGAACGCGGCCGAGAAGCCGTCCGGGGTGGCTTCGGCGCTGTTCCGCCGGGCGTACTCGTACGATCCGCGCATCCGGTTCCTCGGGATGTTCGACACGGTCGGCGCCCTGGGCGTCCCGGCGATGGGCCCGCGATGGCTCAGGCCGCTGGCCGAGCGGCTCAACCGTCGCCGGGAGTTCCACGACACCAGGCTCAGTTCCCGGGTCGACGGCGCGTTCCAGGCGCTGGCGATCGACGAGCGCCGGGAGGTCTTCGAGCCCGCGCTCTGGCACCAGAAACCGGGCGCCGACGGGCAGGAGATGAAGCAGGTCTGGTTCAGCGGGGCGCACTGCGACGTCGGCGGCGGCTGCCCCGACGCGTCCCTGTCCGACATCGCCCTGCTCTGGATGGCCGACCGGGCGCGGGCCTACGGCCTCGGGTTCCGTCCGGGCGCGTTCGGTCCGGACGGCCCCGCGGACATGGCGCCGAGCGAGAGCACCCTGTTCAGGGTGGCGCCGGACATGATGGCCCGTCCACATGACTCGTTGACGAGGTTCTACCGCCTGATGCCGGCCGTGGACCGGCCGATCGGCAAGTGCGCCGACAGCCGGTCCCACCGCCTCGACGGGAACGAGTACGTCGCCTCGACGGCCAAGGAGCACTTCGAGAGGGACGTCACGTACAGCCCGCCCCAGTTGGCCGAGTACCTGAGCCTGAACGGCCGCCTCGAACCCGCGGTCGGCGCCCTGGACGGAGCCGCCCGCCGCCCGTGCAAGGCGGCCCGGGAGGCGAAAGCCCGCAGGTGACCGCTCGAGGCGCCGCGGCCGGGTACGGTTCATCGGCGTGACGACTCCGCCGGCGCCCCCGCCCGCTCCCGAATGGGAGCCCGAGCACGAGGTGACGGCGGAGGCCGCCGCCGCGCTGGTCGGCGCCCGGTTCCCCGGCCTCGCGGGCGCCCCGGTGGAGGCGCTCGCGACCGGCTGGGACAACACGGTCTTCCTGGTCGGCGGCGAGTGGGCGTTCCGCTTCCCGCGCAGGCGCATCGCCGTCCCCGGCGTCGAGCGCGAGATCGCGGTGCTCCCAGCGATCGCCCCGCGCCTGCCGCTGCCGATCCCCGTGCCGTGCTTCACCGCCGGGCCGTCGGAGGAGTTCCCGTGGCCGTTCTGGGGCGCGCGGATGATCCCCGGCCGCGAACTCGCCGAGGTCCGGCCCCCGGACGAGGACCGGACCGCCCTCGCCGCGCAGGTCGGCGCGTTCCTGCGCGCGCTGCACGACCCGGCGCTCGCCGCGGAGGCGGGGGACGGGCTGCCGCACGACCCGATGCGGCGGGCCGACCCCGCCGTCCGCGCCGCGCGCACGTACCCCCGGCTCGACGCGCTGGCCGGCCTCGGCGTCCGGGAGCGGGACGGCGCCGTCATGGACCTCCTGGCCGAGGCGCGGCACCGGGACGCCCCGGCCGGCGGACCGGTGCTCGTCCACGGGGACCTGCACGTCCGCCACCTGCTGCTCGCCCCGGACGGGCGCGCCGCCGGGGTGATCGACTGGGGCGACCTCTGCCTGGCGGACCCGGCCGCCGACCTGTCGATCGCCTACGCGGGATTCGCCGGTCCGGCCCGTGCGGCGCTGCTGGCCGCCTACGGGCCCGTCCCGCCGGGCCGGGAGGCCGCCGCGCGGGTGCTGGCGGTCAACCTCAGCGCGACCCTCGCCGAATGGGCCGCCTCCACCGGGCGCGCGGCGCTGCTCAGCGAGGCGCTCGCCGGCCTGGACCGGGCCGTCGCGGACTGAGCGGGCCGAGCGGGCCGGGGGCTCAGACCCGCATGTACACGCGGATCGCGGTCCCGCCGGGCCCGGTGTGCATGCGGACGAGGTCCGCGAGATGGTTGACCAGCAGGATGCCGCGGCCGCCGAACGGGCTCATCGCCGCGGGGCGCCGGCCGGCAAGCGGGTCGGTGATGGTGCCGGCGTCGCTGACCTCGCAGACGACCTGGCCGTCCTCGGACCAGATCCGCGCCGTCCCCGTCCCGCCGCCGTGCAGGCAGGAGTTGGCGGCCAGCTCGTGCACGGCCACCTCGAGGTCGCCCGCGGGCTCCGGCTCGAGGCCGAGGCGCAGCGCCCACCGGCAGGTGAACTCGCGGACTCGCGGGAGCGCGTCCAGGCCGAAGGTCATCCGGGCGGCGCCGGACGGCTCGGGCAGCGGCCGGTTGTAGGAGCTGATGACGCGGCCGGGCGCGTAGTCGCCGCTGGTGCGCTCGCCATCCCGGTCGATGAGCACCGGGTGGGTGGCGCGGGCGTCGGAGATCGCGACCGGGTCCAGCCCCGCCAGGTCGTAGGGGCACAGGATGGACGCCTCCCGCCCGGCGAACGCCAGGTTGATCAGCGCCTCGTGCTGGGCGCAGGCGGGGTACTCGGTGCCGGTCCGGCCCGGCCAGACCGGCTCCCCGATGATCCGCACACGCCCGGCGGGGTGCCGGTCGGCGAACTCGCGCAGCACCCCGGGGATGATGCGGCCCGGGTTGCGGCCCGCCTGCGCCATGTCCAGCCACCGGACGCCGGCCGCGGCGTCTCCGAGCGCCTCGCGCAGCATGCCGAGACGGGGCCCGGGGACGGCGACGGCCACCGGTTCGCCGGCGTCGAGACCGCCGCGCAGGAACGGGACCGTGCCGGCGAGGTACTCCGCGTCGCCGCGGTAGAAGAGGGCGGGGTGGACGAACGGATCCCCGGGCATCGCGTCCGGATCCATGCCCTCGTGGCCTCCAAGCCGTCGGTGAACGCCGTTCACTCGAACGACTACCCGCGAACCAGCAGGTGAAAACGGCGTGAATCATCTCATAGGCGGCGCGGGCGGAGGAGGGCGGCGTCCACCACGTCGGTGAGCCGGCCCCGCCGGCGGTACGCGGCGCGCTGCCGCTCCGCGCCCGTCCCGCCCGTGATCAGCCGCCGCACCCCGGCCGCGGCCCGGTCCAGGTCGCCGCTGTCGCGCAGCGCCGGCAGGACGTGCGCGAGCAGGTCCCCGGCCAGCTCGCGGAACGTCGCCGGACGGCCCGTGCACACGTCGACCCCGCGGCCCGCCAGGCCGTCGCGCGCCGCCAGCCAGTACGCCGCCCGCAGCATCTCCTGCGCCGGCTCGGGCGCCGGATCCCCGGCCTCCACCGCGCGCACCGACATCTCCACCAGCGCGCGGATCAGCGCGGCGAACACCGCCGCGTCCGCCGCGGTGGGCGCCACGTCCCCCAGCCGCACCTCGACCGTGGGCAGCCGAGCCGACGGCCGGACGTCCCAGAAGATCGTCCCGGTGTCCATCAGCGCGCCGCAGCCCAGCAGCGTGCCGACCAGCTCCTCGTAGTGCCCGTACGACTCGAAGTACGGCGGCGGCCCGGCCACCGGCCAGCGCGCCCACGCCATGACCCGCCAGCAGGCGTGCCCGGTGTCGCGGCCCGCCCAGTACGGGGAGTTGGCGGCGAGCGCCAGCAGCGTCGGCAGCCAGGGCCGCAGGTGGTTGCTGACCGCGACGGCCCGCTCCCGGTCGGGCATCTCGACGTGGACGTGGCAGGAGCAGATGCTCTGCTCGTCGTCCAGCGCCCGGTAGACCGCGAGGCTCTCGGCGTAGCGGGCGCCCGCGCCGATCGGCGCCGGCACGAGGTCGCCGAGCACGGGCGTGCCGGTCGCGGCGAGCCGCACGCCCTCGGCGGCCGCGGCGTCCGCCATCGCGGCGCGCATCGACCCGACCTGCTCCTCGAGCTTGTCCAGGTCGTCGCAGGGCGGGGTCTTCGCCTCGGCGAGGAAGTCGACCAGCTCGGTGGAGGCGCGCTCGCCGAGCGCCCGCTCCGCGCGCCGCACCACGGCGGCGGCGCGGGGGACGACCTCCCGGGAACCGGGATCGACGACGAAGTACTCCTCCTCGACTCCCATTCGCAGGGCCATCCCACCACCTCGGGGTCGGGGGCTCGCAGGCGGCCGCGTCCCTTCGACGGTACGTTCTCGCGGCCCGCTTCGCACCCGCCGGACGCGGTCGCGTCCGGGAGAGGGCCGGCAGGCGTCAGGGACCCTTGTCGACGAAGTACATCGACAGGGCGATGATGTGCGTGACCACGACGACGCCGATGCCGAAGAAGAACAGCATCTTCGCAGGGCCGTGCGGGAAGACGGTCCCGGGCTTCAGCGGCCCGCGCTCGCGCTGCCGGGCCGCGATCCGCTCCTCGATGGGCGGCCGCTTGAACACGGCTACTGCCGCGGGTCGTCGACGACGACGTCGGTCATGATGTCGACCGCGAGGGCGATGATCCCGCCGATCACGGCGACCGCGGCGCCCGCGCCGAACACGACCCAGTCGGGGCCCATGACGACCCCCACGCCGCCGATGACGAAACCGACGAAGATGATGGCCACGGCGACCCAGGACTTGGGGCGCCCGGCGTGGCTGCCAGTCGACATGCGCAGTCTTCTCTTTCCGCGTTCGGTGGGGGACGCGGACCCGTCGTGATCGGGTCCTCGACGCCGAACTCTAGCAACGCCCCGCCCGCCCGGCCGCAGCGGGGCGGCCGCCCGGCCCGCAGCCGCGCCGCCGCCGCGCCCGCCCCGGCGCGCGGCGTCACACGAACGCGCCCTGCCCCGTCGCCGCGCGGCCGACGATCAGCGTGTTGATCTCCCGGGTGCCCTCGTAGGAGTAGAGCGCCTCGGCGTCGGCGACGAAGCGCCCGATGCCGTAGTCGAGGACGATCCCGTTGCCGGCCATCAGCTCGCGCCCCCAGCCGACCGCCTCGCGCATCCGGCTGGTGCAGTACGCCTTGGCGAGCGCGGAGTGCTCGTCGCGGTAGAGCCCCTCGTCCTGCAGCTGCGCCAGCCGCACCACCATGCCGAGCGAGGCCGTCGCGTTCCCCAGCATCCGCACCAGCAGGTCCTGGACGAGCTGGAACTTGGCGATCGGCCGCCCGAACTGCTCGCGCCGCACCGCGTAGTCGCGGGCGATCTCGTAGGCGGCGAGCATCACCCCGACGGCCTGCCACGCCACGCCGCTGCGGGTGCGGCGCAGGATCGCGGCGGTGTCCTTGAAGCTCCGCGCGCCGGGCAGCCGATCGGACTCGGGGACCACGCAGTCCTCGAAGGCCAGGTCCGCGTTCTGCACGGTGCGCAGCGCGATCTTGTTCTCGATGCGGGTCGCGGTGAAGCCGGGCGAGTCCTTGCCGACGACGAACCCCTTGACCTGGTCGTCGGCCTCGTCCCTGGCCCACACGACGACGAGGTCGGCAAACGTGCCGTTGCCGATCCAGCGCTTGGCGCCGTTCAGCACCCACGAGTCGCCGTCGCGGCGCGCGGTGGTGCGCAGCCCCGCCGCGACGTCGGAGCCGCCCTCCGGCTCGGTCAGGGCGAACGCGCCGATCTTCTCCATCCGCGCCATCGCGGGCAGCCACCGCTCGCGCTGCTCCGGCGACCCGCAGCGGCCGATGCTGCCCATCGCCAGGCCGGTGTGGACCCCGAAGAACGTGGCCATGGACGGGTCGACGCGCGCCATGTCCATCGCGAGGAACCCGGTGAGCAGGCTGCTCGGCCGCTCCCCGGGGCACTCGTCGTGGGCGAGCCCGGCGATGCCCAGCTCGCCGTACCGCGGGACGAGGTCGAAGGGGAACTCGGCCCGCGCCCAGCAGTCATCGGCGATCGGCGCCACCTTCGACTCCAGGAAGTTCCGCACCCGCTCGACGATCTCCTTCTCGGAGTCGTCGAGCAGGTCTTGCATGTGGTAGAGGTCACCCGGCAGCGGATCCAGCGTCATGCGCTTGCCTCTTCCCCGGTGCCCGGACCGCTAACCGGCGGCCCGCCGGGGCCTGCGGGCCGTTGCGGTGACCGGGACCCGGTCTCGGGCGCGGTGTAGGCGTGCGCTTACCATCCAGGGCATGACGGTGCCGCCTGAAGAACTCGAACTGGCCGCCGCCTTCCCCCCGGCCGAGCGGGACCGGTGGCGGGAGATGGTGAAGGGGGTGCTGCGCAAGTCGGGCGCGGCGACCGAGGAGACCCCCCTCGGCGAGATCGAGTCCCTGCTGACCCGCGAGTCCTACGACGGAGTGCCGATCGCCGCGCTCTACACCCGCGACGACGCCCCGCCCGGACGGCCCGGGCTCGCTCCTTTCGTCCGCGAGGTGCGGCCGGACGGCGAGGGCCTCGCGGGCTGGGACGTCCGGCAGCGGCACGCGCACCCGGACCCGGCGGTGACGCGCGAGGCGGTCCTCGCCGACCTGGAGAACGGCGCCACCTCGGTCTGGCTGCGGCTCGGCGAGGGCGGCACGCCCGTCGCCGCGCTGCCGGAGGTGCTGCGCGGCGTGCTGCTCGACCTCGCGCCCGTCGTGCTCGACGCGGGGGAGCGCTCGGCGGAGGCCGCCGAGGCGTTCCTCGCGCTCGTCGCCGAGCGCGGGAACGGGCCGGACGCGTCGGGCAACCTCGGCGCCGACCCCCTCGGGCTGCGGGCCCGCACCGGCACCGCCGGGTCCCTGGAGGACGCGGCGGCGCTGGCCGTCCGGTGCGTCCGGGAGTTCCCGGGGCTGCGCGCGATCGTCGCGGACGGCACGCCGTACCACGACGCGGGCGGGAGCGACGCCGAGGAGCTGGGCGCCGCGGCCGCCGCCGGCGTCGCGTACCTGCGCGCCCTCACCGGCGCCGGCCTGAGCGTGGACGAGGCGTTCGGGCAGATCGAGTTCCGGGTCGCCGTCACCGCCGACCAGTTCTCCTCGATCGCCAAGCTCCGCGCGCTGCGCCGGCTGTGGGCCCGGATCGCCGAGGTCAGTGGCGCCGCGGAGGGGACGGCGGCGCGGATCCACGCCGTGACGTCGTCGGCGATGATGACGCGCCGCGACCCGTGGGTGAACATGCTGCGCACCACCGTCGCGGCGTTCGCCGCCGGGGTCGGTGGCGCCGACGCCGTCACCGTCGAGCCGTTCGACGCGCGCCTCGGCCTGCCCGATGGCTTCGCCCGCCGCATCGCCCGCAACACCCAGACGCTGCTGCTGGAGGAGTCGAGCCTCGCCCGCGTCGTCGACCCGGCCGGCGGCTCCTGGTACGTCGAGAGCCTCACCGAGGGCCTCGCGCAGGCCGCCTGGGCCTGGTTCACCGAGATCGAGAAGGCCGGCGGCCTCGCCGCAGCCCTCGATTCCGGCCTGGTCGCCGACCGGATCGCCGCGACCTGGGCGCGCCGCCGCACGGACCTCGCCCGCCGCAAGGCCCCGCTCACCGGCGTCAGCGAGTTCCCGAACCTCGCCGAGGAGCTGCCCGAGCGCGACGCCGCCCCGGCGCGTCCCGGCGGCGGGCTGCCCGTCGTCACCTACGCGCAGGACTTCGAGGCGCTCCGCGACCGGTCCGACGCCCACGCCGAGGCCACCGGCGCCCGCCCGAAGGTGTTCCTCGCCACGCTCGGCCCCATCGCCGTCCACACGGCGCGCGCGTCGTTCGCCGCCAACCTGTTCCAGGCCGGCGGCATCGAGACCGTCACCGGCGCCCCCGAGGAGTTCTCGGCGTCCGGCACGGCCGTCGCCTGCATCTGCTCCAGCGACAAGCTGTACGAGGAGCAGGCCGCCGAAGCGGCGCGCGTCCTGAAGGACGCCGGTGCTGTGAAGGTCTGGCTCGCGGGTAAGGGAACCTACGAGGGGGTCGACGCCCGCGTGCACGCCGGATGCGACGCGATCGAGGCGCTGCAGGCCACCCTCCGCGATCTGGGAGTGAACGAATGATCCCCGACTTCACCGAGATCGACCTCGGGACGGCGCCCCCCGCCGACGCGGCCGCCGAGCGGTGGCGCGCCGCCGTCGCCGACGCCACCGGCAAGGACCCCGAGGCCCACACCTGGGACACCCCGGAGGGCATCGGCGTCCCGCCGCTGTACACCGCCGATGACCTCGCCGGGCTCGACTTCCTCGGCACCCTGCCGGGCATCGCCCCGTACCTGCGCGGCCCCTACCCGGCGATGTACGCCACCCAGCCGTGGACGATCCGCCAGTACGCCGGGTTCTCCACCGCCGAGGAGTCCAACGCCTTCTACCGGCGCAACCTCGCCGCCGGGCAGAAGGGCCTGTCGGTCGCGTTCGACCTCGCCACCCACCGCGGCTACGACTCCGACCACCCGCGCGTGGCCGGCGACGTCGGCATGGCGGGCGTGGCGATCGACTCGATCTACGACATGCGGCAGCTCTTCGACGGCATCCCGCTGGACCGGATGAGCGTGTCGATGACCATGAACGGCGCGGTGCTGCCCGTCCTGGCGCTGTACATCGCCGCGGCCGAGGAGCAGGGGGTGGAGCCGGAGGGCCTCGCGGGGACCATCCAGAACGACATCCTCAAGGAGTTCATGGTCCGCAACACCTACATCTACCCGCCGGCGCCGTCGATGCGGATCATCTCCGACATCTTCGCGTACACCTCGCAGCGGATGCCGAAGTACAACTCCATCTCGATCTCCGGCTACCACATCCAGGAGGCCGGGGCCACCGCCGACCTGGAGCTGGCCTACACCCTCGCCGACGGCGTCGAGTACATCCGCGCGGGCCGCGAGGCCGGCCTGGACATCGACGCGTTCGCGCCGCGCCTGTCGTTCTTCTGGGCGATCGGCATGAACTTCTTCATGGAGGTCGCCAAGCTGCGCGCCGCGCGCCTGCTGTGGGCGAAGCTGGTGAAGCAGTTCGATCCGAAGAACCCGAAGTCGCTGTCGCTGCGCACGCACTCGCAGACGTCCGGCTGGTCGCTGACCGCGCAGGACGTGTTCAACAACGTCGCCCGCACCTGCGTCGAGGCGATGGCCGCCACCCAGGGCCACACCCAGTCGCTGCACACCAACGCGCTGGACGAGGCGCTCGCGCTGCCGACCGACTTCTCCGCCCGCATCGCCCGCAACACCCAGCTGCTGCTGCAGCAGGAGTCCGGGACGACCCGGACGATCGACCCGTGGGGCGGCAGCGCCTACGTCGAGCGCCTCACCTACGACCTCGCCCGCCGCGCCTGGGGGCACATCACCGAGGTCGAGAAGGCCGGCGGCATGGCCAAGGCGATCGACGAGGGCCTGCCGAAGCTGCGCATCGAGGAGGCCGCGGCCCGCACCCAGGCCCGCATCGACTCCGGCCGCCAGCCCGTCATCGGCGTCAACAAGTACCGGCCGGACGCCGAGGAGCGGATCGAGGTCCTCAAGGTCGACAACGCCGCCGTGCGCGCCCAGCAGATCGAGAAGCTGCGGCGGCTGCGCGAGGAGCGCGACGAGACCAGGACGCAGGCCGCGCTCGGCGCGATCACGGCCGCGGCGGAGGCCGCCGAGAACGGCACCCGCCCGTCCGACCTGGACCACAACCTGCTCGCCCTCGCGATCGACGCCGCCCGCGCCAAGGCGACCGTCGGCGAGATCTCCGACGCGCTGGAGAAGGCGTACGGGCGGCACGCCGCGCAGATCCGTACGATCTCCGGGGTGTACCGGGAAGAGGCCGGAGCGGTGAGCGGCATCGAGAAGGCGCGCGCCGCGACCGCCGCGTTCGAGCAGGAGGAGGGCCGCCGGCCCCGCATCCTCGTCGCGAAGATGGGCCAGGACGGCCACGACCGCGGCCAGAAGGTGATCGCGACCGGCTTCGCCGACCTCGGCTTCGACGTCGACGTGGGCCCGCTGTTCCAGACGCCGGGCGAGGTCGCCCGGCAGGCGGTCGAGGCCGACGTGCACATCGTCGGCGTCAACTCGCTCGCCGCCGGGCACCTCACGCTGGTGCCCGCGCTGCGCGAGGAGCTGGCCGCGCTCGGCCGCCCCGACATCATGATCGTCGTCGGCGGCGTCATCCCGCCGCAGGACTTCGACGAGCTGCGCGCCGCCGGCGCCGCCGCGATCTTCCCGCCCGGCACCGTGCTCGCCGACGCGGCGCTCGGCCTGCTGGACGAGCTGACCGCGAAGCTGGGGCACCCCGGGCGGTGAGACCGGAGCTCCAGGACTACGTCTCCGGGGTCCGGGACGGGTCGCGGGCGTGGATCGCGCGGGCGATCACGCTGGTCGAGTCGGCCCGTCCCGACCACCGGGAACTGGCGCAGCGGCTGCTGACCGAGCTGACCCCGCACACCGGCAACGCCCGCCGCGTCGGGATCACCGGCGTGCCGGGGGTCGGCAAGTCCACGTTCATCGACGCGCTCGGCACGAAGCTGACGGGGGAGGGGAACAAGGTCGCGGTGCTGGCCGTCGACCCCTCCTCCACCCGCACCGGCGGCAGCATCCTCGGCGACAAGACCCGCATGCAGCGCCTCGCCGCCGACCCGGACGCCTTCATCCGCCCGTCCCCGACCGCCGGGACGCTCGGCGGCGTCGCCAAGGCCACCCGCGAGGCCATGGTCGTCATGGAGGCCGCCGGATACGGCGTCGTCCTCGTCGAGACGGTCGGGGTCGGGCAGTCCGAGACGACCGTCGCCGAGATGGTCGACTCGTTCCTGTTCCTCACCCTCGCCCGCACCGGCGACCAGCTCCAGGGCATCAAGAAGGGCGTGCTGGAACTGGCCGACGTCATCGCCGTCAACAAGGCCGACGGCGACCACACGATGGAGGCCAGGCGCGCCGCCCGCGAGCTGTCGGGCGCGCTGCGGCTGCTGCGCAGCGGCGAGCGCTCCCGCGCCACCCCCGTGCTGACCTGCAGCGCGCGGGAGGGCACCGGCCTCGACGAGGTATGGGACGAGATCGTCGGGCACCAGGAGCGGCTCCGCGAGTCCGGCGAGCTGGAGGCGCGGCGCCGCCGCCAGCGGGTCGGCTGGACGTGGGCGATGGTCCGCGACCGGCTGCTCGGCGAGCTGCACGCCCATCCCGCCGTCCGCGACCTCGCGCCCGGCCTGGAGAAGAGCGTCGCGGACGGGACCCTCCCCCCGGCGCTCGCCGCCGAGCGGATCCTGGAGGCGTTCTCGCGCGATCGCTGAGGGGCCCTTCGGGCCGTCCGGAACCACAGGTTGCCCGGGCTCCCGGTCGCGGTCGGCGGGGATCAGGTACAACAGTCGGATGGACGTCATCGCGCTCGATGATCCGACGGACGCGCAGATCCGGGAGTGGCACGCGGTGCTGGCCGCCGTGCACGCCGCCGGCCCGGCGGGCGAGCCCGCGCCGGAACCGGAGCAGACGGCCGAGCGGCTCCTCGGCGGCGATCCGGGCTCGCGGCAGCGGCTGTGGGCGGCCCCCGACGCCGGCGCCGACGGCGGCGGGCTGGCCGGCGTGGCCGCGCTGCGGCTGCCCGGTGAGCCGGGCGCGGACCGTCCCGCCGAGATCGACATCCAGGTCCGGCCCGGGTACCGCCGCCGCGGCCTCGGCCGCCGGCTGCTCGCCGCCGCCGCCGAGGGCCTGCGCTCCGACGGCCGCACCAGCGTGATCGCGCAGGTCCACGCCGGCACCCCGGCGGTCCCGTTCCTGGAGTCGCACGGCTTCGAGTGCGTGCTGGTGCTGCGCGGCATGCTGCTGCGGCTGGACGAGGTCCCCCGCGAGCGCGTCGCCCGGCTCGTCGCGGAGGGGCCGGCGGGCTACCGGCTGATCCGCTGGAAGGGCGTCGTCCCCGACGAGCACGCCACCGCCCTCGCGCACGCCAAGCACGCCATGGCCGACCTCGCCGAGTACGAGGGCGCCCCCTGGGACGCGCACCGCGTCCGCGAGACGGCCGAGGTGGTCGCCAAGCGCGGCGACGACCTCTACACCGTCGCCGCCCTCGACGCCTCCGGCACGGTCGTGGCCGGCTTCACCGAGGTCGTCGTCCCGCACGACGCGGCGGGCCGCGCCGCCCAGTACGACACGGCCGTCGCGCCCGAGCACCGCGGCCGCCGCCTCGGCATCTGGGTCAAGGCCGCGATGCTCGAGTGGCTCGCGGCGGAGCGCCCGGAGGTGCGCGAGATCGAGACCGACAACCTGGGCGACAACGAGCACATGCTCGCGGTCAACGAGGAGCTGGGCTTCCGCGTCGAGCGCGAGTCCCTGGAGTACCAGGCGCCCGTCTCCGTCCTCCCCTGACCTCCTCCCCTTCAGGGCCCGCGCCGAGCGGCGGGCCGCCCCCCGACCGACCCTTTATCCACAGAATCCGGTTCTGGTTCCGCCCGACGGTGCCTGCGGCCACCCTGGATCCCGGGTGCGGCAGGGGGCCGCGCCCGAGAGCGGGGGAGGCGGCCCATGGGCGGGCGGTTCATGCTGGAGGTCCCGGCGACGGTGACCACGCGGTTCCTGGTGGCGACCCAGGCGCGGACCCTCCCCGGCCCCGGGCGCCTCCCGGACGCCATCGGCGACGGCGCCCTCGCGCGCGAGGCCGCCGCGATGCTCGCGTCCGCGCGCCTGGTCGTCGAACCCGTCGCACGCCCGTCCGGCGAGCTGAAGGCCCGGTTCCACCGGCTCGCGGCGCCGCCCGGCCGGCTCGGGACGGTCGTCGGCGCCCGCCGGCACATCGCGGTCACCGCCGCCGGCCCGCCCGCCGGGCAGCCGCGCTCCGCGCAGGCCGCCCGGCTCGCCGCCCGCGCCGTCGCCGCCGCCGTCCGCGGCACCGTCGCCGACCTGGACTCCCGCCGGATCCTGCCCGGCTCGACGCCGCCCGCCGAGCCGGAGGCGTTCGCCCTCGGCCACGTATGGGTGTCGGTCTTCGTCGCCTTGGACCCGGGCGCCGGCGCCCGGGTCCGGATCGACACGGCCGGGCTGCACCGCTTCGGCCTGCCCGAGGTCGCCGCGCGGCACGTCGCGTTCGGCGACGTGCTCACCGCCGCCCACCTCGTCCGCGGGCTGGCCTGGCAACTGGTCGCCGAGCACACCGCGTGGCTGCGCCGGGGCCACCGCGACCGCGCACGCGGCACCCGCGGGGAACGCGCCGTGTCCGCCGCCGACGTGCTGCGCTTCTGGGGCACCGGGCCGCCGGGCCGCGCCTGCGGCGACCGTGGAGCAGCCACCGTCCGCCTCGGGTGGACGGGCACCGACTGCCCCGACTGCCGGGCCGCCATCGAGCTGATCCCGGCCACCCGCCCGCCGGCCTACGCCCCGCCCGGCGCACCGACCCCGCCCGGGGACCCGGCGGAGGACCGGTGGTGGCGCGCCGCGGCCGAGGCGATGCCCCAGATCACCCGTCCCGCCCTCTGACCACCGAGCCGCGTCCTCGGCGGGCCTACGATCGCGTCGCGCGGTGCGCCTCGCCTCGGCCGGCGCGGGCAGCCGGGCCGGTGTGGCCGTGCGTCGCCGCGTCCTCCGGCGGTGCGTCCTCCGGCGGTGCGTCCGGTGGCACCGGAAGGCGGCGGTTCGAAGTGGGCGGGAAAAACCGTTGCCCTTGCGGGTCGTGCGTCGGCATTCTGATGGAGGCTTCCGGGAAATGCCCGGAAACCGGAGAATTACCGGAACATTGTCTCGTAGTTCAACGGCAGAACGCCGCACCGTTAATGCGGTTATCCAGGTTCGAATCCTGGCGGGACAGCGGCCCGGGGTGGGAGGTGACCCGGTGAACGTGCTCGTCCTGAACGCGTCGTACGAGCCATTACAAAAGGTGGACCTGCGGCACGCCATCCGCATGCTGGTCCGCGAGGTCGCCGTCGTCGAGGAGGCGGAGGAGGGCCGGATGTTCGGCGGCTTCCCGGTGCCGCGGGTGCTGAGGCTCGTCCGGTACGTCGCGATGCGGTGGCGGCACGGCCGCCGCCCGCCGTGGAGCAAGCGCGGCGTCTACCTGCGCGATCGGGGCCGGTGCGGCTACTGCGGGCAGCGCGGCAACACGATCGACCACGTCCACCCGCAGTCCCGCGGCGGCGGCAACACCTGGGAGAACACCGTCCTGGCATGCGGCCGCTGCAACAACCGCAAGGGGGACCGGACGCCCCGCGAGGCCGGGCTGCGGCTGCGCTGGGAGCCCCGCGTCCCGCGCTGGGAGGACCTCGTCGGGACCTGATGGGAAGCCGCCGGGCCCCTCCGGCGGCACGGGGGAGGGGCCGGACCGCCCGCAGGCGGTCCGGCCCTCTTCCCTGTCATCCGCGGTGTTCGGGCTGACTTCGGTTGACTTCGAGTGACTTCGGGTGACTCGCTGTAGCCCGCCGGAATGCCGGAGGGTTTGTGGTGATTGTGGTAACGTGCCCGCCAATCTCCGACCCCCTGTTATCCGGGAGTGATCTGTGGCGGCCTTCGGTCCCTTCGGCAGGACGGCGCGCCCGGCCGGCGGGCGCCGGGCGGCGCGGCGGCTCGCGGTGGCCGTCCTCGCGGTCGGGATCTCGGCGGCGCTCCCCCCGGCCTCCGGCGGCGCGGCCCGCGTGCCCGCCGAGCCGAAGAAGGACCTCAAGAAGGAGTACGCGAAGCTCAAGAAGCGCGCGGACACGCTGTCCAAGCAGTACCGCGGCGAGCTCGTCTCCCTCGAGGAGGCGAAGAAGGCCGCCGAGCGGGCGGGCGCCGACGCGTCGCGGGCCGACCGGGAGTACGGCGCGGCCCGGCTGTCCGTCGCGCGCATCGCCGCCACCACCTACATGACCGGGCGGCTGGACGTCATCCCGCTCGTCACCTCGGGAGACCCGTCCTCGGCGCTGCGCGACGCCTCCGTGGTCGAGCACATCAGCCAGGACAACGGCCGCCGCGTCCAGAGCCTCGAGCAGCTGAACGCCAGGGCCGCGCAGTCGCACCGGACGGCGCAGGCGAAGCTGGACGAGGTGCGCAAGGAGATCGACGACCTGGAGGGTCAGCGCGCCCGCGTCAAGAAGCTGCTCGCCAAGTACAGGCCCGAGGTGCCGCAGGCCCCGGCGGGCGGCGGCAGGCCCGACGGCGTCTCCGGGAGCAAGTCGCCGATCGTCGGCAACTCCATGACCGCGCGGATGCGGACGGTCCTGCTGGAGATCGACGGGAAGTTCGGGCCGTTCCCCACCATCGGGTGCTCGCGTCCCGGCGACCCGCAGGACCACGGTTCCGGCACCGCCTGCGACTTCATGGAGAGCACCGGCGGGAAGATGCCGAGCGCGTCCGCCAAGGCGCACGGCGACCGCGTCGCCCAGTACGTGATCGACAACGCGTCCCGGCTCGGCATCAAGTACGTGATCTGGCGGCAGCGCATCTACGACATGCGCGGCAGCGGCGGATGGCGCCAGATGGAGGACCGCGGCAGCGTCACCCAGAACCACTACGACCACGTGCACGTGTCCGTGCTGTGACGCGCGCCCGTCCCGTGGCGGGCGGTCACTCCGGGCGGGTGCTCACGACGGTGCCCTCGCCGGCGGAGCGGACCGCGGCCTCGATGACCTCCAGGCCCGCGATCGCGTCGGCGAGCGTGACCGGCGGGGGCGCCTCGCCGCGCAGCGTCCGCGCCACCGCCGCGTAGAACTCGTGGTAGGCGCCCGTGGCGGTCGGCTCCGGGCGGTCGTCGCCGGGCGTGCCGGTCCGCCCGTACGACTCGGGCGGCGCGATGCCGTAACCGGGGTCCTTCGGGGTGAGCCCGTTGCGCAGCGCCTCCTCCTGCCCGTCCATCCCGCTCACCGTGTAGGCGGCGCGGTCGCCGAGGACGCGGAACCGCGGCCCGAGACTCGCGGCGGTCGCGCTCATCCACAGGTGGGAGCGCGTCCCGCCGCGGTGCTCCAGCGCCACGAACACGTCGTCGGGCGCCGCCGCGCCGCGCCGCCGCGCGTCGATCTCGGCGTAGACGCGCTCGGGACGGCCGAACAGCGCGATCGCCTGGTCGATCAGGTGGGAGCCGAGGTCGTAGAGGATGCCGCCGGCGTCGCGCGGGTCCGTGCTCTCCTTCCAGCCCGCCCGCACCTCGGGCCGCCACCGCTCGAACCGGGACTCGAACCGCAGCACGTCGCCGAGCGCGCCGGAGCCGGCCAGCCGCAGCACGGTCCGGTAGTCGCCGTCCCAGCGCCGGTTGTGGAACGGGATCACCGGCAGCCCGCGCACCGCGCTCAGCGCGGCGAGGGACCGGGCGTCCGCCGCCGCCGCCGCGACCGGCTTGTCCACGACGGCGGGGAGCCCGGAGGTCAGCGCGGTGCGGGCGAGCGGGACGTGCTGCCGGTTCGGGGCGGCGACCACCACCAGGTCGTAGGCGCCGGACACCTCCCACAGCCGGTCCGCGCTGGCGAGCACCGTCGTCTCCGGGTAGCGCTCGGCGACGGCGCGCTGCCGCTCCGGGTTCCCCGTGACGACCGCGGCGAGCCGCATCCCCGGCACCGAGGAGATCAGGGGCGCGTGGAACACCGAGCCCCCGGTGCCGTATCCGATCAGCGCAACACGCAGGTCCATGCGACGATCATTACCGATGCGGTCCCGGCCCCGGGGCGCCGGGGTGGCGGCCGGCCGGTGCGGACGGGGGCGCGGCGCGGCCGGGCCACGTAGGCTTCGCCCGGGGATGTCATGGGATGAGGGGGACGCGTTGTCCAAACCAGTGCTGCTGACCGTCGACGACGATCCGGGCGTGTCCCGGGCGGTCGCGCGGGACCTGCGCCGCCGGTACGCCGAGTCGTACCGGATCGTCCGCGCCGAGTCCGGGCGGCAGGCCCTGGAGGCGCTGAGCGAGCTGCGGCTGCGCGGCGACGACACGGCGGTCCTGCTCGCCGACCACCGGATGCCCGAGATGAACGGCGTGGAGTTCCTCGAACGCGCCATGGACCTGTTCCCGTACGCGCGCCGGGTCCTGCTGACGGCCTACGCCGACACCGACGCCGCGATCCGCGCGATCAACGTCGTCGATCTGGACCACTACCTGCTGAAGCCGTGGAACCCGCCGGAGGAGAAGTTCTACCCGGTGATCGACGCGCAGCTGGACGCGTGGCGGCGCACCGACCGGTCCCGGCCCGCCGAGCTGCGGGTCGTCGGGCACCGCTGGTCGGCCCGCTGCTACGAGGTCCGCGACTTCCTCGCCCGCCACCAGGCCCCCTACACCTGGCTGATGGACACCGACCCGGAGGGCGCGGAGCTGATCGCGGCGGCCGGCTCGCCGGAGCTGCCGCTGGTGGTGACGGCCGGCGGGGACACGCTGTGCGCGCCGTCGGACGCGGAGCTGGCGTCGGTGATCGGGCTGCCGAGCACCCCGTCCACCGGGTTCTACGACCTGATCGTGGTGGGCGGCGGGCCGTCCGGGCTCGGCGCCGCGGTGTACGGGGCGTCCGAGGGACTGAAGACCGTCGTGGTGGAGCGCCGCGCGCTCGGCGGGCAGGCCGGGCAGAGCTCCCGGATCGAGAACTACCTCGGCTTCCCCGACGGGGTCACCGGCCAGCAGCTCGCCGACCGGGCGCGCCGGCAGGCCGACCGGTTCGGCGCCGAGCTGCTGCAGGCCGGGGAGGTCGTCGGGCTGGAGGCGCGCGGCACCGCCCGGGCGGCGCGGCTCGCCGACGGCACGGAGATCGCGGCGCACGCCGTCATCCTCGCCAGCGGCGTGTCGTACCGGCGGCTGAACGCCGAGGGCGTCGAGGACTTCGTGGGCCGCGGCGTGTACTACGGCGCGGCGCTCACCGAGGCGCCGTCGTGCGCGGACGAGGAGGTCGCCGTGGTCGGCGGCGCCAACTCCGCCGGCCAGGCGGCCGTGCACCTGGCCAGGTACGCCAAGAAGGTGCACATCATCGTCCGGGCGGACGGCCTGGAGAAGTCGATGTCGCACTACCTGATCGAGCAGATCCGGCAGACGCCCAACATCGAGGTGCACACCGGGAAGACCGTCTGCGCCGCGGAGGGCGCCGACCGGCTCGAGCGCCTCACGATCGCGTGGCCGGGCGGGAAGAAGACCATCGACGCGCACTGGCTGTTCGTGTTCATCGGCGCCGAACCGGGCACGGACTGGCTGGACGGCTTCGTCGAGCGCGACGAGCGCGGGTACGTCGTCACCGGCCCCGACCTGGTCGCCGGCGGGCGCCGCCCGGCCGGGTGGCCGCTCGCCCGCCAGCCGTACCACCTGGAGACCAGCGTCCCCGGCGTGTTCGCGGCGGGGGACGTCCGCGCGGAGTCGATGAAGCGGGTCGCGTCCGCCGTCGGCGACGGCGCCATGGCCGTCGCGCTCGTGCACCGCTATCTGGAACAGGCGTGAGCCGGGGGGCGTGGGGGTCGTCCCCCCCTCGAAGGAGGCACGAATGAGCACTACCGCGTCGCCGGAGGAGCTGCGGTCGCTGTTCCTCTTCGAGGACCTCGACGACCAGAAGCTGGAATGGCTGTCGGCGTGCGGCACCGTCGCCGAGGTGCCGGCCGACGGCGTGATCTGCGCGCAGGGCGATCCCGCCGAGTTCCTGTACGTGCTGCTCGACGGCGAGATGGTGATGAGCCAGCAGGTCCGCGACCACTCGGTCGAGACCAGCCGGACGTCGCGCCCCGGCACCTACGGCGGGGCCGTCCAGGCGTACCTGGACGACCAGATCGAGCAGAAGTACCAGCACACGCTGAGGGCGACGCGGCCGTCGCGGGTGTTCGTGCTGCCGGCCCGCAAGTTCAGCAAGGCCGTCCGCAAGTGGTTCCCGATGGCGACGCACCTGCTGGCCGGGATCTTCTTCGGGATGACGAACCTGCGGCGGGCCGTCGACCAGCGCGAGCGGCTCACCGCGCTCGGCACGATCACCGCGGGCCTCACCCACGAGCTGAACAACCCGGCCGCCGCGGCGGCCCGGGCCAGCGCCGAGCTCGGCGACCGGCTGGTCGCGGCGCAGAAGACGCTGGCCGACCTCGCCGCGCAGGGCGCCGACTGCACGCGGCTGGCGGCGCTGGTGGCGCTGCGGCCCACGCTGCCCGCGGCGCCGAGCGGGCGGCGCAGCCCGCTCGAGGTCAGCGACGCCGAGGACGAGCTGGGCGACTGGCTGGACGAGCACGGCGTCGCGGACGCCTGGGACCTCGCGCCCGGCCTGGTCTCCGCCGGGATCGGCGTGGAGCAGGCCGAGGAGGTCGCGCAGGCGGCCGGGGAGCACCTGCCGTCGGCGATCCGGTGGCTCGCCGAGGTGATGGAGGTCGGGCAGCTGCAGGCGGAGATCTCCGAGGCGATGGACCGGATCACGGCGCTGCTGGACTCCGCCCGCCAGTACTCGCAGCTGGACCGGGCCGCCTACCAGCGGGTCGACCTGCGTGAGCTGCTGGACAGCACGCTGACGATGCTCAAGCGCAAGTTCGGGCCGGGCGTGGCGGTCAAGACCGTCTACGACGAGTCGCTGCCGCCCGTCCCGGTGTACGCGGCGGAGCTGAACCAGGTATGGACGAACCTGATCGTGAACGCGCTGTACGCGATGGACGGCCAGGGCACGCTCACCATCCGGACGGCCCGGGTGAACGACCAGGCGATGGTGGAGATCGCCGACACCGGCTGCGGCATCCCCGAGGAGAACATCGACCGGATCTTCACGCCGTTCTTCACCACGAAGCCGGTGGGGCAGGGGACGGGCCTCGGCCTCGACATCTCCTGGCGGATCGTCGCGGACCGGCACGGCGGCGACATCAAGGTGGAGTCGCTGCCGGGCGACACCCGCTTCCAGGTGCTGCTGCCGCTGGCCGAGGCGACCCGCGACGGGGACTGAGAGCGCCGGTCCTGTCATTTCCCGGCGGGTTGGCGCGTTCCTTTTCGTCGATGGGGGACAAGCGCCCGTCTCCGGGTGCGTGATGTCCTTTGGGGCACGGGCTCACACCGGGCTCGGCCCGGCGGAACCTCCCCCCGCCGGGCCGGGCGCCCGTCCCGCGACGCCCGCGCCGGCACCCGCTCCCGCGCTGATCCCCCTCGGGGGCGGGGTCAGTACGACTGGAGTTCCAGCAGGTTGCCGCCGGGGTCGCGCAGGTGCGCGGTCCGCAGCCCGGGCCCCCATTCGGGGCGGTCCGCCGGCTCGGCGACCATGACGGCGCCGAGCGCGGCCAGCGCGGCGGCGGCCTTGCCGACGTCGCCGACCCGGAACACCAGCATCGAGCCGTCCTGCCCGGACGGCGCGGGCAGGCCGGCGGTGCCCACCGTCTCGGCCATGCGGGCGCGTCCCATCACGACCAGGACGCACTCGCCTTCGAGGTCCCAGTTGGCGTACTGCGCGTCGGGGAGCATCTTGACCGGCCGGATGCCGAGCAGCTCGTCGAGCGCCGCGGCGTAGAACCGGGCGCAGGCGTCGAAGTCGTCCACCAGCAGGCGCGGGTAGAGCGCGTCCATGCCGCCTCCAATTCGTGGGTGTGCACCAATGATGGGTGTAACCCTACAATAGGGCCATGGACGACACCGCGGGCCCGCTGCCGCCCCGCCTGCTCGGCATCACCACGTTCGTGCTGGCGCAGGTCGGGCGGGCCGGCCGCGTCCGGATGGGGCGGCTGATGGACGAGCACGGGCTCGGCCTGTGGCACTTCGCCGTGCTGTCCGCGCTGGACGACGCGTCCCCGGCCTCGCAGCGGGAGCTGGGCACGCGGCTGCGGATCGATCCGAGCGACCTGGTGGAGGTGGTCGGCCGGCTGGAGGCGGCCGGGTTCGTCCGGCGCGAACGCGACCCGTCCGACCGGCGCCGGTACGTGGTCGAGCCGACCGAAGCGGGCCGCGCGGAGCTGGACGCGATCGGCCGCCGCGCCGCCGAGCTGGACGCCGACCTGCTGGCCCCGCTGTCGGCCGCGGACCGCGCCGAGTTCGGACGCATGGCGCGCGTGCTCCTGGCGTACCACGACCCGAGGGCCCGCTGAGCCTCCGGCGGGCGCGGGGCCCCGGGCATGCCGCGGCCCCGGCGCGAACGGGGGGTGCGCCGGGGCCGCCGAGCCGGGGTCAGTCGAACAGGTCGGGCTGCTCGCGGCTGATCTGGTCGTAGAGCGGCTGGTAGTTGATCCAGCCGACGAGGTCGTTGCCGATCTGCTCGTGGGTGAGGACCGCGTTGTCGTGCTCGATCGGCACGACCTGGCCGGCGGCCTTCGCCAGCAGCTGCACCTGGCACGAGCGCTCCATCGTGATGAACCACCAGGCGGCGGCGTCGACGGTGTCGCCGACGGTGAGCAGGCCGTGGTTGCGCAGGATGACGGCCTTGTACTCGCCGAGGGCGGCGGCGATGCGCTTGCCCTCCTCCAGGTCGGTGACCACGCCGGTGTAGTCGTCGAACAGGCCGTGGTCCTGGTAGAAGGCGCACACGTCCTGCGTGATCGGCTCCAGCTTCTGGCCGAGCGCGGAGATCGCCCGGCCGTGCGTGGAGTGGCTGTGCGCGGCGGCGACCACGTCCGGACGGGCCTGGTGCACCTGGGAGTGGATCGCGAACGCGGCCTCGTTCACCGGGTAGCGGCCCTCGACGACCTGGCCCTGGTGGTTGACCAGGATGAGGTCGCTGACCTTGATGTGCTTGAACGACATCCCGAACGGGTTGACCCAGAAGTGGTCGGTGCGCTCGGGGTCGCGGGCGGTGATGTGCCCGGCGACGCCCTCCTCGAAGCCGAACTTGCCGAAGATCCGCAGCGCGGCGGCGAGCCGCTCCTTGCGGTGCCGGCGCTCGTCCTCCACGTTGTCGAAGGTCGGCGGCAGCCGGAAGATCAGGTCGGTGGGCAGCTTCTCCAGGAACTGCTCGTCGTCGGACATCGGCGAACTCCTCGGGCTCTGGGCGGGACACCGCCGGGCACTACCGCAAGCGAACACCGGGCGGCGGGCGGCCCGCTAGGGGAGGCGGCCCAAGCCCGGCCCGGCTCGTTGTCCGATGAGGACAACGGCGGGGGACAATGGCGGCATGGAGTCCAGCGAGGGCGGCCGGTTCCTGCGGCTGGTGAGCGAGCACGGCGACGACCCGGAGCTGCTGGAGGGCGCGGTCCGCGCCGCGCGCGGCCGGTCGGAGATGGTGGCGGCGCTGCCCGAGGAGGAGACGCGCCGGCACACCCGGGCGCTGCTGCGGGGCGTGCTCGCCGCGCTGGCGGACGGCGTCCCCGGCGAGGAGCTGCTCGCCGCCGCCGAACGGCTCGGCTCGGACCGGGCCCGGCAGGGCGTGCCGGTCGCGGCGTTCCTGGACGGGTTCCAGGCGGGCCGGGCGCACCTCGTCCGCACGCTCATCGCGGACGGCCGCCGCCGCGGGGTGCCGGACGCGCTGCTGCTGGACGGCGTCAGCCGCATCGACGAGATCAACACCGCGCTCGTCCACCGGATGGTGCACGCGCACCGGGTCGCCGAGCTGGAGATGGCGCGCACGACGCGGGAGGGCCGCGTCCAGATGCTGCGGCAGCTGCTGCACGGCGAGTCCGTCCCCGTCCTCGCCCCGCTCGACCCGGACGCCGAGTACCACTGCGTCGTGTCGGACGTCAGCGACCCGGCGGTGGCCGCCGGGCTGGAGGCGCGCCTGGCCGCCGCGGGCCCCGCCCTGTGCGGGCTGGTGGACGGGCGGCTCGCCGCGCTCGTGGCGCGGCTGCCGGCCCCCGTCCGGACCGGGCCGCTGCTCGTCGCGGCGCCGCCCGCGCGGCCCGGGGCCGTCGCGCCGCTCTACGACCTGGGACGCCGCGCCCTGCGCGCCGGCGCCGCGGCGGGCCTCGCCGGGCTGCGGGAGCTGGCCGGCCTCGCGCTGCTCACCGTCACCGAGGCCGAGCCCGACCTCGGCGGGCTGCTCGCGAGCGGGCTGCTCGGCGGCCTCGACCGCGACGACCCGTTCCACCGGGAGCTCGCCGCGACCGCGCTCGCCTACCTCGGCCACGGCGGCCGGATCGAGCCGACCGCCGCCGCCCTGCACGTCCACGGCAACACGGTGAAGTACCGGGTGCGGCGGTTCCAGGAGCTGACCGGCGGTGCGCTGCTCGACCCGTCCGGCGGGACGGCGGTGGAGCGGACGGCGCACTGGTGGTGGGCGCTGCGCCACTGGCTCGCCGCGCCGGGCGGGTGACCGGCCGTCGGTGCCGGGTGATGGGATGGGAGGCGGCGCCCCGGGCGGGGCGTCCGGGAGAGGGACGGGGGAGCAGTGAGCGCACCGCGGATCAGCACGGTGATGTGGCCGATGCAGTCCTGGCCGGAGGCGGGCGAGCTGTGGCGGCGCGCCGAGGAGCTGGGGTTCCACCACGCCTGGGTCTACGACCATCTGGCCTGGCGCGGGACGACGCCCTGGTACGACGCGTACACCACGATGGCCGCCGCGGCGGCCGTCACCTCGCGGATCCGGCTCGGCACGCTGGTCACCTCGCCGAACTTCCGGCACCCGGTGCCGGCGGCGCACGCGATCAGGACGATCGACCATGTCAGCGGCGGCCGGCTCACCGTCGGGATCGGCGCCGGCGGGACGAGCCGGCGGTCCGACGCGGGCGTCCTCGGCGGCGCGGACTGGACGCCGCGCGAGCGCGCGGACCGGTTCGCCGAATGGGTCGGCCTGCTCGACCGGGTGCTGCGCGACCCGGAGACCACCGCCGAGGGCGCGTTCTACACCGCGCGGGACGTGCTGTCGGGCCCCGGCTGCGTCCAGCGGCCCCGCGTCCCGTTCGTGATCGCCGGCGACGGGCCGCGCGGCATGCGGCTCGCGGCGCGGTACGGCTCCGGCTGGGTGACCAGCGCGCACGGGGACGGCGCCGAGCCGTTCGGCACCGTCCGCGAGCGGCTGGCCAGGCTCGGTGACGCGTGCGAGGCGGAGGGCGGCGCACCCGCCGAACGGATCCTGCTGACCGGGTTCAACGGCGAGCCGTGGCTGGCGTCGGCCGAGGCGTTCGCCGACCTCGCCGGCCGCTACGCCGATCTCGGCATCACCGAGATCGCCCTGCACTGGCCGCGCCCCGGTACCCCGTGGGACGCCGACATGAAGGTGTTCGAGGAGATCGCCGCGCAGGGCCGGTGAGCCCGCCGCGCCGCGCGGGGCGGCGGGCTCACCGGGCCGTGCCCGGGATGACCCGGTTAGACTCCTGCGATGCCGTACGTCCTGCTGGCCTTCGCGATCGCCTCCGAGGTCACCGCCACGTTGGCGATGCGCGCGTCGGAGGGGATGAGCAGGCTCGGGCCGTCCGTCCTGGTGGTCGCCGGCTACCTGATCTCGTTCGCGTTCATGGCGAAGGCGCTGACGTCGCTGAACGTCGGGCCCGTCTACGCGATCTGGTCCGCGCTCGGCACCATCGGGGCGTTCGCCGGCGGCGTCGTGCTGTTCGGCGAGCAGGTCCGGCCGCTGACGATCGCCGGCGCGGTGATCATCGTCGTGGGCGTGATCGTGATGAACCTCGGCGGGGGAGTGAGCCGGGGCTAGTCTAGGCCCCGGCGCCGGGGCGGGCCCGCGGCGTCAGGGCGCCGTCCGGGCCGGCTCGGCGGCGGTGGTGAGGCGCTGCTGCTCGAGCATGCCGCCGAGCAGCTGCGACGGCGTGCACCCCGCCAGCGCGCGGAACTCCCGGTTCAGGTGGGCCTGGTCGTAGTAGCCGCAGACCGCGGCGGTCTCCGCGAGGCCGACGCCGCCGCGCGACAGCAGCCCCACCGCGCGCCGGAACCGCAGGACCCGCCCCATCACCTTCGGCGGCAGCCCCGCCTGCTCGGTGAACCGCTGGGTGAGGTGCCGCCGGCTCCACCCCACGTCCGCGGCGAGCCGCGCGACCCCGACCGCGCCGCCGGTGCCGTCCAGCAGCCGCCACGCCCGCGCGACCTCTGGGTCGGGCACGGGGCCGATCTCCAGCCGGCGCAGCAGGAACGCGTCCAGCAGGTCGAACCGGGCCGCCCAGCACGGCGTCGCCGCGAGCCGCTCGACGAGCGCCGCGGCGCCCGGGCCGAGCAGGTCCGGCAGCTCGACGGCCGCGTTGGTGAGCCGGGCCATCGGCACGCCGAGCAGCGTGTACGCGCCGAGCGGGGTGACGTCGAGCTGGACGCCGTGCTGCCCGCCCGGGGTCGTGTACTCGCCGTGGCCGTCGTGCATGCCCGCGACGAACGACCCGTACTCGGTGCCGGTGTCGGACGGCGTCGCCAGCCGCATCGGCGGGCCGAGGTTGACGATGACGACGGCGGTGCGGGTCGGGAGCGTGCGCATCCGGGACGGGACCGCCACCGGCTCCCAGTACCCCTGGTAGACGCGCAGGAAGGGGCGCAGCGCGGGGTGCGGGCGGCCGCGCGCCTCAAGCCAGCCTCCCCGGTCGCGGATCTCGACCGGCCTGTCGACCATGCCCCCAGTACTACCACCCGCCGCCGACACAACGCCGCCGCCGCGTTCTCCTCGGGCGGCCCGGCCCGGACCACGGTGGGCGGGCTCACTCGTACATCTGCCCGCACACCGCGATCCGGGCCAGGTCGCCCCAGGTCATCGTGGTGATCTCGCGGACGTAGGAGCGGGCGGGCGGCTCCCCGGGCCCGGCCGGCACGGGCACCCGCGCGCCGTCGGACGCGTCCCAGCCGCCGAGGCTCCCGGCGACCGCGCACTCCAGGTACGTCGCCGGGTCGAAGTTGTACCAGCGGGCCGGGGTGGCGCGCGCCCCCGAGCCGGGCGGGCGCGGCGCGTCGACGCCGAAGCGCGCCTGCGGCCCCGGCGGGGCGGCGAGGAAGTCCTCCAGGTCGGCGACCTGGGACAGCACGACCCGCTCCCAGTCGGCGTACCCGCCCGGCTCGTCACCGGGCAGGGACAGGTCCTTGGTGCTCCACGCCGGGTCGAAGTCGGCGGGCGGCGTGGTGGACGCGGCGGCGAACATCGCCGCGACGTCGTCGGGCTCGAGGCGCTCGTTGCCGCGCAGCGGAGCCGACACCTTCCACAGCGCGCGCAGGAACGCCGACAGCGACCACGAGGCGGCGCGGGCCTCCTGGCCGAGGTGCAGGAAGATCAGGTAGAGGTCGCGGTTGGTCCGGACGGACGGGCCGGGCGGCCCCTCCACCCAGTACGTCTGCTTGTGCGGGACGCCGCTCTCCAGGGCCAGGACCTGCGCGAGGGCCGAGACCCGGGAGTCGTGCGCGGCCACCTGGAACGTGTTGCCGAGATCGTCCTGGCGGATGACGTCCCACGTCTGCATCCGGCTCCTCCACGGTCGGCGGTGCGGTCCCGGCGTCCCCTGCTCAGAGAGTGTGCCATCGCGGCAGCGGACCGCCAGTAGTGGTGATGTCACTTTCCGGACTCGAAGTCGTGACTTTCCGCACATGTCGACCGGCGTGGCGGGGCGCCGCGCGAGGGGGCCCCGGGCCCCCTCGCGCGGGCCGCTCAGCGCTTCGAGCGGTGGATCACCTGCATCTCGGTGAAGCCGTACAGGCCCCACGGGCCGTTCTCGACGCCGACGCCGCTCCACTTGAAGCCGCCGAACGGCTGGTGCGGCGCGAGCGCGAGGTGGGTGTTGACCCAGGCGGTGCCGCATTCCAGCTCCGCGGCGACCTCCGCGGCGCGGTCGGCGTCCGCGCTCCACACCGAGCCCGACAGCCCGAAGTGGGTGCCGTTGGCGCGGGCGAGCGCCTCGTCCAGGTCGGTGTACTTGATGACCGGCAGCGCGGGCCCGAACTGCTCCTCGTCCACGATGCGGGCGCCGTCGGCGATGTCGGCGAGGATCGTCGGCTCGAAGAAGTATCCGGGGCCGTCGATCGGCTTGCCGCCGGCCGCCGCGCGGGCGCCGCCGGCCAGCGCCTCGGCGACCAGCTCGCCGACCCGCTCGTACTGCGGCCTGTTGTTGATCGGCCCGTACTGGACGCCCTCGTCCATGCCGTTGCCGACCTTCGCGGCCTTCGCCTGCTCGGCGAGCGCGTCGACCACGTCGCCGTACAGCGCCTCCGGCACGTACACGCGCTTGATCGCCGAGCAGACCTGGCCGTTGTTCTGGAACGCGCCGCCGAACAGCTTCGGCGCGACGGCCGCCGGGTCGGCGTCGTCCAGCAGGATCGCCGGGTCGTTGCCGCCGAGCTCCAGCGTGACCCGCTTGAGGTCCGGTGCGGCGGCCGCGGCGACCCGCTTGCCGGTGGCGACGCTGCCGGTGAAGCTGATCTTGCGCGGGACCTCGTGCGCGGTCATCCAGGCGCCCAGCTCGTCGCCGCCGGTGACGACGTTGAGCACGCCCGGCGGCAGGACGTCGCGCAGCACCTCGCCGAGCTTCAGGCTGGACAGCGGGGTGAACGGGGACGGCTTGAGCACCATCGTGTTGCCGGCCAGCAGCGCGGGCGCGATCTTCCAGACCGCCAGCAGCAGCGGGTAGTTCCAGGGGGTGATGGCGGCGACGACGCCCATCGGGCGGCGGACGACCTCGACCACCGCGTTGTCGTCGTCCTGGATGACCTCGCGGGGCAGGTCCAGCTCGGCGAAGTACTTGAGCCACACCCCGGCGCCGACGACCTCCATGGTCCCGTCGGCGAGCGGCTTGCCCTGCTCCAGGGTCAGGATCCGGCCGATCTCCTCGGACCGGGCGAAGAGCACGTCGGCGGCGGCCAGCAGCGCCTTGCGCCGGGCCGCCTCGTCGCGGCGCCACGCGGGGAAGGCGGCCTGCGCGGCGGCCATCGCCGCGTCCAGCTGCTCGCGGGAGGCGTCGGGCGCCTGCTCGGCCACCTCGCCGGTCGCGGGGTTGATCACTCCGAAGGCGGCGGGCGCGGCCACCGCCGCGCCGTCGATGGTCATCGCGAAGTTCTCGGGCACGTTGCTCCTCCGCTCGGGGGGCGGCTAACCGAATCGCGTTCAGTATTCACCCCGAGCCGCCCTCTTGACGAGCGGCCCCGGCGCCGGATCCGGGCCGCGGCCGGGGCCGCCCGTCACCGTCAGGCGGCGAAGATCCGCTCCAGCAGGTCGCGGTACCCGCGCAGCGCCAGCCGGAGCCGCTCGGTGTCCGGGGCTCCGTGCCGGGCGGCCTCGTCGGACAGCGCCCGGCGGTGCGTCCCCGCCGAGCGGCTCAGCGCCTCGACCGCCTCGGCGGCCAGGGCGTCGGCCGCCCGGACGGACTCGGCCGGGTCGTCGACGAAGCCGGACTGCACCTCGTGCCAGCGCTGCCGGAACCGCTCGGCGTCCGCCGGGTCGAACAGCCGCTCCGGGACGCCGCCGAGCCCGGCGGGCGTCGGGTGCAGGCCGGGCCGGGCCCCGCCGGGGGCGGGACTCGGGAAGCCGGTCGCCACCTCGTCCTCGGCCAGCCCCGCGGCGGGGACCGGGTCGGGCGAGGTGTCCTCGGCGGGGTCGCACTCCGCCGGCGCCGGCGGAGGACCGGCGACGTGCACGTCCCCGGCCGCGCCCGGGTCCGCGGTCCCGGCGGCGCGGGCCCGCTCGTCCGCTGCCGCCCCGCCGGCAGGGGACGCCGCCTGCTCCGGTGACCTGTGCTGCATCGGCGCTCAGCTCCTCGTGGTGCGCTCGTCGTCGCGGCCGGTGCGCCCGTCGCCGGGCTCGCCGGCGCGCGGGCCGGGCACGCGGGCGGCCTCGCCGTCCGCGCCGCGCCGGACTCCTTCCCCGGGGGCCCCGGAAGCGGGGCCCTGAACGGCGTCATCGGGGGCGGTGCGCTGGACGGGAACCGACAGCAGGTCCTCGAACAGGGCGCGATTGTGCACCATGGCCTGCCGCAGCTCCTCGGTGGACGCCTTCCCCTCGGCGGCGCGCCCGCCGTGCCGCTGGACGGCCCGGTCGTACTCGGGGCCGAAGCGCCCGCGCAGCCGCCGCGTCCGCGCCCGCCTCCGGGCGAGGAGCACGACCGCGGCGACGGCGGCGATGATCAGGGCGATGACGACCATGACGGCGGTCGACATTGTCTGTCCTCCAACGTGCGTCGGATCGAATGGAGCGCCGATGCCCGGACAGACGCGGTCGAAACAGACCTAAAGGGAAAAGGCCTAAGGGGTGCGGGGTCCCTCGCCGGAGAAGAGGCAGACCAGCCGGCCGACCCGGCGGCGAGCGGACAGCCCGGCCTTCTCCAGCAGGGCCAGCCCGCGCAGGTCGCGCGGGTGGGCGCAGGCGACGGCGACCCCGGCGCGGCGGATCGCGCCCCGGAGCTCGACGAGCGCGGGCTTGCGGCCGCCGGGCCGGCGCACCGCCGCGGTCAGCACCTGCCGGTCGGTCGCGAACCGGGCCGGGACGGGCAGGTTCCGCAGGTAGTGCCCGTTGGGGTTGGCCGCGTGGACGCGGGCGGTCAGCAGCGGCACCGCCCGCATGTAGCCCTGCGGCATCACCACCACGCCGCCGGTACGGGCCAGGTCCACGACCCGGCGGGCCGTCCCCACCTGCCCCGGCGGGAGCTTCCACGACGGGCGCGACGCGACGAACGAGCCGTTCTCCGCCGACCAGAGCGGCGTGCCGCCGACGACCATCGTGACCGCCAGGGCGGCGGCCGGCAGAGCGGCGGCGAGTACGCCGGGCGCCCGCCGCCCGCCGGCGGGGACGGGGACCCGCACCGTGGCCAGCAGCCCGATCAGGACGGGCGCGGGCACCACCCACATCGTCCGCCACAACACCTGGCCCGCCCCCGTCGCGTCCGCCGCGAGGCGCAGGACGCCCGGCACCAGCAGCAGCGCGATCACCGCGGCCACTCCTGCGCCGATGAGCGCGGGGACGCCGCGCCGCGCCGTCCACGGCGCGAGCCACAGCGCGCACCCCGCGAGGACCCCGGGCGCGGAGTACAGCAGCACCCACCGGAAGTCGTCGGAGGCGTCGCCGACGAATCCCGTGACGGTGGTGTCGTGGTCCTGCAGTGTGACCACCGCGCCCGCCGCGATCGGGTAGGTGAGCGCGACGCAGGCCGCCAGGCCGGTCCGGACCCGTCCGGACGCGATCAGCGGGACCGCGGCGGCGCCGACGGCCAGCGGCAGCACGAACGCGGCCGAGGAGGTCAGCCCGGTCGCGGCGACGCCGCAGGCGGCGAGCATCACCAGGTCGCGCCGCCTCCGGCGCTCGGCCCAGCGCGTGAGGCGGACGTACAGCAGCGGGATGAGCGCCGACACCATCACGGCCTTGCCCTGCCACATCCGCAGCAGGTGGAACGAGCCGAGCGACGCGGGGCCGAGCCCGGACCACAGCAGGTACACGGCCGCGACCGCGAAGCACGCCGCCGCCCGGCGCGGCGCCCACGCGCGCGACAGCCGCCACGCGGCCCACACCGCGATGAACGTGACGACCGGCAGCAGCACGTAGTACACGAAGGACGCCGCCGGGACGCCGGCGATCCGCGCGAGGCTCCCGGCGAGCACCTCGATGGACGAGACCGGAGGCTCGCCGGCGACCGGGCCGGCCGTCCCGGAGGTGAAGATGGCGTCCTTGAACGGGATGCGGCCGAGCGCGGCCGTCGCGACGGACCGGGAGACGAAGTAGGCGTCGTCGCCGTCGGAGTTGACGACGAACAGGGACGCGGCCGAGAAGCCGGCGGCGGTGGCGAGCGCGAGCGGCGTCCCCCGCCGGCTCGCGGGCGCCTCCGGGGCGGAGGTCTCACCGGACCCGGTGAGTGTGCGCGCGGGGGACTCGTCCGTGGAGCGCTCGTGCGCGGCTGTGGCGTCCGGTGCGGCGTCCGGTGCGGGCGGCGCGGCGGCGGAGAAGCGGCGGCGGAGCAGCAGGCAGGCGGCGGACGCCGCCGCGGAGACCAGCCCGAACGTCCAGGCGCACCACCACGGGGCGCCGGACGTCTGCAGGCCGGCGCAGGCGCCCGCGACGATCCCCGCCACGACCGCGACCAGGGCGAGAGCGCGCGGGGGAGCGGGGGAGCGCGCGGCGGCGGGCTCCGGCCACAGCGGCCCGGCTCCCGGGCCGTCCCCCCGCCCGCGCAGCGCCCACGCGGCGGCGGCCGCGGCGGACAGGCCGAGCCAGCACGCGAGCAGCGCCCAGGTCGGCGGCCGCAGCAGCAGGCCGGCGTGGTAGACGACCGTCCACACCGCGAACAGCAGGACGGCGGCGTCGACCGCCCCGTCCACGGCGCGTCCGGTGCGGTCCGCGTCCGGCGCGGTGCGGCCGTGCCCGCCGGCGGCGGGCACCCTCAGTCCGATCATGCTTCCCCCGAAAGCGATGGCGTGCCGTCGTGCTCTGTCTTCGCCTTTCTTCGCCGCAGAGGCGGAACGCGTTCGCGGCGGCCGCGGACTTGATCTTGTTGCGTAGGACGCCCGGCCCGCCGGAGCGGTTGGCGTGGCGCGGCCGATTCCTGGAGGTCCGCTGAACGTTCGCTGCAAACCCCCCGGTCATCGCACCCGAGGGGCAATAGGGACGGATTTACTGCGCTACGCCTGGTGCGCGTGTTCTGATGGACCGGTACCGGAAGGGCGCGCGTTCGATGGGATGTGATGCGCGGTGCGCCACGCGTTCGGCTTCGTCCTCGGCCTCCTGCTGACCCCCGCGCTGGCGTACGGCGCCGCCTGGGGTTTCGTGCAGGGCGGGCAGTCCTTCGACGGGACCGGCCAGGAGATCACCGACCGCACGCGCATCTACGGGGCGTTCGCGCTGCTGGCCGCCGTCGGCCTCGTGACGGGCGTGATCATCGTGGCGCGCTGGGCGTCGCCGCTCGTCTCGCTCGTGCCCGCGCTGGCGCTGCTCGGCTTCTCGGTCGCCTTCCTCATCGATCCCGGCCGCGTCCTGGACCTGCCGTCCAAGGTGCCGCCGTCGGGCGACATGGACGACGGGCTGCGGACGCTGCTCGGCTCGGGGATGTACGCGATGATGGGCTTCGCGCTGCTGATGCCGTCGTGGGCGCCGCGCCGCTGGGGTTCCGGCCGCCGCGACGACGAGGCCGCCGACGTGGACTTCTACTCCGCCGCGGGCCGCTGACGACCCGCGCCGCGGGCGGGGACGGCGGCCGTCCCCGCGCGGGACGCGCCACCGCGAACGTGAGCGGGCCGGACCTCCGCGCAAGGTCCGGCCCGCGTCCGTCGCGCCCTGGGGCGCCGTCCGTCAGGACTGCTTCGCCTTGGTGACGAACTGGGTCGTGTAGGTCTTCGACAGGTCGACCTGGTCCTTCTTGCCCTGCACGTTGGGCGAGAACTGGGCCAGTACCTCCAGCACGTTCTTCGCCCCGTCGGCGGGCATGACGCCGTCGCCGTTGAACATGCTGATCGAGTCGGTGATCGCCTGCTCGTACAGCTTCGGGTCGCCGCCCGCGTAGTCGGCCGGCATCTTCGCCGCGATCTCCGCCGGCTTGTGCCCCCCGATCCAGCCGAGCGTCTTGACGAACGCGTTCGCGAGCTTCTGCACCGTCTCGGTGTGCGACTTCACGTACGAGCAGTCCATGTAGAGCGAGCCGGACGGGTAGAGCCCGCCGAGCGCCTTGCGGGTGCCGTCCTCGGTCCGCATCTCCACCATGACCTTCGCCTTGCCGGTGGAGACCAGCTTGGCGATCGTCGGGTCGGTGGTCATGCCGGCGTCGATCCCGCCGTTGTCGAGCGTGGAGATGAACGCCGGGCCGGCGCCCGCCTTCACCGTGGTGTAGTCCGAGGTCTTCACACCGTTGCGGACCGCGAGCGCCCGGGTGATGAAGTCGGTGGACGAGCCCGGGCTGGTCACGCCCAGCTTCTTGCCCTTGAACGCGGCGGGCGACGCGAGCGAGGCCGCCTTCTTGGACGCGACCATCTCCGCCTCGCCGGGCACGTCGGCCATCTGCACGACGCTCTGCACGCACTTGCCCTTGGTCTGCAGGTCGATGGTGTGGTCGTAGAAGCCGACGACGCCCTGCACGTCCCCGGAGATCAGCACGTTCTCGGCCTGCGCGCCGGCCGGCTCGGTGAGCAGCTGGACGTCCAGGCCCTGCTCCTTGAAGTAGCCGAGCTGCTCGGTCAGCTTGGCGGGCAGGTAGATGACCTTGTCGATGCCGCCGACCATGATCTTGACGGTGCCGCCGTCCTTCCCGCCGCCGTCCCCGCCGCCGCGCGAGTCGCGGCAGGCCGAGACGGACAGGGCGGTGACGGCGGCGACCGCCGCGGCGGTGACGCGGATCGGGGTGGTGCGCATGGTGGTTCTCCCGGTCGTGCGAGGGGGTGGGGTCGTGCGAGGGGT
>NZ_WBMS02000035.1 GCF_008923205.2 Actinomadura physcomitrii | reverse complement strand
CGGCCGGCGGTGGGCTGTTCGCGGCGACCGGCGCCAAGGTCGCCGCGGCCGTCGCCGCCGCGGCGGCGGTCGCCGCGGGCGGCGCGGGAGCCTACACGGCCGCCTCCGGGAACGACGCCCCGCACGCGCGGACGGACCTGCGCGTGCGGCCCGTGTCCGTCGTCCGGACGACGGACCACCCCGCGACCCGCGTCACGGCGAGCTACCCGCAGCTCAGCGGGCTGCCCGCCGCGCTGCAGGCCAAGGTCAACGCGGCGGTCCGCGAGCCCGCCGAGAGCTGGGCGCGCACCGCGGGCCAGGACCTGTCCGCCTTCACCGGCACCGCCGACCCGCCGACCCCCTACACGGGCAAGGTGACCTACGAGGTGGGGTTGAACGGGCCGAAGCTGTTCTCCGTCCGGTACTCCTACAGCGGGACCGCCCTGACGAGGAACACGGCGCTGGCGCAGATGGTCACCGTCGACCTCGCCACCGGGCGCGCGGTCCCGCCCCGCGACTTCTTCCGCGCGGACGCGCTCACGGCGGCCGGCACGCACGCCTTCACCAGCCTGCTGATCGAGTACGGGCCGGGCGGCGGCTCGCTGTGCGAGGGCGAGTCGCCGGACCCGGGCGGCGGGGACGTCACGCCCGCGATGATCAAGGAGGGCCGAGTCGCCCTGCTGCCGACGCGCACGGGGATCGACTTCTACCCGCTGGAGTCCGTGATGGGCTACAGCATGGCCTGCGGACGCGCCTGGCGGCCGTTCAGCGTGCCCTACCGGCGGCTCGGCCGGTTCGTCCGGCCGGAGATCTTCCGTGCGGCCGGCGTCCCGGTCCCGTAGCGGCGAAGGCCCCCGCCGGAGCGGCGGGGGCCGGTGGGGCCTGCGGAGAGGGTCAGAAGGTGCGGCTGTGGCGCCGGCCGCGCCAGCCGCCGCGGCGCCGGCCGTGGCCGCGGCCGTTCGCCGAGGTGAGCCCCGCGACGCAGAGCGCCGCGATCACCAGCGCGACGACGAACGCGATGATCGAGCCCGCGCCGAGAGCGCTCGCGATCACCCCGCCGACGATCGCGCCGACGACGCCCACCGCGATCGTCAGCAGGATCCCGATCGGGTTGCGGCCGGGCACGAGGAGCCGTGCCAGCGCCCCGATGACGGCACCGACGATGATGAACCAGAGGATCGTGGCGAGCATGTCAGATCAGTCCATTCCGTTTCCGTGGGCCCGGAGTCGCCCTCGGGCCCGTGGTCGCAGTCGGGTATGCCCGCTCCGCCGGAATGAAACAACGTCCTGGTCAAGCCGGGTACGGCCGCGGCAAAACGCCGCGCCGCCCGTCCCTCACGCGTACTGGGAGCCGAACCCCACGCCGCGCCGCTCGTCCTCGGAGATCTCCAGGTAGCCGACCCGCTCGGCGGGGATGACGACCCGGCCCGAACGCCGGTCCTTCAGCACGAACACCCCGCGCGGCTCCGACAGCGCGTCGGCGAGGGCCTCCTGCACCTCGTCGGCGGACTGGTCGGTCTCCACCACGATCTCCTTCGGCACGTTCTGCACGCCGATCCGAACCTGCACGCGCTACTCCCCTCGTCCGTCCCGGACCGCCGCACGGCGGGCGGTCCCTCCGATGGTCGCACGATCACCGGCGCGACTACATCAACCCGCCACCTCAGCCACGCACCCACCCGAACCGTCGCGATCGCGAGCGAAGCCAAGTTCGAGCTTGCGAGAACTTGATCGCGCAGCGAGCCGCCAGGCGAGTCGGAGCGATGCAGCGATCGCGCGCATTGCCCGCCGAAGGGAGGGCCCCCAGGGCCCGACCGCCAAGGGCAATGCAATCAAATCTGAGGGAAACCTGAGATGCCGCGCCAGGCGAGGCGGGCGATGATCTTTTCGGCGGTGTCCTTGGGGATCGCGCGGTGCTGCGACAGCCAGAACCGGGCGCTGACCTCGGCCATGCCGACCAGGCCCATGCCGAGCAGGTGCGCCTCGTCGCTGGCGGCGCCGGTGTCCTCGGCGATCACCTGGGCGATCATCTCGGCGCACTGCTGGTTGGCGCGGTCGACGCGGGCCCGCACGGGCGCCACGTTGCGCAGGTCGGACTCGAAGACCAGCCGGTACGCCTCGCCGTCGCCGGCGACGAAGTCGTAGAACGCCTGCATGCTCGCCTGCACCCGCAGCTTGTTGTCCGTGGTGGACTCCAGCGCGTCGCGCACGGTCTTCACCAGCGCCTCGGCGTGCTCGTCCAGCAGGGCCAGGTACAGCTCCAGCTTGCCCGGGAAGTGCTGGTAGAGCACGGGTTTGCTGACTCCCGCACGTTCGGCGATCTCGTCCATCGCCGCCGCGTGGTACCCCTGCGCGACGAACACCTCCTGGGCCGCGCCGAGCAGTTGCCTGCGGCGCGCCAGCCGCGGCAGGCGCGTGCCGCGGGGGCGGGCGTCCGGGGTAGCCGTCACCACACTCTCCGATCACCAGATCAGCGCGACGGTAGAGGGTGTCCGTCGCGGGGAAACAATCCCACCATCCTACGCGCCGGTAACCTCGTGGGTCACTAACAAAGACCCCCGACATTCCTCGCACGCGCAGGTCAGTGTATTTCCGGCGGCGCCCCGCCGCAGCCGGACGCCCCGTCCGCCGCGGCGGGGCGGCGGTCAGCGGTAGTCGTCCTCGTCGAGCGGGATCTCGCGGTGCTGCTCGGCGGCGTCGGCCTCGTTGACGTCCATGGGCAGCTGCGCCGCCCACTCGGTGGTCTCCTCGCCCTCCTCGCCGAGATCGGCCCGCTGCTCGGCGGTGTCGGCCTCGTTGGCGTCGTCGGGCAGCGGCTCGCGCTCCAGGTCGTCGGTCTCGCTCATCAGGCGTCCTCCTCGGAAGAGCCGATCGGAAGGTCCGTCACAGGCGCCCGGCCAGTTCCCGCAGCGGCACCTCCACGGACTCGCCGTAGGTCGGGAACGCGTGCACGACGTCGGTGAGCACGCTCAGCGGCGTCTCCGCGCGGATGGCCAGCGCGATCTCGCTCATCCACTCCTCAGCGTAGAGTCCGGCCGCGGCGGCGCCGATCAGCAGCCCGCGGGAGCGGTCGGCGTACAGCTCGACCCGGCCGCGCTCGTCGGCCTCCACCGCCGCCCGCACCGTCGCGGCGAGGTCGTACCCGGCGGTGAGCAGGTCTATTCCGAGTTCCTCGGCCTGCTTCGGGGAGATCCCGACCGAGTAGACGGTGGGCGTGGTGTACACGACCCGGGGGATCGCCCGGTAGTCGGCCGCGCGGTGCTCGCCGAGCAGGTTCGCCAGCACGAGCCGCGCCTGGTAGCGGGCGGCGTGCGCGGTGCGGGCGACGCCGGTGACGTCGCCCGCCGCCCACACGTCGCCGGACGACGACGGCACCCGGCACGTCTCGTCCACCGGCACGCCGTGGCCGGGGGACGTGGCGACGCCGAGCGTCTCCAGCCCGAGCCCCTCCACCCGGGGGCGGCGCCCGGCGGCGACGAGGATCCGGTCGGCGTCCAGCGTGCCGCCGTCCGACAGCCACAGCCGCAGCCCCGACTCCTTGCGCTCGACGTGCGAGAGGTCGACGCCGAGCCGCAGGTCGACGCCCATCCGGCGGAGCGCGTCGGCGAGCACCTCGCCGGCGAACGGGGCCTCGGCGGTCAGCAGCCGCCCGGACGCCTCGACCACCGCGACCTGCGACCCGAACGCCGCGTACACCTGCGCCAGCTCGCAGCCGACCGGGCCGCCGCCGAGGACGACCAGCCGGCGCGGCAGGTCGGGCACCGACAGGGCGCCGTCGCTCGTCCACAGCGGGACGTCGGCGAGGCCGTCGACGGGCGGGATCACCGGTTCGCTGCCGGTGCACAGCACGAGGTCGTCGAAGCCGTGCTCGGCGTCGTCCACCTCGATCCGGCCGGGTCCGGTGACCTGGCCGCGGCCGCGCAGCACGGTGACGCCCTCCTCGGCCATCCGGGCGACGATCCGCTCGTCGGCGCGGTGCCCGGTGAGGGCGTCGCGGCGGGCGACCGCCATCTCCCAGGTCTCGCCGCGCCGCGCCGACAGCAGCAGCGACTTCGACGGAACGCACGCGAAATACCGCGATTCCCCGCCGACCAGGCGGTTCTCGACGAGCGCGACGTCGCGCCCGGCGCGGGCGAGGCCGGTCGCGACCAGCTCTCCCGCCGTCCCCCCGCCCAGCACCACGGCGTCGTAGTGATGGTTCTGCGACAACTGATCTTCCTTCCGCACCGGCGGGTGTGTCCCCGCTCACATGGCGTCCCCGTGTGCACATGGTGGCGGAAGTCGACGCCGGAGCGTGCCGGTTCGGACACATACGGCGCCCGGAACCGGCGTGCCGGGGGTCAGGGGAGCGCGCGGCGGCGCCCGTCCAGCAGGGGCTTCAGCAGGTCACCGTGCTTGTCGACCCGCTCGATCACGTCGTCGGGGGAGAACACCAGGTCGGCGGCGTCCTCGCAGGACTCCAGCTCGTCCCAGGTGATCGGCGCGGACACCGACGGGCGGGACGCGGCGCGCAGCGAGTAGGCCGCGACGGTCGTCTTCGCCGGGTTGTTCTGGCTCCAGTCGACGAAGATCTTCCCCTTGCGCAGCCGCTTGTCCATCTTCGCGACGACCAGGTCCGGGTGCTCGGACGCGAGGCGCTGCGCGGCGGCCTTGGCGTACTGCGACGTCCGCGCCGCGTCGGTCGGCTCCTTGATCGGCACGTACAGGTGCAGGCCCTTCTTGCCGCTGGTCTTGGGGTAGGAGCCGAAGCCGTCCTCGGCGAGCACGTCGCGCAGCAGCGCGGCCACCTCGCACGCCTCGACGACCGTCGCGGGCGGCCCCGGGTCCAGGTCGAACACCACCAGGTCGGGGGCGTGCAGCCCGCCGCGCGGGCCGACCTTCCACTGCGGGACGTGCAGTTCCAGCGCGGCGAGGTTCGCGCACCACACGAGCGTCGGCAGGTCGTCGACGACGACGAAGTCCGCCGTCTCCCGCCCGGACGTGCTGCCCGGCGTGGGGACCCGCGCCGTCCGCACCCAGCCCGGCGTGTGCGAGGGGGCGTTCTTCTCGTAGAACTTCCCGCCGTCCACGCCCTCCGGCCAGCGGATCCGGGTGGCCGGGCGGTCCTTCAAGTGCGGCAGCATCACCGGCGCGATGCGCGCGTAGTAGTCGATGACCTCGCCCTTGGTGAACTCCGGGTACAGGTTCTTGCCGAGGTTGGACAGGCTGAGCCGGCGCCCGTCCACCTCGACCTGCCGGCTGCTCACCGCCCGTCCTCGGGCGCGCCGTCCTCCAGTGCGGGGGCGTCACTGCTCACTGGTGACCTCCAGGGGGTCCTTGTCGTCGCGCAGCCCGCGCCAGGACGGGAAGCGGAGGCGGCCGTCCCTGGTGCGCGCGCTGTAGGCGACCTCCCCGACGAGGCGCGGCTCAACCCACTGCGCGTCGCGGGCGTGCTCGCGCGGGACGGGCTCGTCGAACGGGCTGGTCGGGCGGCGCAGCGGCCACAGCGCCTCGTACAGCTCGTCGAGGGCGCGGTCGCTGAAGCCGGTGCCGACGTGCCCGACGAAACCGAGCCGCCCCTTCGGGTCGTACTCGCCGAGCAGCAGCGACCCGACGCCGCCCTCGCGGCGGCCCCGGCCGGGCTTCCAGCCGCAGACGATCACTTCGCGGGTCTGGAAGTTCTTCACCTTGCGCCAGAAGTCGACGCGGCGCCCCGGCCGGTACGGGGAGTCCAGCCGCTTGGCGAGCAGGCCCTCCAGGTGCTCCTCGATGGTGAACGCGAGCAGCTCGTCCACCTGGGTGGTGTCGCCGCCGTGCAGGTAGGGGGGCACCTCGACGGGTCCGCTGCCGGCGAGGTCGAGGTCGGCGAGCAGCGACCGCCGCTCGGCGTAGGGGGCGTCGTAGAGCACGCGCCCGTCCAGGAACAGCACGTCGAACACCACGTACCGGACGGGGACCTCGCGGATCAGCCGGGGGTGCGGCCGCGCCACGTGCATCCGGCGCTGGAGGCGCTCGAAGCTCGGCCGGCCCTGCTCGAACGCGACGACCTCGCCGTCCAGCACGACGTCGTGGTCGGGCAGCAGGTCGGCGAGGGCGGTGAGCTCGGGGTAGCGCGAGGCCACGTCGTTCCCGCGCCGGCCGGTCGCGCGCACGCCGTCCGGCGACACCTGCGAGACGACCCGCACGCCGTCCCATTTGAGTTCCAGACCCCAGCGCGCGCCGTCGTCGGGGAGGTCGCCGGTGGCGGCCATCATCGGCTCGACGGGCCATGGCATGGTCATACCGGCCGTCTTACCCGATGCCCGCGCCCAAGAAAAGGATCAAGCGCCCGTTATGGCGCAAATCGAACCGGGTTGCGACGCTAAGGGGAGGAGCGGACCCGGCTGGGTAAGGACAACGGCATGCGGAGCATCTGGAAGGGCGCGATCTCGTTCGGGCTGGTGACGATCCCGGTGAAGCTGTACTCCGCGACCGAGCAGCGGGACGTCAGCTTCCACCAGGTGCACCGGGAGGACGGCGGCCGGATCAGGTACAAGCGGGTCTGCACGGTCGACGGCGAGGAGGTGCCCTACGCCGACATCGCCAAGGGCTTCGAGCTGCCCGGCGGCGAGATGGTGATCCTCACCGACGAGGACTTCGCCGACCTGCCGCTGTCCACCAGCCGCCGCATCGACGTGCTCCAGTTCGTCGAGGAGTCCGAGGTCGACCCGATCTACTTCGCCAAGTCCTACTACCTGGAGCCGGACGCGCAGGGCGCGAAGCCGTACGTGCTGCTGCGCGACGCGCTGGAGAGCTCCGACCAGGTCGCGATCGTGAAGGTGGCGCTGCGGCAGCGCGAGTCGCTGGCGACGCTGCGGGTCCGGGGCGGGGTGTTCGTCCTGGAGACGATGCTGTGGCCGGACGAGGTCCGCGAGCCCGACTTCCCGTTCCTGGACGAGGACATCGAGGTCCGCAAGCAGGAGCTGTCGATGGCGTCGTCGCTGATCGAGTCGATGGCGGGCGACTTCGACCCGGGCGAGTACAAGGACGCCTACCGGGAGGCGCTGCAGGCGGTGATCGACGCGAAGGTCGAGGGGCGCGAGGTGACGAGGCCGTCCGAGGAGGCCGAGGAGGAGCCCGCGGCGGACCTGCTGAGCGCGCTGCGCGCCAGCGTCGAAGCGGCGAAGAAGAGCCGCGGCGGCGGGGGCGGCGGCAAGGCGGCGGCCTCGTCGTCGGACAAGGAGGCGCAGAAGAAGCCCGCGTCGCGCGGCCGCAAGACGGCCGCGAAGTCGAGCGGCAAGAAGGAGCCGGCGAAGGGCCGCACCCGCAAGTCGGCCTAGTCCCGCGCGGGGCGAGGGTCAGCCGTCGCGGCGGGTGGCGAGGACGCGGCCGAGCATCGCGGCGGCGGCGGACGGGTCGGTGCACGGCGCGATCCGCTCGCCCCAGCTGTAGAAGTACGACCAGGAGCCGTCGGAGCGCTCCTGCACCGCGATGACGTTCTCGTTGAACATGCGCATCTCGGGGTTGGCGACGAGGGCGGAGGGCCAGCGGTCCGACGGCGGGGCCAGCTCGACCGTCCAGCCGCGCGAGCGCAGCTCCTCCGTCAGACGCTCGAGGTGGCCGAGGGCGATCTCGGCCTCGGTGGTCGCCAGCATGGGCATGATGCCTCCAGGGGAGTACCCGTGAAACGTGGGAAGGGGCCGCCGGGCGCGGGCCGTCGCGGGTCGTTCACGCGCGTTCGGCGCCGGGCGAACGTCATTCAGTTTCCCGCCGGGTGCACCGGTCCACAACCGCTTTGCGATTCTTGGCGCCCTTTTCTCGCGGCTGGGCCCCGGCCCCCTGCGAAGGGGGCCGGGGCCATGGGCCGGGGCGGGGCTCAGTGCGCGGACGCCGGCTCCGGCGCGCGCGGCGGCGCGGCCGCGTCGCCCTCACGGAGCCCGTACCGCCCGTAGAGCCTGGCCAGCGGGCCGGGCGCCCACCAGTTCGCGCGGCCGAGCAGCCGCATCGTCGCCGGCACGAGCAGCGCCCGGACGACCGTCGCGTCCACCAGGATCGCGACCGCCATGCCCACGCCGGTCATCTTGATGAACGCGACGCCGGACGTGGCGAACGCGCCGATCACGACGATGAACAGCAGCGCCGCGCTGGTGATGATGGCGCCGGTGCGCTGCACCCCGGCCGCGACGGCGGCGGTGTTGGAGCCGGTCAGGTCGTACTGCTCGCGGACCCGCGACAGCAGGAACACCTCGTAGTCCATCGAGATGCCGAACAGCATCGCCAGCATCAGGATCGGCATCGACGGGGAGATGGCGCCGGTCGCGGTGAAGTCCAGCGGGCCGGACAGGTGCCCGTCCTGGAAGATCAGCACGACCACGCCGAACGTCGCCGACAGCGACAGCATGTTCATCACGATCGCCTTCAGCGGCAGCACCACCGACCCGAACGCCAGGAACAGCAGCGCGAACGTGACGCCGCCGACGAGCAGCGCCAGCCACGGCAGCGTGCCGCCGATGCTGGACAGCTGGTCGACTACGTCGGCGGTGCTCCCGCCAACGTACGCGCGGGCGCCGGGCGGCGCCGGCACGTCCCGGACCCGGTGCACCAGGTCGCGGGCCGCGGCGGAGTCGGGCTCGGCGGAGTAGGTGAGCGCGATCCGGGTCGTCTCGCCCTTCGCGCCGGTCACGGTGGCGCCGGTCGCGCCGGGCAGCGCCGCGAGCCGGTCGCCGTAGGCCTGGACCGCGGCCCGGTCGGACGTGCCGGTCACCACGGCCTGGATCGCCTCGGTGGAGTTGCTCGGGAAGTCGCGCTGCAGCGCCTCGGAGACGACCCGGGCGTCCGCGCCGGACGGCAGCACCTTGGCGTCCACACCGCCCCAGTTGATGTGGAGGAAGGGGCTGCCGAGCGTCAGCAGCAGCGCGACGGTCGCGACGGCGTAGATCACCGGGCGGCGCATGACGCTGTGCGCGAGCCGGCCCCACCAGCCGTCCGCCTCGCCGCGCCCGGCTCCGGCGGCGGCCTTGCGGCGGCGCCGGATCGCCAGCGCGTTCACCTTCGGGCCGAGGACGGCCAGCAGCGCCGGCAGCACGGTCAGCGCGCCGAGCATGCAGACGACGACGGTGGCGATCCCGCCGTAGCCCATCGAGACCAGGAAGTTCTGGTCGAACAGCAGCAGCCCGGACAGCGACACCGCGACCGTGACGCCGGAGACCGCGACCGTGCGGCCGGCCGTGGCCATCGTCGCGGCGAGCGCGTCCTCGGCGGTGGCGCCGTCGCGGCGGATCTCCTCGCGGAACCGGCTGACCATGAACAGGCCGTAGTCGATCGCCAGGCCGAGCCCGAGGAACGTGGTGATGTTCACCGCGAAGATCGACACGTCGGTGACGTAGGTGAGCGCGTGCAGCGCGGTGAACGAGCCGAGGATCGCCAGCCCGCCGATCAGCAGCGGCAGGCTCGCCGACACCAGCCCGCCGAAGATCAGCACGAGCAGCACCAGCAGCACCGGCATCGCCATGCCCTCGGCCCGTCCGATGTCGGACGAGACCCGCTCGTTGATCGCGGTCTGAGTGCCGAGCTGGCCGCCGACCTTGGCCGTCAGGCCGCCGGGGACATCGGTGAGGTCGTCCTTGATCGCGTCGTAGTCGTCCTGCCGCGCGGCCTCGTCCTTGCCGGCGAGTTGCAGCACGGCGTAGGTGGAGCCGCGGTCCTTGCTGACGAACTGCGGCGCCCTGGTCGTCCAGTAGGTGGACGTCCCGGCGACCTTGCCCTGGGGCAGCGCGGCCAGCGCCTTGTCCACCGAGGCGCGGTAGGACGGGTCGTCCACCGTCATGCCGGGGCGCCCCTTGTAGAGGATCACCACGTCGGCCTGGTCGCGCCCGAGGTCGCGTTCGGCGATCGCGGTCGCCCGCGCGCTCTCGCTGCCGGGCGTGTCGAAGCCGCCGGACGAGGTGAGCGCGCCGAACACGCCCGTGCCCCATACGCCGGCGAAGACCAGCGCGGCGCCCGCGACCGCGAGCACCCAGCGCCGGCGGCGGTGCACCCACCTGCCCCATCGCTCGAACATCGTCGTTCCCCCTGCCGTTGGTTACGCCGCGTCACCTTGGTGAACGCTGTAAACTAGCGAACACCGTAAACTTTGCATATGACGTTCACTTTCGTCAATGGTGTTTTTGGGGAATCATGCGGGAGCGGCCGGTGACGGCCGGACCTCGGGGAGGAAGTGGGGCGGAGCGTGACGACACGGCGTGACCGGCTGCGGGAGGCGACGGTCCGGGAGATCTCTGAGACCGCGCGGCGGATCCTCGTCGAGCAGGGGCCCGAGGCGGTGTCGCTGCGCGCCATCGCCCGCGAGATGGGCATGACCGCGCCCGCGCTGTACCGCTACTACGACAGCCACTCCGAGCTGCTGCGGCACGTCGTCGGCGACATCTACACCGAGCTGACCGAGCAGCTGCGCTCCAGCATCGAGGACGTCCCGCACGGCGACATGAGCGGCAAATTCCTGTCGGTGGCCCGGGAGTTCCGCTGCTGGGCGCTCTCCCACCCCCGCGAGTACGCCCTGCTGTTCGGCGCGCCCGTCCCGGGCCTCGGGGACGACGCGCGGGAGGACTTCGCCGACGAGTGCGCCCAGCAGTTCGGCTCGGTGTTCATGACGCTGTTCCTGGAGCTCTGGCGCAAGCACCCGTTCCCGGTGCCGTCCGACGACGAGATCGACCCCGACCTCCTGCCGCAACTGCGCCGCTACCGCGGCGAGGCCGGCGGGGCCGAGCTGCCGCTGGGCCTCCTGCAGATCTACCTCGAGTGCTGGGTGCGCCTCCAGGGCAGCGTCAGCCTGGAGGTGTTCGGCCACCTGAGCTTCGCCCTCGACGACGCCGCGCCCATGTTCGAGCTCATGCTCCAGCAGATAGCCCCGCCCCTAGGCCTCACCTACACCCCACCCCGATGAGGTCGGACAGACCTGTCAGGCGGGTTTAGCGGGCCGGATCGAGGAGTCGTGCCTCACGCAGCCGTTCGAGTGCACATTGGACATCGTCGGAGCTGAAGAGACGCCGTTTGCGGGAGCTCCACTGCGCCACTTCGCCCGCTATGTCTTCATCATCGAAGCGGCCGGTTCGATGGTCTGCGAGGTAATGGACGGTGCTCAGCAATTCCATACCGTCGGGGTACTCGTAGCCCAAAACGGCATTCGACACTTTGCGCCAGGAGCGCCGGAACATGGGGTCGTCGGCGATCGGAGGCTCCGCCGCGTCGGCCGCCGGCAGCAGGCGCAGGTCGGCGCGTGCTCCTCCGGTGCCATCACCGTACCCAATGAGATAATGACCTTCCAGTGCGGCGATATCGCGGTTGAGTCCACTGGAGAAGGGGCCGTAATGGCCACGCTTGAAACGGTATCCGAGATCGAGTCCGGCGCTTTGGAGAAGGTAGACGACTTTTTGGGTCTCCAGAAGAGACGTATGCGAGTCGACGGCAACCCCCGCCGCATAAGCCGTCTCGGCGTAGCGGCGCAGCCCGGCGAGCAGCCGTATGCGGCTTGTTGTCAGTCGTGGGCGTTCCGGGCTGACGGGCATGTCCTCCGGTGAAGGGGTCCCTGGACTGTAGAGCCGGACTTCTAGCCCCAAGCCCCCCAGTTTCTCGATGATCAACGGCCGGACGACACTCCAGTCCAGTCCTCCATTGCCGCAGCCCAGTGGGGGGATGGCCACAGTTCTGACTTTCAGTTCCACCAGAACTCGTACTAGATCGTCCAGTCCCGCGCGAACGTCCTCAAGATTGGATGGCTGCCGCCAATGGCGCTTGGTTGGGAAGTTGAGGATCCATCGATCTCCGTCCATGGAAGTGGCAAAAATCTTCCCAGGACGTACCCGGTGATCGGCACATGCCTGGACGTAGGCTCTGAAGTTGGCAGGAAAGGCTCGCTTGAACTGCAGTGCGAGCCCCTTGCCCATGACGCCGACCGTGTTGACGGTGTTCACAAGGGCCTCTGCGTCGTCGCGCAGCAGGTTGCCCGTGCATTCAACGATCATCTGACTCGCCTCCTCCCCAACTCCATACTCCCTGGCATGGGCAGCCACTTGGGACATCAAAGTACCAATCAGGTCTGACAAGCACCCTGGGCGTGGTCGGTGCGGCCTCCAGCCGCTCCGCTGCTTCCCCCGCACGCTCGTTGCAGCACACCGCGAGATGACTGAAGGTTCTCCAGGGGACGTTGCCATGGACGAGCAACTCCGCCATCCGACGCTCCCGCCGCGATCCGTCCTCCGGTGTGTTGCCCCAGTAGCGGGCGTTCATGATCTCCCAATCGATGTGCTCGGCCAGAGCCGCGGCGTCCGTGGTGAACCTCGTCGGGCGCAGGACCGCGTTCCGGTCGGTTGCCACCCATGGAAGCCCTGCTCCCGCTACCCGGGATAGCCGCGTGACGAGGTACACCAGATGCGTCTGGTCGCTGTCGTACTGTCGTACCTTGCCGCCAAGGATGCTTCGCAGCATCGGCGAGCGCGGGGCGAAGTAGAAGGGGGCATAGTCGGCCACCACCCCGCCGGGCGGCACCGGTACCACTCGTGACCGGCGACGCTCTTTGATGCTCGGCTGACCGCACTCGTGGACGTCGGCCCGGCGGAGGTTGTCCGCCAGTAGACCGGTACGTGCGATCTCGGCAAGGTTGTCCAGATGCGTGAAGTGCAGCAGCCATGGATCGGCGGCGTCGATCATAGCTGGTCAGCGTACCGGCGACCGCTGCCGCAGGCGCAGTGTTGTTTCCGGGCGTGGGCGACGCCCGAGTCTGGGCCGCGGGGACCGGCGCTGGGCTATCCGGGGAAGAAGTTGAATTCGCCGTTGCGGACGCCGGCGAGGAATGCTTCCCATTCGGTGCGGGTGTAGACGATGGTCTCGGCATCGGGGCGGCGGCTGTGGCGGACGGCGACGCGTTCGGTGCCGTCCGCGAGTGGTCCGGCTTCGACGCAGTTGCCCCCACCGTTGTCGCTGAACGTGCTGACATGCCAGGCGACCTGCTCGCGGTCCGCAGGGCTAAGCGTTTCACGTGCCGCCGTCTCGCTCATTGCAACTCCTCCGCCAGAGTCGAGATGAACTCGGCCGACTCCTCTGGCTCCATGGTGAGTACTCGCAAGCGATCGTAAACCTCCGCGAGCCGGTCGCATTTGGAGGCGCGGCATGTCGAGGCCCCCGGATCCGAGTGGATCCGGGGGCCTTGCGGTGGTCTCGTCCCGTGGGACGGCCAGTGCGTCAGTAGGTGGGCTGGGTGGGGTCGATCTGGTTGACCCAGGCGAGGATGCCGCCGCCGACGTGCACGGCGTCGCCGAAGCCGGCGCTCTTCACCACGGCGAGGGCCTCGGCCGAGCGGGCGCCCGACTTGCAGTGCAGGACGATCTTCTTGTCCTGCGGCAGCCGCTCCAGCGCCGAGCCGTTCAGGAACTCGCCCTTCGGGATCAGCGTCGCGCCCGGGATCGAGACGATCTCGTACTCGTTGGGCTCGCGGACGTCCACCAGGAAGATGTCGTCGCCGCGGTCCTGCATGCCCTTCAGTTCGAGGACGGTGATCGTCGAGTCCTTGGCGGCCTCGCTGGCCTCCTCCGACACCGCGCCGCAGAAGGCCTCGTAGTCCTCCAGCAGCTCGGTCTGCGTCGGGTTCTTGCCGCACAGCGGGCACTCGGGGTCCTTGCGGACCTTGACCGACCGGTACGTCATCTCCAGCGCGTCGTAGATCATCAGCCGGCCGACCAGCGGCTCGCCGATGCCGGTCAGCAGCTTGATGGCCTCGTTCACCTGGATCGAGCCGATCGACGCGCACAGCACGCCGAGGACGCCGCCCTCGGCGCACGACGGGACCATGCCGGGCGGCGGCGGCTCCGGGTAGAGGCAGCGGTAGCAGGGGCCGTGCTCGGCCCAGAACACCGACGCCTGCCCGTCGAACCGGTAGATGGAGCCCCACACGTACGGCTTGCCGAGCAGCACCGCCGCGTCGTTCACCATGTAGCGGGTCGCGAAGTTGTCGGTGCCGTCGACGATCAGGTCGTACCGGCCGAAGATGTCCATGATGTTGTCGCGGTCGAGCGCGGTGTCGTGCACCACCACGTCGATCAGCGGGTTGATCTCGCGGACGGTCTCGGCGGCCGACTCGACCTTCGGCTTGCCGAGCGAGGACTGCCGGTGGATGATCTGGCGCTGCAGGTTCGACTCGTCCACGACGTCGAAGTCGATGACGCCGAGGGTGCCGACGCCGGCGGCGGCCAGGTAGAGCAGCGCGGGGGAGCCGAGACCGCCCGCGCCGACGACCAGGACCTTGGCGTTCTTGAGGCGCTTCTGCCCGGACATCCCCACGTCGGGGATGATGAGGTGCCGCGAGTAGCGGTTGACCTCGTCGCGGGTGAGCTCCGCTGCGGGCTCGACCAGAGGTGGCAACGACACGGTGGGTGCTCCTGTGCTGACGCTCGGCTGTAACGGGGGCGGGACGTCGTCGTCCCCTCACGGGACAACCTTGCCATGTCCGCGCGCATTCCCCGAAGGACGGTGGGCGGAAACGCCCATGCCAGCGGCCATGCCGACCGGTCCAAGCAGCCGGACGGCATGGATCGGGACGTGCCGGGCACCGGACCCCTGCACGGACCTCGTACGGGAGAAGGAGCCATGGGCATCCTCGACAAGCTCAAGAACAAGACCCAGAAGGCCAAGGGCCGGGGCAAGGAAGAGGCCGGACGCGGCTCCGGCGACCCCTACCTGGAGGCCGAGGGCCGCAAGGACCAGGTCGCCGGCGGCGCCAAGCAGGTCGGCGAGCAGGTCAAGGACGCCGCGAAGGAGGCCCGTCGGACCATGGACCGGTGACCTCCCGCATCCCGCAGTGACGGAGGGGCCTCTCCGCGGAGGGGCCCCTTCCGCGTGTCCGGGGCCGGCGCGTCCGGGTTAGGTCGGGGTCCCTCACCGCAATGGGAGGGCGGATTGTCATGAACCAGAGTTAATCTTGACTGTTGTGGCATTCCTGCCCCCCTCCCAGCAGCCGCCCCCGCCAGGCCCGCACCTCCAGCCCGGCCCCCCGGCTCCCCCCGGCCCGCGGCCGGGCGCGCCCCCGGGCCGCCCGCCAGGACCGGGTCCCGGCGCGCCCGGCGGACCGTCCGGGCCCATGGTGCCACCGGGCATGCAGCGTCCCGCCATGCCCGGCTGGGGGCCGCTTGGCCAAGGCGGGAACGGCGCGCCGCAGGAGCCCGCGATCACCGTCCTCGGGCTGCGCGCCCGCCAGTGGATGGTCGCCGCGATCGTCGTCGGCTGCGTCTACCTGGTCACCGGCACCATCGCGATCGGCGGCGTCTGGGCCGAGCTGCACCGCGACCCCACCAACGCCGAGCTGGAGTGGGCCGCCAAGGCCGAGGTCGCGCAGCGCTGGCGGGCGTGGCCCGCCGAACGGATCTTCCCCAGCAAGATCACCTACACTGCGGGGCAGGGACGCGGCGAGTACGCGTCCCGGACCGGCATCGTCCCCGACACCAACTGCGCCACCGGCGTCGACCAGGGACTCGCGGGACCGCTCCTCCAGCAGGGCTGCAAGGCCGTCCTGCGCGCCACCTACACCGACCGGCTCCAGGGCATCGTCGTCACCGTCGGCGTCGTCGCGTTCGCCGACCCGTGGGCCGCCGACCGCGCCTACAAGGCGATCCCCGGCTCGCGGGGGCCGGGCAGCGGCGGGGTCAGCCCCGCGCTGCGCGCCGCCCCGTTCCCCGGCACCGCGTCCGCCCGGTTCACCGACACCGCCCGGCAGGACCGCACGTCCGACCGCGGCGGCCCCTACGTGGTGCTGACCACCTCCGGCGAGGCGGACGGGCGCCCGGCCTCGGCCGTCCGCAAGGAGCGGCCCGGCGACCCCTTCGCGATCGCGCCGCAGCTCGGCAACGCGATCGCGCGGACCCTCTCCGCCAAGGCGCTGCCCGACTGCCACGCGCGCGGATGGAAATGCTGACGCGGGCGCGGTCGCGCCGCGCGAAGGCCCCGGGCGGACGGCGCGCACCTGCGGCGGCGCGCGCGCTGCTCGCGGTGGCGCTCGCCGGCGCGTGCGTCCCGCTCGTCCCCGCGCCCGCGCGCGCCGACATCGTCCGGGACCGGCAGCGCGGCATCCTCGACGAGCTGAGCATGGACGCCGCCTGGAAGATCACCAAGGGCCGGAACGTCACCGTCGCCGTGGTCGACTCGGGCGTCGACCCGAACCAGAAGGACATCGCCGGGTCCGTCACCGTCGGGCCCAACATGCTCGCCGCCATCGACGGCGGCAGCAAGCCCGCCCATCTGCACGGCACCAACATGGCGTCGCTGATCGCCGGGCACGGCCACGGGCCCGGCGGCGGCGACGGCGTCATCGGCATGGCCCCGGAGGCGCGGGTCCTCGCCATCCGCGTCATCGGCGAGAAGGAGGATCCGAGCTACGCCCGCTACCGGAGCTCGCGGGAGGCCGAGGACGCCGTCGCGAAGGGCATCCGGTACGCCGCCGACCACGGCGCCGACGTCATCAACCTGTCGCTCGGCAAGATCAGCCTCCCCGGCCGGGACACCGAGATCCCCGCCGAGCGCGACGCCATCGGCTACGCCATCGGCAAGGGCGTCGTCGTGGTGTCCGCGGTGGGCAACAACGGCGACGAGAGCGACCTCATCGACGGCGACGGCTTCTCGCCGTACTCCTACCCCGCGTCCTACCCGGGCGTCATCGCGGTCGCCGCGACGCAGCCGTCGCACGACCGCGCCCCCTTCTCCAACCGCAACCTGTCGGTCGTGGTGTCCGCGCCCGGCGCCGGCCTGCCCGTCGCCGGGCCCGGCGACGACTACTACGTCTCCGACGGCACGAGCGACGCCAGCGCCCTGGTCTCCGGGATCGCCGCGCTGATCCGCGCGCGGCACCCGAAGCTCGCGCCCGCGCTGGTCTCCCAGGCCCTCATCGAGAGCACCCGCTTCGGACCGAAGAGCGGGTACGGGCCCGACGTGGGCTTCGGCGAGGTCAACGCCCAGCGCGCCCTCACCGCCTCCGACACCCTGGCCAAGGGCGCCGCCACCGCGTCCGCCGGCAAGCCCGGCGCCAAGCGGTTCACCGATCGCGACCCCGGCGACGTCACGATCATCCACCGGCCCGCCTGGGTGACCCCCGCGGTCATCGCGATCGTGGTGATCGGGGTCGGGGGGCTCATCGGCGCCGTCCTCGTGGCGGGCGCGTTCCACCGCCGGCACCCGCGCGTCCTGCCCGCCGGGCCCGCGCCCGGTCCGGGCGGCCCGGCCGGTTTCGGTGGTCCCGCCGGTGCGCAGGGCGGCGGCTTCGGACGGCCGGGCGGGCCGTCGTACGCGCCGTCCCCGTACGGCGGCGCTCAGGGCGGCCAGGTCTACGGGTCGCCCGCGCCGCCTGCGGGCCGGCCCGGCGGCGGCTACGGCCCTGCACCGTCCGCGCCTCCTGCGTCCGCGCCTCCGGCGGCCGCTTCTCCCGCGGCCGAACCATCGGGGGACGCGGCGGGCGGGGGGCGGCCCGCGTTCGCGCCGCCGGACCCGGCCGCGCGGCCGTCGTTCGGGGCGCCCGAGGAACCGTCCGGCGAATGATCGTCTGACCGGCCGGTCACCGGGCGGTGCCGGGGGCCGGTCGGTTACGCTCCGCACGTGGCGCGCGCGGAGATCCCTGCCCCGGACATCGGGCCGGACGAGGCTCCGGCCGCGCCGTCGCACCGGCGCCCGCCCCGCGCGGCGGCGCCGCTGCTGGCCGCGGCCGGCTGCGCGGCGGTGCTCGCCGTCGCGGGCGTCCGGCTGGCCGGCGAGGTGACGCGCGGCCCGACGGCCGCCGAGCGGTCCGCGGCCGTCGCCACCGAGATCGGGCGGCGGTACCTCACGTGGCCCGCCGGGCGGATCTTTCCGGCCGGGCTCCGCTACACCCTCGACGAGGGCTCCGCGGAGACGGCGCGGCGCGTCGGGATCGGCACCGACACCCGCTGCGGCACCGCCGTCGACGCCCGGCTGTCCGGGGCGCTGACCGCGCGCGGATGCCTGGCGGTGCTCCGCGCCACCTACCTCGACCAGGCGCAGGGCCTCGCCGTCACGGTCGGGGTCGCCGCGTTCCCGGACGGCGCGTCCGCGCGCGGCGCCGTCGCGCGGTTCCCGGCGAGCGCGCCGTCGCCGGGCCTGCGGGCGCTGCCGTTCCCCGGGACGGTCGCGGCGCGGTTCGCCGACGCGGCCCGGCAGGCGGCCGCCGCCGCGCAGCGCGGCCCGTACGTCGTCGCCGCCACCGTCGGGTACGCCGACGGGCGGCCGGCGCTGCGCGCCGCGCGGCGGCTGCCCGACGTCGCCGAGCTGGCGCCGCAGCTGGTCGACGGGGTGCTGCACCCGCTGACCGCGCCCGCCCGGATCCGCTGCGGCACGCGGGAGTGGTCGTGCTGAGCAGGCTCGGCGCGGCGCTCGTCGCGGCCGGGCTGGCCGTCCCGCCGCTGCTCCCGGGCGCCGCGCGCGCCGACCAGGTGCGGGACGCGGTGACGCGGGTGCTGGAGTCGCTGGACGTGCCGCAGGCGTGGACGCTGGCGCGCGGCGCGGGCGTGACCGTCGCCGTCCTGGACTCGGGCGTGGACGCCGGCCAGCCCGACCTCGCGGGCGCGGTGACGACCGGGCCCGACTACACCGAGGGCGCGTCGCCGCGCGGCGTCCCGCCGAAGCGGCTGCACGGCACCAACATGGCGTCCATCATCGCCGGCCACGGGCACGGCCCGGGCGGCACCCTCGGCGTGGTCGGGGTGGCGCCGCGGGCGCGGCTGCTGTCCCTGCGGGTGATCGTGGAACGGGACGAGCCGGGCTTCGCGGCGTTCACCGAGAACAGCCGCTACGCGGGCACGATCGCGGACGGCATCCGGTACGCCGTCGACCACGGCGCCGACGTGGTCAACCTGTCGCTCGGCCGCTCGTACCCGACCGAGCGGGAGCGCGCCGCCGTCGCCTACGCGATCTCCCGGAACGTCGTGCTGGTCGCGGCGGCGGGCAACGGCGGCGCCGACCGGACGGCCCGGCGCGGCGGCCACACCCGCTACTCCTATCCGGCGTCGTACCCCGGCGTCATCTCGGTCGCCGCCGTGGACGCGCGGGGCCGGCACGCGGACTTCTCCAACCGCAACTCGGCGGTCAGCGTGTCGGCGCCGGGCGTCCAGATCATCGGCGCGGGGCCCGGCGACCGGTACTGGATCGGCGACGGCACCAGCCCCGCCACGGCGTTCGTGTCGGGGATCGCGGCGTTGGTCAGGTCGCGGCATCCGGGGCTGGCGCCGGCGCTGGTCGCGCAGGCGGTGGCGGCGAGCGCGCGGCACCGCCCGGCGGGCGGCTACGACCTCGGCGTCGGCTTCGGCCGGGTCGACGCGCTCGCCGCGCTGACCGCGTCCGACGCGCTCGCGGGCGCCCGGACGGGCGGCGCCGGGCTGCCCGCAGGACAACGGTTCGCGGCGGGGGACGTCCGGCCGGTCCAGGTCGTCCACCGGTCCGGCGCGCTCGTGGTGACGTGCGTCGCGCTCTGCGCGCTGTGCCTGGCGGGGCTGGTCGCGACCGGGTGGCGGTGGCGGGACGAGGCCTGGAGAATCGTCGCATGTGGTCGGAGCCTGACGAGTACGCCGAGGCGGTCCTGGACACGGTGGACCGCATCCCGCCGGGCCGGGTCCTCGCGTACGGGGACATCGCCGAGATGGTGGGGCGGGGCGGGCCGCGGCAGGTCGGACGGGTGATGTCGCTGTTCGGCGGCGGGGTGCCGTGGTGGCGGGTGATCCGCGCGGACGGCCGCCCGCCGGCCTGCAACGAGGTCGAGGCGCACGAGCACTACCGCGCGGAGGGAACCCCGCTGCGTCCGGACGGCCGCCGCGTCGACATGGCCCGCGCCCGCTGGCTCCCCGACCTCTCCTGATCCGGCGGGCGACCGCGACCCGCCGAGTCCCGCGTTGAACCCGTTCCACCTGTTCAACGCTGCGTCACCTTCGCGACATGCGGGCGTTGTGGTCCGAGGAGCCTCGGTGATCTGCTCCAATGAACTGTTGTGCCGTCTGCTTCCTACCGTCTCGTCCGCCGCGCCGGTCCCGCGCGCGCGGTGCCGCCCGCGCTCGACGAGCGGCAGCGGCGGGTCGTCGAGCACGCGGGCGGGCCGATGCTGGTGCTGGCCGGGCCGGGCACCGGGAAGACGACGACGATCGTCGAGGCGGTCGTCGACCGGATCGAGAACCGCGGCACCGACCCCGAGCGGGTGCTGGTCCTGACGTTCAGCCGCAAGGCGGCGGGGGAGCTGCGGCAGCGGATCACCGGGCGGCTGCACCGCACGACCCGGACGCCGCTGGCGCTGACGTTCCACAGCTACGCCTACGCGCTGCTGCGCAGGGACGCGGTGCTGAACGAGGAGCCCGCGCCGCGGCTGCTGTCCGGCCCGGAGCAGCTGCTCGAGGTTCGGCGGCTGCTGGAAGGCGAGCTGGCGGACGGCGCGCGCGACTGGCCGGAGCGGCTGCGGGCGGCGCTCGCGACGCGCGGGTTCGCCGAGGAGCTGCGCGACTTCACGCTGCGGGCCGTCGAGCGGCGGTTCACCCCGGAGGAGCTGGTCGCGCTCGGGCGGATGCGCGGGCGCGACGACTGGCCCGCGATCGGCGCGTTCATGGAGCGCTACGTCGAGCGGTTCGCGCTGGACCCCGTCCCCACCTACGACTACGGCGAGCTGATCTACATGGCCGCCGGGATGCTCGCGGACGAGGAGGTCCGCATCCGCGAGCGCGACTCCTACGACGTGGTGTTCGTCGACGAGTACCAGGACACCGACCCCGCGCAGGAGGCGCTGCTGCACCTGCTGGCGGGGGAGGGCCGCGACCTGGTCGTGGTCGGCGACCCGGACCAGTCGATCTACGGGTTCCGGGGCGCGGACGTGCGCGGCATCCAGGAGTTCCCGAACCGCTTCCTGACGCTGGACGGCCGTCCCGCGCCGGTGGTGGCGCTGCGCACCTGCCGCCGGATGGGGCCGGAGATCCTGGAGGCGTCGCGGCGGATCGCGCGCCGCCTGCCCGCCGGTTCGGCGGGCGGCGCCGCCGAGCACCGGGCCCTCCTCACCCCGGACGAGGCCGAGGAAGGCGAAGTCCGGGCGGTGATCGCCGACTCGGAGAGCCAGGAGTCGGCGCTGGTCGCGGACGAGCTGCGGCGCGCGCACCTGCTCGACGGCGTGCCTTGGTCGCGGATGGCGGTGCTGGTGCGCAGCGCCGTCCGGCAGGTGCCGGTGCTGCGGCGGGCGCTGGCGCAGGCGGGGGTCCCCGTCGTCGTCGCCGGCGACGAGGTGCCGCTGATGCAGGAGCCCGCCGTCCGGCCGTTCCTGGTGCTGCTGCGGGCCGCGCTGAAGAAGGGCCACCTGGACGAGGTCGTCGCCGAGGATCTGCTCACCGGCCCGCTCGGCGGCGCCGACGCCCTCGCGCTGCGGCGGCTCAAGCGCGCGCTGCGCGACCTGGAGGAGCTGTCGGGCGGGCAGCGGCCGCTCGGCGAGCTGCTCGTCGCGGCGGTGAACGACCCCCGCGAGCTGGTGCTCGTCCACGAGAAGGTGCGCGCCCCCGCCGAGCGGATCGCGCACCTCATCGACGTGGCGCGGCGCACCGTCCACGACGGCGGGTCCGCCGAGGACGTGCTGTGGGCGGTGTGGCAGGAGAGCGGGCTGGCGGACGGCCTGCTGGAGCAGAGCGTCAAGGGCGGGACGCGCGGCGCGTCCGCCGACCGCGACCTGGACGCCGTCGTCGCGCTGTTCGACCACGCGGCCCGGTTCGTCGACCGGCTGCCGCAGGCGGGCCCGGAGCTGTTCGTCGACGACATCGCCGCGCAGGAGATCGCCGGGGACACCCTCGCCGAGCAGGCGCCGGAGGGCGAGGCGGTCCGGATTCTTACGGCGCACCGCTCCAAGGGCCTGGAGTGGGACGTCGTGATCGTCGCCGGGGTGCAGGAGGGCGTGTGGCCGGACGTGCGGCTGCGCGGTTCGCTGCTGGGCGTCGAGGAGCTGATCGAGCACGCGGCGGGCGCCGACCCCGGCAACGAGGCGGCGGCCGGGGCGTCCATGGCGGCGAAGATGCTGGACGAGGAGCGCCGCCTCTTCTACGTCGCCGTCACGCGCGCGCGCAAGCGGCTCGTGGTGACCGCAGTGGGCGGCGACGACACCGAGGAGCGCCCGTCCCGGTTCCTCAACGAGCTGCTGCCCGGCGCGATCGAGCAGTCCCAGCTGGACGAGAAGACCCGCTGGCTGTCGCTGTCCGCGCTGGTCGCGGACCTGCGGTCGGTGGTGTCGGACCCGACCCGCCCCGAGCCGCTGCGCCGCGCCGCCGCCGGCCACCTCGCCCGCCTCGCGCGCGCGGGCGTGCGCGGCGCGAAGCCGGAGAACTGGTACGCGATCACCGCGCTGTCGGACCAGGGCCCCGCGTTCGCCGGCGACGAGCAGATCACCATCTCCCCGTCGCAGGTCGAGGCGTTCACCACCTGCGGGCTGCGCTGGCTGCTCGCCTCGGCCGTCGGCGCGCAGGAGGGCGGCCCGAACGAGTTCAGCACCATGGGCAAGGTCATCCACGCGGTCGCGGAGATGGCGGGCGCCGACGACGGCGTCACCGACGTGCACGTCGCCGAGCGCCTCGACCAGATCTGGAACGACCTGGACTTCCGCAGCTCCTGGTACTCCGAGAAGCAGCGCGAGCAGGCCACCGCGATGGTCGACAGGTTCCTCGCCTGGCACCGCGACAACCCCAACGAGGTCGTCGCGCTGGAGGAGTCGTTCAAGGTCGACCTCGGCCGCGTCGTCATCAAGGGCCGCATCGACCGCGCCGAACGCGACGAGCAGGGCCGCGCCGTCATCATCGACATCAAGACCTCCTCCACGGCCGTCCCGAAGGACGACCTGGCCCGCCACCCGCAGCTCGGCGTCTACCAGTACGCCGTGATGCTCGGCGCGTTCGAGCGGCACGGGCTGATCGAGCCGGGCGGCGCGAAGCTGATCCAGGTCGGCAAGGCCGCGTTCACCGCCAAGGCCCGCGAGCAGGAGCAGCCGCCGCCCGCCGAGGACGCCGACCCCGAATGGCCGAAGAAGCTCATCGAGATCGTCGCGAGCGGGATGGCGAGCGACGTCTTCCAGGCGCGCGCGAACGACAAGTGTCGGACCTGTCCCGTACGCTCCTGCTGTCCCGTCCACGACGAGGGCGGGCAGGTGGGCGACTGATCGGCTCGGGGGGATGAGGTGATCACGCCGGGAGAGCTGGCCCGGCTGCTGGAGATCCCGGAGCCGACCGAGGAGCAGGCCCGGGTGATCGAAGCGCCGATGGCGCCGATGGCGGTCATCGCGGGCGCCGGGTCCGGCAAGAGCGAGACGATGGCCGCGCGGGTGGTGTGGCTGGTCGCGAACGGGTTCGTGCGGCCCGAGCGCGTCCTCGGCCTCACCTTCACCCGCAAGGCCGCCGCCGAGCTCGGCGTCCGCGTCCGCAAGCGGCTCGACAAGCTGCGCGAGGTGCTGCCGGGCGACGAGCTGGAGCGGCTCGGCGGCGAGGCGCTGTTCGACGGCGAGCCGATGGTGTCGACGTACCACTCGTACGCGGCGCGGCTGTTCGGCGACCACGCGCTGCGCGAGGCCCTCGAACCGACGATGCGGCTGATCTCCCCGGCGGTCGCGTGGCAGATCTGCTCGCGCGTCGTCGACGCCTACGACGGGCCGATGGACCGCGTCGAATGGCAGCCCGACACCGTCACCAAGGCCGTCATGGAGCTGTCCGGCGACCTGTCGGAGCACCTGCGCACCGCCGACGACGTCCGCAGGGTCGGGGCGTGGCTGGACGAGCGGTTCGCCGCGGTGAAGAAGCCGCTGAAGGCGCAGCGCGACATCCTCGCCAAGCAGGCCGTCCGCGAGCAGCTGATGCCGCTGATCGAAAGATACGGGCGGGCGAAGGCCGACCGGGAGGTCATCGACCACGGCGACCAGATGGCGCTCGCCGCCCGCATCGCCTACAGGCACCCCGAGGTCGGGATGATCGAGCGTTCCCGGTTCTCCGTGGTGCTGCTCGACGAGTACCAGGACACCAGCCAGGCGCAGCTCGTCCTGCTGAAGTCGCTGTTCGCGGGCGGGCATCCGGTCACGGCGGTCGGCGACCCGTGCCAGTCGATCTACGGGTGGCGGGGCGCGAGCGCCGGGAACCTGCTGCGCTTCGCCCACGACTTCCCCGCGCAGCCCGCCGTCGGGGACAGGCGGCCGGTCCCCGCGCCGGTCGTGCAGCTGAGCCGGTCGTTCCGCAACGGCGAGCAGATCCTCGAGGCCGCCGCGAAGATCCAGGAGGAGCTGCGCGCGGAGACCAGGGCGGTGCCGCGGCTCGTCCCCGGCGCCGGCCGCGAGGGGCGCGGACGTGTCGAGTGCGCGCTGTTCGCCACCGTCGAGGACGAGGCCGACCGGATCGCCGGGCGCGTCGCCGGGCTGATGGCCGGCGACCCGGCGGTCGCGCCGGACGGCGGCTTCCAGGCCGAGCCGCTCCGGTACTCCGACATCGCCGTCCTCGCCCGGAAGCGGTCGCAGTTCCCGCTGATCCGGCGGGCGCTGGAGGCGCGCGGCATCCCCGTCGAGGTCGTCGGGCTCGGCGGGCTGCTGACCGTCCCCGAGGTGCAGGACGTCGTCGCGACCCTGCGCGTCATGCACGACCCGACGGCGGGCGCGTCGCTGGCCCGGCTGCTCACCGGCCCGCGCTGGCGGCTCGGCCCCCGCGACCTGGTCGCGCTCGGCCGGCGCGCGCGGGCGCTGGCGCAGGAGTCGGCGCGCGACGTCACCCCGCCGCAGCGCGCAGCGGACGAACCGCCCGAGGACGCGCCGCCCGTGGACGCCGAGCCCGGCGGACCCGAGGCCGGCGGACCCGAGGCCGGCGGACCCGAGGCCGGAGCGGCGGCCGACGACCCGCTCCGGCAGCTCGTCAGCGAGCTGAACCAGGAGACCGGCAGCCTCGTCGACGCGCTCGACGACCTCGGCGCGCCCGAGGCGTACTCGCCGGAGGGGTACGGGCGGCTGCGGCGGCTGCGCGACGAGCTGCGGGCGCTGCGCGGCCAGGTCGGCCTGCCGCTGCCCGACCTGGTCAACGAGGTGGAGCGGGCGCTCGGCCTGGACATCGAGGTCGCCGCCCGGTCCGGCCTCGACCCGGTCACCGCCCGCGCCGACCTCGACGCGTTCATCGACGCCGCCGCCACCTTCGCCGGCGACGCCGAGGACCCGACGCTCGGCGCGTTCCTCGCCTACCTCAAGGCCGCCGAGACCGAGGAGTTCGGGCTGGAGGCCGGACGCGTCGGCGAGACCGACAGCGTCAAGCTGCTCACCGTCCACGCGTCCAAGGGCCTGGAATGGCCGGTCGTCGTCGTGCCGGGCCTGTCGTACGTGCCGCAGAAGAACGGCGGCCCCGCCAAGGGCTCGATCTTCCCGTCGCCGCCGCAGAACGCGACCCGCTGGACGGCGAACCCGCGCGTCCTGCCGTTCATGCTGCGCGGCGACCGCGCCGACCTGCCGCCGCTGAACGGCCTGGAGAAGGACGACCTCGCCGCGTTCGACCGGGCCTGCTCCGAACGCGACCTGCGCGAGGAGCGCCGCCTCGCCTACGTCGCCGTCACGCGCGCGTCGAGCCTGCTCATCACCACCGGGTACTGGTGGGGATCCTCGGGGCGCCCGCTCGGGCCGTCGCCGTTCCTGGAGGAGGTCCGCGCGGTGTGCCTCGCCGGCGCCGGCACGGTCGCGGCGTGGGCCGACCCGCCGGAGGAGGGCGAGACGAACCCGCTGCTCGCCGACCCCGAGGAGGCGCAGTGGCCCGTCGCGCCGGGGGAGCGCGGCCGGACCGACGCGTCCGCCCGCGAACGCTACGAGGCCGTCGTCGAGGCGGCCCGCATGGTCGAGGACGCGATGGCCGGACGGACCCGGCTGTGGGCCGGCGACGAGGGCCTGTCCGGCGCCGACCGCGGCCGGATGACCGCGTGGGCGCGCGACGTCGAGCTCCTGCTCGCCGAACGCGACCGGGGGCGCGGCGGCGACGGCCTCCTCGTCGAGCTGCCCGCCCACCTGTCGGTGTCGTCGCTGGTCTCCCTCGCCCGCGACCCCGCCGCGCTGGCCCGGCAGATCCGCCGCCCGATGCCGCGCCCGCCCGCCCCGTACGCGCGGCGCGGCACCGCGTTCCACGCCTGGCTGGAGGGCCGCTGGGGGCAGCAGCGCCTCATCGACCCCGACGAGCTGCCCGGCGCCGCCGACGAGGGCGCCGCCGACGACGCGCACCTCCTGCGCCTCCAGGAGCGGTTCGAGGAGTCCGAGTGGGCCGCGCGCGAACCCCTCGACATCGAGGTCCCGTTCGAGACCGTCATCGGCGACCGGCTGATCCGCGGCCGCATGGACGCGGTGTTCCGGCGCCGCGGCGGCGGCTACGAGATCGTCGACTGGAAGACCGGCCGGCCGCCGTCCGGCGACGACGCCCGCTTCGCCGCCGTGCAGCTCGCCGCGTACCGGCTGGCGTGGGCGGAGCTGGCGGGCGTCGAGGTCGGCCAGGTCAGCGCCGCGTTCCACTACGTGAGCGCGAACACCACCGTCCGCCCCGCCGACCTGCTCGACGCCGCCGGCCTCGCCGCCCTGCTGGAGTCGGTTCCCGCGGCCTGACGGGGGCTTACCGTCCGTCAGTGACGAGCGTCACCGCCTCTGGTCACCGAACCCCGTTTCGGGGATGATCCGGGGAACGCATCCAGGGAGGCGACGTGACGGTGACCCATGACGACAAGGTCGTACGCGAGTTCTCCAAGCAGGCGGCCGGGTTCGCCGACCCGCGGCTGAACGTCGCGTTCACCCGGCACCTGGACGACCTCGTCCGCTTCATGGACCCCGAACTCGACCTCGGCGACAACGTGCTGGAGGTCGCCGCGGGCACCGCGATCGTGTCCCTCGCGATCGCCCACCGCGTCCGGCACGTCACCGCCCTCGACCTCACCCCCGCGATGCTCGCCGAGGGCAAGCGCGAGGCCGACCGGCGGGGCGTCACCAACGTCACCTTCACCGAGGGCGACGCGACCGCGCTGCCCTACCTCGACCGCTCCTTCACCCTCGTCGTGACGCGCTTCTCCCTGCACCAGGTCGCCGACCCGGAGGCCGTCGTGCGGGAGATGGCCCGGGTCAGCCGGCCGGGCGCCGCGCTGATCATCGCCGACCTCGTCCGCCCGGACGGGCTGGACGGCGACCCCGACCGGATCGAGCGGCTCCGCGACCCCTCGCACGGCACCATGCTCACCGAGGCGCGCATCGCCGGCCTGGTCACCGAGGCGGGCGCCGAGGTGAAGCGGTCCCGGACGATCGACTTCACCCGCCCGCTGGAGCCGTGGCTGGAGCTGTCCCGGACGCCCGCCGACGTCGCCGCGCGGATCCGCCGCGAACTGGAGGACGAGCTGTCCGGCGGCCCCGCCACCGGCATGCGCCCGAGCCGCGAGGACGGCGAGCTGCATTTCACGCACACCTACCTGTTCCAGCACGCCATCGCGGCTTGATGAGCGCGGGCTGATTCGCGCGTTCCGCCGGAATTATTTCGAGTGAATGTTCGACGCACCTCGCTCATATGTTCTATCTTGTCGACCATGGGTTCCAGCACCGTGCGTTCCCTCGACCGCGAGCCGGCCGCGCTGGCGATGCGCATCGGGGTGGTGGCCGCCGAGGCCGCGCTCGCCACCTTCGCCCGCAACCTCGATCTCGAGGACCTCGACGACCTCGCGGACGGCATCGACTTCCAGGGCGCCATCGGCCCCGCCGAGTGGCCGGTGTTCTCCCTGGTCATCGACACCCTCGCGGAGGCCGGCCCGGGCGACCGCCGCACCCTGGACGAGCGCCGCGCCGACGCCCTCAACGACCTCGCCCGCATCTGCATGGCCGCCAAGGACCGCGCCGGCGCCGCCTAGCACCGAGAGCGCGGCGTCCGGGGCCCGCGGCCTTGGTACCGGACGCCGCTCCGCCCGCGATCTCCACGCGCCCTCCGTGAGATGCACGCGGTGATGCGTCTGCGCCACTCGCGGGGCGAGTCGTGATATCTCCAAGCTGTCAGGCGCGGGTTGGCGGAAGACCTGTTAAGTGGGCGGGTTCGCGTCCGAGGCGGTCACGTGGGCATGATGGCCCAAATGATCTTTCCGTGGCCGGTGGCCGAGCGGCGGGTGCCGACTTGCTGAGGTGTGGGTGCGGGACTCCAAGGACCCGGACGGAGAGCGGCTGGTTCTCGGACCGGAGGTGTTCGCCGGGCTGCTGGGGCGAGTGAAGCGCGGGGAACTCGGCCTGTAACGGGCGGTATGCCTCAGGTTGAGGCTCCGATGTTGAGCCGGCTCGCAGGCATGGGCTGGGAGCGGCTTGAGGGTGCGCGCAACTCGTCCGCGAGGCGGATCAGCCGTCCAGGGTCTTGGACCGGACCTTGCCGGTGCTGGTGCGGGGCAGCTCGTCCACGAAGTGCACCTCGCGGGGCACCTTGTAGCGGGCGAGGTGCTTCTTGACGTGGGCCTTGAGGTCGTCCTCGGTGACCCGCGCGCCGGCCTTGCGCACCACGTACGCGGCGAGGCGCTGGCCGAACGCCTCGTCCTCGACGCCCTTCACCGCCACCTCGGCGACGCCGGGGTGCTCGCCGAGCAGGTTCTCCACCTCGCCCGGGAACACGTTCTCGCCGCCCGAGACGATCATGTCGTCGGCGCGGCCGTCGATGAACAGCCGGCCCTCGGCGTCGAAGTGGCCGAGGTCGCCGGTGCCGGTCAGCCCGTCGCGGACCTTCTTGCCGCCGCCGCCGGTGTAGCCGGCGAACCGCAGCCCGCCGCCGGTGTAGATCTCGCCGGTCTCGCCCGCCGGGACCTCGGCCCCGTCCTCGTCCAGGATCTTGATGGTGAGCCGGAACGACGGCCTGCCGACGGTGCCGGGCGCGGCGCGCAGGTCCTGCGGCGTCGCGATCGTCGCCCAGCCGGTCTCCGTCGCCCCGTACACGTTGATCAGCACGTCGCCGAACGCGTCCATGAACGCCTCGGACAGGTGCGGGTGCAGCGCCGACCCGCCGCACACGACGGCGCGCAGCGACGGCGCCGGCCGGGGCTCGTCCCGCGCGGCGTCCAGGATCCGCTGCAGCATCACCGGCACCGTGACCAGCGCCTCCGCCTCGCAGTCGCGGATCGCCGCCAGCACCTGGTCGGGGTCGAAGCGGCGGAACAGGATGAGCGGCATCCCCATGCCGAGCCCGACCGACGTGTACGCGAACCCCAGGACGTGGAAGAGCGGCGGCGCCACCACGATGGGCGCGCCCGACCGCACGGGGACGCGCATCAGGTGGCTGAGCGCGGCGGGCAGCAGCGACGCCACCGACAGGTCGTGCCGCGCGCCCTTCGGCGTCCCGGTGGTCCCGGACGTCATCACGATCACGTTGCTGGAGCGGTCCGGGTTCAGCGGCTCCGCCTCGGTCGCCGCCACCAGCGCGTCGATCGACTCCCCGGCGCCGCCGTCGGTCCAGGCGAGCACGCGGTCGCCCGCGAACCCCGATCCGTCGACGGCCGCGCCGAACTCCCCGTCGTGGACGAGCAGCCCGACGCCCTCCCGCTCGACGACCTGCCCGAGCTGCGTCGCGGAGAAGTCGGTGTTCAGCAGCACCACGTCGGTGCCCAGCCGGGACGCCGCGAGGACCGCCTCGACGAACCCGCGGTGGTTGCGGCACAGCACGCCGATCCGCCCGTCACCGGCGCGCTCCTTCAACGCCGTCGCCAGCGCCGCCGCACGCTCCTCCAGCTCCGCGTACGTCAGCGCGCCCCGCTCGTCGATCAGCGCGGTCCGGCCGGGGAACCGCAGCGCTGAAATCGCGCCGACCGTCGCCGGCACGGGCCCGAACCGCAGGTACGGCAGCGGCAGCCGCGCCGCCCGGTCGGGCCGCACCGGGTGCAGGATCCCGGCATCCCGTAGGGCCCGTGCCGCCCGCACGCCCAGACTCGCCGCCGACCGCACCCGCTCAAGCACCGGAATCTCCTCACATCGCCCAGCACATACGTTGCCGTGACAAGGAGTTTGTAACGCACGCCGCGACGGCGGCGTCCGGCGCTTCCTGGTCGCGCGGGACGGTACGGTCGGCGGCATGTCATCCGCGGTCACCGCCGCCGACGTCGAGTCGGCCGTCCGGCTCGCCGTGAACGTGCTGGAGAAGGCCCCCGACGGGGCGTGGGACGGCAGGGCGGGCGCCCTGGAGTGGACGTGCTGGGAGACCGTCGAGCACCTGAGCGACGACCTGTTCGCCTACGCGGCGCAGCTCGGCGCGCGCCCGGCGGACCGGGAGGTGCCGTTCCTGTGGGAGGCGCGGCGGCCGGGCGGCCCCGCGAACGTCACGTACGCGAACCGCGACGCGGGGCCGGGCGGGCTCCTGGAGATGCTGGCGGCGTGCGGCGCGATGCTCGCCGCGCTCGTCCGGACGACCCCGCCCGGCGTGCGCGCCCACCACGTCTTCGGGGCGTCCGACCCCGAGGGGTTCGCGGCTATGGGCATCGTGGAGACGCTCGTCCACACCCATGACCTCGCGCAGGGCCTCGGCCTCGCCTGGGACCCGCCCGCCGACCTGTGCGCCAGGGTGCTGGCGCGCCTGTTCCCGGACGCGCCGCAGGACACGGACCCATGGCCGACCCTCCTGTGGTCGACGGGCCGGGGCGACCTCCCCGGCCGCACCCGCGTCACGCGATGGCGCTGGCACGGCGCGCCGCGCGTCAGCGGCGGAGGATCTTGAAGTCCTCGATGACGAGGAGCCGCTCGATCGTGCTGTCCTCGTACCAGCGCTCGTAGCCGACGAACTCCCCGCAGCCGCCGTTCCTCGCGGTGCCGTCGTCGCCGACGTACGGGTGGTCCGCGCGGCTGCCGAGCCATTCGAGCAGCGGGTCGACGCGGTCGTAGTAGTCGGGGTGGAGTTCCTGGCGGGCGGTCAGGGCCCAGCCGCCGCCCTCGCGCGGCTCCAGGGCGGCGAAGAGGGCGCCGCCGATCTTCCACCCGGGGCCGCGCTGGGCGAGCTGGGGTTCCGGGGCCTCCACGATGGTCCGTTCGCCGTCGTCGTCCACGACGACCTCGGAGAAGTCGATCGGGATCGCCAGTTCCGGGGGCTGCGGGCCGAGACCGAGATGCCAGCGGAGCTCGGCCGTCTCGGCGTCGGGGAGGGCGCGGAGGTTGATCGCCAGGAAGAAGTCGTAGATGTCGGCCACGGACGGTGACCTTAGCGGAGGTAGTGGAACGCGGGTTCGGGATGCATGAGGAAGTCGTGGTGGGAGATGTTCCAGGCGTAGGCGCCCGCCATGGCGAAGGCGACGACGTCGCCGGGGCGCAGCGGCGGGACGGGGACGTCGCGGGCGAAAACGTCCTTGGGGGTGCACAGTTGGCCGACCAAGGTGGCGGGTGACTCCGGGCCGCTCGCGGTCAGAACCTCGAAAGGCTGGTCGTGGCCTTTCGTGACCGGGGTCCTGAGGTGGTGGGTGCCGCCTCGCAGAACGACGTAGGTCTCGCCTCGCGTCGCTTTCACGTCGAGGACGTCCGTGACGTACCAGCCGTGGTAGGCGGTCATCGACCGGCCGGGTTCGATGCGGAGGCGGGCGGGGATGCCGGCCAGTCCGGCGCCGTAGGCGCGCCAGTCGAAACGGGTCCCGGGGGAGGTGTAGTCGACGGCCATCCCGCCGCCGATGTTCAGTTCCGGGTCGTCGATGCCGCGGGCTTCCAGCCAGGGAATCGCCCATTCGGCTATCCGGTGGGCGAGGTCGAGCATGGCGGGTGCGTCCAGGCCGGACGCGAGGTGGGCGTGGACGCCGCGGAGCGTGATGTGCGGGTGTTCGGCGATGCGGGCGGCGCAGGCGTCGAGGGCGTCCTCGTCCATGCCGAAGGGGCCGCTCATGGAAAGGGCGGCGTTCGGGGTGCGGAGCGGGAGATTGGCCCGCAGGAGGACGTCCGCGGGGCCTTTCAGCCGGTCGAGTTCTCTCGGGCTTTCGACGTGGATGCGGTCGACGCCGGTGGCGAGGGCCAGTTCCTCGTCGGTCTTTCCCGGGCCGCCGAAGGCGAGCCGGATTCCGGGGAGCGTTTCGCGGACGTGGGTCAGTTCGCCGCCGGAGGAGACCTCGATGCCGTCCACATGGGGGGCGATGGCGCGGAGGATTTCGGCGTCCGGGTTCGCTTTGGCGGCGTAGAAGAGTTCGGTGCCGCCGACGGCGTCGCGAATGGCCGCCACATGGGTTCTCAGGCCGGACAGGTCGTAGACGTAGGCCGGAAACCGGTCGAGGTCGTCGAGGGCGTCGAGGTTCATAGCGGACGGGGCGCGGAGAGCGGGTTGGCGGCGGGGACATAGGTCGCTTCGCGGTCGGCGGAACGCGACCAGCGGGTGCGCAGGTTCGCCTTCGCGGGAAGCGGGACGCCGGCGAGGAGCGCCCGGATCTGCGGATGGTGGTCCAGCGGCGCGAGGTGGGTGCGGGCCGCTTTCCACAGGTCCGGTTCGAGGGCGGGATGCAGGTCGGCGACGGCGGCGGCCGTTTCGGTGAGGTGGTTGACGAGGAGGCAGTAGACGACGCGGTTCCAGCCCTGGGCGGGCGCGTAGGTGAGGGCGCCGGCGACGCGGGCGGGCAGGTGCGACAGGTCCCAGCGGCCGGCGGTGAGCTTGGTGCCTTCGAGATCGCGGAACGCGGCGTGGACGGGCATGCCGTCCGCGTCGACGCAGATGAGGACGTTCTGCAGGTGCGGTTCCAGGACGACGCCGTGTTCGAGGAAGGCGCGGAGCACCGGGGGCGCCACCTGCGCGACATAGGCGTTCCACCAGGCGAGGGCGCCGTCGGCGGTCGCCAGAGCGGGCAGGTCGTCCAGAAGGGTGCTGTACGGGTCGGCCAGGGCGCCGGCGAGCAGCGGAGTGCCGGGCAGGTGCCGCACCCCCTGCCGGACGATGACGCCCAGGCCCTCGTAGAGGCGGCGGTCGGCGAGGGCGACGCTGCGGTAGGCGGGCTCCGCGAGGAGCGTCGCGCCCAGGGACGTCAACACCTCGGACAGCAGTTCGTTGAGCGCGACCGCACCGGACAGCTCGTACCAGGCGTTCTTGCGGACGCAGTTGGTTATGCGCACGTCCAGGCTGAACTTGCAGAACAGGTCGGCGCCGGGCAGGTAGACCGTGCGGACGGACGACGTCGGCACGGCCTCGGCATCGGACGGCCCGAGGTCGCGGACGAGCCCGGCCGCCAGCGCGTCCTTGAGCAGCGGGCTGTCGGCGAGCAGCGACAGCTGCCACGGATGCGCCGGCAGCGTCCGGCAGCCAGGCACGGACGGCCCGCCCAGCGCCGCGAACGCCCGCGGATCGCCCTCTTCGGCGACGAGGTCGTCCCGGACGGCGAGCCAGTGCGGGCGGAACCGGGCCCGGGTCTCCGGCGCGTACCGGAGCCACTCGGCGGGGGAGCCCTGCCGGGACTTCGGCGACGGGTGGAAGCGGTGGCCGGCGACGAGCGACTGCTCGGATTCGAGGTACCGGTCGTCGCCCGGTTCGCGGCGCGCGGCGATGATGGCGTCGAGCGCGCTGCGGCTGTCGCCGACCTGCGCGAGGAACTCGGGGTTGGGCCGGCCCGTCGCCAGTTCGAGCTCGCCGGCCACCAGGTCGGCGAGGCGGTCCCAGGACGCCGGGATCCACGCGTCGCCGCGCCGCTCCTCGTACGGCGGCGCCAGGCGGTAGGTGGGGCCGGCGGGCGGCCGGGCGAGGCCGGTGCGCAGCACGACGCCGGCGCGCGGCAGCCGGGCGACGAGGTGCCCGCCGTCCGGCCACACCTGCTGCTCGGGCCCGCAGACCTCGCGGATCAGGCAGTTGAGCAGCGCGGTGGCGGTGGCGTCGTCGGCCGTGAGGGCCCGTTCGGTCAGAAGCACGTCGCATCCCGTAGGTAGTTCGGCCCGGGCGGGCCGTAGTGCTTGTTGATGTCGGCGGCGCCGGTCCTGGCCTTGTCGACGAGGGTTCCGGCGGTGACCATGGCCTTGCCCGGCAGCGCGTCCGCGTCGAGCGTGCGGGAGCGCAGGAACGCGTCCCGCGGGCCGAGCGCCGCGGCGAGCCGGTCGCGGATGAGGGCGCGGCCGGTGCGCCAGGGCAGCAGGCCGCGCTCGGCGAGGCCGAGCGCCGGGGCCGCGGCGCACAGGTGCAGGGTGATCGTGACGAACACGCGGGCGAGCGCGTCGGGATCGGCGGTGACCATGCGCCGGTCGACGAGGTCGCGGGGGTCGGCGCCGGGGGACGGGCCGAGGCGCTCGCGGAGCCGGGCGGGGTCGATGAGGGCGCCGTCGTTGTCCTTGACGAGCAGGCGCGGCGCCGCGGCGCCGTCCAGCACCAGCGCGACGTTCTGCTGGTGCGCCTCCAGCGCGATCCCGTAGCGGAACAGCGTGACGTTCCACGCGAACAGCGCGGACAGGTAGGCGTCGAAGAGCGGCTCGACGTCCCAGCGCTCGATGACGTGGCCCTTGTCCGGAGCCTCCGCCAGTAAGGCAGCGACAGGAACGACGTGCGCGCGCGCCGTCTCCGGTGGGAAGCGCCGCACGAGGTAGGCGAGAAGCGGGCTGCCGGCGTGCCCGTAGGTCTGCTCATCGGCCAGCAGGACGGGAAGGTGCGGCTCCCTGGCGAGGATGAGCCGCAGGACACGTTCCACGAGCGCGCCGTCCGGGAGCGTGCCGGGGACGATCGTGCGCCGGTTGCGCAGCCCGAGCGTGCTCGTCGGCAGCGGGACCTTCACGTGCTCCAGCGGCGCCGCCGCGACGGTCCGCATCGACAGCGTCGGCGAGACCTGGAGGTACGGTTCCGGGGCCATCGCCGCGGCGGGCTCGTCCCGCACGAGGCGGACGGCGAGGGGATGCACGGGGAACAGCGCGTCCGCCGACGGCAGCCCCACGTCCTCCGGCGCCGGCCACCAGACGGGCGTCTCGCCTGCAAGAGTCGCGCCGCGCACGGACGCCCAGCGCAGCGGGAACGACGGCGCGAACTCGGGGGCGTAGCGGCTCAGGTCCGCCATGCCGAGCCCGGCGCGGCCGCGGCTCGTCGGGTGGACGGGGTGGTCGTTGTAGGCGGCGAGGCTCTCGTAGAACGTCCCGGGGCCCGTCCTCAGTTCGTCCGGTATCCGCGCCAAGCGCCGGTGTACGGCGGGACGCGCGTCGTTGTGCAGCTTCACCGCTGCGAGGGCGTCCAGGCATTCGCGCTCGAACGCGCCGGTGTCGTCGCGGGGGTCCGCCACGTGCCGCACCAGCGCGAAGACGTCCCGTAAGGCAAGGTTCTGCGTCGGGTCCACGCGCAGCTCGCAGAGGAAGGCCGGGTCGGCGTCCACCAGCGGGACGGGGCGTCCCGGCAGCTTGAGCGTCCGGCCGTCGACGAAGCGCCGCAGGCCCCCGTAGTCCTCGCGGAACAGGGCGTCCAGGACCCGTACCGCGAGCGGGCCCTCCACGTCCTGACCGGTCATGCCGGGATCGGTCACGCGATGGTCCAGTCGTGGGCGGACCGGAAGCGCGCAAGGGCCGCCTCGACCTCGTCCCGCGCCGGTCCGATCGCGCGGACGGTTCCGAGATAGTCGCGGTTCGTGCGGGTGAGCGCGACGGAATCGCCCACGGCGCGCTGCGGACGGTAGGCCAGCCGCACGTCGCCGTCGTGCAGCTCCATCGGACCGGGCGCGGCGCGCAGGACCCCGGCGCGGTCCGCGATGACGGCCTCCGCGACGGCGTGCCCCCGCACGGCCGGGACGTCCCATGCCAAAGGCTCCCCGAGGTGGACGCCGAGGATCCGCTCGAACAGCGGGATGCCGAGCAGGTCCGCGAGCAGGAAGTCGCAGTGGTCGCCGATCAGCCGGTAGTTCACCTCGATGATGCGCGCGCGGCCCTCGTGGACGACGAACTCGGTGTGGCACGCGCCGAACCCGACGCCCAGCGCCTCCAGCTGCGCGAGAACCTGCGGGGTCTCCGGAGGCGGCGGCGCCCACTCGAGCCGTTCCTCGACGAAGAACGGGGGCGGCGACAGGGTCGTCCGGTACGAGCCGAGGACGCGCAGCTCCGCGCCGTCCCCGAGCGTCTCCAGAGTGTGCAGCTCGCCCGGCAGGTATTCCTCGGCCACCAGCGGGTCGTCCCGGCGCGCCGCGACCTGCGCGCGCCGCGCCTCCAGCTCGCGCGCGTCGCGGACCAGGAAGACGTCCTCGCTGGCCACGCCCTCGCGCGGCTTCAGCACGAGCGGGTACGGCGCGTCCGGCGGCACGCCGAACGCGTCGCAGGAGAAGACGGGGTCCAGCGCGGCGAGATGGCGGCGCATCAGCGCCTTGTTCTTCGCGCGCGTCGCGGCCCGCCAGTCCTTGCCGGGCAGCCCGAAGTAGGCGGCGGCGAGCGCGGCGGGCGCCTGCAGGAAGTCGCTGTTGCTGAAGATCCCGGCGGGCCGGCCCTCGACCCGGTCGATGACGTGCCGGAAGTCGGAGACGTCGCACTCGACGACCCGGCCGGCGGCGCCGGCGTGCGCGGCGGGACGGTCGGTGAGCAGGACGACGTCCAGCCCGAGGCGCGCGGCGGCGGGCAGGAACCCGTGCGTCACCGAGTCGGTCGCCTTGCCGGCGAGCACGTAGAGGGAGGCGGCCACGGTCGGCCTTTCCAGTGAGTCTGTGTGAGGTAAGCCTTGCCTAACTCGCAACGATCACCATAGTGGCCGCGGCGGGCGGCGCGGGCAAGAACGGCGGCATCGCGTGTCCCGCCGCACCAGAGATCCGCGAGGATGGGCGCATGGATCTCGTCGAGCGGTGGGTCGCGCTGGCCGGCCCGCAGACCCGGCACATCGGGACCGAACTGGACAAGCGGTACGGCGAGCCGCACCGCCGGTACCACACCCGCGAGCACCTCGCCGCCGTCCTCGACCTGGTGGACGAGCTCGCCGGCGACGCCGCCGACCCCGATGCCGTGCGGCTCGCCGCCTGGTTCCACGACGCCGTCTACGACCCCGAGCGCGCCGACAACGAGGAGCGCAGCGCCCGCCTCGCCGCCCGCATGCTCGCCGACACCGACCTGCCCGCCGCGGCGGTCGGCGAGGTCGCCCGGCTCGTCGAGCTGACCGCCGGCCACGCGCCCGGGCCCGGCGACCGCAACGGCCAGGTGCTCTGCGACGCCGACCTCGCGATCCTCGGCGCCGACCCCGACCGGTACGCCGCCTACGCCGCCGCCGTCCGCGAGGAGTACGGATTCGTCCCCGACGACCTGTTCCGCGCCGGGCGCGCCGAGGTGCTCAACGGCCTCCTCGCCCTGCCGCACCTGTTCCACACGGCCACGGCCCGCGAACGCTACGAGGACAACGCCCGCCGCAACGTCGGGACGGAGCTGATGCTCCTCAACGCCTAACCGACACCCGAGCCCGCCGCGGGCCGCGGCCGGACCGTCTTACGCCGCCGCAACCCCGCACGAGTCAGACGCAAAAGCAGCTCCTGGCACCCCACCGCCTCCGCCCCCTGCGAGACCGCGGCCTCGTACAACTCGGACGGCACGTCGTAGTGGTCCCGGTCGAACGCCCGCACCGGCATCCCGAGCTCCGCCGCGAACGCGTGCAGCTCCTCGTACGACACGTCGCTCACCATGTGCGACCACACCCGCCCGCGCGCGGGCCACAACGGCGGATCGATGAGGACCAAAGCTCCTCCTGGGGGCAGAGCGAACAGGATCCCTTACAGTGCCTGACAGTACGACATGCAAGGGAGCATGCAGTTGAACGAGCCAGACCAGCGAATCGTCCAGTACATCGAGGCCGGCCGCGACCGGTTCATCGCCGACCTCAAGGAGTGGCTGGCGATCCCGTCCGTGTCGGGAGACCCCGCCTACGCCACCGAGGTGCGGCGGTCCGCCGGATGGCTCACGGAGTACCTGCGCGGCCAGGGCTTCCCCACCGTCGAGATCTGGGACACCCCCGGCCTTCCGGCCGTGTACGCCGAATGGCCCGCCGCCGACCCGTCCGCCCCCGCGGTGCTGGTCTACGGGCACCACGACGTCCAGCCCGTCGAACCGCTCGACGAATGGGACACCGCGCCGTTCGAGCCCGTCGAGGACGGCGACCGGCTCATCGGGCGCGGCGCGTCCGACGACAAGGGCCAGGTGCTCTTCCACACCCTCGGCATCCGCGCCGCGCTCGCCGCGTCCGGCGCCGGCGCCCCGCCCGTCACCGTCAAGCTGCTGGTCGAAGGGGAGGAGGAGTCCGGCTCCGTCCACTTCGCCGACCTGCTGCGCGACCGCCGCGACCGGCTCCGCTGCGACGCCGTCGTCATCAGTGACACCACGATGTGGGCGGCGGACGTCCCGTCGATGTGCACGGGCATGCGCGGTCTCACCGAGGCCGAGGTCACGCTGCGCGGCCCGTCCTCGGACCTGCACTCCGGCTCGTTCGGCGGCGCCGTCCCGAACCCCTTGCACGCCATGGCGGCGCTGATGGCCGCGCTGCACGACGCCGACGGCCGCGTCACCCTCCCCGGCTTCTACGACGACGTCGTCCCCCTCACCGACGAGGAACGCGCCCTGTTCGCCAAGCTCCCGTTCGACGAGGACGAATGGCTGCGCACCGCCGGCGGCAGCCGCGCCGCCTACGGCGAGAAGGGCCACACCACCCTCGAGCGCGTCTGGGCGCGCCCGACCGCCGAGATCAACGGCATGTGGGGCGGCCACACCGGCCCCGGCGGCAAGACCATCGTCCCCCGCGAGGCGCACGCCAAGATCTCCTTCCGGCTCGTCGCCGGCCAGGAACCCGCCAAGGTGCAGCAGGCCTTCCGGGACTGGGTCGCCGCCAACACCCCCCACGGCGTCGAGGCCGAGGTGCACATCCCCGGCGGCGGCGTCCGGCCCTGCTTCTCCCCGATCGACTCGCCCGCCGTCAAGGCCGCCCGCCGCGCCATGGAGCGCGCCTTCGGCCGCGAGGTCCTGTTCACCCGCGAGGGCGGCAGCGGCCCCGAGGCCGACCTCGCCGACGTCCTCGACGCCCCGCTGATCTTCGTCGCGGTCGGGCTCGACGACGACCGCATCCACGCCCCCAACGAGAAGGTCGAGATACCCCTGCTGCTCAAGGGCGCCGAAGCCGCCGCCTACCTGTGGGAAGAACTCGCCACCGCACTCCGCTAGAACCTGCAGGAGGACCCCACGGGAGGAAGGAGCCCGATGACGGTGACCGAAGGACCGCTCGAGTGGCTGGCGCTCGCGCGCGGCACGCTCGACCGGGTCGCGCTGAGGCGGCGCGACGACGCGTGGCTCGCCGCCGCGTGGGCCGACCCGGCGACGCGGGTCCTGGTCGTCCAGGACGGGCGGGCGCTCGTCGCCCACGAGCCCGACCCGGCCCTGGTGTTCGTCGCGCCCGGGCAGGCCCCGGACGGCGAGAGGTGGCTGCTCGGCGTCGACGACGACGGCACCGCCTACTTCGCCGTGCCCGGCGCGCCGCCCGCGGTCGACGGCGCCGAACCGGCCGGCCTGCGCCGCGTCGGCGCCCTGCTCACCGACCGCGACTCCGGCCTGCTCACGCACGCCGTCGCGCTCGAGCACTGGCACCGCACCAACCGGTTCTGCCCCCGCTGCGGCACCGAGACCCGCGTCACCTCCGCCGGGCACGTCCGGGTCTGCCCGCAGGACGGCTCACAGCACTTCCCTCGCGTCGACCCCGCCGTGATCATGCTGGTCACCGACGCCGACGACCGGATCCTGCTGGCCCGCGGCCCGCAGTGGCCCGCCGACCGCCGCTCCATCCTCGCCGGGTTCGTCGAGCCCGGCGAGTCGCTGGAGCAGGCCGTCGCGCGGGAGGTGGAGGAGGAGGTGGGCCTCGCCGTCCGGGACGTCCGCTACCTCGGCAGCCAGCCGTGGCCGCTGCCGCAGAGCCTGATGCTCGGCTTCACCGCCACCGCCGACGGCACCGTCCCGCTGCGCCCCGACCCGGAGGAGATCCTCGACGCGGGCTGGTACACCCGCGACGAGCTGCGCGCCGCGATCGAGGCGAAGGAGATCGTCGCCCCGGGCCCGCTGTCCATCGCCGCCCAGCTCATCATGCGCTGGTACGGCGGCGAACTCCCGCACATGCCAGTGTTCTAGCCGCTACAATATGTAGTGTAATGATTGCTCCCTGTTCGTGCAGGGGTGGTCCACAGGCGGTTCCTACGGTCCTCTTGCCGGACGGCTGCTCCCCGGCGCACGCGGGGATATGAAAGGCCCGCCGACCATCGGTCGGCGGGCCTTTCCGCTCGGTTCTAGCCCGCGAGTTCAGCCAGACGACGCTTGACTTCCTTCGCGCTCGGGTTGGTGGCGGCGGAGCCGTCCGGGAACAAGATCGTCGGGACGGTCTGATTACCGCCGTTGACGCTCATCACGAACTCGGCGGCCTTCGGGTCGCGCTCGATGTCGATCTCCACCATCTCGATCCCGTCGCGGGCCAGCTGGCTCTTCAGCCGCCGGCAGAACCCGCACCAGGTCGTCGTGTACATGGTGAGCTGGCCGGTCGGGCCCTCGACCCGGTCGGTCGTCGGCGTCGCCATCGGTACGTCGTCTCCCTCGTTCGTTCGGACGATCTGTGCACTCGCCTCCCGAAGAACACTAGATACCCGTCCGGCATTCCGCGAGCGGAAGCACGACCGCGACCGGCGGGCCGACCGTCCGTCCACAATTCGTGGTGCGGGCGGATACGGTCGAGGCGGACTGGGAGTATGGGGTGCATGTTGGCTGAGTCGGTGCTGGAAGGACTCGACCCCGAGCAGCGGGCGGTCGCGGAGGCGGTGCAGGGTCCGGTGTGCGTCCTCGCGGGCGCCGGGACGGGCAAGACCCGCGCCATCACGCACCGCATCGCGTACGCGACGCTGACCGGCGTGGTGACGCCGCAGCGGGTGCTCGCGGTGACCTTCACCGTCCGCGCCGCCGGCGAGCTGCGCAGCCGGCTGCGGCAGCTCGGCGCGCCCGGCGTGCAGGCCCGCACGTTCCACGCGGCGGCGCTGCGCCAGCTCAGCTACTTCTGGCCGCGGGTCATCGGCGGCGACCCGCCCAAGATCATCGACTCGAAGATCGGGCTGGTCGCGGACGCGGCGCGCGCCTGCGGGCTGTCGCTCGGCCGCACCGAGCTGCGCGACGTCGCCGGCGAGATCGAGTGGGCGAAGGTCACCCAGCACCGCCCCGAGGACTACCCGGCCGCCGTCGTGCGGGCGGGCCGCCGGCCGTCCACCGAGGTGGTGGACGTGGCGCGCGTCTACGCGATGTACGAGCAGCTGCGGCGCGAGCGCAACCTGCTCGACTTCGAGGGGATGCTGGAGCTGACCGCCGCCGTCCTCACCGAGCACCGCGAGGTCGCCAACCAGGTCCGCGAGCAGTACCGGTACTTCGTCGTCGACGAGTTCCAGGACGTCAACCCGCTGCAGAAGATGCTGCTGGACACCTGGCTCGGCGACCGCGACGACCTGTGCGTCGTCGGCGACCCGAACCAGACGATCTACTCCTTCACCGGCGCCACCCCGTCCTACCTGCTCGGCTTCACCCGCGAGCACCCGGACGCGAAGGTCGTGCGGCTCGTCCGCGACTACCGGTCGACGCCGCAGGTCGTGCGGCTGGCGAACGGGGTGATCGGGCAGGCGAAGGAACAGCGGCACCGGCTGGAGCTGGTCGCGCAGCGCGACAAGGGCCCCGAGCCGGTGTTCAACGAGTACGACGACGAGATCGCCGAGGCCGACGACACCGCGCGGCGGGCCCGCAAGCTGATCGACGAGGGCGTGCCGGCCCGCGAGATCGCGATCCTGTTCCGCATCAACGCCCAGTCCGAGACGTACGAGGCGGCGCTCGCCGCGGCCGGCGTCCCGTACGTGCTGCGCGGCGCGGAGCGGTTCTTCGAGCGGCCGGAGGTGCGGGAGGCGGTCGTCCGGCTGCGCGGCGCGGCCCGCGCGGGCGCCGACGCCGAGACCGACGGCACCGGGCTGATCATGACGGTCCGGCACGTGCTGTCCGGCGCGGGCTTCTCCGACCGGCCGCCGGAGGGCGCGGGCGCGGCCCGCGCGCGCTGGGAGTCGCTCGCCGCGCTGGCGCAGCTCGCCGAGGACATGGCCGCCGACGACCCGAAGGCGGGCCTGCCGCAGTTCGTCGCCGAGCTGGAGGAGCGCGCCGCGGCGCAGCACGCGCCGCCGCTGGAGGGCGTGACGCTCGCCTCGCTGCACGCGGCCAAGGGCCTGGAGTGGGACGCGGTGTTCCTCGCCGGGCTGGCGGAGGGCACGCTCCCGATCGTCTACGCCAAGACCCCCGAGCAGATCGAGGAGGAGCGTCGGCTGCTCTACGTCGGCGTCACGCGCGCGCGCGTCCACCTGACGCTGTCGTGGGCGCTGGCGCGGTCGCCGGGCGGTTCCCAGCTGCGCCGCCCGTCCCGGTTCCTCGACGGCCTGACCGGCAAGACCACCACGCACACGCCCGCCCGCGTCGACCGCGCCAAGCGCCGCGTCACCAAGGGCCCGCAGCCGTGCCGGGTGTGCGGCCGGCCGCTCACCGCCGCCGTCGAGCGCAAGCTCGGCCGCTGCGAGGACTGCCCGTCCGAGCTGAACGAGGAGCTGTTCCTCGCGCTGAAGGACTGGCGCGCCGAGGTGTCGGCGGAGCAGCGGATCCCGGCCTATGTCGTGTTCACCGACGCGACCCTCCAGGCGATCGCCGAGCACTGCCCCGAGTCGATGGAGGAGCTGGCCCGCATCCCCGGCGTCGGCAGGGTGAAGCTCGACCGCTACGGCGAAGCGGTTTTGGGTCTTTGCGGGGTGTGACGCGGCCCTCGCCGCCGGTGCGGCGTGGGAGGTGGCGCCGGGGTGAGAGCCCGGTCACAAGGGCGGATACGGAAGACTGGCGGTCGTGAGCGAATCCCTGAAGGCACTGCTGGACCTGCTGGATCTGGAGCAGATCGAGAACGACATCTTTCGCGGCCGCAGCCCCGAGGAGCGCCGGCAACGTGTCTTCGGCGGGCAGGTGGCCGGGCAGGCGCTGGTCGCCGCCGGCCGCACCGTCCCGGTGAACCGGCCGGTGCACTCGCTGCACGCGTACTTCATCCGGCCCGGCGACCCGCTCGTCCCGATCGTCTACACCGTCGACCGGGTCCGCGACGGCCGGTCCTTCACGACGCGGCGGGTCAGCGCCATCCAGCACGGCAAGGCGATCTTCACGCTGTCGGCGTCGTTCCAGGTCGTCGAGGACGGGCCGGTGCACCAGGCGCCGATGCCGGACGCCCCCGACCCCGAGACGCTGCCGGACTCGCTGACCCGGCTGACGCCGATGTTCGGCGAGGCGGGCGCCCGCGCCTTCGTCGACAGGCGGCCGTTCGACGTCCGGCACGCGACCCCGCTGACCTGGGAGGCGGCCAAGGACCCGGCGCTCGCCTCGCCGGAGTCGGTGGTGTGGCTGAAGGTCATCGGGGACCTGCCCGACGACCCGCTGCTGCACGTGTGCCTGATGACGTACGCCTCGGACATGACGCTGCTCGACACCGTCCTGCTCAACCACGGGCTGGCGTGGGGCGACCAGCGGACGATGGGCGCCAGCCTGGACCACGCGATGTGGTTCCACCGGCCGTTCCGCGCCGACGACTGGCTGCTGTACTACCAGGACACCCCGTTCGCCGGGGGCGCGCGGGGGCTGGCCCGGGGCCAGGTGTTCACCCGCTCCGGCGACCTCGTGGTGTCGGTGATGCAGGAGGGACTCGTCCGGGTGTCCGACTCCGGACGGGACGGATGACGGGACGCGGCGCGTCCCGTGTGCGATGATCGTCTTGTAAGACGCTCCCTGGAGTTCCGACGCTGCGGCAGCGGCGCCGGTTCCGGGGAACGAGGGTGAAGTCACCCACAAAACCGCAGGTCAAAAATACCTTGATTGGTTCGGCGAGATCCCCGTACGCTCGTCGCGAGCAATCAACCGGCCGACCGGTGTGGATCTTGGATCCACCGGCCCCGGCCCGAGGAGCCAGAGAGGTGGTGTGCAGTCCGGTGAGCAACACGTCGATGAAATCGCAGGCGTCCTGGACCGCCGCATGCCACGGCACCTCGAACGCGTATGCCGTCACGTGTGCCCGGACCCCGCTCGGCGTGAAGCCCGGCGGCCCGGCGCGCCTCGGCGCCGACTCGCCGGCCGATGCGGTCGGCCTGCGGCTCCGCGTCGACGGCACCCGTATGCGCGATCTACGCGATCTGCGCCTTGAGCAGCGAATCCAGGACGAGCAGGGGTGGAGTGTCTTCGCCGAAGACATGAAGTCCCAGGCTCCGGCCACGGCCCACATGGGCGCCACCCCGGCGGGTGGCGTGTCGGGTCCGTTCCCCTGGAGGCGACCGGTTTAGCAAGACACCGGCAAGCCCCCAGGCCGCGGATCCAGACACCGGATCCGCGGCCTTCTTCTTTGCCCGGACGACCCAACCGACACGCCCGTTGAGATCCAACGAGAGGAACCAGGGTGACTGTGATGCAGGGGGCTCTCGCCATCAGCGAGGAGGACCTCACTCTTCCGTGCCGGACCGACCCCGAACTGTTCTTCGCCGAGGCGCCCGCCGACGTCGAGCTCGCCAAGGCGCTGTGCCTGGAGTGCCCGCTCCGCAAGGAGTGCCTCGCCGGTGCGCTCGAGCGCAAGGAGCCGTGGGGGGTCTGGGGCGGCGAGCTCTTCGTCCGCGGCGTGATCGTCGCGCGCAAGCGGCCCCGCGGCCGCCCGCGCAAGCACCCGCTTCCGGACGAAGCGGCCGTGTGAGGCTCTGATGCCGACCGTGTCCGCCGGACCGACCGCAGAACCGACGAAGATCGGCCGTACCGAGCCCGGAGGCGCGGCCCCCGCGCGGGGACCGCGCCTCCGGGCGGCCGGGGAGAACGAGATGACGTTGCTCAGCCAGGACCTGTCGCGGGAGCGAATACCCGTGACCGTGCCCGACGAGCTCGCCGCCCGCGTGCGCGCCATGCGGCGCGCGCGCCGGGAGGCGCAGACGAGGGCGTCGCTGGTGCGGCGGGTGCTGCTCGCGCCGACCGCGTCCCGCGACACCGACGCGCAGGTGTCGAAGAACCACCGATGACCATCTCCGGTCCGCCGGTCGCAGGCCGCCGGCCCGCCGCTTCTTGGATGGTTTCGGCGGGCGCCACCTGATTTCGGGGCGTGCCTCCCGGTGGACATCGGTGCGCCGGCCCCCCACTGGCCGGACGCACCGGAACGGGCCCCGCCCGCGCCTCATCAGCGCGGACGGGGCCCGTCCCGTAGCTGAAACCGATTAGCCGGTGACCAGTTCGCCGTCCTCGTCGTCGGCGAAGCCGGGGACCCACTTCAGGGACTCGGCGCGGGCCGGGATCTCGCACTCCAACTGGCACAGCACGCCGGTGCCGGCGGACAGCACCCGGTGGATGATCACGTACTCGGGCGGCAGGTTCAGCTGCCGGACGACGTTGGTCGGCCGCAGGTCGGTGACGCGGGCGGCCATGTCGCGCAGCCACTCGCGGTTGAACTTGAACGTCTCGGTGATGAACGGCTCGGTGATCGGGGCGAGGAACGCCTGCAGCGCTTCCGCGTCGATCTCCACGCCCTCGCGGATGAAGTCCTCGTCGCGCAGCGCGTCCTCGATCTCGTCGATGTCGGCCATCGTGCCGATGCGCAGCAGCAGGCCGAGCCGGCGCTGGAAGCCGCCGGGGATGCGGTCGACGGCGCCGAAGTCCAGGACGCCGAGCCGGCCGTCCTCCAGCAGCCGGAAGTTGCCGGGGTGCGGGTCGCCGTGCAGCATCCCGGAGCGCTTCGGCCCCGACAGCAGGAACCGGCAGTACAGCAGCGCCGCGTGGTTCCGGGTCTCCTGGTCGCCGTCGCTGATGATCTTCGAGAGCGGGGTGCCGTCCATCCACTCGGTGACCAGCACGTCGCCGGACTGGGCGATCACCTCGGGGATATAGAAGTCGGGGTCGTCCAGGTAGGCGTCCCGGATGATCGTCTGGGACTCGGCCTCGATGGTGTAGTCGAGCTCCTCGACGACGCGTTCCTTCAGCTCGGCCAGCATCGACTTGACGTCCAGGCCCGGCATGAGGACGCCGAACAGCCGGCCGAGCCGGGCGAGCTGGTTGAAGTCGCTGATCAGCGCCTTGCCGGCGCCGGGGTACTGCACCTTCACCGCGACGGGGCGGCCGTCGGACCACACGGCGCGGTGCACCTGGCCGATGGACGCGGCGGCGGCGGGCCTGTCGTCGAACGAGGTGAAGCTGTCGCGCCAGTCCTCGCCGAGCGCCTCGGCGAGGACCTTGTGGACGGCCGAGGCGGGCAGCGGGGGAGCGGCCTCCTGCAGCTTGGTGAGGGTGGCGCGGTACGGTCCGGCGATCTCCGGCGGCAGCGCCGCCTCGAAGATCGACAGCATCTGGCCGAGCTTCATCGCGCCGCCCTTGAGCTCGCCGAGCACCTTGAACAGCTGCTCGGCGGTGCGCGTCTGGATCTCCATGGCGACGGCCTCGGCGGGCCGGCCGATGGTCCGCTTCCCGATGCCGAGGGCGGTGCGCCCCGCGAAGCCGAGGGGGAGGGACGCCAGCTTTGCTGACCGCGTCACCGCGCGGCGGGGAAGATCGCTCACGCGGACCATTGTCGGTGATCGGCTGTTGTTCGCGCCACAACGACCAGGGAGCAATATCCTCAGCTCGGCGCGGTGAAACTCGGTGACCTGCGCCCCCTTGGTAAGTGTGCGCTTTCTCACGCCCGCTCGTTGACTTGCGGCGAGTCGTCGTTATGAGGCGTCCCATAACGACGACTCGCCGCAACTCAACGGGTGGGGGGCGCGTGACGCGGGGCGGGCGGCGCACGGTACGGTGCGGAGCCATGTCCGGAGAACAGCCCGAGGCGCTGCGGGTCGAGCGCCGTCCCGACGGTATCGCCGTCCTGACGCTGAACGACCCCGGCCGGCGGAACGCGATGTCCGACGAGATGACCGCCGCCTACAAGCAGGCCATCGCGGACCTGCGCGGCGACACCGGGCTGCGCTGCGTGGTGCTCACCGGGGCCGGCACCGCGTTCAGCTCCGGCGGCGACCTGTCCTGGCTGGCCGGCACCAGCTCCGTCGCCGTCCCCCCGCTGCGCGACCGGATGCTCGAGTTCTACCGGACGTGGCTGACGATCCGGAGCCTCGAAGTCCCCACGATCGCCGCCGTCAACGGGCACGCCGTCGGCGCCGGGCTCTGCCTCGCGCTGGCCTGCGACCTGCGCTACGCCGCCGACGACGCCAAGCTCCTCGCCCCCTTCACCGCGCTCGGCCTGCACCCCGGCATGGCCGCCACCTGGCTGTTCCCCGAGGTCGCCGGGCTGCCGCTGGCCCGCGAGATGCTGCTGGCCGGACGCGTCCTCACCGGAGCCGAGGCCGCCGCCCACGGGCTGGTCAACCAGGCCTTCCCCCGCGCGGACGTGCTGGACGAGACGATGAAGATCGCTGAGCGGATCGCCGCGAACGCGCCCATCGCGACCCGGCTCACCAAGGTCGCCCTGGCCGACGGCGGGCACGCGGACATGGACGCCGCCCTGCGCTGGGAATCGCTGGCCCAGCCCGTCACGATGGCGTCCGAGGACATGATCGAAGGCCTCACCGCCCAGCGCGAGAAGCGTTCCCCGCGCTTCACCGGCGCTTGACGAGGCTGTGGAAACCCCCTCAGCCCCGCCAAAAGATGGGCTTTGACCTGGGCTGACGTCAAACACCCCCTGTGGAGGACGCAAAATTTTGGGTACGGTGCTGCCGTGCCCCCTAACGTTGAGGTCCGCCGCAGCACCAGGCGCCGCCGGACCGTGTCCGCCTACCGCGACGGGGACAAGGTGGTGGTGATGGTGCCCTCCAGGCTCAGCAAGGCCGAAGAGGAACAGTGGATCGCCACCATCCTGGAACGGCTGGAGGAGCGCGAGCGCCGCCGCCGCCCCTCCGACGCCGATCTCGAGTCGCGCGCCCACGAGCTGTCCCGCCGCTACCTCGACGGCCGCGCCGACCCGGTCAGCGTCCGGTGGGTCGCCAACCAGCGCAGCCGCTGGGGCTCCTGCACCCCCGACGACGGCACGATCCGGCTGTCCACCCGGCTGCGCGGCATGCCGTCCTGGGTCGTGGACTACGTGCTGGTGCACGAGCTGGCGCACCTGCTGATCCCGGGGCACGGCGCCGACTTCTGGCAGCTCGTCGGCAACTACCCCAAGGCCGACCGGGCCCGCGGGTACCTGGAGGGCGTCGCCGCCGCCGCGCACCTGCCGCTGGAGGCGGACGCGCCCGACGAGGAGCCCGGCCACGACGACGGCATGCACCACGGAGACGGCCTGCACGGCGACGGCTTCCCGCACGAGGTCGCCGGGTGACCCTGCCCGGGAACCCGCCCGCCCCCGAGATCACCGGCCGCTGCGCCGCGGTCCTGCCGTTCGACCCGTCCGGCCCGTCCGCCGCTCCCCCCGGGGTGGACGGCGCCGAGTTCCGGCTCGCCATGCTCGAGGACGTCTACGAGGTCGCCGCCGGCCTGGAGTTCGTCACGGCCGCGCTCGTCGTCGACCCGGACGGCCCGCCGGACGCCGAGACGATCACCTGGCCGGGCACCCCGATCGTCCGCGAGCCCGCGCCCGACGCCGCCTTCGCCGCGCTGCACGCGCTCGGCGCCGACGAGGCCGCGCTGATCGTGCCGGACGCCCCCGACCTGCCGCCGCTGCTGCTCGGCAAGCTGTTCCGCGCCCTCGGCAGCGCGCCCGCCGCCGCCTGCCAGGCCGCCGGCGGCAACGGGCTCGTCGCGCTCGCCGCCCGGCTGCCGCTGCCCGCCTGGCTCGCCACCGCGCTCGACGGCCCCGGCATGGCGCTCGACGCCCCGGACGCCCTGGCCCGGCTCCGCGCCGCCGCGCCCCGCCCCGGCCTCGTCCCGCAGGGACCCGGCTGGCACCGCATCCGCACCCCCGCCGACCTGCGCCTCCTCGACCCCGGCCTGGAGGGCTGGGAAAATACGCGGGCTCTCCTCGAAGGCTCCCCGCTCCGCTAGCGGGCCCGGGTCGCGCGGGTGACGAGGCGGCGCAGGGCGTCGTCGGTGTCCTGCGGGAGGGCGTCGACGGGGAACCACGCCAGATCGTCCGACTCGTCCGAGATCGCGGGCCGGGCGCCCTCCGGGGCGATCATGACGTACTGGACGTCCAGGTGCCACGTCCCCGCCGGATGGCAGTTCACCCGGTGCCGGTCCAGCTGGACGGGCCCCGGCAGCGGCCGCAGGTCCGGTATGCCGGACTCCTCCGTCGCCTCCCGCAGCGCGGCGCCCGCCAGCGTCGCGTCCGCGGGCTCGCAGTGCCCGCCGAGCTGCAGCCATGCCTTGATCTTGGAGTGCAGCGTCAGCAGGATCCGGGACCGCGACGCGTCGAGCACCGCCGCGCTCGCCGTGATGTGGCCGTCGGCGCAGGCGCGCCACATCCCGTCCGCCGGATGCTCCTCCAGATGCGTGAGGAACTCCCGCCGCATCCGCTCCTGGCCGGCGTCGGGCGCCGCCCAGGACGACAGCACCCCGAAGGCGTCGGCGTACAGCGGCGCCGTCGCGGACGGAGCCGTCACGTGCGGTTGGCGCGGGCGTAGGGCGAGCTGGCCGGATGACGGCGGCGCCGCTCCTGGTCCACGGGCCGCTGCCAGCACAGGCTCTCCCGCGCGACCCGGCGCCGGATCACGTTCGTGGACGACCCCGGCTCGTACCGGCAGCCGTTCACCCGGGGCGCGTGCGGGACGCGCATGACGCTCACGACCGCGGTCCCGCGTCGCCTGGCCCCGCGCCGCCCTCGCCGGGGTCGTCGGGCTTGTCGTCCGGCTTGTCCTCCTGCTTGTCGTCGGGCGTGTCCGAGGGCTCGTCCTCGGCCGCCGTGGTCAGGTTGGTCAGGTCGAGGTCGGACAGCCCCTCGATCTCCCGGCCGTGCACGAAGCCGTCCGGATCGTCGAGATCGTCGGCCGTCGGCAGCAGGTCGGGGTGCTCCCAGACCGCGTCGCGGCCCTGCGCGCCGCGCGCATCGGTCAGCTTGCGCCACAGCGCCGCGGCCTCGCGCAGCCGCCGCGGCCGCAGCTCCAGCCCGACCAGCGTCGCGAACGTCCGCTCCGCCGGGCCGCCGGTCGCGCGGCGCCGCCGCACCGCCTCGGCGAGCTTCACCGAGCCGGGCAGCCGGCCCTGCGCCGCCTCGTTGACCACGGTGTCGACCCAGCCCTCGACCAGCGCGAGCGTGGTCTCCAGCCGGGCGAGGGCCGCCTTCTGCCGGGGCGTCTCCTCCGGCTGCAGCTGGATCTCGCCGCCGAGCGCCTCCTGGATCGCCTCCGGGTTGCTCAGGTCGAGCCCCTGCACGGCCTGCTCGATGCCCGACAGGTCGACGGTGATGCCCCGCGCGTACTCCTCGACGGCGCCGAGCAGGTGCGCCCGCAGCCACGGCACGTGCGCGAACAGCCGCTGGTGCGCGGCCTCCCGCAGCGCCAGGTACAGCCGGACCTCGTCCTCGGAGACCTCCAGGCCCGAGCCGAACGCCTCGACCCCCGCGGGCAGCAGCGCGCCGACGCCGTCGGGCGCCAGCGGCAGGCCCACGTCCGCCGAGCCGGTCACCTCGCGGGCCAGCGCGCCGAGCGCCTGCCCCGCCTGGCCGCCGACCATCGCGCCGGCCATCTGCTTGACCATCCCGATCAGCGGGCCGGCCATCGCCTGCATCTCGGCGGGCATCTCGCCGGCGCCGCCGAGCGCGCCGCCCATCGACTCGACCATGCGGGACGCGATCGGGTCGCAGACCTTCGCCCACACCGGCAGCGTCTGCTCGATCCACTCCGACCGGCTCCATGCCTTCGGCGACCGGATGCCGGCGGGCAGCGTCGTGCCCTCGTCCAGCCACAGGTCGGCCAGCCGCAGCGCCTCCTCGACCTGGCGCCGCTCGGCGTCCACGATCGACGGGTCGCCCTGCTCGACCACCTGGTGGCGGGCGATGTTCTTGGCCAGGTCCCAGTTGAGCGGGCCGCCGGACACGCCGCCCTGGCCCTGCGCGCCGATCATGTCCGCGAACCGGTGCAGCATGTCGGCGAACTGCGCCATGTCGCCGCCCATGCCCTTGAATGGATCCTGGGGACGGTCGTCGTCTCCGTCGCCGGGACGGTTGAAGCCGAAGGGAGTGTCACTCATCGGTTCGCCCCTGGGATGCATGATGGGCTCATATCCGCAACGTTAGCCGGTCCCGGCAAGGTCGCGTACTCAAGGAAGGGGGCACCCCCGTGGCAACGGGCAAGGTTCGCCCTCGGCGTAGCAAGGCCCCGGTCGTCGCCGTCACCGGTGCGGCCTCCGGGGCGGGACGGCTGCTGGCCGCCCGGCTCGCCGAACGGGAAGACATCCGCAAGGTCGTCGCCATCGACGGGCACCGCGGCGACGTGGCCGGCGCCACGTGGCGCGTCGTCGACATCCGGGACCCGCTGCTGTCCAACCGGCTCTCCGACGTGGACGTGATCGTCAACCTGGACGTCGAGCACTCCCCGGATGCCGACGGAAAGGAGCGCCGCACCCACAACGTGCGGGGCGCGCAGACCGTCGTCACCGCCGCCGCGGCCGCCCGCGTCCGCCGCGTGGTCCTCGTCACCAGCGCGATGGTGTACGGCGCCGCGCCCGGCAACGAGGTGCCGCTGCCCGAGGACGCCCCGGTGCTCGCCGAGGCCGACGTCAGCATCGCGGGCGACTACCTGGAGATCGAGGAGCTGGCCGCGACCGCGCCGCTCACCCACCCCGGGCTGGAGATCACCGTCGTGCGGCCCGCCGCGCTGGTGGGGCCCGGCGTGGACACCGTGGTCACCCGGCACTTCGAGGCGCCCCGGCTGCTGACGGTGAAGGGCAGCACGCCCGGCTGGCAGTTCTGCCACATCGAGGACCTCGCGTCCGCGCTGGAGGTGATCGTCGCCGAGGACGTCGCCGGCCCGGTCGCGGTCGGCTGCGAGGGCTGGCTCGGCCCCGAGGAGGTCACCGAGATCACCGGCAAGCGCAGCTTCGAGCTGCCCGCCGCGCTGACGTTCGGGATGGCGCAGCGGCTGCACCGCCTCGGCATGACCCCGGCGCCCGCCACCGACCTGCACTACGTCGCCTACCCGTGGGTCGTCGACTGCGCCCGGCTGCGCGCCGCCGGCTGGAAGCCGGGCTACGACAACGCCGCCGCGCTGCGCGTGGTGATGGAGGAGACCGCCGGGCGGCACGCCGTCGTCGGGCGCCGCGTCGGCGGCAAGGAGGCCACCATGGCGACCGCGGCCGGCGCGACCGTCGCCGCGATCGGCGCCGCCGCCGCGATCCGCCGCGCCCGCAAGCGCCGCCGCTAGCCGCGCCGCCTAGCCGGGCGGCCCGGCCGGGGCCGTCAGCCGGCCGACGCTTCGGCCGAGCCGCTCGGCGAGGGCGACGCCGGCGGGGACGCCGTCGGCGAGGACGACGCGTCCGGCGTCGGCTTCGGCTGCTTCCCGCCCGCCTGCTGCGCCGCCGACAGCGCCTCCTGCGCCCGCTTGATCCGCTGCCAGGCGTCGCCCATGCCCGGATAGTCGCCCTTCTGCTGGGCCTTCTCGTAGTCGCTCACGGCCTTCTGCAGGTCATTGATCGCCTGCTGCTCCTGCGGCGACAGCCGGCCGTCCCCGGACCCGGACCCCGTCACCGCCGGCGCCCCGGACCCGCCGAGGACCTGCTTCAGCGCGTCCGCGAACGTGCCCGCCGCCGCGATCCGGGTGCCGTACCGCACCAGCACCTTGCCGAGGAGCGGGTACGGCTGCTGCTCCTTCCCGCCGGACGCCTTGGTGTACATCGGCTCGACGTACAGCAGGCTCCCGCCGAACGGGATCGTCAGCAGGTTCCCCGCCACGGTCTTCGTCCCGCCCTGCCGCAGCGCGAACAGGTCGCCCTTCACCTGCGAGTCCGTCTCGAACGAGTTCTGCACCTGCCCCGGGCCCGGCGGCTGCGCGTCCCGCGGCATCTGCAGGATCCGGATCTGCCCGTAGTACTTGCTCGACGGGTCGGAGTCGACCGCCATGAACGCCGCGAGCTGCGGGTTGTCGCGCGGGTTGAACACCGTCGTCAGCGAGAACGCCGACGCCCCGTCGAACGGCGACGGCATCGTCAGGCTCTGGTAGTACGGCGGCTGCAGCTTGCCCTGCGTCGTCGGGTCCTGCGGCACCTCCCAGAACCCCTCGCCGTTGTAGAACGCCGACGGGTCCGTCACGTGGTACTTGGTGAGGATCTGCCGCTGCACCTTGAACAGGTCCTGCGGGTAGCGGAAGTGCGCCAGCAGGTCCTGCGGGATGCTCGCCTTCGACTCGACGGTGTGCGGGAACACCTTCATCCACGTCTTCAGGATCGGGTCGTCGGTGTCCCACTGGTACAGGTGGACCGCGCCGCTGTAGGCGTCCACCGTGGCCTTCACCGAGTTCCGCATGTAGTTGATGTGGTCGTTCGCCTGCCGCGCCACCGACGAGCGGGTGTCGGTGATCGTGTCGCGGGTCGCCTCGCCGAGGCTCGTCTGCTCCGAGTACGGGTACGCGCCGGACGTGGTGTAGCCGTCCACGATCCACACGACCCGGCCCTGCACCACCGCCGGGTACGGGTCGCCGTCCAGCGTCAGCCACGGCGCCGCCTTGTGCACCCGCTCGCGCGGCGGCCGGTCGTACAGGATCCGCGCGTCCTTCTTGATCGCCCCGGACAGCAGCAGGTTCTTGTCCTGGAACCGCGTCGCGTACAGCAGCTTGTGGAAGAACGAGTCGACCGGGACGCCGCCGCCCCCGTCATAGGTGGTGCTCTGCTGCCCGTCGTCCGGGCTGTTGTCGGGGTAGTTCAGCTCCTGCTGGCCCTTGCCGCCCACCACCGAGTAGCGCGGCGACCGCTCCCCGAAGTAGATCTCCGGCCGCGTCACCTGGATCCGCTGGCCGGACGACGCCGGCATGTCCCGGGTGATGAAGTCCGGGTTCCCGCCCTGCGCCATCTGGTCGCCGTACGCCGACACGAACCCGTAGCCGTGCGTGTAGACCATCCGGTCCTTCACCCAGCTGCGCTGCCCGGACGGCGCCCCCGACAGCTCCCGCAGCGCCACCACAGTGTCGGTGGTCCGCCCGTCCACCGTGTAGCGGTCGACGTCGAGGGTGTCCGGGAACTTGTAGAACGGGCGGATCCGCTGCAGCTGCTCGAACGTCGGGCCCACCACGTTCGGGTCCAGGACGCGGACGCCGCCGAGCCCGTTCGCCTCGTCCTGCAGCTTCTTCTGGTCGGTCACCGGCGCCGACCCGTACTGGACGACCTGCGCGCCGCCCACCCCGTACGCCCGCCGCGTGAAGTCGATGTTGCGCTGGATGTACCCGCGCTCCTTGGCCAGCTCGTCCGGCTTCACCTGGAACTGCTGGATCAGCAGCGGGTACAGCCCGCCGAGCAGGATCGCCGACAGCACCAGCAGCGTGAACCCGACGCCCGGCAGCATCATCCCGCGCCGCAGCAGGTTGCTGAAGAACATCACCGCGCACAGCAGCGCGATGACCGCGAGGATCGTCTTGGCGGGCAGCAGCGCGTTCACGTCCGTATAGGACGCGCCGGTCGTCACGCCGCGCTCCGAATGGACGAGCCCGTACCGGTCCAGCCAGTACGCCGCCGCCTTCAGCAGCACGAAAAGCCCCACCAGCACCGACAGATGCGCGCGCGCGGGCGGGCTCGCCTTGTCGCCCGGCCCCTGAATCCGCAACCCGCCGTACAGGTAATGCACCATCACCGCGGCCAGGAACGACAGGATCACCGTCGCGAACACCACGCCCAGCACCAGCCGCAGGAACGGATAGGTGAAGACGTAGAACGACACGTCCTTATGGAACTGCGGGTCCTTCACGCCGAACGGCGTCCGGTTCAGGAACGCCAGCCACACCTGCCATTGGCCCGCCACCGACGACCCCGTCAGCACGCCCAGCAGGAACAGCAGCCCCAACGAGATCAGCCGCCGGCGCGGATCGATCACCGACCGGTACCGCTCCAGCCCCTGCTGCTCCACCGACAGCGGCCGGTACGCCGGGCGCAGCCGGTACGCCACCGCCACGTTCGCGCCCACCACCAGCGCCATCAGCAGGCCCGACCCGGCGAACAGCACCGCCTCGGCGCGCAGCTGCGTGGTGTACACCTCCGTGAAGCCGACCGAGCGGTACCACAGCAGATTCGTGTAGACCGCGGTGAAGACAAGGAAAGCGACGAGCAGGAACGCCAGCGCCACCAGGACCGGCAGCATCAGCCGGGTGCGCCCGGCGCCGAACCGGCGCCCGGTACCGGCAGTCCGGAAGGCCAATTGCCCCTCCGATCGAGATCGCGGCCCACCGGCCGCGGGCCGGTGCTGTGTAAGCAACTTACCGACTACCACCGGGGTTCCCGCATTTCCCGGTCCCCGGACGGGGAAAGATGGGCCCCGTGAGTCTTCTGGAAGAAGTCGTGCTGGACCTCGAACGCCACTCGGCGCAGGAGGGCTGGGACGCCGCGCCCCGCCTCTACGCCCTCGTCCGCAGCACCGAGCTGCGCCGCGCCGAGCCCGACCTCGCCGACCAGCTCGGCCTGCCCCCCGACGCCGACACCCTCGCCGCCCTCGAGCAGCCCGCCCTCCCCGAGAAGGCCGGCGTCGAGGACGCCCTCGCCGCCATCGCCTGGCCCGACACCGTCGAAGGCTGCGCGCTCGTCATCGAACGGGTCGTCCTCCCGCCCGAAGCCGAGGACGACATCCCCGAGGGCGAGGCCGAAGCCGCCGAGTACGCGGCCAAGCACCCCAAGCGCGAGGACGTCCGCATGATCGTCGGCGTGCTCCGCGACGGCACCCGGCACTCCGCCCTGCGCCTGCGCCGCCACGACAGCGACGACGAGGTCCTCGCCGGCCCCGACCTCGTCCCCGCCCTGGCCGATGCCCTCGCCGGCACGTTCGAGCCCGACGAGCCCGACGAGCACGCCCCTCGCCCTTAGCCGGCCCGCCGGGCGAAGGTAGCCTGCAGGGCGTGAGCGAAGACAGCGCCGCCGCCGGAACCCCCATCCGGCTCGCCGAGATCCGCGACACCCCGCTGTCCGTCGACGAGGTGTTCGCCGCCGTCGGCGACCCCGCCGCCGGCGGCGTCGCGCTGTTCGTCGGAACCGTCCGCGACCACGACCACGCCCGCGACGTCCGCGCCCTGTCCTACAGCGCCCACCCCACCGTCGAACGGGAACTGCGCGCCGTCATGGACAAGGTCGCCGCCGACTTCCCCGTCCGCGCCCTCGCCGCCGTCCACCGCGTCGGCGACCTGCGGATCGGCGACCTCGCCGTCGTCGTCGCCGCGTCCTGCCCGCACCGCGCCGAAGCCTTCGACGCCTGCCGCCGCCTCATCGACGACCTCAAGGCCCAGGTGCCGATCTGGAAGCGCCAGACCTTCACCGACGGTACGGACGAGTGGGTCGGGGCCTGCTGACCCCCCTGATCCGCATAGAGTGCCGACCATGTCCCGTCGTGCCGCCACCCTCACCGTCGCGAGCGTCCTGATCCTCGCGCTGGCCCTCGTCGGCTCCCTCATGCCGGTGCCCTACATCGCGCTGATGCCCGGCCCCACGAGCAACACCCTCGGCACGAACGAGAAGGGCCAGCAGGTCATCACCATCGACGGCCGGCAGACCTACCCCGACGAGGGACACCTCAACTTCACCACCGTCACCTACCGCGGCGGCCCCGGCGGGCGCATCGACCTCTTCACCGCCCTGCGCGGCTGGCTCGACCACGACACCGCCATCGTCCCTGAGGAGCTCTACTTCCCCAAGGACGAGAGCCAGAAGCAGGTCGACCAGGAGAACACCCGCCAGATGCAGGACTCCCAGCAGAGCGCCAAAGCCGCCGCCCTGCACGAACTCGGCGTCCCCCTGCAGACCCAGGTGATCGTCCAGGGTGTCCAGAAGGGCCGCCCCGCCGACGGCAGGCTCCAGCCCGGCGACCAGGTCACCGCCCTCGACGGCGCCAAGGTCACCAGCACCTCCCAGGTCACCGGCGCGATGGCCAAACGCAAGATCGGCGACAAGGTCACCCTCACCGTCCAGCGCGGCGGCAAGGACACCACCCAGACCTTCACCACCGTCGCCGACCCCACCGGCAAGCGCGCCGTCGTCGGCGTCGTCCTCGGCGACCAGTACAAGTTCCCCTTCAAGATCGACATCAGCGTCGGCGACATCGGCGGCCCCAGCGCCGGCCTCATGTTCGCCCTCGCCATCTACGACAAGCTCACCCCCGGCTCCCTCAGCGCCGGCAAGTTCATCGCCGGCACCGGCGAGATCGACGCCGAGGGCCAGGTCGGCCCCATCGGCGGCATCCAGCAGAAGATGATCGCCGCCCGCCGAGCCGGCGCCACGATCTTCCTCACCCCCGCGAAGAACTGCTCCGAAGCCCTCGGCGCCCGCCCCGGCGGCCTCCGCCTCGTCCGCGCCGACACCCTGCACAGCGCCGTCCAGGCCATCAACGCCGTCACCACCGGCAAAGGCACCGTCCCCGCCTGCACCAAGTGACCCCCGCCGAAACCGATTTGGCCGCGCCCCCGCCATGCAATACAGTTGAACCATCACCGCGGGGTGGAGCAGTTCGGTAGCTCGCTGGGCTCATAACCCAGAGGTCGCAGGTTCAAATCCTGCCCCCGCTACGGGTCCTAGGGTCCGTGTGGTCGCGCCTTTGGCGCTTCCCCACGGACCCTTCGCCGTTTATCGGGGGGGCGACCCCCCGAGCCCCCCGGTGTGGGGGCTCCGCCCCCACGCCCCCTTGCTGGTGCGGGTTGGTGCTCTGCGCTCTGTGTTTGGGGCTTCGCCCCTTGCCCCCCTCGGGCTTTGCCCTTCGATTCGTTTGTGCGGGTTGGTGCTTTGCGCTCTGTGTTTGGGGCTTCGCCCCTTGCCCCCCTCGGGCTTCGCCCTTCGATTCGTTTGTGCGGGTTGGTGCTCTGCGCTCTGTGTTTGGGGCTTCGCCCCTTGCCCCCCTCGGGCTTCGCCCTTGATGTGTGTGCGGGGGAGTGATCGGTCCGGTTCGGTATGATTTCGGTCACTGACCAGCGGAAAGTGTGGTGTTCGATGTCCTCGGCGGTGGCGCGTGCCCGGCAGCACTCTTACGGCGACCTGTTGCACCGGACGGCTCGGCGGTATCCGGGGAAGCTCGCGGTGGTGAGCGGTGACCTGCGGGTCACGTACGCGGAGTTCGACGCGGCTGTGAACCGGGCGGCGAACGCGCTGGCGGGGCGGGGGCTGAGCAAGGGGGACCGGCTCGCCCTGCTGTCGCACAACTGCTTCCAGTACGCGGTGCTGGCGTTCGCGACGGCGAAGCTGGGCGTGGTGCTGGTGCCGGTCAACTTCATGCTGGGCGCCGACGAGATCGGCTACATCCTCGGGCATTCGGGTGCTTGCGGGATCGTGGCCGAGGGCGCGCTGGTGCCCGTGGCGGAGAAGGCGCTCGCGGCGGCCGGTGTCGAGGGCGGGGTGCGGGCGCGGATCGGGGACGGCCCTGCGGGGTGGGAGGACGTCGACGGCTGGTGGCGGGACGGGTCAGCCGCGGCGCCCGACGTGCTGGTGGGGGACGACGACCCGCTGCGGCTGATGTACACGTCGGGGACGGAGTCGCGGCCCAAGGGCGTGATGCTGACCAGCCGGTCGCTGATCAGCCAGTACGTGAGCTGCATCGTCGACGGGGAGATGGCCGCCGACGACGTCGAGGTGCACGCGCTGCCGCTCTACCACTGCGCGCAGCTTGATTGCTTTTTCTCCGTCGATGTCTATCTGGGGGCGACCAGCGTCATCCTGCCGGGGCCCGATCCGGCGCTGCTTTTGGAGACGATCGAGCGGGAGAAGGTCACCAAGCTGTTCTGCCCCCCGACGGTGTGGATCTCGCTGCTGCGGCATCCCGATTTCGAGACGCGGGATCTTTCGAGCCTGCGGAAGGGGTACTACGGGGCGTCCGCGATGCCGGTGGAGGTGCTGCGGGAACTGCTGCGGCGGCTGCCGGACGTGCGGCTGTGGAACTTCTACGGGCAGACGGAGATGGCGCCGCTCGCGACGATCCTGCGTCCGGACGAGCAACTGGAGCGAGCCGGCAGCGCGGGGCGGGCGGCCATCAACGTGGAGACGATCCTCGTCGACGACCTCGGGAATCCCGTGGCGGCGGGGGAGGTCGGCGAGATCGTCCACCGGAGCCCGCACGCGGCCCTGGGGTACTACAACGACGAGGCCAAGACCGAGGAGGCGTTCCGGGGCGGGTGGTTCCACTCGGGGGACCTCGGGGTCATGACCGAGGACGGCTACCTGTCGGTGGTCGACCGGAAGAAGGACATGATCAAGACGGGCGGGGAGAACGTCGCCAGCCGCGAGGTCGAGGAGGCGATCTACGAGCTGGACGGGGTCGCCGAGGTCGCGGTGTTCGGGATCGCGCATCCGCGGTGGATCGAGGCCGTCACGGCGGTGGTGGTGCCCAGGCCGGGGGCCGCGCTGAGCGTCGACGATGTGCACGCGCACGTGCGGGAGCGGCTCGCGGGGTACAAGCGGCCGAAGTACGTGGTGCTGGCGGAGTCCCTGCCGAAGAACCCCAGCGGCAAGATCCTCAAACGCGAGCTGCGGAGCATGCACGCCGGGCTGGCGGAGTCCTGATCAGTCGTCCTGCTGGAGGTGCGGGGCGAGGGTGAGGGCCAGGTGGAGGGTCAGGCGGTCCTGACCGTCGGCGAGGGTCAGGGCCGTCAGTTCCTCGATGCGGCGGAGGCGGTGGTAGAGGGTCTGGCGGTGGATGTTCAGGGTTCGAGCTGTTCTCTGGACGTTGCCCGCCAGGTCCAGGTAGGTGCGGGCGGTGAGGGCCAGGTCGGGGTAGTTGAGGAGGGCCTCGGTGCCCGGAGTCCGGGTGGTCTGGGTGAGCGCCTCGTCGCCCGCGGCGCGCAGGAGGCGCAGGACGCCTAGGGACGTCCAGTCGCGGGTCTCGCCGGGGGCGGCGGTGCGGGCGGCGACGCGGGCGCGCAGCCAGCCCTCGTGGACGGTCTCCAGGGTGGGGCAGGGGGAGAAGAAGCCCGCGTGGACGGGTGGGGTGCGCTCCTCCAGGAGGCGGCGGGCCCGGTCGACGACGGTGTGCGGGGACGCCGACGCCGGGATCACCAGGACGTGGTCGCGCTGCCAGAGCGTGGTGAGGACGGAGTGGGGGAGCAGCCACGGGTTGAGCGGGTCGCTGCTCGGGCCGCGCAGGACGGCGACGGCGAGCGGCGGGTCGGGGACGCCGGCCTCGGCGAGCTCGTTGGCGGCCTGCGCGCGGACGTCCGGCTGGGCCGACAGGAGGTCGGCGACCTTCCAGCCGAGGTCGTCGCGCTCGCGGGCCTGGCGGGCCATGAGGAGGCCGGCGCGCTCGCAGAGCGGCATGGCGCGGGAGGCGTCGGTGATGCGCTCCTGGTCGTCGAGCAGCCAGAGGTAGCCGTAGGTGACGTTGCTCCAGCGGACGGGCAGGCAGAGCCGGCCGAGCTGGCCGAGGGAGTGGTCGGCGGGGATGCGGACGGGCCCGGTGGCGCGGGCGATGCCGTAGGACTCGAACCGGGTGCGGACGGCCTCGGTCGCGCGGCGGTGCAGGATCGAGTCCATCCGGACGGGGTCGATCGTGTCGCCGTGCGCGGCGTAGGCGACGAGGTGGAAGTCGCGGTCCTCCAGGGTCGCGGGGGCGCCGAGAAGGTCGGCGGCGAGTTCCACGATCTCTTGCAGATCAGGAGCCATAGGACATTTGTATGAAGATGCTGCTGATTGAAAGTGGCATTTGACTATACGCGGTGCGGGGGCCGGGTTCCTACCGTCGAGGTGTCGATAGGAGGCCCCTGATGCTCGGTCCCGTTCTCCTCGCCGCCGCGCGCAGTGAGCGCGTGCGCGGCCTCGTGACCTCCCTGCCGCTGACGCGGCGTGTCGTCGACCGGTTCGTCGCCGGGGAGGATCTGGACGCCGCCGTCCGGGCGGTCAGGGGGCTGACCGGGGACGGGCTGCGCGTCACGCTCGATCATCTGGGCGAGTACACGCGCGAGCGGGCGCAGGCGGAGGCGACCCGGGACGCCTACCTGGCGATGTTCGAGGTCTTCGCCGGGGGCGGGCTGGCGGAGGGCGCGGACGCGTCGGTGAAGCTGTCCGCGCTCGGGCAGGCGCTGCCCGGTGATCTCGCGCTCGACCATGCCCGGGAGATCTGCGCGGCGGCGGAACGGGTCGGCATGACCGTCACGCTGGACATGGAGGACCACACGACCGTGGACTCCACGCTGGAGATCCTCGGCAAGCTGCGCGCCGACTTCCCGCGGACCGGGGTGGCGATCCAGGCGATGCTGCGCCGGACCGAGGGCGACCTGCGGGACCTGGCGCACGAGGGCTCGCGGGTCCGGCTCGTCAAGGGCGCCTACGCGGAGCCGGCGTCGGTCGCGTTCGAGAGCAGGGCCGAGGTCGACCGGGCCTATGTGCGCGGGCTCCGGGTGCTCATGGCGGGCGACGGGTACCCGATGGTCGGCAGCCACGATCCGCGGATCATCGACATCGCGCGGACGCTCGCCGTCGTCAACGAGCGGCCGGCCGATTCGTACGAGTTCCAGATGCTCTACGGCATTCGGGCCGGTGAGCAGCGGCGGCTCGCGCGGGACCACCGGATGCGGGTCTACGTGCCGTACGGGAGCGACTGGTACGGCTACTTCATGCGCCGCCTGGCCGAGCGTCCCGCCAACCTCGTGTTCTTCCTTCGTTCTTTCGTCTCTCGCTGATGAGGAGGCCCCCTTCATGGACGCCGTGACCACCGTTCCGACGCCCGCCAACGAGCCGGTGCGCGGGTACGCGCCCGGCAGCGCCGAGCGGGCCCGGCTGGAGGCGAGGCTCGCCGAGCTGACCGCCGAGGCCCCGATCGACCTGCCCATGACGATCGGCGGCGAGCGGCGGCTCGGCGCCGGCGCGAAGGTCGCCGTGGTGCAGCCGCACAAGCACGCGTCGGTGCTCGGGACGTTCGGGACCGCGACGGCGGACGACGCCCGCGACGCGATCGCCGCCGCGCTGGAGGCCGCGCCGAAATGGCGGGCGCTGCCGTTCGACGAGCGCGCCGCGGTCTTCCTGCGCGCCGCCGACCTGCTCGCCGGACCGTGGCGGGAGACGATCCTCGCCGCGACGATGCTCGGGCAGTCCAAGACCGTCCAGCAGGCGGAGATCGACAGCCCGTGCGAGCTGGTCGACTTCTGGCGGTTCAACGTGAGCTACGCGCGGCGGCTGCTCGCCGAGCAGCCGATCAGCAGTCCGGGCGTGTGGAACCGGTCGGACCTGCGGCCGCTGGAGGGGTTCGTCTACGCGATCACCCCGTTCAACTTCACCGCGATCGCCGCGAACCTGCCGACCGCGCCCGCGCTGATGGGCAACGTCGTGGTGTGGAAGCCGTCGCCGACGCAGACGTACGCGGCGGTGCTGACCATGCGGCTGCTGGAGGAGGCGGGGCTCCCGCCGGGCGTCATCAACCTCGTGACGGGCGACGGCCTCGCGGTCTCCGAGGTCGCGCTGGCCCACCCGGAGCTCGCCGGGATCCACTTCACCGGGTCGACGGCGACGTTCCAGCACCTGTGGAAGACGGTCGGCACCAACATCGAGAAGTTCCGGAGCTACCCGCGGCTCGTGGGGGAGACCGGCGGCAAGGACTTCGTGGTCGCCCACCCGTCCGCCGACCCGGACGTGCTGAAGACCGTCCTGGTGCGCGGCGCGTTCGAGTACCAGGGGCAGAAGTGCTCCGCCGCGTCCCGCGCCTACATCCCGCGCTCCATCTGGGAGAACGGGTTCAAGGAGCGGTTCGCGGACGAGGTCGAGGGCCTGACCATGGGCGACGTGTCCGACCTGTCGAACTTCATGGGCGCGGTGATCGACGAGCGGGCGTTCGCCAAGAGCAGGGCCGCGATCGACCGGGCGAAGCAGGACCCGTCGGTCGAGATCGTCGCCGGGGGCTCCTACGACGACTCGGTCGGGTACTTCGTCCGGCCGACCGTGCTGGTGTCCGGCGACCCGGAGAACGAGATCTTCACGACCGAGTACTTCGGGCCGATCCTCGGCGTCCACGTCTACGACGACGACCGGTACGAGGAGATGCTCGCGCAGATGGAGTCGGTCGCCGACTACGCGCTGACCGGCGCCGTCATCGCGACGGACCGGGCCGCGATCGCGCACGCCGCCGAGGTGCTGCGGTACGCGGCAGGGAACTTCTACGTCAACGACAAGCCGACCGGCGCCGTCGTCGGGCAGCAGCCGTTCGGCGGGGCGCGCGCGTCCGGCACCAACGACAAGGCCGGCTCGGTGTTCAACCTGCTGCGCTGGACGTCCCCGCGCTCGATCAAGGAGACGTTCGTCCCGCCGACCGACCACCGGTACCCGCACATGGGCTGACGCCCATCTGGGCTCAATCAAATGGACAATGCCGTTCGTCTGAACGCATAATCGGATCGTGAGCGCGAAGGCCGCCGGGAGGCGGGCATGACGGACGGGCCGCGGCTCGCCGCCGGAACCGAACTCGGCGGCCGGTACCGGCTGGAGGGCCTGATCGGCCGCGGCGGCATGGGCGAGGTCTGGCGCGCCGTCGACACCAGGTTGCGCCGCCCGGTCGCCGTGAAGGCGCTGCCCGCCGAGCTGGCGGACGTGCCCGGCGCGATGGAGCGGTTCGAGCGTGAGGCGGAGGCCACCGCCGCGCTCCAGCACCCCGGCATCATGGTCGTGTTCGACGTCGGCCGCACCGAGGACGGCCTGGCGTACCTGGTGATGGAGCTCCTCGAAGGGGAGGACCTCCGGACCGTCATGCGCCGCCGCCCGGGCGGGCTCCCGATCGCCGAGGCCGCCGGCCTCGCCGTCCAGATCGCCGACGCCCTCGCCGCCGCGCACTCGCGCGGCATCGTGCACCGCGACATCAAGCCCGCGAACCTGTTCGTGCTCGCCGACGGGCGCCTCAAGCTGTGCGACTTCGGCATCGCCGGCCTCGCGGACGCCGCGACGCGGCTCACCCAGGACGGCGGGTCCGTCGGCACCCCGCTCTACATGGCCCCGGAGCAGTACCGGGGGGAGGCCGCCGACTTCCGGTCCGACCTGTACGCGTTCGGGTGCGTCCTGCACGAGATGCTCACCGGCGGGCCTCCCTTCCGCTCCGGCTCCGGCATGCCCGGCCTGATGTACGCGCACCTGAACGAGCCGCCGCCGCGGGTGAGCGCCGTCCGCGCGGACGTGCCGCCGTACCTCGAACGCCTCGTCCTCGACCTCCTCGCGAAGGACGTGGACCGGCGACCCGCGAGCGCCGCCGCCGTCGCGTCCTTCCTCCGGACGGAGGGGCGATGGACGGCGGTACCGCCGTCGGTCGCGCCGCCTCCGGCCAGGCTGTCGTCGCCGGGGCTTCCCGGCCCGGCGACGCACCCCGGCACGGTCGTCCTCACCGGGCCGCTCCCCGCCGGCAGGCAGGCACCTCGGCTGCTGATCGCGGCGGGCGCGGGGGTCGCCGCCCTCGTGGCCGCCGGCGCCCTCGCGGTCATCGTCCTGCCGTCCGGCGGTGGGACGGGCGCCGAGCGCGAGCCCGCCGATCCGGCCGTTCCGGCCGCGACCACGTCGTCGGTCCCGGCGACGCCGTCCACGCCCGCCGTCCACAAGATCGTCTACAAGGTGACCGGCAGCGTGTCGCCCCTGTCGGTCATGGTCATGCCGCCGGACGGCGGCATGACCAACCAGACGGTCAAGCCGCCGTGGACCGCGACGTACAAGGCGTCGCGGTTCACGTTCCTGAGCGTCGGCGGGAACACCGGGATCAAGTCCGGGACCATCCACTGCAGCATCACCCTGGACGGCAAGGTCATCCAGGAGCGGTCCGCCGAGGGGCAGTTCGCCAGCGTCAACTGCATGCACCAGCCGACCTTCTACGGCGGCGGGTACGGGACGGTTCCGTCCATGGGCTGAGCCCTACCCGATGCCCGTCGCCGGGAGGCCGATCCAGCCGCGGGTGAACGGGGACGCGATGCGCTGGGCGTTCGCCAGGTCCACCCCCGCATGGGGATGCGCCCGGAGCAGCTCCTCCAGCGCGACGCGCGCCTGGAGCTTCGCCAGGTGCGAGCCGATGCAGAAGTGGACGCCGCTGGAGAAGCCCAGGTGGCGCGGGATCTCCCGGGTGACGTCCAGTTCGCCGGCGGACGCGCCGAACTCCCGCTCGTCCCGGTTCGCGGACCCGAACAGCATCATCACCTTCTGCCCCGCGGGAATCTCGGTGCCGCGGACCGCGACCGGCCGCGTCGTCGTCCGGCCGAGCGCCTGCACGGACGCCTCCAGCCGCAGGAACTCCAGCAGCGCGTTCGGGATCAGCGAGAAGTCGGACGCGAGCCGCTCGCGCTGCGCGTGGTCGGTGTCCAGCAGCATGACGCCGTGCGAGATCAGGTTCGCGGTCGTGTCGTTGCCGCCCGCGACCATCACGAAGCAGAACCCGAGGATGTCCCAGTCGGTCAGGCGCTCCCCGTCGACCTCGGCCACCGTCAGCGCGCTGATCAGATCGTCGGACGGGTCGTCCCGGCGGGCCTGGATCACGCCGGTGAAGTACTCGAACATCTCCCCGACGGCGGCGACCGCGTCGTCCTTGAGCGCCTTCAGGTCGAACCCGTCGTCCTGCAGCGTCGTCAGCGCCCGCACCCACGGGGTGAACCGCGCCCGGTCCGCCTCCGGGACGCCGAGCAGGTGCGCCAGCGCGAACGTCGGCAGCGGCGCGGAGAAGTCGGCGTGCAGGTCCGGGGTCTCCCCGTCGGCGGCCTTGCGCTCCATCCGCGCGATGTTCTCCCGGACGAACCCGCGCAGCATGTCCTCCAGCCCCGCGATCCGGCGCGGAGTGAACCCGTGGCTCACCAGGCGGCGCAGGACGGTGTGGCGCGGCGGATCCAGCATCACGATCGTCGGCGCGAGGCCCAGCGTGCCGATCTCGTCCGGGTAGAACGTCAGGCCCTGCGCGGACGAGAACGTCTCCGCGTCGCGCGTCGCCGCCCAGATGTCCTCGAACCGCGACAGCGCCCAGAACGGCGGGTCGTCATGGTGGTGGACGGGGTCCTCGTCGCGCAGCCGCCGGTACGCGGGATACGGGTCGGCCTGGAACGCGGGATCGAACGGGTCGTAGACGTCCGCCATGGCGCGGCCCTCCCGGTGTTATAACGAGCACCGTTATTAACGTCTCCTGTTAGTATCACCGCGTGCCGAGAGACGCAAGCGCCACCCGAGACCGCCTCATCCGCGCCGGCGCCCGCCTCTTCGCCGCCGAAGGCATCGACGCCGCCCGCACCCGCGACATCGTCGCCCTCGCCGGCCAGGGCAACGACTCCGCCATCACCTACCACTTCGGCTCCCGCGCCGGCCTCCTCGACGCCATCCTCCGCGCCGGCGTCCAGCGCATGGAACCCGCCCGCGCCGCCACCCTCCCCGCCCTCGACCCCGCCGACCTGCACGGCATCGTCCACGCCATCGTCGAACCCACCGCCGCCGAACTCCGCACACCCGAAGGCCGCGACTTCCTCCGCATCACCGCCCAGCTCGCCGGCCGCGCCGGCATCCGCGGCCACCGCGTCCCGCCCGTCATCGCCGGCACCGCCCTCACCCGCCAGCTCGACCTCCTCCAGACCGCCTGCCGCGCCCGCCTCCCCGAACCCCGCGCCCTCGAACGCATCGCCGTCGCCATCGCCTTCCTCACCGCCGCCCTCGCCGACCGCACCGGCCGCATCGAACCCGGCCACCCCGACCCCACCCTCCTCGACCACGACGCCTTCGTCGCCGACCTCACCGCCATGCTCACCGCCGCTCTGCAAGCCCCCGTACACGCCCCCGCAACACCCCGTCCCCAATCGGTTTGCGCAAGCAACCCCAGCCCCATAGAGTGAAGACATCACCGCGGGGTGGAGCAGCTCGGTAGCTCGCTGGGCTCATAACCCAGAGGTCGCAGGTTCAAATCCTGCCCCCGCTACGGGTCCTAGGGTCCGTGTGGTCGCGCCTTCGGCGCTTCCCCACGGACCCTTCGCCGTTTATCGGGGGGCGACCCCCCCGAGCCCCCCGGGTGTGGGGGCTCCGCCCCCACACCCGCCGTAGGAGTGGGCGACGAGGGTGACGCCGGTGTGGGCGTCCAGGACGTCGCGGATCGCGCGGGCGTCGTCGTGCAGGTCGCCGTGGGCGGGGCCGCAGCTCGGCAGGTCGACCGTGACGGCCGGCCCGTCCAGGCGGGGCGCCACGTCCCGCCAGTACCAGGGGCTGTGCCAGGCTCCGTGCACCAGGACGTAGGTCATGGGCGGTCCTCTCGTCGGCGACGAGATCATCGTAGGACGATCTGCCGGGGCCGTCGCGGGGCTGCTCGAAGGCGGACATAGCCTGGGCGTATGCGAAATGTGGTGGCGGGTGCGCTCGATGTCTGCTGCGTGCTGGTGTTCGTGGGGATCGGGCGGAGCTCGCATGACGAGGCGGGGAGCGTGACGGGGTTCCTCGGCACCGCGTGGCCGTTCCTGGTGGGGGTCGCGGCGGGATGGGCGGTGCTGCGGGCGTGGCGGCGGCGGGCCGACGCGGTGCCGGTGGGGGTCGGTGTCTGGCTGTCGGCGGTCGTGGTGGGGATGGTCCTGCGGGTCGTTGCGGGGCAGGGGATCGCGTTCACGTTCGTGCTGGTCGCGCTCGTTTTCCTGGGGCTGGTGCTGCTCGGGTGGCGGGGGCTCGCGCGGGCCGCGGCGGCCGTCCGGGCTGACAAACCCGAGCGTGTCTAGTTTGTTGGATCTCTCCAAATGACCGGGCGGTCTGTTTGCCGGTCGGGCCGGTTGACGCCGGACGCGGGGTGCTGGTGAAGTTACCCGCGAGTCACGTGGGTGGCCGAGCAAGCATGTAAAAGGGGAGACGATGGCATCTGCGCTGCGGGACTGGCTGGACAAGCCGAACACCGGACGCGGCGTGCACCTGGCGGCCGACGACGGCGGCTGGGACTTCCGCGGCTACGGTGAGCTGGCCTCCGCCGCGCGCCGGACGGCAGGGGCGCTGATCGAGGAGGGCGTCCGCCCGGGCGACGTGGTCTGCCTGATCCTGCCCACGGACTTCACCTGCATCGAGACCTACTTCGGCGTGTGGGCCGCGGGCGCCACCGTCTGCCTGATCACCCCGCCGCTGTTCCAGGACGGCGACGACTACGTCGCGCACGTGGCCGCGATCCTGCGGCAGGCCGAGCCGGTGCTGGTCGCCGCGTCCGCCGACCTCGCGGACTACGCCGGACGGGCGATGGCGCAGGCGGGCCTGCCGGGCGAGCCGTGGCTCCCGCGGCAGGCGGCGGCCGAGGCCGAGGTGCAGCCCGCCGGGGAGCTGGCGCTGCTGCAGTTCACCTCCGGGTCCAGCGGCGCGCCGCGCGGCGTCATGGTCACCTGGGACAACCTGGAGGCCAACAGCGAGCTGATCGCCCGCACGGCCGGCTTCGAGGACGACGACGTCGTCGCGTCATGGCTGCCGCTCTACCACGACATGGGGCTGATCGGCTGCTTCCTCACCCCGATCGCGCGGCAGGGGGCGCTGCGGCTGATGCGCCCCGACCACTTCATCCGCGACCCGGCACGCTGGATCCGCTGCTTCGCCGAGGCGCAGCACACGGCGGCGCCGCCGTTCGCGTACGCCTACTGCGCGCGCCGGGTGAAGCCGGAGCAGCTGGAGGGCCTCGACCTGTCCGGCTGGAAGATGGCGCTGATCGGCGCGGAGCCGATCGACCCGCACTCGCTGGAGGTGTTCGCCGAGCTGCTGGAGCCGTTCGGGTTCTCGCGGACGGCGTTCCGCCCGGCCTACGGGATGGCGGAGACGACCCTGCTCGTCACGATGGACAAGGAACTGCGCGACCCGCTGGCCGTCCGGCCCGACCCGGAGTCGCTGTCGTTCGGGACGCCGGTGCGGATCCTGGAGGAGCACTCGCTCGGGCCGCGGTCGCTCGGCGCGAAGGCCGGCTGGATCGTCGGCTGCGGCACGCCCGAGGAGGACGTGCCGGTCCGGATCGTCGACGACGAGGGCCGCGCGATGCCCGAGGGCGTGCTCGGCGAGATCGTCGTGGGCGGTGCGTCGGCGTGCCCGGGCTACTTCGCGGGCGCCGAGGCCAAGTCGACGCGGTTCGTCGACGGCGAGGTGTACACGGGCGACGCGGGCTTCTTCCACGCGGGCCAGCTGTTCGTGCTGGGGCGGATGGGCGACAGCATCAAGGTGCGCGGCCGGTCCGTCTACGTCGAGGACCTCGAATCCAAGATCGCCGAGGTGAGCGGGCTCGGCAAGGGCCGCATCGTGGTCGTCGGGGTGCCCGGGGCCGGGCAGAAGGGCCTCGCGCTGTTCGCCGAGACCCTGGACGACGCGTGGGTGCCCGAGGTGCGCGAGATGCTGCGCCGCCGGGTCGGCGAGGACGTCGAGGTGACGATCGTCGTCGGCACCGGGCTGATCCAGCGCACGTCCAGCGGCAAGCCGCGCCGCCGGTACATGTGGGAGCGGCTCAAGGACGGGAAGATGGACGGCGCGCGCGTCGTGGCGTGAGCCTGAGCCCGAGGCCCGGCCCGTGAAGTCGGCCTCCGAACGGGGCGTCCAATTGCTAAAGCCGGTGATAACGGACAGCATGGGGTGACGCTCCGAGAGGTCGACGATGCCGTCTGTTGCCGCGACGCTTTTTCGCCTTGGCTCCCGCCTGGGCTCCACCGCCCAGAACGCCCTTGAGGTCGCCCGGTTCGGCGGCCTCGACACCGAGGAGGACGCCTCCCCGTTCGAGGTGGTGACCGAGCAGCGGGTGTACCGGCTGCGGCACTACTTCCCCCGGGCGGCGGACGGGCCGGCGGTGCTGCTCGTCCCGCCGCTGATGATCACCGCTGAGGTGTACGACATCTCCTCGCGGGTCAGCGCCGTCGGGGTGCTGCACGACCTCGGCGTCGACCCGTGGGTGGTCGACTTCGGCGCGCCCGAGCGCGAGCCCGGCGGGCTGGAGCGGACCGTCACCGACCACGTCGTGGCGGTCGGCGACGCGATCGACCGGGTCCGCGCGATCACCGGGCGGGACGTCCACCTCGCCGGGTACTCGCAGGGCGGCATGTTCGTCTACCAGGCGGCGGCGTACCGGCGCAGCGAGGGCGTGGCGTCGATCGTGACGTTCGGCAGCCCGTCCGACACCAGCGTCGGGCTGCCGTTCGGGCTGCCGAGCCGGCTCGCGACGGAGGGCGCCGAGCGGATCCCGGACTGGATGCTCGGCGGGTTCGCGGTGCCGGGCTGGGTGACGCGGCTGGGGTTCCAGCTGCTCAGCCCGGTGAAGTCGGTGCGGTCGCGGGCCGAGTTCATCATGCAGCTGCACGACCGGGAGCGCCTCGCGCCGCGCGAGCGGCAGCGCCGGTTCCTGGAGCGGGAGGGCTGGGTGTCGTGGCCCGGCCCGGCGCTGGCGGAGTTCATCCGGCAGTTCGTCCAGCACAACCGGATGCTGACCGGCGGGTTCGTGATCGGCGACCGGCTCGTCACGCTGGCCGACATCACCTGCCCGGTGCTGACGTTCGTCGGCGAGGTCGACGAGATCGCGGCGCCGCCGATGGTGCGCGGGATCCGCCGGGCCGCGCCGCGCGCCGAGGTCTACGAGGCGTGCCTGCGGGCCGGGCATTTCGGGCTCGTGGTGGGGAGCCTCGCGATCTCCCGGACGTGGCCGGCGGTCGCGGCGTGGGCGCGGTGGCGCGAGGGCGACGGGGACCTGCCCGAGATCGTCGCACCGGTGACCGGGGACGAGGAGGTCCCGCCCGCGTCCCTTCCCGGCGGGCCCGCGGGCTACGGGCTCCAGTTGGCGATGGGCATCGGGAGCAGCGCGGCGCGCTCGGCGCTGCGGACGGCGGCGCGGGCCGTCCAGGGGACGCGGCAGCTGACCGGGGAGGCGGCGCAGAACCTGCCGCGCCTCGCCCGGCTGGAGCGGATCCACTCCGACACGCGCATGTCGATGGGGCTCCTCCTGGACGAGCAGGCCGGGCGCATGCCGGACGAGGTGTTCTTCCTCTACCAGGGCCGGGCGCACACCCATGACGCGGCGAAGCGGCGCATCGACGCGGTCGTGCGAGGGCTGATCCACATCGGCGTCCGGCACGGCGACGCGGTGGGCGTCCTGATGGGGACGCGGCCGTCGGCGCTGGCGCTGGTCGCGGCGCTGAGCCGGCTCGGCGCCGTCGCGGTGCTGCTGCGCCCGGACGGCGACCCGGCGGCGGAGGCCGGGCTGAGCGGGATCACCCGGGTGATCGCCGACCCCGAGCACGCGGCGCGGGCCGCCCGCCTGGACGGGGTCGAGGGCCACGTGCTCGGCGGCGCCGGACGCGGCGAGGGGCCGGGCGGACGCGGGCCGCTGCCCGACATGGAGCTGATCGACCCGGACACCGTGGAGCTGCCGCGCTGGTACCGGCCGAACCCGGGACGCGCCGGCGACCTCGCGTTCGTGATCTTCAGCGGGGACGGCGGGCAGCTGCGCGCGAACCGGATCACCAACCGGCGGTGGGCGCTGTCGGCGTTCGGCACGGCGTCGTCCGCCGCGCTGTCCCCGGCCGACACCGTCTACAGCATCACGCCGCTGCAGCATCCGTCCGCGCTGCTGATGAGCCTCGGCGGCGCCGTCGCGGGCGGCGCGCGGCTCGCGCTCGCCGCCGGCTACGACCCGGCGACGTTCTGGGACGAGGCGCGCCGCTACGGGGTGACCGTCGCGTCCTACACCTGGACGCTGCTGCGCGACCTGGTGAACGCGCCGCCGAACCCGGCGGAGCGCTACCACGCGGTGCGGCTGTTCATCGGGTCGGGGATGCCGCGGAACCTGTGGCGGCGGGTCGAGGACCGGTTCGCGCCCGCGCGGGTGCTGGAGTTCTACGCCTCGACCGAGGGCGAGGCGGTGCTGGTCAACCTGAGCGGCAAGAAGCCCGGCTCGCTCGGCCGCCCGCTGCCCGGCAGCGCCGAGGTGCGGCTGGCCCGCTACGACCTGGAGAGCGGACGCCTCGTGCAGGGCCCGGACGGCCTCGGGGCCGAGTGCGAACCCGGCGAGATCGGGATGCTGCTGGCGCGGGTGCGGCCGCCGGCGCTCGGGTCGGCGGCGCGTCCGGTGCGCGGGGTGTTCCGTCCCGAGGACGCGTGGACGATCACCGGCGACCTGTTCCGGCGCGACGCCGACGGCGACTTCTGGCCGGTCGGGCGGGACGCGGAGCTGATCCGCACGGCGGAGGGGATCGTCCCGCCGGGGCCGATCCGCGACGCGCTCGGCGACCTGCCCTACATCGACGTCGTCGCGGTCTACGGCGTCCCGGTCGGCGGCACCGAGCTCGCCGCCGCGGCCGTCAGCCTGCGCGGGACGGCGGAGCTGAAGCCGGTGGACCTGTCGGAGGCGCTGCTGCGGGTCGAGCCGGGGCTGCGGCCGTCGATCGTCCGGGTGGTGGACGAGGTGCCCGTCACGGCGGGGCGGCGGCTGCGGACGGCGCCGCTGCGCGCCGAGGGCCTTCCGGCGGCGGACGGGCGGACGTACTACCGGGACCGGGCGGGCGCGTACCGGCCGCTGACGGAGGCGGCGCGGCGGCGGCTGCTGCGCGCGCCCGCGTCCGGCGGTGTGACTCACCTTCCGTAAGTCTGGACTTACGGGCATCCCGTGCGTTACAACAAAGCAACAGAAACCGCACTTTTGTTGCACGCCGCCCTCGGTACCCCGGTCCGGGCGGCGCGTCCGGAGGGTTCATGACGAGCGTGCTCGCGCCGCCGCCGGAGGGCAGCGGCCTCAAGGCGGTCCCCGGCGTCCCCGGCATCCCGTACGTCGGCAGCACCCTCAGCGTGATGCGCGACCCCATCGGGATGGCCCGGCGCCGCTACGAGGAGTACGGCCCGATCGCGTGGGGCTGGCTGCTCGGCATGCGGACCTGCACCGTCCAGGGGCCGGAGGCCGCCGAGACCGTCCTGGTCAACCGGGACAAGGCGTTCGCCAACGGGCCCGCCTGGAGCTACTTCATCGGGCCGTTCTTCAACCGCGGCATCATGCTCCTCGACTTCGAGGAGCACCTGCACCACCGCCGCATCATGCAGCAGGCGTTCACCCGGCCACGGCTCCAGGCGTACATGGAGGCGATGGCGCCCGGCATCGTCCGCGGCGTCGAGGCGTGGGACGCCCGGTCCGGGTTCAAGGTCTACGACCACGTCAAGCAGCTCACCCTCGACCTCGCCACCGACGTGTTCATGGGCGTCGAGCTGGACCGCGCCGAGGCCGACCGGGTCAACGGCGCGTTCATCGACGCCGTCCGCGCCGGCACCGCCTACGTCCGGTTCAACGTCCCCGGCCTGCGCTGGAACAAGGGCCTGCGGGCCCGCAGGGAGCTGGAGGCGTTCTTCTACCACCACCTCCCCGGCAAGCGCCGCGACGGCGGGGACGACCTGTTCGCGGCGCTGTGCGAGGCGGAGACCGACGACGGCCAGCGCTTCACCGACGAGGACGTCGTCAACCACATGATCTTCGCGCTGATGGCGGCGCACGACACCACCACCATCACGCTCACCACGATGGCGTACTACCTCGCCAAGTACCCCGAATGGCAGGAGCGGCTGCGCGACGAGACGTTCGCGCTCGCCGGGCGGCTCGGCCGGCCGTCGCTGGAGTACGCCGACCTCGACGCGCTGACCGGCATCGACATGGTGATGAAGGAGTCGCTGCGGATGGTCCCGCCCGTCCCGGCGCTGCCGCGCCGGGTCGTCAAGGACACCTCGATCCTCGGCTACCACATCCCCGCCGGCACGACCGTCGTCGTCCCGATGCTCAGCAACCACCACATGGCCCAGTGGTGGAAGGACCCCGACACCTTCGACCCCGGGCGGTTCTCACCGGAGCGCCGCGAGGACAAGGTCCACAAGTACGCGTGGTCGCCGTTCGGCGGCGGCGCCCACAAGTGCATCGGCATGTACTTCGCGGGGATGCAGGTGAAGACGATCCTCCACCAGGTGCTGCAGCGGTACCGGTGGCGTGTGCCCGCGCGGTACGAATGGCCGCTGGACACCACGTCGCTGCCGTCCCCCAAGGACGGCCTGCCCGTCCGCCTGGACCGGATATAGGAGGCCCCGTGAGCAAGGTCATCGCGATCACCGGCGCGGCGCGCGGCATCGGCCTCGCGACCGCCCGCGCGCTCAAGGCCCGGGGCGCCGCCGTCGTGATCGGCGACATCGACGAGGCCGCCGTGAACGAGGCGGGCGAGTCGCTCGGCGTGGCCGCGTTCCCGCTGGACGTGACGGCGCGCGAGTCGTTCGAGGCGTTCCTCGCCAACGCCGAGGACGCCGCCGGGCCGCTGGACGTCCTGGTGAACAACGCCGGGATCATGCCGATCGGGCCCGTCACCGGGGAGAGCGACGCCGACGCCCGCCGCTGCCTGGACGTCAACGTGCACGGCGTGATGCTCGGCACGAAGCTGGCGCTGGGCCGGATGCTGCCGCGCGGGCGCGGACACGTGATCAACGTCGCGTCCGTCGCCGGGGTGCTGCCGACGCCGGGCCTCGCGCTCTACAACGCGAGCAAGTCGGCGGTCGTGGCGTTCACCGAGGCGGCGCGGCTGGAGGTCCAGGGCACGGGCGTGCACGTCAGCGCGGTGCTGCCGACGTTCACCAACACCGAGCTGATCGCGGGGACGCGCAGCCCGAAGGGGATGCGCAACTGCGAGCCGGAGGAGATCGCCGCCGCCGTCGCGGGCCTGATCGCGCGCCCGCGCCCCCAGGTCGTCGTCCCGAAGGCGCTCGGCCGCCGGATCAGGCTCGGCGCCCTGCTCCCGGACCGCCTGCGCCAGGCCGTCTCCCGCCGCTACGGCCTCGACACGCTCTTCCTCGACTACGACCCCGAAGCAAGGAAGCCCTACAACGCCCGAATCCGCTCCACCCCGTGACCCTCGTTGACTTGTGGCGGGGGGGGGGGTTTGGGTGGCCCCAAACACCCCCACCCCCCCCAACCAACCGGGGGGGGGGGGGGGGGCGCCCCCCCCCCCCCCCCCCCCCCCCCCCCCCCCACAACTCAACGTGGGGTGCGGGCGGTTAGGGTGCGTTCATGACCACGGACGCCTCGAGTGCCCGGCCGGCCGAGCGCGGTGACGGCGGGCTGCTCGCCCGGCTGTCCGGCCCCGCCGCCGACGGCGACGACCTGGACGTCCGGATCCTGGACGCCGCGCTGGCCGAGTTCGAGACCTACGGGCTGCGCCGGGTCAGCGTCGAAGACGTCGCGAAGCGCGCCGGCGTCGCGCGCACGACCATCTACCGGCGGTTCACCAACAAGGAGCAGCTGCTCCAGGCGGTGATCCTGCGCGAGTGCCGCCGCTTCCTGACCGGCATCGCCCGGGCGACCGAAGGCCTCGCCTCGCCCGAGGACGCGGTGGTCGAGGGGTTCGTCGCCGGTCTGCGGAGCGCCCGCACCCACCCGCTGATGACCCGCGTCCTGCAGAGCGAGCCGGAGGCGTTCCTGCCGCAGCTCAGCATGAACGGCGGCGCGGTGATGCTCGCCGCCCGCGACGTCCTCGCCGACCGGCTGCGCCGTGCCCGCCCCGACCGGGCCGACGAGCACAACGCCGTCGCCGAGGTGCTGCTGCGGGTCGCGGTGTCGCTGCTGCTGGTCCCCGGCGGCGGGCTCGCGCTGGACGACGAGGACGCCATCCGCGCGTTCGCCCGCGACTACCTCACCCGGATGCTGCGACCGGGGGAGGGCACCGGCTGAATCACCCGTTCCGTCCGGGCCGCCCGTCCCGTAGCCTCTGATTGTCGAATTTCGTTCTAGAATCGGAGGCGCGGCATGGCGGTCGTTCGGACGGCGTACGGCGAGGTTCGCGGCACCACCCGGGACGGCGTCACCGCCTTCCTCGGCATCCCCTACGCGGCGCCGCCCTTCGGCGCGAACCGGTTCGGGGCGCCGCAGCCGCCCGAGCCCTGGGACGGCGTCCGCGACGCCGCCGAGTACGGCCCGACCGCGCCCAAGCCCGGCTACCCGCGCCCCTTCGACCGGCTGCTGCCCGACCCGGTAGTCCCGGGCGACGACTGCCTCAACCTGAACGTCTGGACGCCTTGCTTCGCGGGGGGTACAGGGGGGTCGTCCCCCCTGAATGACGCGTCCCCGGAACCGGGCGGGTCCGGGCTGCCGGTCATGGTGTGGATCCACGGCGGCGCGTTCCGCAACGGTTCCGGCGCCGTCGGCGTCTACGACGGCCACAACTTCGCCCGCGACGGCGTCGTCTTCGTCAGCATCAACTACCGGCTCGGCGTCGAGGGCTTCGCGCACCTGCCGGGCGCCCCCGCCAACCGCGGGCTGCTCGACCAGATCTTCGCGCTGGAATGGGTCCGCGACAACATCGCCGGGTTCGGCGGCGACCCCGCCCGCGTCACGGTGTTCGGCGAGTCGGCCGGGGCGATGAGCGTCAGCACCCTGCTCTCCCTCGACCTCGGCCTGTTCCACCGCGCCATCGCGCAGAGCGGCGCCGGCTCCATCGCCCAGGACCCGGCGGACGCGCTGCTCGTCACCAAGGAGATGGCCGCGCGGCTCGGCGTCGAGCCGACCGCCGAGGGGTTCGCCGCGCTGGACCCGGCCGCGATCATCCCCGTCCAGTCCGCGGTGGCCGCCGAGGTCACCGCGCTGCCCGACCCCGGCCGCTGGGGCGCCACCACCGCCGCCGGCGGCATGTCGCTCACCCCGGTGCTGGACGGCGAGCTGCTCGCCCGCCGGCCCGAGGACGCGGTCGGCGACGGCGCCGGACGCGACGTCGACCTGCTCACCGGCTACACCTCCGAGGAGTTCCGGCTGTTCCTGATGCCGACCGGGATCGCCGCCGCCATGACCGACGACCTGGTGTCCGCCGCGACCGCCGGGATGGGCGTGCCGCCGGCGGTGGCGGCCGCCTACCGGGAGCGGCACCCCGGCGTCCCGCCCGGCGAGCTGATGGCGACGATCATCACCGACAGCCTGTTCCGGATCCCCGCGAACCGGCTCGCCGAACGGCACGCCGCGTCCGGCGGCACCGGCGGCACCTGGATGTACGAGTTCGGCTGGCGGTCCCCGAACCACGACCTCGGCGCCTGCCACGCCCTCGAACTCGGGTTCGTCTTCGACAACCTCACCGCCGAGCCCGAGGGCCTCGCCGGCCCGAACCCGCCGCAGGAGCTCGCCGACCGCATGCACCGCGCCTGGGTCTCCTTCGCCGTCGGCGGCGACCCCGGCTGGGACCGCTTCGACCCGTCCGGCCGGGCGGTGAAGCTCTTCGGCCACCCGTCCGACGAGATCGTCCACGACCCCCGCGCCGCCGACCGCAGGCTCTGGCCCGTCCGTTGACTTGCGGCGAGTCGTCGTTATGAGGCGTCCCATAACGACGACTCGCCGCAACTCAACGGGTCAGAGGCGGGCGGTGATGTGCTCGGCGATCGCCAGGGACGAGGTCGCGGCGGGCGAGGGGGCGTTGCGGACGGTCACGACCGGGCCGACGCGGCCGATGCGGAAGTCGTCCACCAGCGAGCCGTCCGGGTCGACCGCCTGGGCCCGGACGCCCGCGGGCGCGGCGACGACGTCGTCCAAGGTCAGTGAAGGGACGAAGCCGCGCGCCTGCGCGACGAACGCCCGCTTGACCGCCGATCCGTACAGCTCCTTCGCGCCGGTCCGCCAGTGCCGCAGCGCGAGCCGCCGGAAGCCGGGGAAGCACAGCGTCTCCCACAGGTCGGCGGGACGGACGTCGCGGCGCCGGTAGCCCTCCCGCGCCAGCGCCAGGACGGCGTTCGGGCCGACGTCGACGCCGCCGTCCACGCGGCGGGTGAAGTGGACGCCGAGGAACGGGTACCGCGGATCGGGCACCGGGTAGATCAGGCCGCGGACCAGGTCCGTCCGGGACGGGACGAGCCGGTAGTACTCGCCCCGGAACGGGACGATCGCGGGCTCGGCGGCGTCGCCCGCCAGCCGGGCCACCCGGTCGGACTGCAGGCCCGCGCACACGATCAGCAGGTCGAACAGCAGGTCCTCGTGCGGTGAGCCGACCCGGACGCGGTCGCCCGCCCGGCCGAGCCGGACGACCTCGAAGCCCAGCCGGACCTCGCCGCCGCCGGCGGTGACGTCGGCGGCGAACGCGCGCGCGACCGCCGGGAAGTCGACGATGGCGGTGCTCGGCGAGTGCAGCGCCGCGACCCCGGCGGCGTGCGGTTCGATCTCGCGCAGCCCGGCGCCCGTCAGCCGGCGCAGGCCCGGCACCCCGTTCGCGGTGGCGCGGCGCTCGATCTCCTCCAGCGGGCCTAGCTCGCTCGCGTCCCGCGCGACGACGACCTTGCCGCACTCCTCGTACGGCAGGCCCTTCTCCGCGCAGTAGTCCTTCAGCAGCCCGATGCCGCGGCGGCACAGGGTCGCCTTCAGCGACCCCGGCGCATAGTAGAGGCCCGCGTGGGCGACACCGCTGTTGTGGCCCGTCTGATGGGCCGCGACGCGGGCCTCCTTGTCCAGCACCGTCACGCGCGCGTCCGGCCGCGTCGCGGTCAGCCGCCGCGCGATGGCCAGCCCGAGGATCCCGGCCCCGACGACACCGATCCGCATCTCCGCCACGGGCGAATGCTACGGCGTGCCGGGCCGGGCCCGGATCAGCCGCCCAGCCGCTTGCGGCCCTGCGCGCGGACGCGCTTGCGCTGCGACGGGTCGAGCATCAGGTAGCCGGCGAGCGGCGCCCCGAGGACGCCCAGGATGATCAGCAAGCTCAGCCACCACGGGAAGATGAACAGGGTCAGGAAGCCGACGACGACTCCACCGATCACTACCTTGGTCTTGGTCGACATCTGGTACCTCCGTTTACGGGCCGCCCATCTGTTACAACGGCCGTCCCGCGACCGCTGTTCCACGATATGTCGCGAGTCCGGTGCGAAGCCAGTCGCCGGACGCGCGGCGGCGGCCGTCAGACGCGCAGCGACAGCTGCCCGCCGCCCAGCGTGCGCAGCACCTCCGCGTGCAGCCGGCCGTTCGTGCACACCACGCTGCCGCCGTCCGGGCCCGGCACCCCCGACAGGTCGGTGAACATCCCGCCCGCCTCCTCCACGATCACCTGGAGGGCGGCGAGGTCCCACAGCGACACCTCCGGCTCGGTGGAGATGTCGATCGCGCCCTCCGCGACCATCATGTGCGACCAGAAGTCCCCGAACGCCCGCGTCCGCCACACCTGCCGCGTCAGGTCCAGGAAGTGGGGGAGGCGGCCCTGCGCCTCCCAGCCGCTCAGGCTGGAGAACGACAGCGACGCGTCCGACAGCTCCGTCACCGCCGACACCGTCATCCGGGTCGCGCGGGTCAGGGAGCGGCCCGTCCAGGCGCCGCCGCCGCGCGCCGCCCACCAGCGCCGGTTCAGCGACGGCGCCGACACCACCCCGACCACGATCTCGTCGTTCTCCATCAGCGCGATCAGCGTCGCCCACACCGGCACGCCCCGCACGAAGTTCTTCGTGGCGTCGATCGGGTCGATGATCCAGCACCGGTTGCCGTACCCGGTGCGGCCGTACTCCTCGCCGAGCACCGCGTCCCGCGGCCGGGCCCGCTTCAGCGTGCCGCGGATCTGCTCCTCCACGCTGCGGTCGGCGTCGCTGACCGGCGTCAGGTCCGGCTTGGTCTCGACGCTCAGGTCGAGGGCGCGGAAACGCCTGGTCGTGATGTCGTCGGCCCCGTCCGCCAGCACGTGCGCGAGACGCAGGTCATCGGAATAGCCCGCCACGGCGTGCCACGCTACCGCGATCACACCCCGCACCGACACACTCACCCGGGGCCGTTGCGGCATTCCGGTCCGCCCGTGAGGCGCGGCGGCCGGTGCCGGACGCGGGCACCTGGCAGCATGGGCGCATGGCCCACGACCTACCCGGGTGGGTCGCCGAGCTCACCGACCCGCGCCGCGCGCGGACGCTCGACGAGTTCGCCGACCGCCTCGTCCCCCTGGCCGAGCACGCCATCGACGTCTCCCGCCGGCTGCAGGCGCAGCTCAACGAGCTGAACGACCCGTTCAAGCGGGAGGCCCTGTACGGGCGGGTGGAACGGCTGAAGGCCCGGGCCGGCGAGGCGCTCGAGGAGATCACCACGGAGATCGCCGCGTCCGGCGACGAGCGACTCGAACGGCTCTGGGCGGACTGGACGGAGCGCGCCGGCGCCGGCGCCCGCGAGGAGGAGCTGCGCCGCCGGCTCGACCGCGACGTCGTCCCGGTGCTGTCCCGCAGCCGCCGGGACGTGGCCGAACGGGTCGCCGCCCGCACCTCCGCCGCGCTGGACGAGGCGACGCGGACCCTGCTCACCCGGGTCGAGGAGCTCGCCCGGGCCGTCACCGACCTGATCACCGAGGTGCTGCCGCTGGCCCGCGAGGGGCTGGCGCTCGCCGGCCGCATCTCCGGCCTGTCCGCGCAGGCCCGCAAGGCGGGGCGCGGCCCGATCCCCGGCGAGCTGAAGGAGGCCGGCGCCGGGACGGCCCGCGCGTTCGACGAGGCCGTCGCGCGGCTGGAGCTGGAGTGGGCCGCGCTCGGCGCCCGGTCCGCGAGCGTGCGGGCCGCGCTGCGCGCCGCCGAGGAGAGCGCGTTCAGCCACGTCACCGAGGAGATGACCCGGTGCGTGGAGGAGCTGGCGCCCGAGCACGTCCGGGCCCTGAACGAGGCCGAGGCGCGGGCCCGCGCCCTGTTCGGCGACCCGCCGGACGACGGCGCCGGCCGCTGATCCTTCCGGCGTCCGGCCGTGGCCGACCGGGCCGGTCGCACGGGCCGGGCCGGCCCCGGGTCGTCAGCCGGGCGCGCGGAAAGTGTTGAGAAGCGTTGTGTAGGCGGGCACGGTCGCGTTCCAGTGCGCCTGGTCGGCCGCCGCGAGCACCTGGTACAGCGCGCCGTCGAATCGGAACACCCGCACGCGGGCGCGGCTCGGCGTGCCGTTCTGCGTGAACGTGAACTCGATCTCCGCCGCGTTATCGCCGTGGTAGGGGACCTTCCGGTTGAAGTACACCTGGTGGTAGTCGGTGTAGCCGGTGCCCTTGTCGTCGAAGCCCTGCGCCGCTGAGGCGAGCGCGTCCCCGGGGTCGGTGCCGAGCAGGCCGGTGTTCACCCGCTGGACGGCGACGCCCTGGGTCGCGTCCTTCCCGGGGGCCCTGAACGTGACGTCCTCGCCGGACTCGTCCGCTGTCCAGTCCTTCGGGACGGCCGCCACGAACGCCGACCCCCTGTACGCGCGGTACCCGGCCGGAACGCCGGGGCCGGAGGCGCCGGACGGCGGCGTGCGGGTGCTCGGCGTGCCGCCCGGGCCGTTGCCGCCGCCGTCGACGAAGACCGCCAACACCACGGCCGCCGCGACCAGCGCGACCGCGAAGATCCCCGCCGGGACGATCAGCTCCCACCGCCGCCGCGGTCGGGGCGGCGGGGCCGGGGCCGGGTGCGGCGACGGCCCGGGAACCGGCATCGGAGCGGGTCGCGGGGGCGGGGGAGCGTTGCCGGGCGGCATCGTCTCCGCGCCGCCCTCGCCCATGGTGGCGTCGAGCCGCCGCGGCTCCGGGTTCGGCTGCGGCGGCGCGTGCGCCCCCTGCGGGACCGCCGCCGCGCGCAGCAGCCGTTCGGTCTCGTCGTAGCCGAGGCGGTCGCGCGGATCCCGGCGGAGCAGCCCGTGCAGGACGGGCTCCAGCGCGCCCGCGCCGACCGTCGGGTCGGGGTCGTCCTGGAGCAGCGCGCCCATCAGGGCGTAGATGTCCGGGCGGTCGTACGGGCGGCGGCCCTCGACCGCCGCGTAGAGCGTGGCGCCCAGCGACCACAGGTCCGACGCCGCGGTGGCGTCCTCGCGGCGGGCCTGCTCGGGCGACAGGTAGGCCGGGGAGCCGACGATCGCGCCGGTCTGGGTGAGCGCCTCGTCCCCGGCGATGGTGGCGACGCCGAAGTCGGTGAGCACCGCCCGCTCCTCGGTGAGCAGGACGTTCGCCGGCTTCACGTCGCGGTGCACGACGCCCTTGGCGTGCGCGGCCCGCAGCGCGCCCAGCAGGTCCAGCCCGATCCGCGCCACCCGGTCCGGCGCGAGCGGCCCGTCCCGCCGGACCACCGCGTCCAGCGCGGGCGCGGGCACCAGCCGCATGACGATCCAGGGGCGGCCGTCCTCGTTCACGACGTCGTGCACGGTCACGATGCCGGGGTGGTCGAGCAGCGCCGCCGACTGCGCCTCCCGCATCGTCCGCGCGTACATCCGCTCGGTCTGCGTCCCGTCCAGGCCGCGCGGCGGGGACACCTCCTTGATCGCCACCTCGCGGCGCAGCACCGTGTCGCGGGCGCGCCAGACCACGCCCATCCCGCCGCGGCCGAGCTCCTCCAGGAGCTCGTAGCGGCCCTCGTCGATCGTGCGCGGCATGCAGGCGACGATACCGACGTACCACCCGGAGTGAAGAGCCGTTTCCGCCCGGTTCGCGGGGCCGGCGGCTACTCCGGCTCGCCCTCCCGGCTGGCGAGCAGCCGGCGCAGCGAGTCCAGCCGGGCCCGGCTGGCGTGCCCGTCCTCGACCCATCCGTCCAGGCCGCAGGACTCCTGCAGGTGGTCGCAGAGCGGCGGGCAGCGCTCCGCCGCGCCCTCCGCGAGGTCCTCGAACGCGTTGATCACGTTCTCCGGTTCGACGTGCGCCAGGCCGAAGCTGCGCACCCCCGGGGTGTCGATGATCCAGCCGTCGCCGCCGGGCAGCTCCAGCGCGATCGCCGACGACGAGGTGTGCCGGCCCCGCCCGGTCACCGCGTTGACATGGCTGACGGCCCGCTCCGCGTCCGGGACCAGCGCGTTCACCAGCGTCGACTTGCCGACGCCCGAGTGCCCGACGAGCACGCTCATCCGTCCCGACAGGTGCCCGCGCAGCTCGTCGAGGTCGCCGCCGCGCCGCGTCACCACGTACGGGACGCCGAGCGGCGCGTACTCGGCGACCAAGCCGCCCGGGTCGGCGAGGTCGGCCTTGGTGAGGCACAGCAGCGGGTCCATCCCGGCGTCGTAGCCGGCGACGAGCTGCCGGTCGATCATCCGGGGGCGCGGCTCCGGGTCGGCCAGCGCCGTCACGATCACCAGCTGGTCGGCGTTCGCGACGATGATCCGCTCGAACGGGTCGGTGTCGTCGGCCGTGCGGCGCAGCGAGGACACCCGCGGCTCCACCCGGACGATCCGGGCGAGGGTGTCCTGCGCGCCGGACACGTCCCCGACGAGCGCGACCCGGTCGCCGACCACGACGCCCTTGCGGCCGAGCTCGCGGGCGCGCATCGCGACGACGGCCCGCTCGTCGCGGGTCCCGCCGTCCACGAGGACGCGGTACCGGCCGCGGTCCACCGCCGTCACGAACCCGGCGGAGGCGTCGTCGTGCGCCGGGCGGCGGCGGGTCCGCGGGCGCGACCCGCGGCGCCCGGGCCGCACCCGGACGTCGTCCTCGTCGTAGTCCTGTACTCGTCGTGCCAGTGGTCCGGTCTCCGTTCTTCAGCCGGCGCGCCCTGTCAGGCGGACGCCAGCATCGACGCCCACAGCTCCGTGAAGCCCGGCAGCGTCTTGCCCACCGTGCCGGGATTCTCCACCTCGACGCCGGGGACGGCCAGCCCCAGCACGGCCGCGGCCATCACCATCCGGTGGTCGTCGTAGGTGCGGAAGACGCCGCCGTGCAGCGGGCGCGGCCGGATCTCCAGACCGTCCGGCAGCTCCCGGGCGTCCCCGCCGAGCCCGTTGATCTCGGTGACCAGCGCCGCCAGCCGGTCGGTCTCGTGGCCGCGCAGGTGCGCGATGCCGGTCAGCCGGGACGGGCCGTCGGCGAGCGCGGCGAGCGCCGCGAGCACCGGGGTCAGCTCGCCGACGTCGTGCAGGTCGGCGTCCAGCCCGCCGAACCCGCCGGCGCCGCGGACGGTCAGCCCGCCGGGGCCGGGCGCCGCGTCCGCGCCCATCCGGGCGAGCAGGTCGCGCAGCGCGTCGCCGGGCTGGTCGGTGTCGGACGGCCAGTCCGGGACGGTGACGCGCCCGCCGGTGACGAGGGCGGCGGCCAGGAACTGGGCGGCGTTCGACAGGTCGGGCTCGATCAGCCACTCGCCGCCGCGGACGGGCCCCGGCGCGACCCGCCACACGTCGGTGCCGGTCTCGACCGTCACGCCGCGGTCGCGGAGCATCCGGACGGTCATCGCCAGGTGCGGCGCGGACGGCACCGGCGGCCCCTCGTGCCGGACCTCCACGCCCTTGCCGAACCGCGGCGCGGCCAGCAGCAGCCCGGACACCAGCTGCGACGACCCGGATGCGTCGATCGTGACCGGGCCGCCGTCGACGGCGCCGGTCCCGTGCACGGTGAACGGCAGCGCGCCGCGCCCGCCGTCGTCGACGGACACGCCGAGCGCCCGCAGCGCGCTGATCATCGGACCCATCGGCCGCTTGCGGGCGTAGGGGTCGCCGTCGACGGCGACCTCGCCCGCCGCGAGCGCCGCGACGGGCGGGACGAACCGCATCACCGTCCCGGCGAGCCCGGTGTCCACCCGTGCCGGCCCGCGCAGCTCCTGCGGCACGGTCCGCCAGTCGGCGGCGTCCTTCTGGGGGGACGCCCCCCCAGACCCCCCGGCAACGGCGGCGTCCTTCTGGGGGGACGACCCCCCAGACCCCCCGGCAACGGCTTTTGAGTCCGCACCGATGCTCGCCCCGAGCGCGCGCAGCGCGTCCGCCATCAGCTCGGTGTCGCGGCTGTGCAGTGGCCGGACGATGCGGACCGGTTCCTCGGCGAGCGCCGCCAGGATCAGCGCACGGTTCGTCATCGACTTGGAGCCGGGCAGCCGGACCGTGGCGTCGACCGGGCCGTCGGCCACCGGGGCGTTCCAGTGCGGAGAGGGCATGCCCCAAGGTTATCGGGCGGCCCAGGGGACGGCGCGAACCGTTCCGGGAGTCAGAGCGGGATGGTCAGCAGTGTCGTCCCGCTGCCGTCCACCACCACCTGGAAGCGGCTGATCTCGGTGCGCGACAGCGCCGTCGCGCCCTGCATCGCGAGCGGCTTCGGGGACCCGGGGACGCCGTACCCGGGCGCGGGCACGCGCCAGCCGCCGACGACCGACCGCGCCCCCGACGTCGACACCGCCTCGAGATGGCACTTCAGCGGGCCCTTGACCTTGGTCAGCTCGAACGTGACCTGCGTGCCCCACTTCTTGTTCACCAGCCCGACGGTGCCGGACGCGCCGCTCCGCGCGTCCGTCGCCTGGTGCCGCTCCCCGACGATCGCCTGCGGCTGCGGCTGCGGTTTCGCTCCGTCGTCGTCGCCCAGCGTCGTCCCGACGCCGACCCCGATCGCCACCAGCGCCGCCGCGGCCGCCGCGCCCGCCCCGTAGGCGACGCGCCGCATCCGCCGGTCCCGCGCCCGCCTGCGCCGGACCATGTCGATCACCGGCGCCGGCGGCCGCGCCGGTTCGCCCGGGGGCTCGGCCTCCACGGGGTCGATTCCGGAGAGCGCCTGTGCCATCGAGCCCATCTCCTGCAGCTCGGCCTGGCAGAAGCCGCACCCCCGCAGATGCGCCTCGAAGGCCCGCCGATCGTCGGCTTCGAGGAGCCCGAGCGCGTAGGCGCCGACATCGGTGTGCTCGACCTGGGAACTCACGAGTTCACCCCCCTCTCCTCCAGGGCGACGCGCAGCGCGCGCAGCGCGTAGTACACCCGGGACTTCACCGTCCCCACCGGTATCCCGAGGTGCTCGGCCGCCTGGTTGACCGTCCGGTCGCGCAGCACCGTCTCGGTCAGCGCCTGGCGGTGCGCGGGCGACAGCGAGGCCAGCGCCTCGGTCACCACGACCTTGCGCAGCAGGGCGTCCATCTCGTCCGCCATCGGGAGGTTCTCCAGGGGGGCGTCACCGACCTCGGGCGGCCGGACGTCGCGGTGCCGACGGTCGTCGATCACGATACGCCGCGCGACCGTGGCCAGCCAGGGCATCAGCGAGGTCGACCGGACGTCCAGCCGGTCCGCGCTGCGCCACGCCCGGATCATCGTCTCCTGCGCCACGTCCTCCGCCCACTGCCGGTCGCCGCCGGTCAGCCGCAGCACGAACGACATCAGCGGCCGCTGGTACTCCCGGTACAGCTCCGCCACGAGATCCTCGCCGGACGGGGCGGGGGGCGGGGGGCCGCCCGGACCCGGCCTGCGGAGCAGGCTCCGCAGGCCGCCGGTCCGGCGGGTCGATCCGGGTGCTGCCATGGCCGGGCGTCTCCGTGTCGGTCGGGGACCCAGGTAGCGGGCGGTCACCAGGCAGTACGCGACCAGTCCGGCTCGCGGTTCAACGGATTTGAGGGCGCGTTAAGGCTGCCTTCGGGAAACCGTCACCCGGGTCGGTCCGCTCAGTGCCTGACGGCCTGCAGCACCTTGCCGGCCTGCGCCGCCGTGCCGGTCCCGACCGTCTTGCCGGCCTTCGCGGCGCGGGCCGCCTGCGCGGCGGTCTGCGCCTTCACCGTCCTGCCGGCCTGGGACGCCATCCCCTGCGCCTTGCCGGCCCTGCCCGCGGCCTTGCCGCCCATCAGCCCGAGCCTGCCGCCCTTCTTGGACGCCTTGCCGAGCTTGAGGCCGCCCACGAGCGCGCCGCCCCTGCCGGAGGCCTTCCCGGACGCGCGGCCCAGCTTCCTGCCGAGCTTCGCGCCGCCGCCCCTGCCGGACTTCGCCGCCTTCGCGGCCTGCGTCACCGCGCCCGCCTTGATGGACTTGCCGGCCTGCGCCATCGCCCCGGACGCCTTGCCGGACGCCTTGCCCGCCTTCGCGGACGCCTTGCCCAGCTTCGCGCCGAGCGCGGCACCGCCGCCGCCGGTCTTGGCCGCCTTGCGGGCGGCCTTCCGCCCGCCCTCCGCGCGGGCCACCCGGACCTGCCGGGCCGCCTCGCGGCGCGCCTCCCGCAGCGTCATCGCGGCCTCGCGGCGCATGGCCTTGGCCTCGGCGCCCGCCCTGATCTGCGACTCGCGCGCGGCGCGGCGCAGCTCGGCGAGGCGCGGGGGGCGCCGGGGCTCGGTCGCCGAGATCAGCAGCGCGCCGAACAGCGCGGCGTTCTTCACCAGGTGGGTGCGCTCCTCGGCGCGGCGGTCGGGGTCGTCCTCGGTCCAGTAGCGGTGCTCGGTCGCGAGGGCGGGCACCATCTGCGCGGCGAGCAGCAGCGTCGTCAGCCGCCGGAACTTGCCGAGGACGAGCAGCGCGCCCGTGCCGACGCTGATCGCGCCCTCGATCCGGACGAGGGTCTCGGGGTCCTTCGGCATCCAGTCGATCCGGTCGGCGATCGGTTTCACCGACGGCCCGACCTGCTCGGCGCGCGGGCGCGGATCGCGGACCGCCTCCAGACCGGTCATGATGAACGGGGCCGCCACCAGGGGGCGGGCCAGGGTCTCGATGGGTCGCATGACCCGCTACATGCCCGGCAGAAGCGGCCTCAAGCACCCGGGTAAGGCGACGCTCGGGCTGCTGCGTGTTGCGGACCCCGTCGCCGTGGAGCGGGCGGTCCGGCTAATGGAGGAGAGCGGCGGGCGCGGAGAAGGTCCGACCGGCCTCGTAGGCTCCCGGTGAGGGCTCCCGTGGCCGCCGTGATCGCGGCGCCCGCTCCGGAAAGGTTCGGCGAAGGAGGTCAGCGCCATGTGCGGTCGATACGCCACCACCCGCGCGCGTCAGGAGCTGCTGGACGAGTTCCAGGTGCAGGTCGACGCGGCCGGCGGGGAGATCCAGCCCGACTACAACGTCGCCCCGACGAAGCAGGTCCCGGCGGTGCTCAGCCGGCGGCCGAAGGACGCCCCGGAGGACGAGGAGGCGGTGCGGCAGCTCCGGACGCTGCGCTGGGGGCTCGTCCCGTCGTGGGCGAAGGACCTGTCGATCGGCTCCCGCATGATCAACGCGCGGGTCGAGACCGTCCACGAGAAGCCGTCGTACCGGCGGGCGTTCGCCAGGCGGCGCTGCCTGCTGCCCGCGGACGGCTACTTCGAGTGGTACACGCTGCAGAATGCCGGCGACCCGGCCGAGGGCGAGAAGAAGGCGAAGAAGAAGCCGCAGAAGCAGCCGTTCTTCATCCGCCCCAAGGACGGCGGCGTGATGGCGATGGCGGGGCTCTACGAGCTGTGGAAGCCGCGCGGCGACGAGGACGCCGACTGGCTGTGGACGTGCACGGTGATCACCACGAACGCGCCCGACGACCTCGGCCGCATCCACGACCGGATGCCGATGGTCGTCCGGCCCGACCAGTGGGACGCCTGGCTCGATCCCGAGCTGACCGAGCCGGAGCGGGTGCGGGGACTGCTGGTCCCCGCGATGGCGGGCACGATGGACGCCTTTCCGGTGTCGAAATTGGTCAACAGCGTGAAAAACAACGGCCCGGAACTCATAGAACCGTCCAGCGATGGGGATAGTTCCGGTGACCGTTCCGGCGCGCTGTTCTGACGCCGCCGCCCCGGCCCTTCCCGGTTCCGGCGGCCGGAGCCGACGCTCCCGTCCGCGGGCTTTGCCCGGAGACCGTTACCTGGGATGTGAGCGGATGTGAGTATCCGTTCTCCAGACAGCCGTCGCTTGCGCGGCGGCGGTCCCGGTCTGATCCACGCGGGGCGTGGTGCCGGGTTCCTGTTTCGCGGGCGGTTGCCCGGCGGGGCCGGGTCTGACATCGCCTCCACAGGCGTTTTGTCTCTCCGCCCCACTGGCGGCGAGGTCACGCAGGTTGGTCGCGGCATTGACATCGCGGTCCAAGGCCAGGCCGCACGCGTCGCACCGGAACGTCCGCTCGGACAGCGACAGGCTTGGCTTTCGCCCACCGCAGGCCGAGCAAATCTTGGAGGAGGGGAACCAGCGGTCGGCGACCAGCAGCCGTCCGCCCCTCCAACCGGTCTTGTAGGAAAGCATGCGCCGGACGGCCCCGAAACCTTGGTCGGCGACGGCGCGGGCGAGCCGCCGGTTGGCGAGCATGCCGGTGACGTTGAGGTCTTCGACCACGACGGTCTCGTAGCGGGCGGCCAGGTGCGTGGTGGCCTTGTGCAGCGTGTCGGTGCGCATGTTGGTGACGCGGGCGTGGTGGCGGGCGAGCCGTCCGGCGGCCTTGGCGCGGTTGGCCGACCCGTGCTGGGTGCGCGAGTGGGCTTTGCTCAGCCGCTGGAGTTTGCGCAGCCCTGCCCGCAGCGCCTTGGGCCCCGCGATCTCGGTCACGGCACCGTGGTTGTCGACGGTGGTCAGCAGAGTCGTGACGCCCAGGTCGACGCCCACGGCGCTGCCCGGCCTGGCATGCCGCTCCGGGACGTGCCGGTCGACCTGGACGGTGAAGGAGACGTACCAGCGGTGCGCGGTCCGCGACACCGTCACCGACAGGATCCGCGCCGTCCCGTTCTCGATCCGGCGGGCGAGTTTGCGGGTGGAGTCGTGGGTGGCGATCGTGCCCAGGCGCGGCAGCGTCACCGTCCGGCCGCTGCAGCGCATTGCACCGGTGCAGAACCGGAAGGAGTCGCGGCACCGGTCGCGCTTCTTGAACCGGGGGAACCCCGGACGCCGCCCCTTGCGGGTGCCCTTGCGGGACCGGACGAACTCGCGCAGCGCCCGGTCCAGGTCCCGGAACGCCTCCTGGTAGACGCACTTGGAGTTCTCGCCCCACCACCCCAGCGTGGGGTCGGTTTTCTTCACCTGGTTCCACAGCCGGTGCAACTCGGCGCCCGACCACCATCTGCCCTCGGCGTCGTAGCGGTCCCGGCAGGCGGCCAGGCCCCAGTTCCACGCGAACCGGGCCGCGCCCGCATGCGAGCGCAACGCCCGCGCCTGCGCGGGGGTGGGGTCCAGCGCGAACCGGTACGCCTGCGTCACCATCACGCCCCGCACCGTAACCGGGACCACCGACAAAACCCACGCGACCTGCCCCGGGGGCCGACAGGACTCAGATGACACATACGCACAGACATGCAGATTTTTCCGCATTTCAGTCAACAGTCCCACACCCCCACCGGGAGGAGTTCGGACCTCGTGGACGCAGCCGCCGCCCGTTCCCGACTGGAGATGATGGTCGAGGATTTGGATCGGTCCATCGCCATTCTGCGGGGGGAGAGCCCGGAGCGCGACCATTCCGCGGCGGACGCCGGCTCCGGCCTTTCCGACCGCGACCGCGTCGAGGCCGCGCTCGACTCCCTGCGCCGGCACCGCGCCGCCGTCCAGGCCGCCCTCGACCGCGTCGCCGCCGGCACCTACGGGCGGTGCGTCGGCTGCGGCGCGCCCGTCCCCGAAGGGCGCCTGGAGGCCCGTCCCGACGCCGCCAGGTGCGTCCCGTGCCAGGCCCGGCACGACCGCCGCGGACGCTAGGAAAGGCCCCCAGACGCCGTCCTAGACGCGCTTGGCGCTGGCCAGGAGGTGGAAGCCCAGCGACTCGTCCCCGGGCGGGGCGTTCAGCTCGGTCCGGACGAGGCGCGGCAGCGCGTCCGGCGACGAGGACAGCACGTGCTCCACCGTCGACGGGGACAGCGCCGTGCGCGGCCGGATCCACGAGACCTCGAGCCCGACCTCGGCGAGCAGCTCGCGGAGCTGGTCGGCGCCGAAGCAGCGGGTGATCGTCCCGTCCGGCCACGGCACCAGCACGACCTCCGCGCTCGGCACGTCCGACAGGTGCGCCCAGTGGCTCTGCTCGGCCAGCAGCGCCATCCCGAGCGTCAGCGAGTCCACGCACAGCAGCACCCGCCCGCCGGGCCGCAGCACCCGCGCGATCTCCGCGATCGTCTCCTCGGTGGCCAGGTGCCGCGACAGCACCCGGTTCTCGGCGAGGACGGCGTCCATGGACGCGCCGCCGAGGAAGGCCAGCGACCCCGAGTCCCCGAAGACCTTGGTCGTCGCGGGGCCCGGCCCGGACGCCCCGCCGCACGCCGTCCCCGCCGCGAGCGCCCCGGCCGTGCGGCGCTCCAGCAGCGGGTCGCGGACCTCGATCACGGTGTGCCCGGCCTCCGCGGCCCGCTCGGCGCAGCGCCCGTGATCGCCGGAGATGTCGAGGACGCGCGACGGCCTGCGCGGCAGCCAGCGCGCCAGCTGCGCGTCGGCCACCGCCCAGTAGAACCTCCAATAGCGCGCCAGGGCGTCGCCCTCCGTGGGGGAGTCGCGCAGGCTGGCGATGGTGGGCTCGGGAGGTCGCGCCGGCACCGGTAGCAACGGTTGCTCCTGTTCTCGCCGTGTATGTGAGTTCTTCCCCGCCAGGGCCCGGTCATCACCCTCCGTGCAGGGCCGGGCGGGGTCGGCCCGGTCCGCTCGGGGACGTCCGGAACCTTTTCCGCGCGCGGCTCCCGGTCGGGGAATCGGCGGGCGCGTCCCGGCGTTGCACCGTCTCATAAGCGTCCGCATGCGCGGTGCGGCCCGACCGGACCGCGCCCCCCGCGCCCGAGCGGCGACGGACGAGCAGAGCGATGGACGAGCACACAGCGGAGGTGCAGGCCGATGACCACAGCCGTTGCCGATTACCCGCGCGGCGCGGGGGTAGTCTCCCCGCCCGGTGGCGCGCGCGCCCCCAAGGGCGTGATGAGGCAGCGCGGCCCGATATCGTCTGTGGGATACGACGCCGCCAGGCCGGCCAAGGCCGAGGGCGCCACAGTCAAGGGGGTGGGTCAGGTACCGGGCACCACGGAGACCGTTGAGCAGCGCCAGGAGCGGTTCCAGCGCGACGTGCTCCCGTTCTTGGACCAGCTGTACTCGGCCGCGCTGCGCATGACGCGCAACCCGGCGGACGCCGAGGATCTCGTGCAGGAGACCTTCGCCAAGGCGTTCGCGTCCTTCCACCAGTTCAAGGAAGGCACCAACCTCAAGGCGTGGCTGTACCGCATCCTGACCAACACGTTCATCAACTCCTACCGCAAGCGGCAGCGCCAGCCGCAGCAGTCCGCGACCGAGGAGATCGAGGACTGGCAGCTCGCGCGCGCCGAGTCGCACACCTCCAGCGGCCTGAAGTCCGCCGAGGCGGAGGCGCTGGAGCACCTGCCCGACTCCGACGTGAAGCGGGCGCTGCAGGAGCTGCCCGAGGAGTTCCGCATCGCCGTCTACCTCGCCGACGTCGAGGGCTTCGCCTACAAGGAGATAGCCGACATCATGGGCACGCCCATCGGCACGGTGATGTCGCGGCTGCACCGGGGCCGCCGGCAGCTGCGCGGGATGCTGGAGGACTACGCTCAGGACCGCGGCCTGACGCGGGCCTCCGGGGGGCCGGCATGAGCCGGGGACGCGCCGGACGCGCAGCACGGAGCGACATGCCGGACACCGCGGCCGGGCGCGGCGCGGTGAGCGAGAGGGGTGCGTGAGCCATGAGCTGTGGCGACCACCACGAGACGTCCTGTGAAGAGGTCCTCGCGCGCGTCTACAGCTACCTTGACGGCGAACTCGACCAGGGCGGCTGCGGCGAGGTGCGCGAGCACCTCGACGAGTGCGGGCCCTGCCTGCGCGAGTACGGCCTGGAGGAGGCCGTCAAGAAGATCGTGAACAAGTCCTGCGGATGCGAGCAGGCGCCGGCCGACCTGCGCTCGAAGGTGCTCGGCCGGATCGAGGAGATCTGCGGCGAGATCAAGGCGTCCGGGGGCGTCGCGGCCGGCGGCACCGGCGCGTCCGAGTCCGCCTGAGGACCGTCCCGCTGCGCGCCGTCCGCCGCTGACCGCCTGCGCGCCGCGGTGTCCGGCGCTGTCCGAGGACGGCCGGGCACGGGCCCGATCGGGGGCGCCCAGGCTGGGTATCGTGCTGGGGTGCTCGCTCTCGTCACCGGCGCGGCCGGCTTCATCGGGTCCCATCTCGTCGACCGGCTCCTCGCCGACGGCCACGAGGTCGTCGGCGTCGACGACCTGTCGTCGGGGGCCAACCTCAACCCGGCGATCGAGCTGTGGCGGATGGACGTCGCCGACCCGGCGCTCGCCGAGCGGACGGCGGCGCGCCGCCCCGAGGTGGTCTGCCACCTCGCGGCGCAGGTGAGCGTGCGCGCGAGCGTCGCCGACCCGCTGCACGACGTGCGGGTCAACGGGCTCGGCACGGCGAACGTGCTGGAGGCGGCGCGGAAGGCGGGCAGCCGCAAGGTCGTGTTCACCTCCAGCTGCGCGGTGTACGGGGTGCCGGACGCGCTGCCCGTCCCGCCGGACGCGCCGCTGCGCCCCGCCTCGCCGTACGCGGCGTCGAAGGTGACCGGCGAGGTTTACGCCGGGATGTACCGGGCGCTGCACGGCCTCGACTTCACGACATTGACGCTGGCGAACGTGTACGGGCCGCGGCAGACGCCGGAGGGCGAGGCCGGCGTGATCTCGATCTTCACCGACGCGCTGCTGGCGGGGCGCCCGACGCGGGTGTTCGGGGACGGCAAGCAGACCCGCGACTACGTGTACGTCCTGGACGTGGTGGACGCGTTCGCCCGCGCGGCGGGCGAGGCGGGCGGCGGCGGCCGGTTCAACGTGGGGACGGGCCTGCAGACGACCGACCGGGACCTGCACGCGCTCGTGGCAGCCGCGGTGGGCGCGCCGGACGAGCCGGAGTTCGCGCCGCCGCGCCTGGGCGACCTGCCCGCGATGGCGGTGGACCCGGGGCCGACCCGGGAGGCGCTGGGCTGGGAGCCGCGGGTGAGCCTCGTGGACGGCCTCGCCGAGACGGCCGCCTGGGCGCGCGAGCGCACGGCCTGACCGAGTACGCGAGCGCAGGACCTGATCGAGCGGTCGGTGCCGGAGAGCCGAGGAATGCGGCTTGGTGCCATTGATGGGTCGATTCTGACCGGTTTAAGAATGCCATTCGCGGATGCACGTGCATTGAGATTGTGCAGAGCTATTGTGCGGGCACGCTCGGTGCATTAATCCTCGGCCATTGATCACTTAAAGTGACATTTGCTTCACGCTTTGCTCACGATTCCCGGCATGCCTGTGTGACCTGGGCAGTTCGCGTTAGGCTTGGTGCCTGATCAGCGACGGGAACGCGTGCGTGCCCCGAGAAAAGGGGTACGTGCGGACCTGGGAGACCGGGGCCGCGCGGTTCCGGCGGGGCCGGTCCGTGCCGGCAGACCCGGTCGACAGGGGGAGGCGGAAGCCATGCTCACGTGCGACAGTCCGGCCGCAGCGGGCCGGTGCCAGAGCGCCACGGGATCGTCGCTGATGATGCCCGAGGGCGTTTCCTGGGTCTAGGTGCCGGCAGGCACGGTCGATCCGGGCGGCGGCCCGCTCGTTCGTCACTCCCTAAGGGGCGGCAATGCGTGGACTACCTCTCGCTGCCTGGGCGTACGTGTGCGGGGTGGTCGCGCTCGCGGCCGCGGTCATCGCCACGTCGTCCTTCACGGGGGTGGACTGGACGAAGCTGGCCGTGCTGGCCCTGCTGTTCCTGATCTGCGACTCGGCACCCGCCCGGCTGAACGTCGAGCGGGCCCGCGTCTCGCTGAGCTTCGCCGCCAGCCTCGCGGGCGTCGTGCTGCTCGGCGCGGCCGGCGCCGCGCTGCTCGGGCTGTCCGCCCTGGTCACCGGGCAGCGGTTCTTCGCGCCCGAGAAGCGCGCCTTCAACGGCGCCCAGTTCGCGCTCAGCGGCTTCTGCGCCGGCACGGTCTTCGACCTGCTCGGCGGCGACCGCTTCCACCCCGAGCAGGCCCGCTGGGTGGAGCACGTGATCGGCCCGTTCCTCGGCGCCCTCGTCACCTTCGTCCTGGTCAACCTGCTGCTCATGGCGGGGGTGCTGCTGCTGTCCCGGCAGGCCGCGCCGCGCGAGCTGCTGCACGAGAGCGGCCAGCTCGCCGTCGGCTGCCTCGGCTACGGCATGGTCGGGCTGCTGATCGCCGGGCTGTGGCCGCGGATCGGCGCCTTCGCCGCCGTGCTGGTGCTGCTGCCGCTGTTCATCGCCCGCTGGGCGATGGACCAGGCGTACGCGCAGCAGCAGGCGCACGCCGCCACCCTCGCCGCGCTCTGCCAGGCCGTCGAGACCAAGGACTTCTACACCCGCGGCCATTCCGAGCGCGTCTCCCGCGGCTCGGTGATGATCGCGCAGGAGATCGGCATGCGCGCCGACCGGGTCGAGGCGATCCGGTACGCGGGCATGCTGCACGACGTCGGCAAGCTCGGCGTCCCGACGAAGGTGCTGCAGAAGTCCGGCTCGCTCACCGAGGAGGAGTTCGCCGCGATCCAGCTGCACCCGATGCGCGGGCTGGAGATCGTCCGCGAGATCGGGTTCCTGGACGAGGCGCTCGCCGGGATCATGCACCACCACGAGAAGGTGAACGGCCGCGGCTACCCGATGGGCCTGGCCGGCGACGAGATCCCCGAGTTTGCCCGGGTCATCTCCGTCGCGGACGCGTTCGACTCGATGACCTCCACCCGCTCCTACCGGGCGGCCCGCACCGTCGAGGAGGCCGTGGCGGAGCTGCGCCGCGGCATGGGCGACCACTTCGACCCGGAGATGGTGGAGGCGTTCCTGCGCGCGCTGGACCGCGACGGCTGGGAGCCGCCGCGGCCCGTCGTGCTGCCGGACGACGACGTCGTCGAGACCACCCAGCAGGACCATGACGACCCGAGCGCGCCGCTGCGGGTCGCCGGAGACGAAGCACGGCGGTGACGGGACCTCCCATGAGCAGCACCCAGATCCGGGCCCGCCGCGAGCGGGCCGCATGGCAGACCATCGACTCCGGCCAGCTGCTGCTGATCGCGACCGCCGGGCTGTTCGTCGTCGTCGCGATCGCCGAGGTCGCCGCCGCCGGGCTGCGGCAGCCCAACGTCGCGATCATCTTCGGCGTGCTGATCGCGCTCGGCGAGCTGTTCCGGATGGTGATGCCCGGCAACCGGGAGGTCGCGCCGATCGCCAGCGCCGGCGCGATGGGCTACGCGCTGCTGGTCGGCATCGGCCCCGAGGGCGCCCCGCCGGACGCGCCGCTCGGCGTCGTCCCCGCCGAGCACTCGCCGCTGCAGGTCGTCGCGGTGACCTCGGTCGGGATGCTGGTCGGGTCGCTGCCGCACATCCTCGTCGGCCGGTCCCCGCGCCCCGACGCGATGGCGCGCCGGCTGTTCACCGTCGCGGTCGTCGCGCTGTGCTTCCGTCCGATGCTGACGCTCGGCCTGCCCTGGCAGCTGCTGCTCGCGGTGATGGGCCTGGTCGTCGTGCTGTCCTGCTTCACCGACGTGCTGATCGCCGCGATGATCCGGGCGGAGGCGGTGCGGGCCCGGTTCGGCATCGCGCTGCGCGACGAGATCGACGCGAAGATGGCGCTGTGCGCGGCGACCAGCGCCACCGCGATGCTGATCGCGGTCGCGACCACCGCGATGGGCGAGGCCGCGCTGCTGATCTTCACGGTGCCGATCCTGGTCACCCAGTTCGCGTTCCGCCGGTACGCGGGGATCCGCGCGACGTACCTGCAGACCGTCCGGGCCCTGTCGCGGGTCACCGAGGTCGGCGGTTACGTCGAGACCGGGCACTCGCGGCGGGTGTCGCGGCTGTCGGTCGCGATGGGCCGCGAGCTCGGCATGTCCGAGGAGGAGCTGCTCGAGCTGGAGTACGCGGCGCTGATGCACGACATCGGGCAGCTGTCGCTCGGCGACCCGATCCCCGGCGGCGCGACGGTGCTCGCCTCGCCCGCCGAGCAGCGCCGCATCGCCGAGCTCGGCGCCGAGGTCATCAAGCAGACCGGCGTGCTGGACCGGGTCGCGCACATCGTCCAGCTGTCGTCGCACCCGTACCGGACGGGCCCGGAGGCGCTCGCGGGCGCCGGGGAGGCCGAGCGGCCCGCCCCGGCGCCGCCGCTGGCCGGGCGCATCATCAAGGTCGCGAACGCCTACGACGACCTGGTCGGCGACTCCGCCGACCGGGACCGGGGCGCCGCCGTGCTGGAGCGGCTCCGGCTGGACTCGGCCGCCGAGTACGACCCGACGGTCGTGGAGGCGCTCAGCCGCGTCGTCGACCGCCGCCCCCGTCCCTGAGGCGGGGGCCGCGGCGGCGCGGGCGGCGTTCCTCGGCCGTACGGCCGGACCCCGGCCGGCATTGGCGCTAGGGTCGGCGGGGCAGGACCGCCGGGCCCGCCGGCGGGCGCAGATCGCCGATGAGGAGTCCGCAGGTGTTCGAGTCCGTGCTGGTGGCGAACCGGGGTGAGATCGCCGGCCGGGTGGTGCGCACCGCGCAGGCGATGGGCCTGAAGGCGATCGCGGTGTACTCCGAGGCCGACGCCGACCTGCCCTACGTCGCGGAGGCGGACGAGGCGGTGCTGATCGGCCCGGCCGACCCGGCGCGCAGCTACCTCAACGCGGCGGCCGTGCTGGAGGCGGCGCACCGCACGAACGCGCGGGCCGTCCACCCCGGCTACGGGTTCCTCGCCGAGAGCGCCGCGTTCGCGCGGGCGGCCGCCGAGCGGGACCTGGTCTGGGTCGGTCCGCCGCCGCTGGTCATCGCCCGGATGGGCGACAAGGTCAACGCCCGGAACCTGATGAAGGAGGCGGGCGTCCCGGTCTCGCCGGGCGCGTGGGAGCCCGTCCGGGACGCGGCGACCGCGCTGGAGGAGGCCGAGCGGATCGGCTACCCGGTGCTGGTGAAGCCCGCCGCCGGCGGGGGCGGCGCCGGGCTCGGCGCCGCCTACGACGAGGCGTCGCTGCGCACCGCGTTCGAGGCGGCGCACACGACCGCGGTGCGGCTGTTCGGGCACGGCGACGTCCTGCTGGAGCGGTACGTCGAGGGCGCCCGGCACGTCGAGGTGCAGATCCTCGGCCTCCCGGACGGCGCCGTCGTCGCGCTGGGGGAGCGGGAGTGCTCCGTCCAGCGCCGGTTCCAGAAGGTCGCCGAGGAGAGCCCGTCGCCCGGCGTCGGGCCGGCGATGCGGGAGCGGATGCTCGCCGCGGCGGTCCGCGCGGGCGAGGCCGTCGGCTACCGGGGCGCCGGGACCGTCGAGTTCCTGGTCGACCCGGTCGCGCAGGAGTTCGCGTTCCTGGAGATGACGACGCGGCTGCAGATCGAGCATCCGGTGACCGAGGCGGTCACCGGCATCGACCTGGTCGAGCAGCAGCTCCGGATCGCCGCCGGTGAGCGGCCCGCGCCGCCCGGCGCCGCGCCCGGCGGGCACGCGATCGAGTTCCGCGTCCACGCCGAGGACCCGCAAAACTTCCGGCCCGGCACCGGCGAGATCAAGGTGTGGGAGGAGCCGGTCGGCGACGGCATCCGCATCGACGCGGGCTACCACGAGGGCAACACCGTCACGCCCTACTACGACTCGCTGCTGGCCAAGCTGTGCGTGCACGGGGACGACCGCGCGCACGCGCTGGCCCGGGCCCGCGCCGCGCTCGGCGCGTTCCGCATCGAGGGCGTCCCGACGAACCTGCCGCTCCTGGCGGAGCTGCTCGACCACCGCGAGTTCGTCGACGGCACCTACGACACCGGCGTGGTGGCGCGCATGCGCGCCTGGTGACCGGGCCGGCCGGAGTCAGCCAGGGCGGCGTGCTCCGGCCGACTCCGCCCGGTGCAGGAGGGCGTGGAACCGCCGGGGCGTGTCCGCGCCGCCCGCCGCGAGGACGGTCCCGGCGGCGTCGGTGACGACGGCGTACGGCGGCCACGGGATGCCGTTGGCGTCGTACACGTCCGGATCCGTCACCAGCGGCAGGGCGATGCCCTCCTCGTCCAGGTGCCGCCGGACGCCGTCCTCGTCCGCCGCGCTCACCAGCACCACCCGTCGCCCGGACGCGGCCTCGGCGAAGACCGGCAGCATGGTGAGGCAGAGGCCGCAGGACGGCGAGACCAGCGCGAACACCGTTGGGGCGTCGATCGGGAAGTTCAGCGCGAACCGCGTGCCGGGGCGCGGGCCCGCGGGCGGCGGCGCCTCCGGCTCGGCGAGCCCGAGGCGCGGCCGAGGCACCACGGCGACCGCGCCGAGGAGGACCGCCGCGAGCACCGGCTGCAGCGGAGAGAACGGCGCCGGCCCGGCGACCGCCGCCATGACGGCCAGCACCAGGAGCAGCCCCGTCCGCGCCATCGACGCGGCGCCGACCGGGGTCGGACGGCGCGCCGACCCGAAGCAGCCGCAGTCGATCTCCATGCCGCGGCGCAGCACCGAGGCCATCGCGCCGAGGAACGCCGCGAACAGTGCCGCCGCGGCCAGCGCGCCCCAGCGCCGGGTGGCGGGGACGGCCAGCAGCCCGGCCGCCGCCGCCTCGGCGGACAGCACCGCGACCGCCGCGGCCCCGGTCAGCCGCTGCGGCAGGACGCGGTAGGCACCGATCGCCGCCGCGAAGCCGCGCACGTCGCGGACCTTGCCGCCGGCCGCGACCAGCAGCACCGCGATCAGCGCCGGCCACGCCGACGCAAGGACGGTCACGCCGCCTCCTGCGGGTCCGGCTCGTACGCCGACGCCTGGAGCCGGTACAGGTCGGCGTACAGCCCGTCCGCCGCGAGCAGCTCGGCGTGCGCGCCGCTCTCGGTGACGCGGCCGTGGTCCAGCACGTAGATGCGGTCGGCGAAGCGGACGCTGGCCAGCCGGTGGCTGATCAGCACCACCGTCCGGCCGGCGGCGTGCCGCCGGATACGCTCGAACAGGGCGTGCTCGGCGCGGGCGTCGAGCGCGGAGGTCGGCTCGTCGAAGATCACCAGCGCGGCGTCCCGGTAGAAGCCGCGCGCGGCGGCGATGCGCTGCCACTGCCCGCCCGACAGGTCGTGGCCGCCCCGGAAGCGCCGGTCCAGCAGCGCGTCGTAGCCGTCCGGCAGCTCGCCGACCACCCGGTCCGCGCCCGCCGCCGCGGCGGCGCCCGCGAGCCGGTCCTCGTCGAGCGGGCGGCCCATCACGATGTTCTCCCGGACGGTGAGCGGCCAGCGCGTGTGGTCCTGCGCGATGACCGCGATGCGGCGGCGGAGCGCGTCGCCGTCCAGCCCGGCGAGGTCGGCGCCGTCCCAGCGGATCGTCCCGGACTCCGGCCGGTACAGCCCGGCGAGCAGCTTGGCCAGCGTCGTCTTGCCCGAGCCGTTCTCGCCGACCAGCGCGATCACCTCGCCGCGCCGCACGGTGACGCTGACGTCGGTGAGCGCCGGCGCGCTCGCGCCCGGGTACCGGAACGACACCCGGTCGGCGGTGATGCGGTGGAAGTCCCCGGCGGGCGGCGCGGCGCCGTCCGGCGGCGGCAGCCGGTCCGCGGCCAGCGCGCGGAAGTTCAGGTAGTCGCCGAAGTACAGGCCCGCCTCGTAGAGCCTGTTCAGGCTCAGCACGCACGCGGCGAGCGACGACTGCCCGGCCCTGATCGCCAGCACGGCGGCGCCCGCGACCGACAGCGGCACGACGCCGCCGGCGAGCAGGCCGGCGAGCGCGGCGTAGACGGCGACGGTGGCCGCCCCGGTGAGCAGGTCGCCGGCCGCCTTGGCGCCGGTCTGCCGGCGCGCCACGTCCAGCTGGACGCGCTGCTCGAGCTCCGCGACCCGGTCGTACTCGCCGAGCAGGAAGCCGCGCAGGGTGAACGCGCGGACCTCGGCGGCCGGCTGCCGCTCGGCCATCAGGTCCGACAGCATGAACTTGCGCCGCCGCGCCGCCGACAGCCGGTAGAACGCCGCGTACCGCAGCCGCGCGGTGCGCAGCGCCGCCCAGCCCGCCGGCACCGCCGTGACCAGCAGCAGCGGCATCAGCACGGGATGCAGCAGGCCGAGCGCGGCGGCGGGTGCGGCCAGCCCGACCGCGCCGGTCAGCGCGCTGACGGTCGTCTCCACGACGGTGGCGGTGTCGGGCACGCCGTTGTCGCGGGCGCGGCGCATCGCGTTGTGGAACTCGTGGTCGTCGAACGCGGTCAGCTCCACCCGGGTGGTCAGCTCGAACAGCCGCGTCTCGGCCTGCCGCTCGACCTGCGGCTTGAGCCGGGCCTGCGCCCAGCCGGCGGCGGCGAGGAGCGCGCCGCGAAGCGCCGCCGCCCCGCCGACCAGGGCCAGCGCGGGCAGCGCCGCGCGGACCCGCCCGGGCGTCGGCCCGGCGGCGAACAGCGACGACAGGACGTCGGAAGTGGCCAGCAGCCCGAACGCGGTGAACACCCCGGCCGCCAGGTTGCCGCCGAGCGCCACCGCCGTGTCGCGCCGGCTCGCCTGCCAGGCCAGCCGGACCGCCGCCGCGACCAGCATCGGAAATCGCCGCAGCATCGCCGGCAGACCGGCTTTCAGCAGTTCCTCGTCGCGGCTTTCCCAATAGGTGATTTCGAGCCCCGACCGGTCGTCGGCGAGGGCCGGGGAACGTCGGAACACAGGGCCAACCTAGATCATCGGCGGACCGCTGTAAATGCCTCGTTCCAAGCGTCGCGTTCGGCGCTGCCGCGCCGGTGACAAATCACTGTCTGGACAGCCCGCTGATCATCTGCTCATAATGCGTCCGTTTGACCCGGGGAACTCGGCGCCACCGATGCCGGGTTCCCGGCCAGGTCCCCAAGGGCCGCCCGAACGGCGGCCGAGGAAGGAGCCCCCCATGTCCGCGCTCGCCCTGGAGCCCCGCGACGCCGGCGTCCTCGACCCGGAAGACCTCGACGTCGACTTCGAGATGGAGCTGCTGGAACTGCTGCACGGCCCGCAGGCCTGCGTGAACACCTGCAAGCGCACGGTGTGCAGCAGCTACCCGTGCTGCCCCTCCATCGTCTGACCCCCTGACCGACGCACGCGGGAAAGGCCATTGGCTTCCACCGGTGGCCTCTTCCTGCGCGTCCGCGCATTGCCGGGCCGGTACCGCGATCGAAGGGCGACAATGGAGCCATCGGTATTTCAGCGCATTTCCACTAATGCCCACGAACGTGGTAGGGAAATCCGAGCCGACGACACCTGGATCAGCGTTCGCGATCCCGGCTTCGACGCGCCCCGGCAGGGCTGGAAACTGCACGTCTCGGCGCGGCCCGGCACGTTCGCGGAGACGCTCGACCGCATCCTGCCGCTGCTGCTGGCCACCCCTTGCGATTTCAAGGCGGCGCGTTCGGAGGAGATGCTGCGCGAGCTGAACTCCGGCGACCTCGACGCCGCCTCCGTCGGCAAGGCCGTCACCGTCTACCCGCCGCAGGACGCGGTCGTCCGGCTGGGGCGCGCGCTCGCCGCCGCCCTCGCCGGCATGGCCGGGCCGCGCGTGGTCAGCGACCGCCGCGTCCGGCCCGACGCGCCCGTCTACTACCGCTACGCCCCGTTCGCCCCGCAGTACAAGGTGGACGACAACGGCGACTTCGAGCTGGTCGTCGTCGGCCCGGACGGCGAGACCGAGCCCGGCGCGGCCGACGTCGAGTTCCGGTGCCCGCCGTGGACGGCCGACCCGTTCCGTCCGCCCTCGCCGGCGGGCGCGCCCGCGGCCCCGAGCCCGCACGCGCCGCGCGTCCGGACGATCGGCGGCCGCTACCGGGTGACCACCGGGGTGATGCGCGGCCCGCGCGGCAACGTCTACCGGGCCGAGGACGCGGCCGGGCGGCCCGTTGTCATCAAGGAGGCCCGCGCCTACGTCGGGGAGCATCCCGAGGGCTACGACCTGCGGATGTACCTGCGCAACGAGCTGCGCGTCCTGACCGTCCTCGCCGGCGTCGACGGCGTCCCGGAGGCGCTGGACCACTTCCGGCACGGCGAGGACGAGTACCTGGTCATGAGCGACGCAGGCGCCACCGACCTCAACCGGCACGTGGCCGAGCACGGCGCGCTGGACGGCCCCGCGCTCGCGGACCTGGCGGCGCGGCTGCTCGCGGTGCTCGACGCGGTACACGAGCGCGGCGTGGTCGTCCGCGACCTGTCGCCGAAGAACGTGGTGCTCGGCGCGGACGGCGGCTGCACGATCGTCGACTTCGGCACCAGCCGCCACGGCGACCTGCAGATGCCCGGCTGGAGCCGCGGCTTCAGCGTCCCCGACCAGCGCACCGGCCGGCCGTCCGAGCCGGCCGACGACCTGTTCTCGCTTGGCGCCACGCTGTTCTTCGCGGCTACCGGGATGAACCCCGTCATCATCGATCCCGACCCCGAACGCGGCGTCGAGCGGACGCTGCAGTGCCTGGCGCGGACGTCCCCGGGCGGCGGCGCGGTCGCGCTGGTGCCGCGGCTGCTCAGCCCGGGCCCCGCCGTCCGGACGCGCGCCGCCGCCGAGATCCGCGCCGGACGCCACGCGACCGCCGGCGCCGCGCCCCCCGCGCCCACCCCGCGCCTCACCGGCGGGCTGCTGTCGTCCGTCCTCTCCCACACCGTGCGCGAATGCGTCCGGTTCGCCGAGCGGCTCATGGACGAGCCCGAGGACCACCGGACGAGCCCGCCCGTCACCAACGTCTACGCCGGTTCGGCGGGCGTCGGGATGGAGCTCCTCCAGCACCCCGAGGGCAAGGCGGCGGGCACCGACCTCGCCCACTGGACGGCCGCGAACCTGCCCGCCGCGAACCTGCCCGCCTCGCTCTACTTCGGCCTCACCGGGACGGCGGTCTTCCTGACCGCCGCCGGGGTCGCGATGCCGCGGCCCGTCCGCACGTCCGGCGGCGAGCGCGCGGACCAGGCGCACGGCGTCGCCGGCATCGGCACCGGCCACCTCATCCTCGACGCCCTCGCCCCCGACCCGGCCAACGCGGCGATGGCGGCCGAGTGCGCGCGGCGGCTGCTGGCGGGTGACGTCGCCGCGCCGGACGCGGCGGTGGCGGTCGAGCAGCCCGGCTCCGGCGTCGCCGTCGACACCGCGTTCGCGCACGGTGACGCGGGCGTCGCCGACTTCCTGCTGGCCTTCCACCGCGCCACCGGCGACGCCGCGGCCGGCACCGCCGCCCGCGACGCGTTCGCCGCGCTCGCCGAGCGGGCGGAGGCGCTGATCGGCGAGCTGGGCGGCCCGGCGGCGCGGCCGATGGGCGCATCGTGGTGCCAGGGAATGTCTGGTGTCGTCGGCGCGCTGCTGCGCGCCGCCCGCGCCTACGACGACGCGCGCTACCTTGACCTCGCGGAGCGCGGCGCCCGCGCCTGCCTGGCGGTCGCGCCGCGCGCATGGGTGTCGTCGCAGTGCTGCGGTCTGGCGGGCATGGGGGAGGCGCTCATCGACGTCGCCCTGGTCACGGGCGACGACGCGTACTGGCGGGGCGCCGAGGAGATCGTCGAGCTGATGCTCGTGCGCAGCGGCGGCGAGCCCGGACGGCCGGTGTTCCCCGGCAACGACCTCGACACCCAGGCGTTCACCTGGGGCACCGGCAGCGCGGGCATCCTGTCGTTCCTGCGCCGCCTGGACGCCCGTTCCGGTCCGCGGCTCTGGACGTCCCCCGCCGCCGCCTGAAAAGCCGGGGCGGCTAGAACGTCAGCGAGTAGGTGAGCAGGCGCAGGCCCGGCACCGGGGACCAGTCGCGGTCCGGGGTGCGGACGAAGCCGAGCCGCTCGTACATGCGGTGCGCGGCCTCCATGTTCGCCTGCGTCGACAGCCGCAGCCCGGTCAGGCCCGCGGCGCGGGCGCGCGCCGCGCACTCGCCGACCAGGGCGCGTCCCGCGCCGGACCGGCGGGCCTTCGCCAGCACGGCGAGCATGCGGAACTCGGCCTCGTCCGGGCCGGCCAGCTCGGCGTACGGGCTGCCGGGCGGGCAGTAGGCGACGGCGCCCGCGACCTCCCCGGCGACCTCCGCGACGAGCAGCTGCGACTTCGCGGCCCGGTCGGCGGCGTCGCGGAGCTTGCCGACGTAGGAGGACTCGGGCGAGACCAGCCCGCCGTGCACGTACACCTCGACGGTCAGCTCGCCGATCAGGTCGTACTCGTGGGGACGCGCGTCGCGGACGGTGACGGGCTGCATCGGGTGCTTTCTCCAGGCGGGGAGCGGTGGTTCCGGTTCAGTGCGACCGGAAGGTCGCGACATATCAGGCTATCCGCATCCAGGAGGAACGGCCGCTCGGTGGGCACTTTAGTGGTTAGAACCTTGACGACTAGGACGCGAGCGTGTTGATTGGCGGGTGTCGACGGCCCGCCGGCCCCCAGGAGGCGCCATGCCGATCCCCCGCTCGATCCTCGGCACCCAGGACATCGGCGATCTCGACTTCCAGGTCGTCGCCGGCGCGTGGCCGGACGACGTGCGCGGCCACTTCGTCGTCAGCACCTCCGACCAGCGCACCCATCCCGTGCACGCGTTCTTCGGCGACGGGATCATCGCCCGCCTGCCGCTCCGCCCGGACGCGGGCGGCCGGTTCCGCTGGCGCGCCCGGGTGATCGACACCCCGTCCGTCCGGCTGCGCCGCCGGTGCCCGGAGCTGTTCACCGCCGGCCCCGTCGGCACCGGCTCGCCGTGGGGATTCGTGAACGCCGCCAACACCGCCCCGCTGCCGTGGGGCGACCGGCTGTTCGCCACCTGGGACGCGGGACGGCCCGTCGAGGTCGACCCGGTCACGCTCGGGTTCGTCGCCGAGGTCGGGCACCGCGACGACTGGCGGCCCGCGATCGACCAGGCCGTGCTGCCGCTGATCGCCACGTCCGCGCACCCGGTGGTCGACCCCGAGCGCGGCTGCCTGTGGACGGTCAGCCGGGACGTCATGACCGGCGCGGTCGCGGTGATCCGGTACGCGGGGGAGGGGACCCGGGTCGAGCGCTGGGAGGTGGCGGGCGCCGTCCTGCCGCAGGCCACGCACACGATCACGCAGACCCGCGAGTGGCTCGTGCTCGCCGACACCGCCTACAAGATCGACCCCGACGAGGTGTTCGGCGCGGAGCGCACCGTCGCCAACAACCCGGACGGGCCCGTCCTGCTGATCCGCAAGGACGACCTCCGTCCCGGCGGCGGCACGGTCGCCTGCAAGGAGTTCCGGATCGCGCCCGAGGTCAACCACTTCTACGCCGGGTACGACGACTCGGCCGGCGTGCAGGTCGTCATGGAGCACACCCCAGGCGTCGACATCGGCATGTACCTGCGCGAGGACGACCTCGACGCGTTCGGCCGCCCCGTCGACCCGGCGCTGCGCGGCATGTACTGCCACGGCATGACACCAGCGCTCACCACCGTCCTGGTGTTCGACCCGGAGACGGGCGAGGTGACCGAGCGGGCCCGCGCCCGCAACCCGGAGCGCTGGTGGCAGGCCGAGCTGTCGGCCATCGACTGGAGCATCGAGGGCCAGACCGACCCGACCCGGCACCACCTCGTCTACCTGGGCTTCCATCCCGAGGCGATCAACCGGCGGGCGCTGCGCAACTACGCCGGCCGCGTCGACGCCGGCCTGTTCCCGCCGGAGGAGACTCCCGCCGTCCTGGTCACCCACGACCGCGGCGACCTGAAGCCGCTCGCCGAGTGGACGTTCGCGCTGGACGACTACCCCACCTCACCGTCGTTCGTCCCGCGTGGGCGTGGCGGCAGCCGGTACGCGGGCGCCGACCCGGGCGGGCACGACGGCTACCTCGTCGTCGCCGTCCACAACGACGACCGCTTCCGCATCGAGCTGTTCGACGCCGCCGACGTGGGGCGCGGCCCGCTCGCCGTGCTGGCCCCGCCGCGCGGCACCACCGTCCCGTTCCTCATCCACTCCGCGTGGATGCCGGAGGCCGTCCCGCCCCCCCACGTGGAACGCCTTACCTTCGCCGACGACCTCGACACCCGCCTGGACCAGCTACCCCCCGACCTGCAAGCCATAACCCGCGAGGTGGCCGCCGACCTCTCCCGTTGACTTGTGGCG
>NZ_WBMS02000034.1 GCF_008923205.2 Actinomadura physcomitrii | reverse complement strand
CCTGGCTGTTCGTGATCTGGCACTGCTGGCAGGACCGCGTCCCCTACGACCCCGCCCAACACCGAGCCCTCCAGACCCTCCTCAAACAAGATCAACCCACTGCTGCTTGACACAGGGCTACTCATGCCGGCACCCCGTCCAGGAGCACCGCGACCGGCATGGCGGCGGCACGCGCGGGCTGCGACGCGGCGGCCGCCGGATCGCGGAGAACCAGCGCGCCGAGCGCGCGCGGGCACATGTCGACGCCGGTCATGCGGCGATCCCGGCGAGGAAGTCCAGGCACGCGCGGACGTCCGCGATCGGCCCGGCGCCGTCGTCCGGCTCGCGGTCGAGGATGGTGTCCTGTTCGAGGACGTACCAGCCGCCGTATCCGGCGCCTTCGAGGGAGTGGACGATGCCGGCGATGTCGATGTCGCCGCCGCCGAGGGGCCGGTAGATGCCCTTGCGGACGGCGTCGGTGTAGGCGGTCCGGCCGGCCTGGACGTCGGCGGCGAGCCCGGCGTCGACGTCCTTGAGGTGGACGTGCGCGATCCGCTCGGGGACGCGCGCCGCCAGTTCGGCCGGGTCGGCGCCGCCGATGAGCAGGTGCCCGGTGTCGAGGCAGAGCGGGATCCCGGAGCCGTCCAAGACCCGCCTGACCTCGTCGGACCGCTCCACCATCGTGCCCACGTGCGGGTGCAGCACGGCGCGGACGCCGGACTCGGCGGCGAGCGCGGCGATCCGGTCGAGGTTGGCCAGCAGCGCCGTCCAGCCCGCCGCGTCGAGCGCGGGCCGCTCGTCGTAGCCGTCGAGCCCGTGCACGGCGGCGAGCACGAGCGTCAGCCCGGCCGGGGTGCCCGCGCCCGCCTTGGAACGCTCCACACCAAAGGAGGCCAGCGCGCGGCGGATCCCGGGGAGCGGGTCGCGGGACGGGTCGTGCAGCACGGCGGGCGCGAAGCCGCCGAGCGGGCGCAGCCCGTGCTTGGCCAGCAGGTCCGCGCGCTCTGCGGCGCCGGCGGGCAGGAAGCCGTCCGGGCCGAACTCGGTGGCGGCGAGGCCGAGGGCGCCCATCTCCGCCAGCACCCGGGCGGGCGCCATCTGGTGGCCCCAGCCGGGCACCTCGCACACCCCCCAGGAGATCGGCGCTCCTGCGACGCGGTCTCTGATCATCAACACTCCATCCCGGTGAAAGGCGACGCCGGCGCCGCGGCCGGCCCCGCCGAGTCTGCTGAAGCCGGCCGAGCCATGTCAAGACTTTGTCATGACATTAGGAGGTAAGGAGGTTCAGGCAATCGCGGGGATCGACCCACCGCGCGGACGTCGCGGCCCGGCCGTCACCGGGATCTTGACTGCGGTTGCGGAGCGGGTTACCGTCCGCGACGGGTTCACACGCCGACCCAGGCGGTGCGGAGGCCACGCGATGAAGCATGCGATCCGGCCGGCCGGCGGAGACGCGACGGGCAGCGTCCCACCTGCGCGTCCTCCGGCGACAGACGGCGAACGGCTCCGGCGCGTCCGCGGCGCTCCGGCGCCGAGCCGGGCGAGCGTGCTGAGCGACGTGCGCGGCCACCTCGCCGGGGGCGGCGGCGCGCTGCTCGTCGGGCCGACCGGGATCGGCAAGTCCACCCTCGTGACGGCGCTCGCCGACGAGTACGCGGCGGCCGGGTACCGGGTGTTCGCGTGCTGCCCCGCCGAGACCGAGCGGCACCTGCCCTTCCTCGGCCTCATCGACCTGGTCGCGCAGGGCGCCGACGAGGTCGTCGACCGGCTGCCCGAGCCGGAGCGCCGCGCGCTGCGCTCCGCGCTGCTGCTGCACGACGTCCCGATCGGCGAGCGCGACCTGCTGTGCCTGCGCCTCGGCGTGCTGCACACGCTGCGGATGCTGTGCGCCGACCGGCCCGGCCTCGTGCTCGTCGACGACGCGCAGTGGCTGGACCGGCCGACCGGCGAGCTGCTGGCGTTCGTCGCGCGGCGGGCCGGGCGGCTGGCGCCGCCGCTGCGGATGGTCGCCTCCGTCCGGGCGTCGTTCGGCGACCCGCGCGGGTCCGGCGGGCAGTGGCGGGACGCGGCCGGGCTGTGCCCGAAGCCGGTGCTGACGCTGCAGGTGCCGCCGATGTCGGCGGCGGAGCTCGCGGCGCTGCTCCAGGACCGGTTCGGCCGGTCCTGGCCGCGCTCCCAGCTCGCCCGCATCCACCGGGTGAGCGGCGGGAACCCGTTCTTCGCCGTGGAGCTGGCGCGCAGCGTGGTGGAGAGCGGCGCGCTGGAGGACGGCCGCGCGTCCGGCGGCGCGCTGCCGATCCCGCAGAGCCTGTCGGTGCTGATCCACAAGCGGGTGAGCGCGCTGCCCCGGGCCACCCGCGAGACGCTGCTGCTGGCGAGCGCGGCGAGCCGCCCGTCGGTCGAGCTGCTGCGCCGGGCCGGCGGTGCGGCGCTGGCGGAGGCCGAGCGGCAGGGCATCGTGGACGTGGACGGCGGGGGGCAGATCCGGTTCGCCCATCCGCTGTTATCGGCGGTGATCTACGCCGAGGCGGAGGCCGTCGAGCGGAAGGCGGCGCACGCGGCGCTGGCGCAGGCCGTCCGCGATCCGGTGGAGCGGGCCCTGCACCTGGCGAAGCTGACCTCGGGGCGGGACCGGCGGATCGCCGGGACGCTGGAGGACGCCGCCGCCGTGGCGCGCCGCCGCGGCGGCCTGGCGACGGCGGCGCACCTCGGCGAGCTGGCCGCCGACCACACCCCCGAGTCCGAGCGGGACGCCGAGGTCGGCCGGCGGCTGCGCGCGGCGGAGGACGCCGTCGCGGCGGGCGACTACCCGCTGGCGCGGCGGCTGGCGCACCTGGTGCTGGAGACGACGGCGGTGCCGCGCGACCGGGTGCGCGCCTGGATGGTCGTGATGGACTCCTCCGGCCAGGCGCTGGCCGAGGTGGAGGAGGTGTTCCCGCGCGCGATGGAGGACGCGCGGGGCGAGCCGGAGCTGCTCGCGCCGCTGCACTACCGGCTGAGCTGGCGGGCCTGGATGGTGCTCGGCTCGGCGGAGGAGGCGCTGGAGCACGCGCGCCGGTCCGCCGAGCTGGCCGCCGTCGCCGGTGACCGCGCGACCGAGCAGCTGGCGCTGACCAAGCAGGCGAACATCGAGTTCTTCCTGGGCCGCCCGGAGGGCGAGCAGACGCTGCGCCGGGCGCTCGCCGACCCGCAGGAGCCGCAGGTCATGTGGCACCACAACGGGCCGATCTATCTCAAGCACCGGCACCATCTGATGCACGACCGGCTGCAGGAGGCCCGCAACGAGCTGCGGACGCTGATCTACGGCGTCCGCCAGCGCGGCGTCGTGGAGAGCCTGTGCCTGAGCCAGTTCTGCATGAGCCAGGTGGAGATCCACCGGGGCCGCTGCCGGCAGGCGCTCAGCCTCGCCCGGCAGAGCCTCGACCTCGCGGAGGACTCCGGGCTCAGCCAGGGGCCGTCCTGGTACGCGATGGCGCTCGCGGAGGCGGCGGGCGGCGACCTCGAACGGGCGCTGGCCGCGGCGGAGCAGGCGCTGCAGCACAGCGAGAGCGACGGCGACCTGCTGTTCCTGCCGCGCGCGCTGCACGCCGAGGCGCAGGTGCGGCTGCGGCTCGGCGACGCGGCCGCGGCGGTGCGGATCCTGGAGCGGGTGCGGCTGATGGAGACCTCGCAGGGGCTCGGCGACCCGGCGGTGCGCCGCTGGCACGCCGACCTCGCCGACGCGCTCGTCGCCGTCGGCCGCACGAAGGACGCGGCGGACGTGCTGGCCGAGGCGAGGGCGCAGGCCGCGCGGCTCGGCCGGCGCAGCGTCCTGGCGGTGCTGGAGCGCTCGTCCGCGCTGGTCCGCGCGGCGGAGGGCGACCGGGACGCCGCGCTGGACGGGCTCGTCCGCGCGGTCGAGCAGTCGCAGGCGCTGCCCTACCGGCTGGAGGAGGGGCGGGCCTGGTTGGAGCTGGGTCTGTTCCGCGCGCGCACGGGCGACCCGGACGCGGGACGCACCGATCTGCAGCGCGCGCGGAACATCTTCGCGCGCGCGCAGGCCGAGCCGTGGCTGGACCTCGTCCAGGACGAGCTGCGGGGCCTCGACCACGGCCGGCACGACCACCAGAGCGCGGACCGGGACCACGGGTCCGCCGGCGCGCACCCGCTGGACGTCCTCACCGACATCGAGCGGGAGGTCGCCGTCCTGGTCGCCGAGGGCGCGACCAACCGGGAGATCGCGTCCCGGCTCTTCCTCAGCGTGAAGACCGTCGAGGCGGCCCTCACCCGGACGTTCCGCAAGCTCGGCGTCCGCTCCCGGGTGGACGTCGCGCGGGTGGCGGTATCCGGCCGCTGACCTGCGGCTTCACCGAGTCCTTCCGGATCGCCGCGGCGGTGTCCCCGCGGCCATAGGGATATCCCTATGCGTTCGCCGTGAGGCTTCTGAAAACGCTCACGTGTCCACAGACTCGCGCTTGTCCGTGATGCCGGACTTAGTGGATTTCACGTAGAAGGGAGCGGATGTCGCGGCGTCCGGACGTCCACCCCCGTCACCACGGGATACCCGTTTCAGTGGTGAAAGGACACCCACCCCCATGTCCCAACGGACCATCGCGATCGCCTCATCGGCGGCCGCGCTGATCGCCCTCACCGGCGTCGCGGCCGCACCGCAGGCCGCGGCCACCCCGAAACCCACCCCCAAGGCCAAGGCGCAGCCCGCCGGCCCGAACGCCTTCTCCACGGCCGGCTTCACGCTGGACCCGGCGCCGACCACCCGCAAGAAGGCCATCAAGAACGCGCAGAAGGCCCTCGACGCGCACGGCACGCGCGCCCACCGCGCGAGCGGCCAGGCGTTCAAGGTCCGGACCGTCGCGGTCAGCCGCGACGGCGCCGCCGACGTCCGCTTCGACCGCACCTACAAGGGACTGCCCGTCTACGGCGGCGACCTCATCGTCCACCTCAAGCCCAACGGCTCCTACCGGACGCTGGAGACCGCGTCCGCGACCTCCGGCGCGATCCGCACCACCCCGTCCATCAGCTCCAAGGACGCCGCCGCGGTCGCCCGCAAGCAGCTCAAGGGCACCGTCTCGGCGGTCGCGGCTCCCAAGCTCGCGATCAGGATGGAGGGCCGGTCGGCCACCCTGGTCTGGGAGACCGTCGTGTCCGGCACCAAGGCCGACCAGACGCCGAGCAGGCTGCACGTCATGGTCGACGCCCGCAAGGGCCGGGTCGTCCAGAGCAGCGACGAGATCCACACCATCGCCCCCGCCGGCGTCCGCGCCGCCGCTCCCGCCGCTCCCGCCGCTCCCGCCGCCCCGCGCACCGCGCTGACCACCGGCACCGGCCGCGGCATCTACGTCGGGACGGTCAACCTCGACCTGACGCAGTCCGGCAGCACGTGGCAGATGAGGGACCCGTCGCACGGCAACGGGTACACCACCAACCTCAACCACGCCACGTCCGGCACCGGCAGCATCTTCAGCAACTCCACCGGCTCGTTCGGCAACGGCTCCAACAGCGACCCCGCCTCCGCCGGCGTCGACGCCCACTACGGCGCCGCGATGACCTTCGACTACTTCAAGAACGTCCAGGGCCGCAGCGGCATCTTCGGCGACGGCCGCGGCGTCCCGTCCCGCACCCACTACGGCAACGCCTACGTCAACGCGTTCTGGGACGGCACCCAGATGACCTACGGCGACGGCGAGGGCAACGCGCGGCCGCTGGTCGAGATCGACGTCGCCGGCCACGAGATGAGCCACGGCGTCAGCGGCGCCCTCACCGGCTGGGAGGAGAACGGCGAGACCGGTGGGATGAACGAGGGCACCAGCGACATCTTCGGGACGATGGTGGAGTTCTATGCCAACAACCCGAACGACAGGCCCGACTACACCATGGGCGAGCTGATCGACATCTACGGTGACGGCTCGCCGCTGCGGTACATGTACCACCCGTCGCTCGACGGGAACTCGCCCGACTGCTACAGCAGCAGCAACGGCAGCCTGGACCCGCACTACTCGCTCGGCCCGCTCGCGCACTGGTTCTTCCTCGCCGCCGTCGGCAGCGGGGACCACGGCTACGGCAACAGCCCGACCTGCAACAACTCCACGGTCACGGGCATCGGCAACGACAAGGCCGCCAAGATCTGGTACAAGGCCCTGGCGTCGTACGCCAACAGCAACGAGAACTACGCGCGGGCGCGCACCGACTCGCTGAAGGCCGCGGCCGACCTGTACGGCGCGCACTGCACCGAGTACAACACCATCAACGCCGCGTGGGCGGCGGTCAGCGTCACCGGGTCCGACCCCGTCCCGGGCACCTGCCCAGGCCAGGGCGGCGGCCCCACGGTCACCAGCCCCGGCGACCAGACCAGCACCGTCGGCCAGGCGGTCAGCGTCCAGATCCACGCCAGTGACCCGAACGGGCAGGCGCTGACCTACAGCGCCACCGGCCTGCCGGCCGGGCTGTCGATCAACGCGAGCACCGGCGTCGTCTCCGGCACCCCGACCACCGCGGGCACCAGCACCGTCACGGTCACCGCCAGGAACGCCTCCGGCCAGACCGGCACGGCCACCTTCACCTGGACGGTGAACCCGCCCGGTGGCGGAGCGTGCTCCTCGCCCGGCGACAAGGTGTCCAACGGCGGATTCGAAAGCGGCACCTCGCCGTGGACCACCACGTCCGGCGTCGTCTCGGCCAACGGCAGCGGCGAGAGCGCCCACTCCGGCACCCACTTCGCCTGGCTCGACGGCTACGGCCAGTCCCACACCGACTCGGCCACCCAGTCGGTGACGATCCCGGCGAACTGCAAGGCGACCCTCACCTACTACCTGCACATCGACACCGACGAGTCGCCCGGCACCGCCTACGACACGCTCACCGTCAAGGCCAACGGCACCACCGTCGCGTCCTACACCAACCTCGACGCCAACTCGGGTTACGCGCAGAAGAGCATCGACCTGTCCGCCTACGCGGGCAAGACGGTCACGCTCTCCTTCTCCGGCACGGAGGACGAGTACCTCCAGACCAGCTTCGTCCTCGACGACGTGGCCCTGAACGCCGGCTGACCCGGTAACCCCCCACCCCCCCCCGCTCTGTCGCCGGTCCCCTCCGCTCGGGGGGCCGGCGACAGTCATGAGCAAGGAGTTTCCCAATGAGCAGCAGACGCGGACTCCTGGCCGCCGCCACCGCCGTGGCGGCCGCGGCGGCCGGCCTGGTCACGGCGATCGCGCCCGCGCGGGCCACCATCGCGCCCGCGCAGGCCACCACCACGACCGACTGCTCCTCGGCCCAGGTCGTCTCCAACGGCGGGTTCGAGAACGGCACCTCGCCGTGGACGACCACGTCCGGCGTCGTCTCGGCCAACGGCAGCGGTGAGAGCGCCCACTCCGGCACCCACTTCGCCTGGCTCGACGGCTACGGCTCGTCCCACACCGACACCGCGTCGCAGTCCGTGACGCTGCCCGCCGGCTGCACCGCGACGCTGTCGTTCTACCTGCACATCGACACCGACGAGTCGCCCGGCACCGCCTACGACAAGCTCACCGTGACGATGGGCGGCGACACCGTCGCCACCTACACCAACCTCGACGCCGCCTCCGGCTACGTGAAGAAGAGCGTCGACGCGTCCGCCTACGCGGGCAAGACCGTCACGCTCGCCTTCGGCGGAACCGAGGACTCCGGCGCCCAGACCAGCTTCGTCCTCGACGACGTCGCCCTCGACGTGTCCGGCGGCACGACGCCCCCGCCCACCGGCGACGGCACCCGCACGCCCGACGCGCAGTCCTACACCGTCGACCTCACCAGCGACGCGTCCGGCGCCAACTGGCAGGGCCACGAGTCGGTCGCGTTCACCAACACCGACTCCGCCCCGCTGTCGGAGGTCTACCTGCGGCTGTGGGACAACGCCCACGGCAGCTGCCCGTCCAGCACCCCCATCACCGTCACGAACGTGACCGGCGGCACCGCGTCCGCCCTCTCGGTCGGCTGCACCGCCATGAAGGTGACGCTGCCGGACCCGCTGCCGCAGGGGCAGAGCGCGACCGTCGCGTTCGACCTCGCCATCGCGGTGCCGTCCGGCGCCGACCGGTTCGGGCACGACGGGCCGTACAACTTCCTCGGCAACGCGCTGCCGGTCCTCGCCGTCCACGACGGCGACGGCTGGCACCTCGACCCGTACACCAACAACGGGGAGTCGTTCTACGGCCTCGCGAGCGACTACAAGGTGACGCTCGACCACCCCAGCTCGCTTTCCGTCCCCGCCACCGGCACCTCGGTCGACACGCCCGGCTCGTCCGGCCGGACGGTCACCACCGCGACCGCGACCCACGTCCGCGAGTTCGCCTGGGGCGCCGGCCCGTTCTCCAAGATCTCCGCCACCTCGCCGGACGGCGTCAAGGTGAACATGTACTGGGTGAGCGGCATCAGCCAGTCCAGCGCCCAGCAGATGCTGTCGCTCGCCACCGACGCGATCGACGCGCACTCCGGCCGCTTCGGCGCCTACCCGTACGGGGAGGTCGACGCGATCCTCGACAACGACTTCTGGTTCGGCGGCATGGAGTACCCGGGGTTCGTCCTCGACCTGGTCAGCAACGTCGCGCTCCCGCACGAGCTGGCGCACCAGTGGTGGTACGGCATCGTCGGCGACGACGAGTACGACCATCCCTGGCTGGACGAGGCGTTCGCCGACTACGCCACCGACCTGTACCGGGGCATCACCGGCGCGGGCTGCTGGAACAGCGTGTCGTGGGCGTCGTCCGAGGAGAAGATCACGAACTCGATGGCGTACTGGGACGCGCACTCGTCCCGCTACTCCACCGTCGTCTACAACTACGGCAAGTGCGCTCTGCACGACCTGCGGCGCGTGATCGGTGACTCCGCCATGGCGAACCTCCTCAAGACCTACGCCCAGAGCCACTGGTACGGCATCTCTGCCACCGCCGAGTTCAAGAAGGCCGCCCAGGCCGCCACGTCCACCGACCTCACCTCGTTCTGGACCCAGCACCGCATAGAAGGCTGACGGGAGACGTCCCTCCAGGAGCGGACACCGCTCCTGGAGGGACGGCGCGGCTCAGCGGCCGCCGATCAGTGCGCTGATCTCCCGGGCGAGGGGGCCGGCCAGGGGTCGGTCGGTGAAGCCGGCGGCGGCCCAGTCCCTGATGCCGTCGGCGACGAGCAGCTGGGCGACGCGCGCGGTCCGCGCGACGTCCGCGTCCGCCGGGAGCCTGCCGTCGCGGTGCGCCTGCCGGAAGGGCTCGAGGAAGAGGAAGGCGAGGTCGGCGTCGGTCGCGCCGTCGGCCAGCGCGCGCCGCTCGAAGCGGTAGGTCTCGATGACGGTCTCGAAGACCAGCTCCGGCGGGTAGCGGCGCATGGTGCGCTCCAGGACCCCGACGACGGCCTCGATCAGATCGGCGAGCGTGTAGGGGCCGGACGCGACGGCGCCGGCGGCGAGGTGCGCGTCGCGCATGGTGAACACCTCGAGCTCCGCGAGCACGTCCTCCTTGCGGGCGAAGTACACGTAGAACAGCGCCTTGGAGACGCCGGCGGCCTTGCAGATGTCGGTGACGGTGGTCTCGGCGAAGCCCTTGGTGCGCCACAGGGCCAGCGCGCTCTGGACGATCGCGTCCCGGCTTGCATGCGAACGGGCGCGCACCGGGACGGCCCTTTTCTGACCATGGTCATCCTTCGGTCCGTGCGGGACATGCGCCATGGCAAGGATCTTACCGCAGCACGATTATTGACTACCGTCAGGAAAGCGGGCATGCTCCAGCTACGGCAGGCTGCTTTCCTTAGAGAGAGAACCTGCTTTCCAGATCCGGCGAGGGAGAGGAAGCGCATGCAGGTCCTCACCGAGGAACAGGAGGCGTCCGCCTCCGCTCTGCGGGCCCAGCAGGTGGTCCTGTGGTCCGCGCCCGTACTGGCGCTCGTCCTGCTGGTGCTGTTCGCCGCCTTCCCCGGCTTCTTCCCGCCCATGTCGCCGGACATGAGCGCGGCCGAGGTCGGGGCGTTCTACCGGGACGACACCGCGCTGATCCAGCTCAGCATGGTCGGCTTCAACCTGTTCGGCATCCTGATCGTCCCGTTCTTCGTCCTGATCATGGTGCAGATGCAGCGGATGCGCAGCGAGAGCCACATCTACGCCTTCTCCTACCTCACCGCCGTCGTCGCCGGGGCGACGCTGTTCGCGCTGTCGGACATCTTCTTCGCCGCGGCGGCCTTCCGGCCGGACCGGGGAGACGACCTGATCCAGCTGCTCAACGACCTCGGCTGGATCTTCTTCATCGCCCCGATCGGCATGCTGGTCGCCCAGTTCGTCCTGCTTGCCCTGGCCGTCTACGCCGACGACCGCAGGGCGCCGGTCTTCCCGCGGTGGGTGGGGCACTACGCGCTGCTGACCGCACTGGCGATGGCGCCGTCGGCGGGCGCGGCGGTGTTCCGCCACGGTCCCCTGGCCTGGGACGGGCTGGTGTCGTTCTGGCTGCGCAACGGCGCCTTCGCGCTGTTCGCCGCGGTGATGTTCTTCGTCCTGCGCGCCGCCCTCCGGCGCCAGGCCGAACAGGAGGGGCGGGCGTCATGACGGACACCGACGCCGCTCCCGCCGACGAGGGCGCCGAGGAGTTCGGAGAGCCGAAGCGCGCGGGCAAGCGGGAGGTCCGGCTCGTCTACTGGGCCTTCACCGTCTTCTACACCGCCCTGTCGGTCGGGATATGCCTGCTGGGGCGCGCCACCCCGCCGCCCCGCCCGGACGTCACCCGGGCGCAGGCCGCGGCCTGGTTGTACCAGCACCACCTGGGCATCCAGATCGGCTTCGTGTTCCTGCTGGTGATCGCCGGAGGCGCCGCGATCTCCAACGGCATCATCGGCTACTTCATGAAGCGGATGTCGTCCGGCAAGATGCTCGCCTACGCCTACATCGCCACGATGGGCGTCGGCGCCGTCCCCGGGTTCCAGGTGCTGCTGGTCTGCTGGCTCACCGCGACGTTCCGCCCCGACCGCTCTCCCGACATCCTGTACCTGCTCTACGACCTGGGCATGCTGTCGTACAACGGGTCCCTCGGCTGCTTCACGGCCGCGTACACCGTCCTGGCCATCGCCGTCTTCTACGACCGCAACCGCATCTTCCCCAAGTGGTTCGGCTACGTCACCGTCTGGCAGATCGTCACCGAGATCCTCGCCAGCCAGATGTGGGTCCACCATGCCGGCGCCTTCGCCTGGAACGGCATGATCACCCTCTACATCGCCATCGCCATCTTCGGCCTGTGGGTCGCGTGCCTGCTGGTGCTGCTCCGCAAGGCCGCCGGCCGCGAGAGCGCGCACACCCCCGCCCTCTACGAGGCGGAGGGCGCCCGATGACCGCCCCCGGCACCACGGCGCGCCCCCGCCCTCCGGCCCGCGAACGGCGCCTGCCCGGCGACGCCGACATGTGGGTGATGATCCTCGGCGACCTGTTCATCTTCGGCTGCTACTTCGTGACCTACATGGTCTTCCGCGCCATGTCGGCAGACGAGTTCACCGCCTCCCAGCGGCATCTGGACATCGACGTCGGCGTCGTCAACACCGTCGTCCTGCTCACCAGTTCGCTGTTCGCCGCCCTCGCCGTGCTCGCCGTCCGGGAGGGGGCGTCGCGGCAGGCCCAGCGGCTGCTGCTGGCCACCGGCGCGTGCGGCGTGCTGTTCACCCTGATCAAGGCTTACGAGTGGCACGCCGAGATCAGCCACGGCCACACGATCCACGACGAGTTCTACAGCTTCTACTTCGTCCTCACCGGCGTCCACCTCGTCCACCTGGCGCTCGGCCTGCTCGTCCTGGGCGTCGCGGGCCGCGAGCTGCGGAATCCCCGCAGGCGGCGGCCCGCGATCGTCGAGCAGTGCGTCCTGTTCTGGCACATGGTCGACCTGCTGTGGGTCGTCATCTTCGCCCTGCTCTACCTGATGAGGTGACCCGCGTGAGCGCACCCGACGACCGGCTCCTGAGGAAGGACAGGCGGACCGTCTTCGCCGCCTGGGCCGCACTGACGGCCGCGACCGTCCTCGCCCGGTTCCTTTCTCCCGGCGAATCCCAGTCCGCGACGGCGCTGGGCGACGAGCTCGTCGCCGCCATCGTGGTGCTCGGCCTCGTCAAATGCCGCCTGGTCCTCCGCTGCTTCATGGAGGTCCGCCACGCGCCCCGCTGGCTGCGGTTCGCGACTGACGGATGGCTCGCCGTCCTCTGGTCGGCCCTGCTGGTCATTTACCTGATCTGACGGGGCCTGGCGATGCGCGCCGATTGAACGCGGGCACGGGCGGGACTCCCATTCGCGGGAGCCCCGCCCGTTTCCCGGCGCGCGGCCGTTCGGGAATCAGTGTCGGAGGATCAGTGGAAATCGAAGGTCGCGGTGTCCACCGAGGTGGTGGCCGGGCACAGGCCGCTGCCCGCGGTCTTGGTGGCGGTGAAGGGGCCGCCGTTGTAGGTGCGCGTCGTTCCGCTGCGGGTGAGCGTGGCGTCGCTCACCTGGTAGGTGCAGGTGATGCCGAGCGCGCCGCCGCTGAGATCGATCTCCGCGGCCGACGCGGTGCCGGCGGTGTCGTCGAAGGTGAAGGTCGGCGAGTTGCCGAGGGTCAGCTGGACGCCGCCGCCACAGTCCGGGACGACCGTGCTCTGGTCGATGGTCAGCGTGTTCGGCGGGGTGTCGCTGGTGGCGGCGGTGAAGCCGCAGGAGTAGCCGAGAGCGGCGAGGGTGCCGTCGACCGTTCCGGGGGCGGCGGCGTGCGCGGTGGCCGTGGTGAAGCCGGCGGTGACCGCGGCGATGCCGAACCCGGCAAGGAGCATGCGGGGTCTCATGCAGGTTCCTCCAGAGAATTGGGGGTGGGGGGCGGGGGGCAGGAGTCTTGTCCGACTCGACACGACGCCCGTCTTCTCGGGAACGCGCTCCACAATGAATGTAAGCAGATTTAGTCGACTGGTCAACAGCGAACTAGACCCTTTTTGACAATTCTTGGATGGCTTATGAAAACCCGCTGCGACACTTATGCACAGCCACAACATCGGCCAATCGAATAGGTGCAAAAAGCACAAGAACCGCGAGGTCGATGATGCCCGCGGCCACTTGCCGTGAAGCGGCGAACATGCTAGGCGCCCGCCGGCGGGAGCCGACGCTCAGTCCCCGCGGTAGGCGGCGACGACCTCGGGCGCGGGGCCGTCCATGCGGACGCGGCCGTGGTCGAGCCAGATCGCCCGGTCGCAGGTCTCCTCGATGGTGCCGAGGCTGTGGCTGACGAGGACGACGGTCGCGGCCTCGTCGCGCAGCTCCTTCAGCCGGTCCTCGCTGCGCCGGCGGAAGCGGGCGTCGCCGGTGGCGAGCGCCTCGTCGATCATCAGGATCTCGCTGGTCTGCGCGGTCGCGATGGCGAACCGGAGGCGCTGCGCCATGCCGGTCGAGTACGTCTTCATCGGCATGTCGACGAACTTGCCGAGCCCGGAGAACTCCACGACGTCGGCGTACTTCTCCCGGACCTCGCGCGGCGGCATGCCCATGGCGAGGCAGCCGAGGACGATGTTGCGCTCGCCGGTGAGGTCGTTCATGAGCGCGGCGTTCACGCCGAGGAGGACGGGCTGCCCGCAAGTGAAGACCTGCCCGCGGTCGCCGGGCAGCAGGCCGGCGATGCTGCGCAGCAGGGTCGTCTTGCCGGAGCCGTTCGAGCCGATCACGCCGACCGCCTCGCCGCGGTGCAGGACGAACGAGACGCCGCGCAGGGCGTGCACCTCGCGCGGCCGGGGCCTGCTCCGGCGCAGCGCCCGGCGCACGCGGGAGGAGCCGGAGCCGGTCTCGGCGCCGAGCACGCGGTAGGTGACGTGCAGCCGGTCGACGACGACCATCGGCTCGGCGTCCGGCCGGACGGGCGGGGCCGCGGGCTCGTCCGTCCCGGGGTCCTCGGGCTCCTCGGGGGTCGCGGGTTCGGGCTCTGACGGCATGGCAGGTCCTTTCCGCTCGGCGCGCGACCGTCAGCGGCGGCCCCCGGCTCGGGGCCCGCACGCGCAGGTCGTTCCCGCAGGCCGGACGGGTACTCATGGCCCGCCGATCACACCGCGACGGGACGCGCGTCAGACGCGGAAGACGCGCATCTGGAGGGCGAGGGTCGCGTAGTAGCCGACGAGGGTGGTCAGCTCGAAGACGGTCTCGCGGTCCAGCGGCGGGACGCAGGCCGCCCAGGTCGCGTCGTCGACGTCGCCGGCGACGAGGGCGCGGGCGAGGCGGAGGGCGGCGGCCTCGGCGGGGTCGTCGAGGTCCAGCGGCGCGCCGCCGGCGATCGCGGCGAGCTCGGCGTCGGTGAGGCCGGCGGCGCGTCCGACGGCCTCGTGGGCGGTCCGCTCGAAGGCGCTGTCCCAGTGCGCGGCGACGACGAGGATCGCCATCTCGCGGGCCCGTCCGCTGAGGGCGCCCTGGTACCGGACGGCGGCGCCGACCCGCTGGAGGGCGTCGCCGAGCGCGGGGCGCAGCAGGAACTCGTTGAACGGCCCGAGCAGCACGCCGTCGTCGGAGACGAGGTCGAACAGGCGGGGGCCCTGCGCGCGCGGGCCCTCGGTGATGGCGCGGTAGAGGGCGAGCCGGTCGCCGTCGAGGTCGGCGGGACGGAACGGGTGCTTGCGGGTCATCGGGTCCTCAGTCTCGTGGTGATGTCGGCGGCGGTGGCGCGGAGCCGGTCGAGGATCTCGCCGTGCAGGTCGGCGAGGGGGCGGCGCAGGGCGGACACGGCGACGTTCACCGCGGCCGCCGGGGCGCCGTCCGGGCCGAGCACGGGGACCGACACCGACCGCAGGCCCTGCGCGAGCTCCTGGTCCTGGACGGCGTACCCGTCGCGGCGGATCCGGTCGAGCTGGGCGAGGAGCGCGGCGCGGTCCGGCACGGCGTTCGGCCCGGCGCCGGGCGCGAACGAGGCGGCGGTGAGGCGGCGGTCCAGCTCGTCCGGCGGGAGGTGGGCGAGCAGCAGCTTGCCCATGGACGTGTAGGTGGCGGGCAGGGTCGAGCCGACGTGCACGTTGGCGGTGACGAGGTCGGCGTTGCGGAGCCGCGCGAGGTACAGGACGCGGTCCTCGACGAGGACGCCGAGGTTGACGGTCTCGCCGGTGGCGTCGGCGAGCAGCCGCAGCGGCCGGTCGCTGAGCTGGACGAGGCCGGAGCCGCGCATCGCGGCCGAGCCGAGGGTGAGCACCTTGACGCCGGGCTGGACGGTGCCGTCGTGGCGCCGTTCCAGGTAGCCGAGGTCCTCCAGGGTGGCGACGATCCGGAACGCGGTGGGCATCGGGATGCCGGTCAGCGCGGCGATGTCGCTGGTGCGCAGGGCCAGCGTCGCGCCGTCGAACAGGCTCAGCACCTGCAGCCCCTTGGCGAGGGCGGCGATGTGGTAGCGCGACCGGTCGGGCTCGGCGCCCGCGGCGCCGGAGGTCACGGCCCGCCTCCGGGCGTTCGCCTTGACGCCATGACCGGCATCACACCATACTCGGGTTCATTGAAAGTGGCTTTCACAGAGTGAAAGCTAGCTGGGGAAGGCGAGGAACCGCAAGTGGCAGACGGGACGACTCAGGCGGCGCCCGGCACGGGCACCGCGTGGCTGGGCCTGCACGGCGCCCGGGTGCTGGTGCTCGGCGCGGGCGGGATCGGCGCCGAGTGCGCCCGCGGCTACCTCGACGCGGGCGCGGTCGTCACCGCGGTCGACCGGGACCGGGACCGGCTGGACGCGCTGGAGCCCGGCCCCGGCGGGACGAAGCCGCACACGATCGCCGCCGACCTCACCGAGGAGGGCGCCGGCGCCGCCGTCGTCGCGCAAGCCATCGAGACCATGGGCGGGCTCGACGTGCTGCTGCACTGCGTCGGGATCAACGACCGGCGCCCGGTGCTCGACTTCACCGAGGCCGAGTGGGAGCGGATCCTGCGCACCAACCTGTTCACCGCGTTCGGCGCGGCGCAGGCCGCCGGGCGGCACATGGTGGACGCGGGCGGCGGGCGCATCGTCTTCCTGTCGTCGGTGTCGGGGCACCTGGCGCACCAGAAGCACGGGCCGTACGCCGCGTCCAAGGGCGGGATGAACCAGATGATGCGGGTCATGGCCGCCGAGTGGGCCCGGCACGGCGTCACCGTGAACGCGATCGCGCCCGGCTACGTCGAGACGCCGCTGACCGCCGAGTACCTGGCGCGGCCCGGCGTCCGGGAGGATCTCGTCCGGCTCGTGCCGGCGGGCCGGCTCGGCACGCCCGCCGAGGTCGTCGGCCCGATCCTGTTCCTGTCCTCACCGCACGCGGCGTTCATGACGGGCCACGTCATGTACGTCGACGGCGGACGCACGCTCGTCTGACAAGGGAGAACAAGCACATGGCTCAGAAGATCTTCCCGCGGTTCGAGGGGAAGACGGTGCTGGTCACGGGGGCCGGCACCGGCTTCGGCGCCGAGATCGCCGTCCGCGCCGCGCAGGAGGGCGCCCGCGTCGGGGTGCACTACAACTCCTCCAAGCAGGGCGCCGAGCGCACCGCGCAGCGGGTCCGGGACGCGGGCGCCGAGGCGTTCGTCGTGCAGGCCGACATCGGCTCGTGGGACGCGATCCGCGCCCTCGCCGACGAGGTGTTCGGGATCGCCGGCGAGCTGGACGTGCTGGTCAACAACGTCGGGGACGTCGCGACCGAGCAGATGTCGTGGCGGCAGCTGACGCAGGAGTCCCTCGACCGCGTCATCGACGTCGACGTCAAGGGCACGCTGCTGATGACGCACGAGTTCGGGTCCCGGATGCTGGAGCAGGGCCACGGCTCGATCGTGAACATCGGCTCGACCGTCGTGGTGCGCGGCAGCGCGCGCGCCCCGCAGTACGCCGCCGCCAAGTACGGGCTGCTCGGCATCACCAAGTCGTACGCGGCGGCGTTCGCACCGGCGGTGCGGGTCAACACGTTCGCGCCCGGGTTCATGGAGACGGGCGCGACGCTGGAGCGCGAGGACTGGAAGTCGGGCCGCCGCGAGAAGCTGATCTCGCAGACCCCGATGGGCCAGATCCCGCCGCCCGAGGTCGTCGCGGGCACCGCGCTGTTCCTCGCGACCGAGGACGCCTCGCACATCACCGGCGCCTACATGCTCGCCGACGGCGGGTTCAACATGGTCGGGGCGTAGGGCCGTGGCGGGACAGCGCGAGGAGAGCGCCAGGGCCGGGGGCGTCCGGGAGGCCGAGCGGCCCAGGGTCGCCGCCCGCGACCTCACCCTCGCCTACGGCGACACGACCGCGGCGACGGACCTGACGTTCGACGTGCGGCCGGGCGAGTTCGTCAGCCTGATCGGGCCGTCCGGGTGCGGGAAGAGCTCGGCGCTGCGCGCGGTGGGCGGACTGCTCGCGCCGGCGTCCGGGGAGCTGCTGGTGGACGGCACGCCGGTGGACGGCACGCCGGTGGACGGCCCGCGCCCCCGGGACGTGGCGTTCGTGTTCCAGGACCTCGCGCTGTACCCGTGGCGCAGCGCCGTGCGCAACGTCGAGATCGCGTTGCAGTTCGCCGGTGTGGGCCGCGCCGAGCGGCGGGCGCGCGCGCTGGACGCGCTGCGCGCGGTCGGGCTCGGCGATGTCCCGCACCGGTTCCCGCACCAGCTGTCGGGCGGGATGCGGCAGCGGGTCGCGATCGCGCGGGCGCTGGTGTCGGACGCGTCGATCCTGCTGCTGGACGAGCCGTTCGCGGCGCTGGACGAGCTGTCCCGGCTGAAGATCGGCGAGCAGCTCGTCACGCTGCTGGAGGAGCACGGCAAGACGGTGCTGTTCGTGACGCACAGCCTGTCGGAGGCGGCGTACCTGTCGGACCGGATCATCGTGATGACGCCGCGCCCCGCGACGATCAAGGAGGTCATCGAGGTACCGCTGCCGCGCCCGCGCGAGCCGCAGGTGCTGCGGACACCGGAGTTCCACGCGCTCACCGACCGGCTGTCGGCGCTGCTGCTGGAGGACGACCCCGGAGACGTGCGGTGATCGCGCCGCGCCGCGTCCTCGTCTACGCCGGGACGGTCGCGTTCGTCCTCGCGGTGTGGGCGCTGCTCGCCGGGACGGGGGCGGTGGCGCCGCTGCTGCTGCCGCCGATCGGCGACGTGTGGCAGGCGCTCTCCGACCTGGCCGGGGAGCCGTCGAAGCTGCTGGATCCGGTCGGCACCACGCTGGAGGAGACCGCGATCGCGTTCGGGATCGCGGCGGTCATCGCCCTCCCGCTGGGGGTGCTCATCGGGTCGTCGCGGCTGCTGCGGCGCGCGTACGAACCCGTCCTGACCGGCCTGAACGCGCTGCCGTTGGTGATCCTCTACCCGGTGCTGGCCGCGACGCTCGGGGTCGGCTCGCCCTCCAAGATCGCGCTCGGTGCGGTGTACGCGTTCTTCCCCGTCGCGATCGCGGCGGCCCGCGCGACCGGCACCGTCGACGGCCGGCTCATCACCGCCGCGCGGACCATGGGCGCGTCGCGCGCGCAGTGGCTGACCGGGGTCGTGCTGCCGGCGGTGCTCGGCCCGGTGCTCGCCGCGATGCGGGTGTCGCTCGGCCTCGCGCTCGTCACCGTCATCGCGTCCGAGTTCATCGCGGGCGCCGCCGGGATCGGCTACCAGCTCGGCACCGCCAGCCAGAGCCTGGACAGCCCCGGCCTGTTCGCCTGGATCGTGATCGCCTGCCTGGTCACGGTCGCCGTCAACCTCCTGTTCTCGCTCACCACCCACATGCTGCAGAAGGGCATAACCCGATGAAGGTCACCGCAAGGATCGCCGCGGTCGCGGCGCTGTGCGCCGCCGCGCTCACCGCGTGCGGTGGCGGCGGGTCGTCCGGACCGTCCACCTCGATCAAGCTGGGGCTCGTCCAGGCGCAGGACTTCGTGCACGCGATGCCCGCGCGGGTCGCCGTCCAGCAGGGGTTCTTCAAGGACGCCGGGCTGGACGTCAAGGTCGTCGACTTCAGCGCCGGGTCCGACCTCACCAAGGCGATGACCGGCGGGTCGATCGACGTCGGCGCCGCGACCGGGCTGGACGCGGTGTCGGGCGCCGCGAAGAAGCTCGACACGCAGGCGTTCTTCGGGGTGATGGGGCAGAGCCCGATGGCGCTGATCGTCCCGGAGAAGTCCGGTATCACCGGCTTCTCCGGCATCGCGGGCAAGAAGCTCGGCATCTCCAAGGCGGGCTCGCTCACCGACTACATCACCCGCGCGACCGCCGAGGCGTCCGGCGTCGACTTCGAGAAGGTCAAGGAGGTCCCGCTCGGCGACCCCGCCGCGACGATGTCGGCGATGAAGCGCGGCGACGTCGACGGGTTCGTCCTGCCGGTCAACTTCGGGTTCCTGCTCCAGGCCAAGCACGAGGGCAAGATCGCGCAGAAGGCGTCGGACGTCCTCGGCCCGAACTCGCAGTTCGCCGTCCTGATGGCGAAGAAGTCCACGATCTCCGGCAACAAGGCGAACCTGCAGAAGCTCGCCGGCGCCTACACCAAGGCGCTGGACTGGATGAAGGCCAACAAGCAGCCGACCGTCCAGCTCGCCGTCGCCAAGCTCGGCATGCCGCAGCCGATCGCCGAGCAGACCTACGACGCGCTGATCGGCGCCTTCACCCCGGACGGCGGCATCAGCGCCGCGGGCATGGCCGGCTACGCCAAGGCGCTGCCGAAGCTCGGCATCGCGACGTCGTCGCCCGCGCAGGACTCCTACCTCAGCACCGCGATCACCTCGGCGAAGTGACATGACGGCCATCACCGGAGCCGCTCCCGCGGCCGCGCGGCGCACGGCGCGGCCGCGGGAGGCGGCGGCGGTCCGGCTCGTCCGCTGGGGCACGGTCGCCGCGCTGGTCGCGGTGTGGGAGGCGGTGACCCGGCTGACCGGCTCCGGCGACTACCTCACCTCGCCGAGCCGGATCGTCGCCGACGGCCTGCCGAAGGTGCTGGAGGGCGACTCGCTCACCCTCGTCGGGTACACCACGTACCGGTTCCTGGCCGCGTTCGCCGTCACCGCCGTCGCCGGGCCCGCGATCGGGCTGCTGCTCGGACGCCTCAACAAGCACGTCTACCTGGGCGGACGCGACGTCGTGTCGGTGCTGTACGCGCTGCCGATGGCGCCGCTGTACCCGCTGTTCGTGCTCTGGCTCGGCCTCGGCGACGGCTCGGAGATCGCGTTCGGCGCCATCCACGGGATCATCCCGGTGATCCTCATGACGATGACGGCGGGCGCGGCGGTCGAGCCCGCCGTGCTGGACTCCGGCCGCGCCATGGGCGCCGGGCGGCTGCGCCGGCTGCTGTTCCTGGTCGTGCCCGCCTGCCTGCCGGACATCATCGGCGCGCTGAAGATCGGCGCGGCGCTGTCGCTGCTCGGCGTGCTGCTCGCGGAGCTGATGATCTCGGTGGACGGCGTCGGCACGTTCATCTCCACCCAGATCACCAACCACGGCGCCGCCCCGCTGGACGCCATGGTCCTGGTCGTCTGCGCGGGCGCGCTGGCCGTCAACGCGCTGCTGTCGGCGATCGAGAGGCGCGCCTCGCGCGGCCGGCCGGATCGTCCCTGACCTGCTCATTCCCCCATTCACCGAGGAAACTGGACACCATGAAACTGATCACTTTCGACGAGGGCCGGGTCGGGCGGCTCGACGGCGACGACGTCATCGAGCTGGACGTCCCGTCCACCCGCGCGTACTTCGAGCGCGACGGGAAGGTCGGCGAGACCGGCGAGCGGCTGAAGCTGCCGGACGTGCGGCTGCGCGCCCCGATCACGCCGAAGAAGTTCTTCCACACCGCCGGCAACTTCGCCGACCACCACGAGGAGCTGCAGGCCGTCAACTGGTCGCACCCGGTGCACAAGGGCATCGTGTTCTTCCAGAACGTCGACGCGATCATCGGCCCGGACGACCCGATCGTCTACCCCGAGCACCTCACCAAGGAGCTGGACTACGAGCTGGAGCTGGCCGTCATCATCGGCAAGCCCGGCAAGTTCTTCGGCCCTGACGAGGCGCTGGAGCACATCGCCGGGTTCACCGTCTTCAACGACATCACCGCGCGCGACATCCAGCGCCGCGAGATGGAGTCGGGCGTGTTCTCCTTCAGCAAGGCGATCGACACGTTCTGCCCGATCGGCCCGTGGATCGTCACCGCCGACGAGATCGACGACATGCAGAACCTGGCGATGCAGCTGCGGGTGAACGGCGACGTCCGGCAGACCGGGCACACCAAGCAGATGCGCGTGTCGATCCCGCACCTGGTGGCCTACCACTCGCCGCAGATCTTCAGCGCCGGGGACATCATCACCACCGGCACCGTCTCGGGCGTCGCGGCCGTGCAGCCGAACCCGTTCGACTTCTACCTGCGTCCCGGTGACGTCGTCGAGGCCGAGATCGAGGGCGTCGGGACGCTGCGCAACCACGTCGTGTCCTGGCAGGACGCGCACGGCGAGCCGGCCCCGGAAAGGGTCGACTGGTGAGGATCGCCAACCTCAAGGGCCGCCTGGTCGTGGTCGTCGACGGCGACCGGGCCGTGGACGTCGCGGAGGCGAGCGGCGGGCGCTTCGCCGCCGACCCGCAGGCCGTCTTCGCCGAGTGGGACGCGTTCCGCGACTGGGCCGCCGGGCTCGACGCCGCGCAGGGCGCGCCGTTCGCGGTCGAGGACCTCGGGGCGCCCGTCCCGCGCCCGGCACAGGTGTTCGCGATCGGGATCAACTACGCCGAGCACGCCGCCGAAGCCGGATACCCGCCGGACTCGGCACCGGTGACGTTCACGAAGTTCCCGAGCTGCCTCGCCGGGCCCGTTTGCGACGTCGAGCTGCCGTCCGACACCGTCGACTGGGAGGTCGAGGCCGTCGTCGCGATCTCCCGGGAGGCGTACCGGGTGCGGCGCGAGGACGCCTGGGACCACGTCGCCGGCATCACCCTCGGCCAGGACCTGTCCGAGCGGACCGCGCAGCTCGCGGGCGCGAAACCGCAGTTCAGCCTGGCCAAGTCGCACGCGAACTTCGGGCCCACCGGACCCTGGCTGGTCACCCCCGACGCGTTCGCCGACCCCGGCGACCTGGCGATCTCGTGCCGCCTCGCGGGCGAGACGGTGCAGAGCGCGCGCACCTCGTCGATGATCTACGACATCCCGGAGCTGGTCGTCCGGCTGTCGCGGGTCTGCCGGCTGTTCCCCGGCGACCTGGTCTTCACCGGGACGCCGCCGGGCGTCGGCAACGCGCGCACCCCGAAGCGATTCGTCCGGCCGGGCGAGGTCCTGGTCAGCGAACTGGAAGGGGTCGGGAGCATCACGCAGCGGTTCGTCGCGGCGGGCGGCGCGTCGTGACCGTCCGGGTGCTGGAGGGCGTCGAGTACGCGGTGGAGGTCGGGTACCGGCCGCTTGAGCTCGACCTCTACCTGCCTTCCGCGGACGGCGCGCCGGTCGTGCTGTTCGTGCACGGCGGCGGCTGGCAGCGCGGGACGCGCCGCGAGTTCGGGGGCGAGTTCGCCGGCTGGCGGCCGTCCCCGCTCGAGCGGATCGCCGAGGCCGGGTTCGCCGTCGCGTCCGTGGGCTACCGGCTGTCGCGCGAGGCCCCGCATCCGGCGCAGCTCCACGACGTGCGGGCGGCGGTCGGATGGCTGCGCGAGCACGGCGGCGAGCACGGGTTCGACGGGTCGCGGATCGTGGCGTGGGGCCAGTCGGCCGGGGCGCACCTGGCCGCGCTCGCCGCCCTCACCGGCCCGGGGATCGCGGCCGTCGTCGGCTGGTACGGGGTGTACGACCTGTCCGCGATGCCGGACCCGGACGACCCGGAGACGCGGGAGTCGCGGCTGCTCGGCGCGCCCGTCGCGAGCGTCCCGGACCTCGCCGCCGAGGCCGGCCCGATCAACCACGTCCACGCGGGCGCGCCTCCGTTCCAGCTCTGGCACGGGACGGCGGACGGGCTGGTGCCGATGGCGCAGAGCGAGCGGATGGCGGAGGCGCTGCGCGCGGCGGGCGTACCGGTGGAGTTCCGGCCGGTGGAGGGCGCCGACCACAGCTGGCGGAACGCGCCGGACGTCGCCGCCGTGTTCGCGGCGTCGCTCGACTTCACCCGTGGCGTATGGACGTGAGGAGTGTTGCGATGGACGAGATCGTCTTCACCGGCGGATCGGTGTTCGACGGGACCGGCCGGGAGCCGTTCCCCGGCGAGGTCGTCGTGCGCGGCGACCGGATCGCCGCCGTCCGTCCGGGCCGCTCCCCCGCCCCGGAGGGCGCCACCGTCGTCGACTGCGCGGGCGCGACCGTCATGCCCGGCCTGGTCGAGGGGCACGCCCACCTGACGTTCCCGTCCGCCGTCGGCCACCTCGAACCCGGCTTCAATCCGCCGGTGGACGTCTCGTTCTTCGGAAACCCGCCCACCGCCGAGGAGCACCTCGCGCTCGCCGAGCGCAACGCCCGGATCCTCCTCGACGCGGGCTTCACCAGCGCCTATTCGGCCGGGTCGCTGACGCCGGGCAACGTGGAGGTCCAGCTCCGCGACCGGATCGCGGCGGGCGGGACGCCGGGGCCGCGGCTGCGCGCCGCGAGCTTCGAGCGCGACAACAACCCCGTCCGGCACGGCGCCGAGAACACCACCCCGACCGGCGTCGCGCGCTTCATCGCCGAGCAGGCCGCGCTCGGGTTCGACTCGGTGAAGCTGCTGCTCAGCAACGACGACGTGTTCGTCCCCGGCGGCTCGATGCAGACCCAGTACACCGCCGAGCAGGCCGCGGCGGCGGGCGCGGCGGCGCGGGCGGCGGGCGTGTGGCTGAACTGCCACGCGCAGAACCCCGAGTCGATCAAGCTGGCCGTCCGCAACGGGTTCCGGTCGGTGTACCACTGCTCGTACGCCGACGAGGAGGCCCTCGACCTGCTCGAAGAGCACAAGGACGAGCTCTTCGCCGCGCCGGCCGTCGGGATCATGTGGGCGAACGTCCACGAGGCGGAGGAGTTCGGCATCGACCGGGCGATGGCCGAGCGCATGGGGTCGGTCGCGCAGCTGGAGGCGCAGACCGCGCTGTACCCGGAGATGCGCAGGCGCGGCATCCGCGTCCTGCCCGGCGGCGACTACGGCTTCCCGCAGACGCCGATCGGCCGCAACGCCCGCGACCTGCAGCTCTTCGTCGACCTGTTCGGCTACACCCCGTCCGAGGCCCTCGTCGCCGCCACCAGGTGGGGCGGCGAGGTCATGGGCATGGCCGACGAGCTGGGCGTCCTCGCCCCCGGCTACCTAGCCGACCTCCTGGTCGTCCAGGGCGACCCGACCGACGACATCGCCCTCCTCCAGGACTCCGCCAACCTCACCGCGATCATGCAGGCCGGCCACTTCCACAAGCCCCCGACGCGTTGAGTTGCGGCGAGTCGTCGCTATCCGCGCTCGGATGACGACGACTCGCCGCAAGTGAACGGTCAGGCGACTGGGCGGCGAGCGCGTCGGGTGCGGCGGCCGCGTCCGCCAGGAGAAGGCCCTGGTCGACGAGGACGCCCGCGCCGCGATGACCAAGGACGACCACCGGCGGGCGTTCGCCGCCTTCGCCGGCGCCGTGCTGGCCGACTTCGACCGGTACCTGGCCCGCGACGACGCCGACCCGCCCCGCGAGGGCGTCCTGTACCGGCAGGGCGCGGTCTACGTCACCGAGGACGAGTTCGCCGAGCTCGTCGACGAGCTCGAGGCCGTCGTCGCCCGCCGCACCCGCACCGAGCCGGGCGACGGGCGCGTCCGGCACATCATCGGCCTCGTCCTCGTCCCCGACAAGACCGGCGGCACCGGGGACGGGACCTGAACGAGGGTCAGCGGCCGCCGAGCAGCATCGTGATCTCGGCGCTCGTCCGCAGGACCTGCGGCCGGATCTCCGCCAGCAGCCGTTCCGTCGAGACCTCGGTGGCGGGCACCGCCACGTTCACCGCCGCGACCACCGCGCCGGACGCGTCCCGGACGGGCCCCGCCACCGACCGCAGCCCGTACGCCAGCTCCTCGTCCTGCACCGCCCAGCCCCGCTCGCGGGCCTCCGCCAGCGCGGGGCGCAGCTCGGCCGGCGAGGCCAGGGCGTTCGGGCCCGCCGTCCCGGCGAACGAGTCGCCGGTGAGCGCGCGGTCCAGGGCGTCGCCGTCCAGGTAGGCGAGCAGCAGCTTGCCCATCGACGTCCGGACGGCCGGGAGCCGCGAGCCCACCTGGATGTTCGCCGTCACCAGGTCGTTGTTGCGCAGCCTGACCAGGTACAGCACGTGGTCGCCGGACAGCACGCCGAGGTTCGCCGTCTGCCCCGTCGCCTCGACGAGCCGGCGCAGCGGCCCCTCGGCGAGCTGCACGAGGTCGAGGCTGCGCAGCGCGGAGAAGCCGAGCGTGAGCACCTTCGGCGCGGGCCGGTACGCGCCGTCCGGGAGCTGCTCGAGGAACCCCTCGGCGGCGAGCGTGGCCGCCATCCGGAACGCGGTCGGCATCGGCAGGCCCGTCTCGGCGACGATGTCGGTCAGCTTCATCGACGGGCGCTGCTCGGAGAACAGCCCGAGGATGCGCAGCCCCTTCGCGAGCGCCTCGACGTGGTAGGCGCCCTTCGGGCGGGTCGCTCCGCCGGCCCGGCGGGGCGTCGTCTGGTCACGCGGCGGCACTGCGACCTGCTTTCTGCGCGCTGGCACTGCCGCATCATCGTAGTCAGGGCACCGACGGCAGGCAGGACGCGAGGAGTTCGCGGCAGGAGGCGAGGGCGCACAGCAGCAGGCCGAACGCCTGGTAGCCGGGCAGCGAGCCGCCCTGCGGCGGCGGGGCGAGGGCGCGCTGCGCGGTGAAGAACAGCTGGTCGGGGACCAGCGGCGCCCAGTGCACGCGGTCGAGGTCGTCGGGGTCGGCGCCGCCCGGCGGCCGTCCGATATAGGCGGGGTTGCGGGCGATGTCGTGCACGACCGTCCACGACCAGCGGGGGCCGCCGCGCGGCGCCGGCACGCCCCGCGACTCCAGCTCGCGCAGGATCCCCGCGATCGCCTGCCCCTGCGCCGCGCGGCTGATGATCTCGCGGACGACGCTCGCCTGCGGCTCGACGGGGAGCTGGGTCACGTAGTTGCCCTGCGCGTCGTCGATGCGGCGGTACCCGTACGGGACGGCATTGCGTCGCGGCACTCCCGGTCTCCTCCCCCTGCCGAATCCATTGCATTATGCAATAGTTTGCCGTCAGCGGGGCGCCGGACCGGGACGCAGCGGGGTCGTCGAGACGTGGCCGCCGCCGCAGACGACGCCCTGGTTCCAGGCGACGGCGAGGTGCGCGCGCTCGTCCGGCGGGGTGATCCAGACGAGGCCGGGCGTGGGCGCGCAGGCGCCGTGCGCGGGCTCGCGCTCCCCCGGGACGACCGTCCATTGCAGGCGCGCGTAGGCGCTGCCGCCCGGCCTGAGCAGGACGGTCTGCGGGCCGGGCGGGGAGAGCCGCTCGAGGTTCGTCTTGATCGGGTGGTCGGACGCCGTGAGCAGCAGCATCCCGACATAGCCGCGGACGTGGCAGGCCGCCCCCGAGGTGTTCGTCAGCGTGAGGAACGCGAACCGCTGCCCGGCCGCCGGTCCGGCCGTGCTGATGCGGACCTTCAGCCCGTCCGTGCGGCACCGGTCCGAAGCCTTGGACGGCCCGGACGTCCCCGGCGGCGCGGACGCCGTGGGTGCCGTGGGTTCGGGCGGCGGGGGCGACGGTGACGGCGGCGGTGCGGCGGTCGCCGTCCTGGACGGGGTCGGCGAAGCGCCCGAGCCTCCGCCCCCGCACGCGCACAGCGCGGCGGCGGCAACGGCGAAGGTCACTGCGTGCGCCGGCCTGACGCTCCTTCGCACACGCCCTCCTCACGTCGGGATGTGCCCTGTATGCCCGGTGCCGAACTCACCCATGATGGCCCGGCGCCGGCCGCTGGGGCCCCGCCGCGAGGAAAGCCTCGCCCTGAAGCAAGGCCGCGCCGCGCGGTGCCGTCAGCGCGACGTGAGCGGCTGGTCCGACGGCGACGCCGACGTGCTCACGTCGAACTGGAGGCCGCCGGGCCCCGCGGACACCTGCACGTGCCGGCCCTGCGCGAGGTCCCCGGACAGCAGCAGGTCCGACAGCTGGTCGTCCACCTCCCGCTGGATGGTGCGGCGCAGCGGGCGCGCGCCGAACTCCGGCTGGTGGCCGCGCTCGGCGATCCGGTCGACCGCCTCCGGCGTGAACGACACGGTGACGCCCTGCGCGCGCAGCCGGCGGCGCGTCTCGTCCAGCAGCAGGTCGGTGATCTGCCGGAGCTGGCCCGCCTCCAGCCGCTGGAACACGATGATCTCGTCGATCCGGTTGAGGAACTCGGGGCGGAACGACTCGCGCAGCCGCCGCATGATCCGGTCGCGCAGCGCGGTGTCCTCGCCCTCCCGGCCGCCGAACCCGATCTCGGTCCGGCCGGTGATCAGGTCGGAGCCGAGGTTGCTCGTCATGATCACCACGGTGTTGCGGAAGTCGACGGTGCGGCCCTGCGCGTCGGTGAGCCGGCCGTCGTCGAGCAGCTGCAGCAGCACGTTGAACACGTCCTGGTGCGCCTTCTCGATCTCGTCCAGCAGGATCACCGAGTACGGCTGGCGCCGCACCGCGTCGGTGAGCTGCCCGGCCTCCTCGTAGCCGACGTATCCGGGCGGCGCGCCCATCAGCCGGCTGACGGTGTGCCGCTCCTGGAACTCGCTCATGTCGAACCGGATCATCCGGTCCCGGCTGCCGAACAGCGCCTCGGCGAGGGCCTTCGCCAGCTCCGTCTTGCCGACGCCGGTCGGGCCGAGGAACAGGAACCCCCCGATCGGCCGGTCCGGGTCGCCCATCCCCGCGCGGGACCGCCGGACGGCCCGCGCGACCGCCGCGACCGCGTCCTCCTGCCCGATGACGCGCTCGTGCAGGTGCTCCTCCAGGCGCGACAGCCGCTCCCGCTCCGCCTGCGTCAGCTGCGTCACCGGGACGCCGGAGATCCGCGACACGACCTCCGCGATGTCCTCGGTCGTCACCTCCGGCACGCCGACCGGCTCGTGGTCGTCGCGCATCCCGGCGAGGTCGGTCCGCAGCCGGTCGATCTCGTCGCGCAGCTCCTTGGCCTTCTCGTAGTCCTCGTCGGCGACGGCCTGGTCCTTCTCCCGGCGCCGCCGGTCGAGCCGGTCCTCCAGCTCGCGGCGCCCGCCGTCGCGCGTCCCGGACCGCAGCCGCACCCGCGCGCCCGCCTGGTCGATCAGGTCGATCGCCTTGTCCGGCAGGAACCGGTCCGTCAGGTACCGGCTGGACAGGTCGACGGCCGCGACCAGCGACTCGTCGGTGTAGCGGACCTGGTGGTGCGCCTCGTACCGGTCCCGCAGGCCGCGCAGGATCTCGATGCTGTCGTCGGGCGACGGCTCCGGCACCATGATCGGCTGGAAGCGGCGCTCCAGCGCGGCGTCCTTCTCGATGTTGCGGCGGTACTCGTCCACCGTCGTCGCGCCGACCACGTGCAGCTCGCCGCGCGCCAGCGCCGGCTTCAGCATGTTCCCGGCGGTCATCGCGCCCTCGGCGCCGCCGGCGCCGACGAGGGTGTGGATCTCGTCGATGAACACCACCAGCTCGTCGGCGTGCTCGCGGATCTCGTCGACGACCTTCTTCAGCCGCTCCTCGAAGTCGCCCCGGTACCGGGTGCCCGCGACGACACCGGACAGGTCGAGCTGGACGATCCGCTTGTTCCGCAGCGTCTCGGGGATGTCGTCGTCCACGATCCGCTGCGCGAGGCCCTCCGCGATCGCGGTCTTCCCGACGCCCGGGTCGCCGATCAGCACCGGGTTGTTCTTGGTCCGCCGGGACAGGACCTCGACGGTCTCCTCGATCTCCTCGTCCCGGCCGATCACCGGGTCGATCCGGCCCTCCCGGGCCAGCGCCGTCAGGTCGCGGCCGAACTCGTCCAGCGTCGGGGTGCCGGACGGGCCCTCGCCGCCGCCGTTCGCGGGCGGCTGCCCGCCGCCGCCCGCCGCCGACTTCAGCGAGTCCGGCGTGACGTGCGCCGCGTCCAGGATGCGGCCCGCGCTCGACCCGCGGTCCAGCGCCAGCGCGAACAGCAGATGCTCCGGGCCGATGTAGGACGACCCGAGCGCGCGCGACACCTGGTGCGAGTCCAGCAGCGCGCGCTTGGCGGCGGGCGTCAGCTCGGGCTGGACGTCGCGCGGCTCGCCCCGGTACGCGTGGTTCTCGATCTCGTGCTGGATCGCGTCCGGGTCGGCGCCCGCGCGCTCCAGCCAGTGCCGGGTGCCCTGCTGCCGCGTCGCCGCCCACAGCAGATGATCGGCGTCGAGGTCGCGGCTGCCCCACTGCGCCGCCTGCGTCGCCGCGTCCCGGACGAGCTCGCGCGCGGGCTCGCTCATCAGCCGGGCGAGGTTGATCCGCTCGGTCGGCCGTCGATGCGGGCGCGTCCCGAAGAACCGGGCGAGCATCTCCTCGAACGGGTCCATCCCGCCGGATCCGTACCACGCCGTCATGAAGAGCCTCCCGTCCCGTGCTTGGTCCCACGATGGCGACGAGTGGACCGTGCCCGCGCGCATCCGCCGGAAACCCCAGGTGAGAGGCTACGGAAGGCGGGAGCCGGGGTGGATGAGGTTGACCGAAAGGAGCAGCTCGCGGTCGCCGAGAACCTCCTCCGGAGCGCCCTCCGCGACGATCCGGTGCTCCTCGGAGAACACCACGCAGCGGTCGGCGATGCGCGGCAGGACGTCCAGGTCGTGCGTCGCGTGCACGATCGTCTTCCCGGCGGCGCCGAGCTGCTCGATCAGGTCGGTGAGCCAGTACTGCGAGCGCGGGTCGAGCGCCGCGGTCGGCTCGTCGAACAGCAGCACCTCGGGGTTCGTGGCCAGCACCGACGCGATCGCGACGCGCTTCTTCTGCCCGCCGGACAGCTGGAACGGCGCCCGGTCCGCCAGCGCCGCGATGTCCAGCATCGCGAGCACCTCGTCGACCCGCGCGGACGCCTCGTCCGGGGTGAGGCCGAGCTGCAGCGGGCCGAACGCGATCTCCTCCCGGACGTTCGGGGAGAACACCTGCGCGTCGGAGTTCTGGAACACGAACCCGACCCGGGACCGGAACGCCCGCGAGAACTGCTCGTCCTCCAGCGTGTCCTCGGTGACCGGCTGCCCGAACGCGGTGAACTCCCCCGCGCTCGGGAAGACCAGCCCGTCCAGCAGCTTCAGCAGCGTCGACTTGCCGCAGCCGTTGGCGCCGAGCAGCGCGACGCGCTCCCCGGGCCGGACCGTCAGCGACACCCCGTCCAGCGCCGGATACCGGTCGAGGTAGGAGTAGGAGACGTCCCGGCACTCGAACGTGACGTCCGTGCCGAGGGTCTGCGCCGCCGCTTCAGCTTCCAAGGAGACGATCTCCGATGAGAATCGCCGCGGCGAGCGCGGCGCAGCAGAGGGCGGCGGCGATGTCGCGGCCGGTCAGCCGGAACGACTGGAGGGTCTTGGCGTCGCCGCGGTAGCCGCGCGCCGTCATCGCCTGGTGCACCTCTTCCGACAGCTGGTTCGCCTTGCCGAACAGCGCGCCGCCGCTGGCGCCGAGGAAGGCGCGGGCGCCGCCGTCGTGCCTGGCCGCCCCGATGGTACGGGACGTCCGCGCCTGGTACATGTCGGTGACGGTGTTGAGCAGCAGGAAGATGTACCGGTACGCCATCCCGATGATCAGGATGAAGATCCGCGGGACGCCGACCGAGCGCAGCGCCGCCAGCAGCCGCACCCACGGCGTCGTCAGGGTCAGCAGCACCACCAGCGAGATCGACACCGCGACCCGGCTGACGATCAGGCCCGCCGACGTCAGGCCCTGGCTCGTGAACCCCTCCGCGCGGCCGTGCCAGTGCCACAGGGTCAGCACCACGTCCCCGTGCGTCACGACGGACAGCGTCGCGGGCAGCACCATGATCCCGGTGAAGATCGGCACGAACAGCCAGACCCGCTTGACGAAGAACCCGACCGGCAGCCGCGACGCGGCGGCCAGCGCCAGCGTCACCGCGTAGACGGCGACGAGCGTCGGGATGTTGCGGGCCAGCCCGGCCGCGACCAGCAGCACGATGACCGCCAGGAACTTCACCCGCGGGTCGATCCGCTGGAGCAGGCCGTCCTGCCGCGCCGTGTCGTCGCTGAACATCACCTGGCGCAGCAGCCCGGCGCCGCCGTTCAGCGTCTTGCGCAGGTAGCTGCCCTTCTTCCGCTTGCCGACGCACCCGCACGGACACATCCCCAGCTCGGGCTGCAGCAGCCACTGCGGCACCTGAACCCGCTCCGAAACGGCCTGCTCGCTCATGACCGTTCCCCCCGAGGGGGGACGACCCCCCACACCCCCCGGTTCGCCCCGCTCATGACCGTGCCTCGCCCGGCACGGTCTCATGGGACGCACCGCGCCGCGCGGCGGCCCAGCGGACCGCCGCCGTGATCAGGAAGATCGCGGCGCCGACGATCGCGATGCCGACGACGGCGGAGACGATGTAGCCGATCGTCGGGTGCGCGTCCGAGGTGAAGTCGTAGCCGTCGAACAGCGCGTGGTGCCAGAAGCCGTTGTACTTGTTCAGCCCGCTCGGCACCGCCGACAGCCCGTACTTGTGCAGGTCGAGGTCCTCGGGGGCGTCCTCGCCGAACGCGCCGCCGGGCGCGAGCAGCCCGAGCGGGGTGAGGACGGCCATGACCGCGACGGCGCCGAGCGCGACGTGCAGCGGCCGGACGCGGCGCGTTCCCGCCGGCGTGTCACCGGACGACGCCCCGCCGGACGCGGTGACGCCGGCGTGGTTGACGCGCAGCAGCGGGACGTTGGCGCGCTGCAGGTACGCCACGACGCCGCCGGTCAGGATGGCTTCGGCGATGCCCGCGATGGTCAGGTGCGCCAGCATCATCGCGGGGATCGTCTGGTCCAGGTGGTACGGCGCGTACAGCGGCGCGCCGGCGGAGTTGTGGAACAGGTCGGGCTGGACGCCGAACTCGATCGCCGCCGCGAACGCCGCCGCGTTGATCCCGGCGTATCCGCCGACGGCCGCGGCGAGGGCGCGGCGCGGGGCGGTCAACTCGGACCGTCCGGCTACCAGCTTGTACACCCCGTAGCCGACGAACGGCGCGAGGACGGCCATGTTCGCGCAGTTGAAGCCGAACGCCAGGACGCCGCCGTCGCCGAACAGCAGGGCCTGGAAGCCCAGCGCCACGCTGACCGCCAGCACCGCCGCCCATGGCCCCAGCAGGATCGCGACGATGGTGGCGCCGATGGCGTGCGCGGTGGTGCCGTCCGGGATGGGGATGTTGAACATCATCACCAGGAAGCTGACGGCGGCCAGCACGGCCAGCGTCGGCACGTGCCGGTTGCGGACCACCCGCTGCACGCGGCGGACCGCGACCGCCCAGGCCGGCACGGCGATGGCGTAGCCCACCGCGCAGGTCTGCGGGCTGAGGTACCCGTCCGGAATGTGCATGCCCACCCACTCACACTCAACGACGCACAGAAGCCGCAGTTGCGAGCTTCTCGCAATAAGTTAGTCGAACTCGGGACGGCGGACCACAGCCGCCCCCGCAGGTAAGGCCACTACGACTCTCCGGCCACGCCTGCACCCGGGCCCGCAGGTTTGTCACCGTTGGCCATAGCCGGGACCGGCGGGCCGGATTACCGTCGCGGTAGACCGAATCCGAAACGATCGCTATTCGATTCGACGTCGCATGCCCGACCGTCCCACCCCCCGGGAGCCCCCATGCGCCGCAGGCCCGCCGCCCTCGCGCTCGTCACCGCCCTCGCCCTCGGCCTCACCGCCGCCCCCGCGCTCGCCGCGCCCGGCCCGCCCGGCCCGCCGGTCTCGCCGCCCGCCGCGTCCGCCCTCGAAGCGGCGGACCTGCCGAACTTCGACCCGCTCACCCCGTCCGCGCACCCGGTCGAGCTGACCAGCGACCCCCGCGACCTCGACAAGGTCACCTACACCTACAACGGCCGGACGCACACGGTGCGGGACTACCTGAACCGCGCCGCGCAGGGCTTCCTCGTGCTGGACGGCACCCGGATCCTCGACGAGTGGTACGCGCCCGGCTACTCGAAGGACTCGCTGTTCCAGTCCTGGTCGATGGCCAAGTCCTACACCGCCGACGCGATCGGCGTCGCCCTCGCCGAGGGCAAGATCCGCTCCATCGACGACACCGCCGGCGAATACGTCCCCGAACTCGCGAACACCGCCTACGGGGCCGTGACGATCCGCAACCTGCTCCGCATGGCGTCCGGGATCGGGTGGAACGAGACCGTCGACGACGTCCCGCTGCACGTCGGCGTCAGCCTCGGCCTCTACAGCACGCTCCAGTTCGCCGCGACCCGCACCAAGGCCGTCGAGCAGGGCACCCAGTTCAACTACACCAGCCTCAACACGGCCGTGCTCGCCCTCGTCCTGCAGCGCGCCACCGGCATGCCGTACTACCGGTACATGCAGGAGAAGATCTGGAGCCCAGGCGGCATGGCCGGCACCGCCTACGTCGGCAACGACTCGCACGGCGACGCCCTCGGCTACTGCTGCATCTACGCCACCGACCGCGACTTCGCCCGCATGGGCAAGCTCATGCTGGACGGCGGGCGCGGCGTCGTCCCCGCGTCCTGGGTGGCGCGGGTGGGCGCGCCGTCCGGGGTCAGCCCGTCCTACGGCCTCGGCTGGTGGGTCGACGGCACCGACGGCTACTACGCCAGCGGCCTCGGCGGCCAGCTCATCTATGTCTCGACGAAGTACCGCGTCGTGATCGTCAAGAGCACGTTCCTCAACCCGGACGAGGGCGAGACCCTGCCCGCCTTCCGCGCCGTCGCCGCCGAGGTCGCCCGCACCCGCTGAGCGCGGTCACTCCTCCATGTGCGGGTTGACGAACACGTCCTTGATCTCCGCGGCCGTCAGGTCCGTGCGCCCGGTGAGGTCGTTGCGCGGATCGGCGAACCGGAACCGGTACCCGCCGGGAGGCAGATGCCCGATCTCCCACCAGTTCCCGTCGAGGTCCTTGAGGTAGAACGAGTACACGCCGTGCTGCCGCACCGGCTTGTTCAGCTCCTTGACGCCGTACTCGTCCGCGACCTCGCTGATGGCCCGGTACGCCTCGTCGACCTCCTCATCGCTGCCCACGTCCAGGCCATTGTGATAAAGCAGCGGCATATCCGGCCGATCCGGTTTCGATTCGACGCACACATACGTGTGGTCGCCACCGAGACGGATATAGAGCGCCGCCTTCATCGGCTGGACGACCTCCAGCCCGAGGACCTCCTCGTAGAACCGCCGGCTGGCCGCGACATCGGTGATCTTGAGCGTTCCGTGGGACAGGAACCGCGTCTTCACCGCGGGTTCCTTCGTCGACCGCTGGGTGATCCCGGGCATGGACGTCTCCATTCACCATCGACGGGCGATGGCCCCATTCCATTCCACTTAGCAACCTATGTCCACAATGCCGGAAAAGTAAGTATTCATGCCGGGAACCCGGACACGGTCCCCGCCACCGTTCAGCGCCCCTGCCCGCCCCAGGCGAGCAGGGCGTCCACATGCCGTCGCCGGAGGCCGTCGGCGGGGGCGACGGGGACCAGGCGGATGCCGCGATGCGGCCACGCCTGGCGCCGGGCCCGGAACGGGATGACGTCGTCCAGCCAGGCGAAGCGCCGCCCGTCGGCGTGCCGGAGGATCGGCGCCCACTTCCGCATCCGCGGAAGCTGCGTCACCGGCAGCTTGGGGTCGTCGGGCCGGTACCTGTAGGCCGCCAGCGCCACGTACGGCAGCTGCGGCAGCCCGAGGAGCGGGCCGATGTAGGTGTTGGCGTGCTCCTCCCAGGTGCTCGCCCAGACCAGTTCGTAGCACTTCCCCAGCTCGGCCAGCCATTCGACGTGCCGGCTCGAAAGGCGAACGGTCATCCTGCCGATGCGGTGCTCGGTGAACTCCTCCGGATGGCTGGGCGCCTCGGGGTTCAGGACGCCGTCGATGTCCAGGTACAGGACGGGTTTGGCCGACGGCCGGACGCCCGGGCGCGGGATGCCGCCGATGCCCCATGTCATGGGCAGATCATGGCGCATCGGCCGGGCGGAATCCTCAGGGCCGGCGACGGCGCACCGAGGATCCGCGTCACCTGCGGGCATCGCACGGGTCAGCGGGTGGCGGTGGCGGTCAGGCGGGCGTAGGCGATCCACGTGGGGGCCCATGGTGAACGACGCCAGCGCCGGGCTCGCGGTGGCGGGGACGCCGGCGTCCGGGACGTCCAGGGCCAGCACGGTGATCTCGTAGCGGTGCGGACGGTCCCCGGCGGGCGGGCAGGGCTGGACGGCTCCGACCAGCGGCTCCTCGTCCTCACTCCGGGGGACGAGCCGACCGAGCGGGCGCTGCGCACCCTGGTCACGGCGCACGCCACCACGCTGGCCGACGTCGGCTGACGAACGGATCCCGCTCGCCGGGGCGTCGACGGGAGCCCGTCCCGTACCGGTGGGCGGTGCCGGGGCGGGTGCACCGGGACATTTGTCCCTGTCGAAAGTGCGCGGAACGGCTCTGCCGCCGGATCCGGTGCGTGCGGCACGATCAGGGGCATGAACTCCACGCTCACCCGTCAGCAGACCGCCGCCCAGCCCGTCCGGCAGGACGGGCTGGACGCGATCAAGCCGCTCCCCATCTGGTTCTTCGCCTTCGAGGGCGTGCTCGGCGCGGCGTACGACATCTGCCACGCATGGCACTCCGCCTGGATGGTCATCGTGGGGATCGCGGCGGTGAACGCGGTCCTCGGCATGACGGTGCTGCGCCGCCGGATCAAGCTCGTCAAGGCGATGCTGAAGAACGGCCGCACCCGCATGATCGCGTTCGGGCTGATCGCGCTGCGGGTCGGGCTGCACGTGGTGCTCGGCGCGGCCGGCGCGGACGTGACCGGGACCGCCGCGCACCTCGCGCTCGCCGCGGTCATGGCCGCCGCGACCGTCGAGCTGCTCTGGTTCGACCAGCGGGTCACCTTCCGCGCCCTCGGCATCGCCTCCCGCTGACCCGCCAGCCGGCCCGTCTCATGCGCTCGAATGGCTGCGGACCGGGAAGTGCGCGGCGGCGGCGGGAGAGGCCATGACGGCGATGACGAACGCGGTGGTGACGATGGAGCACAGGCCGAGCGCGGCGACGCCGGGGGACGGGTAGTTGACGAAAGGCCCGGTCACCAGCAGGAGGAACGCCTCGTACCCGGCGGCCCAGCCGCGGGTGCTCGCGCGCCGCCCGCGAAACGCGGCGGCCAGCGCGACAGCCGCCGCCGCGAGCGCGAACGGGTACACGGCGAGGAACATCATCGCGCTGCCCACCCGGGCCTCGGCGCCGGTCGCCGCCTCCCCGAACGCGACCATCGCCGACCCGGCGGCGACGAGCAGCGCCGCCTGCGCCCACAGGACGGCGCGCGCCGCGACGACCAGGCGGCGGCCGAGGACGGGCGCGCGATCGTTCATGCCCGCCACGATGCCGCACCGGGCGGTCCGGGGCATGAGCGCTGATACTCAATTACCGGCGAGTAGAGCGCCGCTGGACGTCAGGAGCCGAGGATGTCCGCGAGCACGGCGGCCTGGCTGTGGTCGACGTCCTTGGTGGCCGTGAGCAGCGTCAACGGACCCGGATCGGCGTCGCCGCGCAGCCGGTCGAGGGCCGCGGCGCGCTCGGGGTCCTCCAACTCGGCGCCGTAGCGCCGCCGGAACTCCTCGAACTTCTCCACGTCGTGCCCGTACCACTTGCGCAGCTCGGTGGACGGGGCGACGTCCTTCTCCCACCGGTCGAGGCGGGCCTTCTCCTTCGCCAGGCCCCGCGGCCACACGCGGTCCACCAGGATCCGCCGGCCGTCCCCGTCCGCGGCGCCGTCGTAGACCCGGCGCACCCTCACGTCACGTCCCATGAGCCCGTTCATACCCCGCCCGCGGCCGGCATGAGTCAGTCGAAGTGGAAGGCGTGGTGCTCGGCGGCGGTGCGGCGGGCGAACTCGCCGGCCAGCGCGCGGCCGAGGACGTCGTCGTCCGGACGGTGCCGCTCCAGGTACTCCAGGGCCTCGGCGAGCTCGCCGGCGGTGAGGCGGCGCAGCGGCTTGCCGACCCAGCGCGGTTGCGGGACGTTCGGCCGGCCGGGACGGGGCGCGGGCTGACGGGTGCTCACGGAATTGCGGCCTTTCGGTTGCGACCGCGCGGCGGCCGGTGCGGAATGGTCGGTTCGAATAGGATCGGCGGGTGCATTGGTGGAGCCAGCAAGCGTGCGACGCGGCGGCGGAGGCGCAGGCCGCGGACCCGTCGCCGGCGAATCTCATGGCGGCCGCGCAGGTGCAGGCGATGATCTCGATGGCGGAGGCGCTGCACCGGATCGCCGCGGTTCTGGAAGAGCGCGACGAAACGGCACCTGCGGCCGTCCGGCCGAATTAGCGCGTCCAATGAAATACCGGTGTGCCCCGGGCGGGGGCACACCGGTTCTCACCGCGCGTCAGACATCGCTGAACGATCTGCGTTCGATCCGGCCGTTGGCGTGCGGGGCGAGCCGGGAGGTCTTGCCGAGCGGCGGCCGGGGCGGCGGGACGGACGCGGGCTCGGCGGGCGGGTCCGGCTCGGCGGTGACCGGGGCGAGCCGCTCGTCGTCGTCGGTGGCGGCGGGGGGCTCCTGCCGCGGCCGGTCGCGCAGCCGGCGGGCGGCCTGCCGCAGCGCGCGCTCGCCGACCAGCCGGGTCAGCTCCAGGCCCCAGCAGTCCAGCTTGTCGGCGTCGGTGAGGTCGTCGCGGGCGCTGAGCTCGGCGGCGTGCCCGCCGAGCCGCTGCGCCTCGGCGAGGTCGAACTCGCGCAGCAGGTGGCAGCAGAGCTCGGCGAGCGCGGCATGGTCGCGCTCGAACGACAGGTCCGCGAGGTCGTTGCGGGAGAGCCGGCTGAGGGCGCGCTTGCGCTCCAGCTCGCCGTCGGCGATCCGCAGGATCCCGTTGAGCAGCGCGATCGGCCCGATGCCCGGCGACGACGCCTGCGCCGGGGCGAACGACATGCGCAGCACGGCGGCGGACCCGAGCCCGGCGGCGATCACGTGCACGACCAGCAGCGCGGTCGGCGGCATCGTGTAGGGCAGCCCGAACCGCCAGCCGGCGGCGGTGACCGCGATCAGCGCGACCACCGACGCGCCGGTGTTGACCAGGGCGAACAGCAGGCCGCCCGGGGACAGCAGCGCCGCCATGGGCTTGTCGCGGTAGCGGGCGAGGAGTTCGGCGACTCCGATCGCGCCGCCGATCAGGGCGGCGAGGAACATCTCGATGATCATGACCTTCGTCCCTATGCGCTGCGGGCGTTCATGCGGCCGAACGGGTGCTCCGCGGTGCGGCCGGCGCGGGCGGGGACGGCCTCGGGGCGCTGCCGGGCGGCCCGTTCCGCGCGCTCGGCATCGAGGAAGACCAGCAGCCATTCCGCGGGACCCGCCGCGAGGCCGCTGTGCGGGCGCACGCCCTGTTCCCGCGCGCCGAGAAAGGTGAGGAGCCACCCGGTGGGGCCGGCGGCGGTGAAGGTTCGAATTCGGGAATCCATGCGGGAGACCATTCCGCAGCGTGCCGCGGAAGTCGACCTCCGACGCGTCAAGTTTTTCGCGCTTGATCGCGGAAAAGCGTGATCGCGACAGTCCGCCGGAACCGTCCCATCGGCCGCACCGATCTTCTCGCCATTGTCCGGAAATCCGGTTCCTTTTGGCTCGATGTTGCCGATTCCTTTGCCGAACGTTCCGGTTGGGCGGCCGCACGGAGATCGCCTTTTCCGGCACGCGGCGCCCTATCCGGCCCGGTCCCCGGGAAGGTCAGGCGGCGGGGGTGAGGTCCTCGTCGCGGGAGACGAGCGCGGTGTAGAGGCCTCCGGCGGCGAGCAGTTCGGCGTGGGTCCCGCGCTCGGCGACGCGCCCGTGGTCGAGGACGACGATCTGGTCGGCGTCCCGGACGGTCGAGAGCCGGTGCGCGATCGTGATGGTGGTGCGGCCCTCGGCGAGCGCGTCGATGGCCCGCTGGACGGCGTGCTCGGTCTGCGTGTCGAGCGCGCTGGTCGCCTCGTCCAGCACGAGGACCGGCGGGTTGCGCAGGATCGTCCGGGCGAGGGCGAGGCGCTGCTTCTCGCCGCCGGAGAAGCGGTAGCCGCGCTCGCCGACGACGGTGTCGTAGCCGTCCGGCAGGCCGGCGATGTGGTCGTGGATCTGCGCGGCGCGGGCGGCGGCGTGCAGCTCGGCGTCGGTCGCGTCGGGCTTGGCGAACCGCAGGTTGTCGGCGACGGACGCGTGGAACAGGTAGGTCTCCTGGGAGACGACGCCGACGGCGGCGGACAGGTCGGCGAACGACAGGTCCCGCACGTCGGTGCCGTCGATGGTGACGCGCCCGGACGTGGCGTCGTACAGCCGCGGCACCAGGTAGCTGAGCGTGGTCTTGCCCGATCCGGTCTCGCCGACGACGGCGAGGGACGTGCCGGCGGGGACGTCCAGGTCGATGCCGGTGAGCGCGTCCGAGCCGGTGTCGTAGGCGAAGCCGACGTCCTCGAAGCGGACGTGGCCCCGGGCGCGCGGCAGCGGGCGCGGCGAGGCCGGCTCCTCCAGGCCGGGTTCGAGGTCGAGGTACTCGAAGATGCGCCGGAACAGCGACATGGAGCTCTGCACGTCCACCGCGGTCTGGAGCAGCTGGACGGTCGGCCGGAACAGGCTGGTCTGCAGCGTGGTGAACGCGACGAGGGTGCCGATCGACACCAGCGGGTGGCCCTGCGAGACGGTCAGGCCTGCGGCCCAGTAGGTGAGCGCGGGCATCGCCGCCATGACGATCTGGATCGTGGACTGCCGCCACCGTCCGGCCATGCTCGCGCGGATCTCCAGGTCGGCAAGGTCGCGGGACTCGCCGGCGAACCGGTCGGTGAGCGCGGGCGAGCGGCCCATGGTGCGGCCGAGCAGGATGCCGCTGACCGACAGCGACTCCTCGACGATCGCCGACATCGCGGCGAGCTGCCGCTGCCGCCGGGAGGTGATCTTGCGGCGCTCGGCGCCGACTCGGCGGCTGATCCACACGAAGAACGGCAGCGTGACCATCGTGACGAGGGTGAGCCGCCAGTCGAGGGCGAGCATCGCGATGGCGGTCGCGGTCACCGAGGTGAAGTTGGAGACGAGCGAGGTGACGGTGGTGGTGACGGTCGACTGCATGCCGCCGATGTCGTTGGCGATCCGGGACTGCACCTCGCCGGTACGGGTCCGGGTGAAGAACGCCAGCGGCATCCGCTGCAGGTGCGCGTAGACGGCGGTGCGCAGGTCGTGCATGACGCGCTGCCCGACGCCGGTCGAGATGTAGGTCTGCAGGACGGAGAACACGCTGGTCGCCACCGAGATCGCGATCATGCCGAGGGCGAGCAGCGACAGCAGCCCGGTGCGGTGCTGCGGCAGCGCGACGTCCAGGATGTGCCGGAGCATGAACGGCGAGGCCAGCGAGACGAGCGCGGACAGGCCGACGAGCAGCGCGACGGCGGCGAGCCGGGCGCGGTACGGGACGAACAGGCGCAGGATGCGCCGGCGGTCGGTGGCGGCCTCCTGGTGAGAGGCGGTGTCTTTGAAGGTGGTGGGGGCCTTCGCCATGGGCGGCTCCTTCCGGGGGACGACCCTCAACGTAACTGAGGTTAGCTCATAATTATTTCCGCACAACTATGAGCTAGGCTCGGACCCATGGAGAACGATCTGGCCGACCTGTTCCTGCGGACGGCCAAGCGGATCCGCCGGCAGCAGATCGAGCGCCTCGCGCCGCTCGGCCTCACCCCCGCCCAGTCGCGCGCGCTCCGGGTGATCATCGGTACCGAAGGACCGCTGCGGATGACCGACCTCGCCCGCCGCCTCGACATCGTCCCCCGCTCGGCGACGACGCTGGTGGACGCGCTGGAGGCGGACGGCCTCGTCACCCGCGAGCCCGACCCGGCCAACCGCCGGTCCCTGCTCGTCCGCCCGACGGCCGAGGGCCTCGCCGTCCGCGCCCGCATCGCCGGCACCCGCCGCGAGGCAGCCCGCGAGGTGCTGTCGCCCCTGTCGGACGAGCAGCGCGAGACCCTCCGCGAACTCCTCGCCGTCATCGACGCCGCCGCCGAACCCCGCGCACGCCGGTAGCCCGACGTTGACCCGCGCTTGTCCGGTCCCGCTGTCAGTGCGCTGACAATCAGGGCGGCCGGATCCATCCCGGCCCTGCCTAGCGTCGCCGGGCATGATCGGCGGACCCTGGAAAGCCCAGTGGCATCGGGGGTCGCGAGTTCCAGGAGGGTGCCTTGAGCCGGTCCGCCGATCCCGCCGCCGCCGACTTCCCGCTCCGCGGCGTCCCCGCCGGCCTCGCCGAGCCGCTGCGGCCGTACCTGCGGGCCGCCGCGATCGAGATGGTCGGCGAGATCGAGGGGCTCGTCCCCGAGTACGCGCGGCCGCCGGAGAGCCGCTACGGGCGCCGGATGCGGTGGGCCGTCGAGCAGACGGTCCGGCAGTTCGTCGACGCGATCGGCCGGCCCGACATCGACTGGGGCACGGTCACCGGCATCTTCGCCGACATCGGCGCGTACGAGGCGCGCAAGGGCCGCAGCCTCGACGGGCTCCAGACCGCGATCCGGGTCGGCGGGCAGGTCGCGTGCCGCCGGTTCATCAAGGACGCGCGGCGGCTCGGCTGGTCGCTGGAGGTGCTCGGGAAGATCACCGAGTCGCTGTTCGTGTTCCTGGAGCGGATCGCCGCCGCGGCCGGGCAGGGGTACGCGCGAGCGCAGGGCGAGCTCGCGGGCGAGCGGGAGCGGTTCCGGCGGCGGCTGCGCGACCTGCTGGTCATGGACCCGCCGGCCAGCGACGCGGCGATCGGGGAGCTCGCCGGGGAGGCGGGCTGGCAGGTGCCGCGGACGCTCGCGGTGGTCGCGTTCCGCCCCGCGCCCGGCGGGGCCGTCCCGGTGCTGCCGCCCGCGTTCCTCGCCGACTGGGACGCCGCCGACCCCTACCTGATCTGCCCGGACCCGGACGGTCCCGGCCGCGACCGGCTGCCCGCGGCAGTGCAGGGGACGCGGGCGGCGGCGATCGGGCCGACCGTCCCGCCGGCGCGGGCCGCGCTGTCGCTGCGCTGGGCCCGGCGCGGCCTCGCGCTGATCGAGCGCGGCGCCCTGCCCGGCAAGGAGCCGCTGCGCTGCCTGGACCACCTGCCGGCGCTGGTCGCGGCGCAGAGCGAGGAGCTGCTGGACGTGGCGCTCGGCGCCCGGCTCGGGCCGCTGATGGAGCTGGCGCCGCACCGCCGGGACGCGCTGACGCGGACGCTGCTGACCTACATGGAGTGCCGCGACAACGCGGTGGCGGCGGCGGAGCGGCTCCTCGTGCACGAGCAGACCGTCCGGTACCGGATCCGGCGGCTGGAGGAGGTCCTCGGCGGCGCGATGCTGGACCCGGACCGGCGGATCGAGCTGCTGCTCCTGCTGCACCACCTCGTCCGCATGGACTCCGGGGACCGGCGGCTGTCGCCCGCGTGACGCGAGGCGGCGGCGCCGTGGTGGACGCCGCCGCCGTCACGGGAACGGGTCAGCCGTTGGGGCAGGTGTCCAGGTACTTGGCGATGTTCGCGTCGGGCTTCGGCGCCGGGCACAGGAACTGGTCGTAGCGGGTGTCATTGTCGACGAACCGCTTCATCCACGCGATGGAGTATTTCGCGATGGTGGTGTTCGGCGACACAAAGGTCATGTGACCGGCGTTCTTCAGCAGCAGGTACGCCTTTTCCGGCGCCGTCGTGATGTTGTTGTAGTACGACTCGGCCATCGACGACGCGGGCGCGATGAGGTCGTTGTCCGCGCCCATGATCAGGGTCGGGGTCTTGATGTTCGGGAAGTTGTAGTTGGTGTCCCACGGCGCGAGCGGGATGTCGGCCTTGAGGGACGGGCGCTTGTTGGCGGCCTCGAGCGTCCCGCCGCCGCCCATGGAGTGGCCCATGACCGCGGTGCGGGACGCGTCGATGCGGTTCTTCACGCTGCTCTTGCCGGTCAGCCAGTCGAGGGCGGCGAGCAGCTGGTCGCCGCGCGAGGCGGGGACGTCGACGAGGCTGTTGGTCTCCAGCGTCATCACGACGAACCCCTGCGAGGCGAGCCGCGGCCCGTACCAGGAGATCCACGCCTCCGGGGAGACGAAGCCGGGCGACACGACGATGGCGCCGAACGTGCCCTCGCTGGTGTCGGTGGGCGCGTAGACGGTGCCCTTGTTGAACCCGGTACCGCTGCCCGCCGGAACGGGGATCGTCTCGACGGCGAACGGGCCCTTCTCCGCGGTGATGCTCGCCTCGGTCGGCGCGGGCCCGCGCTGGTACGGATTATCGGCGGCGCGTTGCACGGCAGCGGGCGCGGCGGCAACGGACGCGGGTCTCGCCGGCGTGGCGGCGCTCGCGGACGGAGCCAGGGCCGCGCCCGAGGCGAGGACGGCGGCGACGGAGAGGAGCCGGAACGAATGCGCGAGATTCCTGTGCATCGGATGCGTCCCTTCACTGGCCGGAACCGCGGCGGGTGAGTCTCCGCGGGTGCCAGGATTGTGGGCCGCACGGCCGCCGGGCGCTGCTTATACGGCGACGCCTTAATTTCGCGGCGTTCATAGACGACTTACAAACGCGGGGGGACAACGGAGAGGGGCCACTCCCCCCAGAGTGGCCCCTCTCCCCCCGTTCCGCGGGCCGGCCCGATACGCGCACTGGGGACGGCCGCTCCCCCCGAAGCGGCTTCGGCGCGGGGCGCCCTGCGGATGAGAAGACGGTAGCGAGCCCGTCGCCCGCCGTTCGAGGCTTCGACCGCCCGCGTCGACGAACGGTGCACTGTGTGCGACGAACGGACCACGCTCCGCGATCGGCCGTCCTTTTCACCCGCGCACGGACGTCCGCCGCGCCCGATCGGTTCGGGCGCCGGACGAGGTGTAAGCGAGGTGTAATCGGCCCCGCCTACGGTTGCCTCGTGGAGGCCGGCCGGCGGGCCGCACGGGGGTGGGTCCGCAGGCCGCCGTCACCACAGCAGGTGCGCGGTGGTCCCGTCCTCGGTCGGGACGCCGAGCGCGGCGAAGATCTCCAGCGCCTCGCGGCGCGGCTCCCCCGCGCCGGCGGCGCCGTCACCGGGCACGCGGTCGCCGGACACCTGATCGCCGGACACCTGGAGGAGGGCGCCGAGCAGGAAGAGGCATTTGGCGCGCCAGAGCGGCACCGACACCTCGGTCGCCAGCGTCAGGGCGCGCTCCAGCAGCCGCCTCGCCGTGAGGAGGTCCCCGCGATCCCAGTACAGGTCGCCCAGCACGTACATGATGCGCGCGCGCATCAGCGGGTCGGCGCGCTCCTCGGCGAGCCGCAGCGCCAGCCGCAGCGACCGCTCGGCCTCCTCGGTGCGGCCGAGCGCGAAGCCGGTGCAGCCGAGGCCGTGCGCGGCGTACATGCCGACGAGCCTGCTGCCCGCCGCGGTGCCCGCCTCGTCGATGTGCTCGAACAGCGGCCTAGCCTCGCCGGGGCGGCCGAGGGCGAGCAGCGCCTGCCCGATCCAGTACACCGCCTGCAGCTCGACGCCGGTGTAGCGGGCGCGGCGCGCCAGGTCGCGCGCCATGGTGAGCACGCCGAGCGCGTCGCGGGCGTCGCCGCGCTCGTACTGGGCGCAGCCGATCACCAGGACGGCGTGCGACTCGCCCGCGACGTCGCCGACCCGCTGGAACAGCTCGCGGGCCCGCCCTCCGTCGGACTCGGCGTCGCCGAACCGCCCCATCATCCGGTGCACGGTCGCGAGCTGGCGGAGCGCGAGCGCGGTGCCGTGCGGGTTCTCGGTCTCCTCGAACAGCCGCAGCGCGGCCCGGACGGACCGCAGCGCCAGGTCGTAGTCGCGGCGCGCGCACGCGAGGTCCGTCGAGCGCTCCAGCAGCGCCGCCTCGCCGCGCAGGTCGCCCGCCGCCCGGACGACCGGCAGCGCGTCCGCGATGACCTGCTGCCAGTCGTCGGTGTAGTGCGCGGGCTGGAACAGAATGGCGGAGCGGACCGCGATCTCCCAGGCCAGCGCCTCCTCGCCGAGCCGGGCCGCCTGCCGGACCGCGGTGGTGAGCCCGAACCGCTCGGCCTCGAACCAGTCGGGGGCCTGCGCGAGCGTGCCCCGCACGACCGCCTCGTCCAGCGGGTACCGGACGGCGCGGCCCGCGGCGAGGCGGTCGCCGCCGCCGGTGACCAGGTCGACGACCCGGTCGGTGAGCGCCAGCAGGCCGCCGAGGGCGCGGCGCAGCGCCGCGGCGCGCTCGTCCGGGGCGTCCTGCTCCCGGCACAGCTCGCGGGCGTGGTCGCGGACGAGGTCGTGGAACCGGTACCGGACGGTGCCGGGCACCGCGGGGCGGACCTTCGCGCCCGGGAGCCGGGCCTCCAGCAGCTGCGCGTCGACGAGCGTCTCCAGCAGTTCGGCGACCTCGGCGGGCGGGCGGTCCAGCAGCGCGGCGGCGGTCCAGCAGGCGAAGTCGGGGGCGTCGAGGAGGCCGAGGAGCCGGTACAGCCGCCGCGCTTCGGCGCCGAGCCCCCGGTAGCTGAGGTGCAGGGTGGTGCGGACGCTGAGGCCGCGCTGCGTCAGCTCGTCCAGCCGGCCCTGCTCGCGCATCCGGCGGACGAACCCGGCGATGCTCCAGTGCGCCTTCGCGGCGAGGCGGGCGCCGGCGACGCGCAGCGCGAGCGGCAGGTGCCCGCACATGCCGGCGAGCTCCGCGGCGGCCTGCGGCTCGGCGGCGAGCCGGTCCCGGCCGGCGATGTGCGCGAGCAGGTCGAGGGACTGCGCGGGGGGCAGCACGTCCAGCTCGATGAGCCGGGCGCCGGGCAGCGCGGTGAGCCGGGTGCGGCTGGTGATGACGGCGCGGGACAGCCGGCCGCCGGGCAGCAGCGGCTCGACCTGCGTCTCGTCGGCGGCGTTGTCGAGCACGACGAGGATGCGCCGGTCGGCGAGGATGCTGCGGTACAGCGCGGCGCGCTCGCCGGGGCTCTCCGGGACGGCGGCGGCGTTGACGCCGAGCGCGCGCAGGAACCGGCCGAGCACCTCGGCGGGGTCGGCGGGGTCGCGTTCGGCGCCGCGCAGGTCCACGAAGAGCTGCCCGCCGGGGAAGGCGTCGCGGACGCGGTGCGCGATGTGCACGGCGAGGGCCGTCTTGCCGATGCCGCCCATCCCGGCGACGGCCGGCACCGACACGGGCTCGTCGCCGTCGCCGGCGGACAGCAGCGCGAGCATGCTGTCGATCTGGTCGCCGCGGCCGGTGAAGTCGGGCACGGCGGGCGGCAGCTGGCTCGGCCGCTCGGGACGGACGCGGTCGCCGTCACCGTCGGCGTCGGTGTCGGCAGCGCCTTCGGCTTCGGCGTCTGCGGCGGCGGCGGCGGGCTCGTCCCGCGGCGGCCCGGCGGGGCCCGGACCGGCGGCGGTCTCCTGGCGCAGCACGCGGACGTGGACGTCGCGCAGCTCGGGCCCGGGATCCACGCCGAGCTGGTCGAGCAGCCGGACCCGCGCCTCCTCGTAGGCCTCCAGCGCCTCGGCCTGCCGCCCGCACGCCGCGAGCACCTCGATCCACACGGTGAGGAGCTGCTCGTCGAGCGGGTGGGCGCGCACCAGCGGGTTCAGGTGCGGCAGCGCGCGCTCGGGCGAACCGGCGGCGAGCGCCGTCCGGGCGTGCTCCATCGCCGCCTCGACCCGCTCGCGTTCCAGCCGGTCGACGGCGGCCTGGTCGACGGAGTCGGGCGACACGTCCTCCAGCGCGCGGCCCCGCCACAGCCCGAGCGCCCGCTCCAGCGCGCCGGCGCGCCGGTCGGTCGGCAGCATGGCCGCGTCGGCGACCGCGCGGCGGAACGCGGCCGCGTCGATGTCGGCGCCCGGCAGCTCCAGCGCGTACCCGTTGGTGGTGCGGACGACCTCGACGCCCGGCCCCGCGGTCTCGGTCAGCCAGCGGCGCAGCCGGTAGACGGCGACGGCGAGGGTCGAGTCGGAGATGACGGTCTCGCGGGCGCCCCACAGCAGCGACTTGAGCGTGTCGTCGCCGAGGCCGGACAGCCCGGCGAGCCCGGCGAGGGCGAGCGCGCCGAGCAGCGCGCGGGCGATGCCGGAGGAGGGCAGCGTCCGCCGGCCGGCCCGTTCCACGCCGACCCGGCCGAGCACGACGATCCGGACGTGCTCGGCTCCGTGTTCAGACCCGCGCTCGGTGCGCATGCCCGTCACTCCCGACGTCGCCTCCCCGCAAAGTGAACTCCACCATTTGATCAAAGTCACGCCGGGTTCGGTGCGGTAATTTTGCACGGCCGTGCGAAAAAAGTGGCGCCGGGGCAGGATGGTCACCGAGCGCGAAGGGAGATCCGATGGCGGGACGGGTGCGGCCGATCACGCTGGTCGGGACGCCGGTCCTGCACCGGGCGTGCCGGCCGGTGCAGGAGTTCGACGCGGCGCTGGCCGAGCTCGCCGACGACATGTTCGCCAGCATGTACGCGGCGGAGGGCGTGGGCCTCGCCGGCAACCAGATAGGCGTCGACCTGCGGATATTCGTGTACGACTGCCCCGACGAGGACGGTGCGCGGCACAAGGGGGCGGTCGTGAACCCGGTGCTGGAGCTGCCCGGCCCGGCGGACCGGCGGCTGGACGACGGCGAGGAGGGGTGCCTGTCGGTGCCCGGCCCGCACGCCCGCGTCGCCCGTCCCGACCGCGCCACCGTGCGCGGCTTCGACGTCGAGGGCAACCCGGTCACGGTCGAGGGGACGGGCCTGCTCGCGCGCTGCCTCCAGCACGAGACCGACCACCTCGAAGGCAAGGTCTACATCGACCGGCTCTCGGCCCGCGCACGCAAGAAGGTCCTGAAGGAGTACGAGGAGCTCCGCGCGGCCGGCGCCTAGGTCACGGCGCCCAGACGGGCAGGTTCAGCGCCGACGGGTACCCGGCGCCGCGCAGCACCTCGATGCGGACGCGGCGGGACGCGACGGCCCGTCCGGCGGGCTCGCCGCGCCCGTGGTTGCGGGCGAAGCGCGGGAACGCGCCGCCCGCGAGCATGACGCGCAGCCGGTGGCCGCGCCGGAACCGGTAGCCGGTCGGGTGCATCTCGATCTCCGCCTCGACGGTCGCGCCGGGGGCGGCGCCGATGCGGAGCATGCCGTCGGTGACGTTGCGGGACGCGCCGTCCGGGCCGACGTCGCAGAGCCGGACGAACAGGTCGGCGTGCCCGGTGTCCGTCCGGACGTGGAACGCGGCCGACACCGGGCCGATCAGGTCGAGGTCACGGTCGAGGCGGGCGCCGGTCAGCACGGCGACGTCGCCGCGCGCCTCGATCCGGCCGTTGTCGCGCTGCCCGCCGCGTCCGGGCGCCAGCAGCGGCCCGCCGGTGGACGGCGTCGGGTCGTACGGGTCGTAGGTGAACGCCACCGGACCGAGCGGAGCGGACGGCTCGTCCCAGGTCAGGCCGTGGGACAGGTACAGCGGCGCGGGCGTGGTCTCCGGCGGCGGCCACTGCTGGAAGTCGAGCCAGCGGTCCGCCTTCTGCAGGTAGAGCCGGACAGGCGCGCGCCGCAGTTCCGCCGCGTCCCCGTGCAGGTGCGCGTTCAGCCAGGACACCTGGTCGGCGAGGACGGCGCGCAGCGCCTTGGCGTCGTGCCCCCAGGGGCCGATGGTGATGCGGACGTCGCGTCCGGCGGCGTGCAGGGCGGCGAAGTCGCGGAGCTGCCCGCGCAGGAACAGGTCCCACCAGCCCGTCACCATGCTCGCGGGTGCCGTGGTGGAGGCGACGCCCGCGCTGTGGTCGGTCTCCCGCCAGAACGCCGCGTTCTCGGCGTTGCCGGTGACCTCGCGTAGGAACGACTCGGCTCGCCCTATCGCGGCCATGTCTGCCTCGCCGACCGGCAGGTGCCGCATAGCGCGCCTTACGCGCCGGTTATGGAGCGGGCGTCTCCGGTCGTCACGCGTCCCCATCAGCGACGACCACACCAGCGTGTTGTACAGGGCGAGCGCCCCGCCCGGGTAGAAGGAGCTGACGAACTCCGACGCGGTGATGCCGAGCCCCATCGCCGCCAGGGGCGGGTCCGCGTACGGCGCGATCGCCCACTGCGTGTAGCCGAGGTAGCTGGCGCCGGCCGTCGCGACGCGCCCGTCGCACCAGGGCTGGGCCCGCACCCATTTCAGCGTGGCGAGGCCGTCCTCGCGCTCGTCGTGGAACGCGTGGAACTCGCCGCCCGATCCGTGTATCCCCCGGACGTTCTGCACGACGACCTGGAAGCCGCGCCTGGCGAGGACCCCGGCGAACAGCCGGACGAGCCCCTGCCGCTTGCCGTACGGGGTCCGGATCAGCACGGCCGGCAGCGGCCCGGCGCCGCGCGGCCGGTACAGGTCGGCGACCAGCACCACGCCGTCCGGCATGGGGACGCGCAGGTCACGGCCGATGCCGACGTCCGGAGGCGCGGCATCGGCGGCGGACTCGGGGAGCCCGAGAAAGCGGTCGACGAGCCGTCCCGCCATGGACATGCGCAACCTCCGCAGACGTGGGCCTCCACGTTAGAGCGCGGCGAGGCGCTCGTACTCCGCCAGGACGCGCGCGAACTCGCCGGTCGGCAGCTCGCAGGCGTGGCCGTCCAGCCAGAGGTGCTCCAGCCGGACCGTCCGGACGTCCACCCGCAGATGGCAGGTGTTCCCGGTGTGCTCCCAGCCGGGGCGCGCCGCGCGGACGACGTCGAGGTGGTGCCGGTGGCACTGCACGTCGTGCAGGAGGAACGCGGTCAGGACGTGCGGCGCGCCGGTCACCGCGCGGGCCGTCCCGGCGGCGCGCGCGGCCGCCGCCTCCAGGTCCACGCCGGATTCGACCAGTTCGGGGAAGAACACGCGGACGTGCTGCGCGACGCCCTCCGCCTCCACCGGCGCGCACGGCAGCCGCAGCACCGCGTCCGGGTCGACGTAGCCGTGCACGGGGACGCCCGCGACGAACGACGCCCACGCCCCCGGGACGGATCTGAGGAACCGGGCGCGGGTCAGCGCGTCCCGCAGGTCCGCGACGAGCCGGTCGGCGTCGATGCCGCGCGGCATGAAGGTCTTGGTGCCGCCGCGCAGCCGGCCGCCCGCCTCGTCCAGCACGGCGAGGTCGGCCCAGCACGCGCCCGACCCGGTGCCGAGGACGCCGTGCGGCAGGCACGCGTCGGGGTGCGGGGTGAGGCCGGCGACGTCCTCGAGGGTGGCGCGGGGCGTCCGGACGAGCGCCCAGCCGCGCGTGTGCGGGGACGTCCCGCCGAGCGCGAGCACCGCCGCGACCGGCTCGCCGCGCCCCGGCTCGGCGGCGCCCTGCGGGCCGGCGGGCCGGTGCGCGTCCGCGTGCGCCTGCCGGAACGCCGCGACGACCTGCCGGAACGTCTCCGCGTCCAGGCACAGGTAGGCGCCGTCCTCGCCCTCGATGGTGGCGACGCCGTCCGCGACGCCGACCCGGAAGACCCGGCCCGGCCACGTCACGGCGGCGCCCGGCCGGCCGAGCTCGGCGAGCATCCAGTCCAGCCCGAGGACGAACTCGGTGTCGCGCAGGAGCCCGGCGAGCGGCTCGTTGCCCGGCGCCGGGACGCACTCGACGTCCCCCGGGCCGGTCACCCGGAACGCGACGGGCAGCTCCCGGTCCGGGACGAACCGCTCCGCGCCGGCCCGCAGGACGCCTTGGAGCATCTGCCGGTGCCGGACCGCCCCGACCTGCTCCAGGTACTCCTCCAGGCAGCGCAGCAGGACGCCGGGGTCGAGGTCGCAGGACGACCAGCCGCCGACGTCCCGCAGGTGCACGACCGCGCCGTCGAAGTCGAGCCGGTGGAAGCGGTACAGCTCCTGCCAGGGCCGGTGCGCGCCGGCCCCCGCCGTCCCGGTGCTCAGCAGGCCCCTGGCCCGGATGATCGCGGCGACGTCCTCGCCCAGGTCGTTGAGCAGGAAGTCGCGCAGCGGGGCGTGCGCCGGGTCGGTCTCGACCGCGACGCGCACGCCGTCACCGCGGATCCGCACCGGAAGCACCATCGCCATTCGCGTGATTATGCCGATAAGCGAAGATCATCACTGGTATGGCGGAATGTTCGATCCCGATTCGGGACCGACACCGCCCCTACAGCGGCTCGTCGGCCATGTACGGCGGGGCCGGCTCGTACTGGATGTAGCGGCGCACCGCCCGCGCGTGGTCCCGTCCGTGGATGCGGCCCACCAGCCACAACGCCATGTCGATACCGGCGGACACGCCCTGGCTCGTGAGCAGGTTCCCGTCCACGACATAGCGCGCGTCCCGGACGACCGTCACGTCACCGCGCGCCTGGAGGGCGTCCTCGGACGCCCAGTGCGTCGCGACCCTGCGTCCCCTGGCCGGACCCGCCTCGTGCAGGAGGAACGCGCCGGTGCACACGCTCGCCACCCAATCGGCCCGCTCGGCGGTCTTCGCGATCCAGCCCGTCAGCGCCGCGTTCCCGATCTGCGTCTCCCGCGCGCCCCGCCCGCCCGGCACCAGCAGGACGTCCAGGTCCGGAGCGTCCCCGAACGTGCGGTCGGGCACGACCCTCATGCCCTTGGCGCAGCGCACCGGCCCGGAGCCCTCCGCCACCAGCACCGCCGCGTCGCCCTGCTCGCGCAGCATCGCCGAGACCGTGAACACCTCCCACGGCCCCGCGAAGTCCAGCTCCTCGGCGTCCTCGAACACCAGCAGCCCATAGGTCGTCATGCGTGCTCCCTCGTCCCTCGGAACCGGTCCCGGTAGTCGGACGGCGCCACCCCGACCCGCCGGTGGAACGCCCGCCGCAGCGTCTCGCCGGTGCCGAACCCGAGCCGCCGCGCCAGCGCCTCGACCGGCTCGTCGCCCTCCGCCAGCGCCCGCCGCGCCGCCTCGATCCGCACCCGCTCCACGTACACCGACGGCGGCACCCCCATCTCGGCGGTGAACCGGCGCTGCAGGTGCCGCGGGCTCAGCCCCGAGCACTCGGCCAGGTCGGCGACGCTGTGCCGGGCGCCCGGATCGGTCTGCACGGCCGTCACCGCGACCCGGATCGGGTCCGACGCCGGCTGCGCCGACCACAGCGGCACGCTGAACTGCGACTGGCTGCCCGGCCGCCGCAGGAACATCACCAGCTCCCGCGCGACCGCGTGCGCGGCCTTGCGGCCGTGGTCGTCCTCGACGAGCGCGAGCGCGAGGTCCATGCCCGCGGTGACCCCCGCCGACGTCCAGATCCGCCCGTCCCGGATGAAGATCGGGTCGCAGTCGACGCGCAGCGCCGGGCACTCGGCCCTGAGCTGCTCCTCGCGGCACCAGTGGCTCGTGACGCGGCGCCCGTCGAGCAGCCCGGCCTCGGCGAGCAGGATCACCCCGCTGCACACCGCCGCGACCCGCCGCGCGTCCCGCGCCGCGTCCGTCACCCAGCCGACCAGCGCCGCGTCCTCGCGGGCCCGGTCGACGCCGGCCCCGCCCACCACCAGCACCGTGTCGAACCCCTCCGGCGCCAGGTCGCCGACACCGTGCGAGGCGACCACGGACAGCCCGCTGCTGGACGTCACCGGACCCGCCTCCGGCCCCACGACCAGGCACTCGTACCGCCCGGTCGCCCGCAGGACCTCGAACGGCCCGGTCAGGTCCAGCCCCTGGAACCCCGCGTAGACCACGAACGCGACGCGCATGCCTCCAGGGTGTGTCCCCGCCGGACATGGCGTCAACGACAGCTACCCCACGGATCGCGTCATTGCTCCGCGAAAAAAAGACGGTTGACACCATTGCCCGCCTCAGGCATGATCATCGGTATGGAGCTTTGATACTTCACGGTCGAGCCGCCCGCCCCACGCCGGGCCCGCTCCCATTCTCCACGCCGCAGGCGACATTCCACGAGAACACCCACTGGTCGACGCGCACCCGCGTGACCAGCGTTTTCGCCACGCCTCCGGCCTTTTCCAACACCCTTTCACGGCGGCGATGCGCCCATGCCCAAAGGTGGTTTCCCCATGCGTTCACACAACCCTGAAAACGTGCCCTTCCCGACGAAGAAGAAGGTCAAGAAGAGCAAGACCGACTTCAGGTCGGCGTCGTTCGCGAACAACCGCCGCAACACCGGCCGGATGCCCACCCGGCAGTTCAACCGGGGCCGCTGACGGCGACCCGGCCCCGGACCCACGCGTCCGGGGCCGGGAAGTCCGCCCACACCACCGTCCGCGACCCGTCCGCCCGGTACCCCCACCGCGCGGCGAGGCCCTGCACGATCCGCATGCCCCGGCCCGTCTCCGCGCCGGGATCGTCCTTCACGTACGGCCGCGCACCCGCCGCCCCGTCGTCGGCCACCTCCAGCCGCACCGCCCCGGGCCCGGCGGCGACGGTCACCGTCACCAGCCCGCCCTCCAGGCCCGACGCCGTGTGCCTCACCGCGTTCGCGACGGTCTCGCTGGCCGCCAGCACCACGTCGTCGCGGTCCGGCAGCCCCGCCAGGACGTCCCGGACGAACGCCCGCGCGCACCCCACCGACCGTCCCACCCCGGGCAGCGTCACCGAGCCGAGCACCACGAGCCCGTCCCCGTCCACACCACCGCCTCCCCCGCCCCGGCCAAGGCCGGCGACGCGGCCGGCGGTTCCGAGCACGTCCTCGACGCCCACGCAGACGGCCCCCCTCTTCCCGAAAGCAGCCCGTCACCGCGCAGTACGTCTCCGCACCCCCGCCCCGTTCACCCCGCCGGTACGCTCCCCGCCATGGCGACCACCCACGGCGTCGAGATGGGCCCCGCGACCGTCACCAAGCGGTACCGGTCCTGGGACCTGGACCAACCCGAACGCGAATGGCGGGCGCTGACCCTCCTCGCCGAGCACGCCCCCGGCCTCGCCCCGCGACCGCTGCACTACGCCGCCGCGGAGACCCCGCCGAGCGTCACCATGTCCCGCCTGCCCGGCGAGCCGCTCACCGCGCCGCTCACGGACGCCCAGCTCACCGCCCTCGCCGAGGCGATCTCCAGCTCCCAGAACGCGATCCCCGCCGCCGCCCTCGCCGCCCTGCCGCCGCGGCTCCTGCACCCGCTCGACGCCCTGAAGAACCTCCGCGCCTGGTCGGAGCGGGTCGCACCACCCCCGGACGCCCTGGCCGCCCGCGCGCTCACCGGCGCGCGCGAGTGGCTCCGCCGCCCGCACCTCGACACCGTCTTCGCCGCCGAACCGCCGCCGGTGTTCGGCACCGGCGACGGCAACCTCGCCAACTTCCTGTGGGACGGCTCGCGCGTCCGCCTCGTCGACTTCGAGTTCTCCGGACGCGGCGACCGGGCCTACGAGCTCGCCGAGGTCGCCGAGCACGTCTCCGCGAAGAACGCGCTGGCCCCGGACGCCCTGCTCGGCCGGTTCGAGCTGGCGCCGTCCGAGCGGGCGCGGCTCCCCGAATGCCGGCGCCTGCTGGCCGCCTTCTGGCTCCTCGCCCTCCTGTCCGACGACCCGCAGCACCCGCGCAACCCGCCCGGCACCCTCGCCCACCAGGCCGGACACCTGCTGGCACTGCTGTGAGCAGCCGGGCTCAGGACTTCCAGGGGCGGCCGGTCAGGCGCTCGTAGACCTCGATGTAGCGGGCGCGGGTGGCGTCCACGACGTCCTGCGGGATGGCCGGGCCGGGCGGGGTCCGGTCCCAGTCCAGGGTGCTGCTCCAGTCGCGGACGTACTGCTTGTCGTAGGAGCGCTGCGCGCGGCCGGGCTCCCACTCGTCCGCCGGCCAGAACCGCGACGAGTCGGACGTCAGCACCTCGTCGGCGAGGACGAGCGTGCCGTCGGCGGCGCGGCCGAACTCCAGCTTGGTGTCCGCGATGATGATGCCGCGCTCCGCCGCGATGGCCGCGCCCCGCTTGTAGACCTCCAGCGTGACGTCCTTCAGCCGCGCGGCGGTGTCCGCGCCGATTTCCGCGACGACGTCGTCGTAGGTGATGAACTCGTCGTGCCCCTCGGACGCCTTCGTCGTCGGCGTGAAGATCGGCTCGGGCAGCCTCGACGCCTCGACCAGCCCGTCCGGCAGCGCGATGCCGGAGACGGTGCCGCCCTTCTCGTACTCCTTGAGGCCGAGGCCCGCGAGGTAGCCGCGCGCGATCCACTCGACGGGCAGCATCGTCAGCCGCTTGCAGCGGATCGCCCGGCCCGCCCACTCGTCCGGCACCTGGTCGGCCGAGATCACATGGTTCGGCACGACGCCGGCGAGCTGCTCGAACCACCACAGCGACAGCTGCGTGAGGATCTTCCCCTTGTCGGGGATCAGCGTCGGCAGCACGACGTCGTACACGCTCACCCGGTCCGACGCGACGAGGATCAGGTCGTCCCCGTCCGCGTAGACGTCCCGGACCTTCCCCGAGTGCAGCAACTCCACGCCGTCCCCCTCGCACTTGCGCTCAGCATTCCCGCCAATGATCCCAGCAGCGGTGCCCGGACCGCCCGCGCGGGTGCGCCCCTCCCGGGCCAGGATGAAGGACGGCCCGAGACAGCGGACGCTCGGGGCGCCGTCGGCCTCACGATCCGGCGTCGCCCGGCGTGAGAATTTCCATGAGATGCCCATCGGGGTCGTGGAAGTAGGTGCCCCTGCGGCCCCTGAAGTGTTTGCTGTGGTAGATCTGCCCGATTTCTTGGCATGCCGGATCGCCGTAGTGGGCGATCCCGCCGTGCCGGATGCGGGCGAGGGCGGCGTCGAACTCCTGCTCGCCGAGCATGAACGCGTAGTGGTGCGGCTCGAAGTCGTCCAGCCGGTCGTAGTCGAGGCTGACCCGGTTGGCCAGCGTGACCGGCGTGAAGTGCGCCAGCGGCGGATCGACGGTCAGACCGAGAATTCCGGCCAGGAACTGCGCCGACGCTTCCGGGTCACGGGCGGGGACAATGGTGTGATTCAGTTCCACGGTCATACGGACTCCCTTTCGGGGACGGGGTGCGGGGCGGCCTGGCCCGGCGCATGGATGCGTGACCTTCCGGAGAGGGCAGGGCGGCTCCGGCCGCCCCCCTTCGATCACTGCGGCCGTGTCAGACGTCGATCTGCTCGAAGATGTGCGGGTACGAGACGATGTCGTCGGGGAACTCGGCGGCCATGCGTTGGAACTCCGGGCTGCCGAACGCGGTGGCGAGGGCCTCGGTCGAATCCCAGACCGCGACGTTCATCAGGAGTCGGCTGCCCGCCGTTCCCCGGTGCATCCGCAGGGAGACGAATCCCGGCTGAGTTTTCATGAATTCCGCCTGCCTCCGGAAGAGGGACAGGAAAGCTTCGGTCCGCTCCTTCGGAACGACGAAGGTGTTCGCCAGGACGATGGGCCCGGTCTTCTCCTTGAACTGAGCGAACATCGGCGTGTTCGGGTCCAGGCTCTCCAGCTCGGCCATCCTCGGCACTTCCTCTCTCCATCGGTCGTCGTTCCGCGCGGCTTGCCAACGTTCGTTGGCCAACGCGTGTTGGCAAACGTAGGGCGGGTGGACCTGCATTGTCAACAGGTGTTGGCCTACACTCGTTGGCATGACCGGCGCCACGGAGAACCACCAGGCCGCACGGCGTTCCGACGCCACCCGCGCCGCGATCCTCGCGGCGGCCCGCGAGCGGTTCGCGGCCGACGGCTACGAGAAGGCGACCATCCGGGCCATCGCGCGCGACGCGAAGATCGACCCGTCGATGGTGATGCGCTACTACGGCAACAAGGCGGCCCTGTTCGCGGCGGCCGTCGCGATCGACCCCGGGCTGCCCGGCCTGCCCGTCGAACCCCGCGAGGATCTCGGCCGCACGCTGGTGCGCCACTTCCTCACCCTGTGGGAGGAGAACGAGGAGCTCACCGCGCTGATACGGGTCGGCGCCACCGACCCGGCCGCCGCCGAGCGCATGCAGAGCGTGCTGCGCGACCAGCTGATCCCGCTGGCCCGCCAGGTGGGCCCCGAACCGGAGCAGGCGCCGGCGCGGGCCGCGCTGTGCGCCTCGACCGTGCTGGGGCTCGCGCTGACGCGCTACGTGCTGCGGTTCCCGGCGAGCGTGGCGCTCGGACGCGAGGAGATCGTGGACTGGCTCGGACCCACGATCCAGCGGTACCTCACCGCGCCCACGCCCTGAAGAACGCGCCCCGGGGTCAGACGGGCGGGGACGAGAGGCGGGCGGGGGTGCGGTCGGCCACCTCCTCGAAGATCATCGACGACCGGAAGCCGGTGATCTCGCGGCGGCCGGCGAGCCGGTCGACGAGGAAGGCGTGCAGATGGTCGAGGTCCTGGACGGCGACGTGCAGCAGGAAGTCGTCGCCGCCGGACAGCACGAAGACCCGCAGCACCTCCGGCAGCCCGCCCGCGAACTCCTTGAACGCGTCGATCGAGGTGCGGTTCAGCGGCCGCAGCTGGATCGACACCAGCGCCTGGACGCGGCGGTTGAGCGCCGCCGGGTCGATGTCGGCGTGGTAGCCGCGGATCACGCCCCGGCGGGTGAGCGCGCGGACCCGCTCCAGGCACGTCGAGGGCGCGATGCCGAGCTTGCGGGCGAGCTCCCGGTTGGACTGCCGCGCATCCGTCTGGAGAAGCCGCACGATCTCCGAATCAAGTTCGTCCATGCCCGGGAACGTAACACCGGTTTCGACCAATCGTTCGGTGCCTCTGGCCTTGCACGACCAGTTGCCCGATTCTCGAGGGAATGCAGGCGCAGATGAAGGGGCAGGGATGTTCGAGCACGAACAGGTGGTCCTGCGGACCGGCCGCCGCACCGGCCTGCCGGTGATCATCGCCGTGCACTCGACGGCGCTCGGCCCGGCCGCCGGCGGCGTGCGGATGTGGCGCTACCCCGCCTGGCGGGACGGGCTCGCCGACGCGCTGCGGCTGTCGGCCGCGATGACCGCCAAGTTCGCGGCGGCGGGGCTGTCCAACGGCGGCGGCAAGACCGTGGTGGCGCTCCCCGAGGGCACCGTTCTGGAGGGCCCCCGGCGGCGCGACGCGCTGCACGACGTCGGCGACGCGATCGCCGCGCTGGACGGCGCGTACTCCGCCGGGCCCGACGTCGGCACCGCGCCCGCCGACATGGCGGTGATCGGCGAGATCACGCCGCACGTGTTCTGCCGGCCCGCCGAGTCCGGCGGCAGCGGCGACTCGTCCCCGCACACCGCGCACGGCACGCTCGCCGCGCTCCGCGCCGCCGCCCGCCACCTGTACGGCACCCGCGACCTGGCGGGCCGCCGGTTCGGGATCATCGGCCTCGGGCACGTCGGCGAGCACCTCGCGGCCCTGCTCGCGGCGGAGGGCGCCGCGCTGACGGTCACCGACATCGACCCCGGCAAGCGGGCGCGGACCGAGGCGCTCGGCGCCGCCTGGACCGGCCCGGACGAGATCCTCGGCGCGGACGTCGACGTCCTCGTCCCCGCGGCCCTCGGCGGCGTCCTGACCGAACGGACCGTGCCGCGGTTGCGCTGCCGGGCCGTCGTCGGGCCCGCGAACAACCAGCTCGCCTCCCCCGGCGTCGCCGACCTGCTGCACCGGCGCGGCATCCTGTGGGTGCCCGACTACGTCGCCGGCGCCGGCGGGGTGATCCACGCGGTCAGCACGGAGCTCCACCGCCTCGGCCCCGGCGAGGCCCGCGCCCGCGTCGCCGCCATCGAGGACACCGTCACCGGCCTGCTCGGCACCGCCGACCGCCTCGGCCAGACCCCCGCGCAGGCCGCCGACGCCCTCGCCCGCCGCCGCGTCCGGACGGCGGCGCCGTGACCGCCAGACGGGCCGAACTGTTCGGCGGCGACGAGAGCCGATTCGACTTCCCCGCCGTCGGCGACGAGCGCCGCATGCTCTGCGACGTCCTCGGCGCGCAGCGGGCCACGCTGGAGCTGAAGTGCGCGGACCTCGGCACCGATCTGGCGGTGCGGGCGGTGGAGCCGTCGACGCTGTCGTTGCTCGGGCTCGTCCGGCACCTCGCCGACGTCGAGCGCCGCTGGTTCCGGCGGGTCCTCGCCGGGCAGGACGCGCCGCCGCGCTTCTCGTCCGCCGCCGACCCGGACGGCGACTTCGACGGCGCCGTCCCGGACCCCGCCGTGATCGCCGCCGCGTGGGACGCCTGGCGCGACGAGGTCGCGTTCGCCGACGCCTTCACGGCCGCCGCGCCGCACCTCGACGTCGAGGGCCGCGACGGCTGGCGCGGGCCGGTGTCGCTGCGCTGGGTGCTCGTCCACATGATCGAGGAGTACGCCCAGCACAACGGGCACGCGGACCTGCTCCGCGAACGCATCGACGGCGCCCGCGGCAAGTGACGGACCGTCAGCGCTTGAGCTCGACGTCCAGGTCGAACGGCACGTTCACGACGATCCGGTCATGGTGCACCCCGGTCGCGACGTATCCGCCGGTCGCGTCGTCCAACTCGTAGGTGTGGACGGCGGTCTGATCGGTCTCCACCTGCCAGTAGTGCCGGATTCCCGCCTCCGCGTACAGGGCGGGCTCCTTGCGCTTGGTCGACGGCGGCACCACCTCGGCAACGAGCACGACCAGCCCCGCCGGAATGGGACGTTCGTAGACGTCATGCTCGGCGGAGTACACGACGATGTCGGGAGCGATCTCGACCGGCTCCACCTCGTCGTCGTCGAGAAGGACGTCCACGTCGGTGTCGACCTGCCACGCGTCGGGAGCGGCGTCCTCGATACGGGTCGCCAACCGCCGCGCGACGCGCCGGCGGATCGGACGAGGGCGCGGGTTCACGACGAGCTTCCCGTGGACGAGGCTCACGCGCGCCGGGAGGTCTTCCGGCAGTGCCTCGTAGTCTGCCCGCGTCCACGTGTCGCCGGACGGCAACGGAACAGTCAGCGCGCGCATGGCTCCTGGGGCCTCCGGTCGGGGCGGTGCGGTACTCGGCAGGGTACCGTCGGGGCCCTCGTGGAAGACGGGATCGGGGTTCGGCGAAGTAAGGGTGATCGTTGGCCGAACACCCGAAAGGTTCCGCAATGAGCAGGACAGGTACGTGACCGCCGAGGTGGGCGAATCACCGACCGACCTCGACATCGCCACCGGCTTCCAGCGGGATCCGGAGCGGTTCACCGACGTCCACGACCGGTACTTCCGGGACGTCTACCGCTACGTCGCCGGCCGGCTGGACGTCCACACGGCCGAGGACATCGCCGCCGAGACCTTCTGCCTGGCGTTCGGGAAGCGCGACAGGTTCGATCCGGAGCGGGGCAGCCTGCGCGCCTGGCTGTTCGGGATCGCCACGAACCTCGTCGCGCAGCACCGCCGCAAGGAGGCGCGCCGCTACCGGGCCATGGCGCGCAGCGCCGTCGACGCGCCCGCGGCCGGCAGCCACGAGGACCGCGTCGTCACCGAGACGGCGGCCGTGCGGATGCGGCCGCAGCTCGCCAAGGCGCTCGCGTCGCTGTCTGCCGGCGAGCGCGACGTGGTGCTCCTCGTCGCGCTGGCCGAGCTGAGCTACGACGAGGTCGCGGACGCGCTCGGCATCCCCCAGGGCACGGTCGGCTCCCGCCTCTCCCGCGCCCGCAAGAAACTGCACGACGCTATCCGCCCGGAGGCGTTCCATGGATGACCTGAAAATGCTCGGCACCGCGCTGGCCGGGCCCGAACCGTCCGCCGACGTCGTCGACCGCAGCCGGCACCGGCTCCAGAACGCGATGCGGGGCGGTTCCGCCGAGCGCGGGCGCCGCAAGCGCTGGATCGCGGCCGGCGTCGGGCTCACCGCCGCCGCGGCGGCCGGCGCCGTCGTCGTCTCCGACCCGTCGGCACCCGAAGCGAAGAAGGAGCCGGTGCTCTCGGGGCGGCAGGTCATGCTCGCCGCCGCGACCACCGCGGCGGCCAAGCCCGCGGCCACCGGCACGTACTGGCACACGAAGCTGGTCCTCACCATGGGCAAGGTCACCCACGTCACCGAGACGTGGACGCGGCGCGACGGCGCCACCTGGCTGAGCGGCGCGCCCGGCCTGGTCAGCCGGGTGGCGAAGCGTCCGGTGATGAGCGGCTCCGACCTCGACTTCGCCGGCGTCCAGCGGCTGCCGACCGACCCGGACCGGCTCAAGGCCGGGCTGCTCAAGAGCGCCAGATATCCGGCCGCCCGGGAGAACCCGCAGCTCTGGACCATCAATCTGCTCCAGTCGGTGCTCTCCGAGGCGCCCGCCCCGCCGCAGGTCCGCGCCGCGGCCTACCGCGCCCTCGCGGCGCTGCCCCACATCGACAACCTCGGCAGGACGGCCGGCGGCTACCGGCTCAAGATCTCGTTCATGAACGACAGCGGCACGCACGTCGACGGCACCGAGACGATCGTCGTCGACCCGAAGAGCACGCGGCTGCGCGTCGAGGGCTGGGGCGGATTCGGAGGCGGGCCCAATCCCTTCGGGCCCTCCCAGACGACGTCCGGCTGGACGGACACGCTGCCGGGCCGGATCGTCCCCTGGAGCAGCCAGAAGCCGTACATCGAGAAGGAGAACCAGCAGCTCAAAGCCCAGAACCACTGACCCGGGCCCCGTCGGGGTGGGGGGGGGGGGGGGGGCCGCCCCCCCCCCCCCCGCAACTCCACGAGCACGTCGCCGGACTGCGGCACGATCTCCGCGAGGCCCGGCATGTGCCCTCGCTGTCGCAGAACCAGGCGGCCCGCTCACCGCGAGGACCGCCGGGGCGCTCCTCGACCGGTTCGAGGCCGAGCTTCTCGGCATACCAGCGCCGGGCCCGGGCCAGGTCCTGAGCGGGGATGCGCGCTTCGAACCGTGCATTGCTCAGCAGCTCCGTGATGCTAGCCGGACCTCGGCGGCGCGGTGTCACGGTCGGGCCGAAGGGAGGTTGGCGGTGAAGTGGTCGATCCGGGTCGCGAGTTCGCCGGGCGCCTCCAGCGGGGACAGGTGGCCCGTGTCCTCGATGACCGTCATGCGCGCTCCCGGGATGACGGGCAGGAGGTCGGCTTCCAGCGACGCGGGCGGGTCGACCTGGTCGTGCCGCCCCGCCAGGACCTGGACGGGGACGTCGATGGCGCGGGCGGCGGCGGTGATGTCCGCGGTGATGCCGTGGCGCGGCCAGGCGAGGCGGGCGTCGTCGCCGCCGGCGGCGAGGCTGTCGGCCAGCACCTGTTCGCGCAGGTCGGCGGGCAGGGGCCGGTGGGTCAGGACGTGCTGGAGCGCGTCACCGGTCGTGGCGCGGCTGTCGTAGGCGTGCGCCAGCGCCTCCGCCGCCGCGGCGTCCACGGTCGGGCGCGGCGGGGCCGGGGCGACGAGGACGAGTCCGGCGAGCCCCTCGGGCCGGCGCGCCGCGGCCAGCTGGGCGACCTTCCCGCCCATCGAGTGCCCGACGAGCACGTACCTGCCGAGTCCGAGTCCGCGGACGACGTCCAGGACGTCGTCGGCGAGCCGCTCGATCCCGTAGGGCCCGGGGAGGTCGCGCGCCGCGCCCCAGCCGCGGTGGTCGTAGGACACGACGGCGGATCCGGACGCGAGGCGGTCGATCACCGGGGCGAAGGTGCGGTGGGAACCGCCCCAGTAGTGGAGGAACACCAGCGCCGCCGGGGAGCCGTCCCGCGTCCGCACCGGCAGCCGTCCGCCTTGCACTTCCACGTATCGCATGTCCATTCGGACTCTCCCTTCGTCTGCTTCGACGCTAAGGACCGGTGACCTCGCGGAACAGGTAGGCTCCGGTCTGGCTATGGTGAAAAACGGACAGCAGGCCGGCATCCGGTCGCTGCGCTACGCGGCGGACGGCGGCGTCGAGGTGATCGCGTTCCCTCGGCTGCGGGACATGCCGGCAGGCAGCGCGCCCCAGCCGGTGCAGCGGGCCGATTTCCATGTGCTCGCGATCGTCGATTCGGGACGGGGAACGGTGACGGTGGATTTCGTCCACCACCGCCTGGAGCCGGGCACGATCGTCTGGATCCGGCCGGGCCGCGTGCACCGCTGGGACGACATCGCGGACGTCGACGGGACCCTCGTGCTCTTCCGCCCCGAGTACGTGCCGCTCGGCTCCCCGGGCGCAGCGCCGTTCGGCCCGGTCACCTGGCGGCGGCCGGGGCGTCCGGCGCTGGTCCGCCTCGCCGCCGACCATCTGCGCCGCGAGTACGACGCGTCCCGGACCCGTCCGATGCCCGGCAGCGCCGCGATCCTGCGCGCCCTTCTGGAGGTGCTCCTGCTCCGCGCCGGCGAGTGCGCGCCCCCGCCGCCCGCCGGGCGGGAGGCCTTCACCGCGTTCGCCGCGGCCGTCGAGGCGCACTTCGCGACGTCGCGGGAGGTCTCCTGGTATGCCCGCCGGCTGGGCTACTCTCCGCGCACCCTCAGCCGTGCGACGCGGGATGCGGCCGGGTGCGGCGCCAAGCGGTTCCTGGACGACCGGGTGGTGCTGGAGGCCAAGAGGCTGCTCGCGCACACCGGCATCACCGTCGCCGAATGCGCCCGGCGGACGGGGTTCGACGACACCGCCAACTTCTCCAAGTTCTTCCGCGCCCGCACCGGCCTCGCCCCCGGCGCGTTCGCGGCCCGCGCCCGGACACCCGCGACGAGCGCACCGCGTTGATCCGGATCGGCTGATCAGGCCGACGACCGCACGCGGCGGCGGGCCCGGGTCCCGGCGGGGCTCTCCACGAGGCGGACGCAGAGCCCGGTGATGACGAGGCCGGCCGTGCCGACCATCAGCGATCCCGGCAGCAGCATCGCCGTGCCGGGCACGCTGTCCGGAAGGGCCTCTCCGGCCGCGTTGACCAGGGCGGGAGCGCCGACGAGGGCGAGCAGGACGAACGCGCGGCGGCTCGTGCGGTCGCGCGCGAGCGCGGCGGCGGCCAGGACGGCGGCCACCAGCGCACCGGCGGCCCGCAGTTCGCCCATGGTCTGCGCGGCGTCGATGAGGCGGTCCATGCTCGCGCGCGGGTCGACGCCGGTCTGGCCGCCGGTGAGCAGGGAGAAGGCCGGGTAGGTGTGGAGCGCGAGCAGGGCGGCGGCCACGGTCGCGGCCCCGGCCAGGCGGGCGCGGCCGAGGAGGCGGGCGCCGCGGCGCGGGCCGGGCGACGCGGCGAGGGACGCCGTGGCGAGCAGCGCGAGCGGCAGCGAGGTTCCCGCGAAGTCCCTGCCGAGATACGCGTAGGAGTGGTCCGGGAGGGCCGTCCCGTAGACCGCGAAGGCGATCTGGGCAGTGGTCACCGCGCAGGCGGCGGTGGCGGCGCGGCGGCGTCGGCCCCGCCAGGCGAGCACCGCGATGACCGTCCAGGCGAGCCAGTACGGTCCGGTGCCGAAGAAGTAGAGCAGCCCGTAGATCCCGATGGTTCCGTTCCCCTGCGCGGTGGCGGCGCCGATCAGCGTGGGCACGTCCACGGCGAACCGCGCGGCCTCGGCCATCAGCAGGAGCGCGGCGAGGAGGCCGGTGATGGCGAGGGCGTCCCGCCGGGGGGAGGCGCCGGTGCCGGACGCGGCGCGGCGGAGCCGGATGCGGGCGGCGCCGAGCAGGAGGTCGGCGGTGTCGGCGATGGACGGGCGGGTCTGGCCGGGACGCGCCGCCGACAGCAGCACGTCCAGCATCTCCTCGCCGTGCGCCTCCCGGTGGGCGGCCGGGTAGCAGGCCAGGAGGCGGCGGTAGCGGTCTTCGAGCGTGCTCAACGGAGTCCCCTCAGGGAGAAGGCCGGGGCGGTGCCGCCGCCGGGGAGGCGGAAGGCGGCGAGGCGGCGGGCGGCGGCCTCGGTGCGGCGGCGGAGCGCGTCCACTTCGGCGGCGAGGGCGGCGGCGCCGTCCTCGGTGAGCCGGTAGTAGCGGCGGAGGCGGCCGTCGACGACCTCCTCGCGGTCGGGGGCGATGAGGCGCTCGGCCTGGAGCCGGTCGAGGGCGGCGTACAGGGTGCCGGCGCGCAGCCGGGTGCGGCCGGCGGAGATCCGCTCGACGTCGGCCATGATCCCGTAGCCGTGCTGCGCGCCGTCCGCGAGCGCGGTGAGGATCAGGAACGTCGGTTCCTGCATCGGCTTGCTCATGCGTTCTTTATATATCGATCATTTGAGCATCGGCAACCGCCGGACCCGGACGGGACAGGCGCCGCCCCGTACTCTTGGTAGTTATTGATCACATAGTGTGACGACTCTCGGAGGTGCGGACGTGACGCAGGGCAGGAGCGAGCGCGTCGAGTACTGGCGCAACCGGCTCCTGGTGTCCGTGCGGGGGCGAGCGACGATCATCACCGTCGCGTTCGCGGCGCTGTTCCTGACCGTGATCCTCGTGCTCGGGATGCTCCTCGTCCGCGACTGGCTGGAGCGCCGCGAGGCGGACAAGGCGGAGCGCACCACCGAGCGGATCACGTTCGACATCCTGCGCGGGCAGGCCGACCTCGGGCTCACGACCCGTCCGGACGAGACCGGCCTGGTGCAGATCGTCAGCCCGGACGGCCGGCGGGTGCTGGCGGCCTCGCCCCCGGCGCGCGGCAAGCCGCCGCTGGCGTCCGTCCCCCTCCCGTCCGGGAACCTGCTGATCGACCGGCGGGCCTGCCCGGGGTCGATCTCCGGCTGCGCGTGGATCTTCGGCCTGCGGGTGGTGAACAGGTCGCCGTGGGGGCCGGGGGTGATGGTCGTCTCCGCCGAGCCGCTGCCGGGCCTGCTGAACGTGTGGGGCCTGCCGCTGAGCCTCGTCGCGCTCCTGCTCGTGCTGCTGGCCCTCGTCGCGTGGTGGACGTGGCACACGATCGGCCGGGCGTTCGCCCCGATCGACCGGATCCGCCGGGAGCTGTCCGACCTCGACGCGCGGGACCTGCGCCAGCGCGTGTTCGTCCCGCACACGCACGGGGAGATCCAGGCGCTCGGCGAGACGGTCAACGCGACGCTGCAGCGGCTGGAGGAGGCGACCGACCGGGAGCGCCGGTTCATCTCCGACGCCTCGCACGACCTGCGCAACCCGATCGCCGGGCTGCACGTGCAGCTGGAGATGGCGCTGGACGAGGCGGACGAGGAGTCGCGGCCGCTGCTGCGCTCTGCGCTGCGCGACGCCGAGCGGCTCAACGACATCGTGATCGACCTGCTGGAGCTGTCCCGGCTGGACGCGCGGGCGCCGCAGCCGGTGGAGCCGGTCGACCTGGCGGAGGCGGCCCGCCGGGAGGTCGACCGGCGCGGCGACGGCGTGCGGGTCGCGGCCCGGCTGGAGCCCGGCGTGGTCGTCCGGGCGAACCCGGTGCGGATCGCGCGGGTGCTCGGCAACCTGCTGTCCAACGCCGAGCGGCACGCCGCGTCCGGCGTCGAGGTGACGGTCCGGCGCGACGGCGCGACGGCGGTGCTCCAGGTGCTGGACGACGGCCACGGCATCCCCCCGGACCAGCGGGAACGGGTCTTCGAGCGGTTCGCGCGGCTCGCCGAGTCGCGGGAGCGGGATCCGCAGGGGACGGGCCTCGGGCTGCCGATCGCCCGCGAGATCGTCGAGATCTACGGCGGCACCCTCACCATCGCCGACAGCGAGCGGGGCGCGTGCTTCGTCATGCGCCTCCCGCTCGCGCCGGACGGCGGATGACGTCGATGACGGCGGACAGGCCGGCGTCGCCGTGCCCGGCGTCGACGGCGCGCCGGAACAGGTCCCGCAGCGCGAGCGGCCCGGCGCGATCCCGGCCTCGCGGCTCGCCTCGGCGACGTGGCCGGCGCCGGCGGCCTGCATGCGCAGGCTGTTCGCCCCGCCCGGGGACGCGCCGCCCGCGATCTCGCGGGTGAGGATGCCGAGGAAGCCCATCGGGCCGTCGCCGGTCAGGGCTGCCAGGGCCGCGGACGCGAAGGGCCGGAACCGCTCGGCGGGCACCCACGCGGTGCCGAGCAGCGCCGCGCCGTGCATGTACGCGACGAGCGTGGACCAGAACAGGTACAGCTGCGCCTGGTAGTAGAGCATCGACAGGCCCGGGTCGGTGCCGACGAACGTGGGGTCGCCGAGTTCGGCGAGGGTGTCGCGGTGCCGGTCGAGGACTCGGGTTCCGGGCCGCTGTAGAAGACGTACGCGCCGGGCCGCCCGATGCCGGGCGGGCGAGCACGCGGCGGTCGCGGCGGAGCTGGCCCCGGCGGTCGCCGAGCACCCGCTCAGAGAGCGGCTGCGCGCCGCGCACCTGCGCGCCCTGCACGGCGCCGGACGGCGCGCCGAGGCGCTCGCCGGGTACCACGACCTGCGGGAACGCCTCGCCGATGAGCTCGGCGTCGACCCCGGCCCGGAGCTGGCCTCGCTCTACCGGTCGATGCTGGAGGACGACCCGTCGAAGGGCCCCGGCCCGCGGACGGCGCCGCGATCTCCGCTAATCAAGCCCGTGTAGAGCACGCTCTCGCCGTGTTCCGCGCGCGCCGATCCCTGGTACACGGCCGCCGCGCTGGCGACGCGCGCCAAGTTCGCGCTCGTCCACGGCGGTCCGACCGCCATGGAGCGCGACGGCGTCGAGAGCATGGACCTCTTCACCGCACTCGGCGATGCGTGGGGACGGCTGGAGGCGACCGACGCGCTCAGCCGCCGCGCCGAGATCACCGGCGACTACGCGGCCGCCGCCGCGCACCACCGCGAGGGCCTGCGGCTCGCCGAAGCGCTCGGGATGTGGGCCGAGGTGTCGTTCCGCACGTCCGGGCTCGGCCGCGTCGCGCTGCTGACCGGCGCGCTCGACGAGGCCCGCGACCTGCACGAACGGGCCCTGGAGATCGCGAGGCGGCAGGCCGCGCGGTCGGCGGAGGAGTTCGCCGAGGCCGGGCTCGGGCTGGTCGCCCGGGCCCGCGGCGACCTCGACGCCGCCGAGCGGCACCTGCGCGCCCCGCTCGGCTGGCTGCGCGGCATCGGCGGGACGGCCGGGATCGCGTTCCTGCACGCCCAGCTCGGGTACGTCGCGGAACTGCGCGGGGACGCCGGCGCCGCGCTCGCCCTGCAACTGGACGGGCTCGCCTGCGCGCGCGCCGTCGGCGACCCGCGCGCCGTCGCGCTCGCGCTCGAAGGGGTGGCGGGGGCGCGCGCGCTGGCGGGCGAGCATGCGGAGGCGGCGCGGCTGCTCGGCGAGGCGTCCGCGCTGCGCGAGTCCGCCGGCGCACCGCTCCCGGAGGCCGAAATGGGCGATATCAACCGAGCCGTCGGGACGATCACGGCGGCGATCGGCGTTGCCCCGTTCACACGCGCATTCGAGCACGGCCGCGCGCGGGCGCGGACGGAGGGAGCGACATGAGCGAGGATCTCGGCTACGGCTGGCAGGGCGACCGGCTGGACCTGCCCGCCTACCTCAAGCGGATCGGTTACGACGGCGCCGCGCGGCCGGACGCCGCGACGCTGCGCGCCCTGCACCGGGCGCACGTCACGTCCATCCCGTTCGAGAACCTGGAGATCATGCTCGGCCGGCCGGTCGAGCTGGACCTCGCCGCCGTGCAGGGCAAGCTCGTCGACCGGCCGCGCGGCGGGTACTGCTTCGAGCACAACCGGCTGTTCGCGGCGGTCCTGGAGAAGATCGGCTTCGAGGTCACGGCACTGACGGGCCGGGTGTCGATGGGCGCGGAGAAGCTGCTGCCGGGCACGCACGCGCTGCTGCTCGTCCGTTCCCCCGGCCAGGCCGCGGACGAGCCCGCGCTGCTGTGCGACGTCGGTTTCGGCGGCGGCCCGCTCGAACCGCTCCCGTTCCCCGGCGACGGCGCGGACGCCGACCAGGACGGCTGGGGCTTCCGGCTGCGTCCCGGCCGGGTCACCGAGGCGCTGCCGGCGGGCGCCCAGCTGTGGGAGATGCACCAGCGCGGCCCGGACGGCTGGTTCCGGCGGCACTCGTTCCCGCTGGTCGAGGCGTTCCGCATCGACTTCGACGTGCTCAACCACTTCGTGTCCACGAGCCCGCGGTCGCCGTTCACGCGGCGGCCGTTCGTCCAGCGGTTCTCCGCCGGGGAGCACCTCGTGCTGGACGGGACGGCGCTGACCGCGACGCGCCCGTCCGGCGAGACCGAGAGGCGGACCGTCGCCCCCGCGCGGCTGCCGGACGTCCTCGCCGAGGAGTTCGGGATCGTCCTGGAGGGCGACGACCCGCGGCGGCTGGTGGCGCGGGTGGACGACTCGAATCTAGACGTGTAGTATCCAGATCATGCGGATCGGGGAAGGGGTCGAGTGGGCGGCGCACTGCCTGCTGCTGCTCGACTGGATGGGCGAGGACCGGCCCGTGCCGACGGCACGGCTCGCGGCCGGTTTCGAGCTCCCCCCGCCCTACCTGAACAAGCAGCTCCAGGCCCTGGTCAAGGCCGGCCTCGTGACCTCGACGGCGGGCGCGCGCGGCGGTTTCCGGCTCGCCCGCCCGCTGGAGAAGATCACCATGATGGACGTGGTGGCCGCGATCGAGGGCCCGGAGGAGGCGTTCCAGTGCACCGAGATCCGCAGCCGCGGCGCCGGGGCGGGCACCCCCGCGTCCGTCCTGCGGCGGCCCTGCGCGGTCAGCACCGCCATGCGGAAGGCGGAGCTCGCCTGGCGCAGGGCGCTGGCGGAGCAGACGCTCGCCGACGTCAGCGCGGCGGTGAAGCGCGGGGTGCCGGAGATCGAGGAGAACGTGCGGGCCTGGTACGCCCGCAACTGACCCGCTGACCCGCACCCGGGCCGCCCCGGTCCAGGTGCGCCGCAAATCTGGATATCCCCCATCTCAGAAAGGGTAAATCATGCAGGCACGGATGACCGGACTCCCCGAGATCGCCCCCGACGCCTACAAGGCCCTGCTCGGACTGGAGGGCGCGCTCGCCAAGAGCAGCGTCCCGAAGAGCACGCTCGAACTGGTCCGGCTGCGCGCCAGCCAGATCAACGGCTGCGGCTTCTGCGCCGACATGCACGCCTACGACGCCAAGAAGGCCGGCGAGACCGACGAGCGTCTCTGGTCCGTCGCGACCTGGCGCGAGTCCCCGTACTTCACCGACGAGGAGCGCGCCGCGCTCGCCCTCACCGAGGCCGCCACCCGCATCGCCGACAACCCGGCGGGCGTCCCCGACGACGTCTGGGACGAGGCCGCCGACGTCTACGACGAGCAGAGCCTGCTCTCCCTCATCATGTGCATCGCGGCGATCAACGCGTGGAACCGGATCAACGTCACGACCCGCCAGATCGCCGGCTCGATGCGCGCCTGACCCCGCCGACTTGTGGCGTGTCGTGGTTATGCGGCGCCCTATAACCACGACACGCCACAAGTGAACGAGGGTTCAGGTGAGGTTGAGGCGGGCCAGTTCGCCTCGGGACGCCACGCCCAGCTTCGGGTAGGCCTTGTAGAGGTGGTAGCCGACGGTGCGCGGGCTGAGGAACAGCTGCGCGCCGATCTCCCGGTTGCTCAGGCCGGCCGCGGCGAGCCGGACGACCTGCAGCTCCTGCGGGGTGAGGCGGGCGGCCTCGAGGTCGGCGACGGACGCGGCGGTGTCGGCGAACATCCGGTACGCCTCCTTCGTCCGGTCCTGCTCGTCGGCGAGGGACGCGCGGATCAGCGTGAGGTCGGCGCGGGCGATCGGGTCGGGCAGGTCGGGTTCGGCGCGGGCGGCGAGCTCCGCGGCGCGGTCGGGCATCCGCGCGAACGCGTACGCGCGCGCGGCGGCGGCGAGCCTGCGCCCGCGCGCGCTCGGGTCGGGGCTCAGCCCGGCGGCGGACTCGTACATCGCGGCGGCGGACGCGTCGCGGCAGGCGTTTGTCCGCGGCAGGCGTTTATCCGCGGCGCCCCGGAGCAGAGCAACCCCATGACCGAGAAACGGGACGAGGACAAGCCGCTCGCGGACCGCCGCGCCGAGGCGGGCGCGCCGCAGGAGACCGACGACGCCGACTTCGCCGAGGAGCACACGCCCAGCGAGACCGACCCGCCGAACGCCGAGGCAGACACCCCCGGCGGCGAGGACGAGGGCTACCGCCCGCAGACCCAGATCTAGCGGATCGCTCGCTGAACGCGACGAGGCCGCCCCGGCTTGTGTCCGGGGCGGCCCGACTTCGTCGTCTACTCGGGGTGCGGGGGCCGCTGGTCCGGCGGCGTGCCGCCGCCCTTACCGCCGCCCTTGTCACCCTTGTCGGTGCCGTGCGCGTGCCCCTTCGCCCGCGTCGACTTCGGGTCGGTGCCCTCCGGCGCGGCCTCCTCGGTCACGGCGGTCCGCCCGGACCGCCTCATCTCGGGCTGCTGCGGGTTCGGCATGGTCCCCCCTCCTATGCGCTGGACGGCTCGGGGCGCAGCGGGTCGTGGCCCACCGTCATCAGCTCGTGCCGCCACCGCTCGTTGCCCGCGCCGTCCGGCGGCGGGGCGTCCAGGTGCTCCTCGACGTAGTCGACGACCTGCCGCATCACGTCGGCGTCGCCGTCGGTGAGGTCGACCTTCCGCTTGCGCAGCAGATCCACCACACGGGCGCCGAGCTCGGAGACCCCGGTTTCCGGCTCCGCCGGGAACGCCTCCTCGCCCGAGGCGTCCGTGAGCAGCCAGGTGCGCAGCTCGTCGGACGTCATGTTGACGAGCCGGTGGAAGTCCTCCCAGGCCAGCTCCGCCTCGGCCGGTATGCGATCGTTCATGGCGTTCGCCCTACCCGGTGTCGGTCGTCCCATTCGTCCGCTTCGTCCGTCCGGGTGCTCGAGCAGGTCGTGCTGCCCCGCGACGCGTTCTTCGGCCCGGCCGAGCAGGTGCCGGCCGACACCGCCGACGCGTCGCTGGAGAGCGTCCGGGTGTTCATCGAACGCTGATGTAGTCCTCCAGCCGCCCGACCGCGAAGCCGCGCTTCTCGATCTGCTCGAGGAGATGGGCGAACATCTCCGTCATCGTCTCGCCCTTGAGCTGCTCCGGGCCCCGGAAATGCGCGAGCAGGATGTCGCCGGGGTGCAGTTCCTTGTCCGGGTCGTCGTACTGGAAGTCGTGGATCTGCATCGACGCGCGCCACATCACGATGCCGCTGATGCCGCACTCCCGCGCGGCCTCCTGCGTCAGCGAGTTCCACCGCCCGAACGGCGGCCTGAGCAGCGTCGGCGCCGTCCCGTACTGCTCGGTGAGGGCGTCGCGGTCGCCGCAGATCTCCCGCTTCTGCCCTTCCAGGCCGAGCGTAGGCAGCACCGGATGGGTGACGGTGTGATCCTGGACGCGGTTGCCGAGCGCCTGCAGCGGCTTGAAGTACCCGTAGTCGTCCTGCACGTCGTCCTTGGTGAGGAACATCGTGACGGGCACTTTGAGGTCGTTCATCATCTCGACGAACTTCGGGTCCTTCTCCTGGCCGTCGTCGATGGTCACGAAAACGACCCGGTCCTTGGTGGGGACGCTGTCGAAGACCTTCGCCGGGCCTTTCCCCGGAAGCTTCAGCGGCTTGTCGGCGGGCGGCGCGGGCGCGGGAAGCAGCGGTTTCAGGCCCCATTTCCGCCAGACCGCTCCCGTGTCCGGCTCCTGCCGGACGACGGGCGCCGCGACGGCGGGCGCCGCGGGGGCGTGCGGCGCCGGGGCAGGCGCGGCGGCCGCCTTCGGCTTCTCCGCGGCGGATCGCTGGCACACCGCGAGCGCCAGGGCGAGGACCGCGGCCCCCGCGACGACGCGGACGGACCGCCCCCAAAAGCCCCCCATGCCGCAGAACTTACCGCCTGCCCCATGGGTCCGTTCAGTCGGGTCTCGTCCCACCGCCACCAGGTGTCAGCCGGCGCGCAGCGGACCGGCCGGAAGGCCGAAACGAGCCGGGACACCGGGCGAGTACAGGACGCTCACCGGCTCGCCCGCCGGCGCGGGCAGCCCGGCGGCGGCCACCAGGTTCTCATCGCAGGCCAGCAGTTCCGCGCGATGCAGCGGCCAGCGCGGATGGGCGTTCCGCAGGAACAGCGTCCGGCCGAAGGACGCGTTGTGCAGGCCCCACCGGGCCGTCAGGAAATGCTCCAGTTCCGTCGGCTCGCCGATCCGCTCCCCGACCCGCACGGCCATCCTGCCGCCCGCGCCGCGCGGCCCCGGCCAGCGCCTCGAACCGGTGTAGAGGACGACGTCGCCGACGCGCCGGACCGACATCCGCGACCACAGATAAGGCAGGCCGAAACCGATCCTCCCCAGCAGGACGGGGATCAGCCGCGCGGCGTCCATGGAGCGGAAGACGACGCCGCGCCGGCCGTCGCCGTCCACCGAGTACAGGCGGACGTTCGTCTCCGGAAACGCACCGAGATACGGAACGCCCGGCAGTCCGAGCCACCCGACGCGGTCCATCCGGAAGGCGACCAAACCCACGTGGGCGGCGCCGCCGAAGGTGTCCGGCCGGGTGCCCGCCGGAAGCAGCTCCGCCACGTCGGCGGGGTCGGCCGCCCAGTGCACCAGCGCCACGTCCAGCCACGACTGGGTGAGCAGCGGACGGTCGATCGAGCCCGGCGGGTCGGGCGTGACCGCTTCGGCGGGCACGGGACGGGACGGCACCGCGCCAGCATAGGCCGACGCGGTGCCGTCAGGTCTCCGCGGCGCCCGCCGCCGGCGCTCCCTCCTCCCCCGCCGCCGTGACCGCCCCGCCGCCGGACAGGTCGCCCGCCGCGCCGGCGCCCTCGCCGGGGCGCTGCGCGCGGCGCTGCGCCTCGCGGGCGCGCTCGGCGACCCGCGCCAGCTCCGCGACCCGCGCCTCGTCGCGGGTGAGGTTCGCGCCGCTCGCCGGGTCGAAGATGTGGATCTTCGAGGTGTCGATCCACAGCTCCGCCGCGTCGCCCGCCGTGATCTCGCTGGCGGCGTCCAGCGAGATCACCGCCTGCGTGCGCAGCTGGTCGCTGTCCAGCTCGCGGGACAGGTCGCGGAGCTGGGCGGCGAGGTCGTCCGGCGCCTCGTAGGGGACGTACGCGTACAGCTCGTTGCCGAGCCACTCGGTGACGTCGACGCGGGCGCTGACCGTGCTGCCGCGCGCCTTCTTCTCCGCGCCGACCAGGGACGCGTCCTCGAAGTGCTCGGGACGGATGCCGACGAGCACGACGTCGCGGCCCTCGATCGCGGCGGCCTTGCGCGCGTCGCCGGCCTCGAAGCGGCCGAGCGGGGTGTCGAGCGCCGTCCCGTCGACGGACGCGGGCAGGAAGTTCATCGACGGCGAGCCGATGAACCCCGCGACGAACAGGTTGACCGGCTCCTCGTACAGCTCGCGCGGGCTGCCGACCTGCTGCAGGACGCCCTTGCGCAGCACTGCGACGCGGTCGCCGAGCGTCATCGCCTCCGTCTGGTCGTGCGTGACGTACACGGTGGTGACGCCGAGCCGGCGCTGCAGCCGGGAGATCTCGGTGCGCATCTGGCCGCGCAGCTTGGCGTCCAGGTTCGACAGCGGCTCGTCGAACAGGAACGCGTTCGCCTGCCGGATGATCGCGCGGCCCATCGCGACCCGCTGCCGCTGCCCGCCGGACAGGTTCGCGGGCTTGCGATCCAGGTGCTCGGTCAGCTCCAGCAGCTCGGCGGTCTCCCGGACGCGGCGGTCGACCTCCTCGCGCGGCACCTTCGCCAGCCGCAGCGGGAACGCGATGTTCTCGAACACCGTGAGGTGCGGGTACAGCGCGTAGTTCTGGAACACCATCGACAGGTTCCGCTGCCGCGGCGCGATCTTGTTGACGACCCGCTCGCCGATGCGCATCTCGCCGCCGGTGATGTCCTCCAGCCCGACGATCATCCGCAGCAGGGTGGACTTGCCGCAGCCGGACGGCCCGACCAGGATCATGAACTCGCCGTCCCGCACGTCCAGGGACACCTCGTTCACGGCCGGGAACCCGTCGCCGTACCGCTTGACGATGTTCTTCATGGTGATGGCGGCCATGCTTCAACCCCCTCGGGCCCTCAGCCCTTGACTGCGCCGGACGTCAGCCCGGCGACGATGCGGCGCTGGAACGAAAGGACGATGACGACGATCGGGACGGTCACCACGACCGCCGCCGCGCAGATGGCGGTCGTCGGCTGCTGGAACTCCGACGCGCCGGTGAAGAACGCCAGCGCCGCCGGGACGACCCGGGCGCGGTCCGACGAGGTCAGCGAGATCCCGAAGACGAAGTCGTTCCAGCAGAAGAAGAAGGTGAGGATCGCGGCGGTGAACACCCCGGGCGCGGCCAGCGGGACGATCACCTTGCGGAACGCCTGCCAGGTCGTCGCGCCGTCGACCTGCGCGGCCTGCTCCATCTCCCACGGGATCTCGCGGAAGAACGCCGACAGCGTCCAGATCGCGAGCGGCAGCGCGAACGAGATGTACGGGATGATCAGCCCCGGCCACGTGTCGTACAGTCCGACGTCGCGCCACAGGTCGAACAGCGGCCCGACCAGCGACACGACCGGGAACATCGCGATCGCGAGCGCGAACGACAGGATCGCCTTCTTGCCGGGGAACTCCAGCCGCGCGATCGCGTACGCGACGAGCGTGGCGAACACGACGCCGATCACGGTCGCGATCAGCGAGATGCCGATCGAGTTGACCAGCGCCGAGGTGAACAGGTCGGTCTCGAAGACCGTCCGGTAGTTGTCCCAGGTCCAGTGGTGCGGCAGGAAGCCCTTCTGGTTGCCGATCTCGCCGGGCTGCTTGAACGACAGCATCACGATCCACAGGATCGGGAACACCGTCCAGACGAGGATCAGCAGGGACGCCAGGGCCCACAGCCATCTGGAACGGGCGGTCTCCATCACTTCTCGCCTCCCCCGCGCTCGCCGCGCGCCTGCGCCAGGTCGACCCGGAACCCCTTGATGAACACGGCCGCGATGAGGACCACCGACAGGAACAGCAGCACGCCGACCGCGTCGCCGAGCCCGATCGCGGTCCGGGTGATCGTCTGCCGGTAGGTGAGGAACGACAGCGTCTCGGTCTTCTGCTGGCCGGACGTCATGACGAAGACGTTGTCGAAGATCCGCCACGCGTCGAGCGTGCGGAACAGCACCGCGACGAGGATCGCGGCCTTCATGTTCGGGATCGTCACCCGGCGCAGCCGCTGCCACGCCGTCGCGCCGTCCACGGTCGCGGCCTCGCCGAGGTCGCCCGGCACCTGCGCGAGCCCGGCGAGCAGCAGCAGCGACACGAACGGGGTCGTCTTCCAGATCTCCGACAGGACGATCACGGACAGCGAGGACCAGCGGCCGGAGAACCAGGCGTGGTCGCCGAGCCCGAACCAGGAGTTCACGAACCCCGACTGCAGGTCGAACGCGTACTTCCAGGCGAACGCGGAGATCACCGTGACGATCCCGTAGGGCAGCAGGATCGCGGTGCGGACGGTCCGCCGCGCGAAGACCGCCCGGTGCATCACCATCGCGAGCGCGAAACCGATGACGAGCTCGACCGCGACGGTGACGAAGGTGATGATGAACGTGGTGAGGACGTCTTGCCAGAACAGCGGGTCGGACAGCGCCGTCCCGTAGTTGCCGAGGCCGACGAAGCGGCGGTCGTCCGGGGCGGTGATCCGGTAGCTGAACAGCGACAGGTACAGCGCGTTGACCAGCGGGTACGCGGTCACGACCAGCATGACGATCACGGCCGGGGCGGACAGCAGCAGGCCGAGCCGGCGTTCGGCGCGGCCGCGGTCGGACAGCTCCGCGGCGGGCGCGGCGGGCTTGCCGGCCGCTGGGGCGGTGTGCACTGCGGTCATCGTCGGTCCCTTCAGAGCAGGCGCTGGTCGCGCAGGACCTGGTGGACGAACGTCGCGGACTCGCGCGGCGTCGAGTTCGGCTTCACCGACGACGCCGGGTGCCAGCGGCTCTGGATCGCGCCGGACACGTCGGTGTAGTACGGCGTGATCGGGCGCGGCGCCGCCGCGTTGATCGAGTCGCGGATCAGCCCGGCCATGGGGAACTCCCTGCGGATCTCCGGGTCGTCGTAGACGGCGGGACGCGCGGCCGGGTTGCCCTCGGCGAGCATGTACTCCTTCTGGTGCTCGGTTGAGGTGATGCACGTGACGGCGTCCACGGCGAAGGTGTTCTTGTGCTTGCCGTAGGCGCCGATCGCGACCTCGATGCCGCCGAACGGCGGCTTGCTGTCCTGGCCCGCCGTCGCCTTCGGGTAGCGGGCCCAGCCGATGTCGGACGGGATCGTCTTGCCGATGACGCCGGCCTTGGCGTCGCTGGCGTCCGCGGCCCAGATGTAGGGCCAGTTGACCATGAAGCCGCCGCGCGCGCCGTTGAACAGGGCGCGGGACTGCTCCTCGATGTCGGTGGACAGCGTCGGGCTCGCGGCCCGGGACGTCGCCAGCCGGCGGACGATCGTCGCCGCGGCCCGCCCCGCCGGGGAGTCGATGTCGATCTTTGCGTCGTCGCCCTTGCCGGCGTCGCTGACGATCCGCCCGCCGGCGGACGCGACGAGGGCGTTGATCCACACCATGTAGCCCTCGTACTTGTTGCCCTGCACGCCGATCGTGGTGCCGGTGCGCAGCGCCGCGTCGATCATCTCGTCCCAGGTGAAGCCGGGCGCGTTCGGATCGACGCCGGCCTTCTTCACGGCGGACTTTCGGTACCAGAGCAGCTGCGTGTTCGCCCAGAACGGCGCCGCGTACAGCTTCCCGTTCCAGGTGGAGCTCTGCACCGCGACGGGGAACACGCCCTGGGTGAACCGCGCGGCCTCGCTCGCCGGGAAGGGCCGCAGGAACCCGGCGTTCGCGGCCTCCGCGACGAACACCGGGTCGAGGCTCATCAGGTCGAGCCCGCCGTCCTTGGCGGCCAGCCGCCGGACGAGCTGCTCGCGCTGCTGCGTCGCGTCGTCCGGCATCAGCGAGGTCTTGATCCGGTACTTGCCGCCGGACGCCTTCGAGCAAGTGGCGGCGAGCTTCTCCTGCCCGCCGTTGTCGGGGTTGATGTACCAGTTCAGGGTGGGTGTTCCGGCGCCTCCGCAGGCGGCGAGGCCGCCCGCCGCCAGCGCCAGCGCGACCGCCGCCCTCAGCGCGACCGCGACCCTTGCCTTCCGCACGGTCCCGGCGCCCCCGCGCCCCCGCGGACCGTTCCGTCCGGTTCTTTCCGCTCGTCCGACTCCCTCGACCATCGGGCCTCCCGAAGCCACCCACCATGCGCGGGCGCTTCGCCGGAACGCATCCATGGCGGGTCCGAACTCATAAGAACACCGGATCGGGTAACTGTCGAGATGCGAAGAGTGAGCGGTGAGCAGAACGCAACGTAACGGCAACACGAAACACATCCGAAACAAAGCGGCATAAGACACGAAACGGACACGGGTGATTCTCGATGGCGGACACCGGACCCGCGAAGGGGGAGACGCCGTGCCCACAGGGATCGATGCGGGCGACACCGCGTGGCTGCTCGCCAGCACCGCGCTCGTCCTGCTGATGACGCCCGGACTCGCGCTGTTCTACGGCGGGATGGTGCGCGCCAAGAGCACGCTGAACATGATCATGATGAGCCTGGTCTCGGTCGCTTTGGTGACCGTCTGCTGGCTCGTCGCCGGCTACAGCCTCGCCTTCGGCCATGATCTCGGCGGCCTCGGCCTGCTCGGCGGATTCGAGCACGTCGGCCTCAAAGGCATCACCCCGGCGACACCCCATGGTCACGTCCCCGCGCTGCTGTTCGTGACCTTCCAGCTCACCTTCGCGATCCTCACCACCGCACTGATCAGCGGCGCCATCGCCGACCGCGCGAAGTTCTCCGCCTGGATGGTGTTCGTCCCCGTCTGGGCCCTCGTCGTGTACGCGCCGGTCGCGCACTGGGTCTGGGGCGGCGGCTGGATCTCCGACCTCGGCGCCCTGGACTACGCCGGCGGGCTCGTCGTCGAGATCGCGTCAGGCGCGTCCGGGCTCGCGATGGCGCTCGTCCTCGGCCCCCGCATCGGGTTCCGCAAGGAGGCGATGCGGCCGCACAACCTGCCGATGGTGCTGCTCGGCCTCGGGCTGCTCTGGTTCGGCTGGTTCGGCTTCAACGCCGGGTCGGCGCTCGCCGCGAACGGGACCGCCGCCGCCGTCTTCCTCAACACCCTCGTCGCCGGCTGCACCGGCCTGCTCGGCTGGCTGCTCGTCGAGCAGCGCCGCGACGGCCGGCCCACCACGTTCGGCGCCGCGTCCGGCGTCGTCGCCGGGCTCGTCGCGATCACCCCGTCCTGCGGGTCGGTGGACGTGCTCGGCGCGCTCGCCGTCGGGCTCGCCGCCGGCGTCGTCTGCTCCTACGCGGTCGGCTGGAAGCACCGGCTCGGCTACGACGACTCCCTCGACGTCGTCGGCGTCCACCTCGTCGGCGGCATCATCGGCACGCTGCTGATCGGGCTGCTCGCCGTGCGCTCGATGACCGGCGGCGCGGCGGGGCTGCTCACCGGGGGCGGCGGCGGCCAGCTCGGCAAGCAGGCCATCGCGGTCCCGGTCGTCGCCCTGTTCGCCTTCACCGTCACGTTCGCGGTCGGGAAGCTCATCGACAAGGTCATGGGGTTCCGGGTGTCCGCCGAGGACGAGACGAGCGGCGTCGACCTCGCCCTGCACGCCGAGACGGCCTACGAGCACGGCGTGAACGGCCACGCCAACCCCGTCGGCCGGCTCGCCCGCCCCTCGCCGCTCGGCCTCGCCCAGCAGCGGGAACAGGGCGCCTGACCCAGCACGTGAAGAAGGCGCGGAAGGCTCGCGGACCCCGACCGACCCGCGATCCTCCCGCGCCTTCGCCTGTGGGGGACGGCGCGCAGGCTCAGTAGCCGCCGCCCGTCCCGTAACCGGAGCCGCCGCCCGAGCCGGTGCCCGAGCCCGATCCGGAGCCAGTGCCCGCGCCGGTCATGACCCGCGCGCCGCTCGGCCGGGTCAGCCACCACACCCCGCCGACGCCCTGGCCCTTGGTGTCACCCGGCTCCTTGTCCTTCTCGTAGTAGTACATCGGCCAGCCGTTGATCGTGAGCTGGCACTTGCCGTCGTCCTTGCGCTCGATGAAGTTGACGACCTTCTTGCTGACGCCCTCGAGCTTGAGGTGCTTCCAGCCGTTGAACACCGCCGGCGGCCACGCCTTCTTGCACGCCTTGAAGCACGTCGAGTTCGGCGGCTTGCTGGTGTCCTTGTCGTAGCGGTAGAGGGTCCGGCCGTCCCCGTCGGTCAGGATCATCCCGAACTTCGGGTCGTTCTTGGCCTTGACGACCGTCCAGCCCTTCCACTTGTTCGCGGTCTTGGCCGCCGCGAGCGCCTTCTTGCCGGTCGGCGCCGCCGCGTACCACTTCTTGCCGACGCCCTGGCCGCGCACGTCGCCCGGGCTCTGGTCCTTCTCGTAGCGGTACAGCGGCCAGCCGGCGAGCGTCACCTGCCACTTGCCGTCCGGCCGCCGCACCTTCCCGACCAGCTTCGCCTCGACGCCCTTGACCTGCGTGGCGGAGCCGTTCGCCCACACCGGCGGCCACGCCTTCGCGCACGCGCCGGAGCACGTCGACGCGGGCGGCTTCGCCGTGTCGTCGTCGAACCGGTACAGCGTCCTGCCCTGCCCGTCCGTGACGACCTTGCCGAGCTTGGTGACGCTCGCGACCTCCAGCGTCGTCGGCTCGGCGGAGGGCGAGGCCGACGGCGACGCCGCCGGGTCCGCCTGGGCCTTGCTCCCCGCGGCGGCGTTGCGCTGCCCCTTCCCGCTCCCATGCTCCTGTCCGCACGCCGACAGCACCATCCCGGACGCGATGAGGGCGGCCGCGGCGGGGAACGCCCAACGTGGGAAATGCATCTCGTGTCCTCCATGTGTTGTGGGTCCCGGCTCGGTCCGGGTACCGCACGCCGATCGAGGAGGCGGCCGCACCGCTCGTCCTGATCGAGGAGCAGTACGGTGAACGGCGCGGAACGGGTTCAACCTCGGGCACGTCCGAGGAAAAGCCCCCGAACAGCGCGATAGAGGTACGAGTTGTCGACCCCCGACCGGCCGAGCCGCCCGTCCCCCGACACGGCCGGGCTCTTCGCCGAGCTGCCGCCGCCCGAACCGGAGCCGCCGGCCGGGCCGGCCTGGCTCGTCGTCCCGGCGCGGGTCATCGCGCTGATCGTCGTCGTGCCGTTCCGGCTCCTGTACGACCTGCTGGTGGTGATCGGACGCGGCATCGCGGCGTGCTGGCGGTTCCTGATCCGGATCCCGCTGATCGTCGCCGTCGCGCTGTACCGGTGGCTGCTGCGGCCGGTCGGCCTCGCGCTGTGGTGGCCGCTGCGGATGCTCGGCCTCGGCATAGCCGCCGCCGCGGTGTGGCTCCACCGGTACGTGCTGACCCCGATCGGGCGCGTCCTCGACCTCGTCCTGCTCGCGCCGCTCCGCGCCCTCGGGCGAGGCCTCGCCTGGCTCGGCCGATGGATCGGGCGCGGGTCGGCGTGGCTGCTGCGGGGCATCGGGCGGATCCTCGCCGTCGTGATCGTCCTGCCCCTCACCCTGCTCTGGCGGTACGTGCTGCTGCCGCCGCTGCTCGGGCTCGCCTGGCTCGCGCGCTGGACCGGACGCGGCCTCGCCGCGGCATGGCGGGCGTTCGCTGCGGCCGTCGTGTGGTCGTGGCGGCAGACCGGGCGCTGCCTCGGCTGGCTGCTACGCGTCCTCGTGGTCGTCCCGGCGCGCGCGCTGTGGCGGTACGTCCTGGCACCCATCGGCGCCGGCATCGCCGGGACGTGGCGGCTCGCCGCCCGCGTCCTGTCCTGGCTGTGGCGCACTCTCGTGGTCGCGCCCGTGCGCGTGCTGGTGGTGATCCCGCTCCGCTGGTTCGGCCGGAACGTCCTGGCGCCGGTCGGGCGCGGCATCGGCGCGGCGTGGCGCGTCACCGTCCGCGACCCGCTGCGCGCCGTCCGCCGGACGCTGCGGGAGGCGAGCCGCGACGTCCGCCGGACCCTGCGCCGCACCTTCCTCGGCCCCTGACCCGCGGCCCGGCCCCGCGCGGCGGGCGACGTGTTCTCCGGCGGGCCGGGGCTGCGATACTGGCGGCGATGTATCGACTCCTGTTCTCACTGGTCATCGCCCGGATCGACGCTGAGGCCGCGCACCACCTGACACTGCGGGCGCTGCGCGCGATCCAGGCCGTCCCGGGGGCGGCGCCGCTCCTGCGGCGGGTCCTCGCACCGCGTGACCCGGCGCTCGCCGTGCACGCGCTCGGCCTGGACTTCCCGAGCCCGCTCGGCCTCGCCGCCGGGTTCGACAAGGACGCCGTCGCCTACAAGGCGCTCGGCGCGTTCGGGTTCGGCCACGTCGAGATCGGCACCGTGACCGGGCGGCCCCAGCCCGGCAACCCGCGGCCCCGGCTGTTCCGCCTCGTCCGCGACCGGGCGGTCATCAACCGGATGGGGTTCAACAACGCCGGCTCAGAGGCCGCCGCCGATCGGCTGCGGAACCGCCGTCCCGGGACGATCGTCGGGGTCAACATCGGCAAGACCAAGGTCGTCCCGGAGGCCGAGGCCGCCGCCGACTACGTCGCGAGCACCGAACGGCTCGCCCCCTACGCCGACTACCTCGTGGTCAACGTCAGCTCCCCGAACACGCCGGGGCTGCGGAACCTGCAGGCCGTCGAGCACCTGCGGCCGCTGCTCAGCGCCGTCCGCGAGGCCGCCGACCGGTCCGCGCCGCGCCGCGTCCCGCTGCTGGTCAAGATCGCGCCGGACCTCGCCGACGACGACGTCGACGCGGTCGCCGACCTCGCCCTCGACCTCGGCCTGGACGGGATCATCGCCACCAACACCACGATCGAGCGGGCCGGCCTGCGCGGCGACGCCGCGCTCGCGAAGGAGACCGGCGGGCTGTCCGGCGCGCCGCTGAAGGACCGCTCCCTGGACGTCCTGCGCCGGCTGCGCGCCCGGGCCGGCGACCGGCTCGTCCTGGTCTCGGTCGGCGGTGTCGAGGACGCCGGCGACGTGTGGGAGCGGATCCGCGCCGGCGCGACCCTCGTCCAGGGCTACACCGGGATGATCTACGGCGGCCCGCTCTGGGCCCGCCGCGTCCACCGCGACCTGGCGGCCCGCCTGAAGGGCAGCGCGTTCCCCACCCTCGCCGCCGCACGCCACCACTCCTGAGCCGCGGCACGCCGCCGTTTCGCGGCGGCGGGTGAGCGCGGCACGCCGCGACGCAACGGAGATCGGCGCTTTGCCGTGAGCTGGGCATCGCGCGGGCACGAGTGCAGGTATGCCCGGCGACCTGGTGCCCCGCACGACCCTGCTCGTCCGCATCGGCGCCGCGCTCGCCATTGCGCTCCCCGCGGTCGTGACACGGGTCGCCGGTTTGCACCCGTCCGCCGTCGCCGCCGCGGTGATCTACGGCGCCGGGGTGCTGGCCGCCGCCGTCCTGCTGATGTGGGCGGCCGAGACGGCCCGCGCCGACATGTCCGGCGCGCTCGCGCTGGCGCTGCTCGCCCTCATCGCGGTACTCCCCGAGTACGCGGTCGACGTGTACTACGCGTACGCGGCCGGCACGAAACCGCAGTACGCGGGCTATGCGGCGGCGAACATGACGGGCGCGAACCGGCTCCTCGTCGGCGTCGGATGGGCGCTGGTCGTGCTGGCGTTCACACTCGGCGTCCGCCGGACGGCCCGGAGCGGCAGACGGGGCGGGCGGCACGGCAGGCGGCGGGCACTGCCGCGCGGCGAGAAGCGCGACGTGCGGCTCACCCCGCACCACCGCACCGAGCTGGGCTTCCTCGCGCTCGCGACCGTGCTCGGCTTCGTCCCTGCGCTCACCGCCGAGATCGGGTGGTACATCGCGATCGTCCTCATCGGCGTGTACATCGTCTACCTCGGGCGGATCGCCCGGGGCGGCGGCGAGGACGTGGAGGACCTCGCCGGGGTGCCCGCGCGGCTCGTCACGCTGCCGCGCCGGATGCGCCGCACCGCCACCGCCGCCGGGTTCGCGATCGGCGCGGTGCTGGTGTTCATCTCCGCCGAACCGTTCGCGAACGCGCTGGTGGACGCCGGGTCCGCGCTCGGCATCGACGAGTTCCTGCTGGTGCAGTGGCTCGCGCCGCTCGCGTCCGAGGCCCCGGAGCTGATCGTCGCGGTGGTGTTCGCGTGGCGGCTGCGGGACGCCGACGCGATGGGCGCGCTGCTGTCCAGCAAGGTCAACCAGTGGACGCTGCTGATCGGCAGCCTGCCCCTGGCCTACAAGGCGGGCGGCGGCGCCTGGTCGCTGCCGCTGGACTCGCGGCAGGTGGAGGAGGTGCTGCTGACCGCGTCGCAGACCGTCCTCGGCCTCGGCCTGCTCATCGACCTGGTGCTGCGGCGATGGGAGGCCGCGCTGCTGTTCGTGCTGTTCGTGATCCAGTTCGCGCTGCCGGGCGAGCAGGCCCGGCTGGTGCTCTCCGGGATCTACCTCGCGGTCGGCTTCACCGTCCTGATCAACCGGTACCGCGATCTCGGCCGCGCGATGGAGGCCGTCTTCCGCCGCTAGCCCGCCGGTCAGGCCGGTTCGAAGAAGCCGTCGGCGATCAGTTCGGGCAGGACGGCCTCGGCGTGCGCCCGGACCTGGTCCGCGTCCATGCCGGTGAGCTGGGCGATCGCGGCGAGCAGCCGGTCGAGCGGGACGGTGCCGTCGCAGACCCCGGCGAGCGCCGCCTCGACCGTGCCGACGCCGGCGGCCCGGCGCAGCCGCGCCGTCTGCCGCAGCACGATCCGCTCCGGGTCCTCGGCGCCCGGCGCGCCGTGCTGTTCCTGGACGAGCCCGGCCGCCGCCCGCAAGCGCGATCCACAGCCTGTGGAAAACTTTTCGGCGTTCCCGAACCCGTCCAGGATGCTTTCCACATAGGCGCCGACCGGCTGGTCGACGGCCTGCCGCAGCTCCTCGATCCGGACGGCCGGGCGCTCGCTGCGGCGCAACGTGATCCACCCGAAGCCGATGCCCGTGACGCCCTGCCGCTCGAAGTGGCCGAGCCACGCGTCGTAGCGCGCCCGGTATTCGGGCGTCCCCGCCTCGCACGAGTCGCGCAGCCACAACTCGGCGTACTCGGCGGGGTCCTGGACGTCCCGCTGGACGATCCACGCGTCGCACCCGGCCGTCCACGCGCCGACGCGCTCCTCCCACGGGACGCCCTCGACGTGCAGCCAGTTGGCCAGGAGCTGGCAGTATCCGCCGTCCTCCAGCATCTCCGGCGCCGCTCCGACGAGCCGCCGGCAGAAGTCGTCGCCCGGCAACCCGGACTCCCGGTAGGTGAACCGCCGGTCGCCGGGCGGCGCGACCACGAACGGCGGGTTCGACACGATCAGGTCGAAGCGGCGGCCCCGCACGGGCTCCAGGAGCGAGCCCTCCAGCAGCTCGACGCCGTCCATTCCGGACAGCTCGAAACTCATCGCGGCGAGCTCCAGCGCGCGCGGGTTCACGTCCGTCGCGGTGATCCGGCCGGGGCGCAGCCGGTCGTGCAGATGCACCGCCTGGACCCCGCATCCGGTGCCGAGGTCGAGCACGTTATCCACAGGCCTGTGGACGACGAGGCGGGCCAGATTCCCCGACGCGCCGCCCGTCCCCACGACGTGTCCGGGCGCCGGGACCGTCCCGGAGCCGGGCCGCACCTTCAGGTCGGAGACGGCGTATCCCGCGTGCCCCTCGCCGCTCACCGACTCCAGCGGCTCGACGTGCAGCAGCGGCCGTACCTGCGCACCGGACGGCTCGGCCAGCCCCGCCGCGACCAGGTCGCGGCCGTCCAGGCCCGCGGCGTCGAGGGCGGCCGCGTCCACCGGAACCTGCAGCCAGAACAGCCGGGTCAGCAGCTCCAGCGGCGACCCGCCGCCCGTGGCCCGCAGCGCCGGGACGATCTCGTCGCGCGCCAGCGCACCGCCCGCGACCGGCCCGAGCAGCTCGCGCACCGCGCCGACGGTGTAGCCGGCGTCCTCGAACGCGGCACGGACGCGGCGCAGCGGCTCCCGAAGATCACGCATCCGCCCATCCTGCCCGACCGCCGCCCTCCGGCACGCCGGTGCGCGCCCGCCGACCGGTTCGGCCGCCGGTCAGGACAGGTAGTTCTCGAAGCCCTTCGCGAGGGACTCCGCCATGCGCTGCCGGAACGAGGCGCTGGTCATCTTGGCCGCGTCGCCCTTGTTGCGCATGTTGCCGCACTCGATGAAGACCTTCGGGACCGTCGACATGTTCAGCCCGCCGAGGTCGCTGCGCTTGTCGATGGCCTTCTTGCCCAGGTAGGTGGAGTAGGCGATGCCGGTGCCGGAGTGGTAGGCGTCGCGCAGCGCCGTGCCCAGCTCGGCGGACGGCGCGACGATCTTCGCGTTCTTCCCGACGGCGAGGGGCTCGATGATGTGGAACCCGTGCCCGGACGCGGCGGCGCCGTCGCCGTGGATGGAGATCGCGGCGTCCGCGTGCGCCTCGTTGCCGATCGCCGCCCGCTGGTTCACGCACGGCCCGACGCTCGTGTCGTTCTTGCGGGTCAGCGTCACCTTCGCGCCCTCGGCCCGCAGGATCTTCGCCAGCCGGTTCGACACGTCCCAGGTGAAGGCGTGCTCGGAGTAGCCGGAGACGGTGTCGGTGCCGGTGGTGTCGCACTCCTTGGTGCCGTTGCCGACGTACACCTGCTTGGCGATCTCGCGCGGATGGGAGGCGTTGCCGCCGTTGTGGCCGGGGTCGATGACGACGACCTTGCCCGCCAGCGGGCGCCCGCCGGACCCCTTGGGCGAGGCGGGGCCGCCCGCCGAGGTGCCCTTCGTCGCTCCCGCCGTCGGCGGCTCGGCGGTGTCACCGGCCGGCGACGCCTTCCCTCCGGACGACCCGCCGCACGCGGCGAGCGCGCCGAGGCACAGCGCGAGACCGGCGACCGCTGGGCCGCCTCGTTGGATGCGCACAGGCCGTCCTCCGTGATGACTCCGTTACCGACCCTGACAGTCTGCACACGCGCGGGAGTTCGTCAAACGAAGTCGGTGAAACGGGTACGGCGAGTCCCGGCCGTACCCGGTCAACGGGGACGGCCGTACAGGGCCGGTATGCGACGCGACCGGCCCGGAGTGGCAGGCCCTGTCAGAGGAGCGGGTCTTCCTTGCCCAGCAGCGCCGCCAGCGCGCGCGCCTCGTCCGCGTCCAGGCCGAGGACCACGCGGGGGCGCCCCCAGGGGTGGTCGATCGAATGAGCGACGTAGCTGGCGACCGACTCCGAGACCTGCTCGGCCAGGCCGCGCGCGTGCCGCCACTGCGACCACGCCTGCTCCAGTTCGCTCGCCGCACGCTGCGCGCACGACACCAGTTCCGGATCACGCACGAGCTGAACCCCCTTGGGTGAACACGACCCTTGCCCGTCCGCCCGGCCGTGCGGACGGCTCCATACCGGAGCCGCCCGCACGCCACGCCGAGCGGTGAGTCCATTAAGGCGCCGGAAAGCGCACGCGGACCGGTGAATGCGGCAGGCTTGGCCAGCCCCTTACCCGCGCCACACCACTTCGAGACTCGCCGGGCCGTCCAGAGCCGCGGGCCGGGCGCGCGGGAGCGCCCGAAGCACGTGCGAGGGGAGCGCCCGCGAGCATCGTGGGGAGACCCGGGCGAGCGCGAAGGGAACCGGCGGGCAGTGCGAGGGGAGCACCCGCGGGCCGCGGCCGCGCAGGACGGCGGGGGCCGCGGCTAGACGGCGGGGACGGGGCCGGTCGTCGACCGGATCACCAGGTGCGGGACGACGAGGTTCTGCTTCGCGGCCCGGGACGGGTCGCCGATCCGCGCGGTCAGCAGCTCCGCGGCCACCCTCCCCATGTCCCGGCGCGGCTGGTCGACGCTGGTCAATGAGATGTGCCGGATCGCGGCGAGATGCGTGTTGTCGTAGCCGACGATCGACAGCTGCTCGGGCACCGGCATGTCCAGCTCGTCCGCCGCCGACAGCGCGCCGGTCGCGACCAGGTCGTTCGGCGCGAAGATCGCGGTGGGCCGGTGCTCGCGGCGCAGCAGCTCGCGGGCCGCCCGGTAGCCGCCGTCCTCGGTGAAGTCGCCGGGCTCGACGACGATCTCGTCGCTCAGCCCGTGCCGGTGCATCGCCTTCTCGTACCCGGCCCGCCGGTACCGCGCGGTCGTCGAGCGCGTCCCCTCGATGTGCGCGATCCGCCGGTGCCCCAGGCCGACCAGGTGGTCGACGGCCAGGCTCGCGCCCAGCTCGTCGTCGTCCACCACGATGTCGACCCCGACGACGTCGCGCTCGCCGACGACCACCACCGGGACGCTCGCCGCGGCCTCCTTCAGCGACTCCGGGACGACGCTGAGCAGGACCAGGCCGTCCACCCGCATCTCCAGAAACGCCTCCACGGCCTCCGCCTCGAACAGCGGGTCCCACCGGCCGCTGCCGACCAGCATCCGCAGCCCGGCGCCGTGCAGGCTCTCCTGCAGGCCGTCCAGGAACTCGGCGAAGAACGGGTTGTGCAGGTCGGCGACGATCGCGCCGATCAGCCGGGTGCGGCCCTCGACGAGGCTGCGCGCCACCGCGTTCGGCCGGTAGCCGAGCTCCCGGGCCGCCTGCAGCACCGCCTGCCTGCGCCGCTCGCTCACGTGCGGTGACCCCCGCATCACCAGCGAGACGAGCGACTTGGAGACGCCGGCCCGCTCGGCGACGTTGCGGATGGTCGGTTTCGGCGCGGGCACCGGCCTCCCCTCGTCGCCGCGCGCCGCGGGGGCGGGCTCGCGCGGCGGGGGCACCGCGCCCCCTCCCACCACGGGCGTCTCGTGCGGGGGGCTTGCTTCACCAGCTGACATGGCACTCCGTCCAGGGGGGCCTAGGCATGCCTCAAAGGGTCTTGGCGGCACCTGCCGCGGCGGCGCGCCGCAGGGGCCGGCACGCCTCCTGCGCCGCGGAGGAGATGCCATGATGCCCCTCCTTCGCCCCGAATCGTCGCAACAGTGAGTAACGGGCATACGACAATGGCAGTTGCGGCCTGTGGTGTTCCGGATCACAACGGTGTCGGCGGGCGATCACGACCCGGTGAAGAGCCCGCTGCGCCCGGCGCGACCGGGACCCGCCCGCGCCGCCCTCGGATACGCTGCCCACGTGGCAGAACGTGCGGTGGCCGGCGGTAAGGCGCGGAGCCGGCAGGGCGGCGGGCAAGGACGCCGCAGGCTCAGCGTGGACGAACGGCGAGAGGAACTGATCCAGGCGGCGCTGCAGCTGTTCAGCACCCGCTCGCCCGAGGACATCTCGATCGACGACGTCGCGGCCGCCGCGGGCGCCTCGCGCGCGCTGGTGTACCACTACTTCGGCGGCAAGTACGAGCTGTACCTCGCGGCGCTCGGCAGCGCCGCCAAGCAGCTGTCGGTCCTGCTGGAGCCGCCGGCGGAGGGCAAGCCGCTGGAGCGGCTGCGGGTGTCGCTGGAGCGTTACTTCGACTTCGTGGAGAGCCACGCGGCCGGTTACACCGCGCTGCTGCGCGGCGGGCCCGCGGACCGGTCCGGCGAGGTCGGGGAGATCGTCGACGGGATCCGGCAGCTGCTGCTGGACCGGATCCTGCACTCGCTGGACGTGCGGACGCCGCCGCCGATCCTGCGCATCACGCTGCGCTCGTGGATGGCGTCGGTGGAGACCGCGGGCCTGGACTGGCTGGACAACCGCGACGTGACCCGCCCCGAGCTGGAGGCGCTCGTGGTGGATCAGCTGGTGGTGATGCTGCACGTCGCCGGCAAGCACGACCCGTCGACCGCTGCCCTGTTCGACCGTCTCGCCCAGGAAGAGTTGAGCGTCTGACCGCCGGCCCGTTCTGCCGCTCCGGGAAGACCCGGTGACCTGATCCGGTCACGCGCGCGGTCGGCCGGAGCCGCCGTGCGAGCCGCCGCCCGGCCCGATCATCCGCGCGGGCGCGTCGGCCGGCCGGTGGGACGACGGAAGGCGAACCCCTGGCCCGGACGTGAATCCTCGGCCCGGAGGCGAGCGCCCTCAGCCCGGAGGCCGGTCCTCGGCCCGGAGGCCGATAAGGACCGTCCCGCTCGCCGGTTGCGAGCGGGACGTCCAGACCGGACGGTGATCGGTCCGGGACCGCGATTCTCGGATGACCGTGGTCCCGGCCCGTTCGTCCAGGAGGCCGCTGCGGCTTCCCCGCGCGCAATCGGCGTGCGAGGTCGTCCAGGGGCCTCCTGACCGCCCCCCCATGTGTTCGGCCGGGTGCTTCCGGCAGGGCTCGGACCGAGCCCGGCCGGCCGGAGCGGCTACTCCGACCGCTGCTGCGGGATGCCCGCCAGCAGCGCGCGCACCTCCGCCTCGCGGTAGCGCCGATGCCCCCCGAGCGTGCGGATGGACGTGAGCTTTCCCGCCTTCGCCCACCGCGTGACGGTCTTGGGGTCGACGCGGAACATCGTCGCCACCTCCGCCGGCGTCAACAGGGGCTCGGCCTCTGGCGTACGTGCTGACATGTTTGCGGCCTCTCCTCCGTGGACCGATGACAGCGATCCTGCGATTGATCCTCGCGCGGTCACTGATGTCCCCTATGGCCCGAAAGAGCCACTATGACATCACAACGTGTAACCTTGCCACCACTCAGCGCAACAAGCAAGTTCCTGGCGGTAGTTGCGTGCAAACATCCCCGCCGAGGCCGGGAGCTGCGCGTGTCCGGTGATGACTGGGTCACGCTGTGTGATTCTAGCGACACGTATAGTCGTATCGCGCGCGGATTCGGGAAATTTGTTTTAGTTCGCCGATTCGAGGGCCCGCACGGGCCTCCAGCGCGCGAGGAGACGCTTGTACATCGCCACGGTCAGCTCGACCTCACCGCGCTCCATCCCGGTGAGCGCGACGGCCATCTCGGCGACCGACTCGTCCCCCTGCAGCGTCCGGTCGTCCAGCAGGTGGACCAGGCCGCCGTAGTCCAGCTCCACCAGCGCCCGGGGATGGAACTCCCCGAGCCACCGGGCGAGCGTGTCCAGGCGGCCCGCCGACAGCAGGAAGACCTCTCCCGACCCGTCGCCGAGGTTCTCGCGCACCACCGGGAGGGCGGCGGCGACGCGGCGGCGCGCCTCACCCATCGAGGTGACGTAGATGAGGGTACGCGCAGGAGCCGCCGTAGCAGGGCCATGACCTGCATGTTCTTCGGGCGCGTCGGCCGCCCGGCCGTCCGCGGCGGCGTATCCGGTGCTCGGCGCGCCCAGCATCAGGCACCGCTCGCCGCGGGCGAACGGCACGAACCAGTCCAGCGGGACGTGCCAGGTACTGGTCAGGATGTGCGGCCGCAGCGGGCGGCCGGCCCGCTTCCACTGCTCGAACTGGCGCGTGACGCGCTCGGCCTGCGGCGGCGGGACGAACGCGGCGGCGAGCGCCGCCGCGTGCTCGCCGCGGAACCGCTCGAACGCCAGCCAGGACCGCAGCCGCGTCTCCCACGGGGAGACGTAGATCGTGTCGTCGACGCGCCGGACGTAGGCGTCCCGGCTCTCCCGGTCCGGCGCGACCTCCGGCGGCGCGCTGACAACGCGGCGCGCCGCGTCGCGGTGCTCGGCGCCGAGCGCGTGGATCCGGCGGGGCCGCCGCCTGGAGTCGGCATAGGCCGTCCACAGGGTCCGCGCGGGCTCCGGGAAGGCGGTCACCGGTTCATATATCCGTAGGTACGCCGCGTACGGAAACACAACCGCATCGTTACATGAGACCGGACGAACGCTGCCGCGAACACGCCATACCGCGCCCCTTAGTCTGATCTGCAGACAGAGAGGAGGGCACTACCGTGCCTAATGTCTTCGGGTCGCCCCACAAGGGCACAGAGCCCCGACACGAGCAGGTCGTCTTCTGCCAGGACGAGGCCAGCGGCCTGCGCGCGATCATCGCGATCTACTCCACCGCGCTCGGCCCCTCGCTGGGCGGCACCCGCTTCTACCCGTACGGGTCGGAGGACGAGGCGCTCGCCGACGTGCTGAACCTGTCCCGCGGCATGGCCTACAAGAACGCCATGGCGGGCCTCGACCTCGGCGGCGGCAAGGCCGTCATCATCGGCGACCCCGCCAAGGACAAGTCCGAGGCGCTGCTTCGGGCGTACGGGCGGTTCGTCCAGTCGCTGAACGGCCGCTACTACACGGCGTGCGACGTCGGTACGTACAGCGAGGACATGGACGTGGTGGCGCGGGAGTGCCGGTTCGTCACCGGGCGGACGGTCGCGCACGGCGGCGCCGGGGATTCGTCCATCCTGACCGCGTACGGCGTGTTCCAGGGCATGCGGGCCGCGGCGGAGACGGTGTGGGGCACCCCGTCCCTGCGCGGCCGGAGGGTCGGCGTGGAGGGCGTCGGGAAGGTCGGCCACAGGCTGGTGGAGCACCTGCGCGAGGACGGCGCGGACGTCGTCGTCTGCGACGTGAGCGAGGCGGCGGTGGAGCGCGTGCAGGCGCTGCACCCCGAGGTGGACGTCGTCGCGGACAAGGACGAGATGGTCCGCACGGAGCTGGACGTGTACGCACCGTGCGCGCTGGGCGGCTCCCTCAACGACGATACGGTGCCGGTGCTGTCGGCGAAGGTCGTCTGCGGCGCGGCCAACAACCAGCTCGCCCACTCCGGCATCGAGAAGCGCCTCGCCGACCGGGACGTGCTGTACGCCCCCGACTACGTGGTGAACTCGGGCGGCGTGATCCAGGTCGCGGACGAGATCGAGGGCTTCGACTTCGACCGGGCCAAGGCGCGCGCGTCGAAGATCTACGACACGACCCGGAAGATCTTCGCGCTGGCCGCCGACGAGGGCGTCCCGCCGGCGGTGGCGGCCGACCGGCTCGCCGAGCGGCGGATGTCCGAGATCGGACGGCTGCGCGGCATTCTCCTCTGAGCGGACGGCGTCGCCGACCGTCACTGACGTCACCGACCGTCACTGACCGCGCGGACCGCCGCGGACGCCGGATGTCCGGTTCCGCGGCGGTCGTCACATTTCTACCAATAGCTCCCGCCCTGGTGCGCGCGTCGCGGGGCCCCGCACACCGCCCTGCGGGGCCGCCCTGACCACCGGATACACTGGAGCGAGCAGCAACAAGAGCGCCGCCACGTACCGTCGATGTACCGAGCCGGGCGCAAAACGGGTACGGTTGTACCCGTGACTGACGCATGGCTCATCAGGCACCGGTTCGTGTGGTACACGCGCGCGTTGATGGGCCCACGAAAGCCCTGACCATCGAGGGGGTCGAGCCAATGGGTCGCGGCCGAGCCAAGGCCAAGCAGGTGAAGGTTGCCCGCCAGCTCAAGTACAACAGCGGCAACACGGACCTCGACCGCCTGAAGCACGAACTCGGAGTCAACGACTCCGGCGACGACTCCTACGACGAGCTCGCCGAGAAGTACGCGGACTACGCCGATGACTACGGGACCGAGGACCGCAAGGACGGCACCTCCGGTTGACCGGCTGACAACACGCCACTGCCCGCTCGCGCGGGCGGTGGCGTTTGTCACGAGCGGCCGCGTGCGAGGCTGAGAGCCGCCAGGGGTCGCGTTCCGCGCCTCCGGCACATCAGCGGGCACGCGAGCCTCTCAGCCGTCCCAGCGTCGCGCTCAGCGCCGTACCGCCCCATTCGGGCATCGGACGGGACGGAACAGACGATCAAGGACGAACGGCCGGCACGGACGGCTCAGGCGAGCACGGCCTGCCCGGTCCCCTCGGTGATCTCGCCCAGGGCCCACGCGGGCACGCCGCGCGCCGCCAGCAGCCGCAGCGCCTCGTCGGCGGCCTCCGCGGCGACGATGGCGGCCATGCCGACGCCCAGGTTGAACGTCTTGTCCATCTCCGCCTGCGGCACGTCGCCGTGGCCCTGCAGGACCCGGAACACCGCGGGCACCTCCCACGACGAGCGGCGCAGCGCCGCGTCCGCGGTCGGCGGCAGGGACCGCGCCAGGTTCGCCGCGAGCCCCCCGCCCGTGATGTGGGCGAACGCGCGCACTCCCCCGGCCCGGGTCAGGGCGAGGCAGTCCTGCGCGTAGATGCGGGTCGGGGTGAGGAGTTCCTCACCCAGCGGCCGGCCCAGTTCCACCGGCTGCGCCTCCAGGGCGAGGTCGGTCGTGGCCAGGATGTGGCGCACGAGCGAGTACCCGTTGGAGTGGATACCGGACGACGCCATCGCGATGACCGCGTCCCCAGGGCGGACACGGTCCGGCCCTAGCAGCTCCCCGGCCTCCACCACGCCCGTCCCGGCGCCGGCGATGTCGAACTCGTCCGCCTCCAGCAGGCCCGGGTGCTCGGCGGTCTCGCCGCCGACCAGCGCGCAGCCCGCCAGGGCGCAGCCGTCCGCGATGCCGCCGACGATGTCGGCGATGCGTTCCGGCACGACCTTGCCGCAGGCGATGTAGTCCGTCATGAACAGCGGTTCGGCGCCGCATACGGCGAGGTCGTCGATGACCATGCCGACGAGGTCGTGCCCCACCGTGTCGTAGACGCCGAGGCGCCGCGCCAGGTCGACCTTGGTGCCGACGCCGTCCGTGGACGTCGCCAGCAGGGGCCGCTTGTAGCGCAAAAGGGCGGACGCGTCGAAGAGCCCCGCGAAGCCGCTGGCGTCGTCGACGACCTCGGGACGCCGCGCGCGCGCCACCCGCGACTTCATCAGCTCCACGGCGCGCTCGCCCGCCGCTATGTCCACACCGGCGGCCTCGTACGAGGTCATCGGGTGGCCTCCAGCAGGTGCTTGCCGCGGGCGGCGTCCTCCACCGGGATGGGGTAGACGCCGTCGAAGCAGGCCCGGCACAGGTTGTCCTTGGGGATCCGCGACGCGGAGATCAGCTCGTCCAGCGAGATGTAGCCGAGCGTGTCGGCGCCGATCGAGTCGCGGATCTCCTCCACCGACAGGTTCCCGGCGATCAGCTCGGCCCGGGTGGCGAAGTCGATGCCGTAGAAGCACGGCCACGACACGGGCGGGCTGGAGATGCGCACGTGCACCTCCCTGGCGCCCGCGTCCCGCAGCATCCCCACGATCGCCCGCTGGGTGTTGCCGCGGACGATCGAGTCGTCCACCACCACCAGGCGCTTGCCCTCGATCGCCTCGCGCAGCGGGTTCAGCTTGAGCCGGATGCCGAGCTGGCGGATCGTCTGCGACGGCTGGATGAACGTCCGGCCGACGTAGGAGTTCTTCACCAGGCCCTGGCCGTAGGGGATCCCGGACGCCTCGGCGTAGCCGATCGCGGCCGGGGTGCCCGACTCCGGCGTCGGGATCACCAGGTCGGCCTCGACCGGGTGCTCGCGGGCCAGCCGGCGGCCGACCTCGACCCGCGTCGCCTGGACGCTGCGCCCGGCGATCGCGGTGTCCGGCCTGGCCAGGTACACGTACTCGAACAGGCAGCCCTTCGGGCGCGGCTCGGCGAACCGCTCGGAGCGCACGCCGCCGCCGTCGATCGCGATCAGCTCGCCGGGCTCGATCTCCCGGACGAACCGGGCGCCGACGATGTCGAGACCGGCGGTCTCGGACGCGACGACCCAGCCGCCGTCCTCCAGCGAGCCCAGCACCAGCGGCCGGATCCCCTCCGGGTCGCGGGCCGCGTACAGGACGCCCTCGTCCATGAAGACCAGGGAGTACGCGCCGCGGGTGACCGGGAGGATCTCCCGCGCCGCCGCGAGCGGGCCGCCCGCGCGGGTGGCCAGCAGCGCGGTCAGGACCTCGGTGTCGCTGGTGGCGGTCAGCACGCCGGGCTCCAGCCGCGCGGCCAGGTCCGGCGTGTTGATCAAGTTGCCGTTGTGCACCAGCGCCAACCCGCCCGTGTCGGTCGAGCGGAATGTGGGCTGGGCGTTCTCCCACGTCGGCGAGCCGGTCGTGGAGTAGCGGCAGTGGCCCACGGCGATGTGGCCGCGCAGGGTGTTCAGCACCGACTCGTCGAAGACCTGGGCGACCAGGCCCATGTCCTTGTAGACGACGATCCGGGAGCCGTCGCTTACCGCGATGCCCGCCGACTCCTGCCCGCGGTGCTGGAGCGCGTACAGGCCGTAGTAGGTGAGCTTGCTCACTTCCGCCTTCGGCGCCTGGTCCGCGGGGACCCAGACGCCGAACACGCCGCAGGCGTCCTGCGGGGGGCGGTCGGAGGGATCGATGTCGTGGCTCAGACGTCCGTCACGGAGAGGCACACCAGCCAGTCTAGATGCCCCCTTCACCTGCTCGGATCGGTGGATCTCCTTAAGCGACCTTTACTCCACGCGAGCACGGCTTTCGGCGTCCGCGCGCAAATCTGGTGGCCGACACGTGGAGGAAGCCATGACGCTGCCTGGGTACCGGACCTATTCGCCTCCCGCTCCGCCCATGCGGAGCGGGCTGGCACGGGCTTCGCTGGTGCTCGGCATCGTCGGCCTCCTAGGACTCGCCCTGTGCCTCCTGGGGCTGATCCCTGCGCTGGTGGGGCTCGTCCTCGGGACGGTCGCCCTCGTCCGCGGACAGTCCGAGCGGTGGCCTGCTGTGGCGGGGGTCGTGTGCTGCGGCATAGCCGTCGTGGTGGGCGCCTTGGCGCTCTTCTGGCTGCTGAGTAAAGCGGCCATATGCGGGGACACATCCCGCTACCCGAACGACGAGGCGCGGCAGAGGTGCGTGGAGCAGGAGTTCCCGTTCGTCCGCAAGACGACGGATCCCTGACGTTCGACCTGTGGTTTCCTAACCGCGCTCTTGGCCGGCCAGGGCGGCTACGGCCTCGGCGGTCAGCGGGGACGCGTACACACGGAAATCGTCCATCAGGCCGCCGAAACCGGGCTTGGTGGGCTCGCTGCCCAGGTAGATGGGGCCGGCGGGCGTCACGACGGCGTGCTCCAGCGACATGCCGGTATCGAGACGGCCGTTGATGTAGAGGAACATGCCTTCCTGGTCAACGACGAAGGCGACGTGGGTCCACTCCCCCACGACCGGCCTTGTGTGACCATCCACATACTCGGGGCCCTTGACGGTGAACAACTGGACACGCATGCGCATCTCGTCCGGGTAGAGCCACATGCCGAGCGCGCGCGCATCGTGCTCCGCGACGGGCTTGTAGAGCAGGCTGCGCCACTCCCCGGTCGGTTCCTCCACCACCTGGACGAAGAACGCCACGCTGAACCCGAACACCTGGCTCAGCACGAGCTGCGGCATGGCGGGGATCAGCGCGCGGCCGCGGCCGTCCAGGCTCAGGGCTCCGCCGTCCCGGCCCGGGACGATCTGCGCGGACTCGTTCAGCTCGGCGACCGGTCCGCCGCCGGCGGCGTCCGCCACCCGGCGGCCGTCGACGGTCTCGACGTCGAACGTCCAATGCGCAACGAGCACGGGTCCACCTCCTGCACGGCGTCTCGCCGATGCGGTGCCCCGACGGTCGGCACCCACGCTCGCAGCGCCCGGCGCGCCAGGCAAGACCCGAGTTGGACTTTTCGCCCAATACCGCAGGTCAGCGACGGAGAAAGTCCCGGAACGGGACGGAAGGGGCGCTGGACCCGGATCAGCCCAGGGACAGCGGGACCTGTTCCGACAGGTCCGCGCGCGCGCCGCTGGCCCGCACCCGGTTCGCGGCGACCGCGTCCGCCCAGGTCAGCCGTCCCGTCGCCAGCGCGATCCAGGTTCCGGCGTCCATCTCCACCACATTCGGCGGGGTTCCCCGGGTATGGTGCGGGCCGGCGATGCACTGCACGGCGGCGTGCGGAGGGACGCGCACCTCGACCGACCGGCCCGGTGCCGACTCGGCGAGCCGGTCGAGCAGGAACCGGACGGCGCCCCGGACGACCGGGCGGGACACGTCCCCGGCCGGGTCCTTGCCGGCGTCCAGCGCCGCCAGCACGGTCTCCAGGGCCGCGCGGCGCAGCGCGGCGGGCTCGTCCGGGCCGGCGTGGGGCGGCAGGCCCAGGAGGGCGCGCTGCTCGTTCAGGACGGCGGTGGAGAGCGGTGTTCGCGGCATCGACCCGACGCTACCGGGTCGCCGCCGAAGGAAGGAGCGGGAGCCGCCGGGCAAGAAGGCCACCGGAGCCGTCGCGGCGGGCGCGCTCGGCCGTCGATGGCGCCCTGACGCCGCGCACACGGTAAAAATGGACCCCGGCAGCAGCACGCATGGGGGAGTGAGAGGAACGGGGAGGCCGGGGACGCGGTCCCCGGAGGACACGGAGGTTCGTCAGATGCCCGAGGCGCTGCCCCTGCAGCCCGGTGACCCGCGACGGCTCGGCTCGTACGAGGTCACGGGCCGGCTGGGCGTCGGCGAGCAGGGCGCCGTCTTCCTCGGCCGGGACCCCGCGGGCGGCCTCGTCGCGGTGAAGCTGCTGCACGTCCGGCTGAGCGGCGAGCCGGTGGCCCGTTCCCGGTTCGCCAACGCCTTCGCGTCCGCGCAGAAGGTCTCCGGCTTCTGCACCGCGGCCATCCTGACCGCCGACGTGGAGGGCGACCGCCCCTACGTGGTGAGCGAGTGGGTGGACGGTCCTTCCCTGCAGCAGCTCGTGGACGAGGAAGGAAAGCGCGGCGGCGCCGTAGTGGAACGCGTCGCCGTCGGCACGGCGGTCGCACTGGCCGCCGTGCACCGGGCCGGCGCCGTCCACCACGGGCTGAAGCCGGGGAACATCCTGCTCGGTAGGAACGGTCCTCGGATGGCCGACTTCGGTATAGCGCGCGCGCTGGAGGCCGTTAACGCCGCGCCCACCGGACGTATCACCGAGGACCCCGCCTACAAGGCGCCCGAGCAGCTCACCGGCAGCGGCGTAGGCCCCGCCGCCGACGTCTTCGCCTGGGCCGCCACCATGCTCTTCGCCGCGACCGGCAAGGCGCCCTTCGGAACCGGCTCCCCGTCCGAGGTGATGCGGCACATCCTCTACGAGGACCCGGACCTGTCCGAGGTGCCGCCGTCACTGCGCGACGTGATGCGCGCCGCGTTCGCGAAGGACCCCGCCGCACGTCCCACCTCCAAGCAGCTCCTCGAACGGCTTCTCGAGGAGAACAGCGCGCTCGCGGCGCGGATGCCCGCATCGATGGCGGACGAGGGCCGTGCGCTCGCGACGAACGCCGTGCCGGCGGCGCAGCCCTCCCCCGCGCCGCCTCCGCCTCCGGCACGGCCACCGGTTCCACCGCCTCCGCCGTCCACCGGCCAAGGGCAGCCCGCAGGGCCGCCTCCTGTGCAACCGCCGAGCGCCGGGTCCGCACCCATGCCACCGGGACCGCCGCGCTCGCCTATGGGCGGCCCATCCGGCCCGCCTCAGCAGGGGTTCATGTGGTTCGAGCCTCCGCAGCCCGGTAACACGCCGCCCCAGCCGCAGACGGAGCCGCAGACGACGCCGCCGCCCTCCACGGCCGCCCGGCACGCGTACCATCCGCCGCCGTCGCGTCCCTTCCGGAAGCTCTCGCAGCTCCTGTCCTCCGCTTCTCCGGGCAAGGCGAAGCAGAAGCCCGCGCCGGAAGACCTCGGCGGTTCCGGCGGGCCGCGAACGTCCGCGCCGGACCTCGACCCCTCGGCGTTCGAGGCGACCACCACGTTCAACGTGGCCGCCCCGTCCGCGGACGCCACGGCCACGATGAGCGCCGTCACCGAGCACGCCGACCGGCCCGACCCGACCCCGACCGCCGTCTTCGACCCCCTCGACATGCCGGCGGCGGACGAGACGACGGCGTCGCACCTGATCCCCGGACTGCGCGCCGAGCGCGGCGAGCGCAGGACGTCGGCGCGCCTCGCCCTCGGCCGGATGCGGCGGCCCAGCAACCACGTCCTGGGCCTCGCGCTGTCCCTGGTCATCGGCGTGAGCGTGGGGATCGCGATCATCGTGCTGGTGCTGTGGCCGCAGCTGAAGGACGACGGCGCCCCGCCGCCCAACCAGACCAACACGTCCGCCAACCAGCCGGTGAGCACGGTGCCCGGGTCGTTCGCGGGCACCTGGAAGGGCACGCTGGTGAACACCGCCCAGCACGCGGCCTTCCCCGTCGAGGTCACCTTCCAGACCGGCGCGACCACCGCACGCGCGGTGTACCCGCAGGAGCACTGCACCGGAACGCTCACCCTCAAGAAGGGCACGCAGAGCAACCTGACCATGGACCTCGCCATCCCGGCGCCGTGCACGCCCGGGACCGTCCAGATCAAGCGGATGCTGGACGGGACGCTCCAGTACGCGTGGAGCAAGCCCGGCACCAACCTCGCCTACGCCGGGAAGTTGTCGCGCGGCTGAGCCCCGCCCGCCCTGACGGATCGGAGGCGTCTCCTGGCGGGGCCTTCCGGTTGACGGCCGACTCCGGCCTTTTCACGCCCCGTCCGACCCGTCCATTTTCTCCGTCTATATCGGGACAGTTCCGCTATGGTGTCCCCTCGATCGAATTCCTCGATCTTCTGACGGGCCGCCGAGAGCGCGGCCCCCCGGCAGAAGGAGACAAGCCTTGCGGGCTGTCCACCGGAGGCTCCTGTTGGCCGGCGTCGTCGCGGCATGCGTCGGCGGCGCGGCTGCCTTCCCCGTCCTCGCGGACTCCTCCTCCCCCTCCCTCGTCAAGGTGACCGCCGCCGAGGGCACCCCCGTGCCCGGCCGCTACATCGTCACCCTGAAGCAGGGCGCGTCCGCCGAGTCGGCCGTCAAGACCGTCAAGGCCACCGGCGCCCAGCGCTTCGACGGCGTCCTGAACGGCTTCGCCGCCAAGCTGACCCCCGACCAGCTCAACAAGCTGCGCCGCGACAGCCGCGTCGCCGCCATCGAGCACGACCAGGTCATGAAGACCCAGTCGACGCAGGGCTCCGCGCCCTGGGGCCTCGACCGCATCGACCAGCGCAAGCGCCCGCTGTCGAAGTCGTACCACTACAGCTCGCTCGCCAAGAACGTCACCGCCTACGTGATCGACTCCGGCCTCGCCACCGGCCACCCGCAGTTCGGCGGCCGCGCCGCCGTCGCCTGGGTCGCGCCGACCTTCAACGGCAACGGCGGCGACTGCAACGGCCACGGCACCCACGTCGCCGGCATCATCGGCTCGTCCACCTACGGCGTCGCCAAGGGCGTCAAGCTGCGCGCGCTCCGCGTCCTCGACTGCAACGGCGAGGGCTACGTCTCCGACATCATGTCCGCCGTGAACTGGCTGCGCACCCACGCCGCCAAGCCGGCCGTCGCGAACATGTCGATCGGCGGCGCCAAGTCCACGGCGCTCAACACCGCCATCACGAACCTGTCCAAGTCCGGCGTCTTCGTCTCCGTCGCCGCCGGCAACGACAACCAGGACGCCTGCAAGAGCTCCCCGGCCAGCGCCGGCTGGGTCATGGCCGTCGGCGCCAGCACGTCCTACGACAACCGCGCCACCTGGTCCAACTGGGGCAAGTGCGTCGACATCAACGCCCCCGGCTACGACATCAGGTCGACGCTGCCCGGCAACAAGACCGGCCTGATGAGCGGCACGTCCATGGCCTCCCCGTTCGTCGCCGGCACCGCCGCGCTCTACCTGCAGACGCACCCCAAGGCGACCTTCCCCACGGTGCAGAAGTGGCTGAACGACAACTCCACCAAGAACGTCCTCGGCCGCATGCGCAGCCAGGCGAACCGGCTGCTCTACAAGAGCAACCTCTGACACTCCCGTAGGATGGCCCGGCTCCCCCACGGGGAGCCGGGCTTCTTGGCGGTTGAACCGCCCCACCCGTCACAGCCGTTTAATCTTGGCGAGGACTAGGACGGTCCCCCTCACCGTCCCTTGGCGTTCGGCCGGGCGCCCCCGGGTCCGGCCGGAGAGGAGCAGACGTGGAGTCCCCCACCTCCACCCTCCGGAGACGGATCCGGCGCGCGGCCCTGACCCTCGTCGCCGTCGCCCTCCCCCTGGCCGGCACCGCCGCCCCCTCCTCCGCCGCGCCGCACTCGCCCGCCGCCCTGCCGGCCGACCCCGGCGACAGCTCCAAGTTCGCCAAGCTGAACGCCCAGATCACCAAGCTCGACAAGGCCTACGGCGGCGACCTCGCCAAGCTGAAGGACGCGCAGTACGCCGCCAAGAAGGCGCTGCAGAAGTCCGAGAGCCTGCAGGGCGACCTCAACGACGCCCGCTCCCTCGTCGCCGAGATGGCCGCCAACCAGTACATGACGGACGGCCAGGGCCCCACCATCTCCATGCTCGCCGCGGGCGACCCGTCCGACATGCTGAGCGGCTACACCCTCATCGAGCACCTCGCGCAGAACAAGACCGCGAAGGTCGCGCAGATCGGCAAGCTCGTCGACGAGCAGGCCAAGGCGCACGACCAGGCCCAGCAGAAGATCACCGACCTGCAGAAGGAGATCAAGGACCTCGCGTCGCAGAAGAAGCGCATCGAGGCCCTGGTCAAGAAGTACAAGCCGCAGTCGCCGAGCGTCGGCATGGGCGGCGTCACCGCCCGCATGGCGCACGTCAAGACCGTCATCGACCAGGAAGAGGGCCCCTTCCCCACGATCGGCTGCGTCCGCCACACCGGCGACCCGCAGGACCACGGCACCGGCCACGCCTGCGACTTCATGGTCACCACCGGCGGTGTCATGGCCACCGGCGCCGCCAAGGCCCACGGCGACGCCACCGCCGCCTACGCCATCGCCCACGCGAGCGCCCTCGGCATCAAGTACATCATCTGGCGCCAGCGCATCTACGACCTCCGCAGCCCCGGCTGGCGCATGATGGAGAACCGCGGCGGCGTAACCGCCAACCACTACGACCACGTCCACATCTCGGTCTTCTAACCGCACCCAAGCGGACACATCACCCTGGCCAGGGCCGGCCCCGCGCGTGGACGATCGCGTTCCGCAGCTCGTCAGGGTTGAGCGCCTCTAGAAGACAAGCCTCACCGCCGAGCCGGACCATCGCCCACCATGAACCGGTGGCTTCGCCGTACCAGGCCCACACGCCGGAGAACTCGCGTTCGATCTGCGCGGCAACCGGCCGTCCACTCAGCCCGTCCGGCAGCACCACCGGTATCGCGCCCATCACGAGCCGTCCGGCGATCCGGTGAACGGGACCGCCAACACTCGCGCGATCCGGTCCGCCGCTGTATCGGTCTCCAGCAGAGGACACAACGGCTCAAGCTCCGGCGGAGACTTGCGGGTCGGCCCCGACCACACCCACAGCCACCACAACGCCCCCTCGTGACGGCGGCACAGAACCTCTTGCCGCATCCCCGGATGCATCAACGCGCCGTGCGGATCATCCGGGTCGGGCTCACCGGCCGGGTTGTTCACCCGCACCGCACTATGCCCGCACACCTGCGCATCCAGGCCCCGCCGCTTCAATGCGTCGACCAGCGCCAGCGCCGCCGGACGCCACGCGGTGTCTGTCAGAGGACGCCTGTTGACCACGTTCATGACCGAGAACTCCCAGGGTTGAAGCGGGACCGGCTGACGGGCAGGCGACCGAACCGGCTACGGTCACCGCACGAACGGCTTCCCGGCTTGCCGGTTCCCTGCTGCTGCGTCATGCCGACCAAGATTCGCCAAATCCCCGGCGGCTCCCATTCCCAGGCGGTATTCCGCGACGGGATATACGCTCAGTGATTGCCGGTTACAGGGAGGGAGGCCCGATGTCGGGACGGGCGTCAGACCTCATCATCATCCCCGGCTCACTGTGGCGGCGCCCGCAGATGATCGAAGCCCTGACCGCCCGCGACATCCGAGCCGTCTTCCACCTGCTGCGCCAGTACGCAGGCGCCAGCCAAACTCAGATCGCGATCGCCTGCGGTATGTCGCAGGGCAAGGTCAGCGAGATCATGAAGAAGGGCGGCCGCCAGGTCACCACCCTGGAGGTGTTCGAGCGCATCGCCGACGGCCTCCGGATGCCCGATCCCGCCCGCATGGCCCTGGGTCTGGCCCCGCGCGCCATCTCCGCGCTCGCCACCACGGGCGCGACGGCCTTCACACCACGGGATGCCCTCGCGGACTTGGTTCCGCCCGCGTTCCTGGGTTCCCTGGACGTAGATCCCGACGTCGAGGAAGGGGACCCCGTGCACCGCAGAACCTTCGGCAAGCTCGCCGGAGCCGGCGTGTTCAGCGCCATCCTCGCCGACTTACCGTCCGACGGCGCACCGCTGGAAGGCGTCGAGGCCTTCGCCGCCGCCCTGGCCGGATACCCCGCCATCAATGACGCCCCGTCCCCGGTCGCCCTCAGCATCGCCCGCCTGGACGCCGCCGTAGCCGCAGCCAAACGCGACTACCAGAACTGCCAGTACTCCACCGTTGTCAACTCTCTGCCCGCCCTGCTGGCGGACCTGCGCAACGCCTGCGCCACCCACGACGCAGACGCCCGCCTTCAGGCCGAAGCGCTGTCGGCCGAGGCCCACCACGTCGCCGCGAGCATCCTGCTCAAACTCGACCACGAAGGACTCGCCTGGCTCGCCGCCGACCGCAGCATGCAGGCCAGCCGCCGCAGCCAGGACCTCACCATCATCGGATCCAGCGCCCGCATCATCACCCACGCCCTGATGAACGGCGGCCACCACGGCGCCGCCACCAAGACCGCCAGCACCTACGCCGAACGCATCGATCACGACGTCGACCAGCGAACCCCTGACTTCCTGTCCGTCTACGGCGCGCTCCTCCTCCGCGGCGCGGTCGCCGCCGCCCAACGCTCCGACCGCCACACCGCAGCCACCCTCCTGGACGAGGCCGAAGCCGCAGGCCGCGAACTCGGCGGCGACTACAACCACCGCTGGACCGCATTCGGCCCTACCAACGTCCAACTCCACCGCGTCAACATCGCCCTCCAACTCGGCGACGCCGGAGCCGCCATCCAGCACGCCCGCGCTGTCGACCTCAACCGCATTCCCCTCACCGAACGCAAGGCGAAACTCCTCGTCGACACCTCCCGCGCGCTCACCCAATGGGGCAAGCACGACAAGGCATACGACGTCCTGCTCTTCGCACACCAGCTCGCGCCCGAGGAGATCTCAGCCCGCCCCGCCGTCCACCGCCTGCTCGACGACCTCATGGCCACCGCCCCGCCTAGCATCAAGCGGCAGCTCAAGGAGTTCACAACAGAGATCGGGGTGCGCCTATGACCGACGACGACCGCCGCCGCGTCCTCTACATCATCGTCTGCGCAGCAGGCCCCGCCGGCGACGTCGGAAAACTCGTCACCCTCGCCCACCAACGAGGCTGGGACGTCCAAATCATCGCCACACCCTCAGCCCTGGACTTCATCGACGCCGAAGCCCTTGAAACTCAAACCAGCCGGCCCGTCCGCAGCCACTACCGCAAACCAGGCGAACCCCGCTCCCCCAAAGCAGACGCCATCATCGTCGCCCCCGCCACCTACAACACCATCAACAAATGGGCCGCAGGAATCAGCGACACCTACGCCCTCGGCATCCTCGCCGAAGCCCCTGGCCTAGGCATTCCCGTAGTAGTCCTCCCCTTCGTCAACACCGCGCTAGCGGGGCGCACCGCCTTCCAACACAGCGTCAACACCCTTCATGACGAAGGCATCCGCATTCTCCTCGGGTCTGGCGGATTTGAACCTCATGCTCCCGGAAGCGGCGACAGTCGTCTAGATAGTTATCCTTGGAGTCAAGTGCTCGACTGGGTTGACTAAAGCATGCCAGGAACCTTCTCGAATGAAATTCGAGCATTCTCGCCGTAGACACACCTTGAGCCACTCAGAGGATACAGGAATCCGAGTTACATCATCTATAAAGGCCAAGGGGATGCAGTCGACATCCATCACTCTTTTTCAATTTCTTGCAGAAACTTGTACATCCCCGACGACGGATTGTCATGGGGAAATTGAGTGCCGTCTCGATCATGTCTCTTATCGAACAGACGGGCCCGTCGAGCCGCCTCTTTTCGTAGCGGCATATAGACCGCCGCATCGATACTTTTTCCTGGACGGTTATCCAATTTTCGAGACAGACGCTCAGCAGGAGCCGTATTTATGAACGACGCCTGATCTTGATGATGCAAAATAAGCCAAATTTCGAAGCAGGGGTTAGAAATAGCCAGATTTATGTCGCTGGCATGCGCTAAATCAATCGCTTCTTGAAGATTGGGATGATGCTTTGGCCATTCAACATCAAAGAGGCACCAGCATTCATCAACCTCAGGATCACGCTTATATTCTTGGGCTCTGCGGACCAAAGTGAGGGGCACGCCTTGCTCGGGATGAATTTGTAGATCGAGAGCAGTATTCGAGGCCACATTTGGCAACTTCTTCAGGGCACGAACATAGTCAGGCTCAGAATTAACGCCTTCGCAGAAGACTACGACCGTGCGAAGTTCTGGCCGCTTTTCAGTGGTCCTCTTAAGAGTACGGCTTCCCCGTCTCCTTTGCTCTCGGGCGGCCATCAGCCGATCAACCCTAGGGCCTTTAGTAGATCGACTTGGTCTACCTGAGGCAGCGCGCCGAACCGGCCATGAAGATACGCGTTTTCAAGATTCTGAGATTTACGCACACGCTCTCCTGCAAAATCAGACAATGCCCCCAATCGAGTTGAGCCATCATCTTGCTTCTCGGTCAACCAAACCTCATCACGGTTTAGATGATTAAGCAGACTAGTGTCATGAGAAGAGAAGATAAGTTGGGCTCCACGAGGATTGGTAGTCGGGCTATGGAAAACCCGAAGCAGCTCCGCTGACAGAGTTGGATGCAAACTAGCATCCAACTCATCGAATATTACTGCCGATCCCGATTGCAGAGCAGAGAGAACTGGCCCGATAAGATTGAACCAAGTTCTCGTACCCTCAGATTCGGCGCCGAGATCGAACGGAATACTCTCATCCGTTGTTTTGTGTACTAGGCGAACCCTGCGCCTTGTGCGGACTTCCGATGAATCGGAGTAGCGGATCTCCTGGTTATCAACAACCACGTCCTCGATGCCAAGATCTGCCATTCGCAGCAGGGCCAATGCCTGCCTTCGTCCCCTTAGGACTGGATCCTCGATATCCTCTTCGGAGAACAGTGACAGCTGATCATTGCGTTGGTCATCAAACCACCGCAATGTAGGGCGACTCATGTATGGTCGCGATCCGACTATGACACCCTGCTGCATACGATTGATAGGACGATGGCCCAGAATTTGCATGCCAAGAAGTGCTTCTGTAAATTCAGAAACAAGTCGCTCCTCAAATCTTCTTGCAATTGAAAGCGCAAGAACCCTTTGAGTGAGCAACTCTCGAGTTCCGGACAATTCACCCAAACCGCGTTGCAACTTTAGGTCATTTTCCTCCCGCTCAAAAATTCGCCTGCGCTTCTTTTCTGGATAATGAAACAGGCCTTCATAGATTACATGCTCACGATCTACTTCCAAAACATACTCGAAACGAATCCCCTTAATTTCAAGTTCGAGTACAAACTCACTTGATGACGCACCCCCTTCCCCGAAGGCGAATTGCTCAATCGGAATTTCGTCTTCCCAGAAACGAAGGGATTGCTGGACTGCATCACGGACCCATGAGAGCGCTGCAAGTACGTTAGATTTCCCGGAAGCGTTCGGTCCGTAGACAGCAGCGAGTGGAAGGAGGCTTACACCGAGACGGGGGGCGGGGCGCACTGCTTCGCGGTCCAGATCGATCGCAACCATCGAGAGCTCAACTGGTTCCCAGATGGAGCGATAGTTCCTCGCCTCGAACCTGATCAGCATGGACCCACCCTACCTCGCACCTAGCCTGCAGACACATGGCCGTGATCGTAAGAGCCGCACGAAAAGCAGGCTCTGTCTGCACCAGGCTTGCGCATACCGCCTGGTTGTCCTCCAACTCACCGCGTTCGAGACATTGCTGATCGCGACCTTCCGGGCGGTGTCGGACACACGACTGGGATTTGGATGTCCCTCGGCTTGAAAGCCGTGCTGCGTTGTTCTCCTACGGAGCCATAGCCGTACGCAGGCCGACCCGCCACGCAGCCACCGTCCGCTTGAGCGCTCCGTTGGGCCTACTTGGAGCGTGGAAGGAACGACAGACTCGTGATGTGACAGAGGTCTCAAGCATCACCCGGGACAGGACATAGACCAGATCGTGGCTTGCCGAATTGGGCTGTTTGGGATCAAGGGGCGGCGGCGCTTGGGCCGCTGGCGCGGCCCCGCCCCTGGCCGCGCCGCGCATCGCGACGCGTCCGCCGGCTCCGCCCCGTCCGGCCGCCCCGGGGTCGCACCACCGCCCGAAGCACTGCCAAGATCGCGCCATGCCCGGAGATCTCGTTCAACGACAGCGACGAGCAGCCCAGTGCCGCCCTCCCCATCAGCCGGGAGCAGTTCATCAGGGTCCGTGACCTCTTCGACTACGGCGACGATGAGTGGTTCGTGAATTCGTAACCAGTCAGGGCCGAGCACTGGCCGCGGCTCATCGAGGTACTGGACTGCCCACCTCCCGAGGTCGGCAAGTCCTACTACATCGAGGGGTACGCCACGGACCTGTAGTCGCGTGGCTGGGCTGGAAGGGTGCGGGGCTCCCCCCGACCCCGCGCCGTCGATGATGGCGGCGGCCGGAACCTGTCCCTACCTTCTGGCTCACGGGTCACTCGCTCCTAAGTGCGGTGCTGGTGCCCCAGGGGTACCGGGTGTGGCTGGAACCTGTCTGCCGCTGGTGTGGTTGCTCTTGATTGGCCGCCCGGTACCCACATGACGACTCGGCCGCCGATTGAGAATTGCGAACCGTCGCTGCGTAGGGACTTGGCCGGCGAGCCGTCTGCGGGAACCGTGATCAGACCCGATCGGGGGAGGCACGATGCAGCAGCAGGTGTGGGCCGGGGTGGACATCGGCAAGACCCACCACCACGCGGTGGTGATCGACGCCGACGGAAACCGGCCACTGTCGCGGAGAGTCGCCAATGACGAGGACCCGCCGGTGAGACTCCTGGCCGACGTCATCGGCCTGGCCGAGACCGTGACCTGGGCGGTCGACATGCGTACCGATGGGGCCGCCCTGATGCTGGCCCTCCTAGATGAATGAGTCCAAGGAGTGTCGTTGCAGTCAGTGATCATAGGCAGTCAGTGACCGCTTGATCGACTGTCCGGTCTTGTCGTTGTGCCATATCGCCGCTGTGAGAGCGAGGATCCGGCACAGG
>NZ_WBMS02000033.1 GCF_008923205.2 Actinomadura physcomitrii | reverse complement strand
CGCCGGCGCCCGGCCGCGCGGCGCCGTCCGCGAGCGGGACGGCGAGCCCGCCGGCGCCCGCGCGGCTCGCGGCCGCGGCGCCCGCGGCGGCGCAGGCCAAGGCCGACGAGCTGGGCCAGGTCCCGGTGATCATGTACCACCGGATCATGGTCAAGCCGCAGCAGTCGCTGGACCGCTCGACCAAGGAGCTGTACGACGAGCTGACGCGGCTCGCCAAGGACGGGTACGTGCCGATCACCGCGGCGGACTTCGTCAAGGGATGGATCGACGTCCCGGCCGGCAAGCACCCCGTCGTGCTCACCTTCGACGACAGCACCCCGGGGCACTTCGGGCTGGACGCGGGGGGCAACCCGAAGCCCGACACGGCGGTGGGCGTCATCGAGCAGGTGGCGCGGGAGAACCCCGGGTTCCGGCCGGTCGCGACGTTCTACCTGAACAAGGACCTGTTCGGGATGAGCGACCTGCAGGCCGCCGCGGGCCTGAAGTGGCTCGCCCAGCACGGGTACGAGATCGCCAACCACACCATGTCGCACCCCGACCTGTCGCACCTGTCCAAGGAGCAGGTGTACAAGGAGATCGGCGGCATGGAGGACGAGATCGTCAAGATGACCGGGACGCACACGACGACGTTCGCGTACCCGTTCGGCGTCGCCCCGCACAAGGCGGCGTGGGCGCAGAAGAAGGACGGCTCGTACGCCTTCCAGGGGATCTTCCTGGCGGGGTGGCGGCCGTCGGTGTCGCCGTTCGACGGGAGGTTCGACCGGTGGGCGATCGACCGGGTACGGTCCGAGGGCAAGATCAAAGAGGACGACTGCAAGCAGTTCTGCTCGACCGCTTGGCTCGATTATCTGGACAAGCACCCCGAGGAGCGGTACACATCTGACGGAGACCCGAACACGGTGACGTTTCCCAATATGTTCGAGGACCGGCTGGGCAAGCCGTACCGGGCCTGGGCGCGGGTCTACTGATGCGGGCCGGCCGGCGGCGTGCCCACCGGATTGACCAGGCGCGCCGCGTCCCATATTCTGATCGCTGCGCTGTGGGCCTGCGCGCGCTTCGGACGGAGCAGGCTCGCGCTCGGTCAGGTCGGCGACATCGGTTCGGTTCACTGACGCGGTCAGCACCGCGTTCCTTCCGGTTCTCGGCAGGGCGGACGGCCCTCCGCGCACAACCCATCACGACTTCCATGTCCGTACCGGAGCCAGCCGACACATGACGAGCAGCACCGAGGCCACCTCGACCACCCCGCAGGTAGCGGTCAACGACATCGGGTCCGAGGAAGCCTTCCTCGCGGCGATCGACGAGACCATCAAGTACTTCAACGACGGCGACATTGTCGAGGGCACTGTCGTCAAGGTCGATCGTGACGAGGTCCTCCTCGACATCGGCTACAAGACCGAGGGCGTCATCCCCTCGCGTGAGCTGTCCATCAAGCACGACGTCGACCCCAACGAGGTCGTCGCCGTGGGCGACCACGTCGAGGCCCTCGTCCTCCAGAAGGAGGACAAGGAAGGCCGTCTGATCCTGTCCAAGAAGCGCGCCCAGTACGAGCGCGCCTGGGGCACGATCGAGAAGATCAAGGACGAGGACGGCATCGTCACCGGCACCGTCATCGAGGTCGTCAAGGGCGGTCTCATCCTCGACATCGGCCTGCGCGGCTTCCTGCCCGCGTCGCTGGTCGAGATGCGCCGCGTCCGCGACCTGCAGCCCTACGTCGGCCGCGAGCTCGAGGCGAAGATCATCGAGCTGGACAAGAACCGCAACAACGTGGTCCTGTCCCGCCGCGCCTGGCTGGAGCAGACGCAGAGCGAGGTCCGCCAGACCTTCCTCAACACCCTGCAGAAGGGCCAGGTCCGCAAGGGCGTCGTCTCCTCGATCGTCAACTTCGGCGCGTTCGTCGACCTCGGCGGCGTCGACGGCCTGGTGCACGTCTCCGAGCTGTCCTGGAAGCACATCGACCACCCGTCCGAGGTCGTCGAGGTCGGCCAGGAGGTCACGGTCGAGGTCCTGGACGTCGACATGGAGCGCGAGCGCGTCTCCCTGTCGCTCAAGGCGACCCAGGAAGACCCGTGGCAGCAGTTCGCCCGCACCCACCAGATCGGGCAGGTCGTGCCGGGCCGCGTCACCAAGCTGGTGCCGTTCGGCGCGTTCGTCCGCGTCGAGGAGGGCATCGAGGGCCTGGTGCACATCTCCGAGCTGGCCGAGCGGCACGTGGAGATCCCCGAGCAGGTCGTCCAGGTCGGCGACGAGATCTTCGTGAAGATCATCGACATCGACCTCGACCGGCGGCGGATCAGCCTGTCGCTCAAGCAGGCCAACGAGGGCGCCGCGGGGATCGAGGAAGAGGACTTCGACCCGACCCTGTACGGCATGCCGGCCGAGTACGACGAGCAGGGCAACTACAAGTACCCCGAGGGCTTCGACGCCGAGACGGGCGAGTGGCTGCCGGGCTTCGACGAGCAGCGCGAGACCTGGGAGCGGCAGTACGCCGAGGCCCGCGCCCGCTTCGACGCGCACCGCAAGCAGATCGAGGAGGCCCGCAAGGCCGAGGCGGAGGCCGAGACCGGCCCCGCGACCGGCGGCGGCGAGACCTCCTACTCCGGCGGCGGCGAGAGCGAGTCGGGCGGCGGCGCGCTGGCGACCGACGAGGCCCTCGCCGCGCTGCGGGAGAAGCTGTCCGGCGGCCAGTGACCGGTCACTGACCCCGCACCGACGGCGGCGGCCCCACGGGCCTGACGACCACGGCCGGAGCGCGATCCCTGGATCGCCTCCGGCCGTGATCGGTTTCCGGGCCCCTGAACCCGGCCGGGCCCGGCGGGGGCGTCCGCGGTGCGGGCGGCGGCCCGACGGGCCGCGTGGCGGGTCTCGCCCGCCCGGCCCGGCGCACCCGCGCCGGGCCGTATGATCGTCCGGCGGGGTGATCGGTTCCGCGCCCGGCGGTTCGGCGCGCACGGCGCCCGCCGGGGCCGTAGAGTCCGCAGGGGCCGCGCAGTGCCGCGTCGCCGTTACCCCCGTAGGTCCGCTCGTCCCCCGGGAGCACTCGTTCAATTGGCCAGCACAGAGGTAGGCACCAAGACCGGCGGCCCGGCAGCGCCGGGACCGTCGATCGTCCCGCAGGGCCCCGCCCGGCTGACGCTCATCGCGATCACGGTCGCGGTGCTCGCGCAGACCCTGCGCTTCTCGCTTCCCCAGCTCGACCACTTCGCCGACGACGCCGGCACCGGCGTGGCCGCGGTCGCCGTGCTGGCGGTCTATCTCGCCGGGTTCGCCGCGCCGCTCGTGCGCCGCGCCGCGGGCCCGAGCGGGCTGCTGCTCGCAGGGGTCGGCGGGCTGTTCGCCGTCCGGCTGCTCGCCCAGGCGATCGGCCCGCAGACCTGGCTGGCGTTCGCCGGCACCGCCATCGGCATGATCGCGGTCGCGGCGCTGTTCGAGGGGGCGCGCGGGCTGTCCGGCGTCGGGTTCGCGACCGCGACCGTCGCGGGCCTGTCCGCCGACACCGCCGTCCGGATGTGCTTCGCCACCTGGGACCCGGTGTGGCGGAGCGGGATCGGGCCGTGGGCGGCGTGCCTGGCGTTCGTGGCGCTCGGCGCCGCCGCCCTCTACCGGGAGCTGTCGTCCGGGCCTGTCGTGGCGCCGGGCCTGTCGTGGCGGGACGCGATGGGCGCCGCCGCGTTGGGGCCGTTCCTCGCGCTGCAGGTGCTGGTGCTGGCCAGCCCCGCGTTCGTCGCCTCGTCCGGCTGGCAGTCGCTGACCGCCGCGCACATCGCGATCGTCGTCGGGCAGGGCCTGGCGCTGGCGTTCCTGGCGTCCGGGCTCGCCGTGCGCGCCGTCCCCGGCGGGGTGTGCGTGCTCGGCGGCACCGTGCTCGGCGTCGGCGCGGGCGCGGTCGCCGGGACGTACGCGGTCACCGGCATCGAGGTGGTGCCGATCGTCGTGCTCGGGCAGGTGCTGTCGGCGTGGCTGCTGGCGGTGGCGTGCCGGGCGCCGCTGCGCCGCGCCGGGACCGGCGGGCCGGTCTGGCGGATCGACGTGGGCGCCGCGCTCGGCGGCTTCCTGATCCTCGTCCTGCTCGTCCCGTACCAGGTGAGCGCCCTGTCGCCGCTGCCGTTCCCGAACAACGTCCTGCCGGGCGTCGCGGGTATCGCGCTCGGCGGGCTCGCCGCCGCCGCGGCGGCCCGCGGCGGCCCGCTGCCCGCGCGGGCGCCGCTGCGCGCCCTGGCCGGCGGCGCCGCCGCGCTCGTCCTGCTGCTCGGCACCGCGGTGTTCACCGTCGCCGCGCCGGACGGGACGGCGAAGGCCGGGCCCGTCCCCGGCCAGGTTCGCCTGCTCAGCTACAACATCGAGGACGCCGTCAACCAGAAGGGCCGCCTCGACCCCGAGGGCGTCGCCCGCACCATCGAGAGGCAGCGCGCCCAGGTCGTCCTGCTGCAGGAGGCGAGCCGCGGGTCGCTGCTGTCGGGCACCGCCGACCTCGGCGTCTACCTGTCGCGGCGGCTCGGCATGAAGCTGATCTGGGGACCGGCGGCCGACGGCCAGTTCGGCAACGCGATCCTGACCTCGCTGCCCGTCCGCAGCTCCGGGACGGGCCGGATGCAGAAGGGCGACTGGTCGCAGATCCGCGGGTACGTGTGGGCGCGGCTGGCCGTCGGCGCGAGCACGATGGACGTGTGGTCGACCCGGCTGCAGGGCGGCGACGGGCAGAGCGGCGAGCGGTCCCGCGAGGTCGCGGCGCTGCTGCGCGCCTGGGGCGGCGCGCCCCGGACCGTCATCGGCGGCGACTTCGGCGCCGGCCCCGGCAGCCCCGAGGTGTCCGACATGACCGACGGAACCGACCTGCGCAACGCCGCGCTCGGCGGCGACGCGTCCCCGACCTCGGCGGACGGCGACCGCACCGACTACGTCTTCGGCTCCGACGGGGTGCTGTTCAGCGACTACGACGTCCCGCGCTCGGGGGCGTCCGGCCACTATCCGGTCGCGGTGACGCTCCGGATCGGGAAGTGAGGCGGCCATGGACGACACGGCGGCGGGCACGGCGGCGGGCACCGCGGCGGTCGAGCCGGCGGTCCCCGCCGACGCGGGCGAGCTGCTGACGCTGCAGCGCGCCGCCTACGTCAGCGAGGCGCAGCTGTACGGCGACCCGTTCATCCCGCCGCTGGTCGAGTCGCTGGAGCAGATGCGCAAGCTGCTGGAGGGCGACGCGGTGGTGCTGAAGGCGGTGCTCGGCGGCCGGATCGCCGGCGCCGTCCGCGCCCAGTTCAGCGACCACACCTGCCTGGTCGGGCGGCTCGTCGTCGCGCCCGACCTGCAGGGCCGCGGGATCGGCGGGCGGCTGATGCGGGCGCTGGAGGAGGCCGTCGCGGGCCGCGCCGACGCGTGCGTGCTGTTCACCGGGCACCTCAGCGAGGGCAACCTGCGCCTGTACCGGCGGCTCGGCTACACCGAGACGCACCGCGAGCGGGTCGCCGCGCACCTGACGCTCGTGCACATGCGCAAGGCCCTCGTGCCCGCCGGGACCCCCTGAGACCCGCGCCCGCTAGGGTGGGCGCGTGCTGAAAGTGGGACTCACCGGCGGAATCGGGTCGGGCAAGAGCGAGGTGTCCGCGCGGCTGGCCGAGCGCGGCGCGGTGGTCATCGACGCGGACAAGATCGCCCGCGAGGTGGTCGAGCCGGGCACCCCGGGCCTCGCCGCGGTCGTCGCCGAGTTCGGCGACGGCGTGCTGCTGCCGTCCGGCGCCCTCGACCGGGAGAAGGTCGGCAGGATCGTGTTCGCCGACGCCGACCGGCTCGCCGCCCTCAACGCGATCGTCCACCCGCTGGTGGGGGAGCGGATGCAGGAGCTGATGGACGCCGCCCCCGCCGACGCGATCGTCGTCTACGACGTCCCGCTGCTGGCCGAGAACGGCCTCGCCGGCGCCTACGACGCGGTGGTGGTCGTGGACGCGCCCGAGGAGACCCAGCTGGACCGCCTCACCTCCCGCCGCGGCATGACCGAGGAGGATGCCCGCGCCCGGATGGCGAACCAGGCCACCCGCGAGCAGCGCCGCGCCGTCGCCACCCACGTCATCGACAACTCCGGCACCCTCGACGACCTGAAGTCCCAGGTCGACGCCCTCTGGGAGACCCTCACCCGCCAGGCCGCCGCCAGTTGATCACCGACGAATAACTGTCGGTGATCAACCGAACGCTCAGGGTGGTCGCGTGTGGGAGACTGGAGACCCGCCGAAGGGCGGTCCCCCACGACGACGAGAGGTAACATGACCATCATGGCTTCGAAGCCCCTCGAACAGGTGACCCTGGCCGACCTGGTCACGAAGGACGATCTGAAGGACCTGGTCACCAAGGATCACCTTGATCGGGAGCTGGGGCTGGTCAGGCAGGAGTTCCGGCAGGAGCTCAGGCAGGAGCTCGGATCGGCCGTCAACCTGATCATGGGCGAGCTCGGGAAGATGGCCGCTCGCCAGGAGGAGATGGCCGGGGTCCTGGCCCGCCTGGTGGCACGGTCGGAAGGCGTCACGCGGTAGTTTTCCGACGCGCACGGCGAGCCCCCTGGAAACCCAGGGGGCTTTCGTAGTGCCTCAGAAGGACGCATCCATGGGGAGCTGGCGGACTTCGGGGAGGTAGGTGTCGAGTTCGCCGGGTTCGAAGCGGCACATGCCGACGGCGTACCAGAACTCGGCGGTGGCGTTGCCCTCCCACTTGTAGCGGCCGTCGGGGGCGAGGGCGGCCCAGCCCTCGGCGAGGCCGAGGAGGGTGGCGCGGCGGGCGGGCGCGGCGCGGTCGGAGACGTCCCACAGGATGACGGCGCCGTCGTCGCCGGCGGTGGCGAGCCGCGTCCCGTCGGGGCTGAACGCCGCCGACCAGACGCGGCGGGTGTGGCCGGTGAGGGTGTGCAGCGGGCGGCCGGTGGCGGGGTCCCACAGCCGGACGACGAGGTCGTCGCCGGCGGTGGCGAGCAGCTCCCCGGACGGGTGGAACGCGGCGGTCCACAGGCGTCCGGCGTGGCCGCGCAGCTCGTGCAGGGCGGCGCCGGACGCCGGGTCCCACAGCCGGGCGGTGCCGTCGTTGCTCGCGCTGGCGAGGACGTCGCCGGACGGCGCGAACGCCACCTGGTAGACGCGGTCGGCGTGGCCGCGCAGGGCCCGGACGAGCGCGCCGGTCCCGGGGTCCCAGAGCCGGACGACGCCGTCGTCGCAGCCGGTCGCGACGGCGCCGCCGCCGGGGTGGAAGGCGATCGAGCGGACCCGGCCGCGGTGGTCGGCGAGGTTGACGGTCTCCCGGCCGGTCGTCCAGTACCAGAGCCGGACGCTGTCGTCGTCGTTGGCGGTGGCGAGGACGTCGCCGGACGGTGCGAACGCCTGCGCCCACACGTGGTCGGTCTCGACGTTCAGCTCGCGCTCGAACGTGCCGGTGCCGGCCTGCCACAGGTGGACGCCGCCGTCGTTGGTGGCGGTGGCGAGCCGGCCGTCGCCGGGCGACCAGGCGGCGGAGGTGAGGTTGTCGGCCACGCCGCGCAGCTCCCGGACCATCCGGCCGGTGCGCGGGTCCCAGAGCCGGACGAGGCCGTCGTTGCCGCCGGCGGCGAGCAGGCCGCCGTCCGGGCTGAACGCGACGCCGGTGACGCGGCGGCCGTGGCCGCGCAGCACGGTGCGGCACTGGCCGGTCTCGGCGTCCCACATCCGGGCGGTGCCGTCGTTGCTGCTGGTGGCGAGCTGCCGGCCGTCGGGGCGGAACGCGAACGGCCAGACGGCGCCGCGGTGCCCGGCGAGCTCGAGGCGCTGCCGGCCGGTCTCGGGGTCCCACAGCCGGACGGACCCGGCGCTGTCGGCGGTGGCGAGCCGGCCGCCGTCGGGGCTGAACGCGGCCTGGTAGATGCCGCCGTCGTGGCCGGACAGGGTGGCGCGGTGCCGGCCGTCCGCCCAGAGCCGGACGGACCCGTCGGTGTCGCCGGTGACGAGGAGGTCGCCGCCCGGGTGGAACGCGATGGCGTAGACGCGGCCGGTGTGGCCGAGCAGTTCCCGCCGGATCTCGCCGGTGCGGATGTCCCAGAGCCGGACGACGCCGGCCTCGTCGCCCGCGGCGAGCACGGAGCCGCCGGGGTGGAACACGGCGCGGAACACCGCGCCGCGGTGGCCGGCCAGCTCGCGGTGCAGCGCGCCGGTGGACAGGTCGAACACCCGCAGGGTGCCGCCCGCGTCGCCGGTGACCATGAGGGAGCCGGCGGGGTCGAACACGGCGGTGTAGACGGGCGCGGTGTGGCCGGCGAGGTCGTGCAGGTGCTCGCCGGTCTCGGCGTCCCAGATCCGGATGGTGCCGTCGGCGGCGCCGGCCGCGACGAGGCTGCCGCCGGCGGGCGCGCGGCCGCCGACGACGACGGGCCACACCCCTTCGGGGTGGACGGTGAGGGTGTGCGCGCACCGGCCGGTGGCGAGGTCCCAGATGCGGACGGTGCCGTCCGCGGAGCCGCTGGCGAGGAGGTTCCCGGCGCGGTCGAACGCGACCGCGTAGGCGCGGTCGCGGTGGCCCTGCAGGGTGCGCAGCGGGGTGCCGGTGACGGCGTCGCAGACGAGCACGCCGCCGTCCTCGCTGCCGACGGCGAGGACGGACCCGCCGGGGCTGTAGGCGAGCGGCTGCGGCAGCCGGCTGGTCTGGAAGTGGAAGCCGTAGGGGACGCCGACGGCGGCGGGCGCGACCTGGATGTCGATGGGGCGGCCGGGGGCGATGGCGGCCTCGCGCAGCTCCGGCGCGGCGGCGATCCGGTCGGGCAGGTCGGCGTCGACGAGCGCGGCGCGGGTCCAGCGGCTGCCCTCGACGGCGGCGTCGCGCAGGTCGGCGCGGGCGAGCCGGGCCCGCGACAGGTCGGCGCCGCGCAGGTCCGCGCCGGTGAGCTTCGCCTCGTCGAGCCGCGCGCCGGCGAGCGAGGCGTCCCGCAGCACCGCGCGGGACAGGTTCGCGCCGACGAGCTGGGCGTCGGTAAGGTCGGCGCCGGTCAGGTCGACCTCGTGCAGGTCGCGGTAGGACAGGTCCTCGCCCTGCAGGCGGGCGCCGCGCAGGTCGGTGCGGGCGGGGGTGCGCAGCCGGGTGGTGACGCGGATGGCGTTGGCGCGGGCGGTGTCGTCGGCGCCGGGGTCGGCGAGGACGCCGGCGGCCCAGTCCTGGCAGGCGCGGGCGTCGGCGAGGTCGCACAGGAAGTCGACGGTGAGCTGGGACAGCGCCCGGCGGCTCAGCGCGGCGGGGACGGCGCCGCGGGCGAACTCGGCGGCGATGTGCCGGGCGACGAGCCACTCCATCACCGAGCCGTGGATGAAGCCGAACAGGCCCTCCTCGGTGCGGACGAGCAGGCTGCCCGCGCCGACCGCGTGCGTCACCTGGTGCGGGGACAGGCGCCCGTCGGCGAGGCCGGTGAGGGTGTCGGCGACGTCGGCGAGCTCGGCGAGGCGCAGGAACTGCTCGTTGCCCTCCCACAGCCGCAGGGCGAGGGTGCCGACCGCCTCCCACATGTCGTCGGCGGCGAGCCCGGACGGCCCGCCGGTGCCGCGGACCCGCTCGGCCTCGTACGCCAGCCACGACGACAGGATCTCGTGGTACAGGTCGGCAGGGCTGACCGTGGTGCGGGCCTGCGCGACGGCGCGGAGCCGGTCCTCGGGGAGGTCGGCGATGAAGCTCAGCATCCGCGGGTTGGACGTCAGCGCGAGGAGCTCCTCGATGCCCGACAGCAGGCCGAGGCGGGCGTCGGCGGCGTCCTCGTCGCCGTACCGGTTCACCAGGTAGGAGCGGACCTGCCGGGGGGTGAACTCCTCCAGTCCGAGGACGCGGCGGTGCGGCAGCACCCCGACCTTCTCGCCGAGCGCGGTCAGCACCTGCGCCTGCGACTTGAAGTGCTGGGTGCGGCTCGCCACGACGATCTTCGCCTTGTCCTGCGCGGCCTGCAGCAGCGTGTCGAGGTGGTCGGCGGCCTGGTCGTAGGTGACGCGGGTGACCAGCTCGTCGAACCCGTCGAACAGCAGCACGATGCGGCCCTGCCGCAGCATGTAGTGGAACGCCTTGAGGTCGATCAGCTCCTCGCCGTGGTTCGCCAGGTGCGCGGCGACGAGGCCGTCCACCGAGTGCGCCTTGTCGAGCGCGCGCAGCTCGATGAGGATCGGGACGACGTGCGGCAGCTCCTCGGGGATGCGGCGGGCCAGCTCGCGCAGCGCGAACGTCTTGCCGCGCCCGAAGTCGCCCAGCAGCAGCAGGAACCGGCCGTGGTCGGCGGCCAGCAGCCGCAGCATCTCGCCGACGACGTCCTCCTCGACGCCGACGCCCTCCGCCGGCGAGCCGCCGTCCGCCGCGTCGCCGGACGGCGTGTCCGGGCGGAAGCGGTCGAGCTCCCGGTACCGCTGCGGGACGTACAGCGACGGCGGGTACAGCCCGCCCGTCGACAGCCGCGCGGTCTGCGCGGACACGTACTCCGACAGGTCGAGCAGCCCCTGGAACTCGGTGAGGCTGCGGACCCGGATGCCGCGGCGCAGCGCGTCCTCGCGCAGCGACCGCGGCGGCACCGGGCCGAGGTAGACCAGCTCCGACCCGTGGTCGGCGCCGTCGGCGTGCACGTGCCGGACGAACGCGTCCACGTCCTCCTCGGTCACCTGCCCGACGTGCGCGCCGATCCGGTACTGCCGGACGAACCCGTCCTCCAGGTGGGTGAGGAGCAGGTGCGGCGCGTCGGCGCGGCCGTCCGCGCGGGGCGGCGGGACGACGCGCCGGATCGTCGCGCGCTCGAACCGGGTCTCGCACGCCTCGGTGAGCCGGTCCAGCAGGCGGGCCGTGGGGTCGGGCGCCGGGTCGGACGGACCGTCCGGGGCCGCGCCGGAGCCGAGCCCCGGGACGGGCCCGGCCGGCCCCGCCGGAGCCGCCGCCTCCTTGGGAGGGAACGTTCCCGCCGCCTTCGACCACGCGATGTCGAGGCGCTCCGGGCCGCGCCTGGCGGCCTCCTCGGGGATCCACCGCTCGAGGCCGTCCGGCCGCAGCACCACGGTCTGGTGCCGGCCGGGCCCGAGCGCCGGGACGGACGGGACGCCCGAGTCGAGCAGCGGCACCGCGCCGAAGTCGGACTCGGTGCCCTGGAAGAACAGGTTGACGTGGCCGCCCAGCAGCGTCTCGACCGTCTCGGGGTCGCGCAGCGCCCCCGGCTCGCCCGCGATCGGCGTGTGCTCGACCGCGCCGAGCCGCAGCCATCCCTCGTCCTCGAAGTGGCGGAGCCGCTCGTTGAACCAGGCCGCCTGCGCCTGCCCGACCCGCCCGTACCGGTCCTCCTCGCGGTGCGACTGCGGCAGCGTGGAGTTGAGCCCGGCCACCACGACCTTCAGGTCGGGGACGGGGAACAGCGTCCACGGCTGCGCGCTGTCGAAGATGAGCGAGTCGAGGCCCTGGTAGAACTCCTTGAACAGGTTCGCGAAGTGCCGCCACTTCGGCCAGTAGGGCGGCTGCGGCTCGATGTCGTCGGCCTCGCAGCTGGAGAAGTACGCCTGGCAGGCCGCCCGGGTCACGTCGTGGGTGCCCGGCACCACCACGACGCGCTGCGCCTCCAGGCCGAGCAGGGCGCGCAGGCTCGTCAGGAACGACAGCGCCTCGGCGAACTCCTTGCGGCTGCCGGAATGGGTGAGGTTGCCGGTGACGACCAGCAGGTCGGGGCGCGGGACGCCGGTGTCGGCGAGCCGGGTCACGTCGCTCCAGATGCGGTCCTGCAGCTCCGCCGCCGTCGTCGGCTCGCCCGGCTCGGCGAGCGTCCGGCCGAACCGCGGCCCGGACACGTGCAGCACGCTCAGCCGCTCGCGGGGCCGCTCCGCGCCGTCCGCGGACGGGAACGCCGGCGCCGCCACGGGCGCGCGGCGCACGGGCCGCTCGCCCGTCGGCTCCGGCCGCCCCGGCTCGCCGCTCTCCACGGGCCCGGTGCCCTCCAGGCGGCCCACGATCGCCGCACGGCCGCCCGCGGCCCCCGGGCCGCCGCCGGGGAACCCCGGCCCGTCCGACGGGCGCGCATGGCCGATCAGCGCCTCCTGGATGCGCCGCATCAGCAGCCCGCGCGCCTCGTCGGGGTCGTCGATCCCGACCAGGTCCACGTAGGTGATCGTCGACAGCAGCCCGTCGATCGGGCAGTCCTCGATCCGGACGGTGACGAGCTTGCGGGCCGGGTCGTCCGGGTCGGCCCGCAGCGCCGCCATCCACTCCAGCCGCCCGTACCGCGAACGCAGGTAATTGCGCGACAGCACCGCCACCACGGCCTTGGCCTCCGACAGCCCCCGGTCCATGAAGTCGATGAAGTTCGTGCCGGGCACGAAGTCCCACGCCTGCATCATCGTCCGGTGCCCGGCCGCCTCCAGCTGCCAGGCGATCCAGGACGCCCACCGCTCGTCGGCGGGGGAGTAGCTGATGAAGAAGTCGGTGGGACGCTCCTGCCGTGGACGGCCGCCGGGGGGAGTCATGCCGCCAGTATCGCGCCTGGGACGCCGGGCGGGTTATGGGATCATGGCGCACGTGTCGCCCCCGTCCGAGACCGTCCGCCGCGCGGCGCGCGCGCTGGGCCTTCTCGACTGGATCCGCATCGGCGTCCTCGCGCTCGGCCTGGCCTTCGTCGCCACCGGGGCGCTGCCCGCCGCGACCGCGCGCTCCAGCGTCGGACGCATCGCGCCGCTGCTGCTGTTCCTGTTCGCCATCATCGTGCTCGCGGAGCTGACCAAGGAGGCCGGCGTCTTCGACGCGATCGCGCAGCGGATGGCGCGCGCCGGCCGGGGCCGCTACGCCGCCCTGTTCCTGCTGTGCGTGGCGTTCGCGTCGGTCAACACGGTCTTTCTCAACCTCGACACGACGGCGGTACTGCTCACCCCGGTCATGCTGGCGCTCGCGGCGCGCGCGCGGATCGCGGCCCTGCCGCTCGCCATGACGACCGTGTGGCTCGCCAACACCGCCAGCCTGCTGCTGCCGGTCTCCAACCTGACGAACCTGCTCGCCGCCGACCGGGTCGCCCTGGAGACCTCCGAGTTCGCCGCGCGCATGTGGCTGCCGCAGGCGGCGGTCCTGGCCGTCACCATGGCGCTGCTGTGGGTGTTCTACTGGCGGCGGAGCATGCGCGGCGAGGACGCCTACGACCCGCCCGAGCCCGTCCCCGTGCGCGACCGGGTGCTGTTCTCCGCGACCGGCGTCGCGTGCCTGCTGTTCATCGGCGCGATCCTGGCGGGCGTCCACACCGGGATCCAGCTCGGCATAGCGACCACCGTCGCCGCCGCCGTGGCCGTCGCCGCGTTCGCCGTCCGGGACCGCTCCGCGCTGCGGCCCGCGCTGATCCCCTGGCAGCTGATGGTGTTCGTCACCGGGCTGTTCCTGGTCGTCCCCACCCTGGAGCGCTACGGGCTCGACGACGCGATGCGCGCGCTCGTCGGCACCGACGACGGCGCCGCGGGAGCGTTCCGCGCCGCGTTCTCGGGGGCGGGCCTGTCGAACGTCCTGAACAACCTGCCCGCCTACGTCGCGGGCGAGTCCGCCGTGCCCGCGGCCAACAAGGACCAGCTGCTGTCGCTGCTCGCCGGCACGAACGTGGGGCCCGTCATCACCCCGTGGGGGTCGCTCGCGACGCTGCTGTGGTTCGAGTGGTGCCGCCGGTGGGACGTCCGGGTCCCGATGCGCAAGTTCGTGCTGACCGGGGCGGCCCTGGCGGTCCTCGGCTGCGCCGCCGCCGTCGGGGCGCTGCTGCTGACCCGCTGACCCGCTGACCCGCACTGGGCGGCCCGCTCAAGGCGCCGGGGCGCTCCCCGCGGCGGTCTCCAGCAGGCGGTCGAGCAGCTCCGGACGCGCCGCGACGAAGCTCAGCTCCGCCGGCGGCCGGTCGATGCCCAGCTCGTAGGGCGCGCCGTCCAGGCGGCGCAGTTCCGCGCCCGCCTCCGCCGCCAGCAGCGCCCCCGCCGGAAGATCCACGATCTCCGGCAGGTAGCCGACGAACCCGTCGATGTCGCCGCGCGCCAGCATCGCCCACCCCACCAGCGGCGCCCACAGCTGCAGCATCCGCGCGCACCCGGCCTCCACCCGCGACCGCAGCCGGAACGCCGCGGCGTCGCCCGGCCCCACCTGGTGCCCTTGCGTCCACGCCAGCACCGGGTTGCTCTCCCGGCCGGGACGGGGACGCTCCGGCAGCGTGAGCGGCGCCCCTCCGGGGCCCTGCGCGCCCCCGCCGTTCAGCGCCGACCACGTGCGTCCCGTCACCGGGTCGTGCACGACGCCCAGCACCGGCTCCCCGCGCGCGCACAACGCCAGGCCGACCGCGTACACCGGCATCCCTATGGCGACGTTGTTGGTGCCGTCCAGAGGATCGACGAGCCACACCATCTCCTCGCCCGGCGCGCCCTCCAGGATCCCGGACTCCTCCGCGATGATGCGGTGCCCCGGATACGACGCGCGCAGCCGCTCCAGGATCAGCGACTCGGCCGCCATGTCCAGCTCCGTCACCACGTCCCCGGCGGTGCCCTTGGGACGGACGTCCACCGGGCCGTCCACCCGGGACCGCAGCAGCGTCCCGGCCGCCTCCGCGGCCTCGACCGCGACCCGGCGCGCCTCGGAGAGATCGACCGGGAGGGCCGGTGACGGGGTTCCGGTTCTCATCGGGGCCTCTCCAGTCGTCGAAGGGCCCGCCTACCGGCGGGCCGAGCGGTGCCGGCGCCCGTACGGGCCGGAGGACGGCGGTTCGTCGTCGGGCAGGGGCGAGGCCCCGGCGCGGCCGGGGTGCGCCGCCGCGATCCGGTGCGCCGAGCGCCGCAGCGCCCGCACCGTGTCGCCGGGATCGCACCGGGAGCGCCGCACCCGGTGCGTCGGGACGTCCAGCGGCCCGAGCGACAGGTCGCCGCCGCCGGGCGTCTGCCGCCCCAGCGCCACCGTCGCCGCGTCCAGGCCGTCCTCGATGAGCGTGCTGTGGAACACCCCGGCGGGCAGCGTGTACGACTCCCCGGTGCGGTGCGTCGTCGAAGGGCCGGGACGGTAGCGGACGGCGCGGCCCGTCGCCCGCAGCTCGTCCACCTCGTCCCGGCTCACCACCTCGAACACCTGCCCGGCCCCGTCCGGCGGCTCGTACGGTGCGGCGCTCGGTGCCGTGCCGGGCGCGTCGAGCACGTCCATCCGGACGTTGCGCACCGTCCCGTACAGGACGAAGCTGAGCAGGTCCCAGCTGTGGCAGTGGACCGGCGACGTCGTCGACGGGACGGGCCGCACCTCCGGCGTCCAGATGTGCAGGCACACGCCGAGGTCGCCGCTGCGCTCCACCGGCAGGCACAGGAAGCCCAGCGGGTGGCGCACCGCCGCGACCGGCGAGCGGCCCGCGACGACATCCGCGAGGATCCGCCCGGCCCACGCCGGCAGCGTCCGCGCGGCCCGGCCGGCGCGGATGTCGCCGCGGATCTCCTCGTACCTCATGCCGTCGGGTGTCCCCTCCCGGGCGGCCGGCGGCGCGGCCCGGTCATTCGTACGGGTCCTTCGCGCGCAGCGCCTTGCGGATGATCTCGATGACGTCCCGGTCGGTGTAGGAGGGCGCCAGCTCGATCCCGATCACCTCGAAGAGCTTGCGGACCTCCTCGACGGTCGGCTCGTCGTCCAGCGGCGCCAGCCGCGCCTGCTCCACCGGGACCCGGCGCGCCTGGTCCAGGCTCATCTGCAGCTCCGCGCTCACCCAGCTGTAGTAGAACTTGTCGCTGTCGACCACCAGCGCCTCGCCGCGCGGGTCGTCGCGGGTCACCACCAGCCGCGTCGACGCCAGGTCGTAGCGCAGCGTCGTCATCGTCTGCGCCAGGCCGATGTCGATGTCGAGCATCCCGAAGCGCTGCTTGTGCCAGCACGCCGCCAGGAGCGTCGCGTACGCCTCCTTCCGGGTGCGCTCCAGCGTCCACTTCTCGCCCGTCGCGTCCGGCGCGTCCGATACCGAGCGCCGGTGCCGCGCGTAGGCCTCGCACACCTCCACGTTGGTGGGGTCGATGATCTCCAGCCGGAACAGCAGCGTGCGGCGGTCCCGGCGGGCGGCCCCGACGCACTCGGGCAGCGTCTTGGCGCGGATGTAGGTCCCGGTGCCGCCCTTGAAGAACCACCGGTCGGTGTCGCGGCGCGCCTCCTCCAGCACGTGCGCGACCTGCCCGCCGCCGATCACCCGCACGACCGCCGTCTCGTCCAGCGCCCGCTTGGTGCCGGTCAGGACGCTCTCGAACCGCTCGATGTGCGCCAGCCGGCCGCTCAGCTCCTCCAGCGTGGCGGAGGACGCCCGCAGCGTGTCGCGGACCTCGGCCTCCACCGGGATGCGCCGGCCCCGGTCGCGCAGCACGGAGGTGGCCAGCAGTGCGATCACCGCGAGGACGGCGCTGTTGGTGATCTCGTCCTCGTGCGGCAGGTTCACCCCGAGCCCGAGCACCGCGACCGTGATCGCCAGCACCAGCGCGATGAAGGCGTCGGCGTTCTTCCCGAGCCAGTTGGCGAAGCGGGTCATCGTCTGAAACGGATCATCGTCTGCGGCATCCCCGTCCTAGTCGGCGCCGTCATCGTAACCACAGCACCGGGACGGCGGGAAAGCCCCGCGGGCGGGGCGTGGCGGGCACCCGCGGGCCACACGCCCGTCACCGGACCCGCCACCGGCGCCCCCACCTGGGCCGGGGCCGGGCGGGGGCCGGGCGGGCGGTTCGGGCCCATTACGGCCGGTTCGGGTTTCCTGGCCTGCCTATAGGCTCGTCGCATGCACCTCCGGGGCTGGTGGTCGGCGGCGTGGCCGACGCGGCGTTCACGCGCGCTGGACGTCACCCTGGCCGTGTCGTTCGCGGTCGTCGACGGCCTCTTCCTCTGGTTCTCCCCGCAGCGCTTCTGGCTGCCGCACACCGTCACGTCGGCGTGCAGCGTGATCCTCGGTCTGAGCATCGTCGTGCGCCGCCGGCACCCGGTCGCGCTGGCGGTCTTCGCGACGGCGTTCAGCGCCGCCACCGGGGGCGGCGCGTTCGTCGTCCTGGTGATCCTCTACTCGCTGGCCGCCTACGCGACGTCCCGCCGGGTCGTCCTGGCGGTCGCGGCCATGAACTACGCCGTCGGCCTCGCCTTCCCCGCGCCGACGGCGAGCACCGACAGCTTCCTCGCCCAGGCGATCTTCGGCATCACGTTCACCGTGGTCCCCGTCCTGCTCGGCCTCTACATGGGGGCGCGCAAGCAGCTCCTGGCCTCCCTCCAGGAGCGCACCGCGCGCCTGGAACGCGAGCAGCACCTCCTCGCGGAGCGCGCGCGGGGGGAGGAACGCACCCGCATCGCCCGCGAGATGCACGACGTGGTCGCCAACCGGATCAGCGTCATGGTCGTCCACGCCGGCGCCCTCAAGGCCGTCGCCGCCCGCGACCCCGGCCGGGCCGCCGAGACCGCCGCCGTCATCGGCGACATGGGCCGGCAGGCCCTGGAGGAGCTGCGGCACGTCATCGGCGTCCTGCGGCAGGGCGAGGAGGCGCTCCCGCAGGAGGCCGTCACCCTCGAGCACGTGCGCGAGCTGGTCGGCCAGTCCGGTGCGGCGGGCCTGCGGGTCGTGCTGTCCGTGCGCGGCGTGGAGCGGCCGATGCCCAGCGCGGTCGGGCGGACGCTCTACCGGCTCGTCCAGGAGGCCCTGACCAACGTGCACAAGCACGCGGGCGCCGCCGACACCCGCGTCGACCTCGGCCTGCTCCCCGAGGCGATCGAGGTGGAGATCGCCAACGACCCGCCCACCGCGCCGCCCGCGCACGACCTGCCGAGCGGCGGGCACGGCCTGGTCGGCCTGCGCGAGCGGGTCACCGCGCTCGGCGGCAGCTTCGAGGCCGGGCCGCGCGGCGGCGGCTACGCCGTCAGCGCCCGCCTCCCGCTCCCCGCCTCCTGACCGTTAAACCGGCCTGACCTGGGGAAATATCGGGCGGTCCGCGATTGTCGTACCTGCTGCATAGAGTGGGCGGCAAGCGAACGCGAGACCAGGGGGAGAGGCGATCATGCGGCCGATCACGGACCTGCGGCGCCGCGTGGCGCCGTTCGAGGTCGTCACCGAGATGACGCCGTCGGGCGACCAGCCGCAGGCGATCGCCGGGCTGGCCGAGCGCGTCGCGCGCGGCGACAAGGACTCGGTGCTGCTCGGCGCCACCGGCACCGGCAAGACCGCCACGATCGCGTGGCTGGTCGAAAAGCTCCAGCGGCCCGTCCTGGTCATGCAGCCGAACAAGACGCTGGCCGCGCAGTTCGCCAACGAGCTGCGCGAGATGATGCCCGGCAACGCCGTCGAGTACTTCGTGTCGTACTACGACTACTACCAGCCCGAGGCGTACATCCCGCAGACCGACACCTACATCGAGAAGGACTCCTCGATCAACGACGAGGTCGACCGGCTGCGGCACTCGGCGACCAACTCGCTGCTCACCCGCCGCGACACCGTCGTCGTCGCGTCGGTGTCCTGCATCTACGGCCTCGGCACCCCGCAGGAGTACGTCGACCGGATGGTCCGGCTGCACGTCGGCCAGGAGATCGACCGCGACGACCTGCTCCGGCAGCTCGTCGGCATGCAGTACACCCGCAACGACCTGGCCTTCACCCGCGGCACGTTCCGGGTCCGCGGCGACACCATCGAGATCATCCCGCAGTACGAGGAGCTCGCCGTCCGGATCGAGATGTTCGGCGACGAGATCGAGAAGCTCGCCACCCTGCACCCGCTCACCGGCGAGGTCATCACCGAGGACGAGGAGCTGTACGTCTTCCCCGCCTCCCACTACGTCGCCGGGCCCGAGCGGATGGAGCGCGCCATTCGCGACATCGAGGCCGAGCTCGAGGTGACCCTCGCCGAGATGGAGCGGCAGGGCAAGATGCTGGAGGCGCAGCGGCTGCGTATGCGCACCACCTACGACATCGAGATGATGCGCCAGGTCGGCACCTGCTCCGGCATCGAGAACTACTCCCGGCACATCGACGGCCGCGGCCCCGGCACCGCGCCCAACACCCTCCTCGACTACTTCCCCGAGGACTTCCTCCTCGTCATCGACGAGTCGCACCAGACCGTCCCGCAGATCGGCGCGATGTACGAGGGCGACGCGTCCCGCAAGCGGATGCTGGTCGAGCACGGGTTCCGGCTCCCGTCCGCGATGGACAACCGGCCGCTGAAGTGGGAGGAGTTCCTCGACCGCATCGGCCAGACCGTCTACCTGTCGGCGACGCCCGGCCCCTACGAGATGAACCGGGTCAAGGGCGAGGTCGTCGAGCAGGTCATCCGGCCCACCGGCCTGATCGACCCGGAGATCGTCGTCAAGCCGACCAAGGGCCAGATCGACGACCTCGTCCACGAGATCCGGCTGCGCACCGACCGCGACGAGCGGGTCCTCGTCACCACCCTCACCAAGAAGATGGCCGAGGACCTCACCGACTACCTCCTCGAACTCGGCGTCCAGGTCCGCTACCTGCACAGCGAGGTCGACACCCTGCGCCGCATCGAGCTGCTGCGCGAGCTGCGCGCCGGCGAGTTCGACGTGCTGGTCGGCATCAACCTGCTGCGCGAGGGCCTCGACCTGCCCGAGGTGTCGCTCGTCTCGATCCTGGACGCCGACAAAGAGGGCTTCCTGCGCTCCGAGACGTCCCTCATCCAGACGATCGGCCGCGCGGCCCGCAACGTGTCCGGCCAGGTGCACATGTACGCCGACACCGTCACCCCGTCGATGGAGCGCGCGATCGACGAGACGAACCGGCGCCGCGCCAAGCAGCAGGCCTACAACACCGAGCACGGCATCGAGCCGACGGCGCTGCGCAAGCGGATCGCCGACATCCTCGACTCCCTCGCCCGTGAGGACGCCGACACCGAGACCCTCATCGGCGGCGCCGGGCGCCAGCAGAGCCGCGGCAAGGCCCCTGTCCCCGGCCTGGCGTCCCGCGCGTCCGCCCGTTCGGGGGAGGTCGGCCGGCACGCCGCCGACCTGGTCGGCGACCGCCCCCGCGAGGAGCTGGAGGGCCTGATCGAGTCGATGACGGCGCAGATGCACCAGGCCGCGGCCGACCTGCAGTTCGAGCTCGCCGCCCGGCTCCGCGACGAGATCAAGGAGCTCAAGCGCGAGCTCCGCGAGATGAAGGAGGCCGGCGTCAAGTGAGGCCGGCGCGTCACCAGTACGGCGTGTACGCCGACTCGTAGGACGAGCCGCCCTCCTCGTGGCGCGCGATCGGCAGAAAGTCGGGGACGGTCCGCGCGGCGGCGGCGCGCAGCCGCGCGAGGGCCTGCTCGACCGGCGGCGGCGTGATGCCGAGGAGGGCGATGAGCGCGTCGCGCTCCTCCCGGTCCTCGGCGTACTCCTCTTCCGGCTCCGCCGCGTCGTGGCCGTACCCGAGGTCGCGCCAGTACGGGTAGGAGGCGACGAGCGCGACGGCCTCGACGAGGTCGGCGGCCATCAGGACGGCCTGCCCTTCCGAGTCGGCGTACAGCACCGGCCGCTCCCCGCCCGGCTTCCCGCACAGGAAGTAGGTGCCGCCCGATCCGTCGCCGGCGACGGGTTCCAGCGGCAGTCCGGTCGGCAGCCGCAGCTCCTCCACCGGGTCGCGCCGCTCGATGTCGAAGTCGGCCGGGAACGCCAGCAGCCCGGCCAGCGCGGGCTCGTTCTCGATCCGGCGCAGAAGATCGTCCGATGCGGTCATGCCGGCACCCTAGCCGCCCGATCCCACGCTCCCGGTCGTCCGGGCCCTCCCGGATGAGCACGCGGCGCGTGGGCGCTATTCGCGGGCCGGTACGAACGCCATCTGCACTTCGTCCGCGCCCGGTCGGCCGGGCTGGGTGGCGCCGGTCCGTGCGAAGCCGTGCCGGGCGTAGAGCCGTTCGGCACGGCGGTTGCCGTCGACGACCCACAGCCGCAGTTCGGCGAGGCCGCGCTCGGCCGTCCAGCCCAGCGCGGCACGGATCAGGAGGTCGCCGACGCCGCGGCCGCGCGCGGCGGGCGCCACCCACATGCCGACCAGTTCGGCCGTGCCGTCCTCGGTGGCGAGGACGGTCACGATGCCGCCCGGGCCGTCCTCGGTCTCGGCCATGAAGGTGTTGCGGGCGGCGAGCCGTTCCTGCCAGACGTCCGGGACGAACGCCTTCTCGCGCGCGAGGGTGGAGCTGAACGCCTCGGGGGAGTCGGCCAGCGCGGTCAGCCGGACGGCCCGGTACAGGGCCCAGTCCTCGACATCCAGCAGCCGTACCATCGTCATGCCCGCCACCGTCGCATCGCCCCGGCCGCCGCGGCAACCCGTTTCCGGCCGGAAAAGGGGAGGCCGTGCACCCGCCGCGCGTCCTAGGCTCGCGGGATGCGGTACGACGTACGGCCCGCGCGGCCCGGTGACCTCGCCGGCCTGCCGGCGATCGAGAACTCCGGCGACCGGCTGTTCCATCCGTTCGGGATCGTGTTCCCGCCCGGGCCGACCATCGCCGAGGAGATGATCGCGAAGGGCGCGGAGTTCCTCGTCGCCGGGGACCCGCCGGTCGGGTTCGCGGCGGTCCGGGAGGTGGACGGCGCGGCGCACCTGGAGCAGATCTCCGTCCACGCGGACCTCACCGGCCGCGGGATCGGCTCCCGGCTGCTGCGCGCGGTGCTGGACGCCGCGGCCCGGCGAGGGTCTCCGGGGGTGAGCCTGCTGACGTTCCGGGACGTCCCGTGGAACGGCCCCTGGTACGCCCGGCACGGCTTCGCCGAACTCCCCGAGGACCGCTGGGGGCCGGGCATCCGGGCCTACTGGGACGCGGAGATCGCGGCCGGCCTGCACGGACTCGGACCGCGCACCGTCATGTGGGCGCCGCTGTCGCCGCCCGGAACCGGATGAGGCGCGGCCGCACGTAGAGTTGTTCTCCGGGAACGCGCGACGCCCCGCCCGCGTCCCAGTTCAAGATCTACAACGTAAAGGCGGACGGCGGGAGGCACCCGGCGTCCCGGTCGCGCGAGGAGAACGATGACCCCCGGGTCCTGGCCGCGTCGGTTGCGGGAGCGTCTCGGCGAGCGGGGGCTCGCCGTCCTCGTCCTGGTGGGGCTGCTGGCACTCGCGGTGGTCCCGCTGGTGGCGCTGCCGGCCGCGCGGTGCAAGGCGTTCGGGAGCGGCTGCCCCCGGCCGAAGCCGCCGGTGCGCGCCGACCCGGTCGTGGCGAAGGCCAAGCAGGTCACGGCGGTCGAGGCGGCCACGCGCGGCGCGTACGTCGCGCTCGGCGACTCCTACTCGGCGGGGGTCGGCGCGGAGGCGACGGTCGCCGACCGCAATCCGCTCAACCGCTGCCGCCGGACGTCGAAGGCGTACTACCACGAGGTCTCGACGGCGTTCCGGTTCGCGAAGGGGTCCTCGTTCTGGGCGTGCTCGGGCGCCACGACGGCCGACGTCCTCAAGGGGCGGTACGGCGAGCCGCCGCAGCTCGACCGCGTCAACGCCGGCACCAGCCTGGTGACGATCAGCATCGGCGGCAACGACGTCGGGTTCTCCAAGGTGCTGGGCGGCTGCGTGATCCACCTGCCGTGGAGCCACAGCTGCACCGGCCAGGGCGCGGACATCGCGGGCCGGATGGCGAAGCTGCGCCGGGACCTGCCCGCCCTGCTGGACAAGATCACCGACCGGGCGCCGTCCGCGCGGGTGATCGTGATGGGGTACCCGAAGGCGTTCTCCGAGGTCACGGGCGTCGGCGGGGACAACATCACGGTGTCGGACCAGCGCTGGCTGAACGCCCGCGCCTACGACCTCGGGCAGCTCGTCCGGCAGTCGGCCGCCGAGGCGGACGCGCGGATCGTGGCGCGGCACGGCCGGGGGAGCGTGGAGTTCGTCGACGCCTACAGCGCGTTCGCCGGCCACGAGGCGGGCAGCGCGGACCCGTACATGAACGGCCTGGCGCTGAACCTGTCGGCGCTGGAGGCCGAGCCGCGCAGCTTCCATCCGACGGCCGCCGGGCAGCACGCGCTCGCGCAGCTGTTCCTCGCGCAGATCCGCAAGGGCCCGGGCCGGCCGCTGTCCTGAAACGGCCACCGCGGAGGGCGCGCTCGACGGCGAGGGCCACGAGGGCAACGCGGTCCTTGAGTCCGTGCGCGGCGAGGACGGGATGATCGTCAAGAGCTACCCGGTCGTCGCGGGCGGCGGCTCCCGGGCGGCGCGGGCGCCGGGCATCCGCTGGCCGCGCTCGCCGAACGGTCCGCCGCGCTGCTCGGCGACGACCCCGCTCGCGGGCTCGCGGCCGTCGACCGCCGGCTGGCCGGGGAGCGGGATCCCTGGGGGCGTGCGGCGCTGCGTCGTCCATGCCGGCGACGCTGCCGCAGCCCGCTCACAGATCGCTCACAGCGGCGGGACGGCCGCCGCTGTGAGCGGCCCGGCCGGACTCAGGACGGGTCGGCGCGGCGGAGGGTCCGCAGTCCCCGGCCGGGCCGCCACAGGTCGACGACCATGGCCGGTCCTTCGATCCGGGTGAGGACGGCCTCCCCGATGTCGGCCGTGAAGAAGTGGGAGTCGGCGAAGGAGTCGGGTGGCTGACCAATGCACCCCTCCTGCACATCGCGTACCCAAGACGCGCCCACCCTGCCATCGGGGTCCGACAATCCGGCCCGGCCGCATGATCGACTCCGCGGAATCGCTTCTTCCGCAGGGGGTAGGGGCAGCGTGAGGGGAGGTGCCGATGACCGTCACAGTGGCCCTCGCGGGGGACACGATGCTCGGACGCGGCGTGGCGGAGCGGATCGCCGCGTCCGGCCCGCACGGCCTGTTCGCCCCGGATGTGCGGGCGGTGTTCGACGAGGCCGATCTCGCCGTGCTGAACCTCGAGTGCTGCGTGTCGTCCCGCGGACGCCCCTGGGACGCGCCGGGCAAGCCGTTCCACTTCCGCGCGCCGCCGGACGCCGTCGAGGCGCTCCTCGACCTCGGGGTCGACTGCGTGACCCTCGCCAACAACCACGCGCTCGACTTCGGACCTGACGCCCTGGAGGACACCCTCGCGCACCTCGGCGCCGCGGGCGTGCGCAGCGTCGGTGCGGGCCCGGGGCTCCGCGAGGCGCGCGCGCCGGTGGTGCTGGAGGCGGGCGGGCTGCGCGTCGCCGTCGCCGGCTTCACCGACCACCCCGCCGACTTCGCCGCCGGGCCCGGCCGGCCGGGCGTCGCGCTCGCCGACCTGGAGCGGGGGGTGCCCGGCTGGCTTCGGGAGGAGATCGGCGCGCTCGCCCGGGAGAACGACGCCGTCCTGGTCATGCCGCACTGGGGTCCGAACATGACCGGCGAACCGCTCCGCTACGTGCGGCGGGCGGCGAAGGAGCTGGTGGAGGCGGGCGCGTCGCTCGTCGCGGGCAGCTCCGCGCACGTCTTCCACGGCGTCGCCTGGCCGGTCCTGTTCGACATGGGCGACCTCATCGACGACTACGTGGTGTCCGACCTGCTGCGCAACGATCTCGGCCTGCTGTTCCTGGTCGCCTTCGGGCCGGACGGGCCGTCCCGCGCCGAGGCCGTCCCGCTGCGCCTGGACTTCGCCCGCACCCGCCTCGCCGGCCCCGCCGACCGGGACTGGATCTTCGACCGGTTCACCGCCGCGTGCGCCGATTTCGGCACCGCCGTCACCGTGGCGGACGGCCGGCTCGTCGTGGCGGCGCCGTCCTAGAGCGGGTTGCCGAGCGGGGGCGGTCAGTCGGCGGAGGTGATGGCGTTGAGGCGCTCGACGGCGCCGGCGAACTCCTCGACCATGTCGTAGACGACCCGGCGGGCCGGTTTGACGGTGTTCATCAGGCCGACGCACTGGCCGACGAAGTAGTTGGCGAGCGCGCGGGCGCCGGGGTTGCCGGACTCGGCGACCTTGGTGATCTGCCGCATCGCGCCCTCGGCGACGATCATCTGCAGCGGCATCCCGAGCGGCCCGGGGCTGCCCGGGCCCTCCCACTCGTCGGTCCAGGCGGACCGGAGCTGGCGGGCGGGCTTGCCGGTGCGGGAGCGGGAGCGGACGGTGTCGCGGGACGTCGCGGCGAGCATCTTCGCCTTGACGGCGGGCGCCGTCTCGGCCTCCTCGGTGGTGAGCCAGACCGACCCGCACCAGACGCCGGACGCGCCGAGTGCGAGCGCGGCGGCCATCTGGCGGCCGGTGGCGATGCCGCCGGCGGCGAGGACGGGCACCGGTGCGACGGTGTCGACGACCTCGGGGACCAGCACCATCGTGGAGATCTCGCCGGTGTGCCCGCCGGCCTCGCCGCCCTGAGCGATGACGAGGTCGACGCCGGCGGCGACCTGGCGGCGGGCGTGCTCGGACGTCCCGACGAGCGCGGCGACCGGGATGCCGGCGGCCTTGGCCTTCTCCACCATGATCGGCGGCGGGGTGCCGAGGGCGCTGGCGATGAGCCGGATCGGGTGCGCGAGGGACACCTCGATCAGCTCGGTCGCGCCCTCCTTGGTGACCTGGGTGCCGCCGCGCGCGTTGGACTGCCTGGCCTTCTCGAAGTCCGGCAGCGGGACGTCGTACTTGCCGAACAGGCCGATGAGGAAGTCCCAGTGCTCCTGCGGGACGGCGGCGAGCATGGTGTCGAGGCCGCCCTCGCCGCGTCCGGCGCGCTCCGCGGACTCGTCGATCCGGCCGGGGACGAGCACGTCGACGCCGTAGGGGCGGCCGCCGACGCGGTCGTCGATCCAGCGCAGCTCCTCCTCCAGCCGGTCGGGGGTGTAGGCGACGGCGCCGAGGACGCCGAAGCCGCCGGCGTTGGTGACGGCGGCGACGACGTCGCGGCAGTGGCTGAAGGCGAACAGCGGGAACTCGATCCCGAACGCGGCGCAGACCTCGGTGTTCATGTCCCCGACGCTAACGGGCCGAACGTCATTCGGTCCAGGGCTCAGCCGGCGGGCCGGAACAGCACGTACGACTCGCCCTCGTCCGGGTGCTCGAAACAGGCCCGCAGCGGCAGCCCCTCGCGCAGGTCGCCGCCGGAGACGCCGTCCAGCCGCGCGTACATCCACGGGCCCTCGGCCAGCTCGACCAGCGCCAGGTGCGCCGGCGGCGGGGCGGTGCCGTCCTCGGCGGGCCGGCCGTGGACGGCGGTCCAGGTCACCAGGGTCGCCTCACCGCTCGCGTCCGCCCAGGCCAGATCCTCCTCGCCGCACTCGGGGCAGCCGCCCGCGTCCGGCGCGTACCAGCGCTCGCACGCCTCGCAGCGCCTGATCACGAGCCGGCCGGCGGCGGTGCCGTCGAAGAACGGGTCGGTGCGGCCGTCGCGCCGCAGGACGCCGATGTCCATCGGTCAGGCTCCCTTCGGGTGCGGGCTGACGATCAGGGTCGAGTGGTGGTCGAGGATGCCGCCGTTGCCGCTGACGAGGACGACGTCGCTGCGCGGCGCCTGCCGCTCCCCGCCGTCGCCGCGCGCCTGGATCACGGCCTCCGACAGCGGGGTGAAGCCCCACATGTAGTACGCCGACAGCTGCCCGCCGCCGGTGTTGGTGGGCAGCGACCCGCCGGGGCCGAGGGCGCCGGACGCGGCGAACGCGCCGCCCTCGCCCTTGGCGCAGAACCCGTAGTCCTCCAGGGACACGAGGACGGTGTAGGTGTAGCAGTCGTACAGCTCGCACACGTCCACGTCGGACGGGGTGATCCCGGCCATCTTCATCGCGGTCGCGCCGGAGGACGCGGCGCCGGTGGTCAGGCCGAAGCCGCTGCCGCGCTCCCTGCGGTGCCCGGGGTGGCCCTGCCCCCATCCCCACAGGTGGACGGGCGGCCGGGCGAGGTCGCGGGCGCGGTCGGCGCTCGTCACGATCACGGCGATCGCGCCGTTGGAGACCAGGCAGCAGTCCAGCAGGTGCAGCGGTTCCGACACCCACCGGGACGCCTGGTGGTCGGCGATGGTGATCGGCTCGCGCATCTGCGCGAGGGGGTTGCGGGCCGCCCACTCGCGCGTCGAGACCGCGATGGCGCCGAGCTGCTCGCTCGTCGTCCCGTACCGGGACATGTGGCGCCGCGCGGCGAGCGCGTAGAAGGAGTTGACGCTGCGCAGGCCGAGGGCCGCCGTCATGCCGCCGTATCCGTACCATTCGCGGGCGCTGCGGTCGTAGGCCGAGCCCGCCGACTGCTTCGGCTTCAGCGGAGCGTCGGCGAACACGCACGCGACCGTGGTCGCGGTGCCGCTCGCGACGGCCATCGCGGCGTGCGCCACCATCGCCCCGGCGGTCGCGCCGAAGGCGTTCATCTGGGTCAGCAGCCGCAGGTCCCGCAGGCCGAGCGTGCCGGCCAGCTCGATCCCGGGCGAGCCGCCCATGCCGTGGCTGACCAGCAGGCCGTCCAGGTCGGACAGGCCGAGGCCGGCGTCGGCCGCGGCGAGCCGCACCGCGTCGGCCGCCAGCCGCCGCGGGCTGCGCCCGTACACCCTGCCGAGCTCGGTCATCCCCAGCCCGGCGATCGCAGCGCTCATCCGTCGCATCCCTCCCCGCATCGTCACCGCCACGGTACCGAACAGCATTCGGTAGGTGGGGCGGCGGGGCGGCCGATCACCGCGAGCGCGCGCGGAACGCGCCCCGGTAGGCCAGCGGCGACGCGCCGACCCGGCGCGCGAAGTGCGCGCGCAGCGTCACCGGCGACCCGAACCCCGCTTCGGCGGCCACCCGCTCGACCGGCAGGTCGGTGTCCTCCAGCAGCTGCTGCGCGCGGCGCACCCGCGCGTGCGACAGCCACTGCTGCGGCGTCGTCCCGGCCTGCTCCCGGAACCGCCGGGTCAGCGTCCGGACGCTGCACGACGCCTGCCGCGCGATGTCGTCCAGCACCAGCGGACGGTGCAGGTTCGCCTCCAGCCACGCCAGCGTCGGCTGCAGCGCCGCCCCGCCGTCCGGCGGCTCGTCGTGCCGGATGAACTGCGCCTGCCCGCCGTCGCGCTGGGGCGGCATGACGATCCGCCGCGCCGTCCGCGCCGCCGTCGCCGAGCCGTGGTCGCGGCGGACGATGTGCAGGCACAGGTCCACGCCCGCCGCGACGCCCGCCGACGTGAGCACCTGCCCGTTGTCGACGTACAGCACGGACGGATCGACCTCCACGCGCGGGTACCGCCGCGCAAGAGCGCGCGCGTAGTGCCAGTGCGTCGTCGCGCGGTGCCCGTCCAGCAGGCCCGCCGCCGCGAGGGCGAACGCGCCGACGCAGATCGACGCGATCCGCGCGCCCCGCGCCGTCGCGGACCGCAGCGCGTCCAGGGCCTCGCCCGGCGGATCGTCCGCGACGCCCTCGTGGCCGGGGACGACGATCGTGTCCGCCGCCGCCAGCGCGTCCAGGCCGTACGGGGCGTCCACCCGCATCCGGCCGAGCGCGGCGGAGGTGCGCGCGCCGCCCGGCGGCGTGCAGACCCGGACGTCGTAGAGCGGGGCGAGGTCCGCCGTGGTCGTCGTCCCGAACACCTGGCCCGGCGTCGCGAGGTCGAACGCGACGACCCCGTCCAGCGCGAGCACCGCGACGACATGAGGTGCAGGCATGGCCAGAACGTAGCGCACATCGGCGGTCCGGACACTGGCCGGGCCACCGGACGGCGGCGGACGATCCTGGCGGAGATCGCCCGCGTCCCCGGGGCGACGGGGACGCGGGCGATGCCGAACGGGACCGGCCGCCGCGGGCCGCGCTCAGGAGGCGAGCACCGCCTGCAGGAAGTCGCGGGTGCGCTGCTCGGCGGGCTCGCCGAAGATCCGGTCCGGCGGGCCCTCCTCGACGATCTGCCCCTGGTCGAACATCAGCACCCGGTTGGAGATGTCCTTGGCGAAGTTCATCTCGTGCGTGACGCACAGCATCGTCAGGTCGCTCTCGCGGGCGATGTCGCGCAGCAGGTCCTGCACGCCGACGACGAGCTCCGGGTCCAGCGCGGAGGTCACCTCGTCCAGCAGCAGCACCTTCGGCTGCATGGCGAGCGCCCGCGCGATCGCGACCCGCTGCTGCTGCCCGCCGGACAGCTGCGAGGGGTGCGCGTTCTCCTTGTCGGAGAGCCCGACCATGTCGAGCAGGCCGCGGGCCCGCTCGACCGCCTCGTCCTTGGACGCCCTGAGCACCCGCACCGGCCCCTCGGTGAGGTTGCGCAGCACGTTCATGTTGGGGAACAGGTTGAACTGCTGGAACACCATGCCGACCTGCTTGCGCATCTCGTGCAGGTGCCGCTGGTTCGCCGGGACGCGGCGGCCCCCCTTGTCCATGTGCCACAGGGTGTCGTCGCCGATCCAGATCAGCCCGTCGTCGAGCTTCTCCAGCGTCATCAGCAGCCGCAGGATCGTGGTCTTGCCCGATCCGGACGGCCCGATCAGCGTCACCCGCTCGCCGGGCTCCACGGCGAAGTCCAGCTCGCGCAGCACGACGTTGGAGCCGAACCGCTTGACGACCTTCTCGAAGCGGATGCCCGGCGCGTCGCCGTGCGGCAGCGCGGCCGCCGCGCCGTCGCCGTCCTCCTCGCGGCCGCCCTTCTTCTCCTTGGAGACGCCCGGGGACTCCTCTTCGGGCGTGGGGGCTTCGGGTGCGGTGTCAGTTGGTGGCATAACGCCTCTCCAGGCGGCGGACGAGAATCGAGGAAATGACGCTGACGACGATGAACAGCACGCCCACGAGCGTGATCGGCTCGAGCATCCGGTAGCTCTCCGTGCCGGCCTTGTACGCCGCGAGCAGCATCTCGGTGACCTGGATGACCAGCAGCTGCGGCGAGTCCTTGAACATCGCGATCAGGTAGTTGCCGAGCGTCGGGATCACCCGGCGGATCGCCTGCGGCAGCACCACGTCCAGCCACACCCGCGAGCGCGGCAGGTTCAGCGCCGTGCACGCCTCCCATTGGCCGCGCGGGATGTCGGAGATCCCCGCCCGGTACACCTCGGCGGTGTAGGTCGAGTAGTGGATCCCGAGGGTGATGACGCCGGCGGTGAGCGGGCCGATCGTCAGCCCCCACGACGGCAGCACGTAGTAGACGAAGAACAGCTGCGGGATCAGCGGCGTCGACCGGACGAACTCGGTCACCCAGCGGACCACGCCGTTGAAGACGCGGCTCGGGGAGCGGCGCAGCAGCGTCCACACCATGCCGAGCAGCAGCGCGATCACGTAGCCGAGGAGCGTCGCGACGACCGTGGTGCGCAGGCCGTCCAGCAGGTCGGGGAGGATGTCCCAGGTGTAGTTCCAGTTCCACTGCATCAGGACGCCGCCTTCACTCCGGGCGCCCCGGCGGCCACCGCCGACAGCGACGGCTCGCGGGACGGGCGGCGGCCGAGCATCCGGTCCACCCGGCGCTCGGCGTAGCGGACCAGCAGCTGCAGGATCTGCGCGATCACGAAGTAGAACACCAGCACCGCGAGGAACGGCGCGACGGTCTCACCCGAGAACCCCTGGACGTTCTTCGACACCTTCGTCAGGTCGACCAGGCCGATCGTGTAGACGATCGCCGACCCCTTCATCAGCTCGATGACGAGGTTGCCGAACGGCGGCAGCATCAGCGCGAACGCCTGCGGCAGCAGGACGCGCCGCATCCGCTGGTAGGGCGTGAAGTTCAGCGCGATCACCGCCTCGACCTGCGCCTTCGGCAGCGAGTTGACCGAGCCGCGCACCACCTCGGCGCCGTAGGCGCCGACGTTCAGCCCGAGCGCGAGGACCGCGCACACCAGCTTGGAGTTGATCTGCACGCCGACCAGCGGCAGCGCGTAGAAGAACCAGTACAGCAGCACGAGCGTCGCGGTGCCGCGGAAGAACTCGACGTAGACGCGGTTCAGCGCGCGCAGCCACATGTGGCGCGAGGTGCCCACCAGCCCGAAGACCAGGGCGAGCACCAGCGCCAGCGCGCAGCCGTAGAGCGTGAGCTGCACGGTCAGCCACGCGCCGTGCAGCCACTGCTCCCGGCTGTCGAATACGACCGACACCGATCAGCCCTGGCAGAACTTGGCCGCCGTGTCGCCCGGGCTCGGCATCTCCGCCTGGCTGAACCCGAACTTCTGCACGATCGGCAGCAGCTGGTTGCCCTTCTCCAGCGCGGCGAGCTGGGCGTTCCAGGCGTTCAGCAGGTCGGAGTCGGCCTTGCGGAACACGAACGCGCCGGCGCCGAGCTGCTCCTTGCCGTCGATGACGGGCGTGAACGCCTCGGTCACCTCGTACTTGCCGTCCTGGTGCTTGGACAGCAGGTCGGCCAGCGAGATGCGGGTCAGCCAGATGCAGTCGATGCGCCCGGACTTCAGGCCCTCGTAGGCGCTGGCCTGGTCCTGGAACGTCTTGATCTTGCCCTTGGGGACGCCGCTGCTCTTGGCGTAGCCCTCCTCGACCGCGCCGGTCAGCACGCCGACCGTCACGCCCGCCTTGGCGGGGGAGGTCTGGTCGGTGAGCTTCTTCGGGTTGCCCTTCGGCACCATGAACGCGCTCTTGGCGACGTACTCGGGGTTGGCGAACGCGGCGGACGCGCACCGCTCGGGGGTGATGAACATGCCGGCGGCGATCGCGTCGAACCGCTTGGCGTTCAGGCCGCCGATCAGGCCGGCGAAGTCGACCTGGACGCCCTCGACCTTGTCGATGCCGAGCTTTTTGAAGATGACGCGGGCCAGCTCCGGCGCCTCGCCGGTCAGCTTGCCGTCCTTGTCGGTGTAGCCGTAGGGGGCCTCGTTGGCGAACCCGACCGTGATCTTGCCGGCCTTCTTCGCCTTGTCGAGGGTGCCGCCGCCGGAGACCTCCTTGTCCGGATCCGTCGTGGAGCAGCCCGCCGCGGCCAGGGGGACGGCGGCGGACAGCAGAACGGCGGTGCGGAGGAAGTCGCGTCTCGAGGAAGTCATCGTTGAACTCCTGCAGGGATGGGGGGTGGCCCGCGCCCGCGGGGGGCCGTGGAGCCCCCCGCGGGCGCGGGCCTTTCGTCGGGGGTATCCAGCTGGGAGCGGGGATCGTGCGGCCGGTTCAGTCGCCGACGGGGGTGAAGTCGCGGGCGCCGATGAACGGCGGACGCGGCGCCGGGGCGGAGAACGGCTCGACGCAGGTGTTCTCCACGCTGTTGAACACGACGAACACGTTGGAGCGGGGGAACGGGGTGATGTTCCCGTTCGAGCCGTGCATGCAGTTGCAGTCGAACATGGTGGCCGAGCCCGCGGGCCCGGTGAACAGCTCGATCCCGTGCTTGTCGGCGAGGATCGACAGGCTGTTCGGGTCGGGGGTGCCGATCTCCTGCCCGCGCAGTGACTCCTTGTAGTGGTCGGCCGGGGTCTCCCCGACACAGGCCACGAACGTCTTGTGCGACCCGGGCATGATCATTAGCCCGCCATTGTGCACGAAATTCTCCGTCAGCGCGATCGATATGCTCACCGCGCGCATCCTCGGCATGCCGTCCTCGGCGTGCCAGGTCTCGAAGTCGGAGTGCCAGTAGAAGTCCTTGCCGGTGAAGCCCGGCTTGTAGTTCACCCGGCTCTGGTGCACGTACACGTCGGAGCCGAGGATCTGCCCCGCCCGGCCGACGACGCGCGGGTCGCGGACGAGCTGCCCGAACACCTCGCTGATCTTGTGCACCTCGAAGATGGACCGGACCTCGTCGGAGCCGCGCTCGGTGACGGTGCGCTCGTCGGCGAGGATCTGCGGGTCGGAGGCCAGCCGGCGCAGCTCGGCGCGGTAGTCCTCCACCTCCTCGGGCGCGAGCAGCTGCTCGACGCTCAGGAAGCCGTCGCGGTCGAAGGAGTCGAGGGTGGCGGCGTCGATGGGGCCGTCGCCGGGACCGCCGTACACGACCGGGTCCTGCCGGTACAGCAGCGCCGCCTCGGCGGCCTTGCGGGTGGGGTAGGCGTCGTCGATCGACGGATGGGACTCGATGATGCTCATGCGTCCTCCTCGGTGAGCAGCGGATAGACCCCGTTCTCGTCATGGACCTCCCGACCGGTGCAGGGGGGATTGAACACGCACACGGTCTTGACGTCCGTGTGGGCGCGAAGGGTGTGGTGCTCGTGCCCGTTGAGCAGGTACATCACGCCCGGCTTGATGTGGTGCTTGTCGCCCGTGTCCTCGTTGGTGAGCTCGCCCTCACCCTCGATGCAGTACACGGCCTCGATGTGGTTGGCGTACCACATCTTCGTCTCGGTGCCCGCGTACAGGATCGTCTCGTGCAGCGAGAACCCCACGCCCTCCTTGGCCAGCACGAAGCGGCGGCTGCACCAGGTCGGCGCCTGCACGTCGCGCTCGGTGCCGATGATCTCGTCAAGGGAGCGAACGATCATGAATTCCTCTTTTCCGGTGTGTTACGCGGCGGCGGCCCGGCGGCCGGGTCAGGCCGACACCTTGCTGCGGACGGCCTCGACGGACTCGGCGATGATCGCCAGGCCATGGGACAGCTCGGTCTCGGTGGTGGTGAGCGGCGGCAGCAGCTTGACGACCTCGCCCTCGGGGCCGGAGGTCTCCATCAGCAGGCCGCGGGCGAACGCCTCGCCGCACACCTCCGCCGCGTCCTCGGGATCCTTCATCACCAGGCCCCACGCGAGACCGCGGCCGCGGACGGAGTCGACGGCGCCGGCGTGCGCGAGCGCGATCTCCTCCAGCGCCGTCTGGACCTGCTGGCCCTTCTTCAGCGTCTGCTTCTCCAAGCCCTCGCCGGTCCAGTAGTCCTGCAGCGCGGCGACGGCGGTGACGAACGCGGGGTTGAAGCCGCGGAAGGTGCCGTTGTGCTCGCCCGGCTCCCACACGTCCAGCTCGCGCTTCATCAGCGTGATCGCGAACGGCAGCCCGTAGCCGCTCAGGGACTTGGACAGGCAGACGATGTCGGGGGTGATCCCGGCGTCCTCGAAGCTGAAGAACGGGCCGGTGCGGCCGCAGCCCATCTGCACGTCGTCGACGATCAGCAGGATGTCGTGCCGGTGGCACAGGTCCTGCAGGCCGCGCAGCCACTCGGCGGTGGCGACGTTGATGCCGCCCTCGCCCTGGACCGTCTCGACGATCACGGCGGCGGGCTTGTCCAGGCCGCTGCCGCTGTCGTCCAGCATCGTGTCGAAGAGCAGGAAGTCGGGGGTGCGGCCGTCGAGGTAGTTGTCGTAGGGCATCGCGACGCCGTGCCCGAGCGGCACGCCGGCGCCCGTGCGCTTCATCGAGTTCCCGGTGACCGCCAGCGCGCCCAGCGTCATGCCGTGGAAGGCGTTGGTGAAGCTGACAACGGTCTCCCGGCCGGTGTACTTGCGCGCCAGTTTCAGCGCCGCCTCGACCGAGTTGTTGCCCGCCGGGCCGGGGAACTGGACCTTGTAGTCGAGCCCGCGCGGCTCCAGCACGTACTCATTGAATCGTTCCAGGAACTCGCGCTTGGCCGTGGTGTACATGTCGAGGCTGTGCACAATGGCGTCGCTCGCGAGATAGTCCATCAGCCGGCGTTTCAGCTGAGGGTTGTTGTGCCCGTAGTTGAGGGTTCCCGCGCCGGCGAAGAAATCAAGGTAGGTGCGGCCGTTCTCATCGGTGATGTGGGAGCCCTGGGCGGTGCTGAACACCGTGGGCCAGCTTCGGCAGTAGCCGCGGACTTCCGATTCCATGCGGGCGAAAACATCCATGTTCTGCCTCCGGCGGGTGTCGGGGGTGAGAGCGGTTCGGGCGGGACGCGGTGCCGGGCGGCACCGGTCGGATGCGTACGGGTCGGAGCGGACTCGGAGCGGACTCGGGCGGACTCGGAGCGGTCCGGCCGGCGGCGGTTCCGCCGGCCGCGGGTCAGGTCGCGGGGCCGAACGGGCCGATCCGGAACAGCACCTCGGGCTCGTGCCCGGCGCCCGGGAAGTGCTCCGGGCCGAACAGCGGCTCGCGGCTCAGGTCGCAGCCGCGGGCCCGGGCGAACGAGGCGAACATCGCCTCCGACGCTGTGTTGTCCGGAGTCACGGTGGCCTCCATGAAGCGGAGGCCGCGGGCCGACAGCCGGTCGCCGAGGCGGTCCAGCATGCGGCGTGCCAATCCCTGCCCCCGATGAGCGTCGTCAACCGCGACCTGCCATACGAAGAACGTGTCGGGGCGGGACGGGCGGACGTAGCCGGTGACGAAACCGCACGGGCGGCCGCCGTCGCGGGCGACCACGGAGGTGTCGGCGAAGTCCCGGCACCAGAGGGCGTAGCTGTACGGCGAATTGACGTCCAGGACCTTGGAGTCCCGGGCGATCCGCCACAGTTCGGGGCCGTCGGTGAGGCTCGGCTCCTGGAGTTGCACGTCCTCGCTCGTCTCGTCCGGATCGGGGCGTCGGGTCGGTGATTCCAGGGATTGCGGTGCCATGTCCAGGCAACTTAGCGAATCTCGCCGGATGATCGTTCCGTAATGTTATCGTCAGGATGTTTAGCCCGGCGAGCAGCGGGTATGGCAATACGCTTGCTAAATTCGGGATAATTTCGGCCGACCGTTCTCGGGGCCATGGCGCGCCATTCCCCGCGTTACGCAGGAGGTACTGGCGATTTTGCGGGCGGGTGCGCGGTGCGCGTTCCTGAACGCAACCTTAATGTTCCGCTCTCGCGTGCAGAGCGGTTTTGTGTATCGGTTGTGTGAGGTAAGTCACTAGGATTCGGTGACAACGCGAGGGGTGCGGTCGGCGTCACGCCGCATCGCGCGAGGTCGGGCCGCCTCGCCGGGTCGTGGGGCGGATGGGGGCCAAGGCGTGGACGCGGGCCCTGGGAGCCCCGGGCACCTCACCTTCAAGGGGGAGGTTGCCTTGCCGCGGGGTAAGGCCGGGTTAACGGCACGGCAAGGATCGGGCCCGTCCGGAAGGGGTTTCGGACGCGGCCGGGACCCCGCGCGCCCGCGGAATCCCGGCCCTTTGCGGTCATGCGCCGGACGCGATTCGAGCGCGTCCGGAAGGCGTTCCGGCCGGGCCGGGAGCGAAGCGGCTCAGCCGGACTCCGCGAAACGGTCGGTCGCCTCGATGAGCCGGTGCAGGATCCCCGGCTCGCTGTAGGCGTGGCCCGCGTCGTCCACGATGTGGAACTCCGCCTCCGGCCACGCACGGTGCAGGTCCCACGCCGTCGCGGCGGGCGTGCACATGTCGTAGCGGCCCTGCACGATCACGGCCGGGATGTGCCGGATCCTGCCGACGTCCCTGATCAGCTGCTCGTCCTCGAAGAACCCCTCGTTCACGAAGTAGTGGTTCTCGATCCGCGCGAACGCCACCGCGTAGTCCGGCTCGCCGAACCCCTCCGCCAGCTCCGGGTCCGGGCGCAGCGTCAGCGTCGAGCCCTCCCACGTCGCCCACGCCTTCGCCGCCGCGACCCGCACGTCCCGGTCGGCGGAGTTGAGCCGCTCGTGGAACGCGGAGATCAGGTCCTCGCGCTCGTCCTCGGGGATCGGCTCGACGTACTTCTCCCACAGGTCGGGGAAGATCAGCGACGCGCCCTCCTGGTAGAACCAGTACAGCTCGAACGGCCGCAGCGTGAAGACGCCGCGCAGCACCATCTCGGTCACCCGCTCCGGATGCGTCTGCGCGTACGCCAGCGCCAGCGCGCTGCCCCAGCTCCCGCCGAACACCAGCCACCGCTCGATGCCGAGGTGCTCGCGCAGCCGCTCCATGTCGGCGACGAGATGCCAGGTGGTGTTCGCCTCCAGCGACACCTCCGGGTCCTTGGCGTGCGGCAGGCTCCGGCCGCAGTTGCGCTGGTCGAACAGCACGATCCGGTACCGCTCCGGGTCGAACTGCCGGCGGTGCGCGGGGCTGCACCCGCCGCCCGGCCCGCCGTGCAGCATCACCGCCGGCTTCCCGTCGGGGTTCCCGCAGACCTCCCAGTGGATCCGGTTGCCGTCGCCGACGTCCAGCAGCCCCGAGTCGTAGGGCTCGATCGGCGGATACAGGGTGCGAAGCTCCATGGTGCGGAATCATCCCACCCGGCGGCCGGGTCCGCGCTTTCCCGCGCGGCGCGGTGTGACCCGTGGCACCGTTGAGGGGGCGGCGGGAGGCCCGCACCGGGTGTGACCAGGCGTGCGAGCCCCGTCCGCACCGAGAGGCGAGCACGAAACTAAACCCCAAACTGGGCAAACGTTCCGCTGGTCGGCACTAGAGTGCCTTCAGTGAGCGGAGCGACGAGCCCTCGGGCGAGGAGTGACGCGAGCGCCATGTCCATGACAGCCCCCGCGGAACACGGCCCCCGTACGGAGCCGTCGGCGAGGAGACGTGTGAGCGAAGTGACGAGCCGCGAGGCGAGGAACGCAGCGACCCGAGCGGGCGTCCCGGCGCACCGCTCGACCGTCTCCGGACCACGAGGCGAGGAGACCAGTGAGTGAGCTGAACGGATCGGGTGGTCCGCGCGGAGTCCCGGACGCGGGTTCTCCCTGGCCCGCGATGGGGCGCGACCCGGGCCGCGGGTCCGACGTGCCCGTGCCCGCCGCCCAGCAGCCGATCCAGATGGCCAAGCCCGAGCAGCCCGGCCAGGGCCCGGCCGCCGGACGCCCCGAGGGCGAGCAGCCCGAGGCCCAGCCGTGGGACATCGTCGAGCGGCTGCGCCAGATGGCCGACCTCATCGGCGACGCGCTCGCCGCCGGCGAGCGCAAGGTCACCGAGGCGCAGACCGAGACCGCCTCGCAGGTCGCGGCGATCCAGGCGGAGAAGGAGTCGGCGCAGCGCGACGCCGCGGCCGCCTGGGGCGAGGTCCAGCGCGCCCGCGGCCAGGCCGAGCAGGCCGACCGCCGCGCGGTCGACGCCGAGCGCCGCGTCACCGAGGCGCAGAACGAGGCCGCCACGCAGGTGGCGGCGGTCCAGGCGGAGAAGGAGTCGGCGCAGCGCGACGCGGCCGCCGCCTGGGGCGAGGTCCAGCGCGCCCGCGGCCAGGCCGAGCAGGCCGACCGCCGCGCCGTGGACGCCGAGCGCAAGGTGGCCGAGGCCGAGCGCCGCGCCGGCGAGGTGCAGAACGAGGCCGTCACCCAGATCGCCGCCCTCCAGCAGGAGAAGGAGGCCGCGCAGCGCGACGCCGCGGCCGCCTGGAACCAGGCGCAGCAGGGCCGCGCTCAGGCCGACCAGGCGCGCGGGCAGGCCGAGCAGGCCCGCGTCCAGGCCGACCAGGCGCGCGCGCAGGCCGAGCAGGCCCGCGCCCAGATGGAGCAGGCGCAGGCCCAGGCCGAGCAGGCCGAACGCCGCGTCGCCGAGGCCGAGGCGACCGTCCGGCAGGCCATCCAGCAGCGCGACGCGATGAGCGAGGCCCGCGACGACGCGCTGCGCGCCGTCGAGGACGCCGTCGGCGGCCGCCGCTCCGCCGAGGCCGAGCGCGACCGGGTCGCCGAGCAGGCCGCCGAGCTGTCGCGGGCGCTGGAGGCCGCGCACGGCGAGCTGTCGGCGCTGCGCTCCAAGGTGACCGACGCGGAGATGACCGCGCAGAACCTGCAGCACGCCGTCGTCGCCGCCGGCAAGGAGGCCGACGAGACGCGCCGCCGTGCGCAGGAGTCCGAGCGCCGCGCCCAGGAGAACGAGCGCCGCGCCCAGGAGGCGGAGCGGCGCGCTCAGGACGCCGAGCGCCGCGCGCAGGAGGCGATCACCCGCGCCGAGGCCGCCGAGGCCGAGCGGCAGCAGGCCCTGGACACCGCCGCGCAGTCGCTGGAGGCCGCCAAGAAGGCCGAACGCGAGCGCGACGCCAGCGCCAAGGCGCGCGAGGCCGCCGACCGCACCCGGGAGGCCGCGGTGCAGTCGCAGGCGCGCGCCGAGTCGGAGCTGACCCTCGCCCGGGGCCGCGCCGACCAGGCCGGCCGCGAGCGCGACAAGGCGGTCGCCGGGATGCGGCAGATGGCCGCCGAGCGCGACGCGGTCGCCGAGAAGCTCGCCGAACGCGACCAGTGGGTCGACCAGCTCGCCCAGGCCGTCACCGAGCAGCGCGCGCAGATCGCCGAGCTGTCGCAGGAGCGCGACGCCGCCCGGCAGGCCGCCGACCAGGCCAGGTCCCTGATCGACGAGCTGACCCGGCAGCTGCGCACCATCATGCCGACCGCGGCGACCCCGCGGATCTGACCGTCCCCCCGGCCCGCGGGCCGGGGGCGCGGGCCTCCCCGTCCCATACCCTCTGACCAGCGGGAGCGGGACACGCCCGGGATGGCGCACCCGTGCCCGGCTGTTATCCTGGTGGCCCGTGGACAGTGCGGTACCGAGCACGTCGGAACGCCGCCTCGCAACGACCACGGGAGCGCCTTCTTGCCTTCGGCAGCCACTGGTAGATCACGTCCTACCAAGCACCTCTTCGTCACCGGCGGTGTCGCCTCCAGCCTCGGCAAGGGACTGACGGCCTCCAGCCTGGGGCGGCTTCTCACCCTTCGCGGGCTGCGGGTCACCATGCAGAAGCTGGACCCCTACCTCAACGTCGACCCCGGCACCATGAACCCGTTCCAGCACGGCGAGGTGTTCGTCACCGACGACGGCGCCGAGACCGACCTGGACATCGGCCACTACGAGCGGTTCCTGGACACCGAGCTGCACGGGTCCGCGAACGTCACCACCGGCCAGGTGTACTCCAACGTGATCGCCAAGGAGCGGCGCGGCGAGTACCTCGGCGACACCGTGCAGGTGATCCCGCACATCACCAACGAGATCAAGGACCGCATCCGCGGGATGGCCGACGACACCGAGGTCGACATCGTCATCACCGAGGTCGGCGGGACCGTCGGCGACATCGAGTCGCTGCCGTTCCTGGAGTCGGTGCGGCAGATCCGGCACGAGATCGGCCGCGACAACTGCTTCTTCCTGCACGTCTCGCTGCTGCCCTACATCGGGCCGTCCGGCGAGCTGAAGACCAAGCCGACGCAGCACTCCGTCGCCGCGCTGCGCTCCATCGGCATCCAGCCCGACGCGATCGTGTGCCGCTCGGACCGGCCGATCACCGACGGGCTCAAGCACAAGATCAGCCTGATGTGCGACGTGGACCGCGAGGCCGTGGTGTCCGCGGTCGACGCCGCGTCCATCTACGACATCCCGAAGGTGCTGCACGCCGAGGGCCTGGACGCCTACGTGGTGCGCCGGCTCGGGCTGCCGTTCCGGGACGTCGACTGGGGCGCCTGGGACCGGCTGCTGCGCCGCGTCCACAAGCCCGCCCGCGAGGTCACGATCGCGCTGGTCGGCAAGTACATCGACCTCCCGGACGCCTACCTGTCGGTGACGGAGGCGCTGCGGCACGGCGGCTTCGGCAACGACGCCAAGGTGCACATCCGCTGGGTGAAGAGCGACGACTGCGCGACGCCCGAGGGCGCCGAGCGCGAGCTCGACGGCGTGGACGGCGTGCTGATCCCCGGCGGCTTCGGCGTCCGCGGCATCGAGGGCAAGCTCGGCGCGATCCGGCACGCCCGCGAGCACCGCGTCCCGCTGCTCGGCATCTGCCTCGGCCTGCAGTGCATGGTCATCGAGGCGGCCCGCGACCTCGGCGGGCTCGCCGGCGCCGGCAGCGCCGAGTTCGACGCCGCGACCGCCCACCCGGTGGTCGCGACCATGGCCGACCAGGTCGACGTGGTCGCCGGCGAGCGCGACATGGGCGGCACGATGCGGCTCGGCCTCTACCCGGCCGACCTCGCCGACGGGTCGGTGGTGCGGGAGCTGTACGGGGAGGCGAAGGTCTCCGAGCGGCACCGGCACCGCTACGAGGTCAACAACGCCTACCGCGGCCGGCTGGAGGAGGCGGGGCTGCGGTTCTCCGGCCTGTCGCCGGACGGCCGGCTCGTCGAGTACGTCGAGCTGCCCCGCGAGACCCACCCGTTCTTCGTCGGCACGCAGGCGCACCCGGAGTTCCGGTCCCGGCCGACCCGTCCGCACCCGCTGTTCACCGGGCTGGTCGCCGCGGCGATCGAGTACGCCGGCGCCCGCGCGGCGGACGCCTCGGACGCGTCGTGAGCGCGGGCCCCCCGCCCGGCGCCCCGTCCGGCCCCGGGCTCGGCCCGGACGACGTCCGCGACCGGCCGGAGCGCTGGAAGGTCGTCGAGGAGTCGACCGCGTTCACCGGGCACGTGTTCAACGTCCGCCGCGACCGGGTCGAGATGCCGGCCGGCCCCGGCGGCGGCACCGAGGTCGTCGGCCGCGACGTCATCGAGCACCTCGGCTCCGTCGGCGTCCTCGCCCTCGACGACCGCGACCGGGTGCTGATGCTGCGCCAGTACCGGCACCCCGTCGAGCGGCTGCTGTGGGAGACCCCGGCCGGGCTCCGCGACGTCGCGGGCGAGCCGCTGCACGTGCTCGCCCAGCGGGAGCTGCTGGAGGAGGCCGGATACCGGGCCGCGCGCTGGGACACCCTCGCCGACGTGTTCCCCTCGTCGGGGATGTCGAACGAGCGCTGCCGGATCTTCCTCGCCCGCGACGTCGCGCCGGTGCCCGCGGAGGAGATCGACTTCGAGCGGGTGCACGAGGAGGCCGACATGCCGGCGGTGTGGGTGCCGCTGGACGAGGCCGTCCGCAAGGTCCTCGCCGGCGACGTGCACAACATGATCGCCTGCGTGGGGATCCTCGCGGTGCACGCGGCGCGCGCCGCCGGCTACCGCGACCTGCGCCCCGTCGACGCCCCGGAGGACTGACGCCGGCCCGTCGCCCTGACGCGGAACGCCCCGCCTCCCGGTACGGGACGGCGGGGCGTTCCGCGTGCCTCGGCCGCGTTCGGACTCGGCGCGCCGCCGGCCCGGAGGGCGCCGGTGCGGAACGCGACACGGCGGCACCGCAGACCCCTGCACGACGGGGCTGGAGGGGGCATGATGGGGCACGCCGCGAACCGCCTCGAGCCGACCCCGACCGAGCCGCCCGACCGCCAGAAGAGGTGCCGCACTGTCCCCGAGCACGACCCGCCGGCCCGCCGAGCGGCCCCCCGTCCAGGACGCCCCGTCCGGCCAGGACGCCGCGCCCGTGCAGGACGCCGCGCCCGTGCAGGACGCCGCGCCCGTGCAGGACGCCGCGCCCGTGCAGGACGCCGCGCCCGTGCAGGACGCAGCGCCCGTGCGGGGCGCCGGCTCCGCGCTCGAGGCGGCGGTGCGCACCTACCTCGGGCACCTGGCCGTCGAGCGGGGCCTCGCCGCCAACACCCTGTCGTCCTACCGCCGCGACCTGCTGCGCTACGTCCGGGTGCAGGACGGCCGGGGCCGCACCGGAGTCGGCGACATCACCGAGGACGACGTCCGCGCGTTCCTCGTGGGCCTGCGGGAAGGCGACGAGGAGCATCCGCCGCTGTCGGCGGGGTCGGCTGCGCGCGCGCTCGTGGCCGTCCGCGGCCTGCACCGGTTCGCGCTCCGCGAGGGCCTCGCGTCCGACGACCCCGCGCACGACGTCAAACCGCCGACCCCGCCGCGCCGGCTCCCCAAGGCCATCACGCTCGAGGAGGTCGAGCGGCTGCTCGCCGCCGCCGCGGGACCGTCCGACGGCGACGCCGGCACCGCCCGCGGCCTGCGCGACCGCGCGCTGCTGGAACTCCTGTACGGGTCCGGCGCCCGGATCTCCGAGGCGGTCGGCCTGGACGTCGACGACCTCGACCTCGCCGACGGGTTCGCCCGCGTGGCCGGCAAGGGCGGCAAGGCCCGGGTCGTCCCGATCGGCGACTACGCGGCGCGGGCCGTCGACGCCTACCTCGTCCGCGCGCGCCCCGAGCTCGCCGGGGCCGGACGCGGCGGCCCCGCGCTGTTCCTGAACGCCCGCGGCGGGCGGCTGTCGCGGCAGGGCGCCTGGATGGTGCTGCGCGCCGCCGCCGACCGGGCCCGCCTCACGCAGGTGTCGCCGCACACGCTGCGGCACTCGTTCGCCACCCACCTGCTGGACGGCGGCGCCGACGTGCGCGTCGTGCAGGAGTTGCTCGGACACGCCTCCGTGACGACCACGCAGGTCTACACTCTGGTGACGGTACAGCTGCTGCGAGAGGTGTACGCCACCTCGCATCCGCGCGCCCGGAGCTGAGCGTGCCGCCGCGCCCGCGGGGACGCGCGGCCGCGGCGCCGACAAATCCCGACACTCGGCGCGCGTCGGCTTGAGACCCGGGGGACCTGGCCCTAGAGTCCCCGTTCTGGACGGCATTCCCGGCCGCCGGGGAGGGATCTGGTGACCAGCACGAACGGCGGGCATGGAGTCCTCTCCTCCGCCACCATAGAGACCGATCCGAGTCGGGCCCTCGGCCCGACTCAGCGACCCGTGCCCGTCTTTCCGGAGCCGGAGCCGCTGGCGGAGCACGGACCCGCCCGCATCGTCGCCATCTGCAACCAGAAGGGCGGCGTCGGCAAGACGACCACGACGATCAACCTGGGCGCCGCGCTCGCCGAGTACGGCCGCCGGGTGCTGCTCGTCGACTTCGACCCGCAGGGCGCCCTGTCGGTCGGCCTCGGCAAGGGCGACCCGCGCCAGCTCGACATGACGATCCACAACCTGCTGCTCGAGCGCGACACCGAGTGGGAGGACGTCGTCCTGGACACCGGCGTCGACGGCATGGACCTGCTGCCGAGCAACATCGACCTGTCCGGCGCCGAGGTCCAGCTCGTGCACGAGGTCGGCCGCGAGTACATCCTGCAGGGCGCGCTGAAGTCCGCCGTCCCGCACTACGACTACATCCTGATCGACTGCCAGCCGTCGCTCGGCCTGCTGACCGTGAACGCGCTGGCCGCCAGCGAGGGCGTGCTGATCCCGCTGGAGTGCGAGTACTTCGCGATGCGCGGCGTCGCGCTGCTGATGGAGACCATCGACAAGGTGCAGGGCCGGATCAACCCGGGCCTGGTGATCGACGGCGTGCTCGGCACCATGTACGACTCGCGGACCCTGCACACCCGCGAGGTCCTCGGCCGCATCGTCGAGGCCTTCGGTGACAAGGTCTTCCACACGGTCATCAACCGCACGGTACGGTTTCCTGACGCGACCGTCGCCGGGGAGCCGATCACGTACTTCGACCCGAACTCGATGGGCGCGAACGCATACCGGGGTCTGGCGCGGGAGGTGCTCGGAAGGTGGGCTCACGTCGGGTAAGGCTGCCCGGTGTCGATGAGATCTTCCGGCCCACCGCGCCGCCGCCCGGCCCCGCCCCCGGCGCGTCCGGGTGCCCGCCCGCACCCGGGCGCGCACGCCCGGAGCACGCCGTGCGGGAGTACGCCGCTCCCGAGCCCGCCGGCGCCGAGCGCGCGGTGCCGGGCACCGGCCCGTCCCGGATCACGGCGCCGGCCGCCGGCCGCCGCCCCACCGGCCGCCAGCGCCACGACTCCAAGATCACCGTGTACATCTCCTCCGACGAGCTGCTCGCCCTCGAGCAGCTGAGGCTGCGGCTGCGCGCCGACCACGCCCTGCCGGTCGACCGGGGCCGGCTGGTCCGCGAGGCCGTCGCGGCGATGATCGGCGACTTCGACGCGCTCGGCGAGCACAGCACGCTCGTCCGGCGCCTGCGCGACACGTCCTGACCGCCACCCCCGCCCGGTAGGGATCACCATGGCCCAGCCCCCCGACGAGCCGCCCGAGCCGCCCGAGCCGTTCCGCCCGCCACCGCCGATCTACGCGCCGCCGCCCGCGGACGACGGCCCGCCGCCCCCGCCGTACGCGCCGCCGCCCCAGGGCGCCCCGCCTTCGGCCGGTGCGCCGCCGCCCGGAGCCGCGCCGACCGCTTACCCGCTGCCGGGCGCCGGCGCGCCGTACGGACCGCCCGCACGGACCTCGAGCCGCACGCCGCTGATCATCGGGGCGGTCGCGGGCGCGTTCGTCCTCGTCCTGCTGGCCGCCGGCGTGGCCGTCTACCTGGCGACGCGCGGCGGCGGCGGGTACGACGGCGGGCCGACCGACCTCCGGCAGCCGCTGACGCTCCAGCAGGTCTCGGCGGTCTCCCAGGCGCCCTGCGCCGCCGGGACGCTGCCGGAGGCGTCCGGGACGTCCTGCTACCGGCTCGCCGCGGGCGGCATGACCGTCCGCCGCGTCGAGCACATGAAGGCCGAGCCGCCGTCCGGCGGGACCACCACGTGGACGATCCGGATCGACCTGACCAAGGCGGACGCGCGGGCCTTCGCCGGCCTCACCGGAGCGGCGGCGCAGCAGCCGGCCGAGACGCCCGGGCAGCGGATCGCGATGGTCGTCGGCGGGCGGGTGCTGTCGGCCCCGGCGGTCACCGACGGCCCGATCACCGGCGGATCCGTGCAGATCAGCGGCGCCTTCACCCGCGCGAAGGCCGAGGACCTCGTCGCCCGGATCACCGGGCGCCGCCCGTCCTGACGCCCGCCCCGCCCGCGCCCGGCGGTCGGGCGCCCGCACCCCGCCGGGCGTGGGACGATGTGGCCGGTGAGCATGTTGCCGGGGAGCACGGAGCGGGCGGCGTCCTCCGCTACGGTGACCGATGTGGAGGAGACGGCGCCGGAGCAGGGCGGGAGCGAGGGCGAGGCGCAGGGCGAGGGCGGGGAGCAGGGCTTCCGCGTCCACCTCGACAACTTCGACGGCCCCTTCGACCTGCTGCTCGGGCTGATCTCCAAGCACAAGCTCGACATCACCGAGGTGTCCCTGCACAAGGTCACCGACGACTTCATCGCCCACATCCGCTCCTACGGCCGGGACTGGGACCTCGACCAGGCCAGCCACTTCCTGCTGGTCGCCGCGACCCTGCTGGACCTGAAGGCGGCGCGGCTGCTGCCGTCCGGCGAGGTCGACGACGAGGAGGACCTGGCCCTGCTGGAGGCCCGCGACCTGCTGTTCGCCCGCCTGCTGCAGTACCGCGCGTACAAGGAGGTCGCGCAGGTGCTCGCCGCCCGGATGGCCGACGCGGCGAAGCGCTTCCCGCGCGTGGTGCCGATGGAGCCGAAGTTCGCCAACCTGCTGCCGGAGGTGCTGCTCGGCCTCGGCCCGGAGGAGTTCGCCCGGCTCGCCGCCAAGGCCCTCACCCCGAAGGCGCCGCCGTCGGTGTCGGTCGAGCACATGTACCAGCCGAAGGCGAGCGTCAAGGAGCAGGCCGCGATCGTCGTGGAGAAGCTGCGGCGGCTCCGCAGGACCACGTTCCGCGTCCTGGCGTCCGACGCCGACGGCACCTACGAGGTCGTCGCGCGGTTCCTGGCGCTGCTGGAGCTGTACCGGGAGCGGGCCGTCGCGTTCGAGCAGCTCGAGCCGCTCGGCGAGCTGCACGTCACGTGGACCGGCACCGACGAGGGCGACGTGGCGGTCGGCGACGACTACGAGGGCTCCCGCGAGGCCCGGGACGCGGCCGAGAAGGACGGGAAGGACGAGGAGGACGATGACTGAGGGACCCGGCCCGGACGTGCCGGAGGAGGCGCCGGGCGGCGACGGCGCCGAGGGGCGGCCGGCCCTGCGCGCGTCGATAGAGGCGATCCTGCTGGTCGTGGACGAGCCGGTCGCGGAGATCACCCTGGCGCAGCTGCTGGAGCGGCCGCGCGGCGAGGTCGCCGCGACGCTGCGGGAGCTGGCCGCGGAATACACCGAGCAGGGCCGGGGGTTCGACCTCAGGGAGGTCGCCGGCGGCTGGCGGTTCTACACCCGGGACGTGTGCGCCCCGGTGGTGGAGCGGTTCGTCACCGACGGCCAGCAGGCCCGGCTGACGCAGGCCGCGCTGGAGACCCTCGCGGTCGTCGCCTACCGGCAGCCGGTGAGCCGGGCGCGGGTGTCGGCGGTCCGCGGCGTCAACAGCGACGGCGTGATGCGGACGCTGACGCTGCGCGGCCTGATCGAGAACGCCGGCCAGGAACCGGAGACCGGCGCGCACCTGTACCGCACCACCGGGTACTTCCTGGAGCGGCTGGGGCTGCGCGACCTCGGCGAGCTGCCGGAGCTGGCCCCCTTCCTCCCCGACGACCTGCCAGAAGACATAGTTGAGGAATCGTGACTGACAACGAGGGCGTGCGGCTGCAGAAGGTGCTGGCCGAAGCCGGGATCGGCAGCCGCCGCCACTGCGAGGAGCTGATCGGCGAGGGCCGGGTGACCGTCGACGGCAAGCGGGTGTTCCGGTTCGGCGAGCGGGTCGACCCGCGGCGGGCCGTGATCCATGTGGACGGCAAGCGGGTCGAGACCCGCGCCGAGATGCGGTACTACATGATCAACAAGCCGCGCGGCGTGGTCAGCACGATGTCGGACGAGCTGGGCCGCAAGTCCCTGGAGGACTACGTGGACGTGCCGGAGCGGCTGTTCCACGTCGGCCGGCTCGACACCGACACCGAGGGCCTGATCCTGCTCACCAACGACGGGGAGCTCGCCCACCGGCTCACCCATCCGAGCTACGGGGTGTTCAAGACCTACCTCGCCGAGATCCACGGGCCGATCCCGCGCGATCTCGGCAAGCGGCTGCGCGCCGGGGTGACGCTGGAGGACGGGCCCGCCAAGGCGGACCGGTTCCGGGTGTTCGACCAGATCGGCAAGCGGGTGCTCGTGGAGATCACCCTGCACGAGGGGCGCAAGCACATCGTGCGGCGGCTGCTGAAGGAGGTCGGGTTCCCGGTCCAGCAGCTGGCCCGCATAGAGTTCGGGCCGATCAGGCTCGGCCAGCTGAAGCCGGGCACGATGCGGGCGCTGACCGTGCAGGAGGTCGGCGAGCTGTACCAGGCGGTCGGGCTGTAGGCCCGGCGATCGGACGGAGAGGGAGCGACGTGGCGGTACGGGCGGTCCGCGGGGCGACGCAGGTGGACGCCGACGACCGGGAGGAGATCCTGGCGGCGACGACCGAGCTGGTGAGCGAGGTGATGAGCCGCAACGGGCTGACCACCGACGATGTGATCAGCGTGCTGTTCACGGCGACGCCGGACCTGACGGCGGAGTTCCCGGCGCTGGCGGCGCGCAAGCTCGGCTTCCAGGAGGTGCCGCTGATGTGCGCGAGCGAGATCGCGGTGCCGCACGCGCTGCCGCGGGTGATCCGGCTGATGGCGCACGTCGCGACGGACCGTCCGCGCGCGGAGGTCCAGCACGTGTACCTGCGCGGCGCGAAGGCGCTCCGGCTGGACATCGCGCAGTAGCGCCCGAGCGTAGCGAGGCATGGACATCGCGCAGTAGCGCCCGACCGTAGCGAGGCATGGGCCGGCGCGGATCGCGCGGATTGGGCGGACGGGGCGCAGTAGGGTGACGGGCGTGGACGAGGACGTGGTGGGCCGCATCGTCGTGGTCGGGACGGGCTTGATCGGCACGTCGATCGCGCTGGCGATGCGCGAGCGCGGCGCGCGGGTGCTGCTGACCGACCGGGACGCGGCGGCGCTCGCGCTGGCGGTGGAGCTGGGCGCGGGGGAGGCGCTGCCGGACGGCGCGTCCGCGGAGCCCGCGGACCTGGCGGTGCTGGCGGTGCCGCCCGCGGCGGTCGCGGTGACGCTGCTGGACGCGCAGAAGCGCGGCCTGGCGACCGCGTACACCGACGTGGCGAGCGTGAAGGCGCTGCCGCTGGCGCAGGCGGCGGAGCTGGGCTGCGACCTGTCGACGTTCGTCGCGGGGCACCCCCTCGCGGGCAGCGAGCGGTCGGGGCCGGGCGCGGCGCGTCCGGACCTGTTCCTCGGCCGCCCGTGGGCCCTGTGCGCGACGCCGGAGGCGGCGCCGGAGACCCGCGCGAAGGTGACGGCGCTGGCGAAGGCGTGCGGCGCGACGCCGGTGGAGGTGGACGCCGCGGACCACGACCGGGCGGTGGCGCTGGTGTCGCACGGCCCGCACGTGGTGTCGGCGGCGGTGGCGGCGCGGTTGACGGGCGCCGACGAGACGGCGCTGGGCCTGGCGGGGCAGGGCGTCCGGGACGTGACGCGGATCGCGGCGAGCGACCCGCGGCTGTGGATCGGGATCCTGTCGGCGAACGCCGAGCCGGTCGCGGACGTGCTGGAGGCGGTCGCGACGGACCTGGCGGTCGCGGCGTCGCTGCTGCGCGACGGCAGCGAGGGCGCGGCGGCGCACGTCGCGGACCTGCTGCTGCGCGGGAACGCGGGCCGGTCCCGGATCCCGGGCAAGCACGGCGGCGGCCAGTCGGCGTACGCGACGGTGCAGGTGGTCATCCCGGACCGGCCGGGGGAGCTGGCGATGATCTTCCAGGCGGCGGGGGTCGCCGGGGTGAACATCGAGGACGTGGCGATCGAGCATTCGCCGGGCCGCCCGCTGGGCGTGCTGGAGCTGGCGGTGGTGCCGGAGGCGGCGGACCGGCTCGCCGCCGAGCTGCGCTCGCGCGGCTGGTCGGTCCCCGGCCGGTAACCGGGGGCCTGCGAACCCGCGGCGGGCCGCGGTGGTGGGCGCGGGCCGGTAGCCTGAAGCGCCGGGCCCGCGAGGGAGACGCTCGCGTTCCGCCGCCCGCCCCGCCCGCCGCCCGCCCGTGCCGGCGGGCGCTTCGATGCCGACGAAAGGGAGCGATCGTGCCGCTCGTCATCGCCATGGACGGACCCTCCGGTTCGGGCAAGTCCAGCGCGTCCAAGGGCGTCGCCCGCGCGCTCGGCCTGCGCTACCTCGACACCGGCGCGATGTACCGCGCGATGACGTGGTGGATGCTGCGCAACGGCGTCCCGGTGGAGGACGCGGACGCGGTCGCGGCCCGCGCGCAGGACCCGGTGCTCGAGTCGGGCACCGATCCTGACGCCCCGTCGATCAGCGTGGACGGGCAGGACGTGTCGGAGCCGATCCGCACCCGCGAGGTGACGAACGCGGTCAGCGCGGTCAGCGCGGTCCCGGCCGTCCGGGCGCGGCTGGTGGCGCTGCAGCGTGAGATCATTTCGGGCGGGGGCATCGTGGTGGAGGGCCGCGACATCGGCACGGTCGTCGCGCCGGACGCGCCGGTCAAGGTGTACCTGACCGCCAGCGAGGAGGTGCGGGCGGCCCGCCGCGCGAAGGACCTCGCGGCGGACCCGGGCGCGTCGGTGACGGTGACGCGGGCCGAGCAGGCGCGCCGCGACCGGCTGGACTCCACCCGGAAGGCGTCGCCGCTGGCGAAGGCGGCGGACGCGCACGAGATCGACTCGACGGAGCTGGGCCTCGCCGAGGTCATCGAGGCGGTCGTCCGCCTCGCCAAAGAGCATGAGTGAGCGGGCGGCCTGACGGCCCCTGTGGGGATATGACTGTGAGCGATTACGAGATCGAGACCGCGGACGTCGTCGAGGACGTCGCCGCCGACGCCGGCCCGGCGCCGGTGGTGGCGGTGGTGGGGCGGCCCAACGTCGGCAAGTCGACGCTGGTGAACCGGATCCTGGGGCGCCGCGAGGCCGTCGTGGAGGACGTGCCGGGGGTCACCCGGGACCGCGTCGCCTACGACGCGACGTGGTCGGGGCGGCGGTTCACCGTCGTCGACACCGGCGGCTGGCTGCCGGACGCGGCCGGGCTGGCCGCCGCGATCGCCGAGCAGGCGCGCCTCGCGGTGGACCTGGCCGACGTGGTGATGTTCGTGGTGGACGCGACGGTGGGCGCGACGGACGTCGACGAGGCCGTGGTGGAGATCCTGCGCCGGTCCGGCAAGCCGGTGGTGCTGGTGGCCAACAAGGTCGACGACGCGGGCACCGAGGCGGACGCGGCGATGCTGTGGTCGCTCGGCATCGGGGAGCCGCATCCGGTGTCGGCGCTGCACGGCCGTGGCAGCGGGGACCTGCTGGACGCGGTGCTGGAGGCGCTGCCGGCGCCGGCGCCGCGCGAGACGTTCGGGGAGCAGGGCGGGCCGACCCGGATCGCGCTGCTGGGCCGGCCGAACGTCGGCAAGTCGAGCCTGCTGAACCGGCTGGCGGGGGAGAACCGGGCGGTGGTGGACGCGGTGGCGGGCACGACCCGCGACCCGGTCGACGAGCTGATCGAGCTGGGCGGCCGGACGTTCCGGTTCATCGACACGGCGGGGATCCGGCGGCGGCACCGGGAGAACCAGGGCGCCGACTTCTACGCGACGCTGCGCACGCAGTCGGCGCTGGAGCGCGCCGAGGTCGCGGTGGTGCTGGTGGACGCGGACGAGCCGCTCGCCGAGCAGGACCTGCGGATCGTCTCGATGGTGATCGACTCGGGCCGGGCGCTGGTCATCGCGTACAACAAGTGGGACCTGCTGGACGAGGAGCGCCGCCACTACCTGGAGCGCGAGATCGACCGGCAGCTGCACAACGCGCGGTGGGCGCCGCGGGTGAACATCTCGGCGAAGACGGGCCGGCACATGGACCGGTTCGTCCCGGCGATCGACACGGCGCTGGACGGCTGGAACACCCGCGTCCCGACGTCGAAGCTGAACCAGTTCTTCGCCGACCTGGTGAACTCGCATCCCCATCCGGTGCGCGGCGGCAAGCAGCCGCGGGTGCTGTTCGCGACGCAGGCGGGGGTGCGGCCGCCGCGGTTCGTGCTGTTCACGTCCGGGTTCCTGGAGGAGGGGTACCGGCGGTTCATCGAGCGCCGGCTGCGCGAGGAGTTCGGGTTCGCCGGGACGCCGCTGGACATCGCGATGAAGATCCGCGAGAAGCGCGGCAAGGCGCGCAAGTAGCCGGTTTTCCCGCCGCGCGGCCCGCCGAGGATCTTTCCCCGGCGGGCCGCGGCATGTCAGGATGCATCCTGCGGGGTGCGGGTAAGTCTTCCATTACTCGTTGATTCCGCAACGAAAGCGTGTTCTAGTCTGGGTGAGCGGTTCTCCCGGACGTTCATGGCGCGGTCGAGGGGTGCGACGTGAAGCTCTTGCTGCTCATTGCCGTTGCGGTCGCCTGCGTGGCGGCCGGCTTCGTCTGGCGCGAGCCGTGGATCGGCGGCGTCGGCCTGCTCGTCGGGTTCGCCGCGATGTTCACCGACCGCGACGACGTGAAGCTGGACGAGGAGAAGGGCAGCTACGAGACGACCAAGTCCGTGCGGAACATGCGCAGCCGGCACCGCTGAGAGGCGTCCCGGGGCGCCGCCGGATCCGCGCGGGACCACGCCCGCGGACCCGGCGCCGACCGTGCCGCTACCGTTCGCCGCCGCCCTGCTCGCCCGCGACCCGCTGATCGCCCGCGACCCGCTGATCGCCTGCGACCCGCTGATCGCCTGCGACCCGCTGATCGCCTGCGACCCGCTGGTCGCCCGGCGGCCGAGGCGCCCCCGGCGGGCCGGGCTCGGCGGGCTGCCCCGGCCCGGCGTTCTCGCGCGCGTAGCGTCCGAACACCAGCGGCTGCGTGGTGCCGGAGGGCTCCCGGCCCGGCTCGTCCGGCGGCACCGTCTCGCGGACCCCGACCACCGCGAACCGGCCGAGGGCGAGCGCGGCGAGGAACACGATGACGGCGCCGAGCCCGGCGAAGCCGGACAGCTGCTCGGCGAGGTGCCGGCCGTCGCCGGTGCCGAGCGGCGCGCCGGCGCCCGGCACGTCCCACAGCGTGGCGAGCGGCCCGCCCACCACGAACCAGGCGCCGCCGAGGACGCCCAGCCACGCGCCGAGGATCGCGACCGCGCGGTGCGCGCTGAACAGCACGATCAGCCCGCCCAGCACGGTGGCGGCCGCGGGGGCGATGCTGAGCTCGAGCCGGTCGGTGTTGTAGACCCAGGTGTCGTCGGGGGCGAACCCGAAGTCGAAGTACGGGCCGGCGAAGGGGAGCAGGCCGCCCCACAGGCCCAGCAGCACCAGCAGGACCCCGCTGAACCCGCCCCTGCTGCGCGGTACTCGCATGGTCCCAGTCATGATCGATCCTCCTGACCGGGCGACGTGTCTGTTTGCGCCCCCTTTACCCGCGGTGCCCGCCTCCACACCGCCCTTTCAGGCCACGGTGCGGGCGTGCTGCTCCGGGTGTTCGGCGTCGATGTGCCAGCTGATCACGCGCACCGGGCGGATCCGGATCAGGTCGTCGCTGAAGAAGCCCTTGCCGAAGTGCATCTCGCCCTTGACCGGCTCCGCCGTCCCGCGGATCTCCACGCCGCGGCCCCAGCCGGGCCGCACCGCGTCCGGGTCGTCGGGCGCCGTCTTGTCGTCCACGACGAACGACACGTGCGGGTTCGCGAGGACGTTGCGGTACTTGCGGCTGGCGGCGTTGTCCGGGCCGCCGATGTCGATCGTCCCGTCGTCGTTCAGCCGGAACCCGACGGGCCGCACCTGCGGGCCGCCGTCCGGGCCGATCGTGGACAGCCGGCCGAGCTCCTGGCCGGCCAGGTACGCGCGCTCCGCAGGGGTGAAAGGGTCGCTCATCGTCGCTCTCCGATCGTCAGTGGTGCTCCCGGAGCCGACGCTAGGACCTCAACCGCGATTCAGGTCAACCGCGGTGCTCTCCGGGGCGGGCGGGGCGCCGGGGGAGGCGGCGTCGCGGAAGGCGGGGGCGAGGCGGCCGTCGAGGGCGTCGCGGACGAAGCGGCCGAGCGCGGCGACCGCCGCCCGGGACTCGGGCAGCAGCGGGCCGAACATCTGGAAGACGTGGATCTGCCGGTCCCACACCTGCAGGGTCGCGGGCACGCCCGCCTCGGCGAGCCGCCGCGCCATCAGCTCCGAGTCGCAGTACAGCAGCTCGGTGGAGCCCGCCGTCAGCAGGACGGGCGGCAGCCCGGCGAGGTCGGCGCGGACGGGGGAGACCGCCGGGTCCTTGAGGTCGAGGTGGCCGAGGAAGGTCTCGACGAGCCTCTCCAGCAGCACGCCCGGGTCGGACGGGTCGAGGCCCATGTTGGCGTGCGCGAGCTTGTCGGTCAGGTCCATGTCGAGCACCGGGGACAGCGCGGCGAGCGCCGCCGGCATCGGCAGCCCCTCGTCGCGGGCGCGCAGCGCGGTGGCGAAGGTGAGGTGCCCGCCCGCCGAGTCGCCCATGATGACGATGTTCGCGGGGTCGACGCCGCGGTCGTCCAGCAGCCAGCGGTAGGCGGTGAGGCAGTCCTCGACCTCCCGCTCGAACGGGACGGCGGGGATCATCCGGTAGTCGACCGACAGCGCGGGCACGCCGGCGGCGGCGCTGAACGAGGCGACCATCCGGCGGTGGGTGTTGAGGCCGCAGCAGACCCAGCCGCCGCCGTGCAGGTACAGGATCACCCGGTCGCGGGCGGACGACGCGCCGGGCCCGCGCACCCATTCCGCGCCGAACCCGTCGAAGCGGACCTTCTCCGTGCGGACGCGGCGCGGCGCCGGGGCCCGGCCCGCGAGCCGGTCGAGGGCCGCCGCGCGCCGCAGCGCGCGGTCGTCGAACGGGAGCGCGGCGGCCTTGGCGAGCCGGGGGCGCAGGAAGCGGCGGATGCCCGCCGAGACGGCGCGGGACCGCAGGCTCGCGGTCCCGTGGCGTTCGATGACCAGGGTCGTCGGGCGTGGCTGCGGCACCGGGTCCTCCTCGCGACGGGGGTGTGAGTCGATGGTGACACCCGGCCGCGGCTCTCCCGAAACCGGGGCGGATGAGGCCCGGCCGTGGCAGATACCAGAGACAACACGCCTAAGGGCTTGCAATATCTGGCCATATCCGGCGATGCAGGTCGAATCTGCGAGGGCTACGATCGTCCCTCGTGACGACGTTCAGGATCAGTGAGGCGGCCGCGCTGCTCGGCGTCAGCGCCGACACCGTCCGGCGCTGGGTCGACGTCGGGCGGCTGCCGGCCGAGCGCGACGAGCACGGCCACCGGCGGGTGCCGGGCGCCGAGCTGGCCGCCTTCGTGCGCGACCAGGCGGGCGGCGGCGCGGCGCCCGAGCCGGGCGAGCGGTTCTCCTCGGCGCGCAACCGGCTGCGCGGGATCGTCACCGAGGTCGTCCGCGACGGCGTGATGGCGCAGGTGGAGATCCAGGCGGGCCCGTTCCGGCTGGTGTCGCTGATGAGCCGCGAGGCGGCCGACGAGCTCGGCCTGCGGGTCGGCGTCGTCGCCGAGGCGGTGGTGAAGTCGACGAACGTCGTCGTCGAGGTGTCCGACCCGGGCTGAACCCCCTTGAGGAGTGACATGTTCAAGCGCACATCGGCGGCCGTGCCCGCCGTGTCCCTGGCGGTGCTGACGGCGCTGGCGGCGGCGGGCTGCGGCGACACCGGCGACGACGAGTCTTCGGGCGGCGGCGGGTCCAAGACCCTCACCGTGTTCGCGGCGGCCTCGCTCACCGAGACGTTCACCGCGCTCGGCAAGACCTTCGAGTCCGCGCATCCGGGGGTGAAGGTCCGGTTCAACTTCGGCGGCAGCGACAGCCTCGCGCAGGGCATCACGCAGGGCGCCCCCGCGGACGTGTTCGCCTCCGCCAGCCCGGCGACGATGAAGACCGTCACCGACGCGGGGGACGCCGACGGGACGCCGCAGGTGTTCACCCGCAACCGGCTGGTCATCGCCGTCCCGCCGAAGAACTCCGGCAAGGTCGCCAAGCTGGCGGACCTGTCGCGGTCTGGGCTCAAGGTCGTGCTCTGCGCGCCGAAGGTGCCGTGCGGCGCGGCGGCGAAGAAGGCGCTCGCGGCGGCGAACGTCAAGGTCGAGCCCGCGTCCGAGGAGAGCGACGTCAAGGCCGTGCTCACCAAGGTCAGCCTGGACGAGGCCGACGCCGGGCTCGTCTACCGCACCGACGCCAAGGCCGCGGCGGGCAAGGTGAAGGCCATCGAGTTCCCCGAGTCGGCGAAGGCCGTCAACGACTATCCGATCGTCGAGGTGAAGAAGGCTCCGCAGGACGCGCTCGCCAAGCAGTTCATCCAGCTCGTCCTCGGGGCGCAGGGCCGGGCGGTGCTCACCGGGGCGGGCTTCGAGGCGCCGTGAGCCGGTCCGGCCGGCCGCCCTGGTTCCTGCTGCTGCCCGCGTTGGCCGGGCTGGCGTTCCTGGTGCTGCCGCTGGCCGGGCTGCTCGCCCGCGCGCCGTGGTCCACCCTCGGCACCCGGCTCGGCCAGGGCCAGGTGCTGGAGGCGCTGCGGCTGTCGCTGCTGAGCGCGACGGTCAGCACCGGCGTGTGCCTGCTGCTCGGCGTGCCGCTGGCCTGGGTGCTGGCGCGGGCGTCGTTCCCCGGCCTGCGGCTCGTCCGGGCGCTGGTCACGGTGCCGCTGGTGCTGCCGCCGGTCGTCGGCGGCGTGGCGCTGCTGCTGGCGCTCGGCCGCCGCGGGCTGGTCGGCGAGTGGCTCGACTCGGCGTTCGGGATCACGCTGCCGTTCACCACCGCCGCGGTGGTGCTCGCCGAGACGTTCGTCGCGATGCCGTTCCTGGTGATCAGCGTGGAGGGGGCGCTGCGCGCCGCCGACCTGCGCTACGAGGAGGCCGCCGCCACCCTCGGCGCCGGCCGCTGGACGATCTTCCGCCGGGTCACGCTGCCGCTGGTGGCGCCGGGCGTCGCGGCCGGCGCGGTGCTGTGCTGGGCGCGGGCCCTCGGCGAGTTCGGCGCGACGATCACCTTCGCGGGCAACTTCCCGGGCCGGACGCAGACGATGCCGCTCGCGGTGTACCTCGCGCTGCAGGACGACCCGCAGGCCGCGATCGTGCTGAGCCTGGTGCTGCTCGCGGTGTCGGTGGCCGTGCTGGCGGCGCTGCGCGACCGCTGGGTCGAGACGTGATCCGGGGGGCGGCGTGAAGGGGCTGGACGCGCGGCTCGTCGTGCGGCGGGCGGCGTTCGAGCTGGACCTCGCGCTCGCCGCCGCGCCCGGCGAGGTCGTGGCGCTGCTCGGGCCGAACGGCGCGGGCAAGAGCACCGCGCTGCGCGCGCTCGCCGGGCTCGTCGCGATGCCGGACGGCCACATCCGGCTGGACGGCACGGACCTGCGCCCGCTGCCCGCCGAGCGCCGCGGCGTCGGCATGGTCTTCCAGGACTACCTGCTGTTCCCGCACCTCAGCGTCCTGGAGAACGTCGCGTTCGGGCCGCGCTGCCAGAACGCCGGACGGCGGGCCGCGCGGCGCCGCGCCGCGCAGTGGCTGGAGCGGGTGGGGCTCGCCGAGTACGCGTCCGCGCGCCCCCGGGCGCTGTCGGGCGGGCAGGCGCAGCGGGTCGCGCTGGCGCGCGCGCTGGCCGTCGAGCCGGGCCTGCTGCTGCTGGACGAGCCGCTCGCCGCGCTCGACGCGCACACCCGGCTGGAGATCCGCGCCGCGCTGCGCCGGCATCTGGCCGGGTTCGAGGGCGCCGCCGTGCTCGTCACCCACGACCCGCTGGACGCGATGGTGCTGGCCGACCGGATCGTCGTGGTGGAGGACGGCCGGCTGGTGCAGGAGGGCACGCCGGCGGAGGTGGCCCGGCGGCCGCGCACGGACTACGTCGCGAGGCTCGTCGGGCTGAACCTGTACCGGGGGAAGGCCGAGGGCGGCACCGTAGTCATCGGCGGCACCGAAGGCGAGCATGCGCTGGACACAGTCGACTCGCTTTCGGGTGAGGTGTTCCTGGCCTTCGCGCCATCGTCGGTCGCGCTGTACCGCACTCGCCCCGACGGCAGCCCGCGCAACCTGTGGCGTGCGCGTGTCGCGGCGGTCGAACGGCACGGGGACCGGGTGCGGGTGCGGTTGTCCGGGCCGCCTTTCGACGCCGTCGCGGACATCACTCCGGCCTCTGTCGCGGAACTGGATTTGTCCGAGGGCAGCACGATATGGGCGGCCGTGAAGGCCACCGAAACCCACGTTTACCCAGCTTGAGCGGGTCCGAGCCGAGGGCGGCGGCGCGCCGCCGTCGGCGCCCGTGCCTCAGTGATATCAATCACAAAACCTGCACGGGAAGGCCCAGAAGGCGACGGGATTGGTCCAGACCAAATGGCAAAAACGTCGGGTCTTGTTCATCATGCAAACATCCTGCGAACAGCTGAAGGAGTTGCCCGTGTCCAACCAGGTCCCCGGCCTCGACCAGGCCCCTACCGGCCACACCGAACTCGTGGAGTGGGTACGCGGGATCGCCGAGCTGACCAAGCCCGACCGCGTCGAGTGGTGCGACGGCTCGGACGAGGAGTGGGAGCGCCTGACCGGCCTCCTCGTCGAGCAGGGCACCCTCACGCGCCTCGACCCGGCCAAACGGCCCAACAGCTTCCACGCCGCCTCCGACCCGACCGACGTCGCCCGCGTCGAGGACCGGACCTTCATCTGCTCCGAGAAGGAGGAGGACGCCGGCCCGACCAACAACTGGGTCGCGCCGGCCGAGATGAAGCAGACCCTCGACGGGCTCTTCGACGGCTGCATGAAGGGCCGCACCATGTACGTGGTGCCGTTCTGCATGGGCCCGCTGGGCGGCAACATCTCCCAGCTCGGCGTCGAGATCACCGACTCCGCCTACGTCGCGGTCTCGATGAAGATCATGACGCGGATGGGCGCGGGCGCCCTGCGGCTGATCGAGGAGCGCGGCACCTTCGTCAAGGCCGTCCACTCGGTGGGCGCGCCGCTGGAGCCGGGGCAGGCCGACGCCAAGTGGCCGTGCAACTCCACCAAGTACATCACCCACTTCCCCGAGACCCGGGAGATCTGGTCCTACGGGTCCGGCTACGGCGGCAACGCCCTGCTGGGCAAGAAGTGCTACGCGCTGCGCATCGCCTCGACGATGGCGCGTGACGAGGGCTGGATGGCCGAGCACATGCTCATCCTGAAGCTCACCCCGCCGGAGGGCGAGACCCGCTACGTCGCCGCCGCCTTCCCGTCGGCGTGCGGCAAGACCAACCTCGCCATGCTCGAGCCGACCGTCCCGGGCTGGAAGGTCGAGACGATCGGCGACGACATCGCCTGGATGCGGTTCGGCGACGACGGCCGGCTCTACGCCATCAACCCCGAGGCCGGCTTCTTCGGCGTCGCGCCCGGCACCGGCGAGAGCACCAACGCCAACGCGGTCAAGACGCTGTGGGGCAACAGCATCTTCACCAACGTCGCGCTCACCGACGACGGCGACGTCTGGTGGGAGGGCCTCACCGACGAGCCGCCCGCGCACCTGACCGACTGGAAGGGCAACGACTGGACGCCCGCGTCCGAGACGCCCGCCGCGCACCCGAACGCCCGCTTCACCACCCCGGCCGGGCAGTGCCCGATCGCGGCGGACGAGTGGGAGGACCCGAAGGGCGTGCCGATCTCGGCGATCCTGTTCGGCGGCCGCCGCGCGTCCGCCGTCCCGCTGGTCACCGAGTCCTTCGACTGGCAGCACGGCGTGTTCCTCGGCGCCAACATCGCGTCCGAGAAGACCGCCGCCGCCGAGGGCACGGTCGGCGAGCTGCGCCGCGACCCGTTCGCCATGCTGCCGTTCTGCGGCTACAACATGGGCGACTACTTCGGCCACTGGCTGGAGATCGGCAAGGCCACCGACGCCGAGAAGCTGCCGCGGATCTACTACGTCAACTGGTTCCGCAAGAACGCCGACGGCAAGTTCATCTGGCCCGGCTTCGGCGAGAACAGCCGCGTGCTGAAGTGGATCGTCGAGCGGCTGAACGGCAAGGCCGACGCCGCCAAGTCCCCGATCGGGCAGCTGCCGACGAGGGAGTCGCTGGACACCTCCGGCCTGCGGATCGACGACGCCGACCTGGAGACGCTGCTGTCGGTCGACAACGAGGTGTGGAAGCAGGAGGCCGCCCTCGTGCCGGAGTTCTTCGAGAAGTTCGGCGACCACATGCCGAAGGCCCTGTGGGACGAGTACCACGACCTGGTGCGCCGCCTGGAGGCCTGATCCGGCACCGCCCGTGCCCGCCCGCCGCGCGGGCACGGGCCCGGTCCGCCCGCTCGCCGAGCTCCCTCCGCGAGCGGGCGCGGGCGTTGACCTCAAGCTTGGTTGAGGTCGCATAGGATCGCGGTATGACGCGCCTCGAGCACCGCAAGCACGAACTGACCGTCGGGCAGCTCGCCGAGCGCAGCGGCGTGGCCGTCTCGGCGCTGCACTTCTACGAGGCCAAGGGGCTGATCCGCAGCCGCCGCACCGCCGGCAACCAGCGCCGCTTCACCCGCGACACGCTGCGCCGCGTCTCGTTCATCAAGGTCTCCCAGCGGGTCGGCATCCCGCTCGCCGACATCAGGGACGCCCTCGCCACGCTCCCCGAGGAGCGCACCCCGACCGTCGCCGACTGGGCACGGCTGTCCGACCTCTGGCGCGCCGACCTCGACGCCCGCATCCGGCAGCTGGAGAGGCTCCGCGACGACCTGACCGAGTGCATCGGCTGCGGCTGCCTGTCGATCAGCAAGTGCGCGCTCGCCAACCCCTACGACCGGCTCGGCGACGAGGGGCCGGGCCCGCGCCGGCTGCTCGTCGACGACCGCGCCGAGCCGCGCAAGGCCCGGCGGGACGACGGCGGCGGCGCGTCCGAGCAGGACTGCGACCCCGGGTCCTGCGCCGCCCGGTCCTGACGCCCGCCCGGCCGAGGCCGGAACCGGCCGCCGCCCGGCCGGATCAGGAGTCGACGGGCCGCGGCTCCCGGCTGTGCGGGTCGATGCGGCGTGGCGCCGGCTCCCGGCCCGCCGGCTGCGTCGGCGCCGGACGCGCCGCGACCTGCTCGATCGGCAGCTCGACCGGCTCGTCCCCGAGCTCGAACTCCTCGCCGTGGTGCCACAGCGTGATGGCCGGGCCGTCCAGCAGCTCGTAGGTGGCCGACTCCCCGGTCACCTCGACCCGCACCCGGCTGCCCCGGTACCGCATCCGGAACGCCAGCCGGCTGATGCCGCCCGGCAGCCGCGGCGCGAACCGCAGCCGCCCGCCGCCCGCCCGCATCCCGCCGAACCCGGCGACGAGCCCGCTCCACGCGCCCGCCATCGACGCGACGTGCAGCCCGTCGCGGGTGTTGCGGTTCAGGTCGTGCAGGTCCATCAGCGAGGTCTCGCCGAGGTAGTCGTGCGCCAGCTCCAGATGCCCGACCTCGGCCGCCACCACCGCCTGCGTCTGCGCCGACAGCGACGAGTCGCGCACCGTCAGGCTCTCGTAGTACTCGAAGTTGCGGGCCTTCTGCTCGTCGGTGAACTGCTCCCCGCACAGGTGCAGGGCCAGGACCAGGTCCGCCTGCTTCACGACCTGCTTGCGGTACAGGTCGAAGTACGGGAAGTTCAGCAGCAGCGGGTAGTGGTCCGGCTTGGTCGCCGCGAAGTCCCAGCGGGCGTGGTTGGTGAAGTTCTCGCTCTGCGGATGGACGCCCAGCCGCTCGTCGTAGGGGATCACCATCGCCGACGCCGCGTCCCGCCACGACGCGGCCTCCTCGGCGTCCACGCCGAGCCGGTCGCACATGTCCGGGTGGCGCATCGCCGTCTCCGCCGCCTCCAGCAGGTTCCGGCGCGCCATCAGGTTGGTGTAGACGTTGTTGTCCACGACCGCGCTGTACTCGTCCGGGCCGGTGACGCCGTCGATGCGGAACACCCCGCCGACGTCGTGGTGGCCGAGGCTGCGCCACAGCCGCGCCGTCTGCACCAGGATCTCCAGCCCGATCTCCCGCTCGAACCGCTCGTCCTGCGTCGCGTCCACGTACCGCGCGACGGCGTCGGAGATGTCGGCGTTGATGTGGAACGCCGCGGTCCCGGCGGGCCAGTAGCCGGAGCACTCGTGGCCGCGGATCGTCCGCCACGGGAACGCGGCGCCGGCAAGCCCGAGCTGGGCGGCCCGCTCGCACGCCAGCGGTAGCGTCATGTGCCGCCAGGCGAGCGCGTCGGCGGCGGCGTCGGGCGCGGTATAGGTCAGCACCGGCAGCACGAACGTCTCGGTGTCCCAGAACGTGTGCCCGTCGTAGCCCGGGCCCGTCAGCCCCTTCGCCGGGATCATGCGGCGTTCTGCGCGCGCGCCCGCCTGCAGTGTGTGGAACAGCCCGAACCGGACCGCCTGCTGGATCTCGGCGTCCCCGTCGACCTCCACGTCCGCGCCGCACCAGAAGTCGTCCAGGAAGTGCCGCTGCTCGGCCAGCAGCCCCTCCCAGCCGGTCTGCCGCGCGCCCGCCAGCGCCCCGACCACCTGGTCGTGCAGCGCCGGCCGGGACCGCTGGCTCGACCACCCGTAGGCCAGGTACTTGATGATCCGCAGCCGCTGCCCCGGCTCCAGCCGCGTCGCGACCGTCAGCCGGCCCACGTCCGGCGAGCTCTCGGTCTCCACCGCCATCGACTCGGGGCCCTCGATGTGGTGCGACATGCCCGCGGCCATCCGCAGCCCGCTCTGCCGCGTCCGGTGCAGCAGCAGCACCTTCGTGCCGTTGGCGACGTGCTCCTCGCTGATCAGCGGATGGTCGAGGATCGCCGACGCGCGCGGGTCCTTGTCGCCGTCCGGCAGCGCCTCGTTGGCGACCAGCTCCGACTGCGCGACGACCCGCATGGACTGGTGCACCGGCTCCACGTCGTAGCAGATCGCCGCGACCGCCCGCTGCGTCAGCGACACCATCCGCGTGGACGTCACCCGGATCCGCTGGTCGGCCGGCGACGTCCACTCCACGTGCCGGGTGAGGGTGCCGGCCCGCATGTCCAGGATCCGCTCGTGGTGGTGGACGCGCCCGTACCGCACGTCCAGCGGCTCGTCGTCCACCAGCAGCCGGATCACCTTGCCGTTGGTGACGTTGATGACCGTCTGCCCCGACTCCGGATAGCCGTAGGCGGTCTCCGCCTGCGGCAGCGGCCGCTGCTCGTAGAACGAGTTCAGGTAGGTGCCCGGCAGGCCGTGCGGCTCCCCCTCGTCGAGGTTGCCGCGCAGGCCGAGATGGCCGTTCGACAACGCGAACACCGACTCGCTCTGCGCCAGCCGGTCCAGCCGCAGCTCCGGTTCGCGGACGCACCACGGCTCCACGGTGAACACGGGCCGGTCGACGCTGGTCTGTCCCTCCGGGTCCGTCACTTGTCCTCCAGCAGTTCGGACAGATCGTTCACCACCACGTCGGCGCCGTGCGCGGCGAGCTCCTTGGCGTGCTCGCCGTCGACCCGGTTGACGCCCACCACGTACGCGAACCCGCCGGCCCGGCCGGCCTGCACGCCCGCGAGCGCGTCCTCGAACACCACGGCCCGGTCCGCGGGCACGTCCAGCTCCTTCGCCCCCGCGAGGAACATGTCCGGCGCGGGCTTGCCCGGCAGGTTCCGCTCCGCCGCGACGACGCCGTCCACCCGCGCGTCGAACAGGTCGGTGATCCCGACCGAGCGCAGCACCTGCACGGTGTTGGCGCTGGAGGACACCACCGCCGTCCGCAGCCCCGCCTTGCGGGCCGCGCGGACGAAGTCGATCGACCCGTCGAAGGTCTCCACGCCCTTCTCCTCGATGATCTTGAGGACGAGGGCGTTCTTGCGGTTGCCGAGGCCGCGCACGGTCGCGTCCTCCGGAGGGTCGTCCGGGGCGCCCTCGGGCAGCGTGATGCCGCGCGACTCCAGGAACGAGCGCGTGCCGTCCTCGCGCTTCTTGCCGTCGACGTAGCGCCCATAGTCCTTCACCGGGTCGAAGGGGACGAACGGCTCGCCCGTCTCCCGCGCGCGTTCGCGCAGGTAGCCGTCGAACATCTCCTTCCAGGCCGCGGCGTGCACCGCCGCGGTGCGGGTAAGCACCCCGTCGAGATCGAACAGACACGCCGCCGCCGCGTCCGGCAGTCCCAGCATCCGCACCCCCTGGATGGACACGATCGGAATCGTTCTCAAGTGCGTCCCGTTCCCGTGCCGGAACAGGACATGCGGGGCCGGCGTTCGAACGGGGGGATCATGATCGTCGTACAACCCCTTGGCCAGGGTGGCACACGAAGAGGAGAGAACCAATGCAAACGGCGCGCATAGGCGTCACGGGGCTCGCGGTGATGGGCCGTAACCTGGCCCGCAACCTCGCCCGGCACGGCCATCCGGTCGCGTTGCACAACCGCACCGCCGCCCGCACGAAGGCGCTGGTGGAGGAGTTCGGCGACGAGGGGGCCTTCCTGCCGGCGGAGACCGCGGAGCAGTTCGTCGCGTCGCTGGAGCGGCCCCGCCGGCTGGTGATCATGGTGAAGGCGGGCGCGCCGACCGACGCGGTCATCGACGAGTTCGCGCCGCTGCTGGAGTCCGGCGACATGATCGTGGACGGCGGCAACGCGCACTTCGCCGACACCCGCCGCCGCGAGGCCGCGCTGCGCGAGCGCGGGATCCACTTCGTCGGCACCGGCATCTCCGGCGGCGAGGAGGGCGCGCTGCACGGCCCGAGCATCATGCCGGGCGGTTCCGCCGAGTCCTACGAGGCGCTCGGCCCGCTGCTGGAGGACATCGCCGCGAACGTCGACGGGACGCCCTGCTGCACCCACGTCGGCCCGGACGGCGCCGGGCACTTCGTGAAGATGGTGCACAACGGCATCGAGTACTCCGACATGCAGCTGATCGCCGAGTCCTACGACCTGCTGCGGCACGCCGCCGGGCTCGCGCCCGCCGAGATCGCCGAGGTGTTCCGCACCTGGAACACCGGCCGGCTGGAGTCCTACCTGATCGAGATCACCGCCGAGGTGCTCGCGCACACCGACGCCGGCACCGGGAAGCCGTTCGTGGACGTGGTGCTCGACCAGGCCGAGCAGAAGGGCACCGGCCGCTGGACCGTCCAGACGGCCCTGGACCTCGGCGTTCCCGTCGGCGGCATCGCCGAGGCGGTGTTCGCCCGGTCCGTCTCCGGCCACGCCGGCCTGCGCGAGGCGTCCCGGAACCTGCCGGGGCCGGCCCGCTCCGCCGTCGCCGGGTCCGGCTTCGCGGACAAGGTCGAGAAGGCCTTGTACGCGTCCAAGATCGTCGCCTACGCGCAGGGCTTCCACGAGATCCAGGCGGGCAGCGCCGAGTACGGCTGGAACATCGACGCCGGCGCGATGGCGGCCATCTGGCGCGGCGGCTGCATCATCCGGGCCCGCTTCCTCGACCGGATCCGCGCCGCCTACGAGGCCGACCCGGCCACGCCGACGCTGCTCACCGACGACCACTTCGCCGAGGCCCTCGGCGACGCCCAGGACGCCTGGCGCGACGTCGTCGCCACCGCCGCCCGCATCGGCGTCCCCGCGCCGGGGTTCTCCACCGCGCTCGCCTACTACGACTCGCTGCGCGCCGACCGCCTGCCGGCCGCGCTCACGCAGGGCCAGCGCGACTTCTTCGGCGCGCACACCTACCGCCGCGTCGACCGGGACGGCTCCTTCCACACCCTCTGGGGCGGCGACCGCACCGAGGCCACGGCCTGACCCGGGACGCCGGCCCGGCGGGAGGCTAGACCCTCGCACCGGGCCGGCGGACCGGGCGCATCGGCGGCCCGTTCACTGCCCGTCGTCGTCCATCTCGACGCCGGCGATCGGGTTGCCGTCCCGCACCCCGCCGCCCTCCCTGGACTCGTAGCCCTCCGCGGCGCTGCCGTTCCCCGGCACGATCCGCTCGTGCGGCAGCTCCTCGCGGCCCGAGCTGGCGCCGGGGCCCCGGTCGGCGGGGTCGCTCTTGGTCTTCTTCGCCATCGCTCTGCCCCCTCGTCTCGCTGTCTCGTCCCGCACGTTGTAACCGAACGGCCGCCGCCTAACCGGCCGCTGGGTAGTGTCGGGCGTGTGCGGATACCGGGAGACGGCGAGATTCGGGCGCTGCACGAGCGGCTGGCGCCGAGCCGGGAGGCGTTCGAACTGGTCTGGACGCACTGCGGGATCGTGTGCCGGATCGCCGAGCAGCTGATGGATGCGGGCGGCCTGGACGTCGACAAGGAGCTGGTGCGGGCCGGGTGCCTGCTGCACGACGTCGGGGTGTACCGGCTGTACGACATCACCGGGGAGCTCGACCACCGGCAGTACGTCCGGCACGGGGTGCTCGGGCACGAGCTGCTGGCGGGGGAGGGGTTCCCCGAGGTGCTCTGCCGGTTCTGCTCGCACCACACCGGCATGGGACTGACCAGGGACGATGTCGAGCGGCAGAACCTGCCCCTGCCTCCCGCCGACTACCTGGCCGAGACCGCCGAGGAGCGGCTCGTGATGTACGCGGACAAGTTCCACAGCAAGACCGACCCGCCCTCGTTCGTCAACGCCTCGTCCTACGCGGTGCACGTGCGGCGGTTCGGCGGCGGCAAGGTCGCGGCGTTCAAGCGGATGCGCGAGGAGTACGGCGAGCCCGATCTCGGGCCCCTGGCGGCCGAATACGGCCACACGCTCGTGTGAGCCCGGGCCGCCGACAAGCGCGGCCGGCCGCCGGGTGGCCGCGCCGCGGCCGGTGGCGCGGGCGGTCCGGAGAAGGGGCAGGATGGAGGAGTGAGTCTGATCGATGAGCTTCCTTCCGGTACCGACGCCGATCCCGATGCGCTGTTCGAGGCGTTCGGGCGATGGGTGGCCGGGCGCGGGATCACGCTGTACCCCGCGCAGGAGGAGGCGCTCATCGAGGTCGTGTCGGGCGCCAACGTGATCCTTTCGACGCCGACCGGGTCGGGCAAGAGCCTGGTGGCAGCGGGGGCGCTGTTCGCGGCGCTCGGCAAGGACCAGGTCGGGTTCTACACCGCGCCGATCAAGGCGCTGGTGTCGGAGAAGTTCTTCGACCTGTGCGAGATGTTCGGCCGGGAGAACGTCGGCATGATGACCGGCGACGCCAGCGTCAACGCGGACGCGCCGATCGTGTGCTGCACCGCCGAGGTGCTGGCCAACATCGCGCTGCGGGACGGCGCCGACGCCGACATCGGCGTGGTGGTGATGGACGAGTTCCACTTCTACGCCGAGCCGGAGCGGGGCTGGGCGTGGCAGATCCCGCTGCTGGAGCTGCCGCAGGCGCAGTTCCTGCTGATGTCGGCGACGCTCGGCGACGTCGGGTTCTTCGAGAAGGACCTGACGCGCCGGACCGGCCGGCCGACGGCGCTGGTGACCTCGGCGGAGCGGCCCGTCCCGCTGATCTACGACTACCGGGTGACGCCGCTGCACGAGACGATCGAGGAGCTGCTCGCGGAGCAGAAGGCGCCAGTCTACCTGGTGCACTTCACCCAGGCGGCGGCGATCGAGCGGGCGCAGTCGCTGATGAGCATCAACGTGTGCACGAAGGCGGAGAAGGCGCGGATCGCCGAGCTGATCGGCGGGTTCCGGTTCACCACGAAGTTCGGGCGGAACCTGTCGCGGTTCGTCCGGCACGGGATCGGGGTGCACCACGCGGGGATGCTGCCGAAGTACCGGCGGCTGGTGGAACGGCTGGCGCAGGCCGGGCTGCTGAAGGTCATCTGCGGCACCGACACGCTGGGCGTCGGGGTGAACGTCCCGATCCGGACGGTGGTGTTCACCGCGCTCAGCAAGTACGACGGGCACCGGGTGCGGCGCCTGCGGGCGCGCGAGTTCCACCAGATCGCCGGGCGGGCCGGGCGCGCCGGGTTCGACACCGTCGGATTCGTGGTCGCGCAGGCCCCCGAGCACGTCGTGGAGAACGAGAAGGCCCTCGCGAAGGCGGGCGACGACCCGAAGAAGCGGCGGAAGGTGCAGCGCAAGAAGCCGCCGGAGGGGTTCGTCGGCTGGGACGAGGAGGTCTTCAAGAAGCTGCAGGACGCCGAGCCGGAGATGCTGCGGTCCCGGTTCCAGGTGTCGCACGCGATGCTGCTGTCGGTGATCGCCCGCCCCGGCAACGCGTTCCAGGCGATGAAGCGGCTGCTGACCGACAACCACGAGGAGCCGTCGGCGCGGCGCCGGCACATCTCCCGGGCCATCGCGATCTACCGGTCGCTGCTGGCCGGCGGGGTGGTGGAGGTGCTGCCGGAGCCGGACGACCTCGGCCGCTACGCGCGGATCACCGTGGACCTGCAGGAGGACTTCGCGCTCAACCAGCCGCTGTCGACGTTCGCGCTGGCCGCCTTCGAGGTGCTGGACCCCTCGTCGCCGTCGTACGCGCTGGACGTGCTGTCGGTGATCGAGGCGACGCTGGACGACCCGCGGCAGATCCTCGCCGCGCAGGTCAACAGGGCGCGCGGCGAGGCCGTCCAGGAGATGAAGGCGGAGGGGATCGAGTACGAGGAGCGGATGGAGCTGCTCCAGGACGTCGACCACCCGAAGCCGCTGGAGGACGAGCTCGACGCCGCGTACGAGATCTACCGGGCCGGGCACCCGTGGGTCGGCGACCATCCGCTGCGGCCGAAGTCGGTCGTCCGGGACATGTACGAGCGGGCGATGACGTTCACCGAGTACATCGGGTTCTACGAGCTGGCGCGGGCCGAGGGGCTCGTGCTGCGGTACCTGTCGGGGGCGTACAAGGCGCTGCAGCAGACCGTCCCCGAGTCGATCAAGACCGACGACCTCATCGACCTGATCGAGTGGCTGGGGGAGCTGGTCCGCCAGGTCGACTCCAGCCTGCTGGACGAGTGGGAGCAGCTCGCCAACCCGGCCGACGAGGACGTGGACGAGCCGATCGAGGACCGGGTCACGAAGGTGACCGCGAACGCGCGGGCGTTCCGGGTCCTGGTCCGCAACGCGCTGTTCCGCCGGGTGGAGCTGGCGGCGCTGGAGCGGTACCGGGAGCTCGGCGAGCTGGATCCCGACTTCGGCGAGGACGCCTGGCGGGAGGCGATGGACGGCTACTTCGGCGAGCACGACGAGCTGCTCACCGGCCCCGACGCGCGCGGCCCGAAGCTGCTGCACATCGAGGAGGTGCCGGACGACGCGCTGTGGCGGGTCCGGCAGGTGTTCGACGACCCGGCGGGCGACCACGACTGGGGGATCTCCGCCGAGGTCGACCTGGCGGGCTCCGACCAGGAGGGCGCGGCGGTCGTCCGGGTCACCGCCGTCGACCGGATGTGACGGGAGGACCGGAGATGGTGCAGGTCGCGGTCGCGCAGTTCGCGCCCGGGCAGGACAAGGACGCCAACCTGGCGTCGATCGGGAAGCTCGCCGCGGAGGCGGCGGGGCGCGGCGCGAGGGTGGTCGTGTTCCCGGAGTTCGCGATGTTCACGGCGCCGCGGCTGGACCGGCGGTTCATCGACGCCGCCGAGCCGCTGGACGGCCCGTTCGCGTCCGGGCTCGGCGAGCTGGCGCGCCGGCACGGCCTGCACCTGGTGGCGGGCGTGAACGAGCGGCTGGACGACCCCGACCGGATCTCCAACACGCTCCTCGCGCTCGGCCCGGACGGCGCCGTCGCCGCGACGTACCGCAAGACGCACCTGTACGACGCGTTCGGGTACAAGGAGTCGGAGGTCGTCCGGCACGGCCCGATCGGCGACCCGGAGACGTTCACCGTCGACGGCCTCCGGTTCGGCATGCAGACCTGCTACGACGTCCGGTTCCCGGAGGTGACGCGGCGGATCGTGGACGCGGGCGCGGACGTGCTGGCGCTGCCCGCCGAGTGGGTGCCGGGGCCGCTCAAGGAGGACCACTGGCGGACGCTGGTGCGGGCCCGCGCGATCGAGAACACGATCTACGTGGCGGCCGCCGACCAGTGCGCGCCGACCGGCGCGGGCACCAGCATGATCGTCGACCCGATGGGCGTCGTCGTCGCGGCGCTCGGGGAGACGACCGGCACGGCGGCGGCCGACGTGTCGCCCGAGCGCGTCGCGGCCGTGCGGGAGAAGAACCCGGCGCTGGCGCTGCGCCGCTTCACCACCGTCCCGCTGGCCTGACCGAGTCCGCCGCGCTCCCGAATCCCCGGCCGGGCTTGACAATGAGTGAGCACCCACTCAAAGTGGAGGAGGACGGACGCGAGCGGAAGGCGGAGACCATGGCAGACCGGCGGTTCCGGTTCGGGCTGATGGCGGGCGGGGCGCGCGACGGCGCCGCGTGGGCGGACCTCGCCCGCCGCGCCGAGGACCTCGGCTACGCGACGCTGCTCACCCCCGACACGACCGGCACGGCGGACCCGGTGGCCTCGCTCGCCGCCGCCGCGGGCGCGACGGAGTCGCTGCGCGTCGGCACGTTCGTGCTCTCCGCGGCGACCCGCCCGGCCGCCATGGTCGCCTGGCAGGCCGCCTCGCTGGCCTTCGCCACCGGCGACCGCTTCGAGCTGGGGATCGGCGCGGGACGGCCCGGCGGGGAGGCCGACGCGGAGCTGTTCGGCGTGCCGTACGGGACGGCCGCCGAGCGCGTCCGCCGGGTCGAGGCGGTCATGGACGCGGTGGCGCACCCGCCGGAAGGGCTGTTCGCCGGGACGGGCCGTCCGCCGCGGGTGCTCGTCGCGGCGTCCCGGCGGCGGATGCTGGAACTCGGCGCGCGGCGGGCCGGCACCGTCGCGTTCGGGGTGCCGCCGCTGACCGGCGACAAGGAGCTGGCGCCGCTCGTCGGCATCGTCCGGGACGCGGCGGGGGACCGGTTCGACGACGTGGAGCTGTGCACGCAGGTCCACGTCGTCGGCGACGAGGTGCCCGGATGGCTCGCGCCGCAGCTGGGCGTCGACGGCGCCGCGATGGCGGCCGCCGGGTCCATCGCGATGCTGACGGGCACCCCGCGCGAGATGGCGGGCACGCTCGCCAGGCGCCGGGACGAGCTGGGCGTGTCGTACGTGTCCGTCCCGTCGGTGTTCGCCGAGGAGTTCGCGCCGGTGGTGGAGCTGCTCGCCGGTCGCTGAGCCCGCCCCCAAGAGGGCCGCGGGGCCGGAACTGTATCGAGCGGGCAACGGTCTCCGGCATTCTCCGTGTGTGAGCGTGCGCGGACCGTGACGATCGGAGCGTGCCCGAATCCCGCGATCTCCCCCCGGCCGGATACACCCGCGCCGCGCCCCGCCCGCCGCTCCGCTCCCGCCTGCTCGGCGCCCGCCTCGTGACCGCCCGGGCTCCGCTCGCCCGGCGGCACCGGGTCCGCTCGTCCATCCCGGCCGTCGCGCTGGCGCTCGTCCTCGCGGCCGGGATCGTCGGCGTGATCGGCTACGGGACGAGGCGCGAACCCCCGGCGCGAAGCCTCACCCCGGACGCGGCGAGCCCGACCGCGCCCGCCCCCGCCGCGTCCGGGAGGTCCGGCGGCGCCGCGGCGGACGCGCCGTCCCCGCCCCCGCTCTCCGGACCGCCCGGCGCGCTGCCGGCCGTGCCCGCGCCGACGCCCGGCCCGGCCGGCGCGGCGGACGACCCGCAGGGAGCGAGACCGGGGGCCGGGCCGTCGGCGTCGCAGGGCGCGCCGGGAGACCGGCCCTCCCCGGTGCCCGTCCGCCCGGCCGCGACCCGCCCGCCGCACTCCGCGAGCCCGCGGCCCCGGCCCGCGCCGCAGCCGCACGTGCCGTCCAAGCCGCGCACCGCCCGTCCGGCCGCGCCCTCGTGGATCGGACCGGAGTGCCGCCGCCGGTTCCCCGCCGACCCGGCCCGCCAGGCCGCCTGCGTCGCCGCCCTGACCAGCTACTACGCGAAATGATCGAAATACGGTGAACCCCGGCGACCCGGGACGGGTCGTATATGACCATGAACCCGAACGACGCCATCGCGACCGCCCTCATCGACGCCTTCGCGCGGCGCGGATACCCGTGCACGCTGCCCGATCCGAACACGCTCGCGGTCACGTTCAAGGACGGCTCGCAGGCGCACGCGGACATCACCGAATGGCGGGCGTACGCCGGCCGGAACTCGCGCGCCGACCTGCCCGCCATCGCCGCGCAGTACGCCGACCGGGCCGTCCAGGCGTTCGAGCGCGGACCCGCCGCCGGGCCCGCCGGAGGCGGCGCGCGGCGCATGCTGGAGGAGGGCAGCCTGCGCGTCCGCCTCTACCCCGAGAGCGCGCTCGACGAGCGGATGCGGGCGGCGCTGCTGACCCGGCCGCTCGCCCCCGGGCTGCTGGAGACGGTCGTGGCCGACCTGCCCGACTCGATCGTCCCGCTGAACCGGTCCGACCTCGGTGACGTGCCCGAGCACGAGGCGTTCGGCGCCGCGCTGGCCCGGTCCGTCGAGGCGGAACCGCACTACGTGCAGGCCACCGACGTCGACGGGGTCAAGATCGCGCACATCGGCGAGCAGCACCGCTACATTGGCGCCCACGCGCACGCGCTGCGCCGCCACTTCCCGGGGCCGCTGCCGTTCGGCGCGCTCGTCGCCTTCCCGCTGCCCGAGTACGTCGCGGTGCACGAGATCGGCACGGACCCGCACCTCGTCCTGGCGCTCAAGACGATGCAGGAGGTCGCGGCGCGGCTCGCCGGGAGCGGGGAGCGGCCGATCAGCCCGCAGGTCTACTGGTGGCGTCCGGGGGAGTACGAGCGGATGGAGGAGCGCGCGGGCTTCTACAGCGGGCGGGTCCCCGACCTGCGGCCGGTCGGGGTCCAGGTCGAGCAGGGCCAGGACGGGCGGCTGAGCGTCGGCCTGGTCGGCGACACGACCGCCGAGCTGGTCCAGGGCTGGGAGGCCGCGCGCGGCTGACCGCCCGGAGGCCGGGGCTCAGGGCGTCCCGAAGACCTTGCCGGGGTTGAAGACGCCCGCCGGGTCCAGCGCGTCCTTCACCGCGTGGTGCATGGCGATCACGGCCGGCTCCAGCTCGGCGTGCAGGCCGCGCCGCTTGAGCAGGCCGACGCCGTGCTCGCCGGTGACGGTCCCGCCGAGGTCGATGGCGTCCGAGACGATCCGGTCGAACGCCCGCTGGGCCCGCACCCGGGCGTCGTCGTCGCCCGCCGGCGCGATGATCAGCGGGTGCAGGTTGCCGTCCCCGGCGTGCGCGATGTTCGCGATGTGCGTGCCGGTGTCGGACGCGGCGGCCTCGATCCGGGTCAGCATCTCCGGGACGAGCGCGCGCGGCACGCACACGTCCTCGGTGAGCAGCGGGCCGAGCCGCTCCAGCGCCGGGTAGGCGAGCCGCCGCGCGGCGAACAGCGCCTCGGCCTCCGCCTCGTCGGACGAGCGGGCGCTCCAGGTCGCGCCCGCCTCCTCGAACAGGGCGACCATCGCGTCGGCCTCCGCCTCGCCCGCCTCCCCGGGCAGGTCGGTGCGGCCGAGGAGCAGGACGTTCGCGTCGGCGGACAGCCCCATGTTCCGCCACGCGTCGACCGCCGCCAGGCAGTGCCGGTCGACCAGCTCCAGCGCGCTCGGCACGATCCCGGCCGCGGTGACCCGGCTGACGGCCTCGCCCGCCTCGCGCAGCGCGTCGAAGTAGCCGACGACGGTGTGCTCGGGAGCGCGGGCGCCGCGCAGCCGCACGGTCACCTCGGTGATCACGCCGAGCGTGCCCTCCGAGCCGACCATCAGCCCGCACAGGTCGTACCCGGCGACGCCTTTGGCGGTGCGGCGGCCGAGCCGCACCACCTCGCCGCGGCCGACCACCGCCTCCATCGCGAGCACGTAGTCGCGGGTCACGCCGTACTTGACGCAGCACAGGCCGCCGGCGTTGGTCGCGACGTTGCCGCCGATCGTGGACCAGGGCGAGCTGGCCGGGTCCGGCGGGTACCACAGGCCGTGCTCGGCGGCGGCGAGCCGCAGCGCGTCGTTGACGACGCCGGGCTGGACGACCGCGAGCCGCTCGGCGGCGTCGATCTCGACGATCTCGTTCATCGCCTCCAGCGACAGCAGCACGCAGCCGTCCAGGGCGTTCGCGCCGCCGGACAGCCCGGTGCCGGCGCCGCGCGGGACGATCGGGACGCGGTGCTCGGCGCAGGCCGCCACCACGGCCCGGACGTCCTCGGTCGATCCGGCGCGGACGAGGGCGGCGGGCGTCCCGTGCGGGGCCCATTCCGCCTCATCGTGCGCGTAGGAGGCGATCACGTCCGGGTCGGTGACGAGCCGGGGCGCGGGGAGGGTGCTGCGGAGGGCGTCCAGAATCTCGGGCATGTCCTCACGTAATCACATGGACGGGCGTCCGCATCAGGCCGCCTCGGTGGTGATCAGCCGGGTGACCTCGGCGCGCAGCGCCGCCGTGTCGGCGCCCGCGGCGGTCGCCAGCCTCGCCGCCGCGAAGCCGTCGTCGTGCAGGATGCCGAGCAGGATGTGGCCGCTGCGGATCTCCTTGTGCTTGAGCCGGACGGCGTGCCGCAGGCTGAGCTGGACGGCCTTCTTCGCCTCCGCGGTGAAGGGGATGTGCCCGCGGGCGTAGCGGTGCAGCTTGCCGGCGGGGACGTCGAGGGCCCCCTCGCCGAACATCTGCTCGGTGGCTTCGCGGACGGCGTCGAGGTCGATGCCGATGCTCCGCAGGGCGCCGGGGTCCAGCGCGTCGCCGGTCTGCCCGGCCGTGATCCGGGCCCGCAGGTCGGCCGCGTCGAGCCCGTGCTCGCGCAGCGCGGCGCCCACGGTGGCGTCGCCCACCAGCCCGACGAGCACGTGCTCGGTGCCGACGTGGTGGTCGCCCAGCATGCGGGCCTCCTCCTGCGCGAGGACGACGACGCGCCGCGCGTCCTTGGTGAAGCGCTCGAACATCTACGTCTCCTTCTGTGCTTTTCCGAGGGGGGACGACCCCCCACGCCCCCCGGCCGACTTCGCCGGAAGGGAAAGGCGGCGCCCGCCGCCGTGCTTCTTGTGGACGGCCTGCCTGCTCACCCCGAGGCAGACCGCGATGTCCTGCCAGGACCAGCCCTGGTCGCGGGCGCTGGCCACCTGCAGCGCCTCCAGCCGTTCGGCCAGCTCGCGCAGCGCCCGGACGGCCCGCAGGCCGACCGCCGGGTCCCTGCTGCTCGCCTCCTGGGCGAGCGTCACTCCATCGCTCATGCATGTCAATGTAGGTTGACACCCTCGGCACTGTCAACCTGTGTTGACATGTGCGCGCGGATCAGGAGAGCTTCAGCAGCGTGGTGAGCAGGTCGTCCAGGCTGACCAGGCCCGCGACCCGCCCGTCCGGGCCGATCGCCAGGCCCAGCTGGCTGTGCCGGGCCCGCAGCGTCGCGACGGCCTCGCCGACCGGCGTGCCCACCGGCATCGCCGGCACCGGATGCGCCAGCTCGCCGGCCGTCGTCGCCCGGCCGCGCGCCCGCGCCAGGTAGGCGTCGCGGACGTGCACCATCCGCGCCTGCTCCCGGCCCGACCCGCGCACCATGATGCGGACCCGGCCGGTCCGCGCGGCGGTGTCGATGACCTCCTGCGGGGACGCCTCCGGCGGCACCGACACGATCCGCGACACCGGCACCACCAGCCCCGACAGCGGAGCGCGCGGCGCGTCCAGCGCGGCGGTCAGCAGGGTCAGGTCGCGCTGCCCGATCAGCCCCAGCCGCCGCGACTCCTCGGCGATGCTGCGCAGCTGCTCCGGCGTCCGCGACACCTCCCGCGTCTCGCCCGGATGCACGCCGGCGGCGCGCAGCAGCAGGGTCGTCGCGCCGTTCAGCGCCGCCAGCACCGGCCGGACGACCGTCGTGAACGCCCGGAACGGCAGCGCCAGCACGGTCGCCGACCGCTCCGGCCCCGCGATCGAGAACGACTTCGGCGCCATCTCCCCGACGACCATGTGCAGGAACGTCACCACGCCGAGCGCGATCACGAACCCGATCGCGTGCGCCACGCCGTCCGACAGGCCCGCCGCGTGGAACAGCGGCGCCAGCGCCTCGGTGAACACCGGCTCGGACACCAGGCCCAGCCCGAGCGAGCACATCGTGATGCCGAGCTGCGCGCCCGCCAGCGTCAGCGACAGCTCGCCGATCCCCGCCACCGCCGCGCCCGCCGCCCGGCTGCCGCGCGCGGCGGCCCGCTCCAGCCGCGGCCGCTTCGCCGCCACCAGCGCGAACTCCGTCGCGACGAAGAACCCGTTGCCGGCCAGCAGCGCCAGCGTCACCGGGACGCCCGAGGTCAGGTTCACCGGTCACCGCCGTTCCGCTCGCCGGGCGCCGTGACGACGGTCCGGATCCGGATCAGCTCCGGCACGTGCCGGTGGACGGTCAGCACCTCCACCACGGCCGTGCGCGGCGGCTCGTCCAGCCGGGTGGGCTCCAGCTCCACCCGCACCACGTCGCCGGGCCGCGCCACCCGGCCGAGCCGCTGAAGCAGCAGGCCCGCGACGGTCTCGTAGTCGCCCTCCGGCAGCGCGATCCCCGTCTCGTGCGCCACCTCGTCCACCCGCAGGCCCGCGTCGGTCGTCCACCACTCGCCGCGCCGGATCGCCAGGTCCTCGCCCGGGTCGTGCTCGTCGGCGATCTCCCCGACCAGCTCCTCCGCCACGTCCTCCCAGGTGATCAGCCCGGCGAAGCCGCCGTACTCGTCGACGACGCACGCCACCGGGACGTCGGCGCCGCGCAGCCGCGCCACCACGTCCGGCAGCGGCAGCGACGACGGCAGCAGCAGCGGCGGCCGGGCGATCTCGCCCACCTCGGTCCGCTCCGACTCCCGCGGGCCGAGCCGGATCAGCTCGTCCAGCCCGACGATCCCGACCACGTCGTCGACCCGCTCCCCGACGACCGGGTAGCGGGAGTGCCCGCTCGCGGTGATGATCTCGCTCAGCTCCGCCGCGCGCGCCGACGCCGGCACCGTCACCACGTCCACCCGCGGCACCATGACCTCCTCGGCGTCCCGCTCGGAGAACGCCAGCGCCCGCTCCAGCAGGTCCGCGTGCGCCTCCTGGAACTGCTCGCCGGACTCGCCGATGATGTGCCCGAGCTCCTCCAGCGTCGCGCCGTGGTGCAGCTCCTCGACCGGCTCGATCCCGACCGCCCGGACGAGGCGGTTCGCCGCCGCGTCGAACAGCCGGATCACCGGCGCCGCCACCGCCAGGTACACCAGCGTCGACCCGGCCAGCCACCGCGCCATCGCCTCCGCCCGCGCCAGCGCCAGGTTCTTCGGGAACAGCTCGCCGAGCACCATCTGCAGCACCGTCGCCAGCACGAACCCGAGCGCGACCGCGACGCCGCCGGACGCGCCGTGCGGCACCCCCGCCGCGTCCAGCACCGGCGCGATCAGGCCGGCGAGGGCCGGCTTGGCGATGAACCCGACCACCAGCGCGGTCACGGTGATGCCGAGCTGCGCGCCCGACAGCATGAACGACAGCCGCTCCATCACCCGGACGGCGCGCGCCGCCGCGCGGTCGCCCTCCGCCGCCCGCTGGTCCAGCAGCGGGCGGTCCGCGGTGACGAACGCGAACTCCTGCGCCACGAAGTAGCCCGTCGCGGCGGTCAGCACCAGGACCGCGAGCAGGCCCAGCGCCCCGTTCACCGGCCCCCCGCACCCTCCGGGGCCGCACCGCCGGCCCGCGGCCCGCTCTGCCCGGGCACCATTCCCCCTCCGCGCGTCCCTGCAAGATCCCTTCTACCCTGCCAGGCGGCGGCACGCGCCGCGAGACCCGCCCGCCCGTCCGGTGCGGCGCCCAGGGTCGTCTAGTGCGCGGTGATGAGGACGACGCCCGCCGCCACCACGCAGGCCGCCGCGAGCCGCCCGGTCCGGCGGCCCCGTGATCAGCCCCAGCGGGATCACCACCGCCGCCTCGCCGAGGCCGATCAGCGCGAACGAGGCCCACCGGTCCGGCGCGCCCTTCGCGATCGCGTTCCAGGTGGCGTGCAGCACTCCGGCGAAGATCACGGCGAGGGCGACGGTCATGCGCCCACCCCACCCTGGAACGGACGCCGCCGGGCAGAGATTTAGGTTCCGGCTCAAGGGTGCGCCGGCCCCGCCGGACGGCCCGAATTTCCCGATCTCGTGACATTCCGGGGATGGCTGGGCACAAGTGATAGCAAGGGAAGGAAGAACGGGCAGATCTCCCGCGGGGCGGCCCCGCCCGGCCCGCAGGACCTCCTGAGGCGGTGGGGAGCGCCGATGAACGATGAGAGCCGTCCCCGTCCGGTGTTCGACCCGGGCATTCCCGTCGCGGACCGCGCCCTGCTCGCCGCGGCCCCGGAGCGGCTGGTCGCGGCGAGCCTGCCGGCGCCCGCGCGCCCGGCCCTGACCGTCGCCACCGTCGTCGCCCGGCTGCTGTGGATCCCGGCGTTCGCCGTCTTCTACGGCGTGCTGCCCGGCGGCTGGCTGCGGGTGTGCTTCCTCGCCTCGCTCGACCAGGACGACCTCGTCGGCGGTGCGATGCGGTGGGGAAGGCTGCCCATCCTGGCGATGATGCTCACCCCGGCGCTGCAGGTCCTCCTGCTGCTGCTCGGGCAGACCGACGTCGCCGTGCTGCTGGCCGCCGCCGGCTTCACCGGCTGGGTCATCGGCGCCCTGCGGCACCTGCGCGAGCCCGCCGCCGCCCGCGCCGCCCGCGAGCACCACGGCCGCTACCTGCTGCCCGCCGACTTCGACCGGCCCGCGGCGCGGCTGCTGATCCGCGCCCAGCGCGCCGTCGACGCCGTCCTCGGCTCCCAGTCGCACCGCGCCGGGCTGCTGGACGACGTCGGCAACACGGTCGTGCTGCCGCGGCAGGAATGGGCGATCGCGGCAACCCTCGCCGAGCACACCCGGCTGCGCCGCGAGCGCGTGCTGCAGCAGCCCGAGCGGCTGTCCGCGCGGGTGCGGGCGCTGCTCGAACCGCAGGACCGCGCGCTCGCGCTGTCGGCGCGGTCCGTCACCGTCCGGATCGAGGCGCTGGAGGCGTACGCACGCCGCGCCGGCGAGGCCGACGACGCCTACCACGAGTCCCGCGTCCTCGCGGCGCTGCCGGAGCAGAACGCCCGCTACCGCGACCTGCTCGCCGGCACGGTCGGCGACGCGATGGCCGGCGCCGAGATCCGCGGCATGGCCGAGGACGCCCGCCGCACCGAACGCGCCCTCCGCGAGCGCGCCGCCGACGAGTCGGCCACGGCCTCGGAGCTCGCCATTCCCGATGACGCCGGACCACCCGCCGGCCCCGCTCCGGCCGGCGGGCCCGAGACGCTCTAGGCGCTCTGCGCCGGCCGGCCCGGGCGGCGTGAGGCCTTCGAGATGATGCGGTCCGCCGTGCGCTGCGTGCCCGCGATGCGGCGGCGCAGCCGCGCCCGGCCCGGGCGCGTCCCGGCAGGGCGCCGCGCGGGTCCCGCCGCCCGGTCGGCCTCCTCGGCCAGCCGGGCCCCCGCCCGGGCCAGCTCGGCCAGCAGCCGGCGCGCGGCACGGCCGTCCCGCTCGTCCAGCGCGCAGCCGTACAGCGCCTCGATCTCGGCTATGCGCGCTCCCAGCCGCAACATCTGATCGCCCACGATGATCACCCCGTCGGTCCAATTGTGGGCGATCCGCGGCGGTTCGCGCACCGCTATTTCCGCCGCCCCGCATTCCGGTCCGTCCGTAACGGCGGGCCCGGTGCGGGGGCGTCAGCTCTCCGCGAGGACGATGACCCGGTCGCGCGCCGACAGCACCAGCGGGGCCGTCTTGTCCGGGTTGAGGACCACCCCGTACCCGGGCGGCTCGTGGTACCGGTCGATCAGCCGGTAGCCGAGCGCGACCTCGCCGCGCCGCCGCGCCGACTCGATCAGCGTCGCGAAGTCGGCGGTGCCGCCCGGCACGAGGTAGTCGCAGGCGGGCTTGAGGTAGATCTCCGACCCGGCCGGGTCGAGCAGGTCGGCGAACACGTCGTACAGGTGCCGGTTCTCGCTCAGCTGGGTCAGCATCAGACTGATCAGCTTGTCGCTGACGACGAAGTCGTCGGCCTTGGTGACCTGCGCGACCTCCCGGTTCGCGTCGTCGTTGATCTCGCTGACGATGGAGAACGGGTCGCCGAGCGCGTCCTCCATGTCGCGCAGGTGCAGCAGCGTCACCAGCGTGCGGGCGTCGGCGTGCTCGCGGTCGAAGCCGGCCTCCGACAGCACGATGACGTGCTGGTAGGAGCCGACGTCCAGGGACTCCAGCGACGGCCGGTCGGTCGGCTCGGCGGGCACGAACCCGACCTTGAGGTTGGCGAACGGGCCGAGCCCGCCGGTCGGGTCCGCGCGCGGCGCGGCCACGGTCAGCGCCGAGCCGGGGGCGAGGAAGTCGTCCAGCAGCTCGATGATCTTCTGGGCGCGGTGGTTCCAGCCGAGCAGCAGGGTGCGCTCGGGCAGCGGCTCCCGCGCGGTCGCCGTGGCGATCGCCCGCTCCCGGACGGGCGGCGGCGGCCCGGACGCGAGCCGGATCAGCAGGTCGTCCTCGGCGAGCACGATGATCTCGTCGTCGGCGCGGACCGGGGTGTCCATCGGCGGGTTCAGCGCGACCGTGCCGTCGCGGTGCCGCAGCCCCGCCGGAACGCCGAGGTCGTAGCGCGACAGCGTCTCGCCGAACGCCAGCCCCGCCAGGGACGGCTCGGCTCGCATGTAGAACTCGTGCCCGGCGAAGTCGAGCAGGTCGGTGCAGACCTGCGACAGGCCGGACTGGCGGTGCGACTGGACGATGAGCCGGATCGCGATGTCGTCGGCGTCGATGACCCATGCGGCCTCGCCGCCCGCCAGCCGGGCCGCGGGCAGGTTCGCCGAGTCGTGCACCGCCGCGACGACGTGCGGCCGGCGCCGCTCCCAGGCGCGCGCGCCGAGCGACAGCAGCACCTTGATGACATGGGTGTCGGCGTCCTCGACCTCCGGCGAGATCACCATGATGGACCGCGCGGTGCCGGGGCTGACCAGCTCCAGGTCGGCGACCTTCAGCGGGTTGCCGGTGCGGCACACGATCCGGGTCCGGCCGAACTCGCCGACCCGCGCCCGGATGGCGTCCTCCATCTCGACCTTGTCGCGGTCGGCGAGGATCGCCACGCACGAGCGCCGCTCGCTCTGGTTGGCCTCCACCAGCTCGGCGACGACCGTGAACACCTGCTCGGACCAGCCGAGCAGCACGGTGTGGCCCTGCTCGACGATCCGCGACCGGCCCTTCCGCAGCTCGGTGATCTTGCCTTCCAGGCCGGTGGTGAGCACGCCGATCAGCGCGCTGACGATGAAGATGCCGCCGACCGTGGCGACCAGCATCAGGCCGAGGAACGCGACGCCGCCGCTGTCGCCGCCCATCGTGCCGGGGTCGAGGGTGCGCAGCAGGCTGCGCCACACCATGCCGGGCCAGTGCCCGTGGCGGTCGCTGTCGCGCGGGGCGAGGACGACCGCGGCCGTCGCCACCACGAGCACCAGCGCCGCCGAGGCGAGCCCCAGCCAGCCGATGAGCGCCGGAGTCCCCTTCGACATCGTCGTGTCGAACCAGTACCGGACACGGTCCCGTCGCGTCGCGTGCTTCAACCCCGCTTGCCCCCCTTTGCCGGCCCCCGGGGCGTCACCCTACCGACATGCGCGGCGATGATGTTCGCCATGCGAAATTCGGGGAATGCCGAGCGAAAGGCGATTTGCCCGGTGTGCACTAATGCGGGAGGGGCCGGAGTGAGAATTTCACTCCGGCCCCTCGGCGCTCCGCCGGAACTCGGCCGGCCGCGCGGGGTGCTAGTGCGCGGCCTCGTACTGCTCGATCACATTGGCGGGGATACGGCCCCGCTCATTGACCTTGATGCCGTGGTTCTTCGCCCACTCGCGAATCTCGGCGGAGCGCTCGCGGCTGCCCGCGGTGCGCGTGCCGCGCGCCTGCCGGCCCGCCGGCTTGCGCGCCTTGCGGGCGCCGGCCACGAACGGCTCCAAACCGTCGCGCAGCTTCGCGGCGTTCTTCTTGCTCAGGTCGATCTCGTAACTGGTGCCATCGAGCGAAAAGCTGACGGTCTCGTCGGCCTCGCCACCGTCGATGTCGTCCACGAGAAGGACTTCGACCTTCTGTGCCATGCGGGGACTCCCTCTAGCTATGCGTCCGGCTTCGCGTCCGGATGAGCGTCGATGAATGCAGCATAGACCTCATCCGATATCTTGCCACGTTCGGACACTTCGACGCCCTCGCGCAATGCCCACTCGCGGACGTCGCCGTTCGTGTAGCCCTTGATCTTCGCCACCCGAGGCCTGCGGCCCTTCCCCGCGGGCTTCACCTCCACGGCGTTCTCGATGAAGGGCGCGAGCGCGTCCAGCATCTCGTTCAGCCGCTTGTAGTTGTCATCGCTCAGGTCGATCGTGAACGTCCGACCCAGGACCTCGAAGTCCCGCTTGGCGACATCGTCGCCTTCGGAGCCGTCGATGTCGTCGACTCGAATGACCTTCTCGGCCATCTGTATCCTGTTTTCCTTCCCCTCGCCTACGCGGCGCACCTGACCGTAGCGGATTCCGGGGCCGGCCATGACGTCGCGGCGCGGCGCGGCACGCGAAAAGGCGCGCCGGATCGGCGCGCCTTCGCCCGGGAGGCCCTCAGGAAGCCGGACGCGCCCGGATCCAGGTGCTGAGCAGCAGCATCATCTCCAGGCGGAGATCGGGGTCCTCGATGTCGAAGTCGAACATCTCGTGGAGTTGCGCGAGCCGGTACCGGACGGTCTGCGGATGCACGCACAGCACCTCGGCGGCGCCCGTGGCGTTGAAGCCGTGCTTCATGCATTCCAGCAGCGTCTCGGCCAGCCGGACGCCCTGCCGCCGGCCGGCGGCCTCCAGCGGGGCCAGCCGCCGCGCCGCCACCAGCGCCGCCAGCGACGCGCCCTCCTGCAGCAGCAGCTCCGGCAGGTGCTCGTCGGCGCGGACGAGCAGCCCACCGCGCCGGGACCCGCGCCCGGCGCCGTTCGCCTTGCCCGCCGCCGCGCCGTTCCCGCCGCGGGCGCGGCGCGGCGCCGGGGGCGCGAGGTCGAGCGCGCGCCGCGCCCACTGCAGCGACGTCCGCGCCTGGTCGGACGGGACGGACGGGCCGACCGCGCCCGTCCAGCCGGCCAGCGTCGCGGTCAGCTCGTCCATCCGGCCGGGGCCGTCCGGGTCCGGCATCACCAGGCAGGGGCGGCCGTGGTCGAGCCCGGTCAGCAGCGACGGCGGCAGCCCGGCGGGGCCCTCGCCGCCGCTGCCCGGGCGCGGCCGCAGCACGATCACCGCGAGCCGGCGCGGCAGCGGCCAGCCCGCCCGGGCGGACTGCTCGGCGACGACCTCGGGCGGCGCGGGCGGGTCCGACAGCAGCAGCGCCAGCAGCCGGCCGCGGCGCTGCTCGCGCTCCCCGGCGGCCTTCTCACGGGCCCGCGCGTAGCCGTGCGCGGCGGCGGAGGCGAGCGCGTCCAGGTAGGCGAAGTTCGCCTCGGCGAGCAGGCTGATCAGGGCGCGCGGGCGGCCGAGCCGCTCCGCCTCGACGGCGAGGTGCCGCCAGGCCAGCCGCGAGGCGACCCGCATCGCGTTCTGCAGGTGCTCCAGGCTGCGCCCCTCGACCGCCTCGCCGTACCCGACGTCGAAGAAGACCTGGTACACCTCCTTCCAGGACGCGTCGGGGTCGGCGATCATCTGCACGAAGTGCTCCATCGCGTGCGCGACGGCGGCCTCGGCGACGCGCACGTAGGCGGTGTCGCTCGGGCGGTCGTACTCCGGGACGTGCCGGAGCACGCCCTTCACCATCGGTCCGAGCAGCTCCGGCAGCCGCGGGCGCATCCAGCGCGCCTCCTCCGCGGGGACGTCGCGCCACGGTTCCTCCGTGAGCCCCTCCATCACCGGTGATCCGGTGTGCGCGTCCTCGTAAGCCGTCGTCATCGCGACACCTCCTCGACCGAACGCCCGTTCGTCTCAACCTAGGCATCCGGGCCGGAGCGCGACACTCATCGGGCCGCACCGCCGGGAGGGGCCGATTGTCAGCCGTTTGACAAGGGTTCGCGCAGGGGCGGCGGCCGTTGCGCGGCGGCGCGGCGGGCGTGCTCAAGTTCGGGTCAAAGCGTGCATGGCAAAGGGTTCGCCGGGTAGCGGCACGACGGAGTGCGATCATCGAGCAGTCACGAGGAGCCGAACCATGGCCAATCCGGCCGGCCACGAGGACCGGAAGCAGGAGCAGCTGGAGCGGCGGCGGGTGAGTCCGGAGGGGGCGGCCGGGCTGACCACCGACCAGGGCGTCCGGGTCGACGACACCGACAACTCGCTGAAGGCGGGCGAGCGCGGCCCGTCGCTGATGGAGGACTTCCACCTCCGCGAGAAGATCACCCACTTCGACCACGAGCGGATCCCCGAGCGGGTCGTGCACGCGCGCGGCTCCGGCGCGTACGGGCACTTCACACTGACCGAGTCGCTGGCCGAGTACACCACCGCCGAGTTCCTGTGCGACACGTCGCTGACGACGCCGGTGTTCGTGCGGTTCTCGACGGTCGCCGGGTCGCGCGGGTCGGCCGACACCGTCCGCGACGTCCGCGGCTTCGCGACCAAGTTCTACACGAACCAGGGCAACTTCGACCTGGTCGGCAACAACATGCCGGTCTTCTTCATCCAGGACGGCATCAAGTTCCCCGACTTCGTGCACGCGGTGAAGCCCGAGCCGCCCAACGAGATCCCGCAGGCGTCGTCGGCGCACGACACGCTGTGGGACTTCGTGCAGCTCCAGCCCGAGACGATGCACATGATGATGTGGCTGATGTCGGACCGGGCGCTGCCGCGCAGCTACGCGATGATGGAGGGATTCGGGGTCCACACGTTCCGGCTCGTCAACGCGGAGGGCCGCGGGACGTTCGTGAAGTTCCACTGGAAGCCGAAGCTCGGCGTCCACTCGCTCGCCTGGGACGAGACGCAGAAGATCGCCGGCAAGGACCCCGACTTCAACCGGCGCGACCTGTGGGACCGCATCGACGCCGGCGACTTCCCCGAGTACGAGCTCGGCGTGCAGCTGGTGCCGGAGGAGGACGAGCACCGGTTCGGCTTCGACCTGCTCGACCCGACCAAGATCATTCCGGAGGAGGAGGTCCCGGTGCGGACGGTCGGCCGGATGGTGCTGGACCGCAACCCCGACAACTTCTTCGCCGAGACCGAGCAGGTCGCCTTCCACCTCGGCAACGTCGTGCCGGGCATCGACTTCACCAACGACCCGCTGCTGCAGGCCCGGCTGTTCTCCTACCTGGACACCCAGCTGATCCGGCTCGGCGGGCCGAACTTCCCGCAGATCCCGGTGAACCAGCCGGTCGCCGACGTCCGCAACCACCAGCGCGACGGCTACCACCAGATGAGGCTGCACCAGGGGCAGGCGAGCTACCACAAGAACTCGCTCGGCGGGGGCTGCCCGGCCGTCGGCGGGCCCGGATCGTTCACCCACTACCAGGAGCGCGTGGACGGCGAGAAGATCCGCAAGCGCAGCGACAGCTTCAAGGACCACTACTCGCAGGCCACGCTGTTCTGGAACAGCATGTCCGACTGGGAGAAGGAGCACATCGTCGGCGCGTTCCGGTTCGAGCTCGGCAAGTGCGAGCACAAGCAGATCCGCGAGGGCGTGGTCGCGCAGCTGAACCACGTCGACCACGGCCTCGCCGTGCAGGTCGCGGAGGGCGTCGGAGTGGAGCCGCCGTCCGACGCCGCGACCGCGAACCACGGCCGGACCTCGCCCGCGCTGAGCCAGGACACCCAGCCGGGCTCGGTCCAGGGCCGCAAGGTCGCGATCCTGGTGGCGGACGGCGTCGACTCGGCGGCCGTCGGCGCGGTCGGCGACGCGCTGGCCGAGGCGGGCGCGGTGTGCGAGGTGCTCGCCGCCAAGGACGGGCACGTCCAGGCCGCCAACGGCGCGCAGGTCACGGTGACCCGCGCGATGCCGACCGTCGCGTCCGTGCTGTACGACGCCGTGCTGGTGCCCGGGGGAGAGGCGAGCGTGCGGACGCTCGCGCAGGACGGCGCCGCGGTGCACTTCGTCGCGGAGGCGTTCGTGCACTGCAAGCCGATCGGCGCGCTGGACGAGGGCGTCGCGCTGCTGGAGCGGGCCGGGATCACCGGCGTGAAGACCTCGCAGGACGGCACCGTCGAGGACGCCGGCGTCGTGACCGGGCGGGGCCCGGGCGGCGGCTTCGGCGCCGCGCTCATCGAGGCGATCGGCGGGCACCGGCACTGGCGGCGGCGCAAGGACCACGTGCCGGCCTGACCGGGCGGCGCGGGCGGGGCCCGGCGCGGTGGCACGCTTCCAGCGGGCGCCGTGCCGGGCCCCGCCGCGGTTGGCCGCATTCTGCCAAATCAATTGTGGGCCATGTCACAGAACGGCGGTGCGCGGGAATGATTGAATGATGATCTGAAAATATATCTTGTGCAAATCCCCGGTTAGAACTCGCGATCCGGCTCGCAAGAATCGCGTGCATTCCACCCGCATTCCGGCTGGAAGAGGCCGGCCCGCCGCCCGCCGGCCGTCGTGACCGTCCGTGCAAGTGGGTCCTGACATGCGGGTTCCGGGCGGCCCGCGGGCCGCCCGGCGGCGTGTCCGGCGCGCCGCTCCTTGCCGGTCTGGGAAGACCCACGCGGCCCGGACTGCCCATGGGTGCAGTTCATACCGGCGCATTTCTGTAGCAAGATGACGGCCGTCTCGCTGGATTTCCTGTGCTTCCGGTAAGGGCCCCGGGCGGCCTTTTTCGCGGCCGCCGGGCAAGGGCATGGGGCCGATTATGGAGGGAGGGCGCATGGCCGCGTCCGTTATGACGGGCGCGCGTGCTGCCGAACGGCGCCCCGGCGGGCGCCGCCGGCTGACCCGGCACCGCCCGAGAACCCCGCGAAATATGAGGAGTCGACACGTGGAAGAAGGAGCGTTCGGCCGGGCCGCGCAGGAGCGGGCCGCCGCCGAGGCCGAGGCCGAGATCGGCCGGCTGTGCGAGCGGCTCGCCGAGGGCCTGGCGATGGGCCTGGACGAGGGCCGCGAGATGGTCGGCGGCGCGATGGCGGAGTTCCTGGTGGACTTCTTCGAGACCGTCCGGGCCAAGGGCTCCCGTCCCGGCGTGCGGGGGATGGTCGCGCTGCCGATGCTGGTGCACGGCGCGGAGGCCGGCGACCCCGCGCCCGCCCGGCCGCTCGCCGTCGTCCACCTGCTGTGGTGGGCGGCGGCCCGCTACCTCGACGACCTCACCGACGCGCCCGGCGCCCCGTCCGCAGGCAACACCGCGGTCGCCAAGCGGGTGCTGACGGCGCTGGCGGTGGGCGGCCAGCTGCCCGCCCGGCTCGTCGCGGACCTGCCGGTGCCCGACGCCGTCCGCTGCGGGCTGGCGGACGAGGTGTCGCGGGCCTGGCTGGACGCGGTGGACGGGCAACTGCGCGACCTCACCGACCGCCCGTCCGCCGCCACGCCCGCGTCGGTGCTGCGCGCCTACGCGGGCAAGACGGGCGCGCCGTACGCGATGGCGGCGGCGTCCGCGGCCCGGCTCGCCGGCGCGGGCGCCGACCGGGCGGGCGGCTGGCGCGCGTTCGGCCGCCGGCTCGGCGTGCTCCGCCAGCTCGTCAACGACCAGCGCGACCTGGCGTCCGGACGGCACGAGGACCTCGCCAACGGCACCGCCACGTACCTGCTGGCGCACCTGCTGTCCGCGCTTCCGGCCGCGCGGCGGCGGGAGGCTCTCGCGCTGCACGCCGGCGCCCGCCACTCGGCGTGCGCGCGCGCAGAGCTCACCGCCTGGATGCTCGACGACGACGTCCTGGACGGTTACGCGGCGTCCGTCGCTCCGCTCGTCGGGCACGCGCACGACCTGCTCGGGCTGCTCGGCGGCGACCCCGCGTTCGTCCGCGGGCTGCACGACCTGGTCGACGAGACCGCCGCGCACCTGCCCGGACCGCGGCTGGCCGTGGCCTAGAGACCGGCGAGGAGGACCCAGCATGACTACGGCCGGCGGACTGCCGGACTTCCTCGCGGCGCAGGGCCCGCGCGTCGCCGCGGCGATCGGCGAGGCGCTCGGCGGCCACCCCGCGCACCAGCCGATCCGGCGCACCGCCGGGCCGCTGTTCGGCGGCCGGGAGGAGACCGCCGCGCGGCTGCTCGCGCTCGTCGCGGCGGGCGGGCCGCTGCCCGCCGACGACCTCGCGCGGTTCCGCGACCTCGGCGTGATGGCGGCGCGGCAGGGCATCCCGCTCGCGGTGCTGTCGGAGGTGTGGGACGGCGCGCTCGCCGCGGCGGCGCGGACCTGCTGGGCGGGCGCGCCCGCCGGCCTGTTCACCGAGCTGGCCGAGGCGACCGGCCGCGCCGCGCGGCTGGCGGGACGGGCCCGGGAGGCGTGCATCCAGGGGTACGCGGACGCGCCGCGCGAGGGCGTCCGATCCCGGCCGCTGCGCCGGCTGCTCGCCGAGACGCTGATCGACGGCGCGCCCGCCGAGGTCATCGCGGACGCCGCCGGTGTCGCGCTCGCGCCCCGCTACCTGGTGCTGCGGTGCGAGGCGCCGGGCCTCGGCGCGGCCGCCGCGGCGCACTGGGCGCGGGCCCGCGAGCACCTGGAGGCGATCGACGGCGTCCTGTACTCCGGCGACCTCGCCGAACTCGTCGCGCTGTTCCCGGCCGGGGACCCGGTGCGCGCCGAGGTGCTGGCCGCCGAGTTCGTGGCCGTCCTCGCCACCTGGACGCGGGGGCCGGTGCACGCCGCCGAGTCCTGCCGGGCCGATCTCGGCGGGATCCCCGACGCGCTGGAGGAGGCGTCCCGGGTGCTGACCGTCGTCAAGGCGATCCCGGACGCCGAGGACCGCCCGTACCGCGCCGACGAGCTGCTCGTCGAGCTGGCGATCCTCGGCCAGCCCGGCATCCGGGAGCGGCTCGCCGCGGTGCTGTCCCCGCTGGACGCCGGCACCGACCTGCGCCGGACCCTGGAGGTGCTGCTCGCCTGCAACCTCGACCGCGAGCGCGCCGCCCGGGAGCTGTGGATCCACCGCCGGACGCTGCACTACCGGCTCGACCGGATCCGGGACCTGTCCGGCATCGACCCGAGCTCCGCGCGCGGCATCCAGCTGTTCCGCGCCGCGCTCACCTCGGCGCGGCTGACGAGCCTCGAACGCGACGGCCGCCGCGCCGAGGAGGCGTCGCTGCCGCCGCCGCTGAGCGCCTGACCCCTCTGATCCGACGCCCCCGCGCTCGCGCTCAACGCGGCGCGGCCGTGGCAGGCCGTCGGCCGCGCCGGGGCCCCACCTGCTGCTCGCCTTCACCGGCTACGCCGTACTCGGGCCGGCCAGATGACGTGCGGCGGCGTCAGGCGAGGCCCATCTCGCGCTTGGCGGCCTCGAACTGCACCGCCATCGCCTCCGACAGCGCCTTCGCGCCCGACAGCGGACGCACCATGACGCAGAACTCGTCGATCAGCCCGTCGTCGTCGTGGTGCAGGAAGTCGCAGCCGTGCACCTCGCGGTCGCCGACCCGCGCCTTGAACACCAGCGCGTGGTCGCGCCCGTCGCCGATCTCCCGGACGTAGCGGAAGTCGGTGAACACGCGGGTCACCGCGCGCAGAATCGCCGACACCACCGGGCGGCCGTCATAGGGCGCGAACGCCACCGGGCTGAGGAACCGCACGTCCTCGGCCAGCAGGTCGGGCAGCGCGTCGAGGTCGCCCTTCTCGATGGCCGCGCGGAAAGGGTGCATCGGGCCTGCCTCCATGCCGGGTCTCGTCGCCGCTCGGTGCCGTCCGCGCTCGCGCGGGTCAGGGCGGCGGGCGGCGGGCGGCGTCCCGTCGAGCCTATTGCGATCTCCGCCGGCGGGCGTGCCCGGGGCACGCCGACCTGACCGGCGTGACTCCTTTTTCTCATCCCTTCGCCTCTATCGGTAAATTTCAGCCTTCGCGGAGAGTGATGCTGGTCTCATTCTCCGTCGCGGGCCGCCGGCCCGGGAATGAAACCGGCTCTCATCGTCTTGATCACGGGGTGCGCCCGCCGCTCGGAGCGGGGCGCCCCCACCCCGCGGCACGGACCGAACCACCTCCCGGAGGCGTACCAGCGTGACCCAGCCCGCCACCGCCCAGCACCCGCGCACGGCCGCTCCCGCCGGTGCCGCGGCCGCCGGCCGCGAACCCGACCTCGGCATGCCCGCCGAGCGCGGCTCGGGCCTGCTGATCGCCGTCCTGGCGTTCGCCGGCATCGTCGTCGCGGTCATGCAGACCCTGCTGATCCCGGTCATCGGGCAGCTGCCGCAGCTGCTGCACACCTCGCTGTCGAACGCGACGTGGGCGATGACCGCCACGCTGCTGTCCGGCGCCGTCGCCACCCCGATCATGGGACGGCTCGGCGACCTGTACGGCAAGAAGCGGATGACGCTCGTCAGCGTCGCCACCGTCGTCGTCGGCTCGCTGGTCGCCGCGGTCAGCTCGCAGCTGCCGCTGGTGGTGGCCGGCCGCGCGATCCAGGGCTTCGCGATGGGCGCGATCCCGCTCGGCATCGGCCTGATGCGCGACTCGCTGCCGAAGGAGCGGCTCGGCTCGGCACTGGCGCTGATGAGCTCCTCGATCGGCGTCGGCGGCGCGCTCGGCCTCCCGCTGGCGGCCTACATCGCCCAGCACTTCAGCTGGCACATGCTCTTCTACTTCGCCGCGGCGCTCGGCGCCGTGTCGTTCGTGCTGGTGACGGTCGCCGTCCCGGAGTCGAAGGTCCGGGCGAAGGGCCGCTTCGACTTCGCCGGGACGGTCGGCCTCACCGCGGGGCTGCTGGCGGTGCTGCTGCCGATCACCAAGGGCGGCGACTGGGGCTGGACGAACCCGCGCACGCTGGGAATCGGCGCGGTGGGCGTCGTGATCCTGGTGCTGTGGGGCGTCGTGGAGCTGCGGCTGCGCGACCCGCTGGTCGACCTGCGCACCACCGCGCGCCGCCAGGTGCTGCTCACCAACCTCGCCGCGATCACCATCGGCGTCTCGTTCTACGCCATGTCGCTGGTGTTCCCGCAGCTGCTGGAGCTGCCCACCGCGACCGGCTACGGCCTCGGGCAGTCGCTGCTGGTCGCCGGGCTCGCGGTGGCCCCGATGGGCATCGCGATGATGCTGGTCTCGCCGCTGTCGGCGCGCATCTCCGCCGCGTTCGGCGCGAAGGTCTCCCTCATCCTCGGCATGCTCGTGATCGGCGGCGGCTACGCCGCGGCGCAGGGCCTGATGAACGCGGTGTGGCAGGTGGCGCTGGTCTCGGCGCTCGTCGGCGTCGGCATCGGGCTGGCCTACTCGGCGCTGCCCACCCTCATCCTCGGCGCCGTCGACCCGTCCGAGAGCGGCGCCGCCAACGGCGTGAACACGCTGATGCGCTCCATCGGCACCTCGGTGTCCAGCGCGCTGCTCGGCACCGTCCTCGCCCGCAACACCGTGCACTTCGCCGGCGCCGAGGTGCCGGACATGACCGGCTTCCGGATCTCGCTCGCGATCGCGACCGGCGCCATCGCGCTCGGCGTCCTGCTCGCGGCCTTCCTGCCGTCCGCGCGCCGTGCGAAGCGGCGCGCCCGGACACCTGACCCGGCCGTGTCCGAGCCCGTGGTCGAGAACGAGGCGCCCGCGCCGGCGCCGAGCCCGGCGGCAGCCGAGCCGACCGTCGCGGGCGGGGGCCCGGCGGTGCGCGGCCGGGTGCTGCGCCCCGACGGGACGCCGCTGCCCGGTGCCACCGTCACCCTGATCGACGCGTCCGGCCGCCAGCTCGGCGTGGTCGCCACCGGTGCGGACGGTGGGTACGCGATCGCCGCGCCCGCGCCCGGCGGCTACGTGCTCGTCGCCTCCGCGCCCGGCCACCAGCCCGAGGCCGCCACGGTCACGGTGCTCGACGGCCCGGCCGCCGCCGACCTGGTGCTCGGCGGCATCGGCGGGCTGGCGGGCACGGTCCGCGACGAGGCGGGCGAGCCCGTCGCCGGCGCCGTCGCGGTCGCCACCGACCAGCGCGGCGAGGTCGTCGGCTCCGGCGTCACCGGCCCGGACGGCGCGTTCGCGCTGGCCGACCTCGCGCCCGGCGGCTACACGCTCACGGTCAGCGCGGCCGGTCACCGGCCCGCGGCCCGCCCGGTGCGGGTCGAGGGCGGCGAGCCGGCAGCGGCGGAGATCGTCCTGCCCGCCGCTCCCGCGCTGCGCGGTACCGTCCGCGGCCGCACCGGCGAGGCCCTCGGCGACGCGCACGTGTCGCTGGTCGACCAGGCCGGGAACGTCGTCGCCACCACCCGCACCGGCCCGGACGGCGGCTACGCGTTCGAGGGCCTCGCCCCCGAGGACTACACGGTCATCGCGTCCGGGTACCCGCCGGTCGCGGTGCCGCTCGACCTGTCCGGGGCCGGGCGCGACGACTTCGACATCGCGCTCACCCACCGCCGGGGCGAGTAGCCGGTCCCGGGGGCGGCGACTCAAGGGCTGCGGCCCGGCGCGTCAGGTGCCGGGCTGCAGCAGCACCTTGATGGCGCCGTCCTGCTTCTTCTGGAACATCTCGTACGCCTCCGGCGCCTTCTCCAGCGGCATGCGGTGCGTGGCGAGGTCCATGACGCCGAGCGGGTCGGCGTCGTCGGTCACCAGCGGCATGATGTCGTCGATCCAGCGCTTGACGTGCGCCTGCCCCATCCGCAGCGCGATGCCCTTGTCGAACATCTGCAGCATCGGCAGCGGGTCGGTCATGCCGCCGTACACGCCGCTCAGCGAGATCGTCCCGCCGCGGCGGACGACCTCGAGCGCCGTCATGAACGCCGCGAGCCGGTCCACCCCCATCCGCTGCATCAGCGGCGCGGCGCTGTTGCCGGGCAGCAGGCCGGTCAGGGTCTGGGCCAGCTTCGCGCCCGGCGAGCCGTGCGCCTCCATCCCGACCGCGTCGATCACCGAGTCGGTGCCGCGCCCGCCGGTGATCTGCCGGACCGCGTCCGGCACGTCGTCGGCCGCGTCGGCGTCGATCACCTCGACGCCGTGCCGGCGGGCCATCTCCAGCCGCTCCGGGACGAGGTCGACGCCGATGGCCCGGTGCCCGAGATGGCGGGCGATCCGCGCCGACATCTGGCCGATCGGGCCGAGGCCGAGCACCGCCACCGAGCCGCCCTCGGGGATCTCCGCCCACTGCACGGCCTGCCAGGCCGTCGGCAGCACGTCGGACAGGTAGACGAACCGCTCGTCCGGCGGCCCCTCCGGCACCTTGATCGGGCCGAAGTGCGCCTGCGGCACCCGCAGGTACTCCGCCTGCCCGCCCGGCACCTGCCCGTACAGCCGGGTGTAGCCGAACAGCGCCGCGCCCATGTTGTGCTCGCGGACCTGCGTCGTCTCGCACTGCGCGTACAACTGCTTCTCGCACATGTGGCAGCGGCCGCAGGAGATGTTGAACGGGATGACGACCCGGTCGCCCGGCTTGACGTGCCGCACCTCCGGGCCGGTCTCCTCGACGATGCCGATCGGCTCGTGGCCGAGCACGTCGCCCTCGCTGAGAAACGGCCCGAGCACCTCGTACAGGTGCAGGTCCGAGCCGCAGATCCCGGACGAGGTGACGCGGATGATCGCGTCGTCCGGCTCCTTGATCGTCGGATCCGGCACGTTCTCGACGCGGACGTCGCGCTTGCCGTGCCAGGTGAGCGCCTTCATCGTGTTCCTCCTAGAGCGGGTCTAGGGCGGGCACTACCCCCGGGGACGGCGGGAAACGTCGGCGGAGGCGGGGCCGACTGGACGGGTGAAATGCGGGTAGCCCACGGCCATGGCATCCCTCCCGGACGGCACCGCCGGCGCGGCGCGCCTGCGCCCGGGCGTCCTCGACATCGGCTCCAACTCGGCCCACCTGCGGATCGCCGACCTCAGCCCGGGGGAGGCGCCCGCGCCGGTGCGGTCGGTGAAGAGCGCCGTCCGGCTCGCCGAGGCGACCGACCGGCACGCCGCATCGACCTCTCCGCGGGTGAGCGCGGCCCTGCTCCCGGGCGCGGGGCCGCGCGCGTGCGGCGAGCGTCCAGGTCAGACGGGCACGTCCGGCGCGGTGCCCGCGTCGCGCTCCACGCCGTCCGCCGGGGAGGCGAGGCCCATGCTCTCGATCTGGCGGGCGAACTCGGCCTGGATCTCCGCGTGCAGGGAGCGGGCCAGCAGCCCCTGCACCGCCTGCATGCCGATCGGCCGCAGCCGCCGGATCACCTCGCCGGCCTCCCGGATGTCGCGGTCGCCGGCCCGCGCGTCCAGCCCCGCGTGCTCCACCGTCAGCCGGACGAACTGGCGGGCGATCGCGTCCACGTCGCCGCGCAGCCGGCCGGCGATCTCGAAGACCGCGTCCAGCTCGATGCCCACCTCGACGAGCTCCGCGCCGACCTCGAGCAGCCGCGGGCTCGGCACCTCGAAGTCCGTGCCGGTCCAGCGGATGAACTCCAGCTCCTCCGCCCGCCGCAGCGTCCATTAACTCATGGACCACGGATTCACGGCACATTCCGCGCGGTCGAGCGGTCCTCAGCCCAGCGCGACGACGGCCTCGGCGGTGTAGGTCAGGAACGTGAACGTCTCCTGCAGGTACAGCCGGACGCTCGTCGCGTCGTGCGAGTCGTAGCCGACCGACAGGTCCTGGCCGACGCGCAGCTCGAAGTCGCCGCCCCGGGTGGACAGCAGGAACGCGCCGGAGATCGCCGGCGCCCAGACGATGTCGCCGCTGACGAGCCGGGCCAGGTGCTCGTGGATCGGGTAGCCGTGGTCGGAGGTCTCGTTCACCGCCGTGTAGGCGTCCGCGCTGAGCGCCAGCGAGTACGGGCCGTCCACCCCGGCCAGCCGCAGCGCCGTCACCGCCCGCGCGACCGCGTTGGGGTAGTCGCGCGGCTCGTCCGGCAGCGCGATCGCCGGGTTGGCCGACGCGGCGCGCAGCCCCTCGATGCCGGCCGCCGCGTACCCCTCGAAGATCGCGCGGTCCTCGGCGCGGGCGATCAGCCGGGCCGCGTCCTTGGCGGGCTGCCAGTCCGGGTCCTTCGCGCCGCGCTCCACGTCGTCGACGTCCTGCCGGGCGACGGTGAACGGCACCCGCAGCTCCACCAGCGGACGGGCCCGCCGCACGTGCGCCCGGACACCCTCGGCGGGCGGCTCCACCGGGTCGAGATGCCCGGTGGTGACGGCCGCGAGCGCGACGCCGCCCGGCTCCGGCACGTCTACCAGCCGCCGCCCGGCGAGGTTGCGGGTGACGGTGCGGCGGATCTCCGCCTCGAGGTCGTCCCATGCGGCGGCGGAGACCGGGGCCAGTTCGCGGTGCAGGTTGTTCACGGTGCGCTCCTCTTGAGATCGCCGATGCCCAGGGATCCGTCGTCGCTGGGAAGCGGTGGCGGGTCGTCGAGAAAGTCGGCCGTCGGGACGTGGAACAGGGTCCCGGTCACGGCGGTCGAGAAGTCGAGCAGCCGGTCGTGCACGCCGGGCGGGTCGCCGAGGAACATGTTCCGCAGCATCTGCTCGGTGACGTCCGGGGTGGCGGAGTAGCCGATGAAGTAGGTGCCGAACTCGCCGTCGCGCAGGTTCCCGAACGGCATGTTGTCGCGCAGGATCTCGCGCTCCTCGCCGTCCGGGCCGGTGATCGAGGTGAGCGCGACGTGCGCGCCGGGCGCCTTCAGGTCGTCGGGGATCTCGATGTCGGACAGCTTGCGGCGGCCGACCGCGTCCTCCTGCCGCTCGACCGTGAGCGCGTTCCACGCCCGCATGTCGTGCAGGTACTTCTGGACGATCACGTAGCTGCCGCCGGCGAACTCCGGGTCCTCGTCGCCGATGACGACGGCGGCGCGAGCGGCCTCGCCGGTGGGGTTCTCGGTGCCGTCGACGAAGCCGAGCAGGTCGCGCTGCTCGAAGTAGCGGAAGCCGTGCACCTCGTCCACGACGGTCACCGCCCCCGCCAGCCGCTCCATGATCTGCGCGGCCAGCTCGAAGCACAGGTCCATCTGGTGCGCGCGGATGTGGAACAGCAGGTCGCCGGGGGTGGCCGGGGCGGTGTGCACGTCGCCGCGCAGCTCGGCGAACGGGTGCAGCTCCGCGGGGCGGGGGCCGGAGAACAGCCGGTCCCAGGCGTCCGAGCCGATGCCGGTGACGCAGGTCAGGCCGCCGCCCGGGACCCGGAAGCCGACCGCGCGGACGAGCCCGGCGAGGTCGGGGAGCAGCTCGGCCACCACGGGCTCGCCGCCGGGGTCGATGGTCACCACGAGGAAGATCGCCGAGCCGGTCAGCGGCCCGAGCACCTCCTGCGACGCGCCGGCGCGCGGGGCGCTCACCGGCGGGCCCGCGCGGGCCGGGACGGGCGTGTCATGGCCGACTCCTGACGTGATCGCGGTCTGCGGATCACCATTATCCGGTGCGGGCCGGGCGGGCGGTACGGCAGGTGTCTGCATTGTCCATGTTTGTCGCGTGACCTGCGGGAAGGGCGGACGGGAACAGGTCCCGCGAGGGAGGAGCAGAGCCATGAGGGCAGTGGTCTGGCACGACGTCGGCGAGATCAGCCTGGACGAGGTGCCCGACCCGGCCGTCCGCGACCCCGAGGACGCGGTCGTCCGGATCACCGCCAGCGCGATCTGCGGGACGGACCTGCACTTCGTCAGGGGCACGATGCCCGGCATGGAACCGGGCACGGTCCTCGGCCACGAGGCCGTCGGCGTCGTCGAGGAGGTCGGCCGGGACGTCCGCAACTTCGTGCCCGGCGACCGCGTCGTCATCCCGTCCACGATCGGCTGCGGCCGGTGCTCGTACTGCCGCGCCGGCTACTACGCGCAGTGCGACGTCGCCAACCCCAACGGCCCGTCCGCCGGCTCGTCGTTCTACGGCGGGCCCCGCTCGACCGGCCCGTTCGACGGCCTGCAGGCCGAGTACGCGCGCGTCCCGTACGCGCACACCAACCTCGTCGCCATCCCGCCGGGCGTCACCGACGAGCAGGCGCTGATGGTCAGCGACATCCTGCCGACCGGCTGGTTCGGCGCGCGGCTCGCCGAGGTCGGGCCCGGCGACACCGTCGCGGTGCTCGGCGCGGGCCCGGTCGGGCAGCTCGCCGTGCTGTCGGCGCGGATCCAGGGCGCGGGCCGGGTGTTCGTCGTGGACGGTCACGCCGACCGCCTGGAGACCGCCCGGCTGCAGAACGCCGAGACGATCGACTTCAACGCCGAGGACCCGGTCGCCGCGGTCACCGCCATGACCGGCGGCATCGGCGCGGACCGCGTGATCGACGCCGTCGGCGTGGACGCCGAGAGCCCGGCGAGCGGCCCCGCCGCCGAGGCGATCACCAGGCAGGACCGGGCCGAGTTCGAGCGCGAGCAGGCGCAGGCCGCGCCGCGCACCGGCCAGGTCGGCGCGCAGTGGCGCCCCGGCGACGCGCCCAGCGAGGCGCTGCGCTGGGCGGTGGACATGGTCGCCAAGGCCGGCACGATCGGGATCGTCGGTGTCTACCCGCCGCACTTCACCAGCTTCCCGCTCGGCCTGGCGATGAACCGGAACCTGACCGTCAAGGCGGGCAACTGCAACCACCGCCGGTACGTGCCGGGGCTGCTCAGCCGCATCGCCAAGGGCGGCGCCGACCCGACCACCATCCTCACCCAGCAGGCCCGCCTGCCCGGGGTCATCGAGGCCTACGAGGCGTTCGACCGGCGCGAGCCCGGCTGGACGAAGGTGGCGCTGGAGGTCGCCGGATGACGGCCGGCCGCGACAGGGGGGAGCACACCATGAGGATCGCCGACACGAGACGGGTCGAGCAGTTGCTGGGGGACCTGGCCTTCCCGGCCAGCAAGGAGGCGATCGTCGAGCACGCGCACGCCGAGCGCCCGCTGAGCGAGGAGGAGCGGGTGCTGTCGTCGCTGCCGCTCGGCACCTACGGCAGCGCGGCGGAGGTGCTGCGCTCGCTGCCGATCGACCCCGACCCAGGCCGCACCCCGGCGGAGCAGGCCTACCAGCGCCGTCACCACAACAAGCCGGGCCTCGCCGAGCACATGCGCGACACCGAGCGCCCGCCCGTCCAGGACGAGCTCGGCGACGAGGGCCCCCACTGGCACCCCTGACCCGCCGCCGACCCGGCGTCAGGAGCCTTTCTTCTTCTCCTTCTCCACTGCGCCGTCGCGCTTCAGGTCGCCCTGCCCGCCGCCGTGGGACTCGGTCTGGTAGTTGAGGTAGAACCGGTTGGTGCGGGTCCGGACCTGGGTGCGGACGCGGCCGGGCGTCGGCAGCGGGATGATGTGGTGCGGGTAGGCCGCGACCAGCTCGCGGGGCTGCCGGGTCCGCAGGATGGCCGCCTCCTCGGGCGCGGACGGCTCGTGCCGCTCGGCGTACCCGCCCTCCGGGGTCAGCGAGATCAGCCCGCTCTCCACACCCTCCTCGCGTTTGCGCAGGTCGCGGCGTTGCAGGCTGAGGCAGACGCGGCGGGCGACGGTGAACGCCAGCACCGGCAGGACGAAGAACCCGACGCGGAAGAACCAGGTCGTCCAGAACAGCGGGATCTTGAAGGTGCTGGACAGGACGTCGTTGCCGCCGGCCGCCCACAGGTCGCCGTACCAGGCGATGACGGCGGCGCCGATCGCCGTCCTCGTCGCGGCGTTGCGCGGCCGGTCGAGCAGGTGGTGGATGCGCTCGTCCCCGGTCGCCCACCGTTCGAAGAACGGGTACAGGGCGATGAGCGTGAAGAACGCCATCGGCAGGACCACGGCGGGCAGCAGCACGTTCCAGCTGATGGTGTGCCCGGCGACGGTCGTCGAGAGCCGTCCCATGATCCGCAGCGAGCCCTCGAGGAACGCGATGTACCAGTCGGGCTGCGACCCGAACGACACCTCGTCCGGGTCGTAGGGCCCGTACAGCCAGACGGGGTTGATCTGCGCGAACGCCGCCAGCCCGGCCAGGGACCCGAAGGTGTAGAGGAAGTAGGCGCCGCTCTGCGCCAGGAAGCTGGGGAACGTCGGCTCGCCCTGCACCGCCTGCTCGCGCCGCCCCCTGCCGGGCCACTGGGTGTGCGTCTGGTGCCAGAGGATCATCAGGTGCGCGGTGATGAGCGCGAGCAGGATCCCGGGGACCAGCAGGATGTGCACGGTGAACAGCCGCGGGATGAAGGTCTCGCTCGCGGGGAACTGCCCGCCGAACATCCAGAACATGAGGTAGGTGCCGACGACCGGGATGGAGAGCACGATGCCCTCGGCGATCCGCAGCCCGGTGCCCGACAGCAGGTCGTCGGGCAGCGAGTAGCCGGCGAACCCCTCCAGTACCGCCAGTACGAACAGGGTGACGCCGATCAGCCAGTTGATCTCGCGCGGCTTGCGGAACGCGCCGGTGAAGAAGATCCGCAGCAGGTGGACGCAGATCGCCGCGAGGAACAGGTTCGCGGCCCAGTGGTGGATCTGCCGCATCAGCAGCCCGCCGCGCACGTCGAACGACAGGTCCAGCGTGGACGCGTACGCCTCGGTCATCCTCACGCCGCGCAGCTGGGCGTAGGAGCCGTCGTAGACGACCTCCGCGCCGCTCGGCCGGAAGAACAGGGTGAGGTAGACGCCGGTGAGGATGAGGATGATGAAGGAGTAGAGCGCGATCTCGCCGAGCAGGAACGACCAGTGCTTCGGGAACGCCTTGCCGAGGTTGGTGCGCAGGAACGCCGTCGAGCCGAGGCGGTCGTTCACCCCGTAGACCAGCTTCCAGCCGGCGGGCATCCGCTGCTTCCCGCCGCCCCGGCCCCGTCCCGCCATCGCGTTCCTCCTGATCATGCGGTCTTTCCGCTGGGCGGGTACCCGAGGGCGGGGCGCACAAACGGCCGGGGCGGCGCGCTCGCCGTCCCGGTGCGGCGGTCAGGCGCTCGCGGCGTACAGCACGTCGCGCAGGCCCGGCATCGTCTCCCGGTCGGTGCGCCACACCAGCCGGAGGCCGAGGTCCGGCGCGTCGAGCGCGAGGCGGGCGAGGGCGCCGGAGTCCAGCCGGTCCCGGACGGCGAACTCCGGCAGCAGCGCGATCCCGAGCCCCCGCTCGGCCCAGGACGCCATGACCGTCACGCCGCCCGCCCGCACCCGCTCCACGACGGACCCGAGGATCCGCTCCCCGGCCAGCCAGAACGAGCACGCCGGCACGTTCACCAGCAGCCGCTCGCCCGCCAGGTCGGCGGCGGCGACCCGCGGCGCGGCGGCGAGCGGGTGGCCGGGCGCGGCGACCAGCGCGAGCGGGACCGGCTCCACGTCGACGAAGCCGAGCGGCGCGGGCGGCGGCGCTAAGCCGAGGCCGCCGAGGCCGGTGCCGGCGTCCAGCAGCAGCGCCTGCTGTGCACCGGTTTCGGCGTGTCGTTCGCGCTCCCGGCGCTGGCGACCCTCGTCGTCACGGCGGCGCCCGAGGGCACCGCCGGCGCCGCCGGGGGACTGCTCAACGCGGCCCGCCAGCTCGGCGCCACCCTCGGCGTCGCGATCATGGGCGCGTTCGCGGCGGTCGGGCACCGCGGCGCCCAGGGGGCCGGGGCCCTGTTCGTCGCCGCCGCCGTCTGCGCGGCCGCGCTCGCGGCGGCCTCCGTCCGGCGGCGCAGGACCTGACCGTCAGGCCCTGACCGTCAGGCCCTGACCGTTAGGCACTGTCGGGACGGGCGGCGTCCGGACGGGGCGGGGGAGGGGCGGCGCCCGGACGGAATGGGTCCGCGCGCGCCGCCTCCAGCCGGCCCCGCACGACGCCGATCTCCGCGCGGAGCCGGTCCGCCGCCCCCGGATCCGGTTCGAGGCCGCCGAAGCCGTCCTCGAGCAGGTCCAGCTCGGCGGTCCGGAGCCGGGCGAGCAGCCGCCGCGGCTCCCCGCGCGGGACGTCCCACCGCTCCTTGCGGCGCCACTTGCGGAAGGCCAGCACCCGGTCCTCGCCCGGGACGAGCACGCCCCGCGCGGTCTCCTCGCGCGCCGCCCGCCGGAACCCGGCCAGGTAGTGCCGCCGCGCCAGCCGGTACGCCGCCACCGCCGCGAGCAGGATCGGCATCCCCTTCACCGGCAGCAGCGCCGCGCCCGGCAGCAGCGGGGAGTCCCACCAGGCGTGCAGCGCCATCGCGAGGACGATCGAGCCGCACGCGAGCGCGGCGGCGCCCCGCGACGCCCGCCCGAGCAGGCAGCCGAGACCGGCGCCGCCGACCGCGGTCATCGCCCAGTGGCTCCACCAGGCGCCGCCGACCACCCGGCCGCCGAAGGTGAACAGCGCCGCGTTCGCGTCCTGCGTCCCGCCGGTCAGCACGATCATGTTCAGCACGTACAGGAAGTTCTCGGCGATCTGGAACCCGAACCCGGCGAGCGCGCCGTAGCCCCAGCCGTCCAGCGGCCCGCGCACCGCGCACGGCACGATCAGCGCCAGCACCGCCACCCCCGCGAGCTTCAGCAGCTCCTCGTCGACCGGCGCGGCGATCGACGCGCCCCAGCCGGCGTTGAACTCCGGCCCGGCGGTCTTGGCGATGATCGCCTGGAACGCGGCGTTGGCCGGCAGCGCGGTGCCGAACGCGGCCAGCCCGCCCCACGCCACCGCGATCAGCGCGTACCCGAGCGGCCGCGGGCGGACCGGATGCAGCCGCCGCAGCGCCCACACCCCCGCCGCGAGCACCGGCGCCAGCAGGACGGCCCCGGTGACCGCGCCCGCCGGGAACTCGCCGATCTGCGCGTCCATGGCGCGCACCGCGATCCAGAGCCCGAGCAGGCACATCACGAGCCACAGCCAGAACGCGGGACGGCGCGTCACGGCGAGATCTCGACGCTGAGGACCATCGCCCGCACCTGGCCCGCGAGGGTCCGGTAGGCGTCCGGCGGGCCGGACGCGGTGACCGCCGCGCCGAGGTCGTCCCTGGTGAACACGGTCGCCGAGCCGACCTTGCCGTTCCCGGCGAGCCCACCGGTCAGCCCGGCCATCCCGTGCCGGGTCGTGACCGCCGACGGGCCGCCCCGCAGCCGCGCCCCGCCCATCGCCACGATGCGGCCGAAGCCGTCCCACAGCCCGCGGTTGTCGAGCGGCCCGAGCGGGACGACGACGTTCAGGTTCACCATGACCTCGTCGCGGGACACCTTGGCGTTGCTGGTCAGCGAGGACCGCGCCTCGTCCAGCACCCAGCCGGCGGCCGGGACCGTGAACGTGACCGGCCGGACGCCCGCCCGCTCGGTCCCGACGGCGATGATCGTGCCCGCCGCCAGCGCCGTACCGCCGCTGCCGAGCGCCTTGTCGACCAGGGGAAGCACGAGGCCGAGGACCAGCAGCACCAGGACGACGAGCCCCGTGCCCCACCATCTCACCCGTGCCACGTGGCCCCCCTGATGCCGTGCGCTGCGGGAAATGCCCCCTCGAACAGGGGCTAAACGAGACCAGGCGGGCGGCGGGCGGGGCGGGTCAGGCCGGTGCGGACCTCCAGCGGGCCGGCGCGGTGAGCGCGCCCGGCAGCCGGGTCGCGGCGTCGCCCCGCGCCGCGTCGGCCTGCGCCTGGGTGAGGAACAGCGCGCCGGTCAGGTCGGCGCCGGACAGGTCGGCGTCCCGCAGGTCCGCGCCCGTCAGGTCGGCGTCCCGCAGGTCCGCCTTCCGCAGGTCCGCCGCGATCAGGTAGGCGCCGCGCAGGTTCGCCCCGCGCAGGTCCGCGCCGCGCAGCCGCGCCCCGATGAGATCGGCGCCCCGGTGGTCGCGCCTGCGCCCCGGCACCCGTCCCCGGACCTCCTCGCTGGCGCGCAGCAGCAGGACGTTCGCCTTCTCCCGCACCGCCGCGACGTCCACGGCGGCGACGTCGTCCGGGCCGCCGCGGGTGAGCGCGTCCGTCTCGTCCAGCGCCTCGCGGATCTCCGGGTGGACGGACGCGGCGCCGGGCATCTCCAGCGCCTCCGCCAGGTACCAGAGCAGTTCGTGCAGCTGCCGCATCACCGGGAACACCCGCAACATCGGCCCCGACACCTCGGGGCCCTGCCGCCAGTCCCGCCCGCCGAAGGTCTCCCGCGACACCTTCTGGCCCGCGCCGAAGCAGTCGAAGACCGTGCACCCCTGGAACCCGCGCTGCCGCAGCTCGGTGTGGATGCCGCAGCGGAAGTCGGCGAGCAGGTTCCGGCACGGCCGACCCGCCTCCTTGTCCACCGCGAAATCGGCCGACTTCGCGAACGGAAGCGCCACGCAGCACAGCCCGAAGCAGGCCGCGCAGTCGGCCTTCAGCGCGCTCTTCTCCACCGCCCGCGAACCCCCCGTCCCGGTCAACGCTCCATTGTCGCGCCCTCGGGACGGTGCCATGACCGGTCCCAGCCCCCGTCGTGGTCGGTCAGGCGGCGTCGTGGAAGACCAGGCCGAGCGTCCGCCGCCGCCCCGACCGGACGACGCTGACCCCGTGCCGGACCGGCGACGCCGACCAGCCGCGCTGCGTCCGCACCGGACGGTCCCGCGTCGTGAAGACCAGGCCGCGGCCCCGGGGGAGCAGTGTCGCGGTGCCCCGCGACTGGGCGCGGGCCCGCTGCTCGACCATCAGGAACTCGCCGCCGGTGTAGTCGGCGCCCGGCTCGTCCAGGCCGATCACGACCTGCAGCGGGAACACCAGATCGCCGTACAGGTCGCGGTGCAGCGCGTTCCAGTCGTCCTTGCCGTAGCGAAGCAGGATCGGCGTCGGCTTCCGCTGACCCGCGGCGTGGCACATGCCGAGCCATTCGCCCAGCGTCTCCGGCCACGGCGCGGGACGGCCGAGCCGCCCCGCCCAGTCGCGGGCGATCGGCAGCAGCCGCGGGTACAGCGCCTCCCGCAGCGCGGCGACGGGCCCCGGGAACGGCTCGGCGAAGTACCGGTACTGGCCCGCGCCGAACCGGTACCGCTCCATGTCGATCGTCGAGCGGAACCGTCCCGCGTCGTCGTACAGGCCGGCGATCTCCGCGCACTCCTCCCCGGTCAGCAGCGGCGGGGTGAGCGCGCAGCCGTTGGCGTCCACCTCCGCGCCGATCGCCGTCCAGTCGCCCTCCGCGACCCTCTCCGCGTGGCCGCCGGCGTTGCCGCCCATGATGCGGGACCCCCTTCGTCGGTTGCGTGCCTTCCCCGGTCAACACCGGGCCGGCCGGGGAGGTTGCACCGCCTGCGGTAGTGTTCCCGGTGTCCGCGACGGACCGACCGAGGAGGTGAGTCCCGTTCCTGCCAGTCCAGTCCGGGTGCTCCCGCCTCGCCCGCGCGCGGCCGCCCGCCGATAGGCGGCCGAGGAGCGCCCGCCGGCATCCCCGAAAGGCGCCATGTCCGTTGATCCTTCACCAGTTCTCCCGCCCGGCTCCGTCGTCTCCGCGCTCCGCGCGGCCGGCTGCGTCTTCGCCGAGGACGAGGCGGAACTGATCCTCTCCACCGCCCGCACGCCGGACGAGGCGGCCGCGATGGTCGAGCGGCGGGCCGCCGGGCTCCCGCTCGAACACGTCCTCGGCTGGGCCGCCTTCCGCGGGCTGCGGATCGCCGTCGGGCCCGGCGTCTTCGTCCCGCGCCGCCGCACCGAGTTCCTCGTCGACCGGGCGGCCCGGCTCCTGCCGCCCCGCCCGGTCGTCGTCGACCTGTGCTGCGGATCCGGCGCGCTCGGCGTCGCGCTCGTCGCCGGCCTGGACGCGTTCGAGCTGCACGCCGCCGACATCGAGCCGGCCGCGGTGCGGTGCGCGCGCCGCAACGTCGTCCCCGCCGGCGGCCGCGTCCACGAGGGCGACCTGTTCGACGCCCTGCCCGCCGGCCTGCGCGGACGGGTCGACGTGCTGCTCGCCAACGTCCCCTACGTGCCGACGGGCGAGGTCGGCCTGCTGCCCGCCGAGGCCCGCGCCCACGAACCGCTCGCCGCCCTCGACGGCGGCGCCGACGGCCTCGACGTGCTGCGGCGCGTGACCGCCGAGGCGCCGCGATGGCTCGCGCCGGGCGGCCACCTGCTGTTCGAGACCGGCGAGCGGCAGGTCGCGGACGCGCTCGACGCCGTCGCCCGCAGCGGCCTCACCGCGTCCGTCGAACGGTCCGGCGAGCACTCCGCCACGGTGATCATCGGCGCGCGTCCCGTGTAGAACGCCACGTGAGGGTATGGGTTCCACCAGGACGACCTGAAGGAGTGGATCCCCATGCGCCGCATCACCGCAGCGCTCAGCGCCATCGCCAGCACGATCGTGGACATCGTGACCCTGCCGTTCCGGGTGCTGGCCCGGCTGCTGACCCCCTCGCGCGGCGGGCGTCCGTCCCGCACCCGCCGGGGCCGGGCCGCCTGACCGCCCATTCCCGGACCGCCCCGGGCCCCTTTTCGGGGGTCCGGGGCGGTCCGCGGTGAAAAGGTGTTGCGCGGTCGTGAAGCATCCCACACCATATGAGTAACGAACCGAAGTTGTTCAATGTATGGGCGCTTTGGGAGAAATGTCGATGCCGGGAGAAGGGCGCGAGAAGTTCGTCGATCCGCTGCGAAGTACCGCGGCCGTCTCGTACACTCGTTCGAGTGAGGTGGAATGGAAAATGGTGCGGCGGCTGTCAGTCGTATGGGCCGCTAGAGGACTTTGCTTGGCGCAGCAAAGAAAAAGAGCTTCGGAGTTCCCGGTGCCGCAAGTGTCATTCGCTTGCACGTCAAAAACATTACTTGGAAAATCGCGACAAGTATATCGCTAAGGCTGCTCGGTGGCGAAAGGAGCGGCTGGCTGAAAATCGAGCGAAGGTAAAGGAGTTTTTGCAGAGCCACTCATGTGTCGATTGCGGGGAAGGTGATTGGCTGGTCCTCGAATTCGATCACCGAGATGGCAAGCGTTCATACGATTTCTGAGATGCTCCCGGAGCGACACTGGCGAGATGTGCTCGCAGAGATTGAGAAGTGTGATGTCAGATGCGCGAACTGCCACCGACGCAAGACCGCTCGAGAGCGAGGGCATTGGCGCCTCCATCCTCTATATGACGTCGGCTCCGAGGAGTGAGGAGGGTGAAAAAGCGAGTTCTGTCTGTAAGTAGGACTCGGTGTGGTTCGGCGAACAGGACAGGCCGCTCTCGTTCAATGGGAGGACTCCGGGCTCTTACCCCGGATATGGAGGTTCGACTCCTCCGGGCGGCACGGCGCGGTACGCGTTTCCCGCGATGCTGGATGGTCTAACGGAAGGACGCGTGGCTCTGAACCACGAAGGTGCAGGTTCGAATCCTGCTCCAGCAGCATGGCCTTTCGCTCATGGGAAAGGCCGATCCCCGGTGGCCCAGTCCGGTGAGGGCACCCGTATGATAAGCGGGCGATCGCTGGTTCGAATCCAGCCCGGGGGACGTGCGGGAACGGCGCGGGGGCGTTTCCGCCGATGACCGGTAGCTCAGCGGGTAGAGCGGCTGTCTTACAAGCAGCGGGTCGCAGGTTCGAATCCTGTCCGGTCAACCGAGGCGCCCGTCAGGGCCGGGCGCCGACGCGGGTCCGCCGGGTCGTCCAGGCGCGGGCCTGCTCGCTGAGCGTGATGCCGAGCCCGGGACGGGCCGGGACGTGCATCCGGCCGCCGCCGATCTCCGGCCGCTCGTCGAACAGCGGGTCCAGCCAGTCGAAGTGCTCCACCCACGGCTCGGACGGGTACGCGGCCGCGAGATGCAGGTGGATCTGCATCGCGAAGTGCGGCGCGAGCTGCAGGTTCCGGTGGTCGGCCAGGACGGCGAGCCTGAGGAACGGCGTGATGCCGCCGATGCGCGGCGCGTCCGGCTGGAGGACGTCGGCGGCGCGCGCGTCGATCAGCGCGCAGTGCTCGGCGACGCTGGTCAGCATCTCGCCGGTCGCGATCGGGGTGTCGAGCGCGCGGGCGAGGTCCGCGTGGCCCTCGGCGTCGTGGGCGTCCAGCGGCTCCTCGATCCAGGTGAGCCCGAAATTCTCCAGCGCGCGGCCCATCCGCAGGGCGGTGGGCCGGTCCCACTGCTGGTTCGCGTCCACCATCAGCGGCACCGCGTCGCCGAGCCGCTCGCGGACGGCGGTGACGCGGCGCAGGTCCTCGGCGCGGTCGGGATGCCCGACCTTGATCTTGACGCCGCCGATCCCGGCCGCCAGCGCCGCCTCCGCGTTGTGGAGGACCTCCTCCAGCGGCGCGTGCAGGAACCCGCCGGAGGTGTCGTAGCAGCGGACGGAGTCGCGGTGCGCGCCGAGCAGCTTGGCCAGCGGCAGGCCCGCCCGCCGGGCCTTCAGGTCCCACAGCGCGATGTCGATCGCGGCGATCGCCTGGACGGCGAGCCCGCCGCGCCCGACCGAGGCGCCCGCCCACGCCAGCTTCGTCCAGATCCGCCCGATGTCGCTGGGGTCCTCGCCGATCAGCGCGGGCGCGATCTCGGCGGCGTGCGCGAACTGGCCGGGCCCGCCGGCCCGCTTGGCGTAGCCGAACCCGATGCCCTCGTGGCCGTCCTCGGTGCCGATCTCGGCGAACAGGAACGCGACCTCGGTCATCGGGCGCTGCCGTCCGGTCAGCACCTTCGCGTCGCTGACCGGGACGGCGAGCGGCAGCGCGACCGAGGACAGCTCGACCCAGGCGACCCGGTCCGGCGTCGCGGCCCCGGCCGCGTCACCCGCGGGGCCGCGCACCTCAGAGCACCTTCTCCAGCAGCGCCGCGAGGTCGGCGAACTCGGCGGCGGTCAGGTCGGTCAGCGGCGGCCGGACGGGCCCGGCGGGCCGTCCGGCGGCGCGCATCCCGGCCTTGACGATGCTGACCGCGTACCCCTTGCCGCGGTTGCGGATCTCGCAGTACGGCAGCACGAACCCGTCCAGGCGGCGCCGCACCTCGTCCCGGTCGCGGGCGCGGACGGCCTTGTAGAACCCGAGCGCGAACTCCGGCGCGAAGTTGAAGATGGCGGAGGAGTAGGTCGTGACGCCCATCTCCAGGTAGGGCAGCGCGAACGTCTCCGCGGTCGGCAGCCCGCCGATGTAGACGAGCCGGTCGCCGAGCCGCGACCGGATCCGCGTCATCAGCTCCAGGTCGCCGACGCCGTCCTTGAATCCGACGAGGTTGGGGCACGCCTCCGCCAGTCGCGCGATGGTGTCGGCCTGGTAGACGGCGTTGGACCGGCTGTAGACGGTCACGCCGAGCCCGGTGGCGTCGCACACCGCGCGGACGTGGGCGGCGAGGCCGTCCTGCGGCGCCTCCGTGAGGTACGGCGGGAACAGCAGGATCCCGCCGGCGCCGGCCCGCTCGGCGTCGCGGGCCATCTCGGCGGCGGTGGCGGTGCCGTACCCGGCGGGCGCGATGAGCGGGACGCGGTCCGGCGCCTCGGCCGCGGCGGCGCGGACGACGCGTCCGACCTCGGCGGGGGTGAGGGAGAAGAACTCGCCGGTGCCGCCCGCCGCGAACAGGCCCGCGACGCCCTCGTGCCCGATGCGCGCGATGTTGGCGCGGTAGGCGTACTCGTCGAAGGACAGGTCGTCGCGGAAGTGGGTGACGGGGAACGACAGCAGCCCGGAGCCGAGCAGCCGGGCGGTCTCGTCGGGCGCGTGCTGGCTCATGGCCCGAGGTTAGGATGGCCGATTGATCCAGGTCCAACACGAATTTCGGATTCACTGATACCCGTAGGGAATCGTTTGTTCACCCTCACCCAGCTCGCGAGCTTCGTCGCCGTCGCCGAGGAGCTGCACTTCGGCCGGGCCGCCGAGCGGCTGCGGATGACGCAACCGCCGCTGAGCCGGCAGATCCAGCTGCTGGAGGGCGAGCTGAAGGTGCGGCTGTTCGACCGGACGAACCGCTCGGTCCGGCTCACCCCGGCGGGCCGCGCGTTCCTGGACGAGGCGCGGCGCCTGCTGCACCAGGCGGAGCACGCCGCGCTGTCGGCGCGGCGCGTGTCGGCGGGGGAGGCGGGGCGGATCGCGGTCGGGTTCACCGCCGCGAGCGCGTACGCGGCGCTCGGCCGGCTGCTGGAGACCGCGCGGTCGGCGCTGCCGGACGTCGAGATCGTCCTGCGCGAGATGGTGACCCGCGACCAGCTGCGGGCCCTCACCGAAGGCGGTCTCGACCTCGGCCTGGTCCGCCCGCCGGTCGCCGCGCCGGAGCTGGCGGAGCGTCCCGCCGACCGCGAGGCGCTGCTGGCCGCCGTGCCGAACGGGCATCCGCTGGCCGCCGGAAGCGGCCCCCTGCCGCTGGACGCCTTCGACGGGCGGCCGCTGATCATGTACTCGCCGGTCGAGGCGCGGTACTTCCACGAGCTGCTGGTCGGGCTGTTCCGGGGGGCGGGCGTCGTCCCGGTGTACGCGCAGTACCTCAGCCAGGTGCACAGCATCCTCGCGCTGGTGGACGGCGGGTGGGGGCTCGCGCTCGTCCCCGAGGCGGCGGCGCGGCTGCGGTACGCGGGCCTGACGTTCCGTGCGCTGGAGCTGCCCGATCCCGCTCCGGTCGAGCTGAGTTTGGCGTGGCGGCGCGGCAGCGACAATCCGGCCCTGGCCAGGCTGCTGGAGCATCTCTGAGCGGACTGTGGCGACGGCCACTTCCGAGGGCCGCGCCTCCGCCTTGACCGGCCGGGGCCCGCTCGCTTATTTTGGCGTCCAAATATTAGTCGTCAAAGTAATGATGTGCGAGCGCCGCCACCCGGAGGAACGATGAGCGACTTTCCCGCGTACGCGCCGTCGGAGGAGCACGAGTTGCTGCGGGCGACGGTGCGTGAGCTGGCGGATGCCAAGATCGCGCCGTTCGCGGCGGAGGTGGACGAGGAGTCGCGCTTCCCCCAGGAGGCCCTCGATGCGCTGGTCGCCAACGACCTGCACGCGGTGCACGTGCCCGAGTCGTACGGGGGTGCGGGTGCGGATGCGCTGGCGACGGTGATCGTGATCGAGGAGGTCGCGCGGGCGTGCGCGTCGTCGTCGCTGATCCCGGCGGTGAACAAGCTGGGCACGGTGCCGGTGCTGCTGTCGGGCTCGCAGGAGCTCAAGGCCAAGTACCTGGCGCCGGTGGCGCGCGGTGAGGCGATGTTCTCCTACGCCCTGTCGGAGGCCGACGCGGGGTCGGACGCGGGCGGGATGAAGACCCGTGCGGTGCGCGATGGGGACGCCTTTGTGCTCAACGGCGCCAAGATGTGGATCACCAACGCGGGTGTGTCGGAGTACTACACCGTGATGGCCGTCACCGACCCGTCGGCCGGTGCCCGCGGGATCTCGGCTTTCGTGGTGGAGAAGTCCGATGCGGGGGTGTCGTTCGGGGCCAAGGAGCGCAAGCTGGGCATCAAGGGGTCGCCGACCCGGCAGGTGATCCTGGAGGACGTGCGGATCCCGGCCGATCGGATGATCGGCGCGGAGGGCACCGGGTTCAAGACGGCGCTGGCCACGCTGGACCACACCCGCATCACCATCGCCGCCCAGGCCCTGGGGATCGCCCAAGGCGCGCTGGACTTCGCACTCGGCTATGTGAAGGAACGCAGGCAGTTCGGTAAGCCGATCTCCGATTTCCAGGGTGTGCAGTTCATGCTGGCGGACATGGCGATGCGGCTGGAGGGGG
>NZ_WBMS02000032.1:35826-110727 GCF_008923205.2 Actinomadura physcomitrii | reverse complement strand
GCATGCCCTCGGACCGGTGCAACCGGCGGATCTCCGCCCAGTCCTCCACCTTGATCACCCTCCACAGAGTGGGAGGGGGTCAGTTTTCGGCCGTCGCCTGGGGGTCAGTTTTCACCCGTCGTCGACAGCCGTATGCATCTCAGCTTCTCTCATCTCAAGCGAGTCAGCTACTTTAAGCACCGGCGTGGCGCGCTGTTGTTCGCAAGCATTCTGGTGTGCGCTCCGGAGCCGTCACGTGCCCTCGCCCGACCGGCCGTTGATAGCTGCCCGACGCAGGTCAAGGGCTTGCGCAGCTGTCGAGGGCAGGCGCTCGCGCTTCCCGCCGAGCGTCATGTCCAGGTGCCCGGCTCAGGTAACGGATGCGATCGGCGACTCCCCGGCCGGGAGGGGGAGTCGCCACCCTTCGGCGCCCGGCGTTCTACCCGGCGAACAGGTCGGCCATCGCGGCGTCCGTACGCGCAACGGCCTCACTCAGGGCATCTGCTCGACCGGCCAGGTAGGCACGATGCCGCCGATTCTTCTCCTGGCAGGCCCGGTATCGAGCCTGCCTCGCTTCCTCCGCCAAGGCATCGCGTGAGCGGGCGAAGGCCAGGCCGACCCCGTTCGCGAGTTCGCGTCCGGTCATCTCGTCGGGGACGATAAACGCGAGGGGCGGCGAATCGACCGGACGGCGTCGAGCGAGCAGGCGAGGCACCGGACGCAGCCTCACGAGGTGGCTTCACGGTCGAGTGCCCACGAGGCCCACACGACCTTGCCCGGCTTCGGCGCTGCGACGGGGTACCAACCCCAGGTGCCGGCGAGCATCGTCGCCAGCCGAAGGCCGCGCCCGCCTTCGTCGTTGACCCCCGTGTCGGGGATCTGCGGTCGGCCGTCCCCGGAGTCGCGGACCTCCACGATGAGGCGCTGGGCCGATATCCGGAGCTGGACGAGGATTATCGCCAGCTCGTCGAGGGCGAGCAGCTCGCCGGGTAGCGGCTCGCCCGTGATGTCGAAGGCGTTGGTGACGAGTTCGGAGAGCACCTGCTGGCACTCCCAGCCGTGGTCGGCCTCCACTCCCCATGCCGACAGCTTGGCGCGTGCGAACGAACGCACCAGGGGGATCGCGGTTGGCAGGGCGGCCACTCCCACAAGCTCTCTGAAGTCCCTGCCGTCGTGCAGCGGGGGTCTTGCGCCGAGAGTGGCCATGTCGGGCCGCGGGGGCGCGGTCGGTGGCACAGACATCTTGTCGCTCCTGATTGTGAGCCTGCAGACGAACGACAGCCGGTTCTCGGAGTCCGCTGGACATGCCCTCGGAAGGGGTAAGCCAGACCCTCGCTCACTGACTGTCCATGCTGTGTGACAGTCACGAGTATGTGGCTGTCTTCACCGGGTCGGCAAGGAGTTCTGTGACACTGCGCATTTCTTTCGTGACCCAGACATGCGGAAAAGGGGTCGAAGTGTGTCACTTCGACCCCTGCATGTATCTGGATGGGCTAGGGCAGGCGGTGCCTTCCCTCCCGGATTTCCGTCAACAACGCCGCCCAGGCGCTCACTTCGAACTCCAGTACCGGCCCGGCCTGACCGGCTGCGGTGTCCCGGACGCCGACCCGACGTCCGCCGGCCCGCCCGGCCTCGACGCAGTTGTTGCCCGTTCCGCTGTACGAGGACTTGCGCCACCCGACGTAGCGCTCACGACTGCTCATGATGATCTTCCTAGCGCGAGGGGAGGGAGTCCGCGGCATCCGCCAGCATCTCGCGTGACCGCTCGGTCGACAGGGCCGCACGGACAAGGCCTCCGTACACCATCTCGAACTGCGCGGTCTGCTCCGGATCGGTGAGGACCAAGTCGGTCGTCACCGCCTCCAGAGCCACCACACTGGGATCGCCGTCGTCCGGATAGGTGTACATCGAAAACGAACATTCAGGGATGTTGTACCCCGGGATCTCAGCGTCCACAGGCAGAACCCGCACCGTCACCCGCTCGTCCTGCCGGGATAGCTCGACGATGTGGCCCAGCTGCCGACGGAACACCTCCGCCGGGACCGAACGACGACGCAACACCACCTCGTCGAGGATCACCTCGTAGGACGGGCCGGCTGGACGATGCAGCATCCGCTGCCGCCCGACCCGCCCCTTCAGCACGCCGGCAACCTCGGCATCAGGCGGCAAGGGCAACTCGGTGTTGGCCAAGCGCGTAGCGATGAACTCCTCCGTCTGCAGCAGCCCCGGAATCAGGTTCTGCTGGTACTCGCGGATGACGCTCGCACCAGCCTCGAGGTTGGCGAACCTGGCCTGACGCTCACCGATCCCCGACGACTCCCACCAACCATGCGCCGCCGCCTCCGCAGTGATCTGCACGAGCTGCGTCCACTTGTCACCCTCCACACCGAGGACGTCCAGCAGGCGCTGCACATCCTCCTGGTTCGGTGCGACATGCGCGTTCTCCAACTTGCTGATCATCTGCCGGTACACACCCGACCGCTTGGCCAGATCCTGCGCCGAGACCCCGGCCCCCTCCCGCAGCTCGCGCAACTCCGCCGCAAGCCGCAGCCGGCGGACATACGGACTGATCAACACCCCACCCCGCGTCCTCGAACACCGACTGTCACGCTTCCAGGACATGCAGCGTATCCACGTCCGGTCCCGTGCGGGTCTGCCTTCCCGACTCCCGAAATGCTCCGACCGAGGAGCGCGCGAGCGTGCGCACGAGCCTTCAGCGCCGCCCGCCAGTACGGGACGCCGATAGACGGCCTTCGCCGTCCTCTGGGCGTTTCCACCAGAGCCCACGACTGCGTTGAGGGGCCAGCGTCCGGTAGCGATACGCGCGAGTCCGGGCGCCGTGGCTGATACGTGACTGTTGACCCCACCTTGTTCCGCTTAGTCGAGAATGGATTGCGCCATCGCGCCGTGTCCGATCTTGGCCCGTACCAATCGCCGTGCTAAACCGGGCCGCTACGAGATGATGGGCTCCGTGCGCGTCACTCGCTTGCAGATTTCAGGCTTCCGTGGCTGGGAGCAGCTAGATCTCCGTCCCAACAGTCATGTGGTCTTGGCCGGGGTCCCCCGTGCGGGGCGGACCGACATCATTGAGGCCCTCACGCGTGTGCTCGACCCCGATGGGGCCCGCAGCGCCTCGCTGACTGATCTGCACCAGGACGTCCCTGGATCAGTCCACGGCCCCGAGGCGCAGGACGAGGGAGCAGGGAACGCGGCTGATCCCATCGCGGTTACCTCCGCGGAGGCATACGGCATAACGCTTTCACGTAGATAGTCCGCAGCCGATTCGCCGCGTCGACGCTGACGGGCGAGACGCCCCCTGGATGGCAAACGCGTCGGGATCCGGGTGTTCTTACACTCGACAACGTTTACAGCCCCATCGGGGGCGAGGGCAATGATATCGCCGATCAAGAGTACGTTCGTCAGGTCGGCTAGGACAGGCACCCGCCCCGCGCGGACCAAGTGCTCGGCCACACTCCAGACGAATTGTGCATCTGCAGTGTTGACCGGCGGCGGCGCGGCGCGGCCAGGGTGCTTGGCCAGTGTCCGGATGGTGTGTTGCTCAAAAATCGACCACGCCAGCGCATCGCCGATCGCTCGAAGCTTTGTACGGTGATGCTTAAGAAGATCACGGTCGGCAGCGGCATGGGACTGCCGGCCGTGTTCCTCCTCGAGCATATGTTGTAGCTCGAGCACAGATCCCTCAGCTGGGAGACCAGACAGATACCGCATCGGCTCCTGCCTGCGTTGACGCAGCTCTTGCTCTGTGGCCAGCGTCGGAGCAGGTCCTGTATCAGTCACGTGCCCAGTGTCTCACCTGATTGAGGCGCTACATCAACGTATTTTCACAGCAGCTTCTAGTATTTGTTGCAAGGGGTCTTCGGGAGAATCTTGCTATGCCCAGACATCGTCTTACGCGTGATGAGCGTGCGCAGGTCGAAGTGTTGTGAGGTGAGGGCCGGTCGGTGCCGCAGATCACGGTGGTGGTCGGTCTGCACCGTTCGACGGTGTGGCGGAAGGTGGGACGCCGCCATTCCTATCGGCGTAGAGATGTCGCCGGTCGGGGGGCGGCATCCCGGCCGCGCCACCACCGCCCCCGGTGGGCTGGGTGGGTTGAACCGGTGGACTTATTCGTGTCCCGCGGCGCAGCGCAAGGTTCAGGAGCGGGCGCGGCGGGCGCGGTGGTTCGAGCCGGGCAAGCTTGATCGGCAAGAGCAACATCGGGGCCGCGCCCGCGCCGACGGCCCGTTGTGGCCAGTGGTGCGTGACCTTTGAGTCCGGCGCTGGTCGCCGCAGCAGATCGCGACGCACCTGCGCGCCTCCATCCCGACCGTCCGGAGTTGCAGGTATCGCACGATGCCATCTACCAGGTGATCTGCTATCAGGCCCGCGGCCGAATGCATGCCGAGTTGGATCGGCAGGTCGCGCTGCGCTCGGGCCTGGGCCCTGCGGCGTTGGCAGTCGCGGCTGGCCACCGCCGAGCGCAGCGCCAAGCCCTTGGTCGGTGACCTGCACATCTCCACCAGTCACACCCATGTCGAGGATCAGGCGGTGCCTGGTCATTGGGGGCGACCTGATCATCGGCGCCCCCAGCACCAGCGCCATCATCACCCTGGTAAAGGGCATCACCCGGTTCACCATGCTGGGAGCGTTGCCGTACTCACGGCCACATCGGGTGCGCTCCGAGAGACTGACAACAGAATGACCCGCACGGAGGGTGATCGTGCACCTGAGTCCTCCGGGCACGGTCGAGGCTCGGAGGGAAGGCTCGGAGGGAAGGCTCGGAGGGAAGGCTCGGTGGTGTGGCCATGGTGTGGCCGAACTGCGTGGGAGGGCTTTGGATCTTGGGGCATGGGGTGGCCGCGTGTCCGCTTTTGAGTGGACTTTGTGGTACGCGGCCACCTGCTGTGGACGGGTTACGAGGCTCTGCTAATGCGGTTTGGGTTTACCGCCCATCCGGGGTTCAAATCCCCGATCCTCCGCCACCTGACCAGGGACTTCGCCCGAGATGGCAATCTTGGACGAAGTCCCTGTCGCGTTCCAGATGTCCGTTTTGTTGGCCCTGGATAGCACGTGGTGAGCACGAGATGTCGTGGCGGCGTCACCGAGCCCAGGTCAGAGCCCCGAACCGGATCACCGGAACGACTATCCTGCGTGTTCGGTTCGCCTCCTGCGCCGGTCCGCCAGCGAGACCACGTTCACCGGCGGCTCGGCCGTCACCTCGTCGGCTGACATGCGCGGAACGACAGCGGCGACGGCCTCAGCGGCGGCCTTCGACACCTCCGGCAGGACGGAGGTGCAGGTGTCGGCGGTGAACGAATGACGCGCGGTGCCGCCGCGCGATCCGCTCCGGTGCCCAGCCCTCCTCGACATGCCTCCGGCGGACCCGCCCGTGCTTCTCGATGAAGTCGTCGAATCGTGTGGAGATCCATTGAGGGCGAAGCGTCTGCCGTCCACCTGGGTGAACACCCGCCCGAGTCGACCCAGACTTCGGCTCCGGCGGCGAGGCGCTCCTCTTGTTGGCGCTCGCGCCATGCCGGCAGCACCGAGATGGTCGTCGAGTCCAGGGCGACCGTTCGCTCGCCGGCCTCCGACTTGGTGTCGTCGTACCCGTCGCCCTGATCAGGCAGCGTTTCCCTGATGATGATCGTCCCCGAGCCCTTCAGGTCGGTGTCCTGCCAGGACAGCCCTGCGACCTCGGCTCGTCGCAGACCGCGGAAGGCGACCAGGTGAAAGAGGGCGTACAGACGCTCGTCGACCGCGAAGTCCATAAGGAGCAGGAGGCGATCAGGAGGATGCAGGCATATCCGTAGCTCCCAGGTCGACTGACCCGGCGAATGACCGGTTCCAATACCCACGCCTCAAGGGATTCATCCCCAGTCGCAGGAGTAGCCGTAGTGGCGCGTGCCGACCGGGTGGCCCGCCGGGAGCGGATTCCCGGTCAGCGGCGGGATCTCGATGGCGTCCCATGCGAGCGTGCCGTCGGCGTTGAGATGCTCGTGGAGGTGGACGACGCTGTCGAACCGTCCGCCGGAGTAGGTGAAGAGGGTCAGTTCGACGCCGAAGGGGGGCTCTTTCACCGCCGCTACCACTGGGGCGAGGAGCCAGGGGCATGCCCAGCGGACTTCGTCCGGATGGGTGGTGACGACGCTCTCGGTATGGAGGAACGAGCCGGATCCCATGTCCAGGGTGAGCTCGTAGTACGAGAAGGGCGGTTCGTTCTCCAGTGCGTCGGTGCTCGCGGTGTCGTCGGTCCAGGCGTGCAGGGCGGCGATTCCGGCGCGGGCGGCGGGGTCGTCGGGGGCGGTTTCCAGCACTTGGGTGTAGAGGGCGTGTGCTTCGTTGCGCCTGCGTGCGAGGGTGTGCTCGTCCTCGCCGTGCGCGTTGGCGTTGTCGTCGTTGAGCTGCCAGTAGGCGATCTGCTGGACGAGGCGCCCGGCGAGCACGACGGCGGCGAGCCGATCGTCGGGACGGGCGCGCAGGGCGGCGCGGAGCCATGGTTCCTCCGGCCACGTCAGGAGGAACTCCGGGTCCCTGAGACGCTCCAGGGAATCGCTCCTGAGCATGCACAGCAGACGGCCCAGCTCGCGAGCGGCGTCGGGGTCCCCGGCGGTCGCCGCGGCCCGCAGCCTCGTGATCGTCTCCTCGGTGATCGCCACGGCAGGCCAGGCTAGTGTCTTGAGTCGTTACTTCGTTGGCAGTATGCGGCGAGGGTTTCGAGTATCTCGTCCGCGGGCTTGGTCCACACGAATGGCTTGGGGCGCTTGTTCCACTCGTTGATCCAGTCACGGACGTCGCGTTCGAGTTCGACGACGCTGCGGTGGGCTGAGCGGCAAAGTTTGCGGTTGGTGAGTTCGGCGAACCAGCGTTCGACCAGGTTGAGCCAGGACGAGCTGGTCGGGGTGAAGTGCAGGTGGAACAGGGGGGTGGCGGAGCAGCCATTCTTTGACCTGCTCGGTCTTGCGAGTGGCGTAGTTGTCCAGCACCAGGTGCGACTCCAGATCACGCGGAACGGCGGCGTCGATCAGCTTGAGGAACCGTGGGAACTCCTGGTGGCGGTGCCGACGGTAGTGCCGGCGATCACCGGCCCCGAGCGCAGGTCCGGGCGGTGAACAGGCTGGTGGTGCCGTGCCGGACGTAGTCGTGGGTCATCCGCGCCGGGGTGGTGGGCGTGATCAGTAGGATCGGGGCCGTCCGGTCGATCGCCTGCATCTGCGACTTCTCGTCGACGGCCAGCACCAGCGCGTTGTCGGGCGGGTTCAGGTACAGTCCGACCACGTCGCGGACCTTGTCGACGAACTGCGGGTCGGTGGACAGCTTCCAGGTCTGCACGGCATGCGGTTTGAGGCCGAACGCGCGCCAGATCCGCGAGACCGCCGACTGCGACATCCCGGTCGCCGCCGCCATCGACCGCGTCGACCAGTGTGTGTCGGCGCCGGGCGTCTCCTCCAGCGTCGCGGTGACGACCCGCTCGACCTGCTCATCGGAGATCGCACGCGGCCGGCCCCGGACGAGGCTCGTCGGTCAGGCCCTTCAACCGATCGGCCAGAAACCGCGACCACTACTTCGACACGGTGTTACGCGAGGCGACTGTTCGGCGGTGAACGCCGACTCAGCAGGCCCCTAGCTGTGCTCGTTACTCCCGATTTCCGGAAAGTCCCAGACGCGGACGGTACGGTCTCGGCCGGCGGTGATGGCGACGGGGCGGGCATCCAGTTGGGTGAACCGGACGGCGCACACTTCGCTGGGGAAGTCCGGTTCCTCCCGCCGGTGCATGGTGTTCGGCTCTGCCAGCAGGCGCCGGTCCGCGATGTCCCACAAACAGAACGTGCCGTCCGCGCCGCCGGTCCCTGCGACCACGCAACCGTTGACGACGCCGGCATCGAAGCATTCGATGTCGCCTCCCGGCACGGTGATCGGCTCGGCCCAGGCCGGGGCGTCGGGATCGCTGACATCGCACACCCCGAGCACCCGTTCTCCGGCCGCGAGCAGGAACGCGCGGTCTTGAACGGTTGCCAGCGCGAAGTGGTTGAATTCGTCCTCGCTGTCGTCGGGTGCGTCGAGTTCGAGGATGGGTTCGTCTTGGTCGAAGTCCCAGACGGCGATGCCGCCCTGCACGCCGTTGGCTGCGATGACCGATCGCCCCCACACTGTCCCGGCCGCGATGCTCCCGCAGCTTTCCAGTTCGTCGGTCAACCAGATGAGACCTTCTACGCTGTCATCGTCCCCGGGCTCTCGCGCGCCGAGGTCGTCGGTCTGGGGGCTGTCATTCTTCGCCGGGCTATGCACCTCTAGGCCCGGGGCGCCAAAACCGAGAACGAAGAGGGTCCGTCCGCTGAGTGCCACCGCGCGAACCGAGCTTACGCTGCTAGGTTCGGCACCAGATAGTACTTTTCCGGTTTCCAGGTCCCATTGCGCGAAGCCCTGGTGGTCACCGCCACCGCCGACCACTATGCGGCCGTTGACGACCGCGGCGCCGAGCGCGGTGAGCTCGGTGTAATCGCCCTCAGAGTCTTCAAGCCACGGATTGTCGAGTTGGTACTCGGTCCACTGGTCGGTTGCCGGATCCCATGTGCAGGCGCGGCGGCTGACATCGTGCGTGCACACCACTAGGGGGCGCCCAGCCATCATGGCGAGGTCGAAATCCAGGACGGCCTTGTTCGAGGGCACTCGGCTGGTCAGGACGGGGTGGAGTTCAGGCATGGGCGGATCTTATAGGCGCGAAGCCCAGCAATGATCGGTTTGGAGCAGATGTGAGGCAGCCGGACCGATCACGCACAGGGTTGATCAGGCGTGAGATCGTACTTGTGTCACTGGTGATCGCGATCAGGATAGAACTGCCGGCGGCCATTTAGATTCTCATTGCCGATCAGGGCACGGAGCTGAGGATTGCCTCGGCTCCGGGCAGGCCTACCAGGCTCCGATGATTTCGAGGCGGTCGCCGACGATGTGGCGCACCGTTCCTTCGATGACGCCGATGGCAATCGGCCACACCGCTGCCAGAGCTTGTGACAGCGACGGTATATGACGTGCCGGTCAGGTATCGGATCGCTGCCTCGATGGCGGGGAAGCCGGTTGGCCTTGGCGCGCAGCATGGTGACGGCCTGGGCGAGGTCGCCGTTCGGCAGCGCCAAGTCTCATGCGGCGACCCAGCTCTCGACCGCGCCCTCGCTGCAGGTAAGGAGGAATCGGGAGGCTGACCGACCAGAAATCGCGCGGTTCCCCTCGGAGCGGAGGGAGGCGGGTGACAATCGGATGGCGGTGTCGGTGCCAGGGGTGGAGGCGGGGATGGACGGGCTGCTGTACGCGCTGCTTGTGGGGATCGACCGGTACCCCGGACGGCCGCTCAGCGGATGTCGAAACGATGTACAGGATGCGGCGGAGCTGCTGAAGGAGCGGGCTGGTGGGCGGCTCCGGCTGCGCATGCTCCTGGACGAGGAGGCGACCCGTGCGAAGATGATCGCCGCGTTTCAGGAGCACTTCGCGGAGTGCGGACCGGAGGACGTGGCGCTCTTCTGGTTCGCCGGGCACGGGTCGGAACAGCCGGTCGCCGAGGACCTGTGGTGGCTGGAACCGAGCGGGACCGCGCAGTCGCTGGTGTGCGTCGACAGCCGTCAGGGCGGGGTCCCCGACCTGCTTGACAAGGAGCTGGGCGTCCTGGCGGGAGAAGTCGGGCGGCGCGGGGCGCACTGTGTTGCCGTGCTGGACTGCTGCCATGCCGAGAGCGGCACCCGCGACCCCGACTCCGCTGTGCGCGCGCTCCCGAGATCCCATGAGTCCGTTGGAGCGCGAGCGTTGCTTCCAGATCTCGGCGGGACGGTGGCCGGCCAGATGGAGGAGACCCACGTCCTTCTCGCCGCCTGCCGTACCTTCGAGAAGGCCATGGAGGTGCGGATGGAGGGCCGTCGGCGCGGTGCGTTCAGCTACGCCCTGGTCCGGGCCTTGCGCGAATCCACGCCAGGCACGACCGTGCGGGACGTCCACATCAGGACCCGGCGAATGGTGGAGAACCTGTGTCATGACCAGGTTCCCGTTCTCCATCCGGTTTCGCCGGGGGGCCTCGCCGACGCGCCCGTGTTCGGCGGGGCCGTCACCCCGCCCGCCGTGCCGTTCACCCTGCGGCGGATCCGCGGCGGCTGGGAGGTCGACGCGGGTTTCTGCCATGGCGTGACGGCGGGTGCAACGCTCACCGTCCGGTCCGGCGGCGCGGAACACGGTGCTCGCGTGCGAGTCAGCGCCGCGTCAGCCGGGCGGGCGGACGTCGAGCCGGACGGCTGGCAACCCGACCCTGAACGCGCCTATCCGGTGGCGGTCGAGTCCCTGCCAGCCGTCCCGACCACGGTGCGCGTCACCGGGGCCGGGGCCGCCGCGCTCGAGGAGGCCATCGACGGCCTCGACTCACCGTTCCTCTCGGTGGACGCGGATGCACCGACCTGGACGGTGACCGTCGGCCGATCCGCCGCCGACGTCCGGATGGCCGATGGCACCCTCATCCTGAGCGCCGGCGGAGAAGCTCTGCGCGACCTGCCGCTGCGACTGGATCAGCTCGCGGTCTGGACTTACGTCCGCGACCTGCGCAACCCGTGGTCGCGGCTGGACGGCCTGGTCGACCTCGAGGTCGTCGCCGCGGAGCCCGGTGAATCCCGCGCCCCGCGCGACAGCCCCGCCCTGCGACCCGACCCGTCCGGCGAAGTCCGTCTGCCCTACCGGTACGACGGGCGAACTTGGAGGCCGCCGGAGGTCTTCATCCGGATCCGCAATCGTTCCAGCCGCCGCCTGTGGTGCGTCCTGCTCGACCTGACCGACCGCTACCGGATGCACCCCGCGCTGTTTCCCGGTGCGTTCGTCGGGCCGGGGATGGTGGCGGCCGCCGCCCACGGCAGGCCGATCCCGGTGAGCCTGCCGCCTGGCCGACCAGAACGCCCCGGGGCGTCCGCCCTGGACTGGTGCGTACTCATCGTGTCGGAGGAAGAGGTCTCCTCCGCCCCGTTCAACCTGCCCCCCATCGACGCTCCACCGCTCCGCTCCGCTGCAACCGCCCTCCACACCTGGCGCAACCGCCGCGAGATGGCCGCACCAGGAGGTCCGGCGGGCGACTGGACCACCGTCCTGGTGCCCGTCCGGACGGTCATTCCGGACTTGCCTGCCCGTCGATGACGCGGAGCAGACCGGTGTACATCTTCCACGCCTCCCGCAGGTCGCCAGTCAACGTGTCCGGGTCGGCGTCGGCCAGCCAACGGATGCGTTCGTTGAGCGCCAGCAGCCGCGGCCCGAGAGTCGTCGAGCTCATCAGCACGAACCAGACCCACACTGCGGTCAGCACCGACAGCGGGGCGTCGGGCCCGTGCGCCCGGTCGCAGGCAGTGAGGGCGGCGCGGGCCACGCGGGCGGCACGCCGCTCTTGGCCCGCCGCCAACCTTGCCATGGCCAGGTCGTACGCGATGGTCAGCGTCACAGAATGGCCCGGGCCCTGAGCACGGACGAGCTCGGCATGCAGCCGTTTCAGCCCGGAAACGCGTTGTGCAATGGGCAAGGCCTTAAGTTCGGCGCGCCGTGCCGCCGCGGACTCGCGCCGTGCCGCGGCGCCGGTCAGGTCGAGCAGCCGTTCGCGCGCCGCCCGCAGCGGAGGTTCGAGCGCGTCTGGGGACGCGTCCGCCAGCCAGCCGAGGTACTCCGTTCGGATCAGATCGGCCTCTGGGCGCGCACCGACCTCCTCCAGAAAGCGCAACGCCCTCAACTGGAGGTCGATCGCGTCCAGGTCGGCCGGGTCGTGCAAGTACTCGACCCCACAAGCGACGTCGTGCGCGGTGTCCACGGCCAGGTCGGTCTTTCCGAGTTTCGCCAGGACCCAGCACCGGTCGAGTTGGATTTCCATACAAAGGGGATGGGCCAGGAACAGGTTCGTGCGAAGGTCCAGCAGCAGTGCGGTGAACGCCTCGTCGGCCTCCTCCAGCCGGTCCTCTTTCGCCAGCGAAAGCGCGGTCTGACGCTGGGCGCCCACGTCCCGCCACCAGGTCTCCGTCTCCGACCCGTGCCGAGATTCGGCATCCTCTCCGGGATTCGCCCCATCATCGGATTCTGGATCGGGCGGCTCGGGCAGGCCGCCGAGGTTCCTTTCCACGGCGCCGAGCGCCGCGAAGACCTCCGTGAGAGCCGGCGGGAGGCCCGCGGAGTCTGGATCCTCCTCGGCGCACACCACGAGCAGCTCCTCCAGCGCCGCCGCGATCCGGTGGCCGAGCCCGTCGCCGGCGTCCCGCAGTGCGACCGTGAGCATGTGCGCGGTGATGGGCAGCGCTCGCGAGAGCTCGCGCCGGTACAGGTCGGCGACCTCCGGCAGGTGCCCCGCGTCGACGATCATGGTGTGGCACATCTGGACCCGGGCCACCATTACACCGACGTCGTACCAGGCGGCGCTCCCATCGGGCAGCTGCTCGCGGATCTCGTACATCACCCGGTCGAGGGAGAGACCGGTCTCCATGAGGGGCTCGTCGAACCCGGGCTGGTCTGGCCGGAAGGCCGCCGCCCGTTCCAGCGACTCGGCCACCAGGGCGGACACGCCCATTTCCAGCAGCGTTGTGACCGCGCGCCGTACCTTCCGGTCGAGCAGTCGAAGTTCGCCGGACCGGGCGGCCGTGGCGAGCCAGGCCGCTGGGAGTTCCGCGAACGTCTGGTAGATCTCCTCGATGTCGATCCCGAGGATCAACGCTTCCGGTGGCTCGGCGTCGTTCGATTCTGGCGGGATGTTCAGGTCCCTGTCCGCGGTGCTCATGGCAGCCCGAACAGCTGGAAGCCCGCCCAGTGGACGGGATCCGCGGTCGGCTGATCCGCCCGCAGCCGTTCTTGGGCGTGGCGGAGCGCGGCGTAAGCGGAGCGGTCGCGGGCGTAGTGCCTGTGATAGTGGCGCATGAAGGCGCCGGTGGACCGGTCGTCGATGGCCCAGAGCGGAGCGAGCACGGTCTGCGCCCCCTGGACGAGAAGGCTTCCGGGGAACCCGACGTACTCATTGCCGGGCAACGCGACCCCGTTTCCCGCATGGCAGGCCGCCACGACGAGGAGACGCGCGCTGAGCGCGACCCGGGTGAGGTCGTGGCAGAACAGCCACGCCGCCCGGCGGCCCGCGCCCGCGATGTGGAGATAGCTGAGCTCGGGATAGTCGGCGAAGAACTCGCCGTGGCAGCCGATGTGCGCGACGTCCACATCCATGAGGTTGAGGATCGCCTCGAAGTCGAGGGCGTCACCGGTCAGCGTGAAGGCGTCGGGGAAGCACGAGGCCGCTTCGGCGACCTCGGCCGCCGCGTGCGGGAGGGATCCGTCGGGATCGGCCATGCCGAAGAACAGTGGAAGCCTGCGGGCCGGAAGCCTCCGCTGGAGCAGCCGCTCCAGGACACTCATGCTGGGCACTACCGAGCATCGGGGGCCCTCCAGGGCGCCGATCGCCCCCAAAGGCACACCCCACAGCGGGCCAGAGGGGATGAGGAACACGCGTTCTTTGGCGCCGAGATGCCGGCGGAGCGGCGCCACACAGGCACGTTCAATCTCGATCTCGGCGGACCGCCGCTTTCGGGTGTCGGAGTCGCGCACCGCGCCGAGATAGGCGGCGCATGCGTCGGCCAGCGCATCAGGGTCGTAGGGCGGTACCGCGCGGACACCGTCGGCGGTGAGCACTGAGACGGCGCCGTCGGGAGAGTATTGGACGACGGCGTCGTCCGGCGCGAGCACCTGGAGCAGGCGAGCGCAGGAGGCCGGGGTGAACCGGCGGCCGACCGGGGCCTTCCGGGCTGCCTTTACCCGCTCCTCTGCGGCACCGTCCGCCTCCCGCCGCCGTGCGAGCCAGTACCGCAGGGTGCGCTCGTCGCCGTCTGCCTTCGCCAGGACCAGCGCGGTGTTTATTTCGGCCGTCTCCCGGGAGGGCCGGCCGCCCGCGTGGTCCCAGAGGATGGTCATGAGCGGCTGCGACAGCAGGGCCCGGCTGGTGTTGCGCTCCCTGATGTCCATCGCGGACTCTGGAGTGCCCGCTTCCCCGGCGGCGTGCGCCGCAAGAAGATAGAAGCTCTCCAGGTAGGCGGACAACTCGCGCTGCTTGACCGCCGAGCTGATGCCGGTCCGGAGTGCCTCCGCCTCATCGAGTACCTGCACGAGCCGGCGGCCGGGTTCGGCGGCGTCGAGCGCCGCGGCGAGCCGGTCCCGGAGGCTGCGGGGCGGGCGAGCGGGCGCCGGGGCGCCGGTCAGCACGTCCAGCTTGCGTTGGCACTCGTCTTCCCAGTGCTTTCGCTCGGCCGCGTCGAGCAGGGCGGTGTTCTCCACGCACCAGGCCAGGGCCTCCGCTGCCGTGTCGAGATCGTCCGGCGCGGACAATAAGGCGACGGCATACCGGCTCCACCACCGAGCGGCGTCCGCATCCATCCGCTCGAGCTTGCCGAGGACGTACTGGACGGCGTCGGCGTCGCGATCCTCCAGCATCACGCCGACCTGCCGTTCGAGCGCCCGCACGATCCCGGAGGCGTCGTTCGCCCTCCGGAAGGCCGCCTCTGCTTCCTGCGACCGTTCCCGAAGGACGCGCATCCGTTCGGGCCCTTCCCCGGAGAGCACCTGGTAGGCCATGCAGTACATCAGCTCGGCCTCGCCCACCACGGCCCAATCGCCGGCCTCCCGGGCGGTGCGCCGGACGTCCTCGATCGCGGTGATCCCCTCCTCGGGGCGTCCCGTCCTCACCAGCAGAGCCGCCCTGGCCAGTGGATCGGCTGATCCTTCTTCTCGGGTGGACACGAGGTCCTCCCACTCGTCAGGCCCATCCCTCCGAAGGCTGAGGAGGAAATCCCGAAGATTCTCCAGTAGCTCCGCGAAGAGGCGTTCGGTGTCCGAACGGTCGCGGTCCAGCGACTCGATGGCGAACCACAACTGCCGGTCGGCCTCGGCACTGAGCAGTTCGGGCCGCCGCCTGGCGATCTCCAGGATCCGCTCCGGTTCGCCCAGAACGCCGTGCACCTCGACCAGCGCCTCGCGGACCAGTTCGGACTCCGCGATGTCTTCGATCAACTGGGCCCGGTCCGCCTCGTTGAGCGACTCCACCTGCCGACGAAGTACCGGGTCGTCGGCCCAGCCGGGTATCCGCTCCACCGTGCCCCCGATCGTGCGTCCCTGGAGGCGATTGTCCTGCGGAACGCGCCGGGCCGCCGCCGTCTCGCCACACGTGGACGTGGCCACTTGCGGATGCCTCAAGTCGCTGCGAGTGCAGTGGACGAGGGGCCAGCCGACGATCGCTGTGGCCGATGTCATGAGCCAAATCGGTGATCGTCTTCCGAGTGAGCCTTCACTCGTTGAAGACTGCTGTGTGGGCGGCGCGGTGGAAGGCGCCTGCCCATTCGGCGGTGAACGGCAGGGGACCGATTTCGCTCAGCGGCGGGCCGTCCGAGGCGAAATCGGTTGACATCAACAGCCGGAGGGACTCGGCCATCGCTTCCAGCCGACCTCTTGGCATGTCGGCGGGCGAGGGGCGATGTTGGGCGATGAGATGCCAGGCGTCGCCTTGCTCGTACCATTCGAGTCCGGCGGCGCGGAACAGCACCGTGCACAAGAGAATGGACAGCTCGCGGCGACATCCGCGCAGATGAGCGTCCCGGTCGAAGCGCATTTGGGGCTACTGATCGCGCTCCTCGGCAACGCCTCGTCCACTGCGCTGCGCCATCGCATCGCATCGGCGGCCGGCGAAGCGGCCGGCTTCGCCGGCTGGATCTGGCATGACCTCGGCGACCCGCACAAGTCCGCCCTCTACTACCGGACGGCCCGGGACCTCCTCCCAGAAGCGGGCAACCCGGCCCTCGCCTCCTACATCAGCGGCTACCAAGCCCTCGCGAACGAAGCCGAAGGGCATGCCGACGACGCCGTCCACCACGCTCGTCAGGCCCTCGACACCGCCCCCAAGGCCACCACGCGCCTCACCCTTTCCTGGCTGTCCGCCCTGACCGCCGGCACCCTCGCCGCCACCGGCCGACGTGACGACAGCCTCGCCCTTCTCCACCAAGCAGAGGAGCACTTCGACGCCGCCCGAGACCGCGAAGAGTGGATGTACGAGTTCGACCGGACGGCCCTGGCCGACTACCGCGGCCAATGCCACCTCCGCCTTGGGCATGTCAAGGAAGCGATCACCGCGTTCAGCGAGGACTGGCCGCGCTCCCGGCCACCTGCGAACGGCGCGGCGCCCAGATCACCATCGGCCTCGCCGAAGCCCACCTCTGCGACGGCCGGCTCGACCAGGCCACCGACGCCGCACACCGCTCGCTGGAGATCTTCGCCGCCCATCACCCCACCCGCCCAGTCCAGAGCCCTCGCCGCCGCCCTCGGCCCTCAAGCCCGCCTTCTCGCCTTCCCAGGCGAAGGCCACGTCCTCCGCTCACCCGAATCGATCAAACAAGCACTGACCGCCGAAGAGAACTTCCTCGCCGACCTGCCGACACAGCACCCTGAGTAGGTCGACGAGAAGAAACACACCCGGACGGCCAACTTTCAGCCCTTCTCCTCGGTTTTCTCGCCGTCCCCGCGCCACCGGAGCGCTTCCTCGTCGGAGCTCGTAACTTCAGGAGAGATCCCCCTCAGGTGCTGACTTCGACCTCGGGTGCGCTGTGGTCGGCGAACCAACGTTGAAGGTCATCTCCGTCGATCAGTTGAGGTGAGGTCGCGCCGACGTCGACCGGTCCGGTGACATGGCCGGTGGCGCCGGCGAGACGTGTATCCGCCATGCGCACCTCGAGGAGGCCGGTGGTCCTGGGGCTCCCGCCGAAGACGCACGCCCGTAGGTCGGCGCCTTGCAGGTCTGCTCCGGCGAGCCAGGCCCTCCCGAAGACGGCACCGCGGAGATCGGCGTTGCGCAGGTCGGCGTCCTCGAACTCGCTTGCCTGCAAATCCGCCCCGGTGAGCAGCGCGTCGCGCGCGTCGCACGCTCGCCCCTGCGCCTTCCGCAGATATGCGCCGCTCAGATCGGCTCCGCGCATGCGCGCTGCGATCAGGTTCGCTCCACCAAGATCCGCGTCACCGCCCGAGCCCAGATCCAGGACGGTCTCACCGGGGCGCAGTTCAGCGACGACCAGAGGGTTGCCGCAGCCCAGACTCGCATGGAGCGCCGCCTCGGGAATCTTGCCCTCATCGGTATAGGCGGCGGCGCCGAAACAGGAATCGTCGCATCCGCCGCCGTGGTCGCGCCGGGATGCATCGGCTCGCGCGGTACCTGGGGCGGCCGGCCGCCGAGGAGGACCCGGCCCTGCCCGCCGTGAGGAGCACAGAAGCACCAACCTATGGAACGCCGTGCACATCCGCGATGTCGCCACCCTGTTCCGCTTGTGCGTGGGTCGCGTGGGACTCGAACCCACGGCCTACGGATCAGAACTGGGTGGCCAGCCACTCCTCGACGCCGCGTTGGTCGACGCCCAAGCGGTGGAGGACCTGCGCACCGGCTCCATGTCCCTCGGCAAGAACCCCGAGCAGGATGTGCTCCGTGCCGACATGGCCGTGACCGAGCCGTTGCGCCTCCCGGGCGGTCAGTTCGATGGCCCTCGTGCCTCGCGGGGTGTAGGGGAACTCTCCCGACAGGTCGTCGGAGCGCGGCCCGAAGACCTCGCTCATCGCTTCGCGCAGCCGTTCCGGCGTGGTCTTCTCGGTGATGGCCTTCGCCGCCAGGCCCTGCGGCTGACTCAGCAGGGCCAGGACGATGTGCTCGGTGCCCACGTAGTCGTGCCCGGCCGCGCGCGCCTCGTCCTGGCAGGCGTCCAGGATCGCCCGCGCGCGTGGGGTCCATTGGGGCCCGGCTTTGGTGAGCGCGGCGACGTCCGCGGGTTTGGTGACGAAGCGCTTCTGGGCGGCCTGCCTGGTCACCCCGATGGTTCTGCCGATCTCGGCCCAGGTCGCACCCGCGCTGCGCGCCGCGTTCACGAAATGCCCGACGAGCTGGTCGGAGACGTCGTCGAGCCGTTCGGACACGGCCATCGCGTCGGCGAGGTGCGCGAGCGCGTCGCTCTCCGGGCGCATCCCGATCACGCGGTCGATCAGTTCGTCGAGTCGTACCGGATCGCTCATGTTGTCAACTTTAGGTTGACAGTCAGGGCTTGTCAATCTAACTTTGACAAGCATGATGGGACATGACCGCGGGGCGATCAGAAGCCCCGCAACGCGACATCGAAGTACCGCGTCACGGCGTCCACGATCCGCTCCGCCGGCGGGAGGGGCCACTAAACTTGCGGGAATGGCAAACACGGACGAGGTCCTCGCCATGGTCGGGTCGCGGCTGCGCGCGATCCGCAAGCGTCGTGAGACGACCCTCGCCGACGTGGCGGCCGAGACGGGGATCTCGGTGTCCACGCTGTCGCGGCTGGAGGCCGGCCGCCGCCGTCCCACGCTGGAGCTCCTGCTGCCGCTGGCACAGGCGTACGGCGTGCAGATCGACGAGCTGATCGGCGCGCCGCCGACCGGCGACCCGCGGGTCAACCTGCGTCCGGTGCAGCACAAGGGCATGACGTTCATCCCGCTGACCCGCCAGCCCGGGGGCGTGCAGGCGCACAAGGTGATCATCCCGCCGCAGCGCCGCGCGCCCGAGCAGAAGGCCCACGACGGCTACGAGTGGATGTACGTGCTCAGCGGCCGCCTCCGGCTGGTGCTGGGCGACGAGGAGATGGTGCTGACCGAGGGCGAGGCGGCCGAGTTCGACACCCGCGTGCCGCACTGGTTCGACAGCGCCGACTCCACCCCGGTCGAGGTGCTCATCCTGTTCGGCCATCAGGGCGAACGCGTCCACCTGCGCGCGCGCTCCGTCCCCCGGTAACGGCCGGTCCGCGGCGACGAGCCGGGGCGGACGCCGGCGCGCGCCATCGTCCGCACTTTCGTGTGGCTCATGGTCCGCACCGTCGGGCCTTGCCCGCGACGGTGCGTTCTCGGCACGTTGTCCGTAGGTCCGGTCGCCAATTCTCGAGACATTTCTGGACGCCATCTCCCAGTTAGGTGAAGCGATGTCAGCTGAGCGGACGACCACGTCCGGGCTCTCCCGCGACGTAAGGGCCGACTTCCCGATCCTGGAAACGGATCTCGACGGCAAGCGGCCCGTATACCTGGATAACGCCGCGACGACGCAGATGCCGCGTCAGGTGCTGGACGCCATGTACGACTACTACACCCACGACAACAGCAATGTCGGACGCGGCGTCCACACGCTCGGCATGCGGGCGACGGACCGCTTCATGCGGGCGCGCGAGCGCGTCCGGGCCTTCCTGAACGCCGCCGAGGCGAGCGAGATCGTGTTCACCAAGAGCGCGACCGAGTCGGTGAACCTGGTGGCGCAGAGCTTCGGGCCCCAGGTCGTGTCGGACGGCGACGAGGTCCTTATCAGCGGCCTCGAGCACCACTCCAACCTGCTCCCGTGGCGGCGCCTGTGCGAGCGGACCGGCGCCGCCCTGAAGATCGCGGCCGTCGGCGAGCACGGCGAGCCGTCCCTGGCCTCCTTCCGAGAGCGGATCACCGAACGGACGCGGCTGATCGCGGTGGCCCACGTCTCCAACGTCCAGGGCACGGTGAACCCCGTCGGCGAGATCACCGCGGAGGCGCATGCCCACGGCATCCCCGTCGTCGTGGACGGCGCCCAGGCCGTCGCGCACCGGAGCGTGGACGTGCAGGACATCGGCGCCGACTTCTACTGCCTCTCGGCGCACAAGATGTACGGCCCGCACGGCACCGGGGTGCTGTACGGCAAGGCCGAGCACCTCGATCGGATGGAGGCGCTGCTCCTCGGCGGCGGCATGGCGCCGATCGCCTCCTATGACGGCCCGCTCGTCTCCATGCCGCCGCTGCGGTTCGAGGCCGGCTCCCCCAACATCGCGGGCATGGTGGGCACCGCGGCGGCGATGGACTACCTCGACGACCTCGGCCGGGACGCGGTGCACGAGCATGACACGGCGCTCACCGTCCGCGCCGCCGAGGGGCTGCGCGCACTGGGCGGCGTCACCGTGTACGGGTCCCAGACGCCGCGGGGCGGCATCCTCTCGTTCAACGTGGACGGTGTGCACCCGCACGACGTCGGCGCCCATCTGAACGGCTTCGGCATCGCCACCCGCACCGGCGTGCACTGCGCGTCCCCCTTCATCGACAGCCTGGGGCTCGTCGGAACCGTCCGGGCCTCGTTCGGTGTGTACAACACGCCGGAGGAGGTCGACCTGCTCGTCGAGTCGGTTGGGACGGCGGAAAAGGGCTTCTGGACGACCGAGCACCCGAACGAGCGATTCCTGCCCCCCAGCTGAGCCGGTGGCCGGCCCGGCGGGCCGGCTCGCGAGCCGCAGGCCCCGGGACGGCGGTGGGCCGCCCTCCGCCGCACACCACAAGGAGGACCGTCATGCCGGAGCACCGATCCGCCGTGCCCGTCGCAGCGGCGGGGGCGGCGGATCGGCGCGCCGAGGCGCGCCGTACCGCGTTCCTCTTCCAGGACGGGGTGGTGCTCGCCGCGGCCGTCGCGGCGTTCGACGCCCTCGACCTCCTGGACGGCAAGCCGTACGACACCGGCGGCCTGCCCGGCACCGGGTACCTGGGGGCGGCGTGGCACTGCCTGGCCGCGGCCGGCTGGATCGAACCCGACCCCGCGGCCTGGACCGAGCGGGGCCTGGCGGCGCTGCGGCACCGCGCGCGGCTCGTCGCCGGCGGGAAGTTCCTCGCCCGCTTCGACGACAACGCGCCGGACTGCTGGGCCGCCCCCTGGGACGCCGCCACCCGGGCGGCCTTCGGCGGCCTGCTGCGCGACCACGAGAGGTGGCGGGCCGGCGCCGACCCGGCCGACCCGCTCACCGCCTACCTCGACGCGACCCTCGCCGTGCCGGCGATCCTCAGCCTGCGCGGCACCGGCCGGCTGGACGAGCCGACCGGCGACTTCGCGAGGCTGTTCGTCCTGCTCGGGTGGCTCGACCCCGGCGGCGGCTGGACGGAACCGGGCCGGGCCTGCCTCGCCTTCTCCGGCCACTGCGGGCTCGTCGGCTCGTACCTGCCCATGCTGAGCCGGCTCGAGGCGCTGTTCCGCGGGGAACTCGTGGTCGCGCCGGGCGACGGGGAATGGCACTGCCAGCGGCGGATCAACGTGGCGGCGAGCTCGGCCGCGCACCGGCGGTACTTCGCCGACACCGACGCGATCATCCAGGAGATCTTCCGCCGCACGCCCCGGCCGTCGTTCGTCGCCGACATGGGCTGCGGAGACGGGACCTGGCTCGCCCACCTGCACGGCCTCCTCGGGGACGGCGTCCGGTACGTCGGCATCGACGCCAGCCCCGTGGCCCTCGACCGGGCGCGCGAGGTGCTGCGCGCCGCGGGCGTCCCGGATCCGCTGCTGCTGATCGGCGACGTCACCGACCCCGACGCCCTGCGCGCGCTGCTCGCCGAGCACGGCCTCGCGATCGACGACGGGCTGCACATCAGGTCGTTTCTCGACCACGACCGCAGCTACCTCGGCGCGGAGCCGCGCGACGACGTCGCGGGCTGGTCGTCCGGCGTCTACCTCGCGCCCGACGGGAGCCCGCTGAGCGCCCGCGAGGTCGAATCGGACCTCGTCGCCCACCTGGGGCGCTGGCGGCGGCACGTCGGCAGGTTCGGGATGGTCGTCATCGAGGCCCACAGCGTGGCGCCGCGCGTGGCCCGCCATCAGGCCGGCGCGACGCACTCCGCGGCGCTCGACACCTACCACGCCCTCTCGCACCAGTACCTCATCGAGTACTCGGCGTTCCTGCGCTGCTGCGGACTCGCCGGGCTCCAGCCGGTCGGCCACCTCGAACGCCGGTATCCGAGGAACAGACCGTTCGTCGCGGTGTCCGCGAACCACCTGGTGACGGAGCGGCCGTTGCCGGCGGGCCCGCCGGGGGAGCGGCACGACACCTGGCGGCCCGGCCCGGAGGACGACCTGGCCGACGGCGCGGGGCTGCACCGGCTGCTGTTCACCGACGGGGACCTCACCCGCCCGCGCACCTGGTGCGCCGGCGCGACCGGCATCGTCGTCCACCAGGTGCTGGAGGCGGTGGAGGCGCGCATCGAACGGGTCCGTCCCGGCGACGCCGTCCGGGTGCTCGACTACGGGGCGGGCACCGGCTTCGCCTCCATCGAGCTGCTGAAGGCGTGCCTCGAACGCAACGTCGTACGGCGTCTGGCCGAGCGCGGCGCGACGTTCGAACTGCACCTCGTGGACATCCCGGGCGGCTGGTTCGCGCAGGGGTACGAGCTGCTGCGGCATGTCCCGTGGACGCGCTTCCACGCCCTCCGCGGTCCCGGCGGCGGAGGCTTCCGCCCGCTGCGCGAGGTCATGGCGGGCCGGCGGGTCGACGCCGTGCTCGCCAACATGGTCTTCCACCTGCTTCCCGACAAGGCCATGCGGCGGGCGGCGGCGTCCATCGCCGGCGTGCTGCGCCCCGGCGGGCTGCTCGCGTTCAGCGCGCCGGATCTGGCCGGCCGGCACGCGGACTCGGTGCTGTTCCACGACGTCAACCGGCTGGTGCGGCGGTACTGGCTGGCCGCGCTCGACACCGCCGACCCGGGCGGGCTCGCGCCGGTCCTCCGCGAGGCGGCGGCATCGGTCCGGCCGGCGCTGCGCGCGCCGGCCCAGCGGCGCGCGGACCGCAGGATCCTGCCGGAGCCGGTGCGGTGCGCGGCGGTGACCGCCGCGCTGGCGCCGTACTTCGACGGGGCCGTCGAACGGCGCACGTACGAGTTCCTGGTCGAGGAGTGCCTGCTGGGCGCCCTCGTCCCGGCGAACCAGCAGGAGTACTTCGCGGAGCTGGCCGACCGCCCCCTGCGGGAGGCCGTCATCCGTCACCTCATGCTGGACCGGGTGCTGCCGGAGGTGATGAGCGGCCCGGCGGGGACCGCGCACGGCGTGAACGTCGAATGGAAGCTCGGCCGCTTCACGGCGAGGTGATCCCCGCCGCCGGCGCGGGCTCCGGGGCCGGATCGAGCACCGGGACGTCGGGCCAGGTCAGGGTGGTGGACGCCCAGGCCAGTCCGCCGCCGAACGAGGTCAGCAGCAGGCGCATGCCCGGCTTCAGCGTCCCCGCGTGCACGGCGTGGTGCAGGACGAGGGGGATGGACGCGGCCGCGGTGTTCCCGACATCGGCGATGTCGGACAGGACGCGCTGCCCGGGGACGCCCAGCCGGCGGGCGACGTCGGCGGAGATGCGCTCGTTGGCCTGATGGGGGGCGACCGCGTCGATCTCGGAGAGCGCCCAGCCCGCCTGCTCGGCCGCGCGCCGCGAGGAGGCCACCATCCGCTGCACGGCATGGCGGAACAGTTCGCGGCCCGACATGGTGAGGAACGGGTCCGGGCCGGGCGCGGCGTGCCGTTCGGCGCGGTCCCGCCCCCCGCCGCCCGGGACGTGCACCACACCGCCGTTGGCGCCGTCGCTGCCCAGGTCGAACGGGCCGAGCGCGCCGCTCTCGCCGGGCGTTCCCGGACGCAGGACCACCGCTCCCGCGCCGTCCCCGAAGAGGGGCGCGGTCTGGGCGTCGTCGGGGTCGGCCACCCGTGTGATGGTGTCCGCGCTGATCAGCAGCACGTGCCCGGCGACACCGGCGCTGATGAGCCCGTGCGCGACGGCGAGGCCGTAGATGAAGCCGCTGCAGCCGGAGTTGACGTCGAAGGCGGCGACGCCGTCCATCCCCAGGCGGGCGGCCACCCAAGGGGCGGTCCCGGGGACGACATGGTCCGGGGTCGTCGTGGCCAGGACCACCGCCTGCACCTCGGTGACCGAGGCCGCCTCCAGCGCCCTGCGCCCCGCCGCGGCGGCGAGATCGCCGGTGCTGACGCCGGGGGCCGCGACGCGGCGCCGCCGGATTCCGGTGCGCTTGGCGATCCAGTCATCGGTGACTCCCAGCCGCGCGCCCATCTCGCCGTTGCCGACCTCGCGCCGGGGGAGGCAGACGCCGAGCCCGCACAGGACCGAGCCGGGTCGTGGTCGCGTACCGGTCGTCTCGTCCATGTCGTCCTCCCGTCCGAAGGTCCTCGGGGATCGCCGAGATTCTCGATGCTAGTTCGGAAAGGCCGTTTAACCGGGCGCCGGACGTGCGCGCCATGGTGCGCGCTTTCGCGCGGCATATCGTCCGCTCCCCCGGGCCTTGCCCGTACCCGCCGGCTCTCGTGAAGTTAAGTCGGAAACCGCTTCTGAAAACGTCCGGCCGCACGACCACCAAAAGCCCATGACCACGAAAACGGCACCGTTCTCCCCGGAAAGCAGGCCCGTCTTGCTCGTCGACCGGCAGCGGATCGAAGAATGGCTGATCGCCCGGATCGCCGGCATGCGGAGGATCGATCCCGAGCAGGTCGACGCGGACGAGTCCTTCATCGCCAACGGCCTCAGTTCGAGGTCGAGCGTCGCGCTGGTGGGTGATCTCGCGAAGGAGCTCGGGGTCCCGCTGCCGGAGACGCTCACCTGGGAGTACCCCACCATCGCCGCGCTGGCCGAGCACGTCGCCGGCGTCGGCGCGAGTCCGCACGACGACTGACGAGCCCAACAGGAGTGCGCGCCGCATGGAGCCCATCGCGATCATCGGCATGGGGTGCCGGTTCCCCCGCGCCGACGGCCCTGAGGAGTTCTGGAAGCTTCTGCTCGACGGGGTGGACGCGATCAGCGAGGTACCGCCCGACCGGTGGGAGGCCGGGGAGCTCTACGACGCCGACCCGTCCGCCCCCGGGAAGATGGTCACGCGCTGGGGCGGCTTCCTGGACGGCGTCGACCGCTTCGACCGCGAGTTCTTCGGCATCTCCCCGCGCGAGGCGAGCGCGATCGACCCGCAGCAGCGGCTGCTGCTCGAGGTCGCCTGGGAGGCGCTCGAGGACGCCGGGCAGGTGGTCACGGCGCTCGCCGGCACCGACACCGGGGTCTTCGTCGGTATCAGCAGCTACGACTACGCGCTGCTGCAGGCGTCCCGCCTGGACGGCATCGACGCGTACTGGGGCACGGGCGTCGCCCTCAGCGTGGCGGCCAACCGGATCTCGTACATGCTCGACCTGCGCGGACCGAGCGTGGCCGTGGACACGGCCTGCTCGTCGTCCCTGGTGGCCCTGCACACCGCGTGCCAGAGCCTGTGGAGCGGGCGGTCGCGGCTCGCGATCGCCGGTGGCGTGAACGTGGTTCTGTCGCCCGCCTTCGGGATCAACCTGACGAAGGCGGGCGTCCTGGCCCCGGACGGGCGCTGCAAGACGTTCGACGCCTCGGCCGACGGCTACGTCCGCGGCGAGGGCGCGGGCATCGTGGTGCTCAAGCCGCTGGAGCGCGCGCTCGCCGACGGCGACGAGGTCCGGGCGGTGATCCGCGGCGGCGCGGTCGGGCAGGACGGTCGCACCAACGGGCTGATGGCGCCGAACGGCCGGTCGCAGGAGGATCTGCTGCGCGCCGCGTACCGGCACAGCGGCGTGGCGCCGGGCGACGTCGGCTACGTCGAGGCGCACGGCACCGGAACGCTCCTCGGCGACATGATGGAGGCCGAGGCCCTCGGGCGGGTGGCCGGGCGGGGGCGGCCGGCCGAGCGGCCGTGCCTGGTCGGGTCGGTCAAGTCGAACATCGGCCATCTGGAGGCCGCCGCCGGGATCGCGGGCGTGATCAAGACGGTGCTGATGCTCGAGCATCGCCGGATCCCCGCCAGCCTCCATGTCGAGAACCCCAACCCGCGGATCGACTTCGCGTCGCTGCGGCTGCGGGTGCCGCGCGCCGCCGAGCAGTGGCCCGGGTACGGGGGCCCGCTCCGGGCGGGGGTCAGCTCGTTCGGCTTCGCCGGAACCTGCGCCCATCTCGTGCTCGAGGAGGCGCCGCCCGTCCGCTCCGGCGGCGGCCACGGCCGTCCGCGGGAGGACGCACCCGTGCTGCTCCCCCTATCGGCGCGCAGCCCCGAAGCGCTGCGGGAGGTGGCGGAACGATTCCTGGGCGTCCTCACGGGCGACGGCGACTCCCGCCCCGACCTCGCCGACCTGGCGTACACCGCCGGTGCCCGCCGGTCGCACCACCGCCACCGGCTCGCGATCGTCGCCGGCTCCCGCGACGAAGCCGCGGACCGGCTCCGGGCCTTCCTGGCGGGCGCGCCCAGCCCCGGCATGGTCTCGGGCGACGCGGGCCGGCGCCGCCGTCGTCGGTCGGCGTTCGTCTGTTCGGGGCAGGGACCGGTCTGGTGGCCGCTCGACCCGGCGCTGCGCGAGGAACCGGCGTTCCTCGCCGCGCTGGAGGAGTGCGACGGGCTGGTGCGGGCCGAGGCCGGCTGGTCGCTGCTGGACGAGCTGTGGGCCGACGAGCGGGCGTCCCGCCTCGACGAGCCCGACTTCTGCCAGCCCGCGCTGTTCGCCGTTCAGATCGCGTTGGCGAGCATGTGGCGGTCGCGGGGCATCGTGCCGGACGCCGTGGTGGGCCACAGCATGGGCGAGGTGGCGGCGGCGCACCTGTCGGGGGCGCTCGGCCTGGAGGACGCCGTGCGCGTCATCTGCCGGCGCGGCCGGGCGATCCGCACCGTGTCGGGCCGGGGGCGGATGGCCGTCGTCGAACTCCACGCCGACGCCGTCCGGAACGAGTTGCGCGGGCTGGAGGATCGCGTCTGCGTCGCGGCGGTCAACGCCCCGACCTCGACGGTGATCTCCGGGGACGCGGACGCCGTCGAGGAGGTCGCGGACCGGCTGGGGGCGAGCGGGGTCTTCGTCCGGATACTCCGGTCGGTGGACTTCGCCTCCCACAGCCCGCACATGGAACCCCTGATGGGCGACCTCGCCGGCGCCCTGTCCGGCCTGAGCCCGGTGCCGCCGCGACTGCCGATGTACTCGACGGTGACGGGCAGGGCGGTCGACGGCGACGCGCTCGACGGCGGGTACTGGGCCGAGAACATCCGGACGCCGGTGCTGTTCGCCGCGGCGGTCGACGCCCTCCTGGACGGCGGCCACGAGGTGTTCGTCGAACTGTCCCCGCACCCCGGGCTGCTCTCCGCGATCGCGCAGAGCGCCCAGGCCAAGGGCCGGGAGACCGTGCTCGTGCCATCGCTGCGCCGCGACCGGCCACCGGGCGAGGTCATGCGGGCTTCGCTCGGCGCGCTGTACGCCGGCGGCTGCGAGCCCGAGTGGACGGCGCTGTATCCCGAGCCCCGGCGACCGGCGCGGCTGCCGGGATACCCCTGGCAGCGCGAGCGCTGCTGGCTGCCTTCGCGGGGCGCCCTGCCGTCCCTGCCCGGCCGGGCGGGCGGCCACCCGCTGCTCGGGCACCACGTGGAGCTCGCCGGTGCGGCGGGGAGCCATGTGTGGGAGAACGCCGTCAACGCGGAGGCCCAGGCCGTCCTCGACGATCACCGGGTTCAGGGCGTCGCCGTGCTTCCCGGCGCCGCCTGGCTCGAAATGGCGCGGGCGGCGGCCGCACAGGTCTTCGGCGGGAGTTCCGGCGCCCTCACGGCGGTCGAGTTCCCGAGCATGCTCGCACTGGACGACGCCGACACGGCCACGATCCAGCTGAGCGTGTCCACCGCCGACGGCGGTGGCGCGAGCGTGCGCGCGTATTCGCGGCCGGCGGACGGCTCGGGCCGCCGGCCGGAGTGGACGCTGCACATGACCGGGACGGTCGCGCCCGGAGGACCGGTCGGCGCCGACCTTGCGGCGCTCGACCTGGACGCCGTCCGCGCGCGCTGCCCGAACCGGATGGCACCGGCCGCCTTCTACCAGGACCTGGAGGCGCGGGGCCTCGAGTACGGCCGGGCGTTCCAGGCCGTCGAAGGGCTCTGGCAGGGCGAGCGGGAGGCGCTCGCCGCCATCGTTCCGCCGGCCGAGGTCGCCTCCGAGACCGGTTCCTACGGCATCCATCCGGTGCTCCTCGATGCCGCTCTCCAAGCCCTGGTCGGCGCCTTCCAGAGCGGCACCGGCACCGACGACCGGCGCCCTTACGTCCCCCTCGCGATCGATCGCATGGCCGCGCGGCCTCCGGGGACGGGCGGGCAGGACCGCCTCTGGGCCCATGCCCGCGTCCGTCCGGGAGACGAAGCCGGCGCGGCGGGCATGGTCGGGGACGTCCGGCTCGCCGCCGACGACGGGACGACCGTCGCCGTCCTCGAGGGCGTCCACGTCAGGCGGCTCGACGGCGACGCCTGGATGCCCCCGTCGACGTCGCTCGACCGCGCGCTGTACGAAGTGCGGTGGCAGCGGCGGGAGCGCGGCGCCCTCAAGCCGTCGAGCCCGACCGGCGGCTGGCTGATCTTCGCCGACGGCCGCGGCGTCGGAGCCGACCTGGCTGCGCACCTCACCGGGGACGGCGAGCCGGTCGTCCTGGTGACCGCCGGAGACGGCTATGACGGCTCCGATCCCGACCGGCTCGTGATCCGCGCCGACCACGGCGGCGAGACGCGCCGGGCGGTCGAGGCGGCGCGCGAGCGGATGGGCGGGCTGCGGGGCGTCGTGCACCTCTGGAGCCTGGACGCCGCGGACCTCCGGGCCGCGCAGCGGCGGGGCGTCGTCAACGTCCTGCACCTCGTCCACGCGCTCGCGGACGGTGCGACCCCGGACCCGGGCACTCGCCTCTGGCTCCTGACCGCCGGCGTCCACGCCGTGGACGGCTCGGCCCCGGCGTCGGCGGCGCACGCGCCCATCTGGGGGCTCGGCAGGGTGGCCGCGCTCGAACATCCCGAGCTGCGGCCCACGCTGGTGGACCTCGATCCCGCCCTGGACGCGGGAGCCGCGCGGTGGATCGCCGCCGAGCTGCGGGCCGGTGACGCGGAGACCCAGGTCGCGGTCCGGGACGGCGCCCGGCACGTGGCGCGGCTGGCCCGCCGGGCGGCGCCGCGCACCGTCCCCGCCGATGCCGTGCGCGCGGACGCGACCTACCTCGTCACCGGCGGCCTCGGCGCGCTGGGGCTGCTCGCGGGACGGTGGCTGGCCGAGCACGGTGCGCGCCACCTCCTGCTCATCGGGCGCGGGGACCCCGGCGACGCCGCCGAACGGGAACTGCGGCGGCTCCGCGAGGCGGGCGCCGAGATCCGGACGGCGCGTGCCGACGTGAGCGACGAGCGGGCCCTCGCGGAGGTCCTCGCGGATGCGGCGGCGTCCATGCCGCCCATTCGCGGCGTCGTGCACGCGGCCGGCGTCCTCGACGACGCCACCCTCGGCACTCTCGACCCGGCGCGGCTGCTGGCCGTCCTCGAACCGAAGGTCACCGGGGCGTGGAACCTGCACAACCTGACGGCGGACCTCCCGCTGGACTTCTTCGTCATGTTCTCCTCCCTCGCGGGAGTGCTGGGGTCGCCGGGGCAGGGGAACTATGCGGCGGCCAACGCGTTCCTCGACGCGCTCGCCTCGCTGCGGGCCGCGCAGGGCCGGCCGGCGCTGAGCATCGCCTGGGGGGCGTGGCAGGACACGGGGCTGTCGGTACGGCGCGAGGGCACCGGCCGGTTCGTCGAACGCGCCGGTATCAGGGGCATCGCGCCGGACAGCGGCTCCCGCTGGCTCGGGCCGCTGCTCGGCGTCGAGGCGGCGCAGGTCGCCGTGGGGCACGTCGACTGGCGGCGCTGGGCCGAGACGGCGGCACCGTCCCCGCTGGTCTCCGAGCTCGCCGCCGCCGGCCCGGACGCGGCCGCCGAGGCGTCCGCGCGCCCCGGCGCCCTCACCGCCGACGAACTGTTCGCCGCCGACCCGGCGGAACGCCGAGCGCTGCTGGAGACGTACCTGCACGGCGCGATCGCGCGCGCCCTCGAGATGACGCCGGAGCAGCTGGACGCCGACCAGCCGCTCAACGAGGTCGGCCTGGACTCCCTGGTCGGGGTCGGCATGAAGAGCCAGGTCGAGGTGGAGCTCGGTCTGTCGCTGCCGCTGGCGGCCGCGCTCGAAGGCTCCAGCGTGCGGCAGCTCGCCGCGCGGATGCTGGACGACGCCGGGCCCGGTGGTGCGCCACCGCGGGACGACGGCGCGGAAGACGGGGTCTGGGAAGAGTTCGAAGTTCTGTGAAGTCACCTGGAGGCAAGGCGATGGGAACCGCGCAGGAGTTGATGGCGAACCTCGCACGGCGGGGCGTGACCCTCTGGGCCGACGGGGCGGAACTTCGCGTCCGCGCCCCCAAGGACGCCCTCACGGACGAGCAGCGCAGTGCGCTGAAAGAGCACAAGGACGAGATACTCGCGGTGCTCCGCGAGCGCGCCGCGGAACGCCCGGCCGCCATCCCGAAGATCGTCCCGGCGCCGGAGCGGCTGCACGAGCCGTTCCCGCTCACCGACATGCAGCAGGCCATCTGGGCCGGCGGGCGCGACGCGTTCGAGATCGGCAACCTCGCGGGCAACGGCTACGCCGAGATCGACACGGTCGGGCTCGACCTGGACCGCTTCGGGGACGTGTGGCGCCACCTGATCCAGCGGCACGCGATGATGCGCGCCATCGTCCTCCCGGACGGGCGCAACCAGATCCTGCCGGAGGTGCCGGACTACCGGATCGAGGTGCTCGACCTGCGCGGCCGGCCCGCCGCCGAGGTGACGGGGCGGCTGGAGGCGTTCCGCCAGGAGATGCCGGGGGAGATGTTCGCCCGCGACGCCTGGCCGCTGTTCCGGATGCGCGCGACCCTGCTGGACGGCGACCGCACGCGCCTGCACTTCGGCTTCAGCCTCCTCGTCGCCGACTCGCTGAGCCTGATGCAGATCCTCCGGGAGCTGTCGCTGCTCAACAGCGGCGAGGAGCTGCCGCCGCTGGAGCTGACGACCCGGGACTACGTCGTCGCCAAGGCGGACCTGAAGGGGACGCCCGTCCACGAACGGGCGCTCGACTACTGGCGGCGGCGGCTGCCGACGCTTCCCCCGCCGCCCGAGCTGCCGATCCAGGTCGCGCGCGGCGACGGGCCCCCGGTGTCGAAGGCGCTGACCGTCCGGATCCTGGAGCCCGAGTCCTGGGCGCGCTTCAAGGCGCGGGTACAGGAGGCCGGGCTGATGCCGGGTGCCGCGCTGCTGACCGCGTTCTGCGACGTCGCCGCGCTCTGGAGCAAGACCGAGGAGTTCAGCATCAACGCGCCGTTCTGGGATCGGCTGCCGGTACACGAGGACGTCGGCTCGATCGTCGGCAGCTTCGCGCTGCCGAACCACCTGCGCGTGATGCCGGCCGCCGGGGCCACCTTCCTCGAACGGGCCCGGCGCCTGCAGCGGCAGCTCATCGAGGACCTGGAGCACTGCCGCTATGTCAGCGGCGTCCAGGTGATGCGCGAGCTGGCGAAGGCGTACGGCGGGACGCCCCGCCGCAACACCTACGTCGTGTTCAACAGCGTCGAGATGAGCAGCGTCGAGATGTCGGGGATCGGCGAACTCGGCTACACCGTCAGCCAGACCCCGCAGGTGTACCTGGAGGTGCGCAGCGCCGTCCGCAAGGGCGGGCTCGAGTTCACCTGGGACGTCCTGGACTCGGTGTTCCCACCCGGGCTGGCCCGGGACATGCTCGACGCCTTCGTCCGGCACGTGCGCCGGCTCGCCGAGGTGCCGGACAGCTGGGACGAGCGGAGCCGCCGGCACATCGTGCCCGAGGCCCACCGGGAACTGGCGGCCGCGGCGAACGCCACGGCCGCGCCGGTGCCCACCGGGCTCCTGCACGACCCGTTCGCGGCGCGGGCGGCGGAGCGGCCGGACGCCCCGGCGGTCGTGTCGACGGCCAGGACGATCACCTACGGGGAGCTCGACCGGCACGCGACGCGCCTCGGCCGCTGGCTGCGCGAGCGCGGCGCCCGGTCCAACACGCTGGTGGGCGTGGTGATGGACAAGGGCTGGGCGCAGGTGCCGGCCGTGCTCGGGGTGCTCAGGTCGGGGGCGGCGTACCTGCCGCTGGACGCGTCGCTGCCGCGCGAGCGGCTGCACCGCATCCTGAAGGCCGCCGAGGTCGGGATCGTGCTCACGCAGGAGGGCGCCCGCAAGCGCATCGACTGGCCGGCGGACACGCTGTGCCTGCCCGTCGACACCGACCCGCTCGAGGACGTGTCCGAGGAGCCGCTGGAGCCGGTCCAGCGCGAGGACGACCTGGCGTACGTGATCTACACCTCGGGTTCGACGGGCGTGCCGAAGGGCGTGATGATCTCCCACCGGAGCGCGCTCAACACGATCCTCGACGTCAACCGGCGGTTCGAGGTCGGTCCCGGCGACGGCGTGTTCGGCCTGTCCTCGCTGGGCTTCGACCTCTCCGTCTACGACGTGTTCGGGACGCTCGCGGCCGGCGGGCGGCTCGTACTGCCCGACGAGTCCGGGCTGCGCGACCCGGGCCACTGGCTCGACATGATGCGGCGGGGCGACGTCACGGTCTGGAACTCCGTGCCCGGCTTCATGGGGCTGCTCGTCCAGTACGCCGAGGGCGTCCGGGCGGACGTGCCCGCCTCGCTCCGGCTGGCCCTGCTCAGCGGCGACTGGATCCCCGTCGCGCTGCCCGACCGGCTGCGGCGGCTGGTGCCCGGCGTGCGGGTGGTCAGCCTGGGCGGCGCGACCGAGGCGTCGATCTGGTCGATCATGCACGAGATCGACCGGGTGGACCCGGCCTGGGCCAGCATCCCCTACGGCAAGCCGATGGCCAACCAGCGGATCCACGTCCTGGACCGCGACCTCGACGTGCGTCCGACGTGGGTGCCGGGCGGCCTCTACATAGGCGGCATGGGAGTGGCCGACGGCTACTGGCATGACAAGGAGACGACGGACGCCGCCTTCATCACCCATCCGGACAGCGGCGAGCGGCTGTACCGGACCGGTGACATCGGACGCCGTCTTCCCGACGGCGGCATCGAAATTCTCGGCAGGGAGGACTTCCAGGTGAAGATCGGCGGCTACCGGATCGAACTCGGCGAGATCGAGAGCACCCTACGCGAGCACCCGGCGGTGCGCGAGGCGGTCGTCCTGGCCGCGGACGGCGACGGCGGCACCGGCAAGCGGCTGGTGGCGTACGTGGTCGCGGACGGCGGGACGTCCCCCGAGACGGGCGAGCTGCGGACGTTCGTCCGCGACAAGCTGCCCGAGTACATGGTCCCCAAGACGGTGATCGTGCGCGACAGCCTGCCGCTCACCGGCAACGGCAAGGTCGACCGCAAGGCCCTGGCCGATTCCGACCTCCCCGAGCTCGACGCCGCGCCTCGGCTGGCCGCGCCGCGCTCGGAGCTGGAGGCGCGGCTCCGCGAGCACTGGCGCGACGTGCTCGGCATCGAGGAAGTGGGCATCTACGACAGCTTCTTCGACCTCAGCGACGACTCGCTGCAGGCCGTGAACCTCGTGTCGAAGATCTCCGACACCGTCGGGAAGCAGCTCGGCGTGCGGTTCCTGTTCGCCCACCCGACCATCGCCGAGCTGTCGGCCGTGCTCGGCAAGCCGGACGCCGGGGACGGCGCGGCGGACGGCCGGGCGGGCGGGGCGTCGGGGAACGGGGAGGCCAAGGGCAGTGTCACCACCGAACGGCGCGATCTGCTGACGCTGTACGCCAGCGGCAGGCTTCCGCGGGTGGACGGCGCCGGCGTGCTGGCCACGCCCGCGGGACTGTTCGAGCGGGCGGGCATCGACCCCGGCGACGTCGCGGACCGGCTCATGGCCATGGACACCCCCCACCTCTGCGGCTACATCGACACGAACCTGGGCCGCATCGCCACGATCATGATCCCGCGGCTCGACACCGCGGAGCTGTACCTGAACCGGGAACGGCTGGTCGACACGATCGTCGGCGGGATCGAGATGGGGGCCAGGCTCGGGGCGAAGAACATCTCCCTCAGCGGGCTGCTGGTGACGGCGACGGACTACGGCCGCGGCGTCGCCGACGCCGTCAAGGACCGCACGGACCTGCCTCCGGTCACCAGCGGCCACGACACCACCTCGGCGGCGGTGCTGCTGAACGTGGAGAACATGCTGGGCATGTCCGGGCGCGGCATGGAGAACGAGGTGCTGGGCATCCTCGGCGTCGGCTCGGTGGGCAAGGCGTCCATGCATCTGCTGCTGACGCACCTGCCGCACCCGCGCAAGCTCATCCTGTGCGACCCCTACGCCGCGACGAGCGACAGCCCGAGAGGCCCGGCGGCGGGGCTTCCCAGCCGGCTGCGGAAGGCCGCCGACGAGGTGCGCGACGTGCTCGGCTACACCGGCGAGATCCAGATCATCGGCGGGACGTCCACGCTGCCCGCGGAGTTCTACGAGGCGACCGTGATCAGCGCGGACACCAACGCCCCCGACATCGTCGACGTGGCGCGGCTCAGGCCGGGCACCATGCTGGTCGACGACTCGATCCCGCCCTGCTACGACCGGGACGCCGCCATGGCCAGGATCGAGGAGAAGGGCGACCTGCTGTTCGGCCAGGGCGACGTGATCGAGGGCGCCGCGCCGATGCACAAGACCTTCGGCTGGCCGCCGATGATGTACGAGCTGGCCGGGGAGGACGGCGTCGAGTGGTTCGCGGCCAACACCCCCGACGCGTTCAGCACGACGCAGATCACCAGTTCCGTCCTGTCGAACGTGCTCGTCGCGCAGGAGGGCATCGGGCCGGTGACGGGTCCGTCCCAGCCGGACCGGGCCACCGGGCACCTGGAGGTCCTGCGCAGGAGCGGCTACGTGGGCGGGCCCCCGCAGTGCGACGGCGTGATGATCCCGGAGGAGGCGATCGCGCGCTTCGTCGAGCAGTTCGGCCGGGCCGGCCGGCGGAACGCCGAGGCGACGTCCTGAGCCTCCCCATGCAGGAGCCACAGGAGCGGACCGGCCGGGTCCGCGATCCGGGCGGGCGCGCCCGCCTCGCGGACCGGCCGGACCGCCGGAACTGGATCCAGTACCCGCTGCCGAACCCGGACGCGAGCCTGCGTCTGGTCTGCGTGCCCTACTCCGGCGGCCGGGCGTCGGTCTTCCGGCGGCTGGCGGCGGACCTTCCCCGCGACGTCGAGGTGTGCGCCGTGGAGCTCCCCGGGCACGGCCGCCGGCTCGGCGAGGCGCCGATGACCCGCATGCGGCCGCTCGCCGAGCGGGTCGCGGACGCCGTCGCCGAGCAGGTCCGCCCGCCGTTCGTGCTGCTCGGGTACAGCGTCGGGGCGCTGATCGCCTTCGAGACCGCGCGCGAGCTCGTCCGGCGGGGCGGGCCGGGGCCGAACGCCCTGTTCGTCGCCGCGGCCAGGGCACCGCACCTGCGCTCGACCCGCCCCCCGCTGCACGAACTGTCCAGGTCGGAGCTGATCGACGGGCTGCACCGGCTGGCCGGCCGGCACAACGACCTGCTCGACAACGAGGAGCTCGTCGATGTGATGCTGCCCGTCCTGCGCGCGGATCTGGGCCTCGACGAGACCTACGACCACGAGACCTGCGCCCGCGACCCGGGAGGCCCGCTCGACTGCCCGATCGCGGCCTTCGGGGGCGGCGAGGACTGGACCGTGTCGCGGCCCGGTCTGCGGGCGTGGCGCGAGCACACCGCGGGCGGCTTCTCGGCCACCACGCTGCCCGGTGGCCACTTCTTCCTCGACTCGTCGCCGGGCCTGTTCGCCGAGGCCGTGGCCGCCGAGATCGAACGCCTTGACGAGACGGTCTGAAGGAGGCCCGCGAGCATGACGACAGGGCTTGTGACGGTGCCGGACGAGCGGCTGGCCTCCCTGCGCAAGGGCTTGGAGGAGGACATCAGGCCGCTCGGCGACCGCTACTCCGACGACCGGCTGCCGCTCGACCTGCTGCCGGAGATCGTGGCGACGCTGCGCGGGCACGGCTACCCGATACAGGACCCGCCGGACGAGATCGGCTTCGCCCTGGCGAGCGAGGAACTGGCCAGGGTGTTCCCCTCGCTGGAGGGCTGCCTGATGATCTCCTACGCCTGCGCCCGCTACATCGCGGCGGCGGCCCCGCCGGACCTGCGGGACCGGGCGGCGCCCGGGCTGCTGCGCGGCGAGAAGATCGGCTGCCTGGCGTCCACCGAGCCGGACCACGGGTCGAACAACGCGGCGGTCGAGACCCGGGCGGTTCCGGACGGCGACGAGTACATCGTCAACGGGCGCAAGCGCTGGATCTCCAACGGCGACATCTCCGACTACGCGATCGTGCTGTGCCGGGTCGTCGCGGACACCGGGCAGGAGGAGATCAGGCCGGTCATCATCGAGCGGGAACGGTCGCCCTACCGGACCAGGGACCTGCCCAAGCTCGGCCTCACGGCCTTCGTCACCTCCGAGATGGTCTTCGAGGACTGCCGTGTCCCGCGGGAGAACTGCATAGGCCCGGCGGGCGCGCTCAAGAACCTGCGGCTCGTCTTCAAGACGCTGCAGTGGGCGCGCTGCCGCATCGCGGTCGTCTCCCTCGGCATCGCCCGGGCGGCGCTGGAGGCGTCGGTCGCCTACGCCAGGCAGCGCCGCCAGTTCGGCCGGGCGATCGGGGAGTTCCAGCTGATCCAGGACAAGATCTACACGATGGCCGCGGAGATCGACGCCTCGCGCCTGCTCATCCATCGGGCGCTGGCCTCGATCGAGGAGAACCGGCGCGCCGACCGCGAGGCGTCCATGGCCAAGGCGTACGCGACCGAAATGGCGGTGCGGGTCGCCTCGGAGGCGATCCAGATCCACGGCGCCAACGGCCTGTCGCCGGACTACCCGCTCGAACGCCACTTCCGGGACGCCCGGTCGCTGACGATCGCAGAGGGGACGACCGAGATTCACAAACTGGTGGTGGCCCGGTCGATCTTGGGGCTCTCCGCATTCCAGTGAGGGGTACGTCATGGAAGCTGCGTCCCGCAGGGGCCGGCCCGCCGGTCTCCTGGACGAAGAGGAATCGCTGCGCGACACCGTCCGCAAATGGGCGGAGGAGAGGCTCCGGCCGCGGGTGGAGCCGATGGACCGCGACGCCCGCATGCCGCGGGACCTGATCGACGAGCTCTTCGCGCTCGGCCTCATGGGCATCCAGATCCCGGAGCGCTTCGACGGCGGGGGCGGTTCGGTCTTCATGAGCGCGCTGGCCATCGCCGAGCTCGCGCGCGTCGACCCGTCGGTGGCGGTCTGCGTCGACGTCCAGAACGTGCTGGTCAACACGGCGCTCATCCGCTGGGGCAGTCCGGCGCAGCAGGACCGGTACCTGCCGCGGCTGGCGCGCGACCTCGTCGGCGCCTACGCGCTCACCGAGCCCGAGTCCGGCAGCGACGCCTTCGCCATGCGGACACGGGCGCGCCGCGACGACGGCGGCTACGTGCTGGACGGGCGGAAGGTCTGGACCACCAACGCGCGCGAGGCCGGCGTCTTCGTCGTGTTCGCCAACGCCGCGCCCGAGCACGGCGTGTACGGCATCACGGCGTTCCTCGTGCCGCGGGACGCGCCAGGGCTGACCGTCGGGCCCGACGAGGGGAAGCTCGGGATCCGGGCGAGCTCCACCTGCGAGCTCCACCTGGACGGCGTGCGCGTCCCCCAGGACCACCGGCTGGGAGAGGAGGGAGACGGCTACGACATCGCCATCGGCACGCTGAACATCGGCCGCATCGGCATCGGCGCGCAGATGGTGGGCCTGGCCACGGGGGCCCTCGACGCGGCCTCCGCCTACGCCGGGCAACGCCGGCAGTTCGGTGAGCCCATCGCCGCGTTCCAGGGCGTGCAGCTTCCCCTCGCCCAGGTGGCGACGGAGATCGAGGCCGCGCGCCTGCTGGTGTACGACGCGGCCCGCCTCGCCGACGGCGGCGGCCAGGCTCCCGAGCTGCTGTCCCGCTGCGCGATGGCGAAGTACTTCGCCTCGCAGGTGGCCCAGCGGGCGGCGTCGCAGGCGGTGCAGACCTTCGGAGGCAACGGGTTCAGCGACGCCTACCCCGTCGAGAAGTTCTACCGGGACGCGGTGATCGGCCAGATCTACGAGGGGACGTCGAACATCCTGCTGCGCACCATCGCCGGCACCTTCCTCGACACCCGGCGCCCCCGCGGCGCGGGAGGAAGCCGGCGGTGAGCGTCATCTCCGAGACGGTCTGGGCCGGACGGGCCGGCGGGGTTCCCGCGGCCGTCCGGCGGCGCGCCCGGTCCGATCCCGACCAGGTCGCGATGACGTTCGTCGACTACTCCACCGAGCCGCAAGGGCGGGCGCGGGACCTGACCTACGGGGAACTGGACGCGCGGGTCCGCGCCGTCGGAGCCCGGCTCCGGCGGGTCGCCCGTCCGGGCGCGCGCGCCGCGATCCTCTGCCCCACCGGGGTGGACTTCGTCGTCGGGTTCGTCGCCTGCCTCTACGCCGGAGTGATCGCGGTGCCGCTGTCGGCGCCGGCCTCGTCCCGCCACAACGACCGGATCGCACTCGCGATGGACGACTGCGGCTGCGAGGCGGCGATCGCGCCGCGGCCGGTCCGCGACAGGGTCGCCGGGATTCCGCTGGCCGCACCGGTCGAGATCGTCTGCCCGGACGAGGCCGAACCCGACCCGGCGGCGCCATGGGCCCCCGAAGACGCCGAGTCCGGGGAGACGGCCTACCTGCAGTACACGTCCGGGTCGACGAGGCGTCCGGCGGGCGTCCGGGTGACGCACCGGAACATGGCCGCCGCGACGCGCCAGAGCATCGCCGGCCTGCGCCTCGACGAGCACTCCGCGATCGTGAGCTGGAGCCCGTTCTTCCACGACCTCGGCCTCGTCTTCGGGGTGGTCCTGCCGCTGGCGATCGGGTTCCCGGCCGTTCACATGACGCCCCTGGCGTTCGTGCGGGAGCCGCGGCGCTGGCTGCGGCTGCTCGGCGACCGCGCGGCGACGCACATGCTGTGCCCCGACTTCGGGTTCGACATGTGCGTGGACCGGATCCCCGCGGAGGAGCGCGCCGGGCTGGACCTGTCCCGGCTGGTCTACGCGGGCAACGGCGCCGAGCCCGTGCGGGCGCGCTCGCTGGCCCGCTTCACCGAGGCCTTCGCGCCGTGCGGCTTCCGGGCGAGCGCCCACACCCCCGTCTACGGACTGGCCGAGGCGACGTTCGTCGTGACCGCCGTCCCCGTGGACCGGGAGCCGCCCGTCCGCACGTTCGATCGCGCCGAGCTGACCGCCGGCCGGGTCCGGCGGATCGAGGACGGGGACGCCGGCGGGTACACCATGGTGGGCTGCGGGAGCCCCGTCGGCCAGGACGTCCGGATCGTGGACGAGGCGACCGGTCTGCCGGCGGGACCGGAGGACGTCGGGGAGATCTGGGTGCGCGGCGACAACGTCTGCGCCGGCTACTGGACACGGGACGAGCGCTCGGACGGAGTCTTCGACGCCGTTCTCGACGGGGACCCGGGCTGGCTGCGCACCGGGGACCTCGGCTTCGTCCACGACGGTTCGCTGTTCGTCGCCGGCCGGAGCAAGGACCTCGTCATCATCGACGGCCGGAACCATCATCCGAGCGACATCGAGCTGACCGTCGAGGAGGAGGTCCCGGCGGTGCGGTCCGGCAACGTCGTCGCGTTCTCGGTCGACACCGGCGACCAGGAGCGTCTCGTGATCCTCGCGGAGACGCGGCGGGACGCGAGCGCGGGCCCCCGCGAGCTGCGCGCCATGATCCGCCGGGCGGTCGCGTCGCACCATGACGTGTACGTCCACGATGTCGTCTTCCTGCGGCGCGGCACCATGCCGAAGACGTCGAGCGGCAAACTCCAGCGCCGCGACTGCCGCGACCGGTACCGGCGCGGCGCACTGATCATCGCCGACGACGCGTCCGGCCCGCCGGAGGCCGCCGGGCGGCGGGACACGGGAAGGGAGCCGACGTGAACGAGGAGCTCAGGCGGATTCTGGTGGACGAGCTCCAGCTGGAGGAGGCGGCCCTGCGCCCCGAGATCAGCCTGGAGAGCGCGGGCTTCGACTCGCTCACCATCGTCGAACTGGCCATGAGCCTGTCCGACCGGTTCGGTCTGGCGATCAGCGAGGAGGATCTCCAGGCCGCCGCCAGCGTCGGCGAGATCGACCGGATCGTCGAGCAGCGGCTCGGCGGCGGCTGACCGGCCCCGGCGACCGGCCTGGCGGCGGGCGGTAAGCGGCGAGCAGGAGAACGGCCTCCCGTTCCCGGACTCCGGGACGGGAGGCCTCCGTTCGCGGCGGGCCGGGTCACTCGGGCCGCAGCAGGAAGAACCTGCCCTGCCACAGCCGGTACAGCTCGGCCCTGATGTCCGCGTCGAGACCGCCCGCCGCGTCCGCGAGCGATGCCAGCGAGCGCGCGCCGTCCGCGGCCTCCAGGACGGCGAAGGCGCCCGCGGATATCTGCGTCCTGGCGCCGAACGGGACGTCCATGAAGATCTCATGGACGACGTCCCGCTTCCCGGAGACCGTGGTCCGGACGCGCTTGACGAGCCGGGCCACCGGCCGGAACTCGGGGATCAGCCCGTCGATCGCGGGCTCGCCGTCCCGCCGCCGCCGGACCAGGAAGTCCTCGACGACCAGGTAGTCGATCCCGGTGGTCAGGAAGCAGGTCAGCGCGTCGCGCACGTCCTGCACGATCGGCTCGGCGTTGTTGTTGAAGGAGGTGTTGAGCAGCACGGGCGTGCCGGTCAGCTCGCCGAACGCGCGCACCAGGCGGTGGAACCGGGGGGCGGCGTCCGGGTCGACGATCTGCAGCCGTGCGCTGCCGTCGACGTGGGTGACCGCGCCGAGCTCCGCGCGCCGGTCCTCGCGCACGTTCACGACGAAGGACATGAACTCGTAGTCGGCCTTCGTCCGCGCCGGCAGGTCGAAGTACTCCGCCGCCGCCTCGCGGGTCACCACCGGGGCGAAGGGGCGGTAGGCCTCGCGCTTCTTCACCATGGAGTTGATCCGCTGCTTGTTCCCGGCCGGCCGCGGGTCGGCGAGGATGCTGCGGTTGCCGAGCGCCCGGGGCCCGTACTCCGACCGTCCCTGCGCCCAGCCCAGGACGGCTCCGTCGGCGAGCAGCCGCGCGCTCTCCGCGACGATGTCCGCGGGCTGCGCGTACTCGATGAGGTCGCCCCAGGCGGCGAGCTGCTTCTCGATCTCGTTCGCGGTGCCGAGCCCGGGGCCCACGCTGGCGGACCGCAGGCGCGGCTGCGGCCGGGATGCGCCGAGCAGGTCGGCGGCGCCGAGCGCGGCGCCCTCGGCCGCGCCGGCGTCGTGCGAGACGGGATGGACGAAGATCTCGGTGAACCGTCCCGACCGGAGCAGCAGGCCGTTGAGGCTGCTGTTGTGCGCGACCCCGCCCACGAAGCACAGGCGGGTGATCCCGGTGTGCTCCGCCCAGTGGGCGATGACGTGCGTCGCGAGTTCCTCCAGGGCGGCCTGGAGGCCGGCGGCGAAATCGCGGTGCCGCTCGGTGAACTCCTCGTCCCGCCTGCGCGGCAGGAACCCGTTCATCAGGAACGCGTTGGGGTTCGTGTTCAGGTCGAAGTCACCGTTGTCGCGCAGCGTGTACATCGAGCTGAACAGGCCGCGGTAGGTGTCGGGGTTGCCGTACGGCGCCAGGCCCATGACCTTGTACTCGTCGCCGAGCCGGTAGCCGAGCAGCTTGATGTGATTCTCGTAGAACCTTCCGAGCGACTGCTCGAGGCCATAGGCCGCGAGCCTTTCCAAGCGTCCTTCCCGCCCCAGGAATATCGTGGTCGAGTGCAGTTCTCCGCGGAAATCCATGACGACGACCAGTGCCTCTTCCATGCCCGATCTGACGAATGAGGACATGGCATGGCAGACGTGATGCTCGTTGTACAGAAGCCGATCGGACGGTACGTCGATGCCGAGTCCGTCCGAAAGATGGCCGGTGATGAGCTCGCGGGAGCTGCGCAGCGGAAGCCGCGGGTTCTCGGCGTACACATTGCCGAGCGCGATGTCCAGGAAGTCTTCCCTGACGTAGTGCCCGACGGCATCGATCCGGGACGGTGCGACCCCGGCGGTGGCGAGGCACGCGCGGATCGCGTTGATCGGGAATTTGGTCGTCTTCTTGACCCGGTTGAGCCGTTCCTCTTCGACGGCGGCCACCAGTTCGCCGTCCCTGATCAGGCATGCGGCGGCGTCGTGGGCGTATCCGTAGCCGAGGCCCGGGGCGAGTTCGACGTCCGGGGGAGAAAAGTGTCCGGCCAGGCCCAGTACGAGCATGCGGAGCTCCTCATTGTCCTCAGGGGTCGCCCGGGGGCGGCGGACGGCGGTCGCGAAAGAGAACCCACGGACAGCGTTCCGAGACCGCGCCGGAGCGGGCAAGCCCCAGGGGTGCGGACGATGTTGCGCACTAACGTGCGGGCGGGTGGACCCGCGCCGATCCGCGGCCCGCCGGAAATGTCGTCCAGGCCTGGCCGGAGACCTCGTCGGCAGCGAATGTGCGCGCCAAGGTCCGCACTTTTGCACGGAGTATTGCCCGCGCTTCATCCACCATCAGGAGCGCCATTGCGGGTATTGACACCGCCTTTGCAGCGGCCCACGCTGGCGTCATGTCGCATTCAGTGCCGATCGATGTTCCAGTGCTGGACATCGATCCGTTCGACGAGCGATTCCGCTCCGACCCCGACGCGTTCCACGAGCGGCTGCGGGCGGCCGGCCCGGTGGTCTTCCTGGAGCCCTATCGGGCGTGGGCGGTGGCCCGGTACGCCGAGGTGCACGAGGTGCTGCGCGACCATGAGAGGTTCTGCTCGGCCGCGGGGGTCGGGGTCGCCAACTTCTGGCATGAGGAGCCGTGGCGGCCCCCGAGCCTGCTGGTGGAAGCGGATCCGCCGGCGCACGCCCGGCCGCGCCGGATCACCGCGCGGGCGCTGTCGCCACGGGCGATCGAGCGTTTCCGGCCGGAGTTCGAACGGCACGCCGGGGAACTGGCGGAGGCGGTGGTGGCGCGCGGCCGGTTCGACGGGGTCGTCGATCTGGCGCAGGCGTACCTGGTGCGGGCGTTTCCGGAGGCGTTCGGACTCGATCCGGACGAGGGAGAGAAGCTGCTCCGGTACGGCGATATGGCGTTCAACCTGTTCGGCCCGCGCAACCGCCTCTCCGAGGAGGCGATGGCCGCGGGCATGCCGTTGCACGACTGGTTCATCGGGCGCTGTGCACGCGGTTCGCTCGCCGTCGGCGGGATCGGTGCGGCCGTGTACGCTGCCGTCGACCGCGGCGAGGCCACGGAGGAGGAGGCCGGCCTGCTGGTGCGCTCGCTGGTGATGGCGGGCCTCGACTCCACCATCGACGCCATCGCCTGGACGCTGCACCTTCTCGCCACCCGCCCCGAAGAATGGGCGGCGCTGCACGACGACCCGGCGCTGGCCCGTCCGGCCCTCGAAGAGGCGTTGCGGTACTACTCTCCCGTCCAGCACTTCTTCCGCACCACCACCCGCGAGGTGCGGCTGTCCGGCACCGTGATCCCGGCCAAGGAGAAGGTCCTCTGCTTCGTCGGCGCCGCCAACCGCGACCCCCGCGAATGGGAGGATCCCGACCGCTTCGACATCCGCCGGAGGGCCGCGAACCATCTGGCCTTCGGGTCGGGCGTGCACGCCTGCGTCGGCGCGGGGATCGCCCGGCTGGAGGCGGAGATCCTGCTCGGCGCGCTGGCCCGGCGGGCGCGCACCCTCGAACCGGCCGGCCCGCCGCGCTCCCGTCCGCACAACATCCTCAGATCCCTGGCCGAACTGCCCCTGCGGGCCGGGACGTGACGCCGTGACGCACAGGCCCGTGTGCGGCGTGCGCGCCCGTGCGTGGCCTGCGCGCCGGGAGTGACGCGCGGGTCAGCGGTCGACGATGACGACCTCGTACTCGGCGGCGGTCGGCCGGACGCCGGTGTCGGCCTTGGCGTTGATGACGGCCAGACGGTCGGCACCGAACGGCACGGCGGTCGTCGGGAACTGGAAGGCGTCATGCGTGATGACGCCCTCGACCGTCCCGGACGCCAGGTCGGGGCTCAGCCGCACCCGTGAGATCTGGTTGGACCAGTTCTGCACCACCCACAGCCGCCGGCCCTCGAGCACGAGCCCGTCCGCGTTGGGCACGTCGAGGCCATCGATCGGCCGGCTGGCCCCGGTCGCCGGGTCCACGGTGTAAAGCCTGCCTTCGGCCGTGTGCGACATGATCAATGGCTCTCCGGGTCCGGGACGGGCGATCCCGTTCAGGTTGTACTCGCCGCCGAGGCCGGCGGCGGGGCCGGTGACCGGCAGGGTCCTGGCCGGCCCGAGCTTCCCGGCCGGTCCGATCGGCACGAAGTACAGGACGGCGCTCGACGTGTCGCTGAAGTAGGCGCCCTCTTCGGTGACGAGGACCTTGTTGACCACCGTCGCCTTCAGGTCGCCGACGGTGCCGAGCTGGTAGGTGGCGACGGTCGCGCCGGTTCCGAGGTCGTACACGTACGCCCAGCCGAGCGCGCCGCCGACGAACAGCAGCCCGTGCCGCAGATCGGCGCACAGGCCCATGGACATCCGGCCTTCCGGGGCCTCGATGAACGGCTCGGCGGTCCCGCGCCTGAGATCACCGCGGAAGATGTGGCCGAGGTACAGGTCGCCGCAGTAGAAGGTGTCGCCCTCGCCCTTGGCGATCCCCTGGGCGGACGTGGCTCCGGGGAGCACGATGACGTCGGTGGTCGGCGCTGCGGCCGGGTGGCCGTCCGTCATCGGTACCTCCGGCTCGTTCCGCAGTGGCATCGAGGTCGCGGCATGCTGCGATCGCCGCCAGGACGATGCTCGCGATCCGCGCCCGGCGCGGGCAAGCCCTGGGGGTGCGGACGATGTGCCGCGCGAAAGTGCGCACCATGGCGCGCCCGGCTCCGCTCTTTCGGATCTCAACAGCGACCGGAGCGCTGCTTACGATGCCGCCATGACGACCCCGAGGCAGTCCGCGCCGAGCCCGTCGTCCCCAACGCGGCCCCAGGCCGCGGCGATCGTGATGGAAGCGTCCAACGACCCCGGCTGGGGCATGTTCGTCTGGCTCGCCCTGACCACCGGCGCCCCGGGCGGCGAGCTGTGCGTCCTGCGCTGGGACGACGTCGACATCGACGCCGGCGCGGTCGCCATCGGGGGGCGCCGCTCCGGGCTCGACGCAGAGACGATCACCCTGCTGCGCGCCCATCTCGCCCACTGCCGCGCGCAGGCCGCCATGCTCGGCATCGAGCGGCGCCCCGGCGCCTACGTCTTCTCGACCTCGCCGGACGGTGGAGCCGCGCCGGAACCGGATACGGTCGTGGAGCGCTACGCCCGGACGTGCGCGAGCCTCGGCTGGACCATGCACCTCGACCGGCTGCCGCACTACTCCGCGGCCGAGCTCGTCGCGGCCGGCGTCGACGTGCGCGCCCTCCACTGGCGGCTGCAGCGGGGGCTCTCCCGCATCCAGCGGCGGCCCAGCGCGTGATCCGCCCCCCGGCTCTAGGTGCGGGACGGCTCGACACCGGCCTTGCCCGCGGGCGGCGGGCTCGCCTGCTGCGGCCTGATGGACGGCGCGAGGACCAGCGAGACCAGCGCGGCCGCCGCCGCGGCGGCGGTGAACAGCGTGTAGGCGTCGGTGAACCCGCCGATCGCGGGCGTGCCGGTGAGGCCGTCGGCGGCGACGGTGGAGCCCACCGCGACGAAGATGGCGGAACCGGTCGGATTGCAGGTGTAGACGATGGCCGACACCAGCCCCGCCTCGTGCTGGGCGACGCCCGCGAGGGCGGTGGTGGTCGCGGCGACGAACACCGCGGCCGCGCCCAGCGAGAACACGACGACGCCGGGAAGGGCCCAGGCGTAGACGTTGCCGTCCTCCGGCAGCATCCCGATGAGGAGCCCGTTGCCGACGGCGACCAGCGACAGGGCGGCGAAGGCGACGTTGCGGGTGCCGGCGGTGCCGACCAGGCGGCCGCCGGTGATGGCGCCGACGACCGTGGCCAGCGCCGCGGGCAGGAAGAACAGGCCGTTGTCCAGCGCGCTGTCACCGCGGAAGTGCTGCAGGTACTGCGAGGTGATGAACAGGTCGCCGCCGGCCACGCCCGCAGCCATGAGCATGAGGAACGTCCCGGTCGCGACCGGGCGGCGGGCCAGTATCTCCAGGCGCATCAAGGGGCTCCGCACGGTGCGCTCGGCGGCCGTGAAAACCCCGTACAGGACGGCGGCGGCCGCGATGGGCAGCAGCGTGCCGGGGTCCGTCCAGCCGTGCGTACCGGCGTTGATCATGCCGTAGATGAGCGAGCCGGTGCCGGCCGTCACGGTCACCGCTCCCAGCACGTCGACGTGCCGGTCGGCGCCCGGGACCCGGCGCTCGGGCACCAGCGCCCGGATGGCGGCGAGCAGGGCGGCTCCGATCGGGATGTTGATGAAGAAGACCCAGCGCCAGCCGGGGCCGTCGGTGAGCAGGCCGCCGACGAGCAGCCCGGTGGCGAAGCCGATGCCGCCGAGCGAGGACCACACGCCCAGTGCCCTGTTGCGTTCGGGGCCGTCGAACATGCCGGTCACGGCGCGCAGCGCGGCGGGGGACATCATCGCCGCCCCCGCGCCCTGGCAGATGCGCCCGGCGATCAGCACGCTCCCGTCCTGCGCCAGGCCGCTGGCCAGCGAGGCGAGGGTGAACACCACCAGGCCGGTCAGCAGCAGGGAACGCGCGCCGAAGATGTCGGCGAGCCGGCCGCCGAGCAGCAGCAGCCCGCCGAGGAACAGCACGTAGATGCTGACCGACCAGGTGAACGCCACCCGGCTGAGGTTCAGGTCGGCGCTGAGGTCGGGCAGCGCCACGTTGATCACGGTGGCGTCCAGCATCAGCATGAACTGCGCCATGCACAGCGCCGCGAGCGCCTTCCAGCGGCGCGGGTCCGCGGTCTTGTCCCGGTCGTCCATCAGCGGTGGTCCTCACGGTCGACGATGTGCTGCACGACGTGCGCGGCGTCGGGGCCGACCCCCGCGAACACCGACGACCCCGCCGAGTGCAGCCAGGGCAGCCCGACCGCGTAGAGCCCGGGGTGGGCGGTGACGCCCCTGGTGTGCCGCGGGTAGCCCCATTCGTCGAACACCGGCAGGTCCACCCAGCCGAAGTCGAGTCGGTAGCCGGTCGCCCACACCACCGATCCGACCCCGGCGGCGGCGAGGTCGAGCTCGGTGCCGGTGGCCGGGGCGGGCGCGTCGCCGCGCGGGGGACGGTCGTCGGGCGCCGCGTCGATCCCCGCCGCCGCGATGTACGCCTCGAACAGCCGCCGCTGCGTCCTGTCGAACTGGGTCTCGACGAACGCCAGCCGGTCGGCGAGGTCGTCGCTGAACCGCACGGCCGTGCCGTCCGCCGACTCCAGCCGGCCGTACAGCCGGACGCCCTCCCCGGCGAGTCGCCGCAGGTCGATGCTGTGGCCGCCGCCCTGGCCGGACACGACCGGGTTGGGGGCGAACCGCGCGGCCGGCGACGGGAGCTTCATCTCCACGCCCACCGCCGGGCCGTTCCGGTACACCTCCAGCAGCCACCAGCCGAGGTCGCGGCCCCGGTACCGGCGGGGAGCGGCGGGGACCTTCGAGACCGCCAAGTGGACCTCGCGGCCGGCCCGGTGCAGCTCCTCGGCGATCTGCGCGCCGGACTGCCCGGAGCCGACGACGAGCACGGCGCCGTCCGGCAGCTCCCCCGGCCTGCGGTAGTCGTTGGAGTGCAGCTGCGGAATGTGCCCGGAGATCCGCTCCGCCGCGGACGGGATCTTCGGCCGCGGGTACGGCCCGGTCGCCAGGACGACGTTGCGCGCCCGGAAGGTCGCGCCTCCGGCGTGCGCCACGAGACCGCCGTCCTCGGCGGCCAGCCGGGTCACGTCGGTGCCGAACCGGACCGGGGCGCCGATCACGGACGCGTACCGCGTCAGGTGCTTCACCACGTCGTCGCGCGCCATGAATCCGTCCGGGTCGTCGCCGTCGTACGGCATCCCCGGCAGTTGGAGCGTGAAGTTCGGGAGGACGAGGCAGAACTCGTCCCACCGGTCGAGCCAGCCGCCGCCGGGGCGGTCCCGGCGGTCCACGACGAGGTGGTCCACCCCGGCCACGGTCAGGTGGTGGCTCGTGGCCAGCCCCGCCTGGCCGCCGCCGATCACCAGCGTGTCGATCCGCTCGACCGCCGCGCCGTCCGTCATGATCGCTTCCTCTCGCCTTCCGTGCCGCGCCGCACCGCCCGCAGGACGGCGTCGGTGAGCGTGATCCGGTCCCCGCCGGGACCGGTGGCCGGGCGCTCCGGGGCGGAGGCGGCGACGTCCCAGTCGGCCGCGTCCAGCACGGCGGCGATATCCTCGGCCGTGAACATCAGGTGGGGGAGGCGCGGGCGTCGCAGCGTCGGAACCTCCAGGTCGGCCGGGTGGTGCCCGACCACGAGCAGCGTCCCGCCCGGGCGGACGGCCGCGGCCAGCCGGCGGATCAGCGTGTCGCGCGCGGGCCGGGGCAACTGCAGGTACTGCACCGACACCAGGTCGAACCGCGCCGGCTCGGGCTCCCATGTCGTGACGTCGGCCTGGTGCCACGTGACGTCCACGCCGCTCTCGGCGGCGTGCCGGGCGGCCCGGTCCAGCGCGGCCTGGGAGACGTCGACGCCGGTGACGTCCCATCCGCGCGCGGCGAGCCAGAGCGAATCGGCGCCCTCGCCGCTGCCGACGTCCAGCGCCGTGCCCGGCTGGAGGCCGGTGGCGGCCTCGACCAGCCGCGGGTTCGGATCGCCGCTCCAGACCCGCTCCCCGGACGCGTACCGCTCCTCCCAGTAGTCGGGCGACAGCACCCGGAGGGTGAGCTCGGTGTCCTCGGCGATGAGGTCGCCGTTGATCGCGGCGCCCGCCGCGGCCCCGCCGGCGGCCGAGCTCATCGCCTGCGCCATGACGTCGGTGACGTTCCCGGCGACCCACACGCCGGGTACCTCCGTCTTTCCCGACGGGTCGGCGGCGATCGACTCGCCGACGCCCATCGGGTGCGCGGTCGGTTCGAGGCCGAGGTCGGCGAGCACCGCGGACCCGGCCACCAGCCGGGGCGCGACGGTCACGGCCGAGCAGGGCACGACCGTCCCGCCGTCCAGGCGCAGCCCGGTGATCCGGTCATCGGCCGCCTCCAGCGCCTCCACGCGCCCGGTGACCACCCGGATGCCCCAGGCGCCCAGCCGGGTCACCTGCTGTTCGGTCAGGTCCGGCGCGGTGTGCTGAAAGAACGTCACCTCGGGTGCGAGCTGCTGGAACATCAACGCCTGCCGCATCGCCCACTCGGTGTGCGTGGCGAGGACGCCGACGGACCTGTCGCGCAGCTCCCATCCGTGGCAGTGCGGGCAGTGCACCACGTCGCGGCCCCAGCGTTCCGCCAGCCCGGGGACGTCGGGCAGCATGTCGGAGAGGCCGGTCGTCACCAGCAGCCGCCGCGCCGCGATGGTCTGGCCGTCGTCGAGGGTGACCTCGAACCCGCGGTCGGTGCGGCTCGCCGCGACGGCCGTGCCGGGCAGCACGAGCCCGCCGTAGCGCTTGACCTCCGCCTGTCCGATCTCGGCGAGCTCGAACGGGCTGATCCCGTCGCGGGACAGGAATCCGTGCACGGCGCCGCTGGGCGCGTTGCGCGGCGACCCGGCGTCGACCACGACCACCGAACGCCGGGACCGGCACAGCGACACCGCCCCGCTCAGGCCGGCGGGGCCTCCGCCGAGTACCGCGACATCGAAGTTCTGCGTCATGGGCACCACGATCGGTGCCGCGCGGGGATGGGGTCCACAGAACTTGCGGGAATGGCAAATGCGGTCGGGCAGGCCGAGGCGTTCGCGGCCGGCACCGGAACCCCGCCACGGCATCCGGATCGTCGTCGCCAGGTACTCGCCACATGGAGCGGTGAATGGAGTGACCTGTGAAAGCATGATGTTGACAAATCACGAAATGGAATGATAGTTGCCGAGTTGCGGGTGAGCCGGCTCGTCGAGATCCTTTGCCGTGTTCGCTTCTAACGCGTCGTGCCGACTCCCGTGGCGGAGCCTCGACACATCGGCATCGTTGGCACTATGTGCTTGCTCGACTCCGGGCGGCCGGAAGAATACCTGCTTCGCTTGGAACGTTATTCCGCAAGTTCGAGGGGGCCCGTCGGCCGGTGACGGTGCGAATCCGGGGCCTTGCGCGCCCGTCTGGCCGCTGTGGCCGCCCATGCGGGTCGTCGCACACCGGAAATGCCGATGACCTGCTCATTCTCATCGGATACCCGAACCCGGCGCATCCCATGACGCAGTCTCCGCCCGGTCGCTCGCGGGCCGGTGCGTGGCCGGTCGCGCGTTCCTGGAGCGGCTCGGATATGGCGATATTTCATATCAATTTGATAGGGAATGCGAGCGCCGGGTTCCGGCTTCGCGCCCCCAAATCGGCGCGGCGGTATCACCGTTTTGGTGTCGGTGAACTCCGGATGAACGAATTTCTCTGCCCGCGGTCGCCGTGAATGATCTTTTTGATCTCAGTCGAGGGGCGTCGTGAATGCGATGTCGATCGCTCTTGACATTGCCGATTTGCCTGTGCATGATCGGCCTCGGGAAGCAGGATAGGGGAGGAGAATCCTGTGGATGTCGCCGTGGTCGAACCGCGTGAACTCATCCGCAGCGGCCTGGCCGCGCTACTCGAACGGCTCGGCGAGGTCCATGATCTCGAATGCCACGGTGATCTGGAAGGACTGTTCGCCGCGCCGAAAGTGCACTGCGGCGGGTGGCGACCCGACGTCTGCATCGTCGGCTCCGGCTCGGGCGCCGACGTCGACCGGCGGCTGCGGAGCGGGTTCCCCGACTCCCGCCTCCTGTACGTGGTCGCCGGTACCGAACTGGACGACCTGGAGCAGGCCGCGAGGGCGAACGCCGACGGCTACATCATGCTGCACGACGTCACCGCCACGAGGCTCGTCGGCACGCTCCAGGCCGTCCTGGCCGGCGAGCTCCCGATGCCGCTGGAGGTCGGCAACCATCTGCTCGAACGCGTCAGGACGTCCAAAGCGCCGCCGCAGCGCGTCCAGCCCTACTTCAGCCCGCGTGAACAGGACGTCATCGCCCTGCTCCTCGAGGGGTTCAGCAACCGGCAGATCGCCGGCCGGCTGGGGATCTCCCTGCACAGCGCGAAACGGCACGTCTCGGCTGTCCTGCACAAGGTGAACTCGCCCAGCCGTGCGCACTTCGTCGCCCAGATGCTCCGCGACGGCTGACCGGACCGGGCTCAGCCGCCGGTCCCCTTGGCGCCGATGACGCAGACCACAGGCGGATGGAGCGGGAGCGTGTGGGACCGGACGCCGGTGAGCCCGGCCCGCTCGAACATCTCCATCCGCTCCCGGGCGGCGAGAGCCGGGTCGCGCGCGGCGTCCGCGCCGCGCGGTTGCGTGGCGATGGCGAGGCGGCCGCCCGGTACGAGCCGCCGCTGCAGTTGCGCCAGCCGCTCGGCCGGTAACGCCCAGAACTCCAAGGAGTTGACGGCGTAGACGGCGTCGAAGGGACCTTCGAACCCGGCGGGCAGCGCCTCCACCGGTGCCTGAACCAGCGTGATCCGGCCGGCCCGGACGGCGGCGGCATTGCGCCGGGAGGCGTGTCGGAGCATCACCTCGGAGCGGTCGATGCCATAGACGTGCCCGGTGGCCCCCACCCGCCGCACCGTCTCGGCGAGGGCCACGCCCGGACCGAAGCCGACCTCGAGGATCCGCTGTCCCGGCTGGACCTCCAGCAGGGAGACGACCCACTGGTTGCGTTGGACGTTGGAACCGCGGTGCGCCATGATCCAGCCCGCGATGTGCCCGGCCGCCCCCCGCGGCCGGGCGAACTGGCGCACGATGGCCGGCTTCACGCTCCCCTTCGGACTCACCAGGCCTCATCTCCTCTGAAGGCGTCTCTCCCGGACTTATCGCACCAGGTTCGCCCGCGCCGCCCCGGGCGGACAGACCTCCGGAGTGCGGACGATCGACCGCCCGGAAGTGCGCCGACCATGGCACCTCAGAACGCCCCGGTGATGCCGATCGGCTCCAGCAGGGTGCGCGAGGGCGGCTCTCTGCGTCCCCGTCGCGCTCGTCCTCGCTGTCTCCGGCCGGGCCGCTCGTGCTGCAGCCCGGCCTGAAGTTCGTCGACTTCGGGGGCCACTCGACGATCGTCAGCGGCGATGACCCGTCCATCACTGTCGGACTGAACGGCACGGCCCCCGCGGGAGGGATGGTCGTCGACCTGGAAAGCGACAACCCGGCTCTCCAGGTCCCAGCGAGCATGACCATCCCGCAGGGCGCCCTCGGAATGGACGTTCCCCGGCCGAAGAGCTCGCGCATCCCGACCGACGCGGACGTCACCGTGACGGCGAACATCGAGGGCGTGGGAAGCCGGAGCCAGACCGTCCGCGTCCGCCCCGGCATCATCGGACTCGACATCCGGCCCTGGTCGGTCACCGGCGGGGAACAGTTCGAGGGCACGGTCCGCCTGGGGACGACGACGAGCGAACCTGTCACGGTCCGGCTTGACAGCGATGACCCGGCGGTCCAACCCCCCGCCGAGGTGACCATTCCGGCCGGGCAGTCCTCGGTGACCTTCCAAGGCACCACGTCGCCGGTGACCGACCTTGCGTTCGCGACCGTGACGGCCGCCATCCCGGGTGGGTCGCGCTGGCAGACCGACCTCCTCGTGGAACCCGCGTCCTGACGGCGAAGCGCTGATGGGACGGCACCGAAGGGATCGCTCGTTCGGCCGGACGAGCGATCCCCTCGGGCAGGCGCAGGACGCAGCGCATCAGTCGGAGGGACTCGCGGGCGCTCTCGAAGCCGTCGCGGCGGCCGGCGGCCGTGTCCGTGACGGGACCCAGCTCGATCTTGAGCGAAGCTCGGCCGTCCGGCCGGTGAACGGGACGATCTCGTAGTCGCCGCGGAGCAGGGAACTGGGCGGATACTCCTCCGGCAGCCGCTCCTCCGGCGCGAACACCACCGGGCGGCCGGGCCGGTCCCCGATGGCGATGTTGACCTGGTAATTCCGGTCGCCGACCTGAATACCGCGCCCGCCCGTGACGCTCACACGAGGCCTATCCGACGGTGACTCGGCCATTCCTGACTCGCTCGGCTCGCCCGGCTGGCAGTGCGGTCGATTTTAGCCGCACGGACGCGATCCGGCGATGGGCGGTGAGACGCCGGCCACCGGCAGCGTCACCGAAAGCCGGTCCGTGGGCGACCGGCGCCGGAGCTTGAGGACGACCGGGCGGCGCAGCAGTCGGTGACCGCGGCTGCGCGGCGCGCACGGTTATCGCAAGGCCACTACACCGGCGCTCGTTCGGACATGGACCACGCCATCTGCGCCTGAGCGAAGTAGACGTCCTGCTCGGTGTCGTAGAACTCCTCTTCTTCGTCCTCCTCCTCCAGCGTGTGAAGCAGCAGGAGGTCACCGGTCACCGTCGGGCAACCCATGTGATCCAGCTTCCGCACAATGCAACCGGACTGTCGGCGCCCTTCGCCCTCCGGCCCGCCCTCGGGGAGCCCGCGTCCCCCCGAGGGGTCACCGCCGGCCGGCGAGGTTCGTGTCGAAGAAGGCGGTGAGCGTTTCGACGGCCTGGTCGACGTACTGCGGTACGTCGTAGAGGTCGTAGTGGCCGGCGCCGTCCACCACCCGCAGGGCCTTGTCGGAGGTGGCCCGGCGGAAGAGCTCGTATCCGTCGCGATAGGACCCGAAGCCGCCGACCCGGTCGCCCACGACGACCTGCAAGGGCTGGGTGAGGAGCTCTTCGACGAGGTGGAAGGCGTCGAAGGCGATCACCGACGCGACGCTGACGAACCGCAGCCGGTTGGTCGAGTTCGGGTGCCGGCCTCTGGGAGTGCGGTAGTAGTCCACCGCTTCGAGCACGTCCGCGTCGGTGATCCCGGCCGCGCGCGCCTCTTCCGGGGTGTCTGGAATCCACGGACGGAGATCTGCCCGTCCGGTGCGGGCCTCGATGGTTCGTTGGCGGCCGGCCTCCTCCAGCAGCTCCACCGCGTTTCCGCCCTCGCGCCGGGCTCGGCCGATGTTGATCGGGGACACGGCGCCCACGGCGGAGATGCGGTGTTCCGTCATGGCGGCGTTGACGGCGTAGCCGCCGCCGGCGCAGATGCCGAGCACGCCGATGCGGTCCTCGTCGATGAAGTCGAGTGTCACGAGGTGGTCGACCGCGCATCGGATGTCCTCGACGCGCGATGCCGGTTCCTCCGCGTAGCGGGGCTCGCCACCGCTTTCGCCCTGGTAGGAGGCGTCGAAGGCGAGGGCCGCGTAGCCGCGCTCGGCCATCTTGGCCGCGTACAGGCCGGCGGTCTGCTCCTTGACACCGCTTCCGGGATGGACGCAGATGATCGCGGCGTAGGTCTCGGCCGGGTCGAACCCGGCGGGGAGGCGGAGGTCGCCGGCGAGTTCGAGGTTCCGGTTCTTGAATGTGACGGATGGCATGCCTCGAGTCTGGAGGCCGACCATGAGACTCTGAATGTTTGCGAGTGCCGGTTTCTTGTCCGAGAATCCGGTCATGGTCCGCGACCCTGTCTCCGAGGTGCTCGACGTCGTGGAGGCGCGCTGCGTCATCACCGGGGGCCTGCGGGCGGGCGGGGAATGGTCGCTCGGCTCGCGACCCGACGCGCTGGTCAAGATCGACGCGGTGGTGAGCGGCTCCTGCTGGCTGATAGCCGACGATCAAGCGCCCGTGCGCCTCGGACCAGGCGATGCCGCAGTGCTCTGCGGCGTCGACGCCACCGTCCTGTGCAGTGACCCGGGTCTTGCCCGCGTCGCCGTCCGGGAGCCGCCTCAGAAGCTGGGGCTCTTCTCCCAGGTCGGCGCCGGTGAGCCGGACGTCGTCGTCATCGGCGGACACGTCGACCTCGATCCCATGTCGGCGGACCTGTTCACAACGGCCCTTCCGCCCGTGCTCCACGCCGCCGCCGACGACGCGGAGGCGGGAGAGATGCGGCGTCTGCTGGAGCGGATCGTCCAGGAGAGCGAGAGCGACCGTGCCGGCGCGGGCTTCGCCGCCGACCAGTACGCACAGCTACTGCTGTTGGAGGCACTCCGCGCGGGCATGCGGCAAGAAGCGGTGGTGCCCCCCGGCTGGCTGCGCCTTCTGACGGACCCCCGGCTCCGTCCGGCGGTCCGCCTCATGCACGCCGACCCCGGCCGGGGGTGGAGCCTTCCCGAACTGGCGTCCGCGGCGAGCATGTCCCGCAGCCACTTCGCCCGCCGGTTCCAGCAGGTGTCGGGGCAGCCGCCTCTGACCTACCTGTCCCACTGGCGCATCAGGCTCGCCCAGCGCGCTCTGCGAACGTCCGATACGACGATCGCCGCGCTGGCCGAGCGGCTCGGGTACGCGTCCGAGAGCACCTTCAGCCACGCCTTCACCCGTATCGCGGGCATGTCACCAGCGCGCTACCGGCAGAACCACCGCCGGGCAGCCGCCGCACACCCCTGACAGCGCACCCCAGTCAGGGGCAGAGGTTCCGGTATTCGATTCCGGACGGCGCGTACTCGGCCCATTCCTGGCGGGTCAGCGTGCGCCCGGCCGCTTTGCAGACGGCGCCGACGAGGTCCTTGTCCTGGGGCATCGCCACATCCCACAGCCGCGCGGTCTCGTCGGCGCTTCCCGTGGCCAGAGAGCGGCCGTCGGGACTGAACGCCACCGACAGCACGGTGTCGGCGTTGCCGGTGATGATGCCGTGTTCCGGTTCGGCCAGGAGGTCGAGGAGGCGGGCACGGTTCTCCGGTGTTCTCTGGATACTGCGTGACGCGACGGCGAGGAGCGCCGCGACGGTCGGGTCCGCGGCCTGTTCGCTTCGGGTGACGAGCTGGCCGGACACGACGGTGTCGCGCTGCCGGGTGGCGGTGTCGCGTTGCCGGGCGGCGGTGCGCTGCGCCTGCAGGCTCAGCCCGTCGATGTACTCGCTGACGATGTAGGGCAGCGGCGGCTTCAACCGCACCTGGACGATCCGCGCCGTGCAGAACGAGGCGACCCGCTGCGCGGCCCGCGCCTCAGCCGCCATCTGCTCCAGCTCATGCGGCGAACCCGCCGCCCCGTGCAGGACCTTCACCGCGACCCGCGCCCCGTCGGGAGCGTAGGCCTCGTACACCACGCCCTGCCCGCCGGCGCCCAGCCGTCCCGCCAGCCAGAACTCCCCGATCCGCTCGGGATCCCCGGGCTCCAACCGATCCACCAAACCCGACGGCTCCTTCCCGGCTCGAGGCGGCACCGGCGGCGGCGAACCGCCACGATCGATCACTGTGATGCCCCGCGAACCGGTGGAGTTCGCCACAGACCCACCCAAAGACGCCGACCGCAGGGGCGCGGCCGTCGTCGGTCACCGGGCGGGCAAGCCCCCTACACGGTGCTCGGTGTGTCGGGAGACGAGTAGTAGGCCTTGACGCTTCCGCAGTCCTGGGCCAGGTGCCGGACCGTTCCGGTCACCGGCACCCGGGCCTCGTCGTAGGGGGCGATGGAGACCAGGTCGCCGATGGGGAGGCTGCGCACCATCTGCTGCGGGGCTCCCGGGGGCGGGTCCTCCCAGATGATGCACACCAGCCGTACGGCGACCCTGAAGCCGTTGGTGTTGTGCAGCAGCACGGTGTCGAAGTCCTGGCCGGGCTCGGTGGACGTGCCGTCTCGCGACGGGCGCGCCTCCAGTTCCCTGGCGGCCCTCGCCGGCTGCTTCGAGCGCTCCCGGTGCCGTACGGTCACCCGGACGCCCGCGACGTTCCGGGACCCGGGCCCGTCGAAGGCGAGCACGTCGCCGCCGGTCGAGCGGGGCGGCAGGACGACCAGGCCGCGGTCACTTCCGTACGCGGTCCGGACGGTGATGCCATGGAGCACATGCCCCGCCCGGTCGAGCGGATCCAGCTGCAGCGTCGGCGCCACGGCGGTGAAGCCGTAGTTGGTCATCGTGAGGAGCTGGTCCATGTAACCCGGGGCGGAGATCCGCTTGTACTCGAAGGCGAGCTGCGGCTCCGAGTCCGACGACAGGCTGTCGATGATGACGGTGCTCACCAGCAGCACACCGAGGCCCGCACTCGCCAGCCTGGCCCACACGCGCGCGATCTTTCGGGCCCGTTGCCGCTCCGGTGAGACGGAACGGGCCGCGAACCCCCGGACCCCCGAAGGCGGCTCGTACGCGCGCCGCAGCCGGTCGGCCGCCTCGATGACCTCGGCCGCGGGACGCGCGAGGCGCCCGGCGGGCAACGCGATCGGTGCCCCGAATCGCCGCAGGTTCCCGCGGAGCGCCAGGCGGGCCGGGCGCGCCACGTCCTCCAGCGCTTGGCCTGAGTCGGCGACGCGGACGACCAGCCGCGCGCCGCCCCCATGGGCGATGCACTCCACCGCCGTCACGTTGGCCCACGAAAGCCGCAGCTCGTACTTGTGCCAGATGATCTCGCGCGCCGTGAGCGTCAGACCGCGCCGGGCGCGCAGGGCTATCAGGACCGCGTTCACCTCCTGCAGCGCGATGGCAGGGATCCACAGGGCCAACGGCCCCAGGGCGTCCCAATCGAGAAACCACCTGAGCGCGATGGCGACCGGCCAGACCACCGGCCAGAACCACACGGTGTGACTTCGATACGCGATCTGTTGCTCATCCAGCGGTGCCGTCACCGAACATCCCGTCGCTCGTCCCGCTGGGCCACCCAGCGACGAAGATCATAGACCGGGTCATGCCTGGTGACAGGCGATATGGCGGGCCGAGGCCGGTATCGGCCTGAACGCGCCGCACCACGGGAGGTCACCCCGCGGAACAGCCACCCGACCGCCGCCGTCCTGCCTCTCGCGCCATGGCCGCTCAACCGGCCCGACGCTCGCCCAGATCACTCGAGACGCCGCCGTCCGCTGCGGGCCAGTCGGCGGGGAACGCCTCGCGGAGACGGTCCTTGACCTTCTGCCGGATCTCTGCCGACCCGTGCTCGACGATCGGCTCGATGCAGTACCGGCGGACGGCCCAGTGGCGACGGGGTTCCCGGCACATCAGGACGGCCAGGACGCGGACGGGCCAGATGAGGCGGAACACGTCGCCGACGGCCACGCCACCGGTGACGAGCCTCGGCAGTTGCTCGAACACCAGGCTCACGGCTCGTTCGATCACGACCCGTTCCTTCAGCAGCTTGGCCCAGCCGTCAAGGTGCTGATCGTCGTCCCGGGTCAGCGCTGCGACGACCGCGCTCTTGGCCTCATCGCAGATCCTTTTGGACTCGGACAGCGCATGAGCGGTCTGGGCCAGCAGTTCGCACCAGAAGTGCACCTTCGCGGCCTGTTTCTGGAAAGCGTTGATCTTCGCTTCGTCGTATTCATCGCGCAGTCGCGGGATCACGTGCTTTTCGATGAACTCGCGCTCCTCCTCGGGAGTGGGCTTTCGCCGTGGCTTATCTGGATCTCTGTCACGGGAGATGCGGAACGGCTCGCCGAGCCGCTTGGTGTCGTCGCGAAGACTTTGGTCGCACCGTAGCCACTTGATGACGTCCGCGATGAACGATTTGATCGCCGCGTGCTGCCCCTCGGCCGTCTCCCCGCCGGGCTTGCGCTGCCCAGGGCGAGCCCGCGTGGCCTGTTCCCAGGCTTTGTCGGCGGCCCGCCTGAACCTGTCCAAACCGGTAGGTGACGAGGCGGCGGCGATGGAGAGGGCGCCCTGCCAGCCGTGCTCGGCTCCTCCGCACGCGCAGGCGCACGGCGGCTTCTCCGCCTGCTCGCAGTTCGTGCTGTGACCGGTTCGCTCTACCGACGTCATGCGGGCCTCCAAGGTGATCGGACTGGGGAACGCATCGTCCGTTGGGACCGGCCGGCCACGAATATGCTCGCCGGCTATTCAAGCCTTACCATTGAGTATGCCGCTATCGATGACCAGGGCGTTCGCTCGAATTTGGAGGCCGTCCGGTTGAGGCCGGGGCCGGTCGCCTTTCTGGTCGGAGACTTTTCCTCGCGCTGGAAGCCCGATTCACGGGTCGGTGTCAGAGATGAGCGCCTGAGAGCCGGTACGGCCATGCTCGGCGGAGGCTGGGGCGCTCTCGCGCGCACCGTCCGCCGAGCGTGCGAACGGATTATTCGGTAATGCTCGGATCGAGAGCTGGCTTTTCCTCGGCCGCCGTCCCAGTTCAGGAGGCGACCTGGGCGCGGGCGGCTTCGGAGAGGAGGGGGTTGGTCATCGCGACGACCTTCGGGCGGAAGCTGCCCTTGGCGCAGACGAGGCCGGTGGCCTTCTCGTGCGGGGCGAGGCTCGTGGTGTCGATCTGCCCCTCGTACTCGCCGAGGGCCGAGCTGCTGTCGTGCTTGGTGTTCTTGGTGTCGGTGATCGAGAAGTAGAGGGGGTTGACCTCGAGCTGCTTCTTGGTCTGGTTGGTGACGGTGACCTTGACGCAGGACAGCGCGCCGCCGTCGCTGAGGACGCTCTTGCTCGCGTGCGCCCGCTTGGCGGTGAGCTTGATAGGGAAGGTCTTGGTCTTGGACGAGCCGCCGCTCTTGCCGGCCGACTTGCCGGGGTCGGCGGACTGGACGGCGACGGGGTCCTGCTCGAAGTCGCAGCCGGCGGTGAGGGCGGCGACGGCGCAGAGGCCGATGATGATCTTGCGCATGGGTGCTCCTTGGTGTTCGGACGCGCGACGCGTCAGCGGTTGGGGGTTGCAAGGGAGGGGCGCCGCCGCCCGCCGGTGCTGGGCTGGTCGGGCGGACGGCGGCGCGTTCGGGGGGGTGATCAGCTCCCGGCGACGGCGAGGAGCTGGTAGAACTCCTCGTCGTCGATGGCCGTGATGTCGTTGCCGGCGTCGCGGAGCTGCGCGGCCTTGGCGAGCTTGCCGGTCTTCTCCGCGTCAGGCGCGAGGCGTCGGGGGTCGATGGTGCCGACCACCAGCAGGTCGACGGCCTTGGTGACGGCGGGGACGGTCCGGGCCCCGGGGGCGTTCATCCGCTCGGCGGCCTCCGCCCTCGTCATGCCGGGCAGCGTCCCGGTGAAGCAGACCGTGAGCCCGAAGAACGGGTTGTCCGGGTCGGCGTCGGGATCGGTGTCCGGGAACGGTTCGCGCCGCGCGGCTCCCCGGTGCCTGCACCCCTGGCGGACACCGCCGCGGTAGGAGCCCATCCGGATCCGGTGGACGGCGAGGAGGTCGCCGAGGGCGGCGGTGCCCTGCCGTTTCAGCGCGGCGAGCATCACGTGGGCGGCGGCCCGCGCGTCGTCGCCGGCGTCGTGGTGGTGTGGCAGGTCGATGCCGAGGGCGTCGGCGAGCACGGGGAGCTTGTAGGAGAGCAGGCCGGTCCAGATCCGTCTGGCGACGACGAGCGTGCAGGCGAACCGGAGGTCGGGGACGGGGAGGCCGGACGCCTCGCACGCGGCGGCGAGGACCCCGATGTCGAAGGCCGCGTTGTGCGCGACGAACGGGGCGCCGCCGGCCGTCCGGACGATCCGCTCCAGCGTCTCCGGCCAGCCGGGCGCGCCTCTGACGTGGTGCGCCGTGATGCCGTGGATGCCGACGTTGAAGGCGTCGAAGTGGTCGTATCCGGCCGGGGGCCTGATGAGCGATGACCACTCCTCGACGATCCGTCCGTCCTGCACCTTGACCAGTCCGACCGAGCACGGGCTGCCCCGCAGGGAGTTCGCCGTCTCGAAGTCGATCGCCACCCAGCTCGTCATCCGTCGCTCCTGCCACGAGTCGTTGAAAGCATCATCATGAGAACATGACGTGAAAGCACTGTCAAATGCTTTCAGTGAGTTGGATGGTGTACAGTAGCGATGCTCCCGAAAGCTGATGAGGACGTGCCGATGGCATCGCAGAGCGAGCAGCTGACCGCCGCCGAGATCTCTCGGCTCGCCGGCGTGACGCGGGCGACCGTGAGCAACTGGCGCCGGCGCCACCCCGACTTTCCGCAGCCCAGCGGGGGAACGGAGGCCAGTCCCAGCTACGACCGGCGCGAGGTCGAGGCGTGGCTCGACGAGCGGGGGCGCCTTCCCGCGCGCTCGTCCAGGGACGACCTGCGCGCCCACCTGCACGGCCGCGCGCCGCACGAGATCGAGGCCGTCGCGCGGTTCGCGGCGCACCTGGCCGGGTTCGACGGCAAGAAGCGCGCCGAGATCGTCGAGCTGGATGACGACCGGCTGACCGCACTGCACGCGACGCCGGCCGAGACCGATGTCCCCGCGGCGCTCCTGCGATCGGTGGCGCGCGTGGTCGACCAGGAAGGTCCGCTCGCCGTCTTCGACGTCCTCGGCGAGCACACCGAAGCACCGGTCGGCGTACGCGGGACGCACCCGACGCCGGACGCGGTCGCGGACCTGCTGGCGGCGCTGGCCACCACCGGGGGGCCGCGCGCCGGCAGCGTCCTCGATCCGGCCTGCGGAGGCGGACGCCTCCTCGCCGCCGCCGCGACGGCCCTCGGACCCGGCGCGGCGGTGCACGGGCAGGAGTACCGTCCCGTCGTCGCGGCGCAGGCCGAGGCCCGGCTGGCGGAAGAGGTGCCCGGGGCGGCCGTCCGCGTCCGGACCGGCGACAGCCTCCGCGACGACGCCTTCCCCGACCTGCGCGTGGACGCCGTCGTCTGCAACCCGCCGTACGGCGACCGCGAGTGGGGGCACGACGAGCTGGCGCTCGACACCCGCTGGGCCTACGGCGTGCCGCCGCGGTCGGAGCCGGAGCTCGCCTGGGTCCAGCACGCCCTGGCGCACCTGACCGAGGGCGGCCACGCCGTGCTGCTGCTTCCGCCGGCGACCGCGTCACGCTCGTCCGGCCGCCGCATCCGGGCCGAGCTGCTCCGGCGAGGCGCGCTGTGCGGGGTCATCGCGCTACCGGCCGGCCTCGCCGTACCGCACCACATCGGGCTTCACCTGTGGATACTCCGCCGCCCCGAAGCAGCCCGCCCCGGCCGCGACCTCGTCCTGCTGATGGACGCCTCCGACGGCGAAGGCAAGGCATCGGACACCGGCAAGCTCCACGAGACGATCCTCGACACCTGGCAGGCGTTCACCGAGCCCGCCGAGTTCGCCGAGGTCCCGGGCACCGCGCGCGCCCTTCCGGCGATCGACCTCCTGGACGATCTCGTCGACCTGTCGCCCGCCCGGCACGTCCGCACGGCACCGGTGATCACACCGGATGCGGCCCTCCGCGACGTCGCTCGGCTCATCGACCGCCTCAAAGCGGACATCGCCGCGCTGACCGAAGCGAGCGACATCGGGCTGCCGGCATCGGCCGGGGAGGCGAGCCGCACGTGGCGCGGCGCCACGGTCGCCGACCTGGCCCGCGGCGGCGCGCTCGCCGTCCACCGGGGAGTCCGGGCCGCCTCGCCGGGCACGCTGCCCGCCGATCTCGCGGACCGCCCCGTCCTCCGGGCGCGCGACCTGCTCGGCGGGACGCGCGCCGACGGCGACGCGGGCGAGATCCACCTGGCCGATCCGGTCGTCGTCGAGGCGGGGGACGTCCTGCTCACACAGATCGTCGGCCCGCAGGGCGTCGCGACCCGCGTCGCGGGCGAGGACGACGCCGGATGCCTGCTCGGCCACGGCGTGTTCCTGCTCCGGCCCGACCCCGCGCGCCTCGATCCCTGGTTCCTCGCCGGGTTCGTCAGCGCGCCCGACAACGTCAGCCAGGCGACGACCGGCAGCTCCACGCACCAGCTCGTCGCGTCCCGGCTGCGCGTCCCGCTGCTCCCGCTCGGCGAGCAGACCGCTTACGGCCACGCGTTCCGCAGGCTCCACGAACTGCGAACCGCCGCACGGAACGCCGCGACCTCCGCCGACGAGACAGCAAACCTCCTGGCCGCGACCCTCAGCACCGGCGCGCTCCTTCCCCCGGGAACCGAGTTGCCCTGAGCCCCCGCGCACGCCGCCGCGCATGCACCAGACTTGAGAATCCCTGCCTCGCAGGCCGTCCGATCCGGAAGGGAACCCCTTGAACCCGAGCAAGCACACCGAACTGGTGAACCACGCCTGGTCGGTCGCTGACCTCCTGCGCGGTGACTTCAAGCAGTCGGAGTACGGCAAGGTCATCCTGCCGTTCACCGTGCTGCGCAGGCTGGAGACCGTCCTGGAGCCGACCCGCGCGGCCGTCCAGGAGACGGTCGAGCGGTTCAAGGGCAAGGACATGGACGCGGAGGGCTTCCTGCGCCGCGCGTCGGGCCAGTCGTTCTACAACACCACCGGCTACACCCTTGCGAAGATCGCGAACGATGCGGAGAACGCGGCGACGAACCTCAACAAGTACGTCGCGGGCTTCTCCCCGAACGCGCGCGAGGTGCTGGAGAAGTACGAGTTCGCCCAGCAGATCAAGCGGCTGGACGGCGCGAACCTGCTGTACAAGGTCGTCGGACGCTTCGCCGACCTGGACGTCCGCCCCGAGGTCGTGTCCAACCACGACATGGGCTACTTCTTCGAGGACCTCATCAGGCGCTTCTCGGAGCTGTCCAACGAGACGGCCGGTGAGCACTTCACGCCGCGCGAGGTCATCAAGCTCATGGTCAACCTCCTGGTCGCGCCGGACGCCGACATGCTCAGCCTGCCCGGCGCCGCGCGCAAGGTGCTGGACCCGGCCTGCGGCACCGGCGGGATGCTCAGCACGATGCAGGAGTACATCACCACCCTCAACCCGGACGCGACGGTCGAGGTCTACGGGCAGGAACTCAATCCCGAGTCGTGGGCGATCTGCCGGTCCGACCTGATGATCAAGGGCCAGGAGCCGGACAACATCGCGTTCGGCAACTCCTTCAGCGACGACGGGCACCGCTCCGCCAGGTTCGATTACATGCTCGCCAACCCGCCGTTCGGTGTCGAGTGGAAGAAGGTCAAGGAGGAGATCGAGCACGAGCACGAGACGCTCGGCGAGTCCGGCCGCTTCGGCGCCGGCCTCCCGCGCATCAACGACGGCTCGTTCCTGTTCCTCCAGCACATGATCTCGAAGATGAAGCCGCGGGGCATCGACGGCACCGGCGGCAGCCGCATCGCGATCGTCTTCAACGGCTCGCCTCTGTTCACCGGCGCCGCCGAGTCCGGCGAGTCCCGCATCCGCCAGTGGATCATCGAGAACGACTGGCTGGAGGCGATCGTCGCGCTGCCCGACCAGCTCTTCTACAACACCGGCATCTCGACGTACTTCTGGATCGTCACCAACCGCAAGCACCCCGACCACGAGGGCAAGGTCATCCTGCTGGACGCCCGGGACTACTGGCAGAAGATGCGCAAGTCCCTCGGCGACAAGCGCAAGGAGATCGGCGACGGCCAGGACGGACGCCCCGACCACATCGGCGAGATCACCCGGCTCTACAGCGAGGCCCTGGAGGTCGCCGACGACCCAGACCACCCGCTGCACAGCAAGGTCAAGGTCTTCCGCAACCAGGACTTCGGCTACCGCCGCATCACCGTCGAACGCCCCCTCAAGCTCCGCTTCGAGCTGACCGACGAGACCCTGGCTGCCCTGGAGGCGACAAGGCAGGTCCAGAGGCTCGGCTACGCGGACGCCCTGATCAACGCGATCCGCCCGCTCCTCGGCACCACCTGGGCCACCAAGTTCGAGGCCCTGAACGCCCTCATGGGCGCAGTGGTCGATGCCGGCCTCGTATGGCCGCCCGGCGCACCGTTCTCCAAGGCTGTCCGCGACACCATCGGCGTCCGCGACCCCGAAGGCGAAGTTCAGTACGTGCGCAAGGGCGTCATCGAACCCGACCCCGACCTCCGCGACTACGAGAACGTCCCGCTGGACGAGGACGTAGAGGACTACCTCAAGCGCGAGGTCCTCCCGCACGTCCCCGACGCCTGGATAGACCACACCAAAACCAAGATCGGCTACGAGATCCCGGTCACGCGTCACTTCTACGTCTACAAGCCCCCACGACCCCTCTCCGAGATCAACGCGGAGCTAAAGACCCTCGAAGCCGAGATTCAGACCCTCCTCGGCGAGGTGACCGAATGAGTGATGTGTTCGGCGCCGAACTTCCGGCTGGCTGGTCGGCCACGAGGTTGAAGAGTGTCGTGACATATCTCAGACGTGGCACAGCCCCTGACTATGTCGAAAAGGGAGAGGTGCGGGCGATCAGCCAGGCCGCCAACCAAGACGATGGGTTGGATTGGTCGCGTACCCGGTTCCACAAGTCCGATGGTCGACCGGCGACTCTTAAGGGCTACCTGAAGGCCGGAGACATTCTGGTCAACTCCACGGGAACGGGAACGCTCGGCCGTGTCGGCTTCTTTGAGGGGGCGCCTGACGATATCCCGTGCATGGCAGATGGACATGTCACTATCGTCCGTACAGATAATGCGGAGGCCAACTCAAGATACGCCTACTACTGGCTGCGCTCGCGACTTTTTCAAGACTACATCTACGCTGTTCTGGCGGTTGGAGCAACAAACCAAATAGAGCTGAATCGAGAGGGTCTGGCAAACGCTCCATTCCCTTCCCCTCCGATCGAAGAGCAGCGGCGCATCGCCGACTTCCTCGACGCCGAGACCGCTCGTATCGATCGGGCAGGCAGTCTTCAAAAAAGAATTCTGGCGACGCTCGAGGAGCGCGAGCGAGCGCACCTGGACATCGCGATCGATGAACTCATCGAGACATGTGGATCTGTACCACTGCGGCGCTTCGTGTGGAGTGTTGATCAGGGAGTCAGTCCTCAGTGTGACGCTGCCCCAGCCGACGAAGGCGAGTGGGGCGTACTCAAAGTCAGCTGCCTCCGCCCTGGCGTCTTCCTCCCGCACGAAAACAAGCGACTCCCCAAGGAAGTTCCGCCATTTCGTGAGAGCGAGGTTCGCGATGGTGACCTGCTGATTACCCGTGCCAACACGCCGGAACTAGTGGGCTCAACTGCGGTGGTTAACAGGGTCCGCTCGAAGCTTCTTCTTTCGGATAAAATTTTTCGAGTACGGCTTTCGCCCGGCATGTTGCCGGAGTTTGTTGCGACTGTGGCGCGCGGTAGTCGAATACGTGCCTTGTGTGCATCGTCCGCCAATGGCGCTTCGCAGTCAATGGCCAACATTCGTTTCGAGGAAGTAAAGGCATGGCCCATGCCGCTGGCCGATGTGAGGAAGCAGAAGAGATTCGTCGCCGAAGTAGTGCATGATCGCAACAAGATCGAGGAGATCAAACCTCGAATCAAAGCTCAGTTGGCGTTGCTGGCGGAGCGGCGGCAGGCGTTGATTACGGCGGCGGTTACGGGGCAGTTCGATGTGTCCACGGCATCCGGTCGTGGGGTTACGGGGTAGGGGCGCGGAGGCGGGGCGGGCGTGGCCTGGAGTGGCCATTGAGCCGAATTCGCCAGGGCGAAACGCCCCTTCCGCGTGATACTAGTCGCCGATGCTGGTGACCGGGTGGTAAATGCCGGAAGGGCGAGGGATCGATGACTTCGACGCATGAGGGAGCCCGCATTCCCGTGCAGGTGCAGCAGGTCCGGCAGGCGCTGCTCCGGGACTACAAGGGTTTGATCTACGACGAGGATCTGAAGGGGTATCGGGGCGACGCCTGGGAGCAGCGGTTCCTGTCTCGAGCCCTGGCGGCTTCGGCGGTCCGCCTGGTGATCGGATGCGAATACAAAGATGCGGGTCTTGCCGTCATCGACGGTGAGAACGATCAGGGCATCGACGCCGTTGCGGTGGACGAGACGTCGCGTCATGTCTGGCTCGTCCAGGCGAAGTGGAGCGACGCGGGCAAAGGGAAGATGGACCTGGGGGAGGCCCTGAAGTTCATCGAGGGCCTGCGGCTGATCGAGCGGCGCCAGTTCGAGGACACCTTCAACGACAGGTTCGACCCTTTCAAGGGGCAGCTCGACGTTGCCATGGGCGACCCTCGGTTGCAGATCACCTTGGTCGTCGCGGTGATGGGTCCGGCCGTGCTGTCGAAGGCCGCGCAGGATGTCTTCGATCGCGCCCGCGAGGAATTCAACCACCGGGGGCCGATGCTCGATTACAAGGTCGTCGGTGATGCGGATTTCCATCGGCGGCTTCGCCAGGACTTGGCGCCTGCTCCGATCGACGTCGAAGCCACGATGTCGGGATGGATCAAGCGCGATACTCCCTTCGAGGCATGGCAGGGGACCGTTGCCGTCCGCGATGTCGCCCAATGGTTCAGCGACCATGGCGACTCCCTGTACGAGCAGAACGTCCGCAAGTCGCTGGGGCTGACCCGCATCAACAGCGGTATCAAGGAGACGCTGCTCAACGAGCCGGAGAATTTCTGGTACTTCAACAACGGCATCACGGTGCTGTGCGACAGCATCGAGCCGCATTGGCTCGGACGGCGCCGGCCCGACGAGCCCGTCCGGCTGGCGATGAAGGGCGTCAGCGTGGTCAACGGCGCGCAGACCGTGTCCGCCATCCACGAGGCGATGAAGAAGGACGAGGAGCGCGTCGAGGAAGCGGACGTGACCGTCCGCGCGTACTCCCTGGGGCGGGACCGCCCGGCCTACGCGAAGAAGATCACCGAGACGACGAACACGCAGAACGACGTCTCGCAGCGCGACTTCATCGCGCTGGACGGCACGCAGGCGCAGATTCGCGAGGACTTCCTGCTGTCGCTGGGGAAGCTCTACGTCTTCAAGCGGGGAGAGCCGGACCCGTCGCCGGACGCGGGATGCTCCGTCGAGCACGCGGCGGTCGCACTCGCCTGCGCGCACCGGTCGCCCGAGCTTGCCGTACGGGCCGGTCAGGGAACCGACACGCTGTGGGAACGCGGATCGAGCGGCGCCTACCCTCGGCTGTTCGGCGAGCAGCCGACGGCGCACCGGATCTGGCGCCTCGTCCTGGCGCGGCGTGCCGTCGGCGCCGCGCTGGAGACGAAGCGCAAGGAACTCTATGGGCGCGCCGCGGACATGACGAGGCGCGGCGAGCTTCTCATCACGCATCTGGTGTTCCAGCTTCTCGACCTCGAAGAAATCGACGAGTTCGGCTTCGATGAGGAGGCGATGCTGGCGCGCATCCCAGAACTGGTGGACGGCGTGCTGTCGTGGCTCATCTTCCACGTCGACGCCGAGTACGGTCCGAACTCCTTCCTCAGCGCGACGTTCACGAACGAGACGAGATGCAAGGACCTCGCGGCGCTGGTGGTGGACGACGTGCGGCACGGAAGGACCGTCCCGGCCCTTCCGGACGACTATCTGCCGCCCAGACGCAATCCGCGCCGGCAGCGCCGCCCGAACGCCGTCCCGACCTTGGTCAGTGCACGGGCCCTCGCTGACGGTGCTCGGGTGGTCTACCGGCCCGAGAGCAGCGGTGAAATCCAGGCGGTGGAGGGATGGCTCGCCGAGGACGAACGCCGGAGAACGGCCTCCTGGGTGAACGATCGCCGCAACTGCCTGCTGTGGGCGTACGACGGGAAGGTGTACTCGCCGACGGGCCTCGTCACGCACATTTGGGAACTCGCGGGTTACGAGCGTTCGCCCGTGTCCGTGCAGGGGCCGAGGCGATGGTGGTACGGGGACAAGTCGCTCTGGGACCTGGCCGTTGAGATCTTCGATCGCGACGAGGAAGGCTGAAAAGCATGAGTCCTGTGCATGACGAAAAGGCGTTCGGGGACGCGATCGTCGCGGCGATGCTCGAACGCGGATGGGAAGCGGGCGATCCGCGCGACTACCGGGCGGAACTCGGGCTCGATACGCGACAGCTCTTCACGTTCATCGGGGACACCCAGGGCGACGACTGGGAACGGCTCGTCATGCTCTACGGGGGCGAGACCGAGGCGGCGCAGGTCGGGTTCGCGAGGCGGCTCGACAAGGCGATCGCTGAGGACGGGGTGCTCACCGTCCTGCGCAAGGGCGTGAAGGACCGGGGTGTCCTGATCCGTCTCGCGTACTTCAAGCCGAACCTTGTGCTGGACGACTCCGTCCTGGACGAGTACCGGGCGAACCGGCTGACGGTCGTCCGGGAGCTGGAGTACGCGACCAAGCAGGCCGACAAGGGGAACCGGCTCGACCTGGCGCTGTTCGTCAACGGGATTCCGGTCGCGACGGCCGAGTTGAAGAATCCGCTGACCGGGCAGGGCGTGGAGCAGGCGAAGGAGCAGTACCGCAGCGACCGCGACCCGAGCGAGCTGATCTTCCGGCATCGGGTGGTGGCGAACTTCTGCGTCGATCCCGATCTGGTGTTCGTCGCGACGCAGTTGCGGGGCGGGAAGACGCGGTTCCTGCCGTTCAACACCGGGTCCGAGGGGCCGGGACGGTCCGGCGGGGCGGGCAACCCGGCGCCGGTCGAGCCGGGGACGTACGCCACTTCCTACCTGTGGACGCGGATCTGGGAGCCGGACACCTGGTTGGACATGCTCCAGCGGTTCGTCCACGAGCAGAAGACCAAGAGCACCGGCGGCCGGACGAGCACGACGCTGATCTTCCCGCGTTACCACCAATGGGACGTGGTCAAGAAGCTCACCGCGCACGCGGCTCGTTACGGGGCCGGGCACAACTACCTGGTGATGGCGTCCGCCGGCTCGGGCAAGTCGAACACGATCGCGTGGCTGGCGCACCGGCTGTCGTCGCTGCACACGCCTGTGAACGCGGCGGAGCTGGCGCCGGAGGCGATCGCGAATGGTGTCGAGCCGGGGACGCCGGTGTTCGACAAGGTCATCGTCATCACCGACCGGCGGAACCTGGACTCCCAGTTGCGGGAGACGATCGGCGTCTTCGAGCAGACGGCCGGGCTCGTGGTGAAGATCGACGAGCGGATCGGCGCGAAGTCCGAGCAGCTCGCCAAGGCGCTGTCGCAGCAGTCCGGAAAGATCATCACGGTGACGCTGCAGACGTTCCCGGCGCTGATCGACTTCCTGAAGCGCAACCCGACCGAGATCGCCGGGCACCGGTTCGCGATCGTCGTGGACGAGGCGCACTCGTCGCAGTCCGGGGACGCGGCGACGGCGGTCAAGGCCGCGCTCCGCGACCTGGGCTTGGACGCCGACGACGAGGACGAGGGCACCACGACGGTCGAAGCGAAGCTGGAGCGCAAGGCCGAGCAGCGCTCGCAGGCGTCCAACCTCTCGTACTTCGCGTTCACGGCGACGCCGAAGAGCAAGACGCTGGAGCTGTTCGGGACGCTGGAAACCGTCGACGGCAAGCCGACGTACCGGCCGTTCCACACGTACTCGATGCGGCAGGCGATCGAGGAGGGCTTCATCCTCGACCCGCTGCGCAACTACGTCACGTACGGCACGTACTGGAAGCTCGTCAACAACAACCCCGATGACCGCGAAGTCGACCAGTCCAAGGCGAACGCGCAACTGGCGCGCTATGCGGTGATGCATCCCTCGACCGTCGCGCAGCACGCGAAGATCATCGTTGAGCACTTCCGCGCGCACACGCAGGGGCGGCTCGGCGGGCGGGCCAAGGCGATGGTGGTGACGGCCTCGCGCAAGAGCGCCGTGCAGATGTCGCGCGCGATCAAGCAGCACATCGACGATATGGGCTACGGCATCGGCGTCCTCGTCGCGTTCTCCGGCTCGCTGACGTACGAGAAGGAAGAGATCACCGAGTCGAAGGAGAACGGCGGCCTGCCGGAGAGCGCTCTGCCCAAGGCGTTCGCGTACACGCGGGCCGACGACCTCACCACGCAGACGGGTGGGCGCGGAAAGCCCGAGTACCGGATCCTCGTCGTCGCCGAGAAGTACCAGACCGGCTTCGACCAGCCGTTGCTGACGACGATGTACGTGAACAAGAAGCTGCTGGGGATCTCGGCCGTCCAGACGCTGTCGCGGCTCAACCGGACCGCCGACCGCAAGAGCCAGACGGACCTGGCGATCGTCGACTTCGTCAACGACGCCGAGGACGTCCAGGACGCGTTCCGCCCGTACTACGAAGACGCGATGACGCTTCCGTCAGACCCGAACCTCCTCTACACCGCGCAGAGCCGGGTCATGTCGGCGCAGATCCTCGCCGACGCGGAAATGGACGAGTTCGCGCGCGCGTATCTCGAAGCCGAGGAGAAGGCGGGCGGTTCGGCCGCGCGCTGGGAGAAGCTGCACGCCGAGCTGTACCGGCTGCTGAACCCGGCCGTCGAGAGGTTCACCGCGCTGATCGACAGCGAGGACGACGACGACCACGAGATCGCCGAGGACTTTCGCGCCAACCTCAACGACTACGTGCGCAAGTACGGGTTCCTGTCGCAGATCGTCCCGTACCGCGACGCCGAACTCGAACGCCTCCACCTCTACGGGCGGCACCTGCTCAACCGGCTGCCCCGCCGCGCGGACGGCGGCGTCGACATCGGCGAGGTCGACCTCAGCCACATGCGGGTGGAAAGGACCGGCGAGCACGACCTCGGCCTCGCCGCCGAGGGCGCCGCGGTGGTGAAGGGCTTCGGGGACGGCGCCGGCGGCGCCAAGGAACCGGAGAAGTCGCTGCTGGCCGAGCTGATCGAGAGGTTCAACGCCAAGCACGGCAGCAACCTCACCGAAGCGGACGTCCTGCCGGTGGTCGAGGAGACGATGGCCGTGCAGAAGGTCAAACAGGCCGCGGTCGCCAATGACCTGGAAAACTTCGCGATCGTCTTCGACCCGGAATTCGAGCAGAAGATGATGGACCGCGTCGACACCATGGCCACCCTCGGGGAGAAGTACTTCGGCTCGGACCCCGAATTCAAGTCGTCCCTGAACAGCCGCGCCCGCCGCGCGGCATGGCAAATGCTGCGCGAACAGGCCGGCGTCGCCTGATCACTCGCCCGCCCGGCCGTCCGCCGAACGAATCGGCGGTCGGGTGGACAGCCGATCTCCGCCACCGCGAAACTGGCCACTTCGGACAGGGGCGAGCGCACGCGGAGCAAGGATGCCGGTCAGGACCATTGCCGACCGCTATGAACTGATCGAGGAGATCGGCGCCGGGGGCATGGGCACGATCTGGCGCGGCTACGACTCGGTGCTGGACCGCGAGATCGCCGTCAAGGCCATCCGCCCCGACATGATGCTGTCCCCGGAGCACATCGCCGACCTGGCCGAACGGTTCCGCCGCGAGGCGCGCATCACCGCCCGCATCCAGCACCACGGCGTTCCGCAGGTGTACGACGCGGTCCTGGACGCCGACTCCGCGGACCGCCTCTACCTGGTGATGCAGTACATCGAGGGCAGGAACCTGCGCTCCTACATCGACCGCGCCGACCCGCCGCCGGTCGCCTGGGCCGCCGCGACCGGCGCGCAGATCGCCACCGTCCTGTCGCACGCGCACGCGATCCCGGTCGTGCACCGCGACCTGAAACCCGACAACGTCCTCGTCACCTATGACGGAACCGTCAAGGTCCTCGACTTCGGCATCGCCGCGATCCTCCGCCGCGACGTCACCAGGATCACCGTCACGGGCATCCCGGTGGGCACCAGCCGGTACATGTCCCCCGAACAGGTCAACGCCGCGCAGGTGACCCCGCAGAGCGACCTGTACGGGCTGGGCTGCGTCCTGCACGAACTGCTGTCGGGCACGCCCGTCTTCGATGGCACCAGCCAGTACGCCCTGTGGAAGCAGCACATCACCAGGGACCCGACGCCGCTGACCGAGCTGCGTCCGGACGTTCCGCCGGACCTGGAGCGGCTCGTCCTGGACCTGCTGGCCAAGCAGCCCGAACAGCGCCCCGCCGACGCCTACGCCGTCTACGAGCGCCTGCTCCCGTTCCTCCCGACGGCCGGGTCTCCGGCGCTTCCCACGAGCCGGCGCCTCGGCGCGATGCCCGACCCGACACTCCTGTACCGGCAGCCGAACGCGCCCCACCCGCGCACGCGTCGCCGGCCCCCTCCCGTCCCGGCGCCGCCGACCGTGCCGCAGGCGCCGACCACGCCCCCGACCCAGCTCCGGCTCGCCATCGACGACGCGCTCAAGCGCTCCACCGACCTGCTCGTCTCCGACCGGTACGCGCAGGCGGCCGACGTCGTCGAAGCGGTCATCGGACCGGCCGCGCGAATGCTCGGCTCCGAAAGCCCCGACCTGCTCAAACTGCGTTTCCACCGCGCGCTGATCCTGTTCCTCGGCGGAGACGCGCGCACGGCCCTCCCCGAGTTCGACGCCCTCGCCGACGCCTATGCCCGCACGGCCGGACCGGCCGGCGACCGCGCCTTGCAGTCCCGCCGCTACGCGGCCCAATGCCGCGCGAACCTCGGCCAGAACACCGTCGCGCTCGACCAGTTCCGCCGCCTCCTCGACGACGTCGCCGCCGCCGGCAGCCACGCCAGCGAACTCGCCCTCGACATCCGGTACAGCATCGGCATGCTCCTGCTGTCCGCCGACGACCAGACCGCCGCCGAGAACATCTTCGAGCCCCTCTACCAAGACCACCTCGTCATCAACGGGCCCGACGACGATCACACCCGCGAGATCGCCGACATCCTCACCCGCATCCGCATGTCCCGGTGACCGCGCGCTCGGTCACGGCGGCCGCGCCAGAGCGGAGGGGCGGACGGGAGGACGCCGCCCCTCCGCAGCTCTTCACGCCGCGTTCAGGACGGCGAAGACGACCTTGCCGGTGTTGCCGGCCAGCGGCCGGACGCCCCAGCAGCGGCAGAACTGGTCGACGATGAACAGGCCGCGTCCGGCCTCGCTGATGGTGTCGGCGCGCTGCATGCACGGCAGGTCGCAGGTCGCGTCCTGGACCTCCATCCACAGCGCGCCGTCGTCGGTGCGTCCGATCCGGAACGTCACGTCGTCGTCGGACGCGGACGCGTAGCGCAGGGCGTTGGTGACGAGTTCGCTGGCCACCAGGCACGGGATGAAGTCGTCCATGTCCCACTGGCCGGTGACCAGCCGCACGAACCGCCGCACCTCGGCGACGACCGTGAGGTCGTGCTTCACCACCATCTCGTTCTCCCGCCGCGCCGCCTCGCCCATGATCGCTCTCCTCACTGTGTGTGGCGAATACAACACAACTAGCAAGGTTCCGAGGTATCGTGGTGTTACCGGATCGTCTTGGTGACGACTGGAAACAAGACGCCAGTCCTGGTGAGGTACCAGGGAGAGGAAACATCGCGGTCATGCCCCCACGACGGCAACGTCCCAAGGAGTCCCCGGCGCTGATCGCTTTTGGCGGTCAGCTGCGCAGGATGCGGGAGGCGAAGGGCATCACGCAACAGTCCATCGCTGATCGCACGAACATCAGCAAGGCGCAGGTGAGTCGTATCGAGAACGGCACCAGGCGCGCCACCCGGGCCTTCGTCGAAGCGGTCGATCGGATGCTCGAGGCCGACGGAGCGCTGATCAAGCTCTGGCTCGACCTCAATCGCAACGGTCACCCAGTCCCCGTCTGGTTCGACTGGCCCGCAGTCGAGTCCGATGCGGCCATGCTCGTCTGCTGGGAACACTCCCTGATCCCTGGCTTGGCGCAGACACCGGCTTACGCACTGGCGATCCTGCATCAGAACCAGGACGCTGCCGACGCCCGTATCGACCGCCAAGCGATCATCACGAGGAGTGAGGAGGACGTCCCGCCTACCCTCGTCCTCCTCATCGACGAGCAGTCTCTCTACCGCCCGGTCGGCACGGCCGAGACGATGCGGGAACAGCTCGAGCACCTCATAGAGCTCAGCATGTTGCCCAACGTCACGGTTCAAGTAGTGTTGACAAGCGGCGAGCATGACGGCAACACAGGTGCTTTCGTGGTCGCGACGATGGACGATCGAAGCGAGGTCGCGTATGTCGAGACGGCCATACGCGCCATCACCACCGACGACCCCACAGACCTGTCCGCGCTGGCACGAACGCTTGTCGCGCTCCGCTCGCGCGCTCTCACAGAAGACATGTCTCGCGAGCTGATCAGGAAGGTGGCCCAGGAGAAATGGACCTGACACACATGAGGTGGCGCAAGAGCAGCTACAGCGCTTCCAACGGCGGCAACTGCATCGAGCTGGCCGGGCTTGCGTGGCGTAAGAGCGCGCACAGCGCTTCGAACGCGGCTGAGTGCGTGGAGTTGGCCGGGCTCGCCTGGCACAGGAGCACACACAGCGGACCGAACGGCGGAGAGTGCGTCGAATTGGCGGACGCGGCCGGGGCGGTGGCGGACGCTGTTGCGGTGCGGGACAGCAAGGACCCGGACGGGCCCGTCCTGCTGGTGACCCGTGCGGCTCTGCGCAGTGCCGTGGACGCCGCCCGCGCGTCCCGCTGACCGTCCCTCAACTGTCCCCCGCTTCCCACGAGACCAAGCCACGGCGGGCCGTCCACACCCCTGCCGGGACGGCCCGCCCCGCACCATCGCGTCCGGCAGGTTCGTTGGGGTTTGGGGGGGGGGGGGGGGGGGGGGGGGGGGGGGCCCCGCCCCCCCCCCCCCCCCCACAGGGGGGGGGGGGGGGGGGGGGG
>NZ_WBMS02000032.1:35283-35816 GCF_008923205.2 Actinomadura physcomitrii | reverse complement strand
GTTGTGGCGTGTCGTGGTTATCGCGGCGTGCATAACCACGACACGCCACAACTCAACGAGGGGTTGCGGTGGGGGATGTGGTGGCGGTGCGGGATAGCAAGGACCCGGACGGGCCCGTCCTGCTGGTGACCCGCGCGGCTCTACGCAGTGCCGTGGACGCCGCCCGCGCCTCCCGCTGACCGCCTCCCAACCGTCCCTCGCCTCCCACGAGACCGAGGCGCGGCGGGCTGTCCCTCACCCCTGCCGGGACGGCCCGCCCCCACCATCGCCCTCGGGGGGTTCCGGTTGTGGGCGCTGTACCGGCGCGTGCTTCGCTTTCCATGCCGGCCCCCGGTGGCGCGTCCAGACACGGTGTGCGTGCCACGAACTGGCGTCTGGACGTCCGTCCCGCGACCGTCCCCTCGCCTCCCACGAGACCGAGGCGCGGCGGGCCGTCCACACCCCTGCCGGGACGGCCCGCCCCCACCATCGCGCCCGGCAGGGTAGTTGTGGTTTGTGGGGGGGGGGGGGGGGGGGGGGGGGGGGACGCGCCC
>NZ_WBMS02000032.1:0-35273 GCF_008923205.2 Actinomadura physcomitrii | reverse complement strand
GCGAGGCCCTCGGTCGGCCGTCCGGCGAACGGCTCGAGACCCACCACGTACGCACGGCCCCACCAGGGCGCCTCGCGGATCGCGCCGAGCTCCCGCCATACCCACAGGTTATCGCGGCGCCCATAACCACGACACGCCACAACTCAACGAGGGGCTTCGGCTGCTCGGGCCGTGGCTGCGGACGCCGCATCCCCGGCCTCTTCTCGTCACATGCCGACCGCGGAGCGAGCGCGTCCTTCCCACACGACCCGGAGGCCGGGCTGTCCCAGTCTGGCGTTCGCGCAACGGACCACAGCCCGCCGCCCTGTCCGACAGGACGCTGGTGGGAGCGGCGCAGTGCCCCTCGACGTGGCGGTTGTCGGCACTTGCGAGATGACGACGCGCCGCAGGGTGCAAGCAGCCGCTGGGAACGGACCGCCATCGACTGTGCGGGGTAAGCGGGCCGCTGGTTTCGCATTGGCAGGCCGATGGGGCCGAGGGGCGGGGGGCACCCTCGCGCACCGCCAACCACGGGCGCCGGGCAGCGGCTACCGGCAGAACCACCGCCGGTCAGTCGCCGCACGCTCCTGACGGACGGCCGCGCCAGGCAGGTTCGGTCTCCGCGCGGAGGCGAAGGCGCGGTGGTTGTAAAGTGGTCCGAGTTGTATCGGCAACGGTCTTCAGGGGACGGGTATGGCATCGGAAATCACCGGGGACTCGCCGAACCAAGACAAGCTCCTCCGGATCAACACGTACCTTCCCCACCCCGCCAGAGTTTATGACGCTTGGCTCGGCGGCAAGGACAATTACGCAGCCGACCGGGAGGCCGCCCAGGCCGGCCTGCAGGCGTTCCCGTCCACGGTCAAATCGGTGCAGGCGAATCGCGCGTTCTTGGCGCGGGCGGTGGAGTACCTGGTCGCCGAGGCCGGAATTCGCCAGTTCCTGGATATCGGAACGGGCCTGCCGTCCGCCAACAACACCCACGAGGTCGCCCAGTCGATCGCGCCCGAGTCCCGGATCGTCTACGTCGACAACGATCCGATCGTGCTGGCCCACGCCCAAGCGCTGCTGACGAGCTCGAACCCCGGCGTGACGGACTATATCGACGCTGACCTGCGCGACCCCGACCTGATCCTCCGCGAGGCCTCCCGCACTCTGGACTTCACCCGGCCGGTGGCGGTCATGCTCATCGCCGTGCTCCATTTCATTCCCGACGATGCCGACCCATACGCGATCACGGACACCCTGATGAAGGCGGTCCCGCCGGGCAGTCATCTGGTGGTGTCCCATACCGCCAAGGACATTTTCCCGGAGGAGATGGCCGTATTCGAGCGGACCATGAACGAGAATTCGACGGAGAAGGTCACGCTGCGCGACCGGGAACAGGTCTCCGGGTTCTTTCGCGGACTGGACATGCTCGAGCCCGGCGTGGTGAAGGTCTCTCAATGGCGTCCTCGATCCGAGACCGAGGCGTCCGCGCCCGCCGTCCTGTGGGGCGGAATGGCCGGCAAACCGGCCTGAACGCTCAGGCGTGAGGCGGCGGGCACCCTCGCCCGCAAAACACCAAGCTTCAACTCAAGTGGTGTGTCCGAGCGGACGCCGGGCGCTCGTCATCGGCGGAGAAGCGCTTGACCATCACCTCGCCGCGCGCCCCGTCCCGCCGGGCTGCCCCCCACGCCCGCCCGGACGGCCCGCCGGACCTGTGCTCGCGGACGCTCGAATCGCCAGGCCCGTCCTGCGGCGCTCAGGGCGCCAAGCCTGCCATGGTCAGACGAGAGACATCACTCAACGCTGTTGAGTCGTAACTTTACGTGTCCCGTAGTGTAAAATGCAGGTCAGGTGGAGGCGCGCAGGCGTCCGCCCAACCCGTCCCGAGCAACCAGCGGGTGTTGGCCGGACGTTGGGTGCCCAGCGGAGCCGGGGCAGCGTGCCCCCGGTGGCCCGCACTGGCCGACAGTGGTTACGCCGCTGGAAGCAGTCGGGTCCGCAGACCGATGATGAATCGACATAGCGGAAGGAGGGGCAGATGACCGTCAGGGTAGATGTCGAGCCCGACCTGCTGCGCTGGGCAGTAGGACGCGCCGGCTGGTCTGGCGCGACGATCGCCAAGCGCGCCCCTCGCTTCGATGACTGGATCACCGGGACACGGCCGACGCTCAAGCAGCTCGAAGATTTTGCCCACAAGACCCACACTCCCTTGGGTTACCTCTTCTTGTCCGAGCCGCCTGAAGAGCACGTGCCGATTCCGGATATGCGCACCTTGAGAAACCAGTCCGTCAGGCAGCCGTCCGCCGATCTACTTGACATTATTTACCAATGCCAGTCTCGTCAGGACTGGTATAGTGATTTTGCCGCCAGGCACGGACTTCCTGAAGTGGAGTACGTGGGTGAAGCGGACATGTCCACTCCCCCTGAGATTGTGGCAGACCGGATACGTCAGGTTCTCAACTTCGATGTCGGTGAACGTGCCGCCTTCACCAGTTGGGAAGACGCGTTGCGTCAGCTCATCGATCGAATCGAGGGAACCGGCATCCTGGTCATGGTCAGTGGGATCGTCGGCTCCGACACCCATCGGAGACTCGATCCGGAGGAGTTTCGAGGGCTCGCATTGGTCGATCCTGCGGCACCCCTCATCTTTATCAACGGCACTGACACGAAAGCCGCTCAGATATTCACCATGATCCATGAGCTTGGACATATCTGGCTCGGCCAGAGCGCACTTTCCGACGCTCCGATGGCAAGGACGAGCGAGCGGGACGTCGAGCTCTGGTGCAACCAGGTGGCGGCAGAGGTGCTCATCCCCATAGCGACTCTCCGGACCGAGTATCGCGGGCAGCCGACCGTCCGCGAAATGGAGCGTTTGGCACGCAAGTACCGCGTGAGCACGCTCGTAGTCCTCAAGCGAGTATTTGACGCGGGGTTCCTTCGGTGGGAGGACTATCAAAGACGCTACACGGCAGAACGCGATCGAGTTATCGATGCCATGAAGCGCAACAGCAATTCTGGTGGCGGCGGTAATTACTATTACACCCAGCCGCTTCGACTGAGTCGTCAGCTAGCGCGCGCCGTAATCGCTGATACGTTCGAGGGGGGCACTACGTTCCGCGAGGCCTACCGACTTCTCGGTACCAGGAAGCGGGAGACCTTCGACAAACTCGCCACCGAACTCGGATTCGGCTGATGTATCTGGTTGATGCCAACGTGCTGATCGAAGCCAAGAATCGATGCTACGCTTTCGACATCGCACCCGGCTTCTGGACATGGCTCGATCATGCACACGCGAACTCCCTTGCTTGCAGTATCGACAAAGTGCGCGACGAACTGCTGGACGGAAACGACCAGCTTGCCGACTGGGTCAGAGGTCGGCGCGACTTCTTCAGGACTGTTGACGAGATGGCGATGGCCGAACTCAAGCCGCTCACGCAATGGGCGACGACGCGCCAGTATACGCAAGCGGCCGTCAATACGTTCATCGGAGACACTGCCGACTGCTATCTCATTGCCTACGCGAAGGCCCACGGCCTTACCGTGGTGACACACGAGCAACCGCAACCAACTGCCAAAAAGCGCGTGCTCATACCAGACGCATGCGTCGCGATGGGCGTCACTACATGCGACACATTCGGCATGCTTCGCAGCACTAACGCGAGGCTGCACCTCCAAACACCTGAACATTCTAGTGATAGAGAGGCTTGAGTGACGCTGTCCGGCGTAGCGCGAGCCGTAATTTACCGCAGCTACACGACACACGAATTGGACCGCGTCATGACCGCTCGTCCTCCGGCCGCGCTGACCGTCCGCGCCCGCGAGATGAATCTCTACCGCCGTTACTTCGACTTGGTGGCGGCTGGGCGAAAGACCATAGAAATCCGAGTGCAATACCCCAACCTGCGAAAACTCGAAGCAGGAGACCACATCCGGTTCATCTGCGGTCGGGATGACGTTCTGACCCAAGTGAAGAGGGTTGCCCGATATTCCTCCTTCGAGGAGATGATCGACGCGGAGGGGCCGGCCAGAGTCAATCCCGAAAGCCCGCGCGACCAGCAACTTGCCGACATTAGCTGTATCTACGGGCCGGAGAAGGAGGCCTTGGGCGTCCTGGCCATCGAGATCGAACTTGTCCGCGCGGGCCGGCAGGACGTTCAACACACGTAATCGCAGACCCGCAGCCGGTCAGGTCGAACCCTCGTCATCATCATCGCCTTGCGGCGATGGCGTCCCGCTCGTTCCCGGCTCGGACGACACCTTCGCCGACCGCAGGGCACGGCCGCACCGTCGTCATCCATTCCCGTGGCGGCCATGGATCCGGCGAGAGTGGTCGCGGACCGGTCAGACGGTCAACTGCGCGCGTCACGCGATCAACCGCGGTGGCGCGGAGGAGGTGAGGATGGAAGGCATGTCAACGCCCCAGTCCTCGCCGCCGTCCACCGACACTCCGCGGCCCGGGTCCCCGGCACGGTCCGGCGGCTCGACGAACTGGTCACCGATCGTCGCGCTCGCCGCCGGGATCGCGGTACTCGTCGCCAGCGAGTTCCTGCCGGCGAGCGTGCTGCCCGCGATGGCCGCCGACCTCGGGCTCAGCGAGGGCACCGCCGGTCTGGCGGTCGCGGCGACCGCGGTCGCGGGCGCGTTCACCGCCCCGAGCATCGCGGTGCTGCTGCCGCGGACCGACCGGCGCACGGTCCTGACCGGTCTGCTGGTCGCGGCGGTCGTCTCGAACCTGGCGGTGGCGGTCGCCCCCGGTTTCGCCGTCCTGCTCCTCGGCCGGCTCGTCCTCGGCGTCGCCATCGCCGGGTACTGGTCGTTCGCGTTCGGCGCCGGAACCCGCGCCGTGCCGGGACGCGACAGCGTGGTCTCGACGTCCATCGCGCTGGGCGTGACCCTCGCGACGATCGGCGGCGTCCCGCTGGCGTCCCTGCTCGGCGACGCGGTCGGCTGGCGGCTGGTGTTCGGCGTCGCGGCGGCCCTCGGCGTCGCCGCCGTCCTGGCCGTGGCCCTGACGTTGCCGCCGGTACCCCCGCACCCGGCCGCCGGAATGGCGATGCTGCGGGCGGCGCTCGCCAACCGGTGGCTGATGGCCGGGGTGCTGGGCGTGGTCCTGGTCGCGTTCGGCAACTTCGCCGCCTACCCCTTCATCCGGGTCGCGATCGAGGACGTCGACGCGGGCGCCACGGTATGGCTGCTGCTGGCCTGGGGCGTGGGCGGGATGGCGGGCAACCTCGCCGCCGGGCGGTTCGCGGGACGGCTGCGCGCCGTGGTCGCCGCGGCCCCGCTTCTGCTGGCCGGCGGCCTGCTGGTCAGCGCGACCGCGCCATCCCTGCCGGTGCTGGCCGCGGGGGTCGTCGTGTGGGGCCTGGCCTTCAACATGGTCCCGGTCGCCACCCAGCTCTGGGTGACCCGCGTCGAGCCCGAACGCGCCGAGTCGGCCCTTTCGCTGCAGGTCACCGCGTTCCAAGTGGCGATCACGCTGGGGTCGGCGTCAGGAGGCGCGCTCCTGGACGCCCGCGGCGTGCAGGCGGCCTTCCTGCTCGGCACGGGGTTCGCCGCGGCGGCCGGGCTGCTTTTCGCCGCGCTGCGCGTCCCGCGCGGGTGACGGGTCCCGCCAGGCCTGCGGCGCGACGCCGTGGTGGGACGAGAACGCCCGGCTGAAGGCGGCGGTGGAGCCGTACCCGACGGCGGACGCGATGTACTCCACCGGACGCGAGGGGTCCGCGAGCAGCCGGCGCGCCTCCCGCATCCGGATCTCCCGGAGCACCTCCGCGGGTCCGCGGCCGAGCGCGCGGCGGAACCGCTCGCCCAGGGCGGAACGCGACAGATGGACCAGGCGGGCCATCTCCTCGACGGTCCACGGCTCGGCCGGGCGGGCGGTCACGGCGGCCACCACCGCGGTGACGGCCTCGTCGGGTGGTCCGGCGCCGCCGCCCTCGTCCTCCTGCCAAGAGGTGATCATCGCCGCGCCGATCAGGTTGCCGTAGCCGGCGGCGAACTGGGTCGATCGGCACGCACGTTCGAGCGGGCACTGCCTGACGAGCGCCACGATGCCGCCATGCCGGGTGCCGAAGCCGCGGACCACCAGCGGGCTGGGCAGCCGACGGACCGGGACGGCCATGCGCAGGTCCGCCACGACCAAGGCGGACTCCTCGTGCCGCTCCGACGCGGTGAGCCGGTGAGCGGTGCGGGCGTCGATGAGGACGGCGTCCCCCTCGGCGAGCGACTGCGCCTCGAACGCCGCCTCAAGCGTGAGTTCGCCCTCCAGCACCAGCGCCCACAGCGGGACCGGCGGTTCGGTGAGCACCGCGCCCGCCGGCAGCCGGACATGGTCCATGCCCGACATCTCCCACGCCGGTTCCGGGGAGGAGGTTCCGACGTCGTCCGCCCGTGAGAGGTCCGCGATGTTCGCCACGTGAGCTGAAGCGGATACAAGACGGCGGCCTATTCCCGCCCGTCCCGGATGGCGCCGGTCATTGGCCGCTGTCTCGTTCGACTCGGCGCCTACCGCCCTCGGCGATCTCCATCAGCATCAGCGCCGTGCTCGCCTCGATCGTCTGGCGTGGCGAGCGCAGGTTGAGGCCGCTGAGCGCCTCGATCCGGCGGAGCCGCTGGCTCACGGTGTTCACGTGCAGAGTGAGCCGCTTCGCTGTCGCGGTCCGGTCGAGGTCGCAGTCCAGGTACGTCCGCAACGTGCGCAGGAGCTCCGCGCCGTGGTCGGAGTCGTAGCGTGCGACGGTGCCCAGGGTCCGTTCGGCATAGCGCTTGAGGTGCGCGGGCTCCCCGTACCTCAGGAGGAGGCCGGCCGCCCCCAGATCGTCGAGCGCCACGATGCCGCCGGTCGCGCCGCTCGCCAGGGTGAGCCGCAGTGCGCCCACTACGGCCGTGTACGTCTCCGGGATGCCGTCCTCCAGCTCCGATGTCACGACGAGCGCGCCCGAGCCGGCGTGCCCCACGACCGCGCGCCGTAGCGTCTCCTCGCCGGAGGGGTGGCCGGGGTCGACGGGCCACAGTGCCACCACCAGGCCCCGTATCGCGGCGATCAATGGGCGAGGCCGGACGTGTGCGCTCATGCGCACCGCCGCGGATGCGGCACGCTGGATCGCTCGTTCCTTGTCCACGACGGCCATGGCGCCGCCGCGGGCCGCTGCGCTGCCCGGCGCCCCGCACGCGGCGGCGACCAGCAGCCGGTGGGGCGGTGCGAGGTCGTGGCCCAAGAGCGTGGCTCGCTCGTGGACCTGCGGCGAGCCCGGGTCGGCGCCGGCGATCAGGTCGGCCAGCAGGTCGCCGCGCACCTCCTGCTCCGCTTGGGCCGCTGTGCGCTTCCGCAGCATCTCGAGCGAGAGGACCACGGAGGCGTGCTCGGCGGCGCGGACGCCGAGCGCGTCCAGCCGCTCCGACATCTCCAGAAGCCACACGGTCGCGACGACCGACCCATCGAGGATCACGCTCACGATGACGTGCCGGCCGTCATCGTGCACCAGACCGCGTTCGCCAAGCGGTCGAGGTGCCGCCGCATCAGCCGCTGCGGGCACGGGGACTGCCCGAGTGGACGCGAGCGGGTCGCTGTCCGAGCCGGCCAGCGTCTCACCGAACGCGTCCCGGATGACCACGCCGCAGCCGAGGAGATCACGCAGTGTCGTGGCGATGCCCTGGACCCCTCCGGACCGCACCGCCACATCGAGCAGCTTGTTGTGGATCTCCTCCGATCGGACGATGAGCTCGTGCTGCGCCCGGAGGTCATCCCGGATCCGGCACGAGGTCAGTGCGATCGCGGCATGCTCCGCGAACAGCTTCATCTGCTCGACCTCGTCGGCGGTGAACTCGTGCGCGACGCTGCGATAGCTGTTCAGCGTGCCCAGGACGCCGGCCGAGGTCGTGAGGGGTACGGCCAGGATCGATCGATAGCCCTGCTCCTTGATGGTCGCCGTCCAGCCCGACTCCGGTTCCTGGTGGACGTCGCTCACGCCGCACGGCACGCCGGTCAGGTAGGCCCTGCTCGCAGGCGCTCCGGACGTCGTGTCCGGCTCGATGCGGACGGGACGGCTCGCGTTCACGCGTTCGACGTACTCGTCCGGGAGGCCGCTCACGCCCACGAGGTCCAGGCTCTGCCCGCTCGCGGAGGGAACCATGACACCGCACACGTCCAGCCCGAGCAGGTCCCGGGCCGTGGCCGCCAGCAGGTCCAGCAGCGCTCTCAGGTCGTAGCCGGCGTTGACGGCCGCGGTCAGCGACCCGAGCTGTTCGACCCACTTCTTCAGCGCTGAGTCGCTCCTGGCGTCCATCTGCCGAGTGTCGCCCGCGACATAAGCGGGGCGCAATCCATGGGACGACGGCCATTGCAGCGCCGGCGGGATGCCTGAGACGTTCGTCACACCTGCTTCAACCGGCTCCGGAACGGCATCGACCCGGCTGCCACCGACGCCTTGGAGGGACCCTTGAAGGTCATGCGTGCAGAGCCGCGGGCCGCCGATGACGGCCGGCGCGGCGAGCCGGCGCGGGCCCGCGGGCGGGCGCTGCTCGACGCCCTGCGCTGGGCGGAGCCCGGGGGCGTCGTGGTCGTCGCCGTCCTTGCCTGGGAGATCACCTCACGCGCCGGGCTCCTGCCCCGGAGGGACTTCCCGCCGGCCACGCGGATCCTCAGCGCCTTCCTGACCGACATCAGGCAGAGGGAGCTGTGGACCGGTGTCGGCGCGTCGATGCGCGCGTGGGTGCTGGGGATGCTGGTCATCATCGCGATCGGCGTGCCGGTCGGGATGCTCCTGGGGTCCTCCTCGGTCTCCTACAAGCTGACGTACCTGACACTCGAGTTCATCCGGACCCTGCCCGGCATCGCGGCTCTCCCCATCCTCATGTTCGCCTACGGCGTCGGGCAGCCACTGGTCATCTCGCTCGTCGTCCTGGCCGGCATATGGCCGCTGCTCATCCAGTCGATGTACGGCATGCACGACATCGACCCGGTCGCCGTCGCCACCGCCAAGGTCTACGGCGTCGGCAGAGTGCGGCGGTTCGCTCTGGTGGACCTGCCGAGCTGCGCGCCTTACATCGCCACCGGCCTGCGCGTCTCGGGGACGTTCGCGCTCATCTTCGCCATCGGGGCGTCCCTCGTCGTCGGCGGCCAGGGCCTGGGCGACGCGATGGCGGAGGCGGCACGCGTCGGTGACCGGTCGTTGCTGTTCGCGCGTGTGCTCGCCTGCGGCCTCCTCGGGCTCGGGGTGGCCCTGACCCTGCTTGCGCTCGAACGTCGAGCGCTCCGGTGGCACGCGTCCCAGAGGGAGGCCGCCAGATGAGGGCAAAGGCGGGGCATCTGCTCACGGTGCTCCTGCTGCCGGTCACGTTGCCGGTCCTGTGGTGGGTCGCGAGTTCTCGGAGCTCGACGCCGTACTACCCCCCGCTCCAGGAGATCCTTCGCGGCTTCCGCGCGGTCTGGACGCGCGAGCAGCTGGCCGGCGAGCTGGTGCCGAGTCTCGTCTCCCTCGTCGTCGGGTTCGCCGTCGCGGTCGCGGTCGGCGTCGGCGGTGGAGTCGCTCTGGGACTCTCCGATCGGCTGCGTCGCGACGTGCGGCCGCTCACGGAGTTCCTCCGCGCGATGCCGGTCGTCGCCCTCATCCCGATCGCGCTGGTCCTGCTCGGCCCCGGGATGCGCATGGAGATCGCGCTCATCGCCTTCGCGGCATGCTGGCCGGTCCTGGTCTCGACGGCCGACGGTGTCCGGGCGGCCGACGAGGTCATGCTGGACACGGCTCGGATCTTCGGGGTCCCTCCCCGAAGGCGGCTCATGCACGTCGTGCTGCCGGGCGCGATGCCCCAGGTGATGGCTGGTGCGCGGATCGCCGTGGCGGCGGCCGTCGGGACCATGGTGGTCGCGAACATGGTCGCCTCCAGCGCCGGCCTGGGCTACCTGGTCATCTCGGCCCAGCAGTCGTTCAACGTCATCGAGACCTGGGCCGGCCTGCTGATGATCGGAATCGTCGGTTCGTGCATGACGTCCGCGGTCGTCCTGATCGAGCGGTTCGTCCTTCGCTGGCACCGCCGGTGGCGCGCTCAGGACGTCGACACATGACGCGCCCGAGCACCGAACCGACCGTCATCCGCAGAAAGGAAGTCGCCGTGGCCGGCATCAGCGAGTCTCGTGAAGACGAGTTCCCGAGTACGAGTTCAGAGACCGCTCAGCAGCCCATCGGATCGACGATCGTGCTCGAGCCGCGCCATCTCCGTGTCACGTACGGCAAGGGAAGCCACGCCGTCACGGCCATCGCCGACATCACCTTCCAGGTGCGCGCGGGCGAATTCCTCTCCATCGTCGGACCGTCCGGATGCGGGAAGACCACGCTCCTTAAGTCGCTGTCCGGCCTGCTCCGGCCGACGTCGGGCGACGTCCTCGTGAACGGCACTCGTGTCGACACGGCCTCGCAGGGCCTTGCGATGGTGTTCCAGGAGTACACGAGGTCCTTGCTGCCCTGGTTGAGCGTGCGGGCGAACGTCGAGTTCCCGCTCCGCGGCTCCCGGCGCACGGACGGCCGCAAGGCGGTCGAGCGACGGGCGGACGAGGCGCTGGCCGAGGTCGGGCTGCACGGCGTGGGCGACAAGTATCCGTGGCAACTCTCGGGCGGGATGCAGCAGCGGGTGGCCATCGCTCGCGCCCTCGCCTTCCGCCCCACGGTGCTGCTCATGGACGAGCCGTTCGCCTCGCTCGACGCACAGGCCCGGTCCGACCTGGAAGACCTGCTCCTGAAGGTCCACCTCGAGACGGGCATGACCATCGTCTTCGTCACCCATGACATCGACGAGGCCGTCTACCTCGGCGACCGCGTGGTGGTCCTGTCGCACCGTCCGACCGAGGTCAAGGCGTCGCTGGACGTGGACCTCCCCCGCCCGCGCGACCAGATCGAGACCAAGACCCTGCGCCGTTTCGTCGAGTTGCGCACGGAGGCGCTGGGCCTGGTCCTCGCGGAACGTTCCACCGAGGCCCCGGCCTGATGCCGTCGCGCCCTGGTCCCCGCCGCTGACGCGGTGACCCGACTCCACGCCCCACCCAGGGATAGGACCCAGTTATGGCAGTGCTCAACCGATCCAAGGGCAGCTGGTCGCTCGCTGCGCTGGCTCTCGCCGTGGCAGTGGCGAGTGCCGCGTGCGGCAGCGGCGGCACCGCGATCACGAGCTCCGGCGGCGACGTCGTCGTGAAGATCGGGTTGCTTCCGATCACCGGTGCCGCCGGATTCCGGACGGCGCAGACCCGGGGCTTCTTCAAGCAGGAAGGACTCACGGCGACGCCGGTCAACCTCCGCACGCCGGCCGACGGTGTCCCGAACCTGCTCAACGGCAAGACGAACCTGGGGGCGCTGAACGTCGGGAACCTGGCGCAGGCGGTCTCCAAGGGCGTCGACCTGAAGATCATCGGCACCACGTACTACGCGAACAACGACATGTCGCTGTTCGCCCTGAAGAGCAGCGGCATCACCAAGCCGAAGGATCTCGAGGGAAAGAAGATCGGGCTGGTCCAGCTGGAGAACGTCAACCACGCCGCCCTGCTGGACTGGCTCACGCGGCACGGCGTGGACACCTCCAAGATCAAGTTCGTGCTGATCCCGGTGCCCGACATGCCGGCGGCGCTGCGCTCCGGCCAGGTGAACGCCGGCCAGGTTCTCTATCCCCTGGCGCAGACGATGGTGAACGAGGTCACCGCGATCGTTCCGGACATGATGGAGTCGTTCGGGGCCCGGCCGGTGCAGGGGTACACGATCGTCAGCGGCAGGTTCGCCGCCCAGCACCCGGACATCGTCGCCAGGATGCAGACGGCGCTGAAGAAGGCCAACGACCTGCTCGCGGCCGATCCGAACGCCACGGTCGCCGCGGCCCACTCGCTGACCGGCGCCCCCGAACAGCTCCTGCGCGCCTCCAAGCTGCCGGCGTTCGGCAACGACCTGAAGCTTCAGTCGTCCCAGGAGCAGGTCGTCCTCATGATGAAGTACGGCTTCCTCGACAAGAAGGTCGACCTCGCCTCCCTCGTCTTCCACCAGTGACTGGCGCCTCGAGAAAGGGCCGAAAAATGGAGATCGATTTCAAGGAAGACCGCGTCGGCGGATTCAACTACGAGCTCTTCAGGACGGTCAGCTCGCCCGCCGCGGAGATGGGCGAGACCCTCGCCGTCGCGGACCGGATCGAGGACGACGACACGGAGAGCTGGCTGAACGGATTCAGCCGGGCCGCGAAGCGGGTCCACGACCGTGCCGTCACCTACGCGGAGAACGGGTTCCCCGCAAGCGCCTCGCGTGCGTTCATGCGAGCCGGCAACTTCTACCGCGCCTCCATCTTCTACGCCCTGACGTCGGATCCTCGGCGCGAGGAGCACTGGCGGGTCAGCAGGGACTGCTTCCGCCGTGCGATGGAACTCCACTCGACGCCGGTCCGGACGGTGGACATCCCGTTCGGTGATGCCGGCCTGCCGGGCTACTTCTTCTCCGCGGGAGCCGGGCACCGCCCGACGCTGCTGGCGATCGGCGGGTTCGACTCGACCGCCGAGGAGGTGGCCCTGTGGATCGGGCTGGAGGCGCAGAACCACGGGTGGAACTGCCTGGTGTTCGAGGGCCCGGGCCAGTGGGGCGCACTGTACGACAACCCGGGGCTCACCATGATCCCCGACTACGAGCGGCCGGTCTCGGCGGCGATCGACTTCGCCGGGACGCTGCCCGAGGTCGACCCGGAACGGATCGCGCTCGTGGGCTACTCCCTGGGCGGCTACTTCGCCCCGCGGGCCTTCGCCTTCGACCGGCGCATCGCGGCGTGCGTCGCGAACTCGTTCATGCCCTCCATCGCCGAGCCGTGGACCTCGCTGTGGCCCCGGTCGCTGGCCGAGCTGAAGGGCGATGCGTTCGACGCGGCGTTCGCCGAGGTCGCCAAGACGAACCCCGGCGCGGCGTGGACCTTCGACCACGGGCAGTGGGCACTCGGGTTCGACAGGCCGTCGGGCTTCCTCGACATCTGGAAGGACTACACCGTCTTCGACCTGGCCGAACGCTTCGACCGTCCGTTCCTGAACATCTGCGGCGAATCGGAGCTGGCGAGGTTCAAGGAGGGGCGCGGCACCGCCGAGTGGACCAACCGGCAGCTGGCCTTCCTGGCCGACGTGCCCGGCTACTGCGAGGCGTACGTCTTCACCGACGAGGAAGGCGCCTCGACGCACTGCCAGATGGGCGGCATCCGGCAGGGCGCGGCGGTCACCATGTCCTGGCTCCAGAACGTGCTGGGCGACCACGCCGCCCGCGCCGATGAGAACGTCCGGCGCGGCAGCAAGGTCCTTCACCCCGACCTGGAGCGCGTGATGCGGAGCGTCTTCGGAGATCCGGTCGACGACGGCCTCAAGAAGCTCCTGGCCCGGCCCGCGGGCAGGCCGCTGGCGATCTGAGACGGGCCGGCCCGCGGCCCAGGCCGCCGGTCAACGCGATCCGGGGATCTTGCCCCGGATCAGCGGCCGTCAACCACTCGGTCACAGCACAAAGGGACACACGATGTATCTGACTCAGGGACTGCACCGGTCGGTGCAGCAGACGCCCGAGGCCATCATGACGGTCTGCGGCGACAGAAGACGCACCTTCCGGGAGGTGGCCGAGCGGGTGGCCAGGCTGGCCGGTGCGATACGCGGGCTCGGCGTGCGCGAGGGCGACCGGGTCGCGATGCTCGGGCTGAACTCCGACCGCTACCACGAGTACCTCCTGGCGGTGCCGTGGGCCGACGCGGTGCTGAACCCCGTGAACATCCGGTGGAGCCCCGCGGAGATCGCCTACTCCCTCAAGGACTCCGACACCAGGGTGCTGTTCGTCGACGACGCCTTCTCACGCATGCTTCCGGCCATCAAGGAAGCATGGCCCCCGCTATCCACCGTCGTCCACGCGGGCGACGGCCCCCTCCCGGAGGGCGCCGTGTCCTACGAGGAGATCATCGCCGCCAACGATCCGGTCGAGGACGCGCGGCGGGGCGGAGACGAACTCGCCGGACTGTTCTACACCGGTGGGACCACGGGCTTCCCGAAGGGCGTGATGCTGTCGCACGCCAACCTCCTCACGTCGGCGTACGGGATCGCCGCCAGCGGACTGGCCTTCCAGCCGCGCGGGACCTACCTGCACGCGGCGCCGATGTTCCACCTCGCCGACCTGATGGCCTGGAACGCCGAGATCCTGCACGGCGGCCGGCACGTCTTCATCCCGTCGTTCGAACCGGTCGCGGTGATGGAGGCGATCGAGCGGCACGCGGTGACCGACGCGATGCTCGTGCCGACCATGGTCCAGATGCTGATCGACCACCCGGAGATGTCCGAGTACGACCTCACCAGCTTTCGCGCGGTGTTCTACGGCGCCTCGCCGATGCCCCCAGCCGGTGCTGGAGCGGGCGATGAAGGCCTTCCCGAACGCCCGGTTCACGCAGGGGTACGGCATGACCGAGCTGTCGCCGGTCGCCACCTTGCTGAGCCCCGCCGACCACGAGCGCCCGCACCTGTTGCGCGCCGCCGGAAGGGCCGCCCCCTGCGTGGAGGTGCGTGTCGTCGACCGGGCCGGGACCGAGGTTCCGCGGGGCACGGTGGGCGAGCTGGTCGTCCGCGGCGGAAACGTGATGCTCGGCTACTGGAACAGGCCCGAGGAGACCGGCGCCGCCGTCCGCGGCGGCTGGATGCACACCGGCGACGGTGCCTACATGGACGACGAGGGCTACGTCTACATCGTCGACCGGCTCAAGGACATGATCGTCACCGGTGGCGAGAACGTGTACTCCGCCGAAGTGGAGAACGCCGTAGCCCAGCACCCCGCCGTGGCCGCATGTGCCGTGATCGGCCTGCCGGATCCCGCCTGGGGCGAGCGCGTGCATGCGGTCGTGGTCCTCAAGCCGGGCGCCGAGGCCACCTCCGAAGAGATCCGCGAGCACGCCAAGGCCCGTATCGCCGGGTACAAGTGCCCACGGAGCGTCGAGTTCGCGCAGACGCTGCCGCTGTCGGGCGCCGGCAAGGTCCTCAAGCGCGAGTTGCGCGAGAACTACCGCCGTCAGGTCGCCGAGCAGACCCGCTGACGGCGACCGCAGCCGGGGCGATCGCGGCGACGAGCCCGACCCGGGGACCAGATGGATCGTCCGGGTCGGGCTCGTCACCGGCCTGTGTTCCGCTCTATCGGACGTTCAGAGCCGGAAGCCGCCGCCGCATGACGGTGACGTTGAGCCGGCCCCACTCCTTGGCAAGCGTCCTGGTCAGCCCGGTCACGCCGGCCTTGGCGACCGCGTAGTTCGCCTGCCCGGCGTTGCCGCCGGGGCCGGCGACGATCACGACCCTCGCGCCCTCCGAAGCCAGCTTGAGGGCGATCTCGCGGCCGATGCCGCGGCCGGACCCGGTGACGAGTGCGACCTTGTCGTCGAGCGTTCCCTTGCGCGGGCTCTTTGTCAGTGGCCGTCGCGCAGCGCGACGACCGCGCGGCCGGTGAGGGTGGTGGTGCCATCGGCGAGCGTGACCGCGAGGTCGAGAGTGGCGGTGCCGTCGTCGACGGCCACGACCGTTGCGGTGCAGGTGGGCCGGGCCCCGACGGGCGTGATCGAGGCGAATCGCACCGAAAGCGAGCGGATCCGGTCCTGCGGTACCCATCCTGTGAGCAACCGGCCGACGTAGGCCATGCTCAGCATGCCGTGTGCGAAGACGTCGTCGAAGCCCGCGGAACGCGCGTTGTCGATGTCGATGTGGATCGGATTGTGGTCCCCGCTGGCGCCCGCGAACAGCGCGAGGGTGGTCCGCGAGATCGGCGGCGGCCCGAGCGGCGGCAGGGCCGTGCCGACCTGGAGATCGGCAGGGGGCGGGGTCCCGGTCACGCGGTCACCTCCGGGTCGCGGACGACGATGACGGTGGTGGCGACGGCGATCCGCTCGCCCTCGCGGCTGAACGCCGTCTCCTTCGTGAGGAGCTCCATGGCGCCACCCCGCTTGGACGTCACGTCCACGATCCGCTCGGCGACGGTGAGCGTGTCACCGGCGTACGCCATCGCGCTGTACGCGAAGTGCTGCTCGCCGTGCAGCACGTGCCGGAGGTCGATGCCGGCGTCGAGGAGGTAGCGGAACGGGTCGTCCGATTCCAGGCTCGCGCTGAAGAAGAAGGTCGGAGGCACGGGCACAGCGCGGACGAGCCGGTCGAGCAGTTGTTGTTGACGTTGACGACCGGGATCCCGGTCATCCCGACGCCGTACAGGGCCCGTTGGCCGCTGGTCGAGTCTCCGTAGACGAAACCGGCGTAGGCCTGCTGCACCTGCGCGAGGTCGAGGCCCGCATCGGTCAGCGCCTTCCGCACCGCCTCCGCCGCCATCGCGTCATAGGAGCCGCTCTTGCTCGGGGTCACGAAGGGGACCATTCCGACCCCGACCACGCGTACTCGTGCCACGCTCACCACTCCTGAAGCGAAACGTCCTGGTGCTGCGGATCAGCAGCGGTGCGATCGTGGCATCCGCGGCTCGGCCCGCACCATGTCGCCGCAGACATCGATCCCCGGGTTTTTATAGCGGCCGCAACGTAGGTGCCCGCCGGTTCGGTGCGTCATGTTGGAGGCCGGTGACCAACGGCAGAACTCACAGCCGGCCTGAGGCAACGTGCTGTCTCTTCGGAAGAAGGCCTGACATGACCGAGACGGAACCTCGCGCGGCGGCGGGGACCGACCGCACGATGACGGAAGAGGAGTCGATCGCACTCGTCGACGATCTCTGCCTGCGCTACCGCAACTGGGGAAGGTGGGGTGACGACGACCAGCGGGGAACCCTCAACTTCATCACTCCTGAGGCCCTCGTGCACGCCGCCACCATGATCCGCACCGGTCGGGTCGTCTCGTGCGGACTGCCGTTCGACAGCGACGGGCCGCAGAGCGGTGGCTTCGGCGGCCGGACCAATCCGGTCCATTCGATGCTGCAGGACGGCGGCGACATCGCCCTGGGCGCCCAGGACGGCCTCGCTCTGCTGCGGTACACCGACGACGCCGTCACCATGCCCCTGCAGTGCGGGACGCAGTGGGACGCGCTCGCGCACATCTTCTACCGCGGCCAGATGTACAACGGTCACGGTCTCGAGCACGTCACCAGCACGGGCGCCTCCATCAACGGCATCGAGAACATCGCCGATGCCGTGGCCGGCCGGGGCGTCCTGCTGGACGTCCCGCTGCACCGGGGCGTCGACTGGCTCAGCCCCGGCGACTCGATCGGGAGCAGCGAGTTGACCGCGTGCGCCGAAGCCCAGGGCGTGGAGATCCGTTCGGGAGACATCGTCCTCGTACGCACGGGGCAGATCGCCCAGGTCCGGGCGCGCGGAGCCTGGGGCGACTACGACTCCGGCCCGGCACCGGGCCTCGGCCTGTCGGCGGCACACTGGTTCGCCGGTCACGAGATCTCCGCGCTGGCCACCGACACCTGGGGCGCCGAGGTCCTGCCCAACGAGACGCCCGGCGTGTTCCAACCGCTCCACCTGATCCTGCTCGTGAACGCCGGCATGACGTTCGGTGAGATCTTCGATCTCGAAGCCCTGTCCGAGGCGTGCCGGGACGAGGGGCGCTACGAGTTCTTCTTCACCGCACCGCCGCTGCCCATCACGGGTGCCGTCGGTTCGCCGATCAACCCCCTTGCGATCTTCTGATGGGCGGGTTCGAAGCGGACGGCGTCGAGATCACCGTGCTGGTCGAGAACTGGGTGGACATGCTGCTCCCGGATCTGGACCTCGGTGACGGCACGCACTGCCTGCGCAACGGCCTCATCGACCACTTCGACCAGCGGCGGCTGCCACCCCAGGCGGAGAACGGGATCAGCCTCCTGGTGACCGCGCGGAGCGGACGGCACTCCTCGACCGTGCTGTTCGACGCCGGGCTCACCGGCACGGTCCTGACGCACAACATGCGGGCCCTCGGTGTCGACGCCGCGCGGATCGGGCACGTCGTGATCAGCCACGGCCACCCCGACCACTACGGCGGGATCTACGCGTTCCTGGAGTCCGTCGAGCGCACCGTCCCGGTCGCCACCCACCGGGACGCCTTCCTGCCCCGGTACGCGGTCATGCCGGACGGACGGTCGTCCGCGTACTACAACCAGGCGTTCACGATGGACGACATCGAGCGGCGCGGAGGGAGGCTCGTCCTGGGCGCCGGCCGGCGGGAAGGCGGTGCGCTCGACCTCGGGTGCGGCATGTTCACGACCGGGTTCATCCCGCGTGAGGTGCCTTTCGAAGGGCCGGTCGAGCCTCCGGCACCCCATGCGCCGGGGCTGTACCAGATGCGCGGCGACGGGAGCTACGGACTCGACGAGGTCATCGACGAACAGGGGCTGGTCATCGACGTCAAGGACAGGGGACTGGTCGTCCTCACCGGGTGCGCCCACGCCGGGGTCCTCAACACCATCGACCGCGCACGCGAGATCTGCGGCGGCAGGCCGGTGCACGCCGTCCTCGGCGGCTTCCATCTGGGTTTCCCGACCACGCCCGCCGCGAACGTGGACCTGACGCTGCAGGGCATGCGGGAACGCGGCGTGTCGCACATCATGCCGATGCACTGCAGCGGCCTGCCGGCGCACGCCGCTTTCCGCGCGCAGATGCCGGACCGGTACGTGCAGCCGGCCGTCGGAACGGTGCTGAGGTTCGGACGATGAGCCGGCCGGCGGGCCCGTTGAGCGGGCTTCGGGTCGTCGCGATCGAACAGGCCGTGGCCGCGCCGCTGTGCTCGCGGCACCTCGCCGATCTGGGCGCCGACGTCGTCAAGGTCGAGCGGCCTGACGGAGGAGACTTCGCGCGCGACTACGACACCTTCGTGAAGGGAATGGCGAGCCATTTCGTGTGGCTCAACCACCGCAAGCGGTCCGTCGCACTCGACGTGAAGTCCGAGGACGGCAGGGGCGCTCTACGGGAACTGCTGGGCACCGCCGATGTCCTGCTGTCGAACCTGCGGCCCGGTGCCATCGAGCGGATCGTGAGCCCCGAGGAGCTGAACGAGATCAGCCCCGGGCTCGTCACCTGCCAGATCTCCGGCTACGGGCCGGACGGCCCCTACCGCGACCGGAGGGCGTTCGACCTGCTCGTCCAGGGAGAGGCCGGCGTCACGGCGAACACGGGGCTCCCCGGCGCACCCGCCAAGCCGGGAGTCTCGCTCGCGGACCTGGCCGCCGGCATCTATGCGGCAACCGCGATCCTCGCGGCCCTGAGAGCGCGCGATGTGTCGGGAGAAGCCCAGCATGTGCACATCTCCATGTTCGACGTCCTGGCCGAGTGGATGAGCCCGCTCCTTCTCGCCTATCGCGAGAAAGGGGTCGACATCGAGCCCGCGGGAACCAGGCACGCCACCATCACGCCGTACGGACCGTTCACCGCCGCGGACGGTGCCGTCCTCAACATCGCGGTGCAGAACGACCGGCAGTGGCTCCTCCTGTGCGGTGTCCTCGGGCTCGAGGAGATGGCCGCTGACGCCCGGTTCGCCACCAATGGTCGCCGCCTCGCGAACCGCGCAGAGGTGGAGGAGGCGGTGGCCGTCGCGGTCGCCGCGCACGGTCACGACGAGCTGGCGGCCCTCCTGGACGAGGCCGGCATCCCATGGGGCCGGATGAACGGGACCCCTGAGGTCGCGAGGCATCCGCAGTTGGAGGCGGGGAAGAGGTGGAGGCCGGTGCGGCTGCCCAGTGGTGAATACGCCTCCGTCCTGGCGTCCCCGTTCCGCGTCACGGGTTTCGAGCCACCCGACGACGCCCGGGTCCCCGCGCTGGGAGAGCATACTGACGAAGTCCTTGGCGACGTCCGTTCCGACTCGGGGAGGCGCAGTGCCTGAGTTCCTCGTCAGGATCGCGGTCACGCGGCCCGCTTCGTTCGACGATGACCGGTGGAGAGAGGTGCTCGCAGCGGAAGCCGACGTCGCCACGGGGTACCGGGAAGCCGGATTGATCACCCGTATCTGGCGGTTGCCCGGCACGACGGCCAACGTCGGCGTCTGGCAGGCGGCGGACGCAACGGAGCTCCACGAGCACCTGTCCCGGCTGCCCGCCTTTCCCTATATGGACGTGCAGGTGGAAGCACTCGCGCTGCACTACCTCGAGTCCTCCGGACCCGGGTGAGTCACGCCGAGGGCGTCCCGGGGAAGCAACGTTGATCCCGGCCGAGTCGATGTCGGCGTTCGTTCTGGTCCACGGTGGCGGACACGGCGGGTGGTGCTACCGGGACGTGGCGCGGCTGCACGCCGTGCGCGTCGCACATCTCCAGCAGGGCCCTGACCTCGCGGTCCTGGTCGACGCCCGGCCGATACGTCAGGTACTCCGAGACGAGGTCGGCCTTGGACACCGCGATCGCGAACGGGACCTCTCCCTGCCTGTCCGGCGGGATCAGGTTGATGCACGCGTTCAGCAGATTGGCCTGGTTCCTGCGCTGGATCCCGTCGGCGTGCCGGGCCGGACGCCATTCGCGGTCGCGCGGCGGAGTGAGGCAGACGGGGTCGATGAGGAAGATGACCCCCGGACGCCACTCCACTCGCACGAACTCGTACACCACGGCCTAAGCGGTCACCGCTGCCCGAGCCGGACGGCCGTGCCGGCCGCCGATGGCGAGCCCGAGTCCCCGGGGCGGCTCATTGGACGAATCGTCCTGTAATACAGAACGTGATTCGGGCTTCTTGCCAATGCTGCGCCGCCGTGACGCCAGGAGTATTTTTCTGCCAGCGCGTGCGCGGACGACCTCGGCCTCGCTCGTCGCCGCCTGAGGTCTGCCACCTCATCCCGGCCTTTTCTCGTCTCCTGGTGGAGTGCATGCTATGCGAGTGCACAGCGCAGATTCAGGTTCTTCTCCGGCGCACGGCTGGCCCACGGATCTGCCGCGGTCGCTGATGGCCGATATCGTCGGCCCCGAGCTGGATTCACTGGCGACGGAGGTGGTCGAAGGCGTCCGGCAGCAGGTCCCTGAGCTGCGGTTCCTGTTCGAGGGGGAGGCCGGCGAGCGCTGCAGGCTGGGGTTCATCGAGTTCTTCGAGGTGCTCATCGAGGGCGCCGCCGCCAGCGATCCCGCCGTCGCCGGCTCGGCCCGGCGGCAGCACGAGGCGTTCGTGACGCGGGCGTTCCTCGAGGGGGTCGAGATCGACGGCGTCCTGGCCGTCTACCAGGCCGGGGCGCGGATCGTCTGGAACAGGCTGGCGGCCGCCGGACGGGAGGCCGGCGTCCCCCCGGACCAGATGTACCTGCTGGTGAAGATACTCCTGGACCGGCTGGAGCAGATGTCGGCGACGTCGGCGGACATCTACGAGCGGCTGCGGGGGGAACCCGCGAACCTCCTCGGCCAGCACAGGCGAAGGCTGCTGCAGTTGCTCGTCCAGGAGGTGGCCCCGGCCACCGACAGCGTCGCCGACCTGGCCAGGCAGGCCCGATGGCGCGTCCCGGAACGGGTCGCGTGCGTCGCGGTCGGCGACGGCGCCGACCGGCGGGGCCGCGCTCCGATCGGGCTCACCCCCGACGTGCTCACCGACTTCGACCGGCCCGACCCCTTCCTGCTCCTCCCCGCGCCCGAACTGCCCGGCCGCGAAACGATGCTCGGCCAGAGCCTGGCCGGGGCCACGTACGCGATCGGCCCGTCCGTGTGCCTCGGCGACGCGCCGGTCTCGTTGCGGCTGGCCCGCCGTGCCCTCGTCATGGTCCGGGAGGGCATGCTCTCGCCCGAGGCCGGGGCCGTCCGCTGCGACGACCACCTCCCCACGCTGCTCCTCGCCGGTGACGAGGACTGCATGCGGATCCTGACCGACAAGGCGCTCGCGGTGTTCTCCGATCTGCCGCCCGAGCGGCGCCTCCGGCTGTCGGAGACCCTGCTGACGTGGTTGAGCGCCGGCTCGTCGCTGGTGGACGTCGCCGAGCAGCTCACCGTCCATCCGCAGACCGTCCGCTACCGGATGCGGCAGATCGAGGCGCTCGTCGGCGTCGACCTGGCCGACCCCGCACGGCGGTTCGAGCTGCTGCTGGCGCTGCGCTTCTGGCTGCTGAGCCAGAAGCGCACAATCCCCGGCTGGTGATCGCGGGGCCGTCACCGTACCCGGGCGCCTCAAGCCGTTTTAGCTTTTTCGACGCGAATTGCTGCGCGAAGTGATTTACATTCCGGTGTTGGGTTCATTGTCGGACTGCCGGAAAATTGCGGCTTCACGCGGGCGGTGTCACCGCTCGCTCCACCATCGGGGTGAGGACCTCCCGGGCGAATCGGCGCAGCTCGGTGTCGTCCTCCGGGTCGGGGTCGGCCGGCGGGATCGCCAGATACGTCGCGAAGAGGCGGGCGAAGACCTCCGCGACCCACCGGACCTGCTGGGAGGGGCCGCCGGGCTCGTCGCCGTGGATCTCGCGCGCGATGAAGGCGGCCCCCATGGACAGGATCCGGGAGTCGTCGACGGCGAGCGCCTCGAAGACCGATCCGGGGTCGGTCTGGCTCGCCCGGCGCAGCAGCGGATGCCGCCGCGCGAACGTGACCGCCGCGACGAAGCCCTCCGCGACGCCCTCGCGGCGCCCGGCGGCCCGGTCGATGCCGGCGGCCACCGCCGCGAGGAACCGCTGGACCTCGCGCGTGACCAGGGCGTTCAGCATGTCCTCGCGGCGGGGGAAGCGCCGGTACACCGTCATGCGGCCGAGCTTGCTGCGCCTGACCACGTCCTCGACGGTCAGCCGGTCCACCCCGACGGCCGCCGCCTCCGCGAGCGCGGCGTCCAGGATGCGCTCCCGGTTGGCGTCCGACTCCTGCGCCTGTGCCGTGACCGCCCGGCTCACCAGCGCGGCCAGCTGCGGATCAGCCATCGGCCGCGACCGCCACCGCGCCGCGCCCGGCGCCGAGCGCGCGCCTTCGGGCCATCGCCACATGCGGCGGCACGTCGAAGGCCCACCGGATCATCCGCGCGTTGGCGCCCAGGTACGGCATCGCCGCCAGGCTCCGCATCGCCGGCGAGAGGTCGAGCCCGGTCAGGCGCCGCGCCCACGGCGGTGCGAGGCTCATTCCGGCCCGCACATTGAAGTGGGCCTGCGCCGTGGTGAGGCGGTGCACCGCCGCACCGACCGGCCAGGACGGTCGTCCATCGGACGGCACGGTCTGCAGGAATTCGAGGAAGTCCCGGGTCTGCTCGGTCACCGCCAGCCGGGGCCGTACGGCCGCCACGAACTCCGCCAGCTCGGCCGTGGTGACCGGGACGGTGTCGGCGCCGGCCATGCGGCCGATGACCGCCTGCTCGGCCAGGTAGCGGTTCCGCTCCGCCGGCGACAGCGCGCGGTTGAACCGCTCGAACGCCGTCATGATCATCCAGGGGATGCAGGTGTGCACCCAGGCGATCAGCTCCGGGTCCAGGGCCCGGTAGGCGACACCGTCCGGACGGGCGCCCGTCACCTGCCCGTGGATCTTTTTGACCGTACCGATCAGCCGCGTCGCCGCCTCGGTGTTCCCGAACGTCGTGCCGAGGACGTATCCCATCGTGCTCCGCGCCCGCCGGAACGGATCCTCGCGGTAGGAGGAGTGCTCCTCCACTCCCGCGATCACCGACGGGTGCAGGATCTCGAGCACGATCGCCGCCGTCCCGGCCGCCGCCACCGCGCCCAGATCCCCGTTCACCTCCCACGAAACGCTGCCCGGTCCGGTCAGTCCCGGATCGCCCGCCGGGCCGCCGTACAGCCCCTGCTGATCGTGGCGTCCGCTGATCTCCTCGACGGCCTCGACGATCCGCTCGCGCAACCCCACGCCGCGTCACCTCACCTCGGTGGACTAGTGGTACAGGCACTATCTCATCTGTACCACTCTAAAGCGAGGTCCGGGACGTTTCGGCCTTGCGAAGGCCGCCTACCAGCCGGGACGCCCCCTCCACCACCGCCGTGTGACAACCAGGCGCCGGAGAACTGTCGCATCCGCACCAAGCGCAACGGTTCCTGGCACGCATACCATCCACATCTGAGAGTCATGCTCGCATCATCGGAGAATGTCGCTCTTTTGGAGGCGTGATGCGGTTCGGTCGGATTCTGCTCGCCATCCTGTCCGCGACGGCACTGGCCGGAGCCGCGGCGCTCCCGGCGCGGGCGGCGGCGCAGGCGGCCGGTGACACGGTGACCGTGAAGGACGGGGTCCTGCGAGGGACGGTCAACGCCGACGAACGCCTGTTCCTGGGGATTCCCTACGCGGCGCCCCCGACCGGCGACCGGCGTTTCCGCCCGCCGCAACCGGCCGCCCCCTGGCAGGGCGTCCGGGACGCCACCAAGGAGGGCTCGCTCTGCCCCCAGATCGGTCTGGGCAGCGAGGACTGCCTGGTGCTCAACGTCTACACCCCGCCGGAGGCGGAGTCGAAGAACCTGCCGGTCATGGTGTACCTGCCCGGCGGCGCCTACGTGACGGGATGGGGCTCGGGGTACGACCCGACGCCGCTGGTCACCAAGGGCAAGGTCATCGCCGTGACGGTGAACTACCGCCTCGGACCGCTCGGGTTCATGGCGCTGCCGGCGCTCGCCGGGGAGTCCGGGACGACCGGCAACTACGGGCTGCTCGACCAGCAGGCGGCCCTGCGCTGGGTCCGCGACAACATCGGCGCCTTCGGCGGCGACGCCCGCAACGTCACCCTGTTCGGTGAGTCGGCGGGCGGCAACAGCGTCTGCATGCAGCTCCAGTCCCCAGGCGCGGCGGGCCTGTTCCACAAGGCCATCTCGCAGAGCGGCGCCTGCGGCACCACGCTCGGCCCGGTCCCGGCCGCGACGGCGTACGCGACGAGCACGGCCTTCGCCAGGAAGCTCGGCTGCACCGACCCCGCCACGATGCCGGCCTGCCTGCGCGGCAAGCCGGCCGGTGACCTGTCCGTCACCGCAGGCGAACTGTTCGGCAGCTTCGGACCGAGCCCGCTGAGCTGGACCCCGGTGATCGACGGCCACGTGATCAAGGAACCGACGCTGGAGGCGCTGGCGTCCGGGCACTACAACAAGGTGCCCCTCATCTCCGGCAGCAACAAGGACGAGGGCCGGCTGTTCACGGCGCTCAACTACCACCTGTCCAAGTTCCGGCACGCCACCGCCGACGATCTCAAGGCCGAGGTCCGGTTCCGCGCCGGAGACGACGCCGCCCAGCAGGTCCTGGACGCCTACCCGCCGGCATCCGCCGACAACGCCGATCTGGCCGTGTCCTCGCTGACCACCGACACCCTCTTCGCCTGCCCCGCCCTCGCCACGAACCAGAGCGTCGCCGCCAACCCCGGACAGAAGCTCTACGCCTACGAGTTCGCCGACCCGAAGCCGCCGATGGTCGACTTCGACCCCCTGATGCCCCTCGGCGCCTACCACTCCGCCGACATCTTCTACCTGTTCAAGGGCCTCAACGGCATCCCGCCGATCCCCGGCCTCGACACCGCGCAGCAGCAGTTGTCCGACAAGATGATCGCCTACTGGACCACCTTCGCCAAGACCGGCGACCCCAACGGCCCGACCACGCCCTCCTGGCCCGCCTTCACCGCCTCGTCCCCGCAGGTGCAGCGGCTGAGCCGGGAGGGTACCGCGCCGTTCACCACGTTCGCCACCGACCACAAATGCCGGCTCTGGATCCACTGACCCCGGCCCGACGTCAGCGCGTGGCTACGGTGACGTGCAGGGCAGGCGGAGGAGCATCCGGGTTCCGCCGGGGTGGTCGGCGATGTGCAGGTCGCCGTGGTGGGCGCGGGCGATCTGGCGGGCGATGGGCAGGCCGAGGCCGGTGCCCTCGGGGTCGCTGCGCCGGGCGTCGGCACGGCGGTAGAAGCGCTGGAACACCGCTTCGCGCTCCTCCTGCGGTATGCCGGGGCCGTTTTCGATACGCCGGCGATATGCGGCGGTTCGTAGCATCAGGAAGCGAGGGGCCGGCGCGGAGTTCGATGCTCGGCCGATGGTCATCACGCAGCAGGAACGGGGGCCCGCCGGATGCGCCGGCGGCCTGGTCACGGCAGTGAGCGAGGACGGTCGATGGCGCAGGTGGACACGGCGGAGACCGAACGGGGCGACGCCGAGGACCGCCCCGCCGGAGCCCCGCGCGCGGGCATCCGGCGGGCGGTCCGCGCCGCCTCACGGCCGGAGCCCTGGAAGCGCGGCCCCGTGCTCGCGGCGCTGGCGGTGTTTCTGGGCCTGTTCATGCTGCTGCACGCGCAGATTCCGAACCGGGTCGGGAATCTCGGCAGTCTGGTGGAGAACCTCCTGCCATGGCTGGGCCTGTTCGTCCCGGTGCTGCTGGCCGGGGCGGTGTGGCGGCGCTCGCCTTCGGCGGTGGTCGCGTTGCTGCTGCCGGTGGCGGTGTGGCTGAACCTCTTCGGCGGGTTGCTCACCGACAAGTCCCATCCGGGCGCCGACCTCACGGTGGTCAGCCACAACGTCGGCGCCGACAATTCCGACCCGGCGGGCACGGCCCGTGACCTGGCCGCTTCCAAGGCGGACGTCCTGGCGTTGGAGGAGCTGACCGAGCAGGCCCGGGGCACGTACGAGAAGGAACTGGCGAAGGCGTATCCGTACCACGTGGTGCAGGGCACGGTCGGGCTGTGGAGCAGGCTGCCCCTGTCGGACACCCGGCCCGTCGACATCGAGACGGACTACGGGCCGCTGGCGGAGACGAGGCCGACCGCCGTCAAGCTCAGCTATTCCCGGGCGCTGCGCACCACGGTCGCCACGCAACACGGACCGCTGGCGGTGTACGTCGCGCACCTCGGGTCCGTGCGAGTGACTCCCAGGACCGGCTTCTGGACGATCTCGCGGGACCGGAACGCGCAGGCGCTGGCCAGAGCCATCGCCGCCGAGCCGAACAAGCGGGTCGTGCTGCTCGGCGACCTGAACGGCGCCACGGACGACCGCGCGTTCGACGGCCTCACCTCGCGGCTTCGTTCGGCGCAGGAGGCGGCCGGGGACGGTTTCGGCTTCACCTGGCCCGCGGAGTTCCCGATGGTGCGGATCGACCAGATCCTGGTCCGCGGCGTGAAGCCGGAGAGTTCGTGGGTGCTGCCCGCCACCGGCAGCGACCACCGGCCGGTCGCGGCCGGAATCGGCTTCTGACCAGCCGGACGTCGCGCGGTGCCGGATTTTAGCTGACTTCGAACTTGTGTTCGATATCTGCGCCATGGTCCGGGGTACGTTCCACGGCGGAAGAGCGCCGGCAGGTGGACGTGGCGCCACCGTGGACGGCGCGGGAGAGGGAGGGTGATCTGGATGAGCGGGCCCCACCGTCGCTGGAACTGGCGGCAGATCGCGGCCTTCGCCGCCCTCGGGCGCTTCGCGCTCGAGGCCGCGCGCATCGCCTGGGAATGGCTGCACGACGACGGGCCCGGCCCGTCCCTCTGACGGCGAAGGCCCCCCGCGCGAATGCGCGAGGGGCCTCCTGTGCCTGTCGGATGGGTGCCGGTCGGGTCAGAGCTGGCCGGCGGGGGGCTGGGTCGGGGTGAGGTTGAACAGCGGCTTGCCGACGAACAGCGCGACCCGGCCGAGCATGCCGTTGATCACGCCCGCGGCGGAGGTGTACCAGGCGACCAGCGCGGTGATCACCCCGATGTAACCGCCGATCTTGATCGTCGTCTCGTTGGTGGAGAAGTTCCCGATGAACAGCACGATCTCGGTGATCTCCAGGGTGAGGAAGACGCCGAAGACGGCGAGGTTCACCTGCGTGCTCCACAGGAGCATGTACGTGTTGAAGATCGCGAAGGCGAGCAGGATCCAGCCGAGGTCGTTGGCGACCTGGTCGGCGTTGCCCTCCTTCGCGACGAGCAGGATGTAGAGGCCGAGCCCGATCCAGAAGCCGCCGTAGGTGGAGAAGGCGGTCGAACCGAACACGTTGCGGTTGCGGAACTCCCACATCCCGGCGAGGAGCTGGACGAGGCCGCCGTAGCCGAGCGCGAAGCCGAGCCACGCGTCGGTGCCGTCCGTCCACTGGGCGTTCTTGGCGGAGAGAAGGAACGTGGTGAGGGCGAACGCGGCCAGCCCGAGCGGGGCGGGGTCGGCGACCGCGGGCGGGGTCTGAGGAGTGGACTCTTGCTCGACGTAGGTCATGTTGCCTCCTCGCTGGAGTCCCCCCGTCGCGGCTTGCTCGGGAGCAGGCGGGGACGGACGGGGGAACGCGGGAACAGACGTTCGGAAAGGCCGCACCGGCGGGACAGGGACTCGCCTAGCCGCATGCTGGTCCGACCTCACCGTCATGCCGTGCATCTGGCGCGAGGTGGACGCGCGTCAGATGCGCCCAGTAACTGCGGAGACCCGTAGTGTCGCTGGCCTCGAAGCGATCATAACTCCGCATGTGTCTTAGGTCACTGTCCAGTTTCACGTCGCTTCACCAAAGAATCGCCAGAAGATGACGGACGCGCGGTGCCCGATGCGGCGTTTCGGCGGCGATGCGCTGAACAACGCGGAACATCGGTGGTCGCGGCGGTTCGCGGGTTGTTGCCTGGCCTCCCATGGACTCCGGTGAAGGGACGACGGGATGAGCGTGTTCGGTGTCGACTACGCGTGGGGACGTCCGGGTGCGTCCGCGCTGCGGGAAGCGGGGGCGAAGTTCGTCTGCCGGTACCTGTCGCATGACACGACCGGCAAGAACCTGACGGCGGCGGAGGCGCGGGAGCTGTCGGCGGCCGGCCTGTGGCTGGTCGTGGTGTGGGAGAGCACGGCGTCGCGGGCGCTGTCGGGGCGGGACGGCGGCGTCGCGGACGCACGGGACGCCGCGGCCCAGGCGAAGGCGTGCGGGATGCCCGCGGACCGGCCGATCTACTTCGCGGTCGACTTCGACGCGACGCCGCAGCAGCAGGCGGCGATCAACGCGTACGCGGACGGCGCGGCGTCCGTCCTCGGGCGCGGACGGGTGGGCCTGTACGGCGGGTACTGGCCGGTCAAGCGGGCTTTCGACGCCAAGAAGATCACGTTCGGCTGGCAGACGTACGCGTGGTCGGGCGGGAACTGGGACTCGCGCGCGCAGCTCCAGCAGTACTCCAACGACCACAAGATCAACGGCGTGGGCGTCGACTGCGACCGGGCCGTCCACGACGACTACGGGCAGTGGAAGGCGGGCGGGGCGTCCGCGCCGCACGCTCCGGCGTGGCCCGGCCGGTACATCACGCAGCCGCCCGTCATGCGCGGCGACGACGTGCGGACGTGGCAGTCGCGGATGAAGGCGCGCGGCTGGTCCATCACCGTGGACGGCGCGTACGGTCCGGCGTCGGAGGAGGTGTGCCGCGCGTTCCAGCGGGAGAAGGGCCTCGGGGTGGACGGGATCGTCGGCCCGGCGACCTGGAAGGCGGCCTGGGAGTCGCCGGTCACCTGACCTGCCCGGTCACCTGACCTGCCCGGTCACCTGACCTGCCCGGTCATGTGGTCTGCGGGTGGCGCTTCTGGAAGGGTGATGCGGACGATCGTCCCGCCGGACGGGCGGGACAGCAGTTCGGCGCGCCCGCCGTGGGCCGCCGCGATGGCGGCGACGATCGGCAGGCCCAGGCCGGTGCCGGTGCTGCCCTGCTCGGCGCGGTGGAAGCGCTCGAACGCGCGCGCCGCGTCCTGCGGTGCCATGCCGGGGCCCTCGTCGGCGACCTCGATGACGCCGGGCGCGAGCCGGACCGTCGCGGGCGTGCCGGGCGGGGTGTGCGCGGCGACGTTGGCGAGCAGGTTCGCGAAGACCTGCCGGATACGGGCCTCGTCGACGGTCGCGACCAGCTCGGCGGGCGCCTCCAGCCGGACGGGATGGCCGGGCGCGGCGGCGGTCGCGTCCGCCACCGCGTCCCTGGCCAGCGCGACGAGGTCGGTCGGCGCGGGCTGCACGGCGGCCTCCCGGTCCAGGCGGGCGAGTTCGAGGAGGTCGGTGACCAGCCGGTTCATCCGCCCGGCCTCGTCCTCGATGCGGCGCATCGCGTCGGGCAGCTCGTCCGGGCCGAGGGCGCCGTGCCGGTACAGCTCGGCGTAGCCCTGGATGGTGGTCAGCGGGGTGCGCAGCTCGTGCGAGGCGTCGGCGGCGAACTCGCGGACGCGCGCCTCGGAGCGGCTGCGCGCCCAGAACGCCTGCTCGATCCGGTCGAGCATGACGTTGATGGCGGTCGCGAGCCGGGCGGTCTCGGTGCGGTGGCCGGGGCCGGGCATGCGGGCGCGCAGGTCGCCGCCCGCGGTGATCGCCTGCGCGGTGGCGGCCATCCGGTCCAGCGGCAGGAGGCCGCGGTGGATCAGCCACCGGCCGAGCAGCGTCAGCATGGCGAGCAGCAGCGCACCGGTCGCGACCTCGGTGAGGACCAGGTTGCGGACGGCCGCGTGGATCTCGTCCAACGGGGACGCGACGACGACGGTGCCGTTGCGCCAGGGCCGGGCGACGGCGCGCAGGCCGGGCAGGGAGAACGGTTCGAGCGACCGGGCGCGGGCGGCGAGGCCGGCGGTGCCGAGCTGCTCGACCTCGCTGACCGCGCGGTCCGGCGCGGGCGCGTCGCCGCTGAGCACCCGGACCCGCCCGTTCGGCCCGACCGCGAGCACGACGAACCGGGCCGGCGCCACCCCCTGCTCGGGCAGCCCGGGGCGCACCAGCCGGGCGATCGCCCGGTCGCGGGTGGCCTGGAGCTGCCCGTCCACCCGGTGCATCAGGTAGCCGTGCAGGACGAGCGCGCTGACCAGCCCGGTGATCGTCAGCCCGGCGAGGGTGACGGCGAGCAGGCCGGCGAGCAGCCGGGCGTTCAGCGTCATGGGCGCAGCGCGTACCCGACGCCGCGCTGGGTGTGGATCAGCGGCGTGCCCAGCGGGTCGAGCTTGCGCCGCAGGTAGCTGATGTAGGTCTCGACGACCTGCGGGTTGCCGTGGTCCCAGCCCCAGACGCTCTCCAGGAGCTGCGCGCGCGACAGCACCATGCCGGCGTTGCGCATCAGGTGGGCGAGCAGCCGGAACTCGGTCGGGGACAGGTCGACCTCGACGCCGCCGCGGCGGACCGTCCACTGGCCCTCGTCCAGTTCCAGGTCGGCGACGCGCAGCACCCCGCCGGCGGGCGGCGCGGCGCGCCGCAGCACCGCCCGCACCCGGGCGATCAGCGCCTCGATCGAGAACGGCTTGGTGACGTAGTCGTCGCCGCCGAGGGTGAGCCCGGTGACCGTGTCGGACGGGGTGTCCTTCGCGGTCAGGAAGATCACCGGGACCTGGTCGCCGCCCGCGCGGAGCCGCCGGCACACCTCGAACCCGTCGAGGTCGGGGAGCATGACGTCCAGCAGGACGAGGTCGGGCCGCTCGCCGGCGGCGGCGCGCAGCGCGTCCTCCCCGGTCGCCGCCGTGACGGTGGCGAAGCCGTGGAAGCGCAGCGCGACCTCGATGAGGTCGCGGATGTTGGCCTCGTCGTCCACGACGAGCACCCGCCGGTTCTCGCTCATCCGCTCCCGCTGTCGGCCTCCGGCCGGGCACCGCGCCCGGCCGCCGTCCTGCCTCGAAACTACCTTCCGCGCGGCGCTGAACCGCCGCGCGGCCCGGCGGCCCCGGGGGGGGCCGCCCGGCCGCCGGGGGGGGCGCGCGTCGTCGGCGCGCGGACGAGCTTGGCGGTGCGGGTGTTGCCGGACCGCTCGCCGAGCACGAACACCTGCGCGCCGTTGCTCAGCGCGGACACCGACGACTTGCCGCCGTCCTTGCGGACGCGGGTGTCGCCGTTGGTGGTCCAGGTCCAGGTGGCGCCGTCGGCGCTGCGGACGGTCAGCGACGACCCGGAGATGCCGGTGATCTTGCCGCGCTGCCAGTCGGCGAGGCGGAAGCCGTTCTTGGTGCGGACGGTGGCCTCGCCGTGCACGCCGCGGACGCGGCGCAGCGGGGCCAGGCGCTTGCCGTGGCCGGGGTGCGCCTTCGGCGCGGCGCTCGTCGCGGAGGGGGAGGGGGACGGGGCGGAGTTCGCGGCGGCGGGGACGGCGAGGTACAGGCCGAGCCCGAGCAGTCCGGCGGCGCCGGCCCCGGCGGCGATGGTCTTCCTGTTGGTTCGCATGGGGACCATTGAAGCGGGGGCGGCTGGCAGAAGTCCGTGCCGGATCCTGGGAGAACCCTGGGAATCGGCTGCGGGTCTCCCGACCGGTCCTGCTGCGCGCCGGTCAGTCGAGCGCTTCGGCGAGGGTCTCCAGGACCTGCTCGCCGTACTTGGCCAGCTTGTTCTCGCCGACGCCGCTGACCTTGCCCAGCTCGGCGAGGGACGACGGCCGCGCCGTCGCGATCTCGCGGAGCGTCGCGTCATGGAAGATCACGTAGGCGGGGACGCCCTGCTCCTTGGCGGTGGCGGCGCGCCAGGCGCGCAGCCGCTCGAACAGCGGCGCCGCCTCGGCGGGCAGCTCGACGGGCGCCTTGCGCTCCTTGGCGGCCTTCGCCGCCTTCGCCGGGGTCCGCTCGGGTTCGCGGCGCATCGCCACCTTGCGCTCGCCGCGCAGGACGCCCGCGCTCGCCTCGGTCAGGACGAGCGTGCCGTGGTCGCTCTCGACCGCGACGAGCCCCTGCGCGAGCAGCTGCCGGACGACCCCGCGCCACTCCGCCTCGCGCAGCTCCGCGCCGATCCCGAACGACTTCAGCGCGTCGTGGTCGAACTGGATGACCTTGGCGTTCTTCTTGCCGAGCAGGATGTCGATGATGTGCCCGGCGCCGAACTTCTGCCGCCGCTCCCGCTCCAGCCGGACGATCACCGACAGCACCTTCTGCGCCGGGACGGTCGCGTCCCACGTCTCTGGCGGGGACAGGCACGTGTCGCAGTTGCCGCACGGCTCCCCGGACTGCCCGAAGTAGTCCAGCAGCCGGACGCGGCGGCACTCGACGGTCTCGCACAGCGCCAGCATCGCGTCCAGGTGCAGGGACTGGCGGTGGCGGAACGCCGCGTCGCCCTCCCCGGCGTCGATCATCTTGCGGAGGTTGACGACGTCCTGGAGGCCGTAGGCGAGCCAGGCCGTGGACGGCAGGCCGTCGCGGCCGGCGCGTCCCGTCTCCTGGTAGTAGCCCTCGACGGACTTGGGCAGGTCGAGGTGCGCGACGAACCGGACGTCCGGTTTGTCGATGCCCATGCCGAACGCGATCGTCGCGACGATGACGAGGCCGTCCTCGCGCAGGAACCGCGCCTGGTTCGCGGCGCGCGTCCGCGCGTCCAGGCCCGCGTGGTACGGCAGGGCCTCGATGCCGTTCTCGGTGAGGAACGCGGCGTGCTTCTCGACCGAGTTGCGGGACAGGCAGTACACGATGCCCGCGTCGCCCTTGTGCTCGGTCTGCAGCAGCCGGAGGAGCTGCCGCTTCGCGTCGGTCTTCGGCTCGATCCGGTACTGGATGTTCGGGCGGTCGAAGCTCGCGACGAAGTGCCGGGCGTCCTCCAGCCGGAGCCGGGACGCGATCTCGGCGCGGGTCGCCTCCGTCGCGGTCGCGGTCAGCGCGATGCGCGGCACGTCCGGCCAGCGCTCGTGCAGGCCGGACAGCATCAGGTAGTCGGGCCGGAAGTCGTGCCCCCACTGCGACACGCAGTGCGCCTCGTCGATCGCGAACAGCGCGACGTCGCCCCGGTCGAGCAGCTCGACGGCCGCCGGGACGCGCAGCCGCTCCGGCGCGAGGTAGAGCAGGTCGAGCTCGCCCGCGAGGAACTGGGCCTCCACGACGCGGCGCTCGTCGAGGTCCTGCGTGGAGTTGAGGAAGCCGGCGTTGACGCCGAGCGCGCGCAGCGCGTCCACCTGGTCCTGCATGAGCGCGATCAGCGGCGAGATCACGACGCCGGTGCCCTTCCGGACCAGCGACGGGATCTGGTAGCACAGCGACTTGCCGCCGCCGGTCGGCATCAGGACCAGCGCGTCCCCGCCCGCGACGACGTGCTCGATGATCTCCCGCTGCCCGTCCCGGAACGCGTCGTACCCGAACACGCGGCGCAGCGTGTCCAAAGTCTCCGGGGTCTCGGGGAAGTCGGGGAGCTCGGGGGAGGCCATCGGCCCATGCTATGCGCGCCCGCCGACAACCGTCCCCGGGATGGGGTCAGAGGGGGTCGAGCAGGCCGCCCAGCAGGGCGGGGGTCAGCTCGTCGAGGCCCTTCGCGACGTGCGCGGCGAGCCCGAGCGCGTCGTCGGCCGGCGGGTGCGCCTCGCGCGGGATCGCGACCACCGCCATCCCGGCGGCGTGCGCGGAGCGCAGGCCGTTGCTGGAGTCCTCGACCGCGACGCAGTCCGCCGGCGGCACCTCCATCTGCCCGGCGACGGCGAGGTAGCCGTCCGGCGCGGGCTTGCCGGCGTCGACCTCCTCGGTGGACAGGGTCGCGCGGAACAGCCCCTCGACCCCGAGCTGCCCGAGCACCAGGTCGATGAGCGCGCGCGGGGACGAGCTGGCCAGCCCGAGCGGCCGGTACTCGGCGAGCCGGTGGACGGCGTCCTCCGCGCCCGGCAGCAGCGGCAGGCCCCGCGCGTACCGCTGGGACATCTCGTCGATCACCGCGTAGGCGACCTCCTCGGCGGTGACGCCGTCGACGAGGTCGGTCGCGATGTAGCGGGCCCACTCCACGGTGCTCATGCCCATGAGCCGCTGCTGCGTGTCGGGCAGCCACCGCCCGCCGTGCGACGCGACGTAGCCGCGCCGCACCTCCTCCCACACCGGTTCGGAGTCGATCAGCACACCGTCCAGGTCGAAAACGATGGCCTCCAAGGGCATGGCCCCTCCCGGGAATCGGCGCCGCCTACGGCAACGATCATTACCCAGCGCGCTCGGCGGGCAACCTCGGGTCGCCAATCGGACTAAAGGCCACCGACCTGGATCTTTACGGCGAATCCGACAAGATCGGCTTCGCGTCTGGCATCGTGGTGCACCTCCGTTCCCCCTCCGGAGTCACCGCAGAGGAGATCTGCACATGGCGTTCATCGGACTGCTCCTGCTCGCCGCGGCCGCCGTCGTGGCCGCCGGGATCATCATGGACAACACCGATCCGTCCCACCTCACCGCCTTCGGCCAGGCCGTCCCCGGCATCGACAACGAATGGCAGGTCTTCCTCGCCGGCGCGGCCGTCGCCGTCGTCTTCGTCGTCGGCATGATGCTCACCGTCGCCGGCGCCGGGCGCCTCCTGCGCGCCCGCCGCGACCTGCGCTACCTGCGCGAGGAGCACGAGGAGTCGCTCACCACCCTGGAGATGGAGAAGCGCCGGCTGCAGCGCGAACTCGCCCGCGTCCGGCAGAACGGCGGCCCCGCGCCCGCCGGGCCCGCCGCGCCCGCCGGGGCGTCCGCCGCGGACGCGCCGCCGCTTCCCCGCCGCGCCGCCGCCGCACCGCCTCGGCGCCGTCGGCGGCCTCGGCGAGCACCTCGAAGCCGGGCTCCCCGGTGAACATGCCGCGCAGCCCGTCGCGCACCACCGGATGGTCGTCGGCGATGAGCAGG